>NZ_VFJE01000018.1 GCF_006385255.1 Flavobacterium microcysteis
CCGTTGCACTTCCGCAAGCATCAGTTGCAGTAAGCGTAGCCGCAGCCGGGATATTTCCGCATGAAGCAGTTATGCTGGCAGCAGGCAGTGTTCCTGCGAATACTGGAGCCTGAGTATCGGTTACAGTCACTACTTGTGTGTGAACTGCAGTGTTACCGCAAAGGTCAGTAGCCGTCCATTTTCTTGTAAGCGTGTAGCTTCCGGCGCAAGCACCGTCAGTTCTTGTCTCGGCGAATGTTACCGTTGCACTTCCGCAAGCATCAGTTGCAGTAAGCGTAGCCGCAGCCGGGA
>NZ_VFJE01000019.1 GCF_006385255.1 Flavobacterium microcysteis
GAAGGGCCTCGTCGCAAAGCGAGTATTCCACATGCGGGAAGGACAGCGACGGGTTGATCACTACCTTGAAGCTGCCTAGCTTGTAGCATCCCGTGGCGGTATTGGTAACCCTTACCCAGATGATGTCCCCGTTGGTTGCCGGGTGGCTCGTTGGGGTAGCGATGGCTCCGCCAAGGCCGGCCTCGGCATCAGCCCGTAGCGTGTAGAAGCGTACCGTATAGCTGCCGCCCGGAACCTGCGCATCAAGAAGGTCCTGTTCCGCATGTCCCTGGAGGTCTACCCTCATCATGCCGTCGGCATTCGTGTCGCATACCAC
>NZ_VFJE01000020.1 GCF_006385255.1 Flavobacterium microcysteis
GAAGGGCCTCGTCGCAAAGCGAGTATTCCACATGCGGGAAGGACAGCGACGGGTTGATCACTACCTTGAAGCTGCCTAGCTTGTAGCATCCCGTGGCGGTATTGGTAACCCTTACCCAGATAATGTCCCCGTTGGTTGCCGGGTGGCTCGTTGGGGTAGCGATGGCTCCGCCAAGGCCGGCCTCGGCATCAGCCTGTAGCGTGTAGAAGCGTACCGTATAGCTGCCGCCCGGAACCTGCGCATCAAGAAGGTCCTGTTCCGCATGTCCCTGGAGGTCTACCCTCATCATGCCGTCGGCATTCGTGTCGCATACCAC
>NZ_VFJE01000021.1 GCF_006385255.1 Flavobacterium microcysteis
AGACCTATATCAGGAACAACACGAACCCTGCGAGCGTAGACTTCTTCTACTATACGGACCGCAACCAGGCGGAAGCGGACGGCATCCAGGGCACGACATACCCTAACGCCATCCCTGACCCTACGGACTATGACGGCCCATCGGGAACGATATACGTGCTGATGACGACAAACGCCAACAACCCGGCGGCGAAGAAATGCTACCAGATAGTGGAGCTCGAGCTTATCGTGCACCCGCTTCCTGCGCTGGCCAACCCGATACCGAACTATACTGCCTGCGTAGGGGGTGCCACGCATACCTTCACGATGAGCAGCCACAATATCAATGTAATCGCAGCAGGGCTTAACCCGG
>NZ_VFJE01000022.1 GCF_006385255.1 Flavobacterium microcysteis
AGACCTATATCAGGAACAACACGAACCCTGCGAGCGTAGACTTCTTCTACTATACGGACCGCAACCAGGCGGAAGCGGACGGCATCCAGGGCACGACATACCCTAACGCCATCCCTGACCCAACGGACTATGACGGCCCATCGGGAACGATATACGTGCTGATGACGACAAACGCCAACAACCCGGCGGCGAAGAAATGCTACCAGATAGTGGAGCTCGAGCTAATCGTTCACCCGCTTCCTGCGCTGGCCAACCCGATACCGAACTATACTGCCTGCGTAGGGGGTGCCACGCATACCTTCACGATGAGCAGCCACAATATCAATGTAATCGCAGCAGGGCTTAACCCGG
>NZ_VFJE01000023.1 GCF_006385255.1 Flavobacterium microcysteis
TCGTGCCCTGGATGCCGTCCGCTTCCGCCTGGTTGCGGTCCGTATAGTAGAAGAAGTCTACGCTCGCAGGGTTCGTGTTGTTCCTGATATAGGTCTCGCGTACCGTAAGGTCGACGCCTTCGGCCATGCCGTCGCCAGGAATGCCGGTGTCGCACGACTCGATGTCCTGCGGATCCGTCCTAGGGTTAGGAAGCGGCTCCACTCGGATGGTAAGCGTGGTCCTGCTTTCGCAGGTGGTGGCCGTATTGGTGATTACCACGTTCAGCGTCTGCACGCCAGGGTTCTGGTTCGTATAGGCATTGGCAGGGTCGATAAGCGTGCCCGCAAGGGTGTAGAACGCAACGGTATACCCCGGAAGGTTACTTGTAAGGTTGCCGA
>NZ_VFJE01000024.1 GCF_006385255.1 Flavobacterium microcysteis
TCGTGCCCTGGATGCCGTCCGCTTCCGCCTGGTTGCGGTCCGTATAGTAGAAGAAGTCTACGCTCGCAGGGTTCGTGTTGTTCCTGATATAGGTCTCGCGTACCGTAAGGTCGACGCCTTCAGCCATGCCGTCGCCGGGAATGCCGGTGTCGCACGACTCGATGTCCTGCGGATCCGTCCTAGGGTTAGGAAGCGGCTCCACTCGGATGGTAAGCGTGGTCCTGCTTTCGCAGGTGGTGGCCGTATTGGTGATTACAACGTTCAGCGTCTGCACGCCAGGGTTCTGGTTCGTATAGGCATTGGCAGGGTCGATAAGCGTGCCCGCAAGGGTGTAGAACGCAACGGTATACCCCGGAAGGTTACTTGTAAGGTTGCCGA
>NZ_VFJE01000025.1 GCF_006385255.1 Flavobacterium microcysteis
ATTTGCTGTCAATCCAATATGTCTATGAACGTGTTCTTCTTGTTTTCTGTCGCCCCTCTCGGAGCGGCTGCAAAGGTAACACTCTTTTCGAGTCCTGCAAGCTTTTTTTGAAAAAAAATTTCTTTCCTTTTTCCAAGCCCTTACCGTTTTTGCGGACGGCAAAGATATGACCCTTTTCCGTTTCCCGCAAGCTTTTTCGAAAATTATTTTCTCCCAAGCCGGTACTGCATTTTGTCTATGAACGTTGCCCTGATTGCGGGTGCAAAAGTAAAAAACCTTTTTGATTCTCGCAAATTTATTTTTGGAAATTTTTATCCCCCTTCAAAATCCGCTTCCTGTCAGTATTTACCTATGAACTTCGCCTTTATTGCGGGTGCAAA
>NZ_VFJE01000026.1 GCF_006385255.1 Flavobacterium microcysteis
CCACGCATACCTTCACGATGAGCAGCCACAATATCAATGTAATCGCAGCAGGGCTTAACCCGGCGGACTACACATTCACGTACTACCACAGCCAGGCGGATGCCGAGGCGGGAGTGGCGGGGACAGAGCTTCCGAACAGCTACCCTAACGTGACCAATCCCGAGGTTGTCTGGGTAAGGGTACAGAACAAGGTGACCAAATGCGTAAGCGTCGGCACGTTCAGCCTTATCGTTGACGAGCCGGCGGTTGCCCACCCGGTGACGGACCCTGCGCTCATTACCAAGTGCGACATGGACGGCACCAACGACGGCCAGACGGACTTCGACCTTACGGCGTTCGATGCCACGGTACTGGGCACCCAGCCGGTAGGGGACTTTACGGTACACTACTATGACGACC
>NZ_VFJE01000027.1 GCF_006385255.1 Flavobacterium microcysteis
CCACGCATACCTTCACGATGAGCAGCCACAATATCAATGTAATCGCAGCAGGGCTTAACCCGGCGGACTACACATTCACGTACTACCACAGCCAGGCGGATGCCGAGGCGGGAGTGGCGGGAACGCAGCTTCCGAACAGCTACCCTAACAGCAGCAACCCAGAGGCTGTCTGGGTAAGGGTACAGAACAATACTACGGGATGCTTCAGCGTGGGCACGTTCAACCTTATCGTTGACGAGCCTGCGGTTGCCAACCCGGTGACGGACCCTGCGCTTATCACCAAGTGCGACATGGACGGCACCAACGACGGCCAGACGGACTTCGACCTTACGGCGTTCGATGCCACGGTACTGGGCACCCAGCCGGTAGGGGACTTTACGGTACACTACTATGACGACC
>NZ_VFJE01000028.1 GCF_006385255.1 Flavobacterium microcysteis
CTGTAACACATGAAGTTACGGTTGGAATACACTTTACTGTTGGGATTGGAAAACACTGAGTTACCGGAATCGTTGGGAATCCAGCACCAAGTTTAGCCTCTTGTTGTGCAGCACATATTGGTGATATACCAGTGATGCATGAAGTTACAGTAGGAATACATTGAACAGTAGGAATTGGTAGGCATTGCGTTACTGGAATCGTTGGAAATCCAGCTCCAACGTTTGCTTCCTGCTGTGCAGCACAGATTGGAGATATTCCTGTAACACATGAAGTTACGGTTGGGATACACTTTACTGTTGGGATTGGAAAACACTGAGTTACCGGAATCGTTGGGAATCCAGCACCAAGTTTAGCCTCTTGTTGTGCAGCACATATTGGAGATATACCAGTGATGCATGAAGTAA
>NZ_VFJE01000029.1 GCF_006385255.1 Flavobacterium microcysteis
AGACACCTGCAGGAACTTACACTATCGTATACCAATTGTGTGAAATATTAAACCCAACTAATTGTGATTCTGCAACGGTAACTGTAGTTGTGGAAGAAGCACCAATCGATGCGGTAAATGACAACCCGACTCCGGTTAACGGATATGAAGGAAATACAGATGTAGTGAACGTATTGGATAACGACACATTAAACGGTGTTCCGGTTATTCCATCACAAGTAACTGTTACGGTAACGACTCCATCAACAAACCCAGGTGTGGAATTAGATCCAGCAACTGGAACGGTAAGCGTAGACCCACAGACACCTGCAGGAACTTACACTATCGTATACCAATTGTGCGAGATATTAAACCCAACTAATTGTGATTCTGCAACGGTAACTGTAGTTGTGGAAGAAGCACCAATCGATGCGGTAAATGATAACCCGACTCCGGTTAACGGATATGAAGGAAACACTGATGTAG
>NZ_VFJE01000030.1 GCF_006385255.1 Flavobacterium microcysteis
CATCGAGCTTTATGACCCAGTAGTCCGACATCCCGTAGCACTTCTCGGACTTGTTTCCGGATTCTGGCGAGTTGGACGATCCTCCCAGGAGGTATCCCCCGTCCCGTGTCTGCACGGCACTGCGTAGCTGGTCGGCATACTGCCCCCCGAAGGCCTTCTGCCATTCGACCTTTCCTTCGGAATCGAGCTTCACGGCCCAGTAGTCCAGGTTGCCGAACCCGGCTTCTGACTTCCCGAACGGGTCGGGCTGTCCTGCCAAGATCTTCTCGCTTTTTGCGGAACTTGAGGATCCCGCCAGCAGGTAGCCCCCGTCGGAAGTCGGCACTATGCTCTGCAGGAGTTCCTGTCCGGCGCCCCCTATGGTGCGCTGCCACTGTTCCCCGCCCTTGGCGTTTAGCTTTATTATCCAGAAGTCTTCCTTCCCGAACCCGTCATCCTTCTTCTGGTCGCCCTTTTTGGAATCGGATGTCCCGGCGAGTATGAATCCCCCGTCCTTTGTCAGGCGTACGGCCTGCAGCAGGTCGGC
This sequence comes from Flavobacterium microcysteis, assembly GCF_006385255.1. GTDB lineage: Bacteria > Bacteroidota > Bacteroidia > Flavobacteriales > Flavobacteriaceae > Flavobacterium > Flavobacterium microcysteis. Next base: position 527 of record NZ_VFJE01000030.1, read on the forward strand.
ACCGGCTCCCCCGAAGGCCTTCTGCCAGTCGAGCTCTCCTTTTTCGTCCATCTTCCATACCCAGTAGTCGAGGTCGCCTGCGGCTTCCTCGGTCTTGTTTCCGGTCTTTTGGGATAGTGAGCTTCCTGCGAGTATGAACCCGTAGTCGGGAGTGGGCTGTGCGTCGAATAGGTATTCGGAGTGATTTCCTCCGTAGGATTTCTCCCAGAGGATGTCCTGGGCTTGGAGCG
>NZ_VFJE01000031.1 GCF_006385255.1 Flavobacterium microcysteis
AGTGCCGTGCAGACACGGGACGGGGGATACCTCCTGGGAGGATCGTCCAACTCGCCAGAATCCGGAAACAAGTCCGAGAAGTGCTACGGGATGTCGGACTACTGGGTCATAAAGCTCGATGCCAAGGGAGAACCGGAATGGCAGAAGGTTTATGGCGGTGAGGGAGACGACCAATTGCAGGCAGTATTGCAAACTAAGGATGGAAATTTTCTATTAGCAGGAAGCTCCGCCTCCGGAACCACCGGCAACAAGAACGCATCCAACGGCAAGGGAACCGACTTCTGGCTGCTGAAGGTAGATCCTTCAGGTGAGATACTCTGGCAGAAGACGTATGATATCGGAAAGGCAGACCTGCTCGCTTCCCTCGAGGAAAGCAGGGACGGGTCGCTCCTATTGGGAGGCCACGCACAGACCGAGGCCTATTCCGCCAAAAAGAAAGACCCTGAGGGAATCAACGACTATATCGCAATCAAGACCGACGACAAGGGAGAGGAACAGTGGACACAGACCGTGGGAAGCGGCGGCGAGGACATCCTGCGCAAGGCCATAGAGACCCGCGACGGGGGCTATATCCTGGCAGGGACCTCCATGGGATCGCCTTCCCGGGACCGCTACTCCGGACAGGGACGCAACGACTTCTGGGTCGTAAAGCTCAAGGACAAGCGCAAGAAGGAGGAAAAGAAGAACCCAATAGAGGCCTACCCCAACCCTACCCTGCACTACACCAACGTGCTGGTGGGCTACGAGTTCCAAAAAGGGACAGCCACCGTATACGACCTCTCCGGAAGGCAGCTGCAGCACTTCGACATTACCGACCGCACCGTGCCCGTTGACCTGGGAGG
>NZ_VFJE01000032.1 GCF_006385255.1 Flavobacterium microcysteis
GCTACTGACCTATGCGGTAATACTGCCGAGCATACTCAAGTGGTTAGTGTGACCGATACTCAGGCTCCTGCGTTCGAAGGAACACTGCCTGCTGCCGAACTGGCTGCGTCTTGCGACAACATCCCGGCTGCGGCTACGCTTACTGCAACCGATGCTTGCGGAACTGCAACCGTAACTTTTGCCGAGACTAGGACTGACGGTGCTTGTGCCGGAAGCTATACCCTTACAAGAAAATGGACTGCTACTGACCTATGCGGTAACATTGCCGAGCATACTCAAGTGGTGACTGTAACCGATACCCAGGCTCCTGCATTCGTTGGAACACTGCCTGCTGCCGAAGTGGCTGCGTCTTGCGACAATATCCCGGCTGCGGCTACGCTTACTGCAACCGATGCTTGCGGAACTGCAACTGTAACATTCGCCGAGACTAGGACTGACGGTGCTTGTGCTGGAAGCTATACTCTTACAAGAAAATGGACTGCTACTGACCTATGCGGTAACACTGCCGAGCATACTCAAGTGGTTAGTGTGACCGATACTCAGGCTCCTGTCTTTGCAGGAACATTGCCTGCTGCCGAACTGGCTGCGTCTTGCGACAATATCCCGGCTGCGGCTACTCTTACTGCAACTGATGCTTGCGGAAGCGCAACGGTAACTTTTGCCGAGACAAGAACTGACGGAAACTGCCCATCATCATATATATTAACTAGAAAATGGACTGCTACTGACCTTTGCGGAAATACTGCCGAGCATACTCAAGTGGTTAGTGTGACCGATACTCAGGCTCCTGCATTCGTTGGAACATTGCCTGCTGCCGAACTGGCTGCGTCTTGCGACAATATCCCGGCTGCGGCTACGC
>NZ_VFJE01000033.1 GCF_006385255.1 Flavobacterium microcysteis
ACACTGCTGAGTACACTCAGACTGTAACCGTGACTGATACGCAGGCCCCTGTATTTACAGGAACATTGCCATCAAACATCACAGCAGCTTGCGGAAATATCCCTGCTGCGGCTACGCTTACTGCAACCGATGCTTGCGGAAGCGCAACTGTAACATTCGCTGAGACAAGAACTAATGGTTCTTGTGCCGGAAACTATACCCTGACAAGAAAATGGACGGCTACTGACCTATGCGGTAATACTGCTGAACACACTCAGATTGTAACCGTGACTGATACTCAGGCTCCTGTATTTGCAGGAACATTGCCTGCTGCCAGCATAACTGCGGCTTGCGGAAATATCCCTGCTGCGGCTACGCTTACTGCGACCGATGCCTGCGGAAGCGCAACGGTAACTTTTGCCGAAACTAGAACTGACGGTGCATGTGCCGGAAACTATACCCTGACAAGAAAATGGACTGCGACTGACCTTTGCGGTAATACTGCAGTTCACACGCAAGTAGTGACCGTAACCGATACCCAGGCTCCTGTATTTACAGGAACACTGCCTGCTGCCAGTATCACTGCAGCTTGCGGAAACATCCCTGCTGCGGCTACGCTTACTGCGACCGATGCTTGCGGAAGCGCAACGGTAACATTCGCCGAGACAAGAACTGACGGTGCTTGTGCCGGAAGCTACACGCTTACAAGAAAATGGACTGCGACTGACCTTTGCGGTAACACTGCAGTTCACACGCAAGTAGTGACCGTGACCGATACTCAGGCTCCAGTATTCGCAGGAACACTGCCTGCTGCCAGCATAACTGCTTCATGCGGAAATATCCCGGCTGCGGCTACGCTTACTGCAACTGATGCTTGCGGAAGTGCAACGG
>NZ_VFJE01000034.1 GCF_006385255.1 Flavobacterium microcysteis
ATACTCAGGCTCCTGCGTTCGAAGGAACACTGCCTGCTGCCGAACTGGCTGCGTCTTGCGACAACATTCCGGCTGCGGCTACGCTTACTGCAACTGATGCTTGTGGAACTGCAACCGTAACATTCGCCGAGACTAGAACTGACGGTGCTTGTGCTGGAAGCTACACATTGACAAGAAAATGGACTGCTACTGACCTTTGCGGTAATACTGCCGAGCATACTCAAGTGGTTAGTGTGACCGATACACAGGCTCCTGTCTTTGCAGGAACATTGCCTGCTGCTGAACTGGCTGCGTCTTGTAACAATATCCCGGCTGCGGCTACGCTTACTGCAACCGATGCTTGCGGAACTGCGACTGTAACTTTTGCCGAGACTAGAACTGACGGTGCTTGTGCCGGAAGCTATACCCTTACAAGAAAATGGACTGCTACTGACCTATGCGGTAACACTGCCGAGCATACTCAAGTGGTGAACGTGACCGATACTCAGGCTCCTGTCTTTGCAGGAACATTGCCTGCTGCCGAAGTGGCTGCGTCTTGCGACAATATCCCGGCTGCGACTACGCTTACTGCAACCGATGCTTGCGGAACTGCGACTGTAACATTCGCCGAGACTAGAACTGACGGTGCTTGTGCCGGAAGCTATACGCTTACAAGAAAATGGACGGCTACTGACCTTTGCGGTAACATTGCTGAGCACACTCAAGTGGTGAACGTGACCGATACCCAGGCCCCTGTCTTTGCAGGAACATTGCCTGCTGCCGAACTGGCTGCGTCTTGTGACAATATCCCGGCTGCGGCTACGCTTACTGCAACCGATGCTTGCGGAACTGCGACTGTAACTTTTGCAGAGACTAGAACTGACGGTGCTTGTGCCGGAAGCTATACCCTTACAAGAAAAT
>NZ_VFJE01000035.1 GCF_006385255.1 Flavobacterium microcysteis
TTAACAACAACATTGTTCCAGATTTCGCTACTACATTGGCATTCTGCAACGGAGCTACAGTACCTGCATTACAGGCAACTTCGCCAAACGGAATCACAGGAACATGGAGCCCGGCAACCATTAGCAACACGGCCAGCGGAAGCTATATATTTACGCCTAACGCAGGACAGTGTGCTACAACGGCTACCTTAAATGTAACCATCAATAACAATATCACACCAGACTTCCCTACTACATTGGCATTCTGTAACGGAGCCACAGTTCCTGCATTACAGGCAACTTCGCCAAACGGAATCACAGGAACCTGGAGCCCAGCAACCATCAGCAACACGGCGAACGGAAGCTATGTGTTTACACCAAACGCAGGACAGTGTGCTGTAACAATGACCTTAAACGTAACGATCAATAACAATATCACACCAGATTTTCCAACTGCATTAGCATACTGTAATGGAGCTACAATTCCAGCTTTGCAGGCGACTTCTCCTAACGGAATTACTGGAACCTGGAGCCCGGCAACAATAAGCAACACGGCCAGCGGAAGCTACGTATTTACACCAAATGCAGGACAATGTGCTACAACAGCTACGTTAAATGTGACTATCAATAACAATATCACGCCAGATTTCGTTACTACATTGAACTTCTGTAACGGAGCTACAGTACCTGCATTACAGGCGACATCTCCAAACGGAATCACAGGAACATGGAGTCCTGCAACCATTAGCAACACTACTAGCGGAAACTATGTGTTCACGCCAAATGCGGGACAATGTGCTACAACAGTTACATTGAATGTGACTATTAACAACAACATTGTTCCAGATTTCGCTACTACATTGGCATTCTGCAACGGAGCTACAGTACCTGCATTACAGGCAACTTCGCCAAACGGAATCACAGGAACATGGAGCCCGGCAA
>NZ_VFJE01000036.1 GCF_006385255.1 Flavobacterium microcysteis
TCTACCCTCATCATGCCGTCGGCATTCGTGTCGCATACCACAAGGTCGTCGATCGCTGCGGGAACTACCGGAACCGGGTTCACGATCAGCTGCAGCGGCGCAACAGAGTAGCATTGCGTGGTCCTGTCAGTAACCCGGATCCAGATCGTGCCGGAAGCAAGGTTGCTGTATGGGCTGGTATATGGGAACACGTTGTTTTCCGCATTCGGCATCGTCTCGTGGAAGCTCACGTCATAAGGCGCTCCTCCCGTGATCTCCGCCTTAAGGGCGTCAAGGTCGAACTGCTCCGTGCCGTTGCCGTCAGGGTCGCAGGCCGTAGGGATTACCGCAGGAATGGTAACCAGCGGACGCTGCTGTACTCTCAACGTAAGCGTGGTCTGCGAGAAGCATCCCGTGGCCGTATTGGTCACCCCTACAATGATGGTCTGTACCGTCTGCACGCCGTTCGGGTAGGCCAGCGGAAGCTCCGTGCCGGCCGCAAGGGCCGCACTGTCAAGGTAGTATTTCACTTCCATGCCCGGTACCGTGGTCACCAGCTGCCTGTGGGCGGCAAGGTCGAACACCTCGTAGCCGTCGCCGCTAGGGTCGTCGCACAGCGTGTATTCCGGAAGCGGCACTGCCACTACAGGGTTAGGGTTAACCTTCAGCACGATAGGAACCGCCTTGAAGCAGCCCTTAGGCGTGGATACCCTTACCCAGATCGTCTGGGTGTAGGCCGTGGTGTTATTGTAGTTGAGGACCGGAAGCGGCGCAGCCGTAGGGACTGCCGCCTTGGCATCGGCCTCAAGCGCATAGTATTCGAAAGTATAGGTGTCGAGCGGGTCAAGGCTCAGGAGCATGTCCGCCTCCCTTACGCTGATGTCAGGGAAGGTGGCGAAACCGTCAGCGGTAGCGTCGTCGCAGATCTCGATAGGGTCTGGCGACACCGGCTGCGGCGTGCGGTTCACGATCA
>NZ_VFJE01000037.1 GCF_006385255.1 Flavobacterium microcysteis
TCTACCCTCATCATGCCGTCGGCATTCGTGTCGCATACCACAAGGTCGTCGATCGCTGCGGGAACTACCGGAACCGGGTTCACGATCAGCTGCAGCGGCGCAACAGAGTAGCATTGCGTGGCCCTGTCCGTAACCCGGATCCAGATCGTGCCGGAAGCCAGGTTGCTGTATGGGGTGGTATACGGGAACATGTTGTTTTCCGCATTCGGCATCGTCTCGTGGAAGCTCACGTCATAAGCCGCTCCTCCCGTGATTTCCGCCTTAAGGGCGTCAAGGTCGAACTGCTCCGTGCCGTTGCCGTCAGGGTCGCAGGCCGTAGGGATTACCGCAGGAATGGTAACCAGCGGGCGCTGCTGCACCCTTAGCGTAAGCGTGGTCTGCGAGAAGCATCCCGTAGCCGTATTGGTCACCCCTACGATGATGGTCTGTACCGTACGAATATCGTTTCGGTAGGACAGCGGAAGCTCCGTGCCGGCCGCAAGGGCCGCACTGTCGAGGTAGTATTTCACTTCCATGCCCGGTACCGTGGTTACCTGCTGCCTGTGGGCGGCAAGGTCGAACACCTCGAAGCCGTCGCCGCTAGGGTCGTCGCACAGGGTGTATTCCGGTAGCGGCACTGCCACTACAGGGTTAGGGTTAACCTTAAGCACGATAGGAACCGCCCTGAAGCAGCCCTTAGCCGTGGATACCCTTACCCAGATCGTCTGGGTGTAGGCCGTGGTGTTATTGTAGTTCAGGACCGGAAGCGGCGCAGCCGTAGGGACTGCCGCCTTGGCATCGGCCTCAAGCGCATAGTATTCGAAAGTATAGGTATCTCTAGGATCAAGGCCGAGGAGCATGTCCGCCTCCCTTACGCTGATGTCAGGGAAGGTGGCGAAACCGTCAGCGGTAGCGTCGTCGCAGATCTCGATAGGGTCTGGCGACACCGGCTGCGGCGTGCGGTTCACGATCA
>NZ_VFJE01000038.1 GCF_006385255.1 Flavobacterium microcysteis
AGGAGCATGTCCGCCTCCCTTACGCTGATGTCAGGGAAGGTGGCGAAACCGTCAGCGGTAGCGTCGTCGCAGATCTCGATAGGGTCTGGCGACACCGGCTGCGGCGTGCGGTTCACGATCAGGCGAAGCTGCGTGTACGATGGGCACTGGCTGCCGCCTGGCTCCTCTACCCTTACCCACAGGATAAGCGGGGCATCCTCGGGAAGGGCCCTGGTCAGGTTCCCGTATACGGGTCCCTTAGGGAGGACGTTGTTTTCCGCATTCAGTTGGGTCTCGTGGTAGCTTACGATAAGCGTCGAAGGCCCGCCGGTGATCTCCAGGTTCTTGTCCGTAAGGGTGAACACCCCGATCCCGTCATTATTGTCGTCGCACACCTCAAGCGGCGTAGGGTTGAATATTATCGGCGCAGCGATCGGGTTGATCGTGACGCTGCCCGTAAGGGTAGCGCTGCAGAAGGGTGCCGTGCCCGTGGTTACCGCCGTGGTCAGGGTAAAGGTCGTCGGTACCGTGATCACGTGGGTCGTGTAAGGCGCATAGCCCGCCCCGTCAAGGGTAACGCTGCCAGTGCCTCCCGCCCCGCCTGTCCAGCCGAAGCTTACAGTGGCGCCCGGCGTTCCCGTGAATTCCAGAAGCGCCGTGCTGTTGGAGCACACGTTTGCAGGGCCGGTGAAGCTCGCCGTAGGGAGCGCCTTTACCGAAACGGTCACCTGAAGGTTCAGCGCCTTGGTGCATGGTACCGCACCGGCAGTGGTCACGCTCAGCAGCCTGTAGGTCTCGGGAGCCGTAAGGGCACCCGTGTTGATCACGAACCTTCCGGCCGCATCAAGCGTGCCCGATATGGGCGCGCCCGTTCCTACGGAATAGGTAAAGCTGCCGTTTGCAGGGCCGGTCACCACGATGGTCGTGCCCGTGCCGTGGCATACCGTGGCATCGGTAGCCGTGATCGTGCCCGTAGGCAGCGGCGTCACCGTGATGGTGGCGCTGCCCGTAAGGTTTGTGGTGCATGGGGTCGTGCCCGTGGTGGACACGCTCACAAGGTCGTATGTCGTGCTGGCAGCCAGCACCGGGTTCAGGACGTAATCGCCCATCCCAGGGTTGCCGGGGCTAGGCGTCGTCAGCGTTACCGCAGGCTGCGCCGCACCGTTTATGTTGAAGATGACCTGGGAATTAAGCGTGCCGGTAATCGTTACCGTGCCGGTGCCGTTCTCGCAGATCACGGGGGTAGATGTCGATATCGTCGCAGTCGGGGCATTCGTTACCTCGATGCTGACAGTGCC
>NZ_VFJE01000039.1 GCF_006385255.1 Flavobacterium microcysteis
TACAGTTTGGAACTACCGTCGCAGTTGGCTGTATGTCCACACCCACATTTATTGTGAAGGTCAGAGGCGTGATCTCGCAACCGTTGGCGTCTTTCACGTAAACGGTATAGGTCTGGCCACCGTTCAGGTTCGTATAGTTCAGCGTCGAAGTAAAGTCGGCAGGATTGTTAGAATCCAGGCTTGTTGTGTAAGGCGCTGTTCCTCCGGCAGGCGTTATGGTTATCGTACCATTATTTTCACCCAAGCAGATTTCGTGCGTTCCACCTACCGTAGCCGAAAGTGCTGCAGCAGGCTGGGTTACCGTGATGTTTGCCAGTGTGATTTCACAACCGATATTGTCTTTTACCCTGATGGTATAAGTTCCTGCTGCAAGGTTATTGAACGTGTTTGAAGTTCCGTAAGCAAAGGCAGGCGATATGGCATATTCTATAGTTCCTGTACCACCCGTGGCTGTCACCTGGATGCTTCCGGTTGATTGTCCGAAGCATAATACGTTGGCTGTCACGTTTGCATTTGCAGCAATAGGCTGTAGCACATTGATAGTGAAAGGAACAGTCTTGGTACATCCATTCGTATGCTGCACATAAGCGGTATGGATTCCCGGTGCCACATTCGTAAATACATTGGAAGAAACATAAGTCACTCCATCCAATGAATACTGTACTTGGGAAGCAACAGCAGGATTTACTCCTATGGTTACCGTGTTTCCAGGTACGTTGGCGGTACAGTTTGGAACTACCGTGGCAGTTGGTCGGATGTCAACACCTCTGTTTATTGTGAAGGTCTGAGGCGTAATCTCGCAACCATTGGCGTCTTTTACGTAAACGGTATAGGTCTGTCCACCATTCAGGTTGGTATAGTTCAGCGTCGAGGTAAAGTCGGCAGGATTGTTAGAATCCAGACTTGTGGTGTAAGGCGCTGTTCCTCCTGCAGGAGTTATGGTTATCGTACCGTTATTGTCACCCAGACAGATTTCGTGCGTTCCTCCTACCGTTGCTGAAAGTGCCGCCGCAGGTTGGGTTACCGTGATGTTTGCAAGTGTGATTTCACAACCGATATTGTCTTTTACCCTGATGGTATAAGTTCCTGCTGCAAGGTTATTGAACGTGTTTGAAGTTCCGTAAGCAAAGGCAGGCGATATGGCATATTCTATGGTTCCTGTTCCACCCGTGGCTGTCACCTGGATGCTTCCGGTCGATTGTCCGAAGCATAATACGTTAGCCGTCACGTTTGCATTTGCAGCAACAGGTTGTAGCGTATTGATTGTGAAAGGAACAGTCTTGGTACATCCATTCGTATGCTGTACGTAAGCCGTATGGGTTCCCGGTGCCACATTCGTAAATGTGTTGGATGCCACATAGGTTACCCCGTCCAATGAATACTGTACTTGGGAAGCAACAGCAGGATTTACCCCTATGGTTACCGTGTTTCCAGGTACGTTGGCTGTACAGTTTGGAACTACCGTCGCAGTTGGCTGTATGTCCACACCCACATTTATTGTGAAGGTCAGAGGCGTGATCTCGCAACCGTTGGCGTCTTTCACGTAAACGGTATAGGTCTGGCCAC
>NZ_VFJE01000040.1 GCF_006385255.1 Flavobacterium microcysteis
ATTTTCTTGTAAGGGTATAGCTTCCGGCACAAGCACCGTCAGTTCTAGTCTCTGCAAAAGTTACAGTCGCAGTTCCGCAAGCATCGGTTGCAGTAAGCGTAGCCGCAGCCGGGATATTGTCGCAAGACACAGCCAGTTCAGCAGCAGGCAATGTTCCAACGAATGCAGGAGCTTGAGTATCGGTCACGTTCACCACTTGAGTATGCTCGGCAGTATTACCGCATAGGTCAGTCGCAGTCCATTTTCTTGTAAGCGTGTAGCTTCCGGCACAAGCACCGTCAGTTCTAGTCTCGGCAAAAGTTACAGTCGCAGTTCCGCAAGCATCAGTTGCAGTAAGCGTAGCCGCTGTAGGGATGTTTCCACAAGATATAGCAATATCAGCAGGGACTGTTCCTGTAAAGGTAGGAGCTACATTGTCCTGTACGGTTACAATCTGAGTATGCTCGGCAGTGTTACCGCAAAGGTCAGTAGCTGTCCATTTTCTTGTAAGCGTGTAGCTTCCAGCGCAAGCACCGTCAGTTCTAGTTTCGGCAAAAGTTACCGTTGCACTTCCGCAAGCATCAGTTGCAGTTAACGTAGCCGCTGCAGGTACGTTTTCACATGAAGCTGTAATGTTTGATGGCAATGTTCCTGTGAATACAGGAGCCTGAGTATCGGTCACGTTCACTACTTGAATATGTTCGGCAGTGTTACCGCAAAGGTCAGTCGCAGTCCATTTTCTTGTTAGAGTATAGCTTCCGGCACAAGCACCGTCAGTTTTTGTCTCGGCAAAAGTTACAGTTGCGCTTCCGCAAGCATCAGTTGCAGTTAACGTAGCCGCAGTTGGGATATTTCCACAAGATGCATTGATACTAGCAGCAGGCAGTGTTCCTGCAAATACTGGAGCCTGAGTATCGGTCACGTTCACTACTTGAGTATGTTCTGCAGTGTTACCGCAAAGGTCAGTAGCCGTCCATTTTCTTGTAAGCGTGTAGCTTCCAGCGCAAGCACCGTCAGTTCTTGTCTCGGCAAAAGTTACAGTCGCAGTTCCGCAAGCATCGGTTGCAGTAAGCGTAGCCGCAGCTGGCACATTTCCACATGAAGCAGTTATGCTGGCAGCAGGCAATGTTCCTGCGAATACAGGGGCCTGAGTATCGGTTACGGTTACAGTCTGAGTATGTATTGCAGTGTTACCGCATAGGTCAGTAGCAGTCCATTTTCTTGTAAGGGTATAGTTTCCGGCACAAGCACCGTCAGTTCTAGTCTCGGCAAAAGTTACCGTTGCGCTTCCGCAAGCATCGGTCGCTGTAAGCGTAGCTGGGAGCAGGGATATTTTCGCAAGCTGCAGTTATGCTGGCAGGAGGCAATGTTCCTGCAAATACAGGAGCCTGAGTATCAGTCACGGTTACAGTCTGAGTATGTATTGCAGTGTTACCGCAAAGGTCAGTAGCCGTCCATTTTCTTGTAAGCGTGTAGCTTCCAGGGCAAGCACCGTCAGTTCTTGTCTCGGCAAATGTTACCGTTGCAGTTCCGCAAGCATCGGTCGCAGTAAGCGTAGCCGCTGTAGGGATATTTCCGCAAGCTGCAGTTATGCTGGCAGCAGGCAATGTTCCTGCAAATACAGGAGCCACATTGTCCTGTACAGTTACAGTCTGAATGTGTACGGCAGTATTACCGCATAGGTCAGTAGCCGTCCATTTTCTTGTAAGCGTGTAGCTTCCAGGGCAAGCACCGTCAGTTCTTGTCTCGGCAAATGTTACCGTTGCACTTCCGCAAGCATCGGTTGCAGTAAGCGTAGCCGCTGTAGGAATGTTTCCGCAAGATATAGCAACATCAGCAGGCAATGTTCCTACAAAAGTAGGAGCCACATTGTCCTGTACAGTTACAGTCTGAGTGTGTACGGCAGTGTTACCACAAAGGTCAGTAGCCGTCCATTTTCTTGTAAGGGTATAGCTTCCGGCGCAAGCACCGTCAGTCCTAGTCTCGGCGAATGTTACCGTTGCAGTTCCGCAAGCATCAGTTGCAGTAAGCGTAGCCGCTGTAGGTATGTTACTGCAAGATACAGTAACATCAGCAGGAGGTGTTCCTACAAATACAGGAGCCTGGGTATCGGTTACGGTCACTACTTGCGTGTGTACGGCAGTGTTACCGCAAAGGTCAGTCGCCGTCCATTTTCTTGTAAGCGTGTAGCTTCCGGCGCAAGCACCGTCAGTTCTTGTCTCGGCGAATGTTACCGTTGCACTTCCGCAAGCATCAGTTGCAGTAAGCGTAGCCGCAGCCGGGA
>NZ_VFJE01000041.1 GCF_006385255.1 Flavobacterium microcysteis
AAATTTTTTTTCAAAAAAAGCTTGCAGGACTCGAAAAGAGTGTTACCTTTGCAGCCGCTCCGAGAGGGGCGACAGAAAACAAGAAGAACACGTTCATAGACATATTGGATTGACAGCAAATTAAAGAATTAGAGAGCAAGGCGGATCGGTGAGATCTGCGCACAAGCCGAAAACGTCTTATAATATTAAAATATACGATGAAGAGTTTGATCCTGGCTCAGGATGAACGCTAGCGGCAGGCCTAACACATGCAAGTCGAGGGGTAGAGGGTGCTTGCATCCTTGAGACCGGCGCACGGGTGCGTAACGCGTATGCAACCTACCTTCCACAGGGGAATAGCCCAGAGAAATTTGGATTAATGCCCCATGGCACAGCGAGACGGCATCGTCTTGCTGTTAAAGTAACAACGGTGGAAGATGGGCATGCGTCCCATTAGCTAGTTGGTAAGGTAACGGCTTACCAAGGCTATGATGGGTAGGGGTCCTGAGAGGGAGATCCCCCACACTGGTACTGAGACACGGACCAGACTCCTACGGGAGGCAGCAGTGAGGAATATTGGTCAATGGTCGCAAGACTGAACCAGCCATGCCGCGTGCAGGATGACGGTCCTATGGATTGTAAACTGCTTTTGTACGGGAAGAAACACTCCTACGTGTAGGGGCTTGACGGTACCGTAAGAATAAGGATCGGCTAACTCCGTGCCAGCAGCCGCGGTAATACGGAGGATCCAAGCGTTATCCGGAATCATTGGGTTTAAAGGGTCCGTAGGCGGCCCTGTAAGTCAGCGGTGAAATCTTCCAGCTCAACTGGGAAACTGCCGTTGATACTGCAGGGCTTGAATTGCCGGGAAGTAACTAGAATATGTAGTGTAGCGGTGAAATGCTTAGATATTACATGGAATACCGATTGCGAAGGCAGGTTACTACCGGCGGATTGACGCTGATGGACGAAAGCGTGGGGAGCGAACAGGATTAGATACCCTGGTAGTCCACGCCGTAAACGATGGATACTAGCTGTTCGGCGCAAGCTGAGTGGCTAAGCGAAAGTGATAAGTATCCCACCTGGGGAGTACGAACGCAAGTTTGAAACTCAAAGGAATTGACGGGGGCCCGCACAAGCGGTGGAGCATGTGGTTTAATTCGATGATACGCGAGGAACCTTACCAGGGCTTAAATGTAGACTGACAGGTCCGGAAACGGACTTTTCTTCGGACAGTTTACAAGGTGCTGCATGGTTGTCGTCAGCTCGTGCCGTGAGGTGTCAGGTTAAGTCCTATAACGAGCGCAACCCCTGTCGCTAGTTGCCAGCGAGTAATGTCGGGAACTCTAGCGAGACTGCCAGTGCAAACTGCGAGGAAGGTGGGGATGACGTCAAATCATCACGGCCCTTACGCCCTGGGCTACACACGTGCTACAATGGCCGGTACAGAGAGCAGCCACCCCGCGAGGGGGAGCGAATCTACAAAACCGGTCACAGTTCGGATCGGAGTCTGCAACTCGACTCCGTGAAGCTGGAATCGCTAGTAATCGGATATCAGCCATGATCCGGTGAATACGTTCCCGGGCCTTGTACACACCGCCCGTCAAGCCATGGAAGCTGGGGGTGCCTGAAGTCGGTGACCGCAAGGAGCTGCCTAGGGTAAAACCGGTAACTGGGGCTAAGTCGTAACAAGGTAGCCGTACCGGAAGGTGCGGCTGGAACACCTCCTTTCTAGAGAAAAGTCGCTTCGGCGCACGGGGCTCCAAAGCCCGCCTGCTCTCGCTGTTAGTTCAAAAAAAAACAAAAAAAGCAAAAAAAACAGAGTCTCGTAGCTCAGCTGGTTAGAGTACTACACTGATAATGTAGGGGTCGGCAGTTCGAGTCTGCCCGGGACTACTTTTTAGGGCTTTTGAAGGAAATTCTAGGGGTTGGCTAGCCGTAAAGTTGTGACTGGCAACTATAGATACGGGGGATTAGCTCAGCTGGCTAGAGCGCCTGCCTTGCACGCAGGAGGTCATCGGTTCGACTCCGATATTCTCCACACTTCCGTTAAGGAAAAAAGTTCATTGACATATTGGGATAAGAAAACATTTAAAAAGTAGAAAGCATGATGCGTACGCAAGTACGTATTGAAAGCGCAATAAGCAAAATAAGGGCGTATGGGGGATGCCTAGGCTCTCAGAGGCGATGAAGGACGTGATAAGCTGCGAAAAGCTGCGGGGACGGGCACACACCGATCGATCCGCAGGTATCCGAATGGGGCAACCCAGTGTGCTGAAGGCACATTACCCGATAGGGGGCGAACCCGCTGAACTGAAACATCTAAGTAGGCGGAGGAGAAGAAAACAAAAGTGATTCCGTGAGTAGTGGCGAGCGAAAGCGGATTAGCCCAAACCGGAGATGTTACGGCATTTCCGGGGTTGTAGGAC
>NZ_VFJE01000042.1 GCF_006385255.1 Flavobacterium microcysteis
GCGATATTTCCTGCGTAAAGAATTAGAACCATCTGGAAAGTTGGGCCAAAGACGGTGACAGCCCGGTACAAGTAATGAGCGTAAGGGATAGCGGTATCCTGAGTAGGGCGGGGCACGTGAAACCCTGTCTGAATCCGGCGGGACCATCCGCCAAGGCTAAATACTCCTGAGAGACCGATAGTGAACCAGTACCGTGAGGGAAAGGTGAAAAGAACCGTGAATAACGGAGTGAAACAGATCCTGAAACCATACGCCTACAAGCGGTCGGAGCCCTTTAGTGGGGTGACGGCGTGCCTTTTGCATAATGAGCCTACGAGTTAACGTTGCCGGCAAGGATAAGTGGTTCAGCCACGGATCCGTAGCGAAAGCGAGTCTGAATAGGGCGCCATAGTCGGCAGTGTTAGACGCGAAACCGTGTGATCTACCCATGGGCAGGATGAAGCTGTGGTAACACACAGTGGAGGTCCGAACCGGTTGTCGTTGAAAAGACTTCGGATGACCTGTGGGTAGGGGTGAAAGGCCAATCAAACTCGGAAATAGCTCGTACTCCCCGAAATGCATTTAGGTGCAGCGCTGGCCGTAAAGTTATACAGAGGTAGAGCTACTGATTGGATGCGGGGGCTTCACCGCCTACCAATTCCTGACAAACTCCGAATGCTGTATAATGTTTGCCAGCAGTGAGGGCTTGGGTGCTAAGGTCCAAGTCCGAGAGGGAAAGAACCCAGACCATCAGCTAAGGTCCCCAAATATATGCTAAGTTGAAAGAACGAGGTTTGTCTGCCCAGACAGCTAGGATGTTGGCTTGGAAGCAGCCATTCATTTAAAGAGTGCGTAACAGCTCACTAGTCGAGCGGACGAGCATGGATAATAATCGGGCATAAGCATATTACCGAAGCTATGGATTTGTAATTTATTACAAGTGGTAGGGGAGCATTCTGGCGCCGGCGAAGGTGTTCCGTAAGGGATGCTGGAGGTTCCAGAAAAGAAAATGTAGGCATAAGTAACGATAATGCGGGCGAGAAACCCGCACACCGAAAGACTAAGGTTTCCTCAGCTATGCTAATCAGCTGAGGGTTAGTCGGGTCCTAAGGCGAACCCGAAAGGGACAGTCGATGGCCAACGGGTTAATATTCCCGTACTTCTTATAATTGTGATGGGGCGACGGAGTGATGAAAGTACCGCGAACTGACGGAATAGTTCGTTAAAGCACCTAGCTATAGGGCCTGCAGGCAAATCCGCAGGCACTGGTGAAATGCGACAGTACACGGAGTCTTCGGACAAAGTGATAGCGTACCTAAGGGCTTCCAAGAAAAACCTCTAAACTTAGATTATAAGAACCCGTACCGTAAACCGACACAGGTAGTCGAGGAGAGAATCCTAAGGTGCTCGAGAGATTCATGGCTAAGGAATTAGGCAAAATAGACCTGTAACTTCGGGAGAAAGGTCGCCAGCGAAGGCTGGCCGCAGTGAAGAGGTCCAGGCGACTGTTTATCAAAAACACAGGGCTCTGCAAAATCGTAAGATGAAGTATAGGGCCTGACACCTGCCCGGTGCTGGAAGGTTAAGAGGAGATGTTATCTTCGGAGAAGCATTGAATTGAAGCCCCAGTAAACGGCGGCCGTAACTATAACGGTCCTAAGGTAGCGAAATTCCTTGTCGGGTAAGTTCCGACCTGCACGAATGGTGTAACGATCTGGACACTGTCTCAGCCATGAGCTCGGTGAAATTGTAGTATCGGTGAAGATGCCGATTACCCGCAGTGGGACGAAAAGACCCTGTGCACCTTTACTATAGCTTAGTATTGACTTTGGACAAGTGATGTGTAGGATAGGTGGGAGACTTCGATCCTGCGTCGCCAGGCGTAGGTTAGTCATTGTTGAAATACCACCCTTTGCTTGTCTGAAGCCTAACCCCGCGTTGCGGGGGACATTGCTTGGTGGGTAGTTTGACTGGGGTGGTCGCCTCCAAAAGAGTAACGGAGGCTTCTAAAGGTTCCCTCAGCACGCTTGGTAACCGTGCGTAGAGTGCAATGGCATAAGGGAGCTTGACTGAGAGACACACAGGTCGATCAGGTACGAAAGTAGAGCATAGTGATCCGGTGGTTCCGCATGGAAGGGCCATCGCTCAAAGGATAAAAGGTACGCCGGGGATAACAGGCTGATCTCCCCCAAGAGCTCATATCGACGGGGGGGTTTGGCACCTCGATGTCGGCTCGTCACATCCTGGGGCTGGAGAAGGTCCCAAGGGTTGGGCTGTTCGCCCATTAAAGTGGCACGCGAGCTGGGTTCAGAACGTCGTGAGACAGTTCGGTCTCTATCTACTGCGGGCGTAAGAAATTTGAGTGGATCTGATTCTAGTACGAGAGGACCGAATTGGACTGACCGCTGGTGTATCTGTTGTCCCGCCAGGGGCATCGCAGAGTAGCTACGTCGGGAAGGGATAAGCGCTGAAAGCATATAAGCGCGAAACCCACCACAAGATGAGATTTCTTTTAAGGGTCGTGGGAGATGACCACGTCGATAGGCTACAGGTGTAAAGGCAGTAATGTCATAGCCGAGTAGTACTAATAACCCGTAAGCTTATGCGCAAGGTCTCCGCCCTTCGGGGCGGGGAGCGACTTTCTAACAAAAAAATAAAGGGAATCTTATCCCAGTATGCCAAGATATTGCCGTACGTATCCGATAAGGAGAGTGCGGACACGGCCGAAGACAGCCAAGAATAATCCAAGGTGGTTATTGCGGCGGGGCTCACCTCTTCCCATTCCGAACAGAGAAGTTAAGCCCGCCTGCGCAGATGGTACTGCAATCCTGTGGGAGAGTATGTCGCCGCCTTCCTTTGAAAAGGGTTCCC
>NZ_VFJE01000043.1 GCF_006385255.1 Flavobacterium microcysteis
ATATTAAACCCAACTAATTGTGATTCTGCAACGGTAACTGTAGTTGTGGAAGAAGCACCAATCGATGCGGTAAATGATAACCCGACTCCGGTTAACGGATATGAAGGAAACACTGATGTAGTAAACGTATTGGATAACGATACCTTAAACGGTGTTCCGGTTATCCCATCACAAGTAACTGTCACGGTAACGACTCCATCAACTAATCCAGGCGTGGAATTAGATCCTGCAACTGGAACGGTAAGCGTAGACCCACAGACACCTGCAGGAACCTACACTATCGTATACCAATTGTGCGAGATATTAAACCCAACTAACTGCGATTCTGCAACAGTAACCGTAGTGGTGGAAGAAGCACCAATCGATGCGGTAAATGATAACCCGACTCCGGTTAACGGATATGAAGGAAACCCTGATGTAGTGAACGTATTGGATAACGATACCTTAAACGGTGTTCCGGTTATCCCATCGCAAGTAACTGTAACGGTAACGACTCCATCAACTAATCCAGGCGTGGAATTAGATCCAGCAACAGGAACGGTAAGCGTAGACCCACAGACTCCTGCTGGAACCTACACTATCGTATACCAATTGTGTGAGATATTAAATCCAACAAATTGTGAATCGGCTACAGTAACTATAATTGTTAACCCGGCTCCAATTGATGCCGTAAATGATGATTTTAGCGGTACGATTGTAAACGGAACTGAAGGAATGGCAAATGCTGGAAACGTATTTGCTAACGATACGCTGAATGGCGTAGCAGTTATTCCATCAGAAGTAACATTGACAACTGTAAATGCAGATGCTCCGTTGACATTAAATCCTGACGGAACAATAACTGTTGCTCCTGGAACACCAGCTGGAACATATACGTTAGAATACAGCATTTGTGAAGTATTGAACCCAACCAATTGCGATACGGCTATAGTAACAATTTTGGTTCAGGTACCAGGTGTTGAGATTATCAAGCAAGGAACCTTCAATGATGCAAACGGAG
This sequence comes from Flavobacterium microcysteis, assembly GCF_006385255.1. GTDB lineage: Bacteria > Bacteroidota > Bacteroidia > Flavobacteriales > Flavobacteriaceae > Flavobacterium > Flavobacterium microcysteis. Next base: position 1,001 of record NZ_VFJE01000043.1, read on the forward strand.
ACGGATTTGCACAAGTAGGAGAAAGCATTACTTATAATTTCACGGTAATCAATACCGGAACTATGGAATTGACAAACATTACGGTAACCGATCCTTTGGTAGCTGTAACGGGCGGACCTCTTGCAACTTTAGCAGCAGGTGCTACTGATTCAACTACATTTACTGCAGTCTATACGTTTACACAAGCTGATATTGATGCAGGAGTTGTAAACAACCAGGCATTGGTAACTGCTACTCCGGTAGTAGGAACACCAATTACGGATGACTCAGATAGTAATGACCCTACATTGCCAGGAAATGACGATCCAACTGTAACTGTATTGCCTCAAAATCCTAAGTTTGAATTATTCAAAGAAGGTGTATATCAGGATGCAAACAATGACGGAATCGTAAATGTTGGAGATGTTATCCAATATAGCTTTACGGTTAAAAATACTGGAAACGTAACCATTACAAATATTACTGTAACCGATCCTATAGTTGCAGTTTCAGGCGGGCCTATTGCTTCTTTAGCACCACAAGCCACTGATTCAACAACGTTCACGGCAACTTATACAATATCACAAGCTGATATTGAATTAGGAGCAGTTTACAACTTAGCATTGGCAGAAGGTACAGATCCGACCGGAAATCCAATCGATGTGGAATCGCAAGATCCATCTCCGATAGATCCGAACGATCCGTTATACGAACCAACTTGTCCAGATTGTACAGTTACAGTTATTGAGCAAAATCCAGGCATTGCGCTGATTAAGACAGCAACTTTCAATGATAGCAATAACAACGGAATCGCAGAAGTAGGAGAGACCATCACTTATAACTTTACAGTGACCAATACAGGTAACGTAAGCTTGAGCGATGTAACTGTTACAGATCCGCTACCGGGAGTTGTTGTAAGTGGAGGTCCAATAACTCTTGCTGTTGGAGCAAGTGATAGCACAACATTTACAGCTATCTATACTATCACGCAAGCTGATATCAATGCAGGAAGTGTTTCTAACCAGGCGTTTGTTTCAGGTAAGAGTCCGTTGGATGAAGAAACAACAGATGCTTCTGATCACACAGACAACACAGGAAACAACCCTACGATTGTCGAAATTGAAGGATGTACAATCAATGTATTCAATGTAGTTACTCCAAATAATGATGGCAGCAACGAATTTTTATACATAGGAGGATTAGGATGCTATCCAGACAACAAAGTAGAGATCTTTAACCGCTGGGGTGTTGTAGTTTACGAAACAAGTGGCTATAACAACAATGACAAAGCCTTTAGAGGATACTCAGAAGGAAGGGTTACAGTAAACAAATCAGAAGGATTACCTGATGGTACTTATTTCTACATCTTGAAATATAAAAAACAAGATGGTACTGTAAGAGAGAAAAGCGGCTATTTATACTTAAGCAGATAAAGTTAAATTCCTGGGAATCGGAATGGGTTCCCAGGATAAAACAAATTAAACCAATGAAAAAAATAATCATACTTTTCGTCTGGATTCTTGTAGGTGCAAGCGCATTTGCACAACAGGATGCGCAATACACGCAGTATATGTATAATACCATCAATATCAATCCCGCTTATGCAGGTTCACGAGGCGTATTTAGCGTTTTCGGACTTCACAGAACGCAATGGGTTGGTTTGGATGGAGCTCCGGTGACCAATACTGTTGCAATCAACACGCCTATCAATGGGACTAATTTTGGAATGGGATTGTCATTTGTAAACGATAGGATAGGACCTACAGATGAAAATGCAATCTCTGCAGACATATCATATACCGTTAAGACATCAGAAACATTCAAGTTGTCTTTCGGAATTAAGGCAACAGCCAATATGTTCAATTTGGATGTTAATAAGCTGAATCCGGCAGACCAGGGAGATCCTCGATTAATGAATCTGAATAATAACTTCACGCCAAACCTTGGAGCAGGAGCTTATTTTCATTCTGATAAAATGTATTTGGGACTTTCGGTACCGAACTTTTTTGAAACGAACCGATACGATGACAATTCAGTAGCTGTAAATAAAGAAAGAATGAATTTCTATTTGATAGGAGGTTATGTTTTCGATTTGAGCCAAAGTATCAAATTCAAGCCAGCCTTTTTGATGAAAGCCGTAAACGGAGCACCGCTTCAGGCTGATCTTTCAGGAAACTTTCTTTTCAATGACAAGCTGACGCTTGGAGTTGCCTGGAGATGGGATGCCGCTGTGAGTGCTATGGCAGGATTCCAGATAACAGATGGACTATTTGTAGGCTATGGATATGATATGGAAACGACAAAGCTTGCCAACTACAATTCAGGTTCGCATGAGGTTTTCCTTCGTTTCGAATTATTCAGCAAATTCAACAAAGTAACCTCTCCAAGATTCTTCTAAAAGCAGCAACTATGAAAAAACAATTATATACAGTCTTGGCAGTCTTTTCTTTATTAACTGCCCAGGCACAAGAAGCCAGGCTCGCAGCTGCTGATAAGCAGTATGAGAAATATGCTTATGTCGATGCAATCAAAACGTATGAAAGAGTAGCGGAAAAAGGATACAAATCAGTAGACCTGTTCCAAAAGCTGGGAAATGCTTACTATTTCAATGCAGAGCTAGACAAAGCTAACAAATGGTATGCTGAACTTTTCGCAATGAACCAGCCGGTTGATGCCGAATACTATTACCGTTATTCGCAAACCCTGAAATCAGTTGGTGATTATGAAAAGGCTAATGAAATGTTGTCGCAGTTCAACCAAAAGAATGCGGCCGATTTAAGAGCGCAGTTGTACACCAAGCACAAGGACTATTTGGAAGAAATAAAAGCCAATTCGGGTCGGTATAAAGTAGAAAATATCAATATCAACTCAGAATATTCCGATTACGGAACTGCTTTTTTCGACAACAAGCTCGTTTTTGCTTCGGCAAGAGATACGGGTGGTCTTTTCAACAGAAAACACCAATGGACAAACCAGTCGTTTACTAAATTGTATGCTTCTGAAATCAGTTCGGATGGTTCTATGTTGGAGCCGGAACAATTCAATACTTCTTTGAATACGAAGTTCAATGAGGCTACTCCGGTTTTTACTAAAGATGGAAAAACGGTGTACTTCACCCGAAATAACTATAACAAAGGAAAAAGAGGGAAGAACAGCGACAAGGCAACATTGTTGAAAATCTACAAAGCTACTCTTGAAAAAGGAAAATGGGTAAACGTAACAGAATTGCCTTTTACAAGTGACAATTACAGTACGGCACACCCTGCTTTGAGTCCAGATGAAAAAACCTTGTATTTTGCGTCAGACATGCCGGGAACTCTAGGTCAGTCGGATTTGTTTAAAGTGGCAATTAATGCTGATGGTAGTTTTGGAACTCCGGAAAATCTGGGGAAACAAGTCAATACGGAAGGTCGTGAAACTTTTCCATATGTTACAGACGAAAACGAATTGTATTTCGCTTCTGACGGACAACTTGGATTAGGAGGTCTGGATGTTTTTGTAACTCAGATCAACAAAGACGGAAGTTATGGAGAGATCAAAAACGTAGGAACTCCGGTTAACGGACCAAAAGATGACTTTGCTTTTATAATCGATACTAAAACCCGATTTGGATTTTTCTCTTCTAACAGAGATGGCGGAAAAGGTTATGACGATATTTACAAATTTCAGGAAACAAGACAGCTGAAATGCGAGCAATTGCTATCAGGAACGATTACGGATAAAGAAACAGGACTTCCTATAGCCAATGCAAGAGTAACGCTGTCAGATGCCTCGTTTAAGGTAATCAAAACCATTTATGCTGACCACGAAGGAAAATACAGCTTTGATGTAGAATGTGGTAATGTGTATTATGTAAAAGCGGAAAGCAAAGACTATACGCCAAACGAACTAAAAGCCATTATCCCGAAAGAATCTGGAGAAACAGACCTTTCTATCGAATTGGATAAACCGGTTAAGCAGATTACCGTTGGAACTGATTTAGCTAAGACATTCGGCATTAAGATTATCTACTTTGACCTTGATAAATGGAATATTCGTCCGGATGCAGCTATTGATTTGGCTAAAATCGTTGATGTAATGAAACAATACCCGAATATGAAAGTAGATGTTCGTTCGCATACAGACAGCCGCCAGACGCACAAATACAACCTGAAACTTTCTGACCGCAGAGCAAAATCTACCATCGACTGGATGGTTCAGGATGGAGTTGCCAAAGAAAGAATTACAGGTAAAGGCTATGGCGAAACCCAGTTAGTTAATAAATGTGCTGATGGTGTAGAATGTACAGAACAGGAACACCAACAGAACAGAAGAAGCGAATTTATCATCACAGCCATGTAATGTTTAGATAGTTTTAAAATTGAAAACCGTGCTTTTACAGCACGGTTTTTTTATTCAGAATTACTCCCCAAACTTAGCCACTTAGTACCTCAGTACCTTAGCGCCTTAGCCGCTTTGCATCTTAGCTCCTCAAAGAAACTCCCAAAGTAATCTCAGCTTTCAAAACTTTAGATACCGGACAAATCTCTTTCGCTTTTAAAGCGATGTTTTGAAACTCTTCTTCAGAAATTCCAGGAACAACACCATTTAATTCCAAATGGATTTTAGTAATTGTTCCATCTTCAAAAGTAAGTACTGCTTCAGTATTTAAGTCAGTAGGTACATAATTCAATTCGCTTAGTAAAAAGCTCAATTGCATGGTAAAACATCCGGAATGAGCCGCTGCGATTAATTCTTCAGGGTTTGTTCCTACACCTTCTGCAAAACGTGTCTTAAAAGATAATTGGGTGTTGTTTAGAGTTGTGCTTTGTGTACTGATGGTTCCTTTTCCTTCCATTCCTGTACCTTGCCAATTTGCGTTTGCTTTTCTTATAAATTTCATGATTTCTAAATTTTAATTGTTATTCGTTATTTTAATTATTTGCTTAGTTTTTCTTTTAGGGCATCTACAGCTTGTTTGATTGCTGCTCTAGGAGCCGGAGTTTCTGTAATTGGGTTTAACATGACGAAGTCGTGAATCGTTCCAATATATCGTGTAGCTGTAACTTTTACACCAGCCGCATTTAGTTTTTTAGCATAAGCTTCGCCTTCATCACGCAATACGTCGTTTTCTGCAGTAATGACCAAAGCCTCTGGCAAGTCTTTTAATTCTTCAATATCGGCTCTCAAAGGAGAAGCTGTAATCAGGTTTCTTGTTGCTTTTTCAGGAGCATAAATATTCCAGAACCACACCATCGCATTAAGTGTCAGGAAATGTCCGTTGGCAAACTGCTGATAGGAAGTCGTGTTGAAATCGGCATCGGTTACCGGATAAAAAAGCAATTGGAAATCAATTTTAGGACCTTTTCTTTCTTTTGCCATAAGTGTTACGGCAATTGCCATATTACCACCTACGCTATCGCCACCAACAGCTAATTTAGAAGGATTTAGTCCAATGGAAGCGCCGTTTTCTTTAATCCATTTGGTTGCTGCATAAGCTTCTTCGTTTGCGATTGGGAATCGGGCTTCGGGAGCAGGAGTATAGTTTACAAAAACAACCGCTATGTTGGCGCCAACCGCTAATTCTCTAATCAATCGGTCGTGTGTAAAAGCATTTCCTAAAACCCATCCGCCACCGTGGAAATACATTAGTACCGGAAGTTTTTCTTTTGAACCTTTTGGTTTTACAATTTGGATGGAAACGGTTTTTCCATCTTGGGTAATCGTTTTGTTTTCAATATCGGCTGGTAATTTTTTATAATCTCCAGTTTGTGCATTGATTAATACTTTTCGGGCATCTTCGATAGAAAGCTCATAAAGTTGCGGACCTGAATTTCCGTGAACGGCTTTTAAGAATTCACGAGTGTTTTTTTCGATACTGTAGCTACCTGCTAATGACGGATCGATTTGACTTACTGCTAGTGTTGCATTCAATACCGCAACGGCTGCTATTGCTAATTTTTTCATGATGTAAATTATTAAGTTATAATTGTTTTGATTTGATGGTACAAATTTATAGCGGGTTTAATTATAAATCAAATTGATAATTTTTTACCTTTATAAAATTAAATTATAATGTATGACTATCCAGCAATTAAAATACATCGTAGCATTAGACGAAGAACGCCATTTTGCAAGGGCTGCAGAAGTCTGTAATGTTACCCAGCCCGGACTTACCATCCAACTGAAAAATCTTGAAGAAGAAATAGGAATTAAAATATTTGACCGTACAAAAGTGCCATTGACACCTACAAAATTAGGAACACAGATTATCGCAAGAGCTAAAAAGATACTCCGTGAAGTCAATGAGATCCGTGATTTTGTAATCAATGAAAAAAACGACCTGGAAGGGGAAGTAAAGCTGGGCGTCATTTCCACACTTTCGCCTTATCTGGTGCCATTATTTATAAAATCAATGAAAGAAGCAGCACCTAAAATGCATTTTGTTATTCATGAAGCTTCTACCGGTCAATTGATGCATGATATTGAAACAGGAGCGTTAGATGTGGCGCTTATGGCTACTCCCACAGGAAATCCGAATCTGAAAGAGCACCATGTATTTAATGAGCCTTTTGTAGCCTATCTTAACGAAAACCATCCGTTTGCCGGTAAAGATTTTTACGAACTACAGGCCAGCGACAAACCGGAACTCTTGCTGCTGCAAAATGAATATTGTTATAATGCGCAACTTCTCGATATCTGTGACATAAAGGAAGACCGTAAAATAAGCGAACAATTCTCTTATGACATTAGTTCTATAGAAACATTAAAAAATTTAGTAAGGGCACAGCTCGGTTTTGCTATCCTACCTGAACTTTCCATACTTAACGAAAGAGAAAAACATCTGTTTAAGCCATTCAAAGAACCGAAGCCTATTCGTGAAATTAGCCTGGTAGTCTCAGACACATTTTCTAAAAAATTACTGCTGGAAAAAATGAGCCGGGCTATTTGGGAGTGCCTGCCAGATACGCTCAGGAAGGACTTCAATTATCGCAAGATCCAATGGAATGATTCTCCTTATTTTATCAATGCGATTAAAGGATTTATGTAAATTGCGTCTCTGCGTGAAAAATAATTGCTCGCAAAGGTGCAGAGTCGCAAAGAGGAAAAGTAGTGATTTATGAAATTTGTCCTGATATAAAGTTTTCGGTCAATAAAAAAGCTCCCAAAGGGAGCTCTATAGTAATAAATCTGGATTGTATTATCGGGAAATAAAATCTTCTGCGTCAGTAAACTGTGACTTAAAGGCAGTAACCTTATCTTTTAGGTTGTCGGTTTTGCAGTTTAACTTAAAAGCATAAAAACTAAGCTGTCCGTGATTTGGAAATTCTTTATCCAGCTCTGCTTCAACATTGAGTATATAATTCAGGGCTTGTTTTTTGACATACCCCCAAAGTTCTCTGATTTTTGCTTTTGTGAAAGATTCATTATGATTGGCACCAAAAGCATCACTTATGCACTTTTCAGCAATCTCTTTAAAAAAAGCTTCTTCGGGAAAAGAGTACTTATAATATCGGTCGGCATACACTTTAAATTTGCGCATGATGCTTTGTACTACTGAAACGCCGTTGTCCAGAGCATGTGTCTTATTGTATTCCATAACGTTCACCCTCGTGGTAAAAGGGATTTTTTTGTAATTTTAAGTAATAGATTAGGGTTCTACAAACTTACTTTAAAATTTGCTCTTTATCAAATTAAAGAACTTAAAATAGGTTAAAAAAAAGCCTAATTTAGACTGATTTCATTCAAGTTATGGAATTTATTTAGATGTTTTTATAGATTCTGTAGGATTTTTCTTTTTATACTTCGTATCGAATAGCTTTTTGATTTTGTTGCTCACAAGGGATGCCTTTACATTAATAACTCTTCCATTGTTAAAATGAAATTCATATTCGTCAATTAGTTTTTCAATTTTGTACACCTGATCCATATTGTATACGACATCTTCGTACCTCTTTGGTTTGATGAAATTCATGTTGTGGTATTTTAAGTAACAAAAACAAATTAGAGCATTATCTTTTTAGGGCAAAATGCGCCTTAAATTCTCTATTGACTCCGTCACGGCTCTTATAAAGCAATTTGAACCAGTAATCTGTTGCAGGTAGGGCATGTCCGTTATAAGTACCGTCCCATCCTGCAGATGAAGGAAAAATTTGCTTGATTAGTTTTCCGTAGCGGTCGAAAATATAAATTGTAGCTTCTGGCTGGTTGGAAAGCCCGTCGATGTTCCAGGTATCATTATAACCATCCGCATTTGGCGTAAAATAATATGGATAATTCAAGGCATATACTGTAAGTGTAATCAATCCGCATCCTTGGGTATCTCTTACGGTAATTTCATACTCGCCTTCGTAAATGTTCGTAAACTGATTGCTTGTCTGTGGTGGGCCGCCATTCAGTTGGAATTCATATTGTCCTGAGCCACCTGTAACGTTAACCGTAATAATCTGGTTTTTATTAAAATCTCTTCCCACTGTAGCTTCTGCAACTGCAATAGACGAAGTGCCTACGGTTGCTGTTGCTGTTGCTGTACATCCGGTAATAAGGTTCGTAACCACTACTTCATAAGTTCCTGGTTCGACCGCAACGTGTGTGTTGGTCGTAGTAGGAAGAAGGTTATTGTTTCGGGTCCATACAAAACTATGATTGGCATTTGGAATCTGAGAATATAAATTAACAGTAGAAATAAAAGCTCCGGTTTGATTGTCTACACAGATAAAACCATCTTTAAGAACTGGCTTTGGTGGTGAAGTAATCGTTATAGGCTTTCTGACCGATGCGGTACAAGTACCATTGTTTACAGTATAGATAATCATTACTGATCCTGCACTAACTCCGGTAACATTTCCGGCTGCATCAACTGTTGCTACATTGGTGTTGTTACTCGACCAGGTTCCGCCAGGAGTAGTATGAGAAAGTAGGATGCTATTTGAAATACACACTGCGCCAGGTCCGGTTATGGCAGGCAAAGCCAGACTGTTGATAGTAACTGCAAGAGTCGTATTGGTAGCGCATTGACCTGCATTAGGCGTAAATACATAGTTCCCGCTTGTCGTGTTGCTTATTGTTGCAGGACTCCATGTTCCAGTAATTCCATTAGGCGATGTCGCCTGAAGTGCTGGTACCGTATCACCGCTACAGAAAGTCAGTGTAGTAGGGAAGTCCGGTAAGATAATATTGGTAACCGTCACAGTTAAAGTAGCCGTTGTAGCACATTGTCCCGCATTTGGCGTGAACACATAGTTTCCGCTAGTCGTATTGCTTATCGTTGCCGGACTCCATGTTCCTGTGATTCCGTTAGGAGAAGTCGTATTCAATACAGGAGCGGTACTTCCATTACAAATTGTCATTGTTGTTTGGAAGTTTGGCACGATTCGAGGCGTAATAGTCACTCTTAATGTCATAGTAGTAGCACATTGGCCTGCGCTTGGAGTGAATATATAATTTCCACTAGCCGTATTGCTTATCGTTGCCGGACTCCAGGTTCCTGTGATTCCGTTAGGAGAAGTTGCCTGCAATGCTGGAACTGTTTCTCCGTTACAGAAAGTCAATGTAGTAGGGAAATTCGGTGTGATATTAGTATTGATAGTCACATTCAACGTAGCTGTTGTAGCACATTGTCCTGCATTTGGTGTAAACACATAGCTTCCGCTAGCCGTGTTACTTACTGTAGCGGGACTCCATGTACCCGTAATTCCGTTAGGAGAAGTTGCCTGCAAGGCTGGAATAACAGCTCCGCTACAATAGTTCAACGCTGTAGGGAAGTTTGGTGTGATAATGTTGTTAATGGTTACGTTCAAGGTAGCCGTTGTAGCACATTGTCCTGCACTTGGAGTGAATATATAATTTCCGCTAGCCGTATTGCTTATGGTTGCCGGGCTCCATGTTCCTGTGATTCCGTTTGGCGAAGTTGCCTGTAATGCAGGTACTGTAGCTCCGTTGCAGAATGCCAATGTAGTAGCGAAATCTGGAACAATGTTGTTGTTAA
>NZ_VFJE01000044.1 GCF_006385255.1 Flavobacterium microcysteis
ATACACTTTACTGTTGGGATTGGAAAACACTGAGTTACCGGAATCGTTGGGAATCCAGCACCAAGTTTAGCCTCTTGTTGTGCAGCACATATTGGAGATATACCAGTGATGCATGAAGTAACAGTAGGAATACATTGAACAGTAGGAATTGGTAGGCATTGCGTTACCGGAATCGTTGGGAAACCAGCTCCAACATTTGCTTCCTGTTGTGCAGCACATATTGGAGATATACCAGTGATGCATGAAGTTACAGTAGGAATACACTGAACCGTAGGAATAGGCAAGCACTGCGTTACTGGAATTGTTGGAAAACCTGCCTGACTGTTCAGGTAGTTGTTGTAAATGTCGCCTTGTAATAAAGAAGACCCTTTGTCGTCACAGCCGCATGAAGCGTTGAAAGCATTTCCTGAATGCAACGCTATAATGCTTGCAAATTGACTGTCATCAATATCGTTCTCGATACCATTCAGTTTCAACGGCACGCTAAAGTGGTGACTGAAATTAAAGCATTTCCATCCCATGAAAGGAACATCTACACATGGTTGTAGCCCTAGGTCAAAACTAAAAACACCACCAGCTTCGTTAAAGTTAGTGATGCTTACAGAAATTTTAAATCTTGAGAAAGGCTGCCAGGTGTAGCTTACATTTGAATTGAAGTTGAAACTTTTGCCAACATTACCAAATGGAGTCCTTAAATTAATAGTAATGGTTACTAATCCGTTGACTGCACTAGCGCTTACACATGCGCTACAACTCAAAAAGGAGGGCGTACACCACTCCATAGCAGTAAGATGGTCGTATCCGTTATAAACGGCACCGTCTTCTACTTTTTCTACGTTTGCTATTTTTGCCATGTTATTTATGTATCAGTTTGCCTACTCTTTTATAGGGTTTTTCGGCTTGCTTCCCTATAGTTTTAATAAATGGCTTATTCAAAATAAAATCCTAATTCAGGTTGGTGTAGGCATGTAAACACATGCAGGTTATTTAGGAAGGGGGATTTTCAAATAAGCCCAGAAACAATCGATGCTAGCTTTCTTTTGTATTCTGAACTAAAATTACTGGGGTTGCCACGGTTGTAGTAAACAAATGATATGAGCAGGGGAATTATTGACATGAACGATGAAAAACAACGCATGAAAATAGAGGAATAAAAAAGCCCTTCCGGATGAGGGAAGGGCTGTGAAAATGTAAGGAGAAATGCCTTATTTCAGGATATTCAGCTTTTTGATAAAGTCTTTATGTTTTTCACTTAAGGTTACTTTATGGTTACCTTTTAAGATAACCAGATTGTCGTGCAATACTATTTCTTCAATCTTGTTTGCATTTACGATATAATTTCTATGGGTTTTGACAAACTTGTTTTTTTCCAAAAGTTCGCTGATTTTGGTAAGCGAAATCATGATGACAAATTTTTCATGTTCTGTAATGATATTGCAGTATCTTTCTTCAACTTCGATATAAACGATATCGTCAATCAACACCTTTTTCAAAGAGTTTTTTTTCTTGATGAATAGAGAATCGGTGCTAAGAACAGTATCCAGGTCATCACTTAGAAAGACATTGGACTGTTCGTAAAATTTTTCGACGGCCATTTCTATCGCATATAGGATTTCCAGCTCATTAAAGGGCTTTAGCAGGAAACTAAAAGGTTTTGTGAGTTTGGCCCTTTCAAAAATCTGGCGATCGTTGGAACTTGTCAGGAATACGAACGGACGTGAAATATCAGGAGTAATGTTAATGGTTTCCGCAAAAGTAATGCCTTCGGGTATACCGTTCAGGAAAACATCAATAATTACAATATCTACCGTATTCTTATAAAATAAAGCCAAGGCCTCGCTAAATGTAGTAGCCACGCCAGCAATAGCATAATTGTTTTGCGTGAGTACTTTGACAAGTGCCTCGCTTTCTGCCGGTGTATCTTCAATAATCAATACGCTTACCTTACTCATTTTTATTTGCCTTTAACAGTTGTATGCTAATCTTTGTGCCTTTATTTTCTTCGCTTTCAATAAGCAATTTTCCTTCGTTTTTCTGTGCCATTGACAAGCATAATTGCATGCCCAATCCGGTTCCGCTTTTTTCGGGATTTTCTTTTTTGGATACCAGTGCTGATTCATCCAAAAGCTGGCTGACTATTTCTTTACTCATTCCTTGTCCGGAATCCTCAACGGTCAAGGTACAAAAATCTTCTGAGGAACTGCCATGAATTGTTATCTTACCATTTTCTCTGGAAAATTTGATGGCATTGTCAATCAGGTTTCGCAGGATTATTTTTAAGGAACTTAAATCGGCGTAAGCGAATAGTGCTTTGGGAACCGAATTTTCAAAACTGATATTTTTTTCCTGCATAAGTGGCTTATAATTGAATTCCATTTGCTGTACTACGGAAAACAGATGTACTGATTCTTTATGAAAATAAAGCTGTTTTGTTTGAAGCAGAGCCCAATGCAGCAAATTGTCAAGCAGATTATACGAACTGTGAGCAATAGCACTGTTGCTCTGAAGTTGTTTGTCAAGTGCCTCGAAATTTTTGCATTCCAGACTTTCTGCTAACTTGGAGTTGCTGGTTTTTAAAGCATTAACAGAGGAGCGGAGATCATGGCTGACGATAGAAAAAAGTTGATCTTTGGCTGCATTCAGTTCATCCAACTTGTTTTTTTGCGAAAGAATGATACGGTTGCTTTTTATTTTCTGTCTATAGAAATAAATGCCTGTACCAAACAAAACCAGCAATAATAATGAAGAATAGAAAAAACCATTTCTTTCGGCAATTTTCAGCTTGTTTTCAGCTTCGAGGATGCCAATTTCCTTTTCTTTCTGCTTGACGGTGAATTTCTTTTCCAGTTCTGCAATTGCCCATACTTTGTTCTGGTCATTTAGAGAATCTCTCCAGCTTTCGTATTCTTTTCTGTAGGTTAAGGCAAGAGGGAATTTTTTGTTGTTTTCTGCAACGACTGCCATATTCAGCGCCGCATTCTGCTTTAATTCTACATTTTTAATCTTTTTGGATAGAGAATAGGCCTTTTCAAAATAGGGAATGGCAATATTGTCTTTGTATTGTTCGTAGTAAAGATTTGCAATATTCATATACGAACCAATGAGGGAGATGGTATCTTTTTCTGCCTGCATGACTTCTGCTCCTTTAGAAAAATAAGCATCAGCCTGATCGTATTTTTTTTGATGCAGATAGCAAACCCCAAGATTGTGGTACACTACACCTCTTTTAAAATCATAGTTGCCGGTTTCCGGAAGGTTTTCGATTTCTTTGAAATAGTGGATTGCCAGTTCGCTATTGCTTTCTTCCAAGGCAATTTCACCCAGATAAAGCCTGACCTTATAATAAAAACGAAAGTTTTTTGAAATCTGTAAAAATTCCTTGCGTGCTTGCTGAAGCAATTTTTTGTTTTTGAAACTGAATGCCCTGAAATAATGGCAATAATCAGCCAGTTCCTGATGACCAGCATGTGCCAGATATTTCATGGAATAGACCAGGGTAGAGTCCCAGTTTTTTTCTAAAAAGAAAGCTTGCGCTTTGTAAAAATCAGCCTTGTCCTTATTTTCAAGTGCTATTTTCCTGATTTCTGAATCCAAGAGATTATTGTTCTGTTCTTGGGAAAAAAGGGAAAAAGCCAGAAAAAGGAACACGACAATAAGCGCTGATCGAATTCTGGACATCATTAAAGGGTGGTGTAGTGGCAATAATTCTGTTCCTAGCTTTGCAATACGTGAGTTACTGTTCCTCTTGAAGTTCTTGGATTTGCATCATCAGGATCCGAGTCTTGTACGAATGTCCTAATGCTTGTGAATTGCTCTTCACCATCTTTTATCTCATGCGCATAGCTGATAAACCAAGCCAGATATTCTTTAGGAGTTTTTTCGGAACTCTCATATCGTAGCACAAATTTTAATTCGTTTGGAAGGGCATTCTCCTGGTCAATAAAAAGTTCAATCGGGGCTTTTCCCAAAAGTGTTTTTGGAATAAGGATTACCATTTTTACATTTAAAAGAGGACCTTTGTCGGTCAAATCGACTTCGGCAGAAACCATAGGTGTCAAAATTACTGAGGGTTCGGTTACGCCAATAATGTTGAGGGTTTCGTTACTGATTTGTAAAATTTGCTGTGCGCTTACGGGCGTCAGCTTGCCTGATGAAATTGAAGCATTCATACTATTAAGTTTTAATTGTTGAAGATTTGGTAGGGCTTGGGGGCGCTTTGGAACGTTAAAGGTACTTTTTTTCTTGAATATATTCCTTTTTAGTAAGAAATATTTGATGTAGAAATAACAAACGCTCCAATTGTTTTTAAATAAAAACTCTGGCTATACTAAATCTTTTTTGGAAAGAAGTATAGCCAGAGTTTATGATTGATTCCTGAAAAAAGGAATATTTAGTAGAAATTAGCGGGTTGTATATCCGCCGTTTGCAAAGATGGTCTGTCCTGTAATCCACCAGCCATCGGTTACTAAAAACTCAACCAAAGGAGCAATGTCTTTGATGTTGGTCAAGCCGCCCAAAGCAGAAGCCGATTTATGGTAAGCCACGGCATCCTCATTTTCCTGTCCGTAGAAAAAAGGCGTATCCATTGGACCTGGAGCTACTCCGGTTACAGAAATTCCTCTTGATCCAAATTCTTTGGAAGCCATTCTTGTAAAATGTTCAACTGGCGCTTTTGCTCCGGCATAGGTCGAATACAATCCTGTATAAGCTGCTAAAAGCGAAGTTACGATCGTACAGATCTTGCCGTTGTCATTCAAGTTTTTTCCTGCTTCCTGTATAAAGAAATAGGCCACTTTTGAATTGATATCGAACATGGAGTCGTATTCCGCTTCTGTCGTATCCAAAAAAGGTTTTTTTAGTACCATTCCCACTGTATTGATGGCAATGTCGATGCCTCCGAATTTTGCTTTTGTTTCTTCAAAAAGTTTTTTGATGTTGTCCACCTTTGTCAAATCTGCCTGAAACAAAAAGGCTGTCCCGCCGGCATTTTGGATTTCAGCCAATGTTTTTTCCGCATCGGTTTTTGTATTACTGCTGTTGTAATGAATTGCCACTTTTGCTCCTTTAGCTGCAAAATCACGGCTTAATAAACCTCCCAGGTTTTTTGCACCACCTGCAATCAAAACCACTTTTCCTTTTAAATCATTTCTTGCCATTGTATTTATTGTTTAATGAGTTACAAATTATAGTACAAAGATCATAAGTGTAGATTTTTTTATTATGGTGAACTTTTCGGAAGTTTTGCTAAGCACTTTATTTTATGCTTAACAACTCTTACAAAGAGGGCATTTTGTATTAGCTTATGTTTTTCCGGAATGTTCCGGGTGCCTGTCCAGTAAACTTCTTAAAAAATTTAGAAAAATTTGAAGGATCGTAGGTGAGTATTTTTGCGATTTCTGAGACGGGAAGGGCTGTTTCTTCCAGCATTTTTTTCGCATGGTCTATAATCTTCAAATCATAAAAATGGCAGGGGTGGTGTCCTGTTTCCTGTTGAACCGTATCCGTCAGGTGTTTGTGTGAAATAAACAATTCGCTGGCAATCTGGTTGATTTCCATAAAGTCTGTTGCTTTACCTGAAATGACATCGGATATATGCCTGTCCAAAAACAGAAAATAGTTTTGGGTAATTTCTTCACTTCGTTTTTGGATGTCTTGTTTGGATGTCATAATTGAACTATTAGCCTTACTGCAAGTTATAAAAATGTTTTTTGTTATCACCAAGACATTTATTTTTATTCTTTTTATTAGTATTGAAAACAAATGCTTGTCATATGTAAGTTTTTAATAAATTTGTTATGATATGTTGTTTGTATAGGTGAAATAATTGCAAATAGAACAGGAATGACAATTGAAGAGCTATTAAAAGACAAGACGATAAAGTCTAAAGAAAAAACAGAAATAATCAGCAAATGGATTATCGAGAAATCCTTACCAATTGATGAGCTGATTGCTTTTGCAGAAAAACAAAAAGATCCTGTAAAGGGAACCTGTATCGAGGCTATAGAATATGCTACAAAACAGCATCCGGAAATTGCGGATGAGAATGTATTAAATTTTGTAACCGAGACGCTTACTTCTAAAGCGGCAAGAATAAAATGGGAAAGCGCCAAAGTAATAGGCAATATAGCCCATTTGTTTAGTACAAGACTAAAAGCCCCAATAGCCAATTTACTGATTAATACAAAAGATGAAGGTACGGTTGTGCGCTGGAGTTCTGCGTTTGCATTGGGCGAAATATTAAAGTTAAAGACCGAGTACAATAAAGATTTATTGCCAGCCATAGAGGGCATTAGCAAAAAGGAAGATAAAAAAAGCATACAAAAAATATATTTGGATGCATTAAAAGCTTTGAAAAAATAAAGAACACATAATCATAGTAAGGCTACTTAAACCATGCACACCGGAAAACGCTACACACCTTTTGAATTTTTTTCATGGACATTCAGAGATACATTATTGCTGCTTGCTATTGCAGCTGTTCCCACCATTTTATATGAAGTATTCGGCTGGCATTTTCTGGCATTGCCCTGGCAGCCCATTGCTTTATTGGGTACGGCTTTGGCATTTGTTGTAGGTTTTAAAAACAATGCCAGCTATGGGAGGATTTGGGAAGCAAGACAGATTTATGGGAGTATCATTAATGACAGCCGAAGTTTTGCCTATACCTTACGGGATGCTGCCGGTGGAAAAAATAGTGAAACCGTAAAAACAATGTTTAACCGACATTTTGCATGGCTCACGGCATTGCGCTTCCAATTGCGGGAATCACGCAGTTGGGAAAATATGAAGCGAAGAAGCAACCAAAACTTTTTGGCAGGCCGATATACGATTCCGGAATGGGGAAGTAAGTTGGAGGAGGAGTTGAAGAATTACCTACCAGAAAATGAACGGAACTATATTCTATTTAAAAAAAATAGGGCGACACAGCTTATAGCGTTACAGTCGGAACAACTGGCAGCATTAAGAAGAGAAGGAATCATAAATGATTTTCAATGGAAAGAATTGCAGAATGGCATTATCAAATTTACAGATGACCAGGGCAAGGCAGAGAGGATTAAAAATTTTCCATATCCAAGAAATTTTGCTTCAGTGACGACCTATCTTATGTTTGCTTTTGTGCTATTGCTGCCTTTTGGGTTACTCAAGGAATATCAAAAAATGGGAGATGGCACTTTTTTAGAAGGCTATACGATCTGGTTTAATGTTATCTTTTCCGGAGTTGTGGCCTGGGTATTTCATGTTTTGGATACCATAGGGGAGAGTGCAGTCAATCCGTTTGAGGGAAGCGCCAATGATATTCCTATCACGCAAATCAGTCGGATGATTGAGATTGACATGCGAGATATGCTGGATGAAAAAGAACTTCCGGAACCGATTACCGCCAAGAATAACATATTGATGTAAGAACCAAATAATAAACTATAAATTACTAACAATTAAAATCAATGAGTATGAAAAAAAGCATTTTGATTATTGCGTTGGCATTTGCAGCATTTGCCTGCAATAAAAAAGAAGAGAATAAGCCAGAAGAAAGCGTTGCTACCGAAGAAGTACAACCGGCTGCGGCTGCTACAACCCTAGATTTATTCGATAAAGAATGGAAACTTCAGGAACTGAACGGAAAGGCAATCGTGCTGGACACTGCCTTTAAAAAAGAACCGTTACTAGTTTTTCATAAAGGCACAGATAAAATGACCGGAAATGGTGGCTGTAACAATTTTTCAGGTAGCTATAAAGTAAAAGAGGGCAACACTATTGAATTATCTGAAGGAGCAGCTACTATGATGGCTTGTCCAAATCTTGGTATTGAAGGCGAGTTCTTTAAAGCATTTAAACAGGTAAAAAGCTATCGTATAGAAAACAACAGTCTTATGCTTGATAATGAAAAGAAAGAAGTTGTTGCAAAGTTAGGGACGGGGAAATAAGAGAATATGATTGTATTCAGATTAAGTTTCCGAATAATCTTTATTTAATATCATGAATTGAGAATTTTAAAAAAGGCAACCCAAAAGGTTGCCTTTTTTAAAATTTTTTGAAAACACTACCGACTACCTACAAAAAGACATACCACCAACTTTTATATATTTCTTATTATTATCAAAAAAATAGAAATAACCGATAAAATCAAAACATCATACAGAATAAATTTTTTTATAGACATTTCCTTTCGGTTTTTCTTTCCTATGATTCTACTAACTATAAAGAAAAGAAACAAAATCAAAAAAATTAATATTGTATTCAAAATAAATCTATTTATAAAAAGTAATAAAAAAGATTTGTTCTTAAGATCGGTATACTGTTCTTCACTTCCTATCCATAAATAGGTTGAGAAATTTAAACCAATAGTTGCAATAATGAGTATTACAAAATTTAAAATTATATAGCCTGAGTTTAGAACTTTGATCTTCATTCTGTTGTTCTGTATAATTTCTTAATGCTTCAATTTTACTACATTTTTGATTTCTGTAAGCCCAATCATTGATAATGTCAATTTCCATAAAAACCTCTCAAACGGTCGTCTCTTTCGATTCTATAAATAAAAACTCCATTTCTACTTCCTTCATTTTTATAATTTATAAAAACAGGTATTTTTCCATTGGGTCTTGCATAAGATTCAGATTTATCATCAAAAAAAGTTGATTTGTAACTATAATAAATGTTTTTAACTTCTCTACCATAGACTATAAAGTATGAAAAGTTATTGAAATTGAAGTCAGTTTTATTAATATAATTTTTATAAGATTTGGTAGTTTGATTAAGTTCAAGATATCTGTCTATTTCATTTTTAGAATGAAAGAATTCGTAACCATCTGGTCTAAAAGTGTTATCTGGATCTGGAATTTCACATATGAGTTCTGGCTGTAGGTAATTCTTATAAAAGAAAAAATATGTAACAGATATTCCGGCAAATATTAAAATTAAAAATAGTATTATTTTTTTCATAATTGTAATGTGACAATTTATTTCATTTTTAGATTTTTTTAATTGGTATTATATCAAATGCGGTGCATTACTAGTTACTATCACTACCTAACATTATTGATGAATTAGTTTCCAATAATCATCAGCTTTAATTTTTGGAAAATCTTCTCCAAATCTTTCTTTCATCAGTGAATTTGTTTTTTCAGGACTTAATTCATAGGCTTTCAAAAGATAATAATCAGCAATCTTATTGGATTTTATATTAGCTTTATTTATTACATCCGTTTTTAATATAATATAAGTATCACAATACGCTTGATAATAGCCAAAATCATTAGACATAACCATGGCAATTCTTAAAAAATCATTGCTATGTCCACTATAAAAATACATATCCCACAATTTATTATAAGCCAGAGTATCGCCATTTGAAGACACCTTTCGTGATAAATCACGTCTTAATGATTCATCATTGTATTGTTTGAAATAAGAAGTTGAAGGAGATTCTTCAATTTAAACCTTTTGTTCTTTTTTTGAACAGGAAAAGCCAATAACTAAAATAATTAGTATCAATATTTTTTTCATAAACTATTGTTTTGTAGTAGCAAAATAATCAGAATTAAGACTTTTAGAAGTTTGCTTTTTGATAGACAGTAATATGGCCTTTATTATCATTAATAACCAGTATAGTTGATACATTGTCCCAAATTATTGGAATCTGCCCACATAGGCCATAGAAACAGAATTTAGCTTTTATTTTAAATACTGTTTTTGAATTTAGTATATCTCCTAATTTGATATATTACCCAAAAAGCAAGTATACAGCTTGTTCTTTTAGTTTAAATCAATATTATGTTATTGTTGAAATCGATGCCATAACTAACTCCGATACACTACACATTTTTAACTTTTATAATATAGAACCCTCCAACATCATCGAATGAAATTCGATTACCATTCATAAATAGATAATATAATATTGTGAAAAATTTAGCCTCTGTTGAGTCTTGATTTTTAACAGTATAATTGTCTTTTCCTTTTTCGCAATATTTGTTTAATAAATATTTTATACCAGAAGTTTCATATTCAGTTTTAATGTTTTTGTCTAAACTAAAAACCACTATATTTCGACCTTTAAATTTATCTTCTTCAAAAATAATTTTCTGTGCTAGTGCATCAGGAACAAAAGTTTCAAAACTTGGGTATTTATTTGAAAAATTTCTGTTATAAAATCGTCTTAAATGATTACTATTAGTTGATGCAAATTTACTTCCGTCTATTTTTACAAACATGATTCCATAGTTATTAAATAAACTATCTACAATTATTTCTGTTGTTTTTATTCTTTCCTTCCTATGAACTTTGTTTTCTTTTTTACTACAAAAACAGAAAGTTAGCATTACTATAATACATAATAATTTTTTCATTTTTTTTCATATTTTTTCATTTAGGCTATGGTTCCGTTAACATCTGTAGCTCTGACATAACCTTCGGAGGTAGGGAAGAACTGCAGGTTTCCGTCCTTGTATTGGAATCCATCCAGATAGCATAAATAAACAGCATTTAGTTTTTATCCTAAATGCTGTTTATTTAAATTTAGTTTATGTTCTAATTTATATATAACCCTATAATTAATAATCACCATAAATGATCATTTCACTTCTATTGGTGTCTAGATATAAAATGAACCAAAATAACATCCAACAAAATAAAAGCTACTTTCTCTATTTTTTTGAATTTCAGGAAAACTTTCCTTTTGTTCATAATCTTTGAACCATCCATTTCAAAGCTTTGTTTGTATGCTATTGGATCACCTAAATTTCTGCCACTCTCCTGAACCCAAAATTGTTTAGCTCTCACAGGCATCAATGTAAATCTATCAATAACAAAAAAGACTAAAAAAAGTGTAACTGAAATAATTAACCCCTTTTTCTTATTCATAATCTATAATTCTTTGCCAGATTAATACTTATATTTTAGAAATAAAAATTATTGATTTTAAAGGATAGGCCATTTTTACATTGCCCACCAACATATCGGAGATACATTATCTAATGTTTTTTATTATCAATTTTATTAATCGGTTTTTCCCATCCTTGCCCGCCATTAGTATATTTTGCGTTCTGTGCTTCTATCCAGTCGATGGCGCTATGAGAATAGAGAAAATCTTTCTGCTTAGGATAAGAGATTAAAAACTTTTTTTTAAATTGCTTCATTACCTCCTGTGCCCAATTAGTAAACTCATCAGCTTTATTGACATAGATATCTTGCTCGTTATAATACCCACTTTTAAAATAAAAGCGAGCCCTTTGCAAAATATTTTTATTATAAGGATAAAATCCCCCCATGCTGAATTCTAATAAAGGACTTAGTGTAATAGAATAATACCTTATTTTATTTGTATCAGTTGTATTAATTTTTATATCACTTAAAAACTCTTTTCGTGTTAAAAAGACTTGATATATCTCGTCATCTTCATTTGGAAGTTTTCCATCATTTTCATAATCACCATTTAACGATTCATCGACCAATACTTTAATTTGGTTTTCGGAAAGAAAAACCGATATTGCTTCCCAGTCTTTTGGGGTAATGAAAAAGTTGAGTTGTTTTGATTTCATATGATGATGTCTAATTTATTTTAATTATAGGGTACAAAGGTAGGGCGTCTTCCAGTTTCTGCTTCAATATCATCTAAAGCTCTTTTTTCTCTTGCAACTGGAGTACCGTTTTTGTTCTGTCTACCGACCTGTATCTGCCTAATTTCTCCTGTTTTTTTATTTATTCCTTCTAAATCAATAAAACGCTTTGTTTTTTCGCCATTTGGAGTATTTACCATTACTTCTCTTTTAGTTTTAAAGCCCTCGTCTTTCATCTTTGCTTCTTCACTTTCCATCTTTTTTTGATGGGCAGGACCTCCTTTTTTTCCATTGGGATTCGGAACTTTTTTTGTTTCATTAGTTTTTTCTCTACTTTTTTCAATTGTCTGTCGAATGGTATTCGCTTTAGAGCCATTTGATATGATACTACCAACACCGCTGCTTCCTAAAATTATTCCTGAGATCAATGTGTTGTTTCCTGCAGTAGCATTTCGACTTTGATTATCTCTTTGTATATTACCCGTTGGAGCTTCTGCCGATTGTGAAATAAGAAGAGCGGCAATAACAAAAACACATACAGGGCATCTGCCATCAGGGTCAATGAATATGGTAGGATTATTATTAGCATACATATATGGATTATTCTCATACCGCTTTTCTGCGAGTGGGTCTATATTCATCCACCTTCCCAAAGCCGGATCATAATTTCTAGCGCCGTAATCGTACCAGTCCAATCCCATCTCATTTTGAAATTCCTTGCCGTTGTACTTATAATTGTAAGGGAATTGCGGTATGGGATTCAATGGCGATGCTGTTAGCATTAGTTCCGGTCCAGCCCCCTTTTCCCTAAAGACAAGCAGGTTTGAGCTGTAATGCTCATGCTTGAACCCGAAAGGATAATAGTGGCTTTCTTCTAAGACCTTCAGTGTTCCTGCAGCCTGTGGATTTTCCGCATAAGAAAGTCTGATGTTACCCAGGTGGTCCTTATGGTTGAACACATAGCTATAGCTGTATCCTATCTTATTCTTTGTAACATCTACATAACCTTCGGCTGTCGGGAAAAACCGCAATATGCCATCCTGATAGTGGAAGCCCCCGAGATAGTTCATGACCATTGCCCCGATTCCGCCATCTACGCTGCTGTTCAGGTAGGGAGCGCTCTTTCTTACCTTCCTGCCGTCTGCGGTATAAAGATATTCGATTTTCCACGCTTCTGATCCAAAAAGTATTTTTGTGGGAAGGTTCATGTGGTTGTAGGTTATGTCCTAGTTTCCGTCGACAATCATGTTACGAATTTACCAACATATCTGTAACACCAAATTTGGTTTGAAGCCATTTTTTTGAAACACTATCCTATCCATTACCTTCTATTCCCAGTTGAAATAATAAAGGGTTTTATAATAATTTTTGCTCGTAAATGAAAATTTATTTCTTCATCGGGATCAGTAATCATTTTTTGAAAATTACTTAATATTTCTCTCTTATCCTTTTCATCAGAAAACACAAAAACTTCATAATCATCATCATGTAATTGAATCTCGAAATTTTCATAATTTAATTCATTTCTTATTACAACATAATAATATGAAAAGAAGTTCATAAACAATGTATTGAAATCAATTTTTTCAATTCCAAAATCTTTAATTGCTTTATCAAAAGCATTTAAGTTATCTAGCTTATCTAAACTAGATATATTAGTCCCTAAAAACTTAT
This sequence comes from Flavobacterium microcysteis, assembly GCF_006385255.1. Classification (GTDB taxonomy): domain Bacteria; phylum Bacteroidota; class Bacteroidia; order Flavobacteriales; family Flavobacteriaceae; genus Flavobacterium; species Flavobacterium microcysteis. Next base: position 13,233 of record NZ_VFJE01000044.1, read on the forward strand.
TTAAAAAGAAAATTCTTTCTTCAATTTTATCATGAAAACTATCAAAATTAATTATTGTTTTTTTCTCTGAGAGCGCATTCATCGCTCTTTCATAATCGTCTATTGAATTATACAATGTAAAGTCATTTATAAATTTAAAATAAATCAGAAAACGCTTGTCTGTACTAATGTAATATATGTGCTCTTTATCATTAGGATTATAATGGATTTGCTTAAAATTAAAATCTTTTATTAATTTATTTCCCTCACTATAATTTAAATTCTTAATATCCATATCTTCTATTTTTTTATTTTGAGAATATATATAATTAACACTTAAAAAAATTATAAATATTATATTTTTTAAAAATCTGATCATAATTAAAATTTTATTTCTACACCTTGCAATTGGGGGAGACCTATTGGAAATTTTATAGTGGCTCTCTGCGCAGAATATGACAATGTTGTAGGAGGAGTAAAGTACAATAAACCATTGTTCATATATGATACTGACCATTTCAAAGTAACCTTTTTATCATTAGCGTACTTAATTAATTCCGGAGAGATTAGAGTATTGCTAGTTGTGTATAATGTTATAATTGCCCGCCCGTGAATACCTCCTTCTGTTGAATTAGCTGCTGCGTCTATTAATCCTAGCATTTGAAATGGAGATGAGCCTGAGTTTAGATTTAACCAACCTGTAACAGCTTTTACCTCATGAAAATGGCTGTCTTTATTTATTGCTTCACCAAATAGGGAAATAACTCTTATATCAGATACTGCATCTGGTTGTACATTTCTATATTTACCATTAGTTTTAGCTTTTCTCTCAGAACTTTCAAACAACTCTTTATTGCTTGGCAGGTTTAAATAATTTAACGTTGCTCTTTCGAAAGCATTACCTGCTTCCTTTTTATCAATAATTCCATGGCTAGCTGCTAATGCAAATAGGTCTGTAGTTGAAAATGGTGTAACTCCTGAATTATCATTTGCATATAAGCCATAATCGGCCAAAGCTTCTTACCATGAAACTTGTTTGCCATTATCGATATAAATTCCCTTGTTTCCTTTATCATGTTCTTCCCAGTTATACTTAGCTTCCATTCCATCTGGATCTATGAAATAAATAGGATTGTTAAGAACGTATGTATAAGGTGAAAACCTTCTGCTGGTTTCCGAAAGCGGGTCAATATTCATCCACCTTCCAATTGCAGGGTCATAATTCCTTGCCCCGTAGTCGTAAAAGTTAAGTCCCAGCTCGTCTTGGAACTCTTTTCCATTATACTTATACTTATAAAGCTTTGTGAAATTTTCCTACCTCACACTTGCCCGAGTCGCCAATTTGTTATTTTTAAGAACGTTTTATCTGACGAAAATAAGGGTTATTCAAGTTAAATCCTAATTGATTAGAACAAAATAACTATTGCATCATAGGAATAACAGGTAACGAAAAACCCTGTCAAAAATGGCAGGGTTTTCATTTAATTTTTCTGATTTTAGGTCTATTCTTATAGATTATCAAAATCATCCGTAGCTTGAATGTTTAATCCTTTCAATAATTCTACAGTAGTCTTATCGGCTTCATTCTGGATTATTTTACTTCCTTTAAGTAAATTAGTCTCTACAATTGCATGATTAACAAATTTTGTTAGCACAATCCAAACTGCTTCCTTGGGGCTTTTGTCAATTTTAGTTTTTAATATTTCTTTTACTGGGGTTTCCATACCTTCCCATAAAAGCATTTCTTTCCAATTCTTAATTTGATTTTTATCCAAAGTTGACAAATAGGTTTCAAACGTAAAATTTATATTTTCGTACTTATGCACAATATTATTTCTGATTTCAGAAAGCTTTATTAAAAATTTTATTTGTTCAGACGGAATAAGGTTATAAGTTTTCGCAATACTTATTTTACTTATCTCACCGTGCAAAGGCATTCTTTCAACAACTTTTTTTAAATCTGTATCAATTTTGTTTACAATTAATTCAGTTACTAAAGATTCTATGAGAGAGTGCGACTTAATGACAAACGACCAATCGTCATCTTGTAAAAGTTTAGTTAAAAAATTAAACTTTTCGAGATAGTCATTTTCAACTGATTCAAAAAAAACTTTGATTAAATTTTTAGATTGTTCTGGAGTTAAATACATAATTATTTTATTGATTTAAGACGGTGTCAAAAGCAAAATTTTGACCGCAAGTACATTCTTCAATTAAGTCAGGTTCGTAAAAATTAATAAACATTTTTACTGAAGCAATCGCTTTTTGAAAATCAAAATCCAATAAATTTCTATAGATGCCTTTGTAACCTGTATTTGTTTTTTCAGCGGGTTTTAAATGAATAATATCGTTTCTCAATTGGATTAGGGAATCAATACACTTGTTGTACTTCTTATATTTTCCCTGTTTGAAATCGATGTTCTTTATCTTGGGTATTGTATTATAAAGCTTGTGCGTAACTGTTGGATTTATTATGGTTTTTCCAAACTTGTCTATGAATTCATACTCTTTTGGGATTGTTCGATTCGCAAAACTTTCCAATGTAGCCTGAAGATTAATGATGCTATTTACTGCCAATTGAAAAAATGTTCCTGAGTGATTCAAATTAACCACTTTACCAACTTTACCAGCTTCTGATGATTCAGTAAGTAATGTCTTCTTGTAATGTTCTAACCTACCATAAGACATTACTGCATTAGCATAAAAAATAGTAATTGGATTCACTTCGGGTAAAATCAGCTTTTTATCCTTGTATAAATAATCATAGCCGTAAATTACTTTAGTATCTAACATCAACATAATATCATCCTCGGCTAATTTCTTTGAGGTCAGATAGTCTTTTGCTTTTACTTTGCTTTCTTCAGGCACAATAGTATCATCCAATTCAGAAGGGTGAAAATCAATTTTAATTTCCCTCGTTGCTTTTAGTTTTGGATGCCCCATTATTTTTTAAACGCATTTTTCAGCATCTTTTCCATTGCTGATTTTGTTTCATCTACAACAATCTTTTCTGCTTTTTTAGCAAGTTTACCCCTAAACTCTTCACAGCAGGCATTTATCTCAAAACCTTTGATGTTTTTTTTAAATTCTGGCTTTTCATTGTGTTTACTACAGGTTTCGCTTTCAATTTTACGCTTAATTGCGTTGTAATCTAAAAAATCACTCATAGTTTTTTGTTTTCAATCTAAGGAAAAAAATTAAGCCACGATAAAATTTTCGTTTATCGACTGTTTTTCTCGATGTAAGAAACATATTAACTAGCAATGATTAATAATCCACACGGATCGTGTGGATTATTAATTTTAAATCATGTAAAATTATATGTAATTATTATTCAATCGTTAGACCAATTCTGTCATTATCTATATACAGGTTTTTCTGTTGAATGTAATTAAATGGTTTTGTTTGATTAGTTATGCCAAACTTTGAATATTCAATTACATCTACTGGAATTATTAATCGTGGTCTATAAATGTCAAAAATTTCATGAAACATAAATGACGGAAATCTGGAATTATCTTTAAACATTTTTCTAAATTGTCGATATGACAAACCTACTTCATAGAAACTTTCTTCTCCATAATTCCGTTGACCTATTTCAAAATAGTCGTTATCCAAAAATTCTGCAAAACCTGAATAATATTGTTTCGATATATTTATCAAATCATCATCGCCAATTATTACATTTTCATTAAATGGGTCGTGATAATTGCATCTGATTGAATTGTAAATATTATATGAAACTGATGCTACTGAGAAATTAACTGGGATAATATGATTTCCACTATTTGCTTGAATCTTGTGGTCTGTCATGTCGCCTGTACCATTAGTATATCCTTTAGCTTCAATTGCAAATCTTGTTGAAGAAGAAGTATAGGCTAATAAATCTGGTCTTTGCCCAACTAATGGAATTCCTCGCAAACGCATTTCAGCTTCATAATTAACAGTCAACAAACTATTGTCAATTCTTTTAGACAGTAAATCTGCAATTGCCTTACCAGCTAAATTCGAGAACTGCCCTTTTTCTGTTGGGTCAGATAATCCTATTGGCGGTTGTGAAAAATGATTATTGTAAAATGAACCTCTTCGAAGATAATAACTGTAATGCAAAGCCATTCCTAATGTTCGAAATAATTTACTTGGTCTTGGAGCGAATCCTTGACCAGCCATCGCAAAATGTTTAGAACCGACAAGCCCTTTATAGGGTAGCCTGATTGTTATAGGATGGTCGTTCTTACAGAGTGACCGAAGGTTGTTTTAATTTTTAAGATTATAAAATAAAAGTTGTTGATTTTAAAGACTTCGTAGCTTAAAAATTACCACTAACACATCTGATACATTACCGAAATTTCTTTTGGCACAATTTAGATTTATACCGCTGTATTGCTGATTGAAAGCCATTTTTAACAGCAATTCCGTTGCACTTTGTACAATATACTTTTTCCATGCCCTAATTTAATACACGTAGCAAAAACAAAATCTTATTTGATAGGCTTTAATGAAAAATAATTATCCAAAACCTATTTCCATACAAAAAAAACAGTATTTAGTTTTTATCCTAAACACTGTTTTCAATGATTGAATTTTGAAATTTAATCTATGCCCAGATTTGATACATTACCGGGGTAATATTTAATGGTATAATTTATCAATTACACTTTCTAAAACTTTACCTAAATCAGTTAGCTCATAATTCTCGTCATAACCAATAATTTGTTGTTTTTCTCCTGCCCAATCTCTAATTTCATCAGCTAAATCATTGTCTACTTCTACTTCTTTATTTTCAACGAAAATTAATTTAAAATATTCGCTTTCTTTAGAGAGATGGTTATTCAAAAAATCAATTTCTTTCTTAGAAAATTTTACTATCATGGTGTATTTAATTTATTTATAAGTTTAGTTGCTTTACTTGTAGAAGTAGGATTTACTGAAATTATTTTTCCCGTAGATGGATTAACAACAACTTCACCTGTTCTGCCAATAAAACGCTGACTTTGTCTTCCTAATCCGTCAGTGACCACATCCTTTACAACTAATGGTCTTTTAAGGGCATCTAAAATGGAATTTGGCTTTACGCCTTTTCTGGCAAAATCTCCAATCGCTCTATTTAAACTATGTTTGCCAAAACCATTGATTGTTAATCCGTTTAAAGCTCTTATTCCAAGCTTTGGCTTTACTTTTCCTTTTGTAACTACAGCCATAGCGAATGCAGTAGCTTCTGAATCATCTCCAGAAAATAGTTCAGTAAAAAGTGCCTCCCAAGCTCCTGTTATATCAAATGCGCCACCTATTGGGGTGACTGCTCCTGTGTTAGCAAAATATGGAAGCCCAGCTCCGTCCTCCATTATTCTTATACTCATTCCTCTTTCGTAAGACATCCCTCTAATTTCTTTTCCAAGAATGCTTAATCCTTCTTTAGAGCCTCCCCGCTTCCAATCATTATCTATTAGGTAAATATTGTCATCACCATCATCCCCATGTTCAACTATTCTCCCTGAATTTTTATTTACAAAAGTAGATGTAAAATAATTTGACCCACTTCTCATGTAGCTATCATCATTATTATATTTCTCTGGTGCAAGCCCGCTTGGGTCTGAAAATGAAATAGGATTGTTATTTGAAAAATTATATGGCGTTAAATCAGAAAAAACTTCCGAAAGCTCATCCATATTGCCCCATCGACCAATATCGGGCATATAATTCCTGGCTTCCATATCGTACATATTCAGCCCCAGCTCGTCTTGCAGTTCCTTGCCATTGTACTTGTAATTATAAGGGAGTACCGGCACCAAAGGCTCCGGGGTCACCGGATCTTTTATAGACAATGCACCCCTATATTCCCTGTGCACCAAAAGGTCCGAGTTGTAATTAGTATGTTTGAGTCCAAAGGGATAGTAATGGTCCTCTTCCAGTATTTTAAGAACGTTTGGATTTTCCGTATCCTTGGCATAGGAAAGTCTGATGTTGCCCAGATGGTCTGTATAGTTATAGACGTAGCTGTAGGCTATGGTTCCGCTGACATCCGTAGCCCTGATGTAGCCTTCGGGAGTAGGGAAGAACTGTAGGTTTCCGTCTTTGTATTGGAATCCGTCTAGATAGTCCACAAGACCTGATTCAAACAGATCCCGGCTGTTGTAGCACTATGTTTAACTTTATTTGTTTTTAGTATATTTTTGATTATAGATTTTTATTTCCTTGTTGTTTATTTTCCCATGATAATTATCAAAAAAGATCTTTGTATAATCTTTTGGCAATATGCTTATTTCAAATGTTGTTGCATTATTATTTTTGACTTTATAAAGTTGGTTTGATAAACCAAAATACTCAACTTTAATTTTATGAATTTTTATATCATTTTGCAATGATATTACCCCTGATTTGTTAGTCACAAATAAACTATTAATGTCATTTATCTTGACAGAGATTCCTTCAATAGGAGTTTTATTTTCATCTAAAATTTTTATTGTTTTATTTTCAGAAAAAGTCTCGTTTACAATCATGAAATCATTTAAATAAAAATTATCACTTTTTAATATAATATGGTTTTTCTCTAGAAACCATGTTCCCTTACTTGTGTATGCTTCCATTGGAGCCTCATAATTATATTCAAAAGTATTGGTGTTCAAAATTAAAGAGCCTTTTGAGATTTTTGTTTCAAAAATGTATTTGCCTAATGCATCTTTACTTTTTAAAGATGTACAAGAATAGATGTTAAAAGCTATTATTGCATAGAGTATGAGTGATAGTTTATTCTTTAACATTGTTTTGCCAATTAATATAAAACTGTGTTTGAGCTGTTCCTTTTACTGAGTTATTATAGGTTTGAATTTTTAGATGTTGTCCATATGTTTTGTTGTCATAAATTGTACCCATGCTTATTGGGCCAGCTGGTCTATTAGTATAAATTGTATTGATCTCTCTTCGGGTTAAAGTCAAACCTCCAAAGTAAGAACCTCTATCGAAAGCTTCGTATTCGTCATTTAAATCATATAATTGTCCTCCAGTCTTTCCTCCTGAACCAAAAGATAAAGCTCCTATTTCAAATTGATATGCATGTTTTAATTCATGTGCAAAAACTCCTGCGCTAAATTTACCTCTAGAACTAATATTAATAGCGTTAGTGCTAGTGTCGTATGTTGTTATCCCATCTGCTGTTGATGGGACTTCACTAGACTTTTCAAATAAATTGTAGACTTGAGAAGAATTTTCTAATATAGATAATTCACTTAAAGTGGCATTTAAAATACTCATATCAGAACCTTTTTTTGCATCTTCTTTGGAAAAGCTAGCTTCTAACTGGCTTGCCTTATCTGTTTTACCATTCGCTAGAGCCTCGTCAATTTGTTTTTTTCTTTGGTTAAGAATGTTATTTTTTCTGGTTAAAACATGATTCTTAAATTGCTCAAATAAATTCTTTCCTATACCAATACTGTCCCCTTGTATATCGTTAAATATTACAGGATTATTTCCTGTATAACCGTAGGGAGTTAAATTATAATATTTCTCAGAAAATCTATCCATTTTATTAAAACGTCCTATTGCTGCATCATAATTTCTTATCCCATAATCGTAAACGGTAAGCCCCAGTTCGTCTTGCCATTCCTTCCCGTTGTACTTATAATCATAAGGTAACACTGGTACCAAAGGCTCCGGAGTAACCGGATCTTTTATAGCCAATGAACCCCTATATTCCCTATGAACCAACAAATCCGAGTTATAGTTGGTATGTTTTAACCCGAAAGGATAATAATGGTCCTCTTCCAGTATTTTAAGAACGTTTGGATTTTCCGGATCCTTAGCGTAGGAAAGCCTGATATTGCCAAGGTGGTCCGTATAATTGTATACATAGCTATAAGCCATAGTTCCATTGACATCCGTAGCCCTGACATAGCCTTCGGAAGTAGGGAAGAACTGAAGATTCCCATCTTTGTATTGGACCCCACCTAGATAGTCTACAAATCCTGCTTCAGAAAAATTTCGGCTGTTGACAGTTTTCCTGACTTTTTTACCGCCCGCATAAAGATATTCAATTTTTCGCATTTCTGAACCGAAAAATATTCTTGTCGGAAGGTTTAGATGGTTGTAGCGTATGTCGGAAATACCCTTGTTTTTGTCTGCGGTCATGTTGCCGAAGGTATCATAGGCGAATGACGGGCCGAACGCATTAGCTTGTTTGAATCCTTGCGGGTCGCCAGATCCGTCTTCCACATGCAGCAGCCTGTTTTTGGAAAGCGGGTCATAGGAATAGGCAAGGTCGTCAATCTGAATATAGGCTCCGGTATCGGAATCCAGCCCTCCGTTGCGTTCTAAGTATATGATATTCCCGTTCTTGTCATACCGTGCTGACTCATTATAAGAACCACTCATCATGTCTTCCTTGATATAGACAGCGTTTGTGAATCTGTTCATGGCATCATAAGCATAGCTGTACCTACGGTGTTTGTCATCGCTTGCAGTTTTCCACCCGGCTTCCGCAATATTTCCATTATATAGCGGCTGGGCAGCTATTGGAGATTCGTAATAGAGCCTGAAGGCAAACAGGTCTGCGGGATCTCCAGGCTTAGTCAGGGCTCCCATATCGTTGATTCCTTTAAGCCATCCACGTACAGTATAGGTATAATTTACTTTCTGCAATGGAGTGCTTCCCGTAAGGTCGGAACCACCAACCTTTTTGGAGATAAGCTGCCCCAGCTCATCGTAGGTATTGAAAGAGAGCAGTTCTGCCGGATTACTGTTTATCTTGTGCGTATGCTTTAGTAGGCGGTCTTGGTTGGTATAGGTAAAATCTTCCCTTACCGTCAGGGCTGCACTAGCATTGGTACGTTTGTGTTCGGTTATCGTGTAGAGTATTTTTCCTGAAAAGTCAAGCTTTGAATCCGTCTGGGTATATCCGCCCAAGAAGTTCTTTATACGGGTACGTATAGGCCTGTCTTTGTAGTCGTAAAGGATATAGGAAGTTTCTCCAGCTGTAGTAGTGGAGGCTTCCGTAACCCTAGTCCAGGAACCGGTTGGCAACCCATTTGGCTTTACTGTAAGATTATAGTATACAGGTTGTCCTTCTACGTCTGGAAAACCTGTGGGTGCTCCCGGAAAAGCATAATTATCATAATAATTTACGGAAAGGACATGCCATGCGGAACCTGTAGGCCATGCCGTATTGGTATAACGGAAAGTTACTCCATTGATGCTATTGTCTGAGTCTGCTTTGGACTCGTTTAGATTAGTGACTTGTGTATTTCGTGTCGTCTGCAGGGTTTCCCTATCTGCACTGGTCACGGCGGCCTGTATCCATCCGGTATAGACCACACGGCCGAAGACATCATACTTGGTAAACAGCCATCCGACGATTCCTGCCATGTCCTTGAAAGGTGAAAGGGCAGGGCCAGTAGCGATGACACGGTTAAGACTGTCATAGACGATGAACTCCCATTGCTTACCGGGAAGTTTTTTTTCTACCAGCCTATTATGCTCGTCATATCGGTACTGATAGCAAAGGCCATTCAAGTCGTCTTGGCTGCCGCTACCATCTGATAGCGGAGGCAATACGAAGGCAAGGTTCCCGAAATCGTCATAGACATAATAGGTGTCGTGCCAGCCTTCCGCAGGCACCCCGTTTACGACGGAAGAACCCCAAGCTCTTTTGAGCACGACCTGTCCTTGTTTGTTTTTAAACTCCTGGGTAGTATGGCTGTTTCCAGCTGTCCAGTTCTCGTCCTTAAGTACCGTTTTGTATAGGGTTCCTGCCGGATAGCTGCCCTGCTGCGATAGTGTAGCCGGGTAATAGCCTGCTGAATAGGCGCCGTTTGCGGCCTTGTAGAGCCTTACGGCATCTGTAGCTGAATTGGCAAGATATTCGGTACGTATGGTATGGTCAGGGTCGGCAGCAGATGCGGGCATTTTCCAAGCATTGCCAGGTGCGGCCTGCTTGAGCGTGCGTCCCAGCGGCGAGGCTTCGAACTGTTTCTCGGTGTATGGATTTCCGGTAGCCTCAAAATTCGGGTTTCCTGTTAGCGAAAGACTTGGTGAGGCGTAGAATGTGGAAACGTCTGTTGCTGCCACAGGATTGTAGTCCAGCGTAGGGGACTGGCTGACGAAAGGCAGGAATTCCTTTGCCCGTCTTCCCGAGGCATCGTATTCGATATGGGTCACGATATCCTTTCCTGAGCCGGACATCTGGTGTGCTCGCTGTTGTATGGGGCGGCCCAATCCGTCATAATAGGTAATGGAGACGGCGGGCCTTCCGCCGCTGGCTTCCCTGTAGGTTGTCGTTTTTGTATAGTTCTGTGTGGCGGTCTGTGCCTGTGCTGTGAAGGATGCAAGTACCGTCAGCAGACATGTCTTAAATATCTTGGATGTATGTCGTATCATGGCTGTAATGGGTTAGGTCTATAATTGTACTGGTTCTCTGTCAGGATGTTCCCATTTCTGTCCTTTACGGCCTTCGGCCTTCCGAAGGAGTCGTACTCGTAGGTGGCCCTGCTGCCTTTAGGGTCGGTTATGGTCGTTACGCCCACCAACGGTTTATAGGTATAAGTGGTCAGCATGGCGCCTGCCAATGCCGGGTTAGTGCTGTTACGCAATTGGTTCAGTTTCTGAAGTGCCGCCATTTCAATCCCGCTATCTGTGGCAGTTTTTACCTCGGCAATAAGGGCAGGAGGGATGTCAGCATAGGCAATATTTTCAATCTTGGCGACCATTTGTGTGTTGTTATAGCCCCATATATAACTGATCTTCATTCCGTTGGGCTGCTCGATTTCCAGAATGTTGCCGAACTCGTCGTAGCGGTTGAATTTTGCCTTGACGGCCAACGTCTTGTTGGTCGTAGAAGCAGAAATTGTGGCAGGCAGCCAGGACACATTTCCGGGCCATGTGTTGGAATAGTCTATCTTGTTTGTTGCCACCAGGTTCCCATTCTTATAGTTTTCTGTCTTTTCAATTTCGGAAAATTTTTGCTCGAATAGGTCCGCATTTCGGGTAAGGTAGGTGTAGACTGATTTTAGCGTTTCATTGGCTGAATTTGTGGTTTCTTTGGATTCCATAGCCCGATTGGCATCACGATGGTATGTAAATTTTGTTTCCTGCACTATAGGAGCCGAACCAGCCTGATACAATGTGACAGTCTCGCTGGCCGTCCTTGCCTTGCCCGTCCTGTCCAACACGTTCCGGATCTGGAAGTAATTGACCATATAGGTCTCGTCAAGAAATTTGTAGGTGTAGTCCGTATTCCGTACCAGCATATTGTTCCTATCGTATTCTTTCTTGTTTTTCAACAATCCCCTTCTATAATCCTGGGAGATGGTCCCCCTTTCGTTGGTTTCAAGAAGCGGGTATTCGGCTGAGGCAGTAAAGGTATATTCCGTCTTCCCGTTGTTTCCGCTGTCGGTTACCGTCACGTTACGATAGCTCACAAATTCCAGGTGCCCATATTTGCCCAAAAAACCTTCCCTGCTTCCGGCAATCAGGTTTCCGCTGCTTCTATTGGGCTCGTCGAACAGGTTATAGGAATATTGGGTTTCCTTTACAGGAGTATAAGTGCCTATTAATTGCTTCCTGAAATATTCGGCAGGCACATCCTCATTAAAATGTGCTATCCTTTTGATACGTATACCTCCACCATATAACCATTTCTTCTGGTCGGGATTCTTCCGTATGGTGCGGAATATCCTGTAAGCTGTCCTATTTGTGATGGAAGGGGAAATCTGCCCCAGCTCGATATAATATCGTCCTGGATTAAGGTCAAAGCCTTTGCCGTTGCCCCAGTTTTCAGTGTTATAGGGCCTGTAATGCTGAAAAGAATGCGTAGGCCCATTTATGGTTACCGAAGGCTGTTCCCAGTTGCCACTAAGTTCACTTAGGTAGCTAGTGGGGCGTATTGCCATATATATTGTCTTGGGCGTACCCGTAATGTCAAAGTATGAAAGGGACGGAATCCAATCATTGTATAGTTCCTCAACAATATGGTTGTAGGGATATATGTGTTCGGTTGGGGCATAGCCGTATTCGTAATAGAAATCTGGATTTTCTACAACTGTGTTGCTTGCTGGCGAATATTCTTCGGAAATAGATAATCCCTGGTGAAAAGAGTAGGTGTTTGATTCGTATTCATAGATTACGCAGCCACCAGTTGGGAGTGATATTTTTTCAAGCACACCCCTTGTGCATATTTTTGGATTGATGGCGTTTTTTGCGAGGTACCACATCGAGTTATTGTCCTCATAAAGTTCGAGAGGTACAAAGGTAGGATAGCCAAACTTGTCATGGCCAAAAGTACCGAGATCCGTTTCATAGGTTCCGTATGTTCCGTCGCTATATGAAAATTTGTATTCCTCATTTTTGCTTTGTGCGGCATCACGAAAGATCACCTTGAGAGGTTCTTTCAGGTCAATCCTTTTGACGACATTCGAATTGAGATCAGAAAGGGTCATCTCATTTATGAACATAAATTCCTTCAACGGATCGTAAACGGTACTATTTCCTGTAGAATAGGTAAACTGTACCTTTCCGAAGCCCTCTGATTGGATGGAAGTGAGCTTATTGACAATCGACTGCTTCTTCGCTACCAAGGGAGTCTTCATTTCCAGATAGGAGTAGTTGAGCAGCCTGTTTCCGTTACTGTCATAAATTGCAGAAAGGCTGAAGCTCTTAGGGATATTTTTGATATAGGTGTTCGGAGTATTTCCGAGTTCGACATCCCTGTCTACGATGTCAAAAACATACCTGTAGTTTTTAGAGTCGTATAGGGTAAAGGAATTTACCCTATAGGAATTCTGGTCGTAATCCACGGTAATTTTTAGGGCCTGTCCCTTGCTGGTATAAAAGGAAGGTATCAGCTTGTTGTTGGCATCCTTCATTAGGTAGAAAATGCCCGAATTGCCCATAAAGCTGAATTTGTATTGGTCGCTGAAAAAACGCCTGCCAATAAGGAAATCGAGCTCATCGTAACCAAATAATTTTGATGGTGCGGATACCATTCTGACGATAGAACCCCCTCTAGGGATTGACCAGCCGTGCTGCCTGATGTCGTCACTTACAATACCTTCGGTAGAAATGCTACTTGGCTGGTAGGCCATGGTAAGGTTAACGCTTATGTCTTTGCTCCGAGTAGGAAGAGAGATCAGGGGTATACTTATGTCGGGTATTCCCGTATGAAGGCTGACAGGTATGTCGTCAAACCTGAACATGCTTGCAGCTGTATTAGCGATTGCGCCCGGACCGATTTCTGGTGTTGCCGGCAGTTCCTGGGCTTGGGCTGCCATTCCCAGCCCTATGGACAAAAGTGCATATATTTTTTTCATGATTGTCTTTGTATTATTGTTTGTTGATGGCTTTTACGACCTTGACGGAGTCGTTCTGCACGTTGGTGCGTATCTCGATGATGTAGATGCCTTCGGGCATCCCTCCCAGGTCGACGGGCACGGTGCGGTCGGTAATGTCGAAGTGCTGCAATTGCCTTCCCGACAGGTCGTATACGGTGGCGCTTCCCTTCTGGAATTCGTAGCCCACCAGCACGTTGGTGTAGTGCAGGGTTGGGTTGGGGTAGGCCTCAATAGGATTCTTTTTCTCCTCCTTCTTGCGCTTGTCCTTGAGCTTTACGACCCAGAAGTCGTTTCTTCCCTGCCCGGAGTAGCGGTCCCTGGAAGGCGATCCCATGGAGGTCCCTGCCAGGATATAGCCACCGTCGCGGGTCTCTATGGCCTTGCGCAGTATGTCCTCGCCGCCGCTTCCCACGGTCTGTGTCCACTGTTCCTCTCCCTTGTCGTCGGTCTTGATTGCGATATAGTCGTTGATTCCTTCTCTGTCTTTTTTCTTGGTAACATAAGTTTCGCTTTGTGCGTGGCCTCCCAATAGGAGCGACCCGTCCCTGCTTTCCTCCAGCGAGGCAAGGAGGTCTGCCTTTCCGATATCGTAGGTCTTCTGCCAGAGTATCTCACCTGAAGCGTCTACCTTCAGCAGCCAGAAGTCGGTTCCCTTGCCGTTGGATGCGTTCTTGTTGCCGGTGGTTCCGGAGGCGGAGCTTCCGGCAAGCAGGAAGTTGCCGTCCTTAGCCTGCAATACCGCCTGCAGCTGGTCGTCTCCCTCTCCGCCATAAACCTTCTGCCATTCCAGTTCTCCCTTCACATCGAGCTTTATGACCCAGTAGTCCGACATCCCGTAGCACTTCTCGGACTTGTTTCCGGATTCTGGCGAGTTGGACGATCCTCCCAGGAGGTATCCCCCGTCCCGTGTCTGCACGGCACT
>NZ_VFJE01000045.1 GCF_006385255.1 Flavobacterium microcysteis
ACACCAACGTGCTGGTGGGCTACGAGTTCCAAAAAGGGACAGCCACCGTATACGACCTCTCCGGAAGGCAGCTGCAGCACTTCGACATTACCGACCGCACCGTGCCCGTTGACCTGGGAGGGATGCCCGAAGGGATCTACATCATCGAGATACGCACCAACGTGCAGAACGACTCCGTCAAGGTCGTAAAAGCCATAAACAAACAATAAAAGACACTACACATGAAAAAAATATATGCACTTCTTGCGTCCTGCATGTGCCTTTCGGGCTTCGGACAGGACAATTCGACTCTGGGCAAGCTAATGCCCTCCATCACGCGCCCATCGCCTACAGTAGCACAGCTGATGAAAGTCGAGGAATCTACCCTGGACCACTATAACGGCCAGCCGCAGATTGCCGTGCCCCTTTTCAGCACCAAGGCAGGAAACCTTGACGTGGGGCTTACCCTGTCCTATAACAGCTCCGGAATAAGGGTCAGCGAGCAGTCAGGATGGGTAGGAAAAGGATGGAGCCTGGAAGCCGGCGGAGTCATTTCTCGAAGCGTGGTGGACATGCCGGACGAAATCGATACGGAACTCCACAAGGGGACAAACTCCACCGCAAACAAATTCCACAATATCTTTAACCTTGCCGACAACAGCGAGGAACGAAAGGAATTTGTCTACGATGCCCAGTGGGGGAAAAGGGTACGCTACGATACCAAGACCGACATTTACCAGTTCAGCTTCTTCGGAAGGACCGGGAGATTCTCCTTTACCAAAACCGGAGGGACAGGAAATCTTGTCCCTGTTATCATCGGGAACGACGGGGACTACAAGATAGAGACCCAAATCACAAGCAATCCCCTTCCAAACATGTACCCGAAGGAGATCACCACCTTTATCATTACAGACGATACCGGAAACAGATACTATTTCTCCGCACTGGAAAGAACCAAGAAGAAAGATATCAGCCTGACCTATATGCAGGAGGGATGCGACGACCCGACAGCCCCCATAACCGCTCCCGAAATCCAGAAGTTTATCACGGCCTGGCACCTTACCAAGGTAGAGGACACAAACGGGATCAAACTGCTGGATATTTCCTATGACAATAGGCAGGAGAATCCGGCAAAAACGGAATCCAGGACCGACTACGTGCTTGATAATATAAATACCATACTTCATGATACACAGGACTGCACCAAACACATGAGGTGCGCCCTTGAACCCCGCAAGATAATAAGCGAGTCCTATAGGGAAATCGACACGAAAAGGATACGCAGGATAAACCTTCCCGACGGGAGCAGTATCCGGTTTACCAACACCCGGACACATCCAGAGTACGGGGATCCGGGTTCTTTCCTTACCAATATAAGGGTATACAATACACAGGACACAATTGCCGGCCTTATCCGCACTTTCGACTTCGTCTATAGCAATACTGCCGGCAGCGGCCCGCTGTTCCTTGACGCCGTCAAGACCAACGGCTCCGACACGGAGCGGTATGCCTTCGAATATTACAAGACGGAACTATATCCATTTGGCGCTCCCCCTGAAGAAAGGGATATCTTCGGCTATGCCAATTTCGAGCCTGCCTCTGATGCGGCAAGGACAGGAGTACTTACCAAGATTAGCTACCCTACCAAGGGCGTGCGTGAGTTTGAGTGGGAACCGAATACCTACAGCTATCAGGGCAGCAGGCTGCTTACCTTCAAGGAAATATTCCAAAACCCGGACAACTACGATGCGACGCCGGTTGAAACAGGCGACACCTATATGAACCAAAACTACTCTAATACTCCGCGCCCCTACACTACCTTTTCTGTCAGTGTGGAACAGGATGCCGTGACCATAGCTGAGACCTATGCCAATGGGGCGATAAGCACAACATCTCCTAATGCTATTTATATAACCCCCGTAATGTCCCATCTGGACCATACCGTAGATATCACAAGGGAAGAGCTGGGCTTCCCAATCAACACCGGAGATTATATCAATACCACCATCCATCTCAAGCCGGGTATCTACAAGGTCTATATGTGGTCTATGAATGCCTCCCTGAACCACGTCAAGATTGGTGGATACGTCCGGATCATGGCAAAGAGACCGAAGCGGCACCTCAACTGGTTCCTGTACGGCGGGGGCCTCAGGATAAAGGGCACCAAGGACAGGGACAGGAATATAGACCAGGTCGTGAAAGGCTTTGCCTATAATTTCGAGAATCCGGGTATCGTTCCGACAGACCTTCCCCCATACCCATACCTGGGCGGAGGCACCTATACCCTCTCCTTCTCAAGCGGTTCCCTGGACGGTTCGGACAGCCTGGTGAGGGATTACTGGGTCGGCATCAATCCTATCTTTAACCTTCCCCTTATGGGCGGTCAGCCGGAAACGGACCTGACATACCACGTGCTTGAGACGCAGAGTGACCTGGATGCACAGCTCCAGAAGGGAAGCTTCATAGGCTACAAGAACGTCTTCGAGTACTTTTACCCTAACGTCCCGCCTTCCAGCGGCCAGCCTCTTTTCAAATCGAAAATCAAGTATACCTTCGATTCCCCAATAGACTTCCCTTCTATCATAACCGCCTCTTCCCCTCCGTTGCCGATACGCGGGGACGAATACAAGCAGTCCAACGTAAGGAAAATCGAATATTTCGGATCGGGCGGGGTTGGCCTTGTGGCATCCGAAGATTTCAAGTACAATTATGATACGGACGATATCAGGGCCTTAGTAAAAAAGAACCTGTACTTTATCCCAAATGCAGCCTCTATCTCCGGCTTCTGCCAGCAGGTAAGGGTATTGTATGCGAGTTACCAGAACCTGAAAAATAACTTTATCACGGGCGACTATTCCCGTGATTGCGACGGAGGCCCTTCAGTCCTGGCTTCCAGTTTCTATATCCGCGACAAGGCGACCTGCGTGCAGTCCCTGACCTCGAACTACATGTCTGTGGACGACTATCGCTACAGGAGCCAGGTGGTAGAGAGCACCAAGAAGGAATACTTTCCTTCAGGCATAGTGGAGACCCAGCAGACTTTTGCCTACAAGCCAGGTTTCAAGAGGCTCCAGGCACAGACATCCACATCCTCTGCCGGACAGCTGCTGGAAACGAAATATTTTTATCCTGACGACCCGGAAATGCCAGCAGGCACTACCCCCTACAAGGCAGAGCTCATTGCAAGGAACATGATTGGCGTGCAGTTAAAGACCGAAAGCTATAGGAACGGAAGCCAGCTCTCTGCACAGGAAACAAAATACGGCATGTTCACCCTGCCTGCCTCCCCGGCTATCGGCAATGCCCTGCTTCCCCAATCAATCCATACGTCAAAAGGCAGCAATCCCCTGGAGAAGAAGCTTACCTTCGACAATTATGACAGCAGAGGCAACATCACCCAGTATACCCAGGACAGCGGCGTGCCCGTATCCTTTGTCTGGGGTTATGGGAAGACCCTGCCCCTTGCCAAGATAGACAATATGGCCTACGGGGCCATCCCTCCAGGCCTTATCTCAGCCGTACAGGGCTATTCAGACGGCACGGCAAACAACGAGGCTTCCCTGCTGTCCGCCCTGGAAGACCTGCGTATTACTGCCTCCGCCTTTGGAGCCATGATGACCGGATATTCCTACAAACCTATGGTCGGGATATCCGCAACGGTAGACCCAAAGGGCGAGAGGACATACTACGAGTACGATGCCTTCGGAAGGCTAAAGGTAATCAGGGACCGAAATGCAAACCTGGTTTCCGAGAACAAATACCATTACAGGACACAAAACTAGACCGCCATGAAAAACACACTATTACCATATATCGCATGCCTGCTCCTGCCGATTGCCGCACAGTCACAGGACCAGAACTATGTCAGGACCACAGCTTATAAGATAGAGACCTGGGACACCATAGCCTCGCCTACTGCAGCGCAGGCAGCCGTGCAGATAACCTACCTTGACGGGCTTGGCAGGCCAATGCAGCAGCGCGCCCACAGGCAGTCCGGAACGGGTACCGACCTGGTGACCCATTTTGCCTATGATGCTTTCGGGAGGATGGCAAAGGAATACCTACCCTATCCGACACAGTCAGCCTCGCTGGCCTACGATTCTACCGCAGAAGCCGGCGTGCTGGCCTATTACGTGAATCCACCTGCTCCATCAGCAGCGACAGAGGCCACGGCCAACCCCTACAGTGAGAAGCTCTTCGAGAACTCGCACCTGAACCGCGTGCTGAAGCAGGCCGCTCCAGGCAATCCGTGGGCATTAGGCTCCGGACATGAGGTAAAGATGGCCTACGACACTAATACGGAAGCCGACGAGGTAAAAATGTATACGGCGAACGCCACCTGGAATACCACATCCAAAATCTACGACGTTTCGCTGGTGTCAGGCAACCATGCTCCGGGACAGCTCTACAAGAACGTCACCAAGAACGAGAACTGGACATCGGGGCTTGACAACACTACGGAGGAATTTACCGACAAGGAAGGGCGTATCGTCCTGAAAAGGACCTACGAGTCCGGGGTACGCCATGACACCTACTACGTCTACGACCAGTTCGGCAACCTGTCCTACGTGTTCCCCCCGCTTGCAGACAACCCGCCCACCCAATTGGACGACCTATGCTACCAGTACAAGTACGACCACCGCAACAGATTGGCCGAGAAGAAACTTCCGGGAAGGGAATGGCAGCTTATGGTCTACGACAGGCTGGACCGCATAGTGGCTACAGGACCTACATCTTCCCCTTTTACCGGCACACTAAAGGGCTGGGTAATTACCAAATACGATCCCCTGGGAAGGGTAGCCTATACCGGATGGTATCAGAATACCGATGCACATACGCGCCAGTATATTCAGAATACCTTCAATTCCTGGCCCAACCAGTGGGAAACGAGGACTGCCTCGCAGACGGTCGACAATATTTCCGTGGGCTATACCAACAATGCATTCCCCACAAGCGGCATGAAGGTGCTTTCCGTCAGCTGGTATGACGACTATGCCTTTCCCGGGGCACCAACCGCTTTTCCAGATGTGGAAGGGCAGACGGTATTCTACAACAGCACCAAAAGACCGAAAGGGATGCCAACAGGCTCCTGGACAAGAGCGCTCCAGGTGGAACCCTCGCTCACGGCAGGGGAGCTGGCCTATACACTCTACGATACTAAGGGAAGACCCATCAGCACGAAACTGACAAACTACCTGGGAGGCCACACCATAACCGACAGAAAACTGGATTTTACCGGAAAGACGGAATATACCGTCACAAAGCACCAGAGGACAAACTCGGATACGGAATTCACTGTACGAGAGGACTTTACCTACAACACACAGGACAGGCTTCTTTCCCATACTCACAAGATTAACAGTCTGCCTGCTGAACTTCTCGCACTGAACAGCTACGACAAACTCGGAAGGCTCTCCTCGAAAAAAACAGGCGGAAACAACCTGACGGGAAGCTCCTTCTACCAGAAGGTCGACTACAGCTACAATATCCGAGGGTGGCTCAAGGCAATCAATTCCATAGACAATTTCGCAACCGATGACGCCGGCACAGACCTCTTTGCCTTTGCCTTGCGCTATGACAATACCGAAGGCATTTATGATTTTTCCCATAGGCCACTATATAACGGGAACATTTCAGAAACACGCTGGATGTCCAGGAGCGACGGCAAGGAAAGAAGCTATACGTATACCTATGACGCACTCAACAGGCTCAACAAGGCCGCCTACTTCAAGGACAGGAACTATACAAAATCCTACGACGAGTCGATGAATTATGACAAAAATGGGAATATCACTCACCTGGAAAGGTTCGGGGAGCTTGACTATGAGAGTGTCTCCATACTGATCGACGACCTGGAATATACCTACCTGCCAGGAGGAAACCAGCTGCTGAAAATAAAGGACAATACGCTGCATCCGTCCGGATTCAGGGACGGGATAGACCGGGAGGCGGAATACAAGCACGACACCTACGGCAACATGATTACCGACGACAACAAGGGCATCGTGGCAATCTACAACCACATGAACCTGCCCATTCAGATATCTTTTGTTACGGGAGCAAAAATTACCTATCTTTACGATGCGTCCGGAAAAAAACTGAAAAAGACCGTATGGGACGGCAGCGACGACACTCCTACCGACTATCTTTCAGGGTTCCAGTACATACATGAAACGCTTGACTTTTTCCCTACCGCAGAAGGCTATGTAAAATATATCCGCCCTTTAAGGGGAAGGCCGGCAAGATTTAATTATGCCTACAACCTGACGGACCATTTGGGCAATATCAGGATGAGTTACGGCATGGACAATGACAAGGGTGGATTGGTTATACTCGAAGAGAACCATTACTATCCTTTCGGGATGAAGCATGAAAAATACAATTCTGACAAGTACGAATATGTAGAAATCAGCAAGGAAGATGGTGGTTATCTAATCGGTATCGAGCCGTTGGGACCACAGCAGAGGAGGTCGTATCAGTATAAATATAATGGAAAAGAATGGCAGGACGAGATGGGGCTTAGCATGTACGACTATGGGGCAAGGAATTATGACCCTGCTATCGGAAGGTGGATGAATATTGACCCTCTGGCGGAAAAAATGACACGACATAGTCCTTACAACTATGCATTTAATAACCCTCTCAGGTTTGTGGACCCTGACGGGATGCAAGGGCAGGATGTGATTTTTAAAGGTAAAGAAGCCGCCAAAGCATTTGCGCAGTTGCAATCATCAACTAACATGGAATTAACAATGGACAGCAAAGGTAAAGTACATACAAATGGAACACCTGAAAATTATAGCGACAAACAATTGTTAGCCGCTATTAATAGTGAATCAGTAACAGTTGAAGTAACAGCCCATTCAAATCTTCAATCAACTTGGGATGAAAGTGCAACAATTATAACAGACTCTTTTAATGGTAGCTCAACAAGTGAAGGAAAAACTACATCCTTTATGGAAATTCAAGTCGACGGTGCTGAAAGGTGGGATAAAGCTGTAAAGGGACCAGGAACTGTAGCTAAACATGCTGTAATAGAGGGATTTTTGGGAGCATTACAAGCAAGGGCTCAAAAGCTTGATTTTGTAGGCCCTGCTACAATTACCGACATGGCAAATAAAAATAGCGTTTACAGATTTGCACATGATAATGCGCCTTCTCAAAATGGGATATTAACAATTCAGCAATCTGATGGACGTAAAGGACGAGCATATCACAAAGACGAAAACGGTAAACAAACTAATATTCAAACATGGCCACAAAAAATGTAACCAAAGCTATAGTAGTTATTTGCCTACTAATAGCATCATCATGTAAAGTAAAAAATAATGACGCAACAGATAGAGTGAGGAGTTATAAAGTAATCACTATTGACTCTATTTCTAACGTTTATATAATACGTGTAAAAGAACAACAGAAATATTTTAAAATTGTTTCTCAAAAAAGCATAGATAGCCCTATAAATTGCAATAAAATTAAAGTAGGTAAAACATATAGTTTTAATCTAACTTCTTTATTTATTGAAAGAGAAAAATTACCTGTAAATATTGATGCTGTCGATTTTCAAGGACAAAGCATAGAATTGGAAAAAGACTCAATATATGACATTCATAAATCAGAAAATTTAAGGGGTTTATGCTTTATCAGAAAATAAGCCTTTATATAGGATTGGCATGCAACAATCGACTATCTTTCAAGATTCGATAATGTATTAGATGTGTTGGCTGAAAATATTACAATACCTCTCCATAGGTAATGTATCAGATGTGTTGGTAGTCAATATTTAGATAGTAAAAATTTTGAAAATCAAGCATTTGTAATTTTACAACTGAAAAATAAAAAGCAACCTTCGGGTTGTTTTTTTATTATATAATCTTTTAAATCAAATTAAATGGCTTTTAAACCGAGTTCGTGTACCAGATGTGTTGGTGATTGTGTCAAAATAATAAAATATGGAAAAACAAAATCAGGAAATCAGCGGTTTATTTGCAAGATTTGCGGTAAAACCAAAGTTGAAAAATATATTTATAAAGCATACTGTTCCGAGCTTAACGATGGCATTGTCCTGTTCACCAAGGAAGGACTTGGCATTAGGAGTACAGCCAGAGTATTGAAAATATCCACAACGACTTTGTTGAGAAGGATTGTATCGATTGCCCAAAATATAAAGCAGCCAATAATTTCAATGAATAAGATTTACGAAGTCGATGAAATAAAAACCTATATAAGACGAAAAGACAAGCTGATATGGATTGTTTATGCTCTGGAAAGAGAAACAAGGAAAATAATCAATTTTCATATTGGACGCAGGACTAATAATACCTTGAATGTGGTTTTGAAATCCGTTACGATTTCTAATCCATTAGCTGTTTTTACCGATAAACTGAAGCATTATAGATATCTTATTGATAAAAAGGTTCATAAGACAAAAAGATTCGGAACCAATCACATTGAACGAATGAATCTTTCATTACGGACACATCTTAAAAGATTGAATAGGAGAACGATTTGTTTTTCCAGAAGCAAGCTGGTTTTAGTATCTATTTTGAAGATTTACTTTTGGATTTGAGTTTTTAAATGGTAAGTTTATCTTTTTAAAATTAGGTTCTTAAAATACTTGTAAAACCTCATAAGTATAAGTACAACGGGAAGGAGTTCCAGGATGAGCTGGGGCTAAACTTTTACGATTACGCCGCTAGGAATTATAACCCTACGCTTGGAAGATGGATGAATATTGACCCGTTGGCGGAGAAGTCAAGAAGATGGTCGCCTTATAGCTATGTTTACAATAGCCCGTTGCGATTCATAGACCCCGATGGGATGCAAGCAATAGCAGTAGATGGCGATGATACATATATTTATAAAAATGCTCAAGGGAAAGTCACTAAGACCGAGGTTGTAAATACAGGGAAAGATACACCTAATAGACTATTTGTTCAGGACGCATCGGCAACTGAGAGTACTGAAAATAGAAAAGAACATGATGGTTCTTATTTTCAGATAGAAATGATACCTTCTAATCAATATACTGAGGCTGATTACGAATCAGGATTCTTTGGAAGTAGTCAATTTGACAAAGACAGAAATGCTTATATAAATAATGGTGGCGATTATTCGGATAAAAATTATTTGCAAAGGTTAGGGACAAGTTTAGCTGATGACCCTGTCACTATTTCAGATTTAAGTATCTTGTTAATGCCGCGAGGAGGAAAAGGAGGTAAAGAAGGTCCAGGTGGTTCATTAGGAGCTTAAGAAAAAGCTATTCAATACACATACGCCCCAAGGGTAAGACAAAGAGGAGTTGAAGACCCTGTTAGCCATAATTTCCCTTACAGCTTTGATAAACATATATTAGAAACAACTGCCATTCCAAAATCTAACGGTTATAATATATATCAATTACCTGGTACTATGAATGGGAAAAATGGTGTTTTTGAAATTGGTGTGAATAGTAAAAATGTTATTGACCACAGATTTTTTAGACCTACAAAATAATTAATTATGAAATATCTAATTTTAGATGGCTATCTGAACGGAACAGGAATTCGCGATGGTCAAAATGGAGGTTACATTGAGTTATCAGAATTAGGAATATCTTCTGCGCTACAAAAAAAAATAAAAGACTGGGTTTTAAAATATGAAGCCGAATTTTATAATGATTATTCTGATGGTGCAAAAGTTGAAATTCTCGATAATGAAGGAATAGATTTAGTATATCAAATTAAAAACGAATTACCAAATTCTAAAATTGATTATTATTCCGATGCGAAGATGGTAAAATTAGCTACGTAGTTATGAAAAAGAAAATATATCTAATCAATGTTTTTATAGTAGGGATTCTAATTATCCTTTATATATTCTCTAGGATAGCACATTTATTATTCTCAAACATAATATTGATTTTATTGTATGTATTTGCGGGTTTGCTATTGATAAATTACGCATTATATAAATGGAATAAACGATAAATTCAATATTAAGAATTCTATTAAATCCCTCGCTGACTTGGCGAGGGATTTCCTTTTATACCCAATTTGAGACCATAAATGGAATTTCTCGTTATGCCCTCTTTGCAATTACCAGCCGCTAACGACAGTAAAACTTTTTGTATCTACTGGAACGGTTAAGCCAGTTTCAACCCCAGCATTTGCATAGCTTTTGCGTGTAGCTGATTAGCACGTACAGTCGGAAACCATAAAGGTCGACACCTACCTACCTCCAACGCTCGAAAACCTCAACGCGAAACAGATTAGAGCTTTCGCGTTTCCGCTCTTACAAAGCCAATTTCGTCATTAGCCAACTATGGCATATAATGTTTCGGACAAATTTCGGACACAATTGCGGGTATATTTCTGAACTGTGTCAGCCTGGACACAATGCCTAAAAAATATTTTTCAAAAAATGTTGCAGAAAATCTACACTTTCCAAAAGTTGAGACTATTTATAATATAGATGCTTGAGTAAAACCCTTGTATGGATTTCTTGTATCTAATAATAAGAATTTAACCAGTAAAGAAAAATGGTATATGAAAAAGTTAATGAGTTTGTTATTACTGCTGGGATTAGCAGAAGTACACTTTATCGATTCTACAAAAAGAATCAAGAGTTTTGGCAAGAGACCAAACTAAAGAATAGTAAAAGATTGGTTCCGAGTACACACGCAAAGTACTTTGATAGTGAAGCTTTGTTTGATGAATTGAAAACTGCTCAACTGGAAAACAAATCACTTAGAAACCTCATCACCTGTTTGGCTGATAAAGATACTTTACCCAGAACCTTCTGGGATATGGATTGGAGTTTCTTCATTATGGTTGCTTACCAAGCGGAACGTAATAAGAAATCATGCTTTAGGCTTATGCACCAGCTTAATGAAGAATTAACGGAAAAATATGGTGATGATACTAAAATAAGGATGTTCTTTACTACCGAACCATTCACCAATCGAAAAGGATATCACAATCATTTTACACTTTACATTGAGAACAAAAAACTTGAACCGCAAGCGTGCAACGATATTAAGAAATTCTTTGAGTACGACCGTATAGACATAACCGCTTATGATATGTTTAAAGCTGGATTATTCTATATGGCCAAAGAAGGTTTACAGGGTGATGATTGGGATATATTAAAAAACTAAGATTATGGGTAAAATAATCGTCCTTACCTTTGAACAGCTAAAGCGTGTTTTGGAGCGACCAGACACGGAAGCTCATTATCCTGGATGCCATCCTATTATTTACTAATGGAACCAAAGGAAATTGATTATATTTCGCAGTATAAGTTCCAGACGAAATTAAGCCTGTAAAACGATGAAAAGAATAATTTTAATATTCACAATAATTTTGTAGTTTCCTGCCACAGCCAAAAAACAGTAAAAAAAGACAATAACTGTAAAGTTCTAGAAACCGAAAATGAAATAGCATTTGATAGTTTATTCAAAAACATAGACACAACTAATTTATTTAAAAATAAAATCAAAGATTTTGAAACCCATAGAACAGGAGTCCTTTTGTGTCAATTTCTTCCTAATATGAAATACGGAAAATATACTTTAGTAAAAAAAGTTGATGATAAATTTTTCTGCTATAATAGCAACTCGTCATATAAAAATGAGGTCGACTTGAAAAACTCTGATATCCAGTTGATTTCAAACAGCATAAATTCTATTAGGAAAAAGTACTATTGCGAAGAATGTGATGAATATATTTCAAATGACGCTTTTTACTTAATGTTTGTAAAAAAAGACGGAGAAATAATTGCTAAATACTTTTCTCATGGAAATATAAGTTTAAAAAAAACTGATGGAAATACAAATCTAAATATGATTAAGAGTGTTTTAGAAGTAATGTATAGGAACTCGTTTAGGTAACAACAGATTAAGTAAGTACTAATCCTCTTTATCGCCAAAATTTCCACCAAATCTTTTTCAAATTTAAGACTGGTTTATTGTCTTCCGTTTTTCGAAGCATCATTTTAATTCTCGTTTCAGCTTCTTTTTTACTTATTCCATTATAATAATCTTTTACAAATGGATGATCAAAACTCTCATGAGGAAAAACTTCAGGTCTTTGGTTTCTTTTTTTTGTTAGAACTGTTGTTGGAATACTTTCGGAGAATTCATATTCAGGTATGTCATTACAAAGCCAACCAAAATATTGCACTTCATGATTTTCATTATCAAAGTTCTCGATATAGTCTTGGAAACTTTTCTCGCTTAAAGAAACCCAAAGGCCATATTCTAAATCCTCACAATGGTCATTAACCATTTGCGTCATTGTACAACGAATAAATCTATCTGTTTGATTTGAGTGACTGATTACACATGTATCACTTTTTAGTTCGGCAATATTCTCCTTATCGTACGGTGAAAGACAATCGTAATTATCAGGCGAAATAAATGTTAACGCTGGCCAATTTTCATGTGTTTCTCCACAACATTCACAAGTATATTTAATTGAATCATTCATTATATCCATCAGTTAAATTATACGACTTGGGCAAATAGCAATAACTTTACAACAACCCCTTCTCTTCCCTCTCATAAAAAGCATCCACAGACAAATTAGGCAATCCCGATGCCATAACCGCTAATTGATCACAGCGTTCGTTTTGTGGATGGTTGTTATGACCTTTTATCCATTTGAAATCGACCTGGTGTTTTCTATATATAATAAGGAAGCGTTTCCATAAATCCGGATTCTTCTTGTCTTTGTAGCCTTTCTTTTCCCAGCCAAAAACCCAGCCTTTGGAGACAGAATCGACGACATATTTAGAATCGGAAATAACCAAGACTTTGGTGTTTGGGAGTTTTAGTTTTTCCAAGCCTACAATAACTGCCAGAAGTTCCATTCTGTTATTGGTTGTGTGACGGAAACCTTCATAGAATTCCTTTTTATAGGGCTTGCCTACCCATTCCATCACCACGCCATAACCGCCAGGTCCGGGGTTTCCTTTGGCAGCGCCATCGGTATAAATATGTACTTGGTGCATAGTATTTTTTTTAATCGGTGGTATCCGTTATCTCAACCAAAAACCAGGAATCCATTTTACAGACAAAGGTATACTTAATATTAATATCGTTATTTATGCCCTTTTTATAGCAAAAAACGCTATCTGTTTTTTTGTCTATATTAATTTCATACGGTTTATTGCCGTTTTTGGCATTCTTATCAAAATGGATAATTTCAAAAGTATCTTCATCCGTCATCGTTTCCATCATATCAAGCGGAAAATCCTCATCGGTATAGTATTCCATAATCGGAAAATCCACATGCTTTTTTTGGAACAGGCTATCGTTTGTGAATTTTTCAAAAAACAAATCGAAATCTTCACTACATGTAACCTGAGCCTTATTTTGGTTTCCGCAACCTGTAAGGCAAACCAAAATCAAAAGCCATAGGTATTTCATATTTACGACTGTAAAAGTTTGTCAATTATTTGAGGAAAATGCAAATGTTCCAATTCCTGCACTTTTAGCGCTATTTCTTCGGGAGTTACACAGACATCTACCGCAACTTCAGCCTGAAAAATCATGGCACCTTCGTCATAGTTTTCATTTACGTAATGAATACTAATTCCCGAATGCGATTCCTTATTCTCTAAAATTGCTCTGTGCACATTCATGCCATACATCCCTTTTCCGCCGTATTTCGGTAGCAGTGCAGGATGGATATTAATGATTTTATTGGGGTATTTTGCTACTATATCAGTTGGAAATTTCCATAAGAACCCGGCCAATACAATCAAATCTGGGTTCACCGCCAGCACTTGTTCCAATACTTTACCGGAATTGAGTTCCTCTTTTGTAAACACATAACCAGGCACTCCTAATTTTTGGGCTTTATCTAAAACTTGAGCATTGGGATTGTTTGAAAAAACCGCCACAGTTTCAGCCGTTTTTTTATCCTGAAAATAGCGAATAATGTTTTCGGCATTGGAACCGGAACCCGAAGCAAACAGGATGATTTTTTTCATGGAAACGTCATTAATTATGGCACAAAAAAAAGAATAATAAATGATATTAAATGTATTTTGGAAGCCTTTGTGAAATATTTTTTTTAAATTAGTACTCACATTTATCAACTAAAACGTTGTTTTAAAATAAAGTTTTTTATTTTTGCCAACAATTAAATTCAAAAATTAAAAGATTATGTCAGACATTGCATCAAGAGTTAAGGCGATTATCGTAGACAAATTAGGCGTTGACGAAAACGAAGTTGTAACAGAAGCTAGCTTCACAAATGATTTAGGAGCTGATTCATTAGACACTGTTGAGCTTATTATGGAATTCGAAAAAGAATTTGACATCCAAATTCCAGACGACCAGGCTGAAAACATTGCTACTGTAGGTCAAGCAATTTCTTACATAGAAGAAGCAAAAAAATAATAACAATTGACATCCCGTGTTTTCCTTGAGAATCCACGGGAGTTATTATTTTTACAAAAGATTCAATTTGATTGCTTTCAATCATTAAGATATTATGCAATACCCCTGTCTCTTTTTTATGACTAAGAAGAAAGCATGGGTATTTTTTATATAAATTTATAACTATAAAATTATAAGTATGAAATTACGAAGAGTCGTAGTAACTGGTTTAGGTGCCTTGACACCCATTGGAAATACCGTTCAGGAATATTGGAATGGACTTATCAATGGTGTTAGCGGTGCTGCTCCTATAACTTATTTTGATACCACTCATTTCAAAACTAAATTTGCATGCGAGCTGAAAAACTTTAATGCAGAAGATTTTATAGACCGCAAGGAAGCTCGTAAGATGGATCGTTATGCACAATATGCCATAGTATCGTCTGACGAGGCTGTAAAAGATGCCAATTTCGACCTTGACAAATTAGACAAAGACAGAGTCGGTGTAATTTGGGGTTCTGGAATCGGAGGTCTTGAAACTTTCCAACAGGAAGTTATGGACTTTACAAAAGGAAGCGGCATTCCGAAATTCAATCCTTTCTTTATACCAAAAATGATTGCTGATATCGCTGGCGGACATATTTCTATCAAATATGGCTTCAGAGGACCTAACTTCACGACAGTTTCTGCGTGTGCTTCCTCTACCAATGCGCTTATTGATGCTTTCAATTACATCCGTCTGAATCATGCTGATGTAATGGTTACCGGAGGTTCTGAAGCCGCTGTGACTATTGCAGGTATGGGTGGATTTAACGCTATGCATGCGCTTTCAACTCGTAATGACGACCCAAAAACAGCTTCAAGACCAATGGACAAAGACCGTGAAGGATTTGTTTTAGGCGAAGGAGCGGGAGCTTTGGTTCTTGAAGAATACGAGCACGCTATTGCCCGTGGCGCTACAATATATTGCGAAATAGGCGGTGGCGGAATGTCTGCTGACGCACATCATATCACAGCACCGCATCCGGAAGGATTAGGCGCTAAAAACGTAATGCTTAACTGCCTTAGAGATGCTGGTCTAAGACCGGAAGATGTAGATGGCGTTAACATGCACGGAACTTCTACTCCACTTGGAGATATCGCTGAATCTAAAGCTATTCAGCACGTATTTGGCGAGCATGCTTATACTTTGAATTTGAATGCTACCAAATCGATGACAGGACACTTATTAGGAGCTGCTGGAGCTATCGAAGCAATTTCTTCTATCTTATCGATCAAACACGGTATCGTTCCTCCAACCATCAACCACTTTACGGATGATGAAAACATTGACCCAAAATTGAATTTCACATTCAATAAGGCTCAAAAAAGAGACATGAAAGTAGTAATGAGTAATACTTTCGGTTTTGGTGGACACAATGCTTGCGTTTTGGTTAAAAAACTAGAACTATAATATTCGGATGAACATCATCAGAAAAATATTTCCAAATTCCCGTTCTCATGAAGACGGGATTTTTTTTAGTGATATCAATAAAATACTAGGTTTCAAACCTGTCAATCTGGAGTGTTACCGAAGAGCTTTCACGCATCGTTCTTCCAACAAGCTAGATGCCGACGGAAATCAGATTAACTACGAACGCCTGGAATTTTTGGGTGATGCTATGCTGAGCTCTGTAATTGCCGCTCACTTATTCAATCAGGTTCCTTCAGGAGACGAAGGATATCTTACAAAAATGCGTTCTAAAATAGTAAGCCGTGAGCACCTGAACGAGCTTGGTCGTGACCTCAACCTGATTCGTTTTATCGAAAGCAAAGTACCTGCCCAACATTTTGGAGAAAACATACACGGAAATATATTCGAGGCACTTATAGGAGCCATCTATCTTGATAAAGGCTATAATTATTGCGAAAAATTCATCAAAAAAAGAGTCATCTCTCCTTATGTAGATATTGCCAAACTCGAAGGTAAAGTCATCAGCTACAAAAGCTTGCTTATTGAATGGTGCCAGAAAGAAAAAAAAGCATTCCATTATGATGTTTATGAAGACAATGGCATTGACGGCCAGCGTTTCTTTGGGGTCAAGCTAAGTATTGACCATAAAGTAGTAGCCAAAGCCAGAGCAACTTCAAAAAAGAAAGCCGAAGAAAAAGCTTCCCAAAGAGCCTACTTTGCTTTTCAGGAAAAAATAAACAGCAAATAGTTAGAAATATCTTAAAACTATATCGTTTTCGTTGATAAATTAACGTTAACCTAATTGTATTTTATATAATTCCTCATCAAATATAGCTATATTTACGACTTATTTAAATTCAATATGGGCATCCATAAGTTACATCTTGACGAATTTGATGAGGTTGATTATGAGCTTATTGCTATCCACACTTCATTAGAAGATTTCAGATTGGCTTTCTTCATCAATCAGCAATTACCTATTCTCCTAAGTCGAAGCAATGACGAGATTGGCATTACGACCAAAGAAGGAGAAGCTGCGTTTACAAAATTCAGCTATGATGATACGTCAAAAGACATCCAATGGAGTCTGGTTCAAAACAAAAATGAGATTATTACCCATAAAAAAAGCGGTAAACAGGATCTCTTTTTAGACGAAAATGTAGAAATTGCCACTAAAGTATATCTCCTTCCTGAACTCAAAAAAGTGGACTACTTTTTGAAGATAGAAAACAACTGCAGCACTTTTGAAATCGAAGAGATTGTACAACAATTAAATAAAATCGAATGGATCACTACTGTCTATGAAGTGATTCCAGACAATATAAAATCTAAAAACAACTTAATTTTCTAATAATGTCGACAAGAAAAAAAACAAAGATCGTAGCTACATTAGGCCCCGCCTGCAGCACCAAAGATGTCCTTAAAGACATGATCGATGCTGGAGTAAATGTATTTAGGATTAACTTTTCCCATGCAGATTACACCGATGTGAGAGCCCGAATAGATATGATCCGCGAACTGAATGATGAATTTGGATATAATACCGCTATTTTAGCCGACCTTCAAGGTCCTAAGCTCCGTGTTGGAGTGATGAAAGAAGATGTCGTTGTCAGCAAAGGAGATATCATTACATTCCAGACTGCCGAAGATGTTCCTGGAACAGCCGACAGAGTCTACATGAACTATAAACAATTCCCTGCCGATGTAAACCCAGGAGAAAAAATCCTTCTTGACGACGGAAAATTAATGTTTGAAGCCATTGAAACCAATGGTGTTTCAGAAGTAGTTTGCCGAGTTATTCAAGGCGGACCTCTAAAATCTAAAAAAGGTGTAAACCTTCCAAATACTAAAGTTTCTTTACCTGCCTTGACACAAAAAGACATTAAGGATGCTCTTTTTGCTATAGAAAATCAGGTGGATTGGATTGCACTTTCTTTTGTAAGAACAGCAGAAGATCTTCAGGAACTGCAAGACCTGATTTCTAAAAACTCAGGACATAAAATTCCGATTATTGCTAAAATCGAAAAGCCGGAAGGTGTTGAAAATATAGATAAGATTGTTGCTTTTTGCGACGGTTTGATGGTAGCCAGAGGTGACCTTGGTGTTGAAATTCCAGCACAAGAAGTACCTTTAATCCAGAAAAAATTAGTCCACAGAGCTAAAACGGCCCGTATCCCTGTAATTATTGCTACTCAAATGATGGAAACAATGATTACAAGCCTTACGCCTACCCGTGCCGAAGTAAACGACGTAGCCAATTCTGTAATGGATGGTGCTGACGCCGTTATGCTTTCAGGAGAAACTTCTGTAGGAAACTATCCGGTACAGGTAATTGAAAAAATGACACAGATTATTGAAGCCGTGGAAGATTCTCCACTAATTCAAGTACCTCAAAATACGCCACAAATCAGAACGAAACGTTTTATTACGAAATCCATCTGTCATCATGCGGCTTTGATGGCCAACGTAATTAAGGCGAAAGCAATCTGTACGCTAACCAATAGTGGTTATACAGCTTTCCAGATTTCGGCTTGGAGACCACAATCCCATATTTTGGTCTTTACATCGAACAAAAAGATCCTGACGCAATTGAATCTTTTGTGGGGCGTAAATTCATTCTATTATGACAAGTTTGTGAGTACGGATGATACCGTTACGGATGTCAACGAAATCGCAAGAGAAAAAGGATTTGTTGACAAAGGCGATTTCCTTATCAATCTTGCCGCAATGCCGGTAGTCGATAAAGGTATGGTAAACACGTTGAGAGTTTCTGAAATAGAATAGACAGGAAACAAGATAAAAATCAAATCCGTTAGCAGCCCTAACGGATTTTTTATTGCTGTAACCGGGAAAATAGAAAAGAAAAAATTATATTTGGGCTGATATTAAAACAAAAAATCATGAATTTTAAGTCAAATAATCCATTTTTAGGTAACAAGAATTTCAGCAAACCGACTGTTCATTCTTATAGCCATGACGAAAACAACACTTTAATTGATTACGGTCAGGAAATGACTGTTTCAGGAACCATCAACAAGAGCTTCTTTATGCTTTTGCTATTAACTGCTACTGCTTCTTTAACATGGTGGATGGCTTTTAATGGTTTTAACCCGCTTCCTTTTGCAATTGGAGGAGCAATCATTGGGTTCGTACTTGTCTTAATTTCATCATTCAGACCGCAATATTCTCCGTATTTGGCTCCGGCTTATGCTTTAGTTGAAGGATTATTTATTGGAGGTATTTCGGCTGTATTTGAAGCTATGTATCCTGGAATTGTAATCAAAGCTGTTGGCGCTACGTTAGTAACGTTTTTAGTGTGCTTTGGTCTCTATAAATATCAGATTGTAAAAGTAAACGAGCAATTCAAATCTGTAGTTATTGCTGCTACATTAGCTATTGCTACCTACTATCTTATTTCCTGGCTGCTTGCTATGTTTACCAGTTTTGTTCCTGTACATTATGGTAATTCACCAATGAGTATCGGAATCAGCGTTGTTGTAATTATTATTGCTGCTTTGAATTTATTCCTGGATTTTGACCTGATCGAAAAAGGAGCAAAAAACCGCCAGCCTAAATACATGGAATGGTTTGGAGCTATGGGATTAATGATTACGCTAGTATGGCTTTATATTGAATTTCTAAGATTGCTTTCTAAGCTTTCGAGCAGAAACTAAAAATAAAAAACTATTAAAATCAAAAAAGGTTTGACTTTCGTCAAACCTTTTTTTTTCCAGATGACTTTTGCAGAACAGCCACTAACCCTGTTTGCAAAAAGTCATACACCCCCATTATAATTCAACGACACATTGTTTGGGAAGAACTTGTGCAATTCATGTAAATTCCCAATGCCTGTGATTATGTTACAAAGCTATACTGATGGCATAAACGAGACAAGGGGAAATTTCCCCTTTTTTTCAGGGGAGAAAAACTTTAACGATTAAACCAGTCGTTTATTTACAAAGGAATTTTCATACATAAGCCTTGCGTCTCTGCGCCTTTGCGTGAAAATTTCGCTCGCAAAGGCTCAGAGACACAAAGAAAAATGTTTTAGGAAAAATTAAACTAAGGAGACTTGAAAAGAAAAAAACGGCTTATAACAAGAAATTTTAAGCTGCTTTTTCAAATGCAATAAAATTCACAACCTGTTTTTTGCGATTGAAAACAGGAAAGGCTTTAATATGACAAGAATAGGTTTCACCATTTTTCTTGTAATTGACAATTGTCTTTTCAAAAGGAATTTTAGCATCAATGGCTTCACGAATAAACCTGAGGTCATTTTTAGAAGTTTTAGTTCCCTGAAACAATTTTGGGCTTTTTCCAAGCACTTCTTTTGTAGCATAGCCTGTCATCCCAATAATATTTTCTGAAGCAAATACGATATTCAAAAGATTGTCTGTCACAACCACTACATGGTCTTTTCGCAGCTCTTCTTCAAAATTCCAATTAAACCTCCATTGATTTGATTTTGAAAGCGTCTTTAATTTTGACAAATCAGAAAGTGAAATCTTTAGCTGCTCCAAATAATCTCCAAAAAAATCCCAGGAATACAAAGGCATAGGAATATCATCCTGCGTGGCAGAATGTTCCATTTGTGCATTTTCATATTTGTTTAACTCTAACATGGTGATAATTTTAGCAAATATAAATCTTTGATGGAAACCTGTTTTTGATTTAAGATTTTTGATTTAAGATTTAAGATTTAAGATTTTAGATTTAGGATTTTAAATTTAGGATTTTAGATTTGGGATTTGGGATTTTAGATCTCGGAAGTCAAAAATCTTAAATCAAAAATCAAAAAATTAAAAGTCAAACTTCAACTGAACGGCCACTGTCTTTTTTACTTCTGTGTTTAAATTTCCAAGCGAAATTCCAAGCAGGCGAACAGAATCTTTCATTTTTTCCTGGTATAACAATTCTTTGGCGACATCCAGAATCAGGCTTTTGTCAGAAATAAAGTAAGGCATTGTCTTGCTTCGGGTTTGCAATGAAAAATCACTGTATTTTATCTTTAACGTAACCGTCTTACCGGAAATATCATATTTCTTTAATCTTCGCTCTAAAATCGCCGCAATCGCTTCCAGACGTTCCATCATAAAAATTTCCGAAGTCAGGTTTTCATGAAACGTATGCTCTGCACCTACGGATTTCGCTATGCGTTCCGGCTTTACGGCACTATTATGAATGCCTCGAACAACGGCATAATAAAAGGCTCCGGATTTTCCAAAATGCTTGATCAGGAAGTCAACCGGTTTTTCCTTTAGGTCTTTTCCTGTAAAGATTCCTAACTGATACATCTTTTCTGTAGTCACTTTACCAACTCCATAGAATTTCCGTATCGGGAGTTCTTCCAGAAAAGTCAGGACTTCATCAGGATTGACTGTTTTTTGTCCGTTGGGCTTATTAAAATCAGAAGCTACCTTGGCAATAAATTTATTTATGGAAATTCCAGCAGATGCTGTCAACCCTACTTCATCCAATATCCTTTTGCGGATTTCCTGGGCGATTAATGTCGCACTGGGATTGCCTTTTTTATTTACGGTAACATCCAGATAGGCCTCGTCAAGAGAAAGCGGCTCGACAAGATCTGTATAATCAAAAAAAATCTGGCGTATCTTTTCAGAGATTTCCCTATAACGTTCAAACCTTGGCCTTACAAATATCAGGTCGGGACAGTTTTTTTTAGCCTGATAACCACTTATGGCGCTTCGTACGCCAAACTTTCGGGCTTCATAACTTGCAGCAGCTACAACACCTCTGCTTCCACCACCGCCAACAGCAATAGGTTTCCCTCTCAATTCAGGATTATCCATCTGTTCTACAGAAGCATAAAAGGCATCCATATCAACATGGATGATTTTACAATTCTGAATATGTTCCTGCTCCTCCATAATCCCAACTGCCAATATATCAGATTGACTCTATATCACAATCCAATCGATACAAATCAAAGCCTTCATCCCAGAAATCTTTGACAACTTCTCTGAGTTGAAGTCCAAATTTTTCATAAAACGGATAAACCAGCTGTGATGTTCTGACTGATAAAGTCTTAATCTCTTTATTTTCTTTTATCTTTTCAATTCTGAATTGGGTCAAAGCGCTACCTAATCCTTTTCCTTGATAGGATGGATCGAAGATATCCCATGATATTTTTGCCGTTTTGCCATCTTCTGTCAGATTAAAACCTCCACATCCAACAACCTTGTCTTCCATAACGAGAACAAAATAGTTATCCGCTTCATTATCTAAATAATACAACAGATCCTTTTCTTCATTTGGAGAAAAGAATTCTGGCGTATTCAGCTTTAACAGTTCCAATAATCTGTGTTTGTCAGAATCGGTATACTCTCTAATAATCATCTTTTATTTTTTTGTGTCAGAAGTCAGGTACTCTTCTTCAACCTGTGTTTTTATCTTACTTTCAGATGGGAAAAAGAAACTCATCGGTTTCTTCTTGAAATGTTTCCAGATTGACGAGATAACAAATCGAATTTCACGCAACGGAATATTTCTGGAACGGAAAGCCAACCCTAAAGACAATGCAAAACTCACTAAGAAGTTGACCAATCCAATAACTCCAATACCTATGACGCACCAGGTTACTAATGACAAAGCTACCATAAAATCGGCTCCATAAAGTCCTAAAGCTAAATTTCCACTCACAAAAGTAATGTGCCTGATATCCAGATTTAATCCAAAAAACAACCCAATAGAGGCTGTTGAGCCCATAAAAACCCCAAACCAGAAGTTTGAGATAATGCCCGCCCATTTCTTTTCATAAATATCAGCGAGTTTTTTTGTCTTTTGCCTGCCAAAAGTCATTTTCAGCACCGGATGTTCCTGTATTCTGTAATACACCTGATGGTGTTTGTCTCTATTGGCAATACTTCCGGAAATAATACCAGAAAGAAAAAGAAATACTCCGGCAATGGCTGCATGGAAAATGGCCGGCGAATGAACCGGACTTATATCTGTTAGCAATTTTGTCCATTTAGAAGCGGCTATATTGTATTCAAAGGCATAATCAATCAACCAGATTCCCAATAGCGCAACCGGAAATGCCATGATAACATTCCCTACAAAAGCAATAAACTGCGATCTGAAAACTCGTGCAAAAAACACCGCGAACGCCTGATGCTTTTCAGAAGAATTCCCTTGTTTTTTCATCCCTTGTTCCAAAGCCCTAATCAATGCCGATGCCGTCATGGCTGGCTGTTTTGTGGCCAGTGTAAATCCGCAGAGATAAATAGCGATAAATCCAATCGAATAATTCATGCTATATAAAAAAGCATGCCCAAAACCACTGGTCTCTACCTTGCCCAGCATTACTTTTATGATACATAAAATACCAACAATCAGTCCGCCGCCCAAAGCCGCCCTGAACATCTTGAAATATTCCTGTCGCGTTTCTGTAATATACTTTTCTCCCGTTTTTGCAGTATGTTGGGTAACTTCATACGACAACAGCTGCGTACTTTCGTTTACCAGGTCTCTGATATCATTTTTATAGCAGTTGTATCTTATCAGCTTAAGGGCGAGTTGTATGCCGTTATTTTTTTTGTTCTCCTCCCTGTCAACAACCAAAAGCGGAATCAGCACTTTTAGTCGGTAAAGCTGCTGGCGTATTCTGAGCAAATTTTGGTTTACACGAAGCGAAATGCCATATTTTGAGGAATTGGCAAAAGCTTTTTCTACAAAATCATTGCATTGTTTATGCAATATCAATAGCTGTTTGTAATAGAGGTCTGAAGAAGTAATAAAATGATTGCTTTCCCCATTTCTGATCGTATCATCAATCTGATGAAGTTCTTTTTCAAAAGCAGCAAAAGGGCTTTCAAGATTATCATATTCCGGAACCATTTTTATGACATCTGTTTCCATAGCACGACCGCTGATGCGCTGTGTAATAATGCTCATAGAAAGCAGCATTTCAGACAATACCGATTTTTCTTCTACAGTATCATAAATCGGCTTAAAAAGCAACAGATCATGGAGTTCTTCAATTTGTAAAATCGGGATTTTGTTTACCCAAATCGTGTCGGTTGGCAAATAAAAAACCTGATTTAAAATATATTCCAACGAATCTTTATTCGGTTGGTAAGGCAGCAATTTGGAGAAAATCCTTTTTCGGACTTCAAATATAAAATCAACGTCACGGAGAATTCCCGCGTCGGAAAGGAATTTATTGAATTTTTTGTTGTGGAGCAGTTCTTTTACATAGTAAGAAAATTGCAGTCGTATGAAATCATTTTTCTGGAGGAATTCCAGCAATTTCTGAATATCGACAACCTGAACTGCTTTAGGCTTTTTTGGCCGTATAATACTCACCAGCTGTACCAGCAATTCAATTTCATCATTTGCCAGCTTCCATAGCTGGTTTTCATCAAAATAATGCTTCAAAAAAGAGGCAATGGAGATTTTTGGCTTCGATTTTCTAATTTTCATGGAGTTTTAACTTAAGCTTTCAACGTAAAAATACAAATAGAAGCGCATTTATTGTAACTTCGTTGATAAAAAGATAGACCATGCTTGAGATAGAAAGAAAATTCCTAGTCAAATCTGACCAGTTTAAATCACTTGCTTTTACCAAAAATCATATTGCCCAAGGCTATCTCAACAGTCATCCGGAAAGAACAGTCCGCATCAGAATTAAAGGAGAAAGTGGTTTTCTTACCATTAAAGGAAAAGGAAACGAATCTGGAGTTTCTCGTTTTGAGTGGGAAACTGAAATTCCGCTTATCGAGGCCAAACATCTCATCCAGCTTTGCGAAAAGGGTGTTATTGACAAAATACGCTATGAGGTGCAATCTGGAAGTCATATTTTTGAAGTAGATGAGTTTTTTGGCGAAAATGAAGGTTTGGTTATTGCCGAAATTGAATTGAAATCTGAAGACGAATCTTTTGAAAAACCCGATTGGCTAGGCAATGAAGTTACAAACGACGAGCGTTATTATAATGCGTTTTTGAGCCATCATCCATATAAGAGCTGGGAATAATCCCGAAATAGATTTCCTATTTCAACCAATACCTATACTGCTTTACCCTATTACAATGAAAAATTTCCTAATTGCCTTGTTATTTCTGCTGTCTTTCTATCAAGGAAGCGCACAAAAGATGACCACATTGACTTATTTCCAGAATGACACACTGAAACTGGATTTGGATCTCTTCCTGCCGGCAAAAACTTCCGGCAAAAAGCTCCCGTTACTTTTATATGTGCATGGTGGCGGATTTTCAGGAGGCGAAAGACAGTCAGGCCATAGCCTTTGCAATTATATGGCTCAAAACGGTTATGCAAGCGCTACGATAACCTATACTCTGTATGCCAAAGGCAAAAAGTTTAGTTGTGATGGTGTTCTTTCTGAAAAAATCAAGGCATTTCAATATGCCGTAAACGATTTATGGCTGGCGACTTCTTTTTTTATCAAAAACAGCGAAAAATATGGAATCGATACTTCAAAAATATTTATTGCCGGATCTAGTGCCGGAGCCGAAACCGTACTCCATGCTGCCTTTTGGGATTTTAAAACAATGAATCTGTATGATAATTCGCTTCCTGCCGGATTTAAATATGCCGGACTTGTGTCTGGCGCAGGAGCCATCATGGACTTAAATCTTATTACGAAAACAAACGTGATTCCTATGTTTTTCTTCCACGGCAACGGAGATAAGACCGTTCCTTATGGCACAGCACCGCATCATTATTGCAAAACTGATGCTTCCGGATGGTTAATGCTTTTTGGCTCTTATTCTATCTATAACCATATTGTAAACCTGAATGAATCCGGAACGCTTTATACATTTTGCGGCGGTGGACATGAATACAGCGGTTATCTTTTTGAAAAAGAACACCACACTATTTTAAATTTCCTGAATGATGTTTTAGCCGGAAAAAAATTCCAAAAGCATGAGATAGTGCCAACCGGGAAAAGGAATGAATTATCGACTGCTTATAAGTTCTGTGATTAGAAATTATTCTCCGTTAAAGCCACAAAATAAGCTTCTGGTTTCGTTATGGCTGTCATAGCTATGGTGATAGACGAAAAACAAGGAGAACGAAGTGAATAACACCGCTATAAAAACATAAAAAAGAGGCTTGCTTATAACCTCGGTTGCTTTTAGGATGGCTCCAATCTAAAAAGCCACAAAATAAAAGCCGAAGAGTGCCAGTACCAAAATACCAAGCGAGTGTTTATGTCCAGACAGTCTTATAGTCACCAATAATAAGACGATTGTCATTATTGCTATGGTTATTCTTCCTATTTTATTTTTCAGTATCATTTTTCCTACTGCATTATATTTTATATTGTTCTATCAATTCCAGTCTTTTTACGACTGAATTTTTCTCTAATATCGTTCCAGGCGATAATACGGCATTGGCTCCTATTCTGGAATCATCTCCAATTAACGAGCCAAATTTATCTGATTTTGTGTCGATGATCTGTCCCCTATAAAGAACAGATATATTTTTGATTGCCCTTTCATTGTAATGATTGGCAGCGATTGAACCCGCTTCGAAATTGACATTGTTTCCTACGATACTATTGCCAACATAATTGAAATGCGCAATAGCCGTTCCAGAACTGATAATACTGTTCTTGATTTCACATCCAGGGCCAATCTTAACCGATTTGCCAAGAAAAACGCCTTCTCTAAAATAAGCGTTCGCTCCAACAAAACAATCTTTACCGATTATTGCAGGCTGTTTCAAAACAACTCCGTTTTCTATTGTTGCTGTCTTGTGAATGGCAACCCCGTCCTGTATTTCATATTCATCGCCTAAGTCTGAAATTATTCCATACAAGATTTCTTTGAGATTATTGGTTATTTCCCAAGGCAATAGATTTGCTTGAGAGGGAAAATCCAGATCGAAATCGGTTATAAAATCGTGTAAAGAAATCATAGCAATAGATGATGGGTTTATGTTGTCAATTTTGCAATATGCCAGAAACTAATTTTCCGTCTTGTTGTGAAACCGAGTTTTTCATAAAGTTTTATAGCGCCTAGATTACTTTCAACAACATGAAGGTAAGGCGTCTTTCCTTGTTCAATTATTGTATTGGTTGTATGTGCGACCAATTGTTTTGCCAAGCCTTTTCCTGTATGTTCCGGATGTGTGACAACAGCACTGATTTCTACAAAATCATCCATTTTCATACGTTCACCGGTTACGGCTATCAATTCGCCTTCTTCAAAGATTCCGTAATAATTTCCTAGCAGGGCGGTTTTCTCTTTAAAATAACCCGGCTGTACAAGATTGACTAAATCAAATAAGGCTTTGGTGTGTTTTTGTGTCAATAGCACAATTGT
Source organism: Flavobacterium microcysteis (assembly GCF_006385255.1). GTDB lineage: Bacteria > Bacteroidota > Bacteroidia > Flavobacteriales > Flavobacteriaceae > Flavobacterium > Flavobacterium microcysteis. The sequence goes on from NZ_VFJE01000045.1 coordinate 27,105, forward strand.
ATTCTTGTACTCCATTTGGATTTTACCCGAAACAATCATTTGTGCGCAAATCAGCTCGTTTTTCAGCAGCAGTTTGTCCGACAACACGGGTTTTTCTCCTACAACAAAAAAACTATCTACCAACAAGGAATAGGCATCAATACTATCTGAAGTATCATTTGAGATTTCAAAACCTCCAAACGGGCAATAATCCGGATGGTAAAACTTTATATTTTTATAATCAATTGCAAAATCCCGATGACTTTCGGATACCGAATGCCAAACGGGATTGTCTAATTTTTTATCGTCAAGGAAACTCATAACTCAATTCTTGCAAAGCGGCTATATGGGCTGCTCCACTTACAAAAATACTCATTTTAGCGCTTCCGCTATGTTAAGTTATGCGTCTTTGTTTTTCGCTAAAAAACAATCCAAACTGTATTTGTAGCTATCCAAAGTGCTCAAAAGAAAAGAAGCTGCCGCTCCTGTGAATACAGAATAGTCCAAAGGAGCTTTTAATCCGAAACTCATGGTCATGGCCGTTGCAAAACCCAAAAGCAGTACTCCGGAAAACAGGGAAACCCATTTTAACTTGTAACCGATAAGCAGCAATACGGGCAATAGTATTTCTAAAGCAGTCGCTACATAGGCCAAAAATGTTCCTATTGCAGGAGAGGCAAAGGAATTGACTGAATTGGAGTACGCCAGAAAATTGTCCCAATTTCCCCAGCTTACTGATTTGCTACCGGGTGCGCCCCAGATACCAAAACGGTCAGCCACTGCCGACAAGTAGGATACTGAAAGAGCTGTTCTTAAAAAAACCTGAGAGAATGTCTTCATTTTTATAGGAGTTACTTTTTAGCAAATTTCAAAAATATTCCGATTAGAAAACTTGAACTAGATTAAGAAAATGCAACCCTATTTATTCTTACCTATACTTTAACTTATTCGTTCCTAACTGGAATGGCACGATAAACGGACATTCCGCCAACCTCATCAATATTCACATCTAATTCGTCTGATGTATTAATTCCTCTAATAACTACATCAATTGTTCCATTTTCGTTCACGGGAACCAAGGCATAATTTTTATCAGGAATGGTATTCAGATTGTTCTTTTTTTCTGCGGCATAAGCCTTTGGAATGATATCTACATTTTGCAACGTCAATACGGTCAGGCAAACGGCAATAATTGTCAAAACTGCTTTGGTGTAAAAATCTGTTTTCATACTCTACTGTTTTAAGATTGTTTCTCAACCAGCACCAAAATCAATGCCAATAGGCTTCATAAAACAAAAAACCACCGAACATCGAAATGTCCGGTGGTTTTGAACAAAAACAAAATCAATCATAATCCCGCAAGCGGAACTATATTATTGCCATCCGCCACCTAAGGCTCTATATAATTGGATAATGGCATTGTATTGTCTGTATTTATTGTCAATCAGATTTAGTTCTGTATTCAAAGCATTGTCTTTTGCAGTCAATACTTCCAAATAGTTCACTAAACCGTATGTTAACAATTCATCTGAATAGTCAGCTGCTTTTTTAAGCGCATCTACTTGTTTTTCACGGATTGTTATTTTAGCCGTTTCATTGTTGTACTGTGCCAAAGCATCAGAAACTTCTTTTCCAGCTATCAACAGCGATTGCTCAAATTGCAAATACGCTTTTTCCTGGTTCGCTTTTGCCACTTCGAAACGTGTTCTGATTTGTCTCTGGTTAAAGATTGGCTGTGTCAATCCGGTAACAACATTTGAGAAAAACGAATTAGCACTGAACCACTGCTGTAAGTCGATACTTTGGAAACCGCCTGTTGCAGTTACTTTTAGCGTAGGGTAGAAATTACTTCTTGCAACATTTGTCTGCTCAAAAGTAGAAATCAGGTTGTATTCTGCCGCAATAACGTCCGGTCTGTTTCTCAATAACGTTGCCGGAACGCCAAGCGTAATTTCTGGCTGCATTACCTGAGATTCGAAAGTACCTCTTTCTATTTTCTTAGATCCTTCACCTAAAAGGTTGCTTAAGGTGTTTTCTAAAATAATTACGTTGTTCTTTAAATCTGCAATGATAATTTCAGTTGCATATTTCTGCGCTTCCGTCTGCTTTACACCCACCTCATTTACATTTCCCGCGTCTTTAAGAGCAATAATTGTCTCAACGCTTTCATTTCTGTTAATCAACGATTCTTCTGCTACCTTAATTTGGGCATCCAAAGAAAGCAATTGGTAATAAGTAGAAGCAATGCTTGAAATCAACTGTGTCTTAACCGCCTGATTGGCTGCTATAGACTGAAGATAAGCTGCATTTGCTGCACGCTTGTTACTTCTGATTTTACCCCAGATATCAGCTTCCCAGGAAAGTGTTCCCGTTAACTGATATTGGTCTGTGCTTCGGTCTTGCAAGAAAGCACCCAACTGGCTGTTTTTAGAAAGCTGCTGGTGTGTCCAGTCAGCATTTCCTGAAAGTGTTGGGAAATAACCTGCTTTGCCTTGTTTCATTGTAGCTTCTGCTGCTGCAATGTTTTGTATTGCAATTCGGATATCCAGATTGTTCTGCAATCCTTTTTTGATATAGCCTTGCAAGATAGGGTCAGTAAAAATCTTATCCCATGAAACATTTGCAAGTGACGTAGAATCTGCAGAAACCACTTCTGTTCTGTAAAGATCTTGCGTTTTTAGTTCCGGCCTTTCATATTTCTTTGCAACGAAACAAGATTGCATTACGGCTGCTGCGAAAACAAGCAAACCTATTTTATATATCTTATTCTTCATATTCTTCGTTTAAAAGTATAACATCATCAGACTGTTTTTCTTCAAATGGCTTGCCTGAGATTCTTTCCTGCAATGATTGGAAGATCACGAACAATACCGGAATTACGAATACTCCAAATATGGTTCCGATTAACATTCCTCCAACAGCTCCCATACCAATAGATCGGTTACCTACTGCTCCAACTCCAGATGCCAAAGCCAATGGCAATAGACCAAAAATAAAGGCCAATGAGGTCATCAAGATTGGACGAAGACGCGCTTTTGCTCCTTCGATAGCCGCCTGCATCAGATCCATTCCGTGGCGTCGCCTTTGGATGGCGAATTCCACAATCAGAATGGCATTCTTCGCGAGGAGACCAATAAGCATGATCAGGGCTACCTGGAAGTAGATGTTGTTTTCTAATCCTGCCAGTTTCACAAATCCGATTGCTCCGGCAATACCTACCGGTAATGATAGCAATACCGATAATGGAACCAAGTAGCTTTCATATTGCGCACTCAAAAGGAAGTAAACAAATATCAAACTCAAAAGGAATACGCCTGCTGCTTGTGTTCCTGCCAAAATTTCTTCACGGGTCATACCTGAGAACTCATACGTATAACTTTGTGGCAAGTGCTGCGCTGCAACTTCCTGAATTGCCTTGATGGCATCTCCAGAACTGTAGCCTGGTTTCGCTTTTCCGTTTACGTTTACTGCCTTAAGCATGTTAAATCTTGCTACAGCTTCTGGTCCGTAAATTCTCTTGAAATCGATGAACTGGCTGATCGCTACCTGCTGGTTGTTGGCATTTCTAACATAAATATTATTAATCGATTCTTCAGTAGCTCTGTCTGATGGTTTTGCCTGAATCATGACACGGTACTGTTTACCGAATTTGTTGAAATCTGTTGTATACAATCCTCCGTAATATCCTTGCATCGTATTGAAGATATCGGAAATAGATACTCCTGCATCTTTTGCTCTTTCTACATTGATATCCATTTGGTATTGCGGGAAGTTCGGGTTAAAGTTGGTCATCGCATATTGGATTTCCGGTCTTTTCATCAATTCACCCAAGAACTCATTGCTGACTTTACTTACTGTTGCCCAGTCGTCATCTCCTTTATCCTGTATCTTGAATTCAAAACCATCGGCAGTACCAAAACCTTGTACACTCGGAGGTGTAAAGAATAAGGCTCTTGCATCTTTAAAGTGTGCTGTTCTTCCGAAAAGCTCACCTACAACTGCATCAACCTGCTGATTTGCTTCTTTACGATAAGCCCAATCTTTCAGTTTGATTACCGTAAAGGCGTATGAACCTCCGTTTACGTTGTTCAATAAACTGAATCCGACAACGCTCATCCTAGCTTCAACGATATCCATTGACGCTAATATAGAGTCTAATTCGTCTACCGCTTTTTGTGTCTTTTCTAATGTTGTTCCAGGAGGCAATGTTAAATCTGCCATGATGATTCCTCTATCTTCGTTAGGAATAAATCCTGATGGAGTAGTCTGGAATAAGAAATAAGTAATACCACAGAAAACCAATAATGCTATTCCTGTTACCCATCTTTTTCTTACCAGGAATCGCAACGAACCTGTATATTTCTCGTTCATCTTGTTAAAGCCTGTATTGAAGGCAAGGAAGAATCTGTCTTTTAGGTTCTTTTTATGGTGGTCTGAATCTTTATGCGGTTTTAGGAACAAGGCACATAAAGCCGGGCTCAGCGTCAATGCGTTTACTGCCGAAATCAAAATCGATATCGCCAACGTAATCGCAAACTGCTGGTAGAATACTCCTGAAGGTCCGCTTAGGAACGATACCGGAATAAATACTGCCGACATTACCAATGTGATCGAAACAATCGCACCAGAGATTTCGCTCATCGCAGATAGCGTAGCTTCTTTTCCGGATTTGGCTCCTTCGTCGAGTTTGGCGTGCACCGCCTCCACGACGACAATGGCATCATCGACCACAATACCAATGGCGAGGATCATTGCAAACAAGGTCAACATGTTGATCGAGAATCCGAACAATTGCAGGAAGAAGAACGTTCCGATAATTGCCACCGGTACAGCGATAGCAGGAATCAAAGTAGAACGGAAATCCTGTAAGAATAAGAATACTACGATAAATACCAGGATGAAAGCTTCAACCAAAGTAGAGATTACTTTGCTGATTGATGCATCAAGGAATGTTTTAGTGTTGTATGGAATTACATAATCTACTCCTTTTGGGAAGTCCGGTTTTGTTTGTTCCAAAATCGACATTACTTCGGTGATGATGTCTTGCGCATTGGAACCTGATGTCTGGAATACCCCAACGGCTACACCTTCCTGGCCCATCGCAATGTTTTTAGTACCGTAGTTGAAACCACCCAATTCTACGGTGGCAACATCTTTCAGGTGAAGGAAGTTTCCGTTACCTGTAGATTTGATTACGATATTTTCGTAATCTTCAATTACAGAAAGTCTTCCTTTATATTTGATTACATATTCATAAACTCCTTCAGCATTTTCACCAAATTTACCTGGTGCTGCTTCTACGTTTTGTTCTTGAAGTGCATTTTGGATATCTTTTGGCAATACGCCATAAGTAGCCATTTTCTCTGGATCAATCCAGATTCTCATCGAGTAATCTTTCGCACCAAATACGTTTACTTGTCCAACACCTTTAACACGTTGTAGTTTTGGAACCAGGTTGATTTTAGCGTAGTTCTGGATATAGGTTTCGTCGAATTGCTTATTTTTTGAATAAAGTGCAAAGAACATCAAGGCACTGGTCTGGCTTTTTAGCGTTGTAACCCCTGTCTGAACAACAGCCTGAGGTAATTTACTTGTAGCACGGGAAACCCTGTTCTGAACGTTTACGGCAGCAATATCCGGATCAACTCCAAGCTCGAAATATACCGAGATTTTTGCAGAACCGTCGTTTGCAGCAGAGGAAGTCATATAGGTCATTCCTTCTACTCCGTTGATTTCTTCCTCGAGCGGCGTCACGACACTGTTCAGTACCGTTTCAGCATTCGCTCCTGTATAGGTTGCATTTACCTGAACTGTCGGCGGAGCGATCTCAGGATATTGTTCTATCGGCAGGGACATCAATCCCAAGATTCCTAAAATGGTAATCAGGATCGATATTACGGTCGAAAGAACTGGTCTTTCTATGAATGTCTTTAGCATTGAGAATTATTTTTTAGCTGATGGTGTAGTTGTTTTTGCAGAATCTTTTGCCGGAGCATTTCCTGCCGGAGCCGCTGCTGCTGCTTCCGGTTTTCCTTGTTGCGGTATGATTTCCATATCATCTTTTAGCTTAGAAGCACCTTCGATTACGATTACTTCGCCTTCTTCAAGTCCTCCGCTCACGATGAAATTCAATCCAGATGTTCCTTTTGTCTCGATAATTCTTGATTTTACTTTGTTGTCTTTTCCAACTACATAAAGCATCTGTTTTCCTTGTACTTCAAATACTGCATTCTGTGGCACAAGCATTACGTTTTTCTCATCGATTGGCAAACGAACGATACCACTGCTGCCGCTTCTCAAGATTCCTTCTGGGTTTTTGAATTCAGCTCTGAACTGGGTTGTTCCTGTTTGTGGATTAACCAATCCGTTCATTGTAGCCAATTTTCCTTTTTGGTCGTACTCAGTGTTATCAACCAAAAGCAAAGAAACTTCCGGAGCAGCTTTTAGTTTTTCTGCTGTTGTTGCTCCTTTAAAGGTTTTGTTGAAAAACAGAAGTTGTTTCTCGTTCATTGAGAAATAGGCACGGATAACTTTCGTATCAGAAACGGTTGTCAAAGGCATCTCGCTAGTGGAACTAACCAAGCTACCTTCTCTGAATGGAAGACCTCCAATTACTCCATCAACGGGTGATGTGATTGTTGCAAAACCTATGTTTGCTGCAATGGCTCCATAAGAAGCTTTAGCTTGCGCTAACTTAGCTTTAGCTGTTTCTAATTGTACGTTGCTGATAATTTTTCTGTCAACAAGAGGCTTCAAACGATCTACCTCAACTTGAGCTGCCTGAACCGCTGCTTTTGCTGCAGAAGCATCTTCATTTTGAGTTTGGGTTTCTAATTTGAACAATAGTTGTCCTTTTCTGACAACCTGTCCTTCATCGACAAATATTTTCTGGATAAATCCGTTAACTTTTGGACGGATTTCAACATTCTGTTGTCCTTCAAGATTAGCTGTATATTCCTGATAAACAACTGCATCTTGTTTTGCAACAGTCTGTACCGGAAACGGCGCTGGCCCTTGTGGAGGCATTTGCTGTTCTTTTTTACCGCAAGAGTAAAGTGTAATTATTGCGATTACAATACTGAATAGTGACTTATTCTTCATCTGCATTTTTATAAAGGTTGATTGATTTTATTTGTTCTCTACTTTTTCTAACTTTTGGATTGTCTTATTTAAAAATTTCTCGAATTCTATAACGTGTTCTTGATAAACCTTGATCAACTCCAAACTGGCACATTCTCCATCGCCAACTGTTTTATTTTTATAGTCGATCATTCTTTCCACCATTTTCTTTTCATCTATAACCATCTGTAGGTGGTTCTGCATTCTGTCGCTAAAAGATGATGGTTTGTAATACTTCTTTCTGTCACCAGGAAAAGTATAATATTCTATCTTTCCTATTTTCAGCAACAAATTCAGGTTTGTAGAAACTGAACTTTTGCTGGCTCCAAGGGTGGAAACCAAATCGTCAAACGTCAATCCTTTAGCGTCATTCCAAACAATAAGACATCCTAATATTCGTCCTGACAAAGGTGAAAAGTTCCAATACTTTTCAAAATGAACGCCAAACATCTCCACCAATCCTTCTCTTTCTTTCGCTATGTCTGTCATCGATACGTTAATTTTGGCGCAAAGTTAAACTAGGTTCGGTAATTACCGAACTAAACGAACTTAAATTTGTGTTAATTTTTTATTATCAATTTTAAGCAATAAAAAAGCCAGCATAATGCCGGCTTTCTATTTTATAATTTCAAGGCTCACTCTTAAAGAACCGTGATTTTTATTGTCTGCTATCTCCATAAAGGCCTTTTTAGTAAGGTCAATTTCTCTACCTAGTGTAAATGGCCCTCTGTCATTTATTTCGACTATAACTGATTTTTCATTGGCTATATTGGTCACTTTTACTTTTGTTCCAAACGGTAGCTTTTTATGGGCAGCGGTATAATTGCTGTTGTGGAATTTTTCCCCACTCGCTGTTTTTCTTCCGTTGAATTTATCAGCATAGTAGGAAGCATGGACATTCTTCTTATACACTTTCCCAGAAGCAGACTTGGCAGACGAACAGCTTGCCAGTAGGGTTCCAAAAGCGGCAATAAATAAAAATATCCTGGCTTTCATAACTACTGTATGATTTCAATTGTTACTTTCAAATGTCCTCCATAGCGGGATGAAGCAATTTCCATAAAGGCTTTCTTCGTAAGGTCAATTTCTTTTCCTTTGGTAAACGGACCTCTATCTGTTACTTCAACAATAACCGATTTCCCGTTGGCTTCATTTGTAATTCGGAGCTTCGTTCCGAAAGGAAATTTTCTGTGTGCTGCGGTATATTTCTTATTGTCAAAGATTTTTCCACTTGCTGTACGGCGTCCTGTAAATTTGTCAGCATAATAGGATGCGTGGGCATTTTTCTTATGGAGCTTGTATTTTTTTGATTCGGCTAACTTTATGCTATCTGCTATGGCAACTTTCTTTACTGAATCTTGATATACCTGTGTTTTTTCAGCTTGTGCTTTTTCAGGTGGTGTTTTTTGGAAGTTTCTATCCCGGAGTGAAAAACCGCTCGAAAAGACCAAAGCAATAAAGGCCAGCAACAGAATGGTAGTCTTATACTTCATGATAAATTTTTTTATGTTTGGCCAATTCATCTTACAATTACTATACCCAAAATTAAAAAAGCTCAAAAAATTGAGCTTTATACTTTATGAGAACCATACATTCCAAGGAATTCTTGATACTAATAACAGGAAACCTAGACTATAGAATATGGCTATTTTTTTGAATTTTTTATCAGAACCCTCAATTCTCTTATGGGTGCTCCATCCTATAGTTATCAGTACTATAGCCAGAATATTTACTAATGGATGTTCGACTGCCATCATACGCAATTCGCTATTTCCCATAATTTCTTTCATGCCTGCCTGTTTAAAAAGAGCAACTCCTTTTGGAGAAACGAAATATAAAATCAGTCCAAAAACAAATTGGAGGTGAGCAGCTATCAGACCAAAGAGTGCAATCCTTCTGTCTTTTGGTTTAAATTCGTTTTTTGCTGATAATCCTATCAGGGAATTGATTGCAGCAACGCCAATTGTAAAAAGGACTACATAGGCAATACCGGAGTGAGCTTCTAGAATAATTTTGTAAGTATCCATGGTCAAAATTGTTTTTTACAAATATATCAAAAAATGAAATGTTCCATAATTAGTAGGAACACGACAGACCAATAAATAATGAATCCAAATTACGAAATAAAATCTTAACAATTAACATTTCTTTAATTGAATTGACTACTGTTTTAAAATCCAATATCATAAATTTGCGGAAATGATGAAAAAAGCCGTACATATTACTTTTTTGTGCTTATTCTTTCTGCTGGGGATGCGTTGTGATGCCAGCAATAAGAAAAATTTATCATTGACTTTTCTTGAAACTAACGGCAAGCAGCAATTAAAAACATGCCGTTATAGTCTGCCGAAGAAAGAATTTTCGGTCGCACATGACCTGTTTGACAAAGTTCATAAAAAGAAGAAATACTCTAATCCCTATCGTTATAGTATAGCGAGGCTATCAAAATGCTATAATTTATCTTTGCTCTTTGGAGCTGTTTCTTCTCCAAAATTTGTTTTCCAGACTTATTTAGCTTCGGCAAGTCCTTTCGAAAAGCACTCATTGTTTGGTTCTTTCTGCCATAAAGGAAAACTATTATCCATCTTCTATTCCTTCCAAGCTTTTTGGTAATAAATAATTGTTGTTGTTTTTAAGATTCTCAGTAAGAATCTTCATAAATATTGTCCAATTAAATTATTACAGATATGAACGAATTAGAAAATACGGCAACCGCAGCCTCACATCACCTTTACCCTCTGATAAGTGATTTGGGATTGATTCTTATGACTGCCGGCGTTGCCATTCTGCTTTTTAAGAAGATAAAACAGCCTTTGGTTCTTGGATATTTAATTGCCGGATTTTTGGCGGGTCCTTATTTTACCTTATTCCCTTCCGTAAAAGATGTGCAAAACGTTGAAGTCTGGGCAGAAATTGGAGTTATTATTTTACTTTTCAGCCTTGGACTCGAATTCAGTTTTAAGAAATTGATGAAAGTGGGCGGCACGGCTTCAATAACCGCTATGGTCCAGATTTTCTCCATGGTATTTTTAGGATATTGGTGCGGCCAACTTATGGGTTGGTCTTCTATGGACAGCATCTTTTTGGGTGTTATCCTTTCTATCTCATCAACAACTATTATACTCCGTGCTTTTGACGAATTAGGCGTCAAGGGACAAAAATTTGCCGGAATTGTTTTTGGCGCCCTGATTGTTGAAGATATTGTAGCCATCCTGATGATGGTTTTGCTTTCAACAATTGCAGTAAGTCAGCAGTTTTCAGGAATGGAGCTTTTCGAGTCGGTACTAAAACTTTTATTTTTCCTTATATTATGGTTTGTGGGTGGAATCTTTTTCATCCCGACCTTACTAAAAAAGGCCAAGAATCTTTTAAGCGATGAAACTTTATTAATTGTTTCTTTGGCTTTATGCCTGATGATGGTAATCTTGGCTACTATGGCTGGATTTTCTCCTGCCTTGGGTGCTTTTATCATGGGATCTATTATTGCTGAAACTACCAAAGCCGAACGTATTGAGCATCTAGTAAAACCTGTAAAAGATCTTTTTGGAGCCGTTTTCTTCGTATCTGTGGGAATGCTTATCAATCCAAGTACATTGGCTGAATATGCAGTTCCTGTAATTGTCATCACCTTGCTGACGGTTTTTGGAAAGACTTTAAGCTCTACCGTTGGAACGCTTATTTCCGGACAACCATTAAAACAGTCTGTGCAAACCGGGATGAGTTTAGCTCAGATTGGTGAATTTTCATTTATCATCGCTACTTTAGGGATGACATTAGGTGTAACCAGCAATTTCCTTTATCCTATTGTAGTTGCTGTTTCGGCCATTTCTACATTTACGACTCCTTTTATGATCAAGCTTTCTATTCCGGTTGCTAATATGCTGGAAAGAAGACTCCCTAAAAAATGGACGAAGGCAATTGATAGTTATAGTTCAAGCTCACAGACCATAAAGGCGACAAGTAACTGGGTTTTGTTTTTAAGATCCAGCATCATCCAGATTATCATCTATTCTGTAATCATAATCGCAATTATCCTGCTTTCTTCGAGAGTAGTACTTCCCCTTGTAAACGGTTTTCAATGGGCTAATGTTGCAGTAGCTGTTCTGACGCTTTTGTTTATTTCGCCTTTTTTATGGGCATTGTCATTCAGGAAAGTCGCACCTACCGCTTATGAAGAATTAAAAAAGGAAAGGAAATTTTTGGGTCCTATAAAAATTGTCAACATCATCCGCATCCTGTTTACCTTATTTTTTATCGGATTGTTGTTAAATAGTTTCTTTTCTAATTTCATTGCATTTACTGCTTTGGTTATTTTTGCCGTGGCTTATATGGTTTTCCCAAAAAGGCTACAAACATTGTATGACCGAATTGAAAACCGATTTATGCAAAACCTTAACGATAGAGAAAATACGGAAGCTTCCAAAAGCAAGCGAGAGCTTTCGCCTTGGGATGCACACATGACGACTTTTGAAATCAGCGCAGAATCTAATATTGTTGGAAAACCGCTGCACCAGTTGGAACTTCGTGAAAAGATTGGAATCAATATTGCCGCTATCAAACGTGGAAATATTACGATTAATGTTCCGAATCGCAACGAGCAGATTTATCCAAATGACATTCTCTATATCATAGGAACAGACAGGCAAGTAGAGAAATTTAAGACCTATCTGCAACAGAGTTTTGTTGCAGTTCCTGAAAACAACGCTGAAACTGTCTTGAAAAATTTTGAACTGAAAAATGAAGATTTTATCGGCAAGACCATCCGTGAATCCCAGCTTAGAGAAAAAACAGATGGGCTGGTCGTTGGAATTGAACGCGAAGGCCGCCGAATGATGAATCCGGAATCTCATGTCGTGCTTGAAAAAGACGATATTATATGGATTGTTGGCGATAAGAAAAAAATGAATTCTATTACACTAAATGCTTCTTAATATTTATTTACTTAACTAAATTCTAAAATGGATAATTTTGATTGGAAACAGCTCATTAACCCTGAATTCTACATTGCAATGGAACTTGGGGGCGTTAGCGTTGGACTGTATGTTGTGCTTTTTATTGTTTTTGCAGAAACAGGATTGTTTGCCGGTTTTTTCCTCCCAGGTGACAGCCTTCTTTTTCTCGCCGGAATCTACAGCCGTGAACTTGTAGAAAATCTTATTCTTATTGAAAGCGACTTTGGCAATGTTGCTTTATTAGCTACGCTGGTTGCTATTTCCGGAATTATCGGAAATACGGTCGGTTATTGGTTTGGAGCAAAAAGCGGATGGTACCTCTACAAGAAAGAGGATAGCTTCTGGTTCAAGAAAAAATATCTTGAACAGTCTCGTGTATTTTTCGAAAAATACGGTGGAAAAGCGATCATCATTGCACGTTTCATGCCTATTCTAAGAACCTTTGCTCCGATTATTGCCGGAATCGTGCAAATGGACAAAAAACGTTTCGTATTTTACAACATACTAAGTTCATTCTTATGGGCTTTCAGCTTAATCATGGCAGGGCATTATCTTTATGGTTTGTTTTTAACCAAGTTTGATATTGATTTAAAGAGCCATATTGAAGTTATCATTCTTATCATCGTAGCGATTACTACTATTCCGCTGGTGATAAAATTCCTAAAAGGAAATAAAGAAACTCCGGAAAATAAGACGGAAGAATAAATAAAAAAGCCTCTCAATTGAGAGGCTTTTTCAACTAACTGCACACAAACTAAAAATTATAACGAATTGTAAAATTCCAAGTTCTTCCTAAACCGAAGTAGCCTTGGTTACCGTTTGCTATACCATTATATATTTTTCCTGAAGACTGATACGTAGATAAATCTGTAGCACTGTTAGGATTTACTCTATCCGTAATTTTAATATTGGTTCTTAATTCAGAAATATAAATCTTATGAAGCAGGTTATCTACATTAAGCCTGAAGTTTACTGATTCGGATTTCTTTTTTCCAACCAGCATTTTATAAGAAACTCCTGAATCTACTACTCCATAAGAAGGGATTTCCAGGTTGTTTTTAACAGCACCAACGTTAGCGTAGATTTTGTCGTAGAATCTGTAATCTGCATCAACAGATAGTCTTTCCACAATTGTATATTTAAATCCCGCTCCAGCCGTAAACTGGGCTGCATCTCCTACTTTTCCACCATCTACGTCTGTTTGTGTAACATCCAGCGTGTTTCTGTCCTGATCTCTAATTGTTGTTACCACATTTCCTTTATACTCCCAGTTTCCGGCAGAAACAAATCCTCTTAAATCCAGATTTGGTAATGGTTTTGCTACAAAATCAAGTTCAAGACCTGTATGCAGCTGCTCTACACCTTCATTTGTTGTAAAAAGTTCTGTTCCAACAGTAATAGGATTTCCATTAATTGTTTCACCCGCTGCTGCGATTCTTGAAGTTGTTTTAACTCTGTCTTTCCATGAAGTTCTGTAACCGTTCAGGTTGGCAGAAAAATAAGTGCTTTTAAAGCTATACCCCGCCTCAAGACCTAAAATCTTTTCGTTTTCTGTCAATGGGTTCACCTGATTCGTAAAGTTCAGGTAGATATTGTCGTGGAATGGCTGGCGTGAATAATAACCCGCATTTACATATACTGAATTCTGTTCGTTGATATTGAAACTACCTCCTCCTTTTACGTTGAATCCAGTATTATTAACCTTTTCTGAGTCTTTGTATTGTCTCAAATAGTCATATCTGTCAAATCTCTGATGTCTTTGGTTTGAAACTGCTCCCTGGAAAAAGACAGAGAATAAATCGTTTGAGTATTCAACCTGACCGAAAAGCCCACCATACGATATTCTTTCGCTGTTATCATAATCGATTCTCTGGTTTTCACCAAGAGAATTGAAAGTAGCTCCCAATGGTTCTGCTTTTTGAGAATCTGTGACTGTGTTTGAAACCGGACTTCCTACCGGCTGATTCGTACCGTCTCTTAAAGTTCTTGTTTCCGTCCAATTATTCAATCCTAAGAAGTTTTCAACCTGACGGTAGTGAGTTCCATAATACGTTCTTAAATCAGCTCCTACGTTAAAAACCAGGTTTTCATTTAATTGGTGCTTAAAATTAGATACAAGCCCGTACCAGTTGTGATTGTTTACAGAAGAACGTATCAGGTAGGATTTGTTATCTCCCATTACCCCATTGCCAACACCAATATTTCTTGCTTCGATAGCATCAAAATCAATCAGACCATTTGTTCTAATAGCAGAGGCTCCATAGTTTCCTGTTCCACCACCACGTCCCCAAGAGGCATATAATACGGTAGACAATTCTGATTTGCTGTCAATTTCCCAATCCCAGTTAAGGTTGGCAACCGGCTTATGGTAGTAATTTGTTCTTTCTGACTGGTATTGTCCATTCAGAAGTCCCCAGTTGTTGTTGTACTTTCTGCCATATGTTTGGTAATCTGAAAGTCTTTTTGCAAAGTTTTGATCGTGTTTTTGAGGCGCACCCGTTATCAAAAAGTTCAGATTATGATTTTCTGACGGTTTATATCCAAAAGAAATAAAATAGTTCTGTCCTTCACCACGGGTTCCGTCATTGTAACCATCTCCTTGCCAGTGAGTCAACATTACGCTTACCCCAAAATTATTTTCCATCATTCCCGTGTTGTAAGCAACAGTAGTTTTTAAATAATCATCATTGGCTACTCCGGCTGAAATAAATCCACCTTCTTTTTTTGAAGTAGCTTTGGTAACAAAGTTTACCGTTCCTCCAACTGACGAAATTGCCAATTTTGAAGAACCCAAACCTCTCTGGATTTGTATATTGTTTGCTATATCTCCCATACCGGACCAGTTTGACCAATACATCAAACCATCTTCCATTCCGTTGATTGGCTGACCGTTCAACAAGAAAGCTGTGTTATCTTGGGCAAAACCTCTGACCGCTATCCTTGAATCTCCATAACCTCCAGACTGTCCGGCAACATATACCGACGGTGTATTTACCATGGTTTGTGTAATATCTGATGATCCGATTTTGTCTTGGATTTCTGCAGAAGTTAAGGTTGAAACGGCTATTGGGGTTTTTCGATCCTTCGCCAAATCGATAATTCCTTTACCAATAATTACGACTTCATCTAATTGACTGGAATCCGATTCCAAACTAATTGTCCCTAAATCGACTGTTTGCGATTTAGCTGTAAACGGAATCGTTTTTGCAACATAGCCTACAAAAGTAATTACAACTTCTCCTTGAGTTTTTGAAGTGTTGAGGCTAAATTTACCATCCATATCGGTAGAAGTTGCTTCCCCGGTACCTTTGACAGTAATGTTCGCAGCTGGAAGCGAACCTTTCAATTCAGAATCGACAATCGTTCCTGTAATTTTCGTCTGTGAAAATGCTGAAGTTGCTACAAAAGACAGCAGTAATGACAGCATAAATTGTTTTAAATTCTTCATTTTTAAATAATTGGGTTAGATTTCGACAAAGGTCTCTCAACAATTATTTCCCAACGTTATGTTAAGATTATAAAATCACAAAGCTATTTTGAGAAGGAAAATGAGTCGAAAAGGCATCAAAAATTCAATTTATAACCCTTAAAAAAAGAGATAAAACAAAAAATCCTTATGCATGCATAAGGATTTTGAAAATTTTAAACAGAATGGTCTTTATTTCTTATGTAAAAAATATGTTAGCAAAAGTGTTGTAGAGCTATCATGCTGTTTTACAACGCCTGAATTGATTTCCTCTAAAATCGAATTGGCCAATTGTTTTCCAAGCTCGACTCCCCATTGGTCATAACTGAAAATATTCCAGATTACGCCTTGTACGAAAATCTTGTGTTCGTATAATGAAATTAGCGAACCTAAAGCTTCTGGCGTCAGCTGTTGGATTAGCAATGTATTGGTTGGCTTGTTTCCCTGAAAAACCTTAAATGGCGTCAGAAATTCTGCAGCTCCGGAAGAGAAGTTTGTTTTTGTAAATTCTGATCTTACTTGGTCTTCTGTCTTTCCATTCAGCAAAGCTTCTGTTTGTGCAAAGAAGTTTGACATCAATTTATTATGATGGTCCTCATCGCCATATAGAGGCTTCACAAAACCGATAAAATCAGTAGGAATCAATTTTGTTCCCTGGTGGATTAGTTGGAAAAATGCATGTTGCGAGTTGGTTCCCGGCTCACCCCAAATGATTGTTCCTGTTTGGTAATTTACAGGATTGCCATCTCTGCCTACGCTTTTCCCGTTGCTTTCCATAATTCCTTGCTGAAGGTATGGCGCCAGTTTTTGTAGGTATTGTGTATATGGGATCAGCGCTTCGCTTTCTGCTCCGAAGAAGTTATTGTACCAAACGCTCAAAAGTGCCAGGACAACCGGGATATTCTGGTTGAATTCTGCCGATTTGAAATGTTCGTCCATTTCATTAGCGCCTTTTAACAATTTATTGAAATTGTCGAATCCTACAGCCAGACTGATGGATAGGCCTACGGCACTCCACAAAGAGAATCTTCCGCCAACCCAGTCCCACATAGGAAAAACATTATCCGGATTGATTCCGAATTCTGTTACTTTTTGGATATTTGTAGAGACCGCCACAAAATGCTTGGCGACATCTTCTTGTTTTGCTGATTTTAAGAACCACTTACGTACCGTTTCAGAGTTTGAAAGCGTTTCTTGAGTCGTAAATGTTTTTGAAACTACTACAAAAAGTGTTGTTTCCGGGTTTAGGTTTTTGATTTTTTCCTGAACATGGTCACCGTCAACATTTGAGATAAAATGGACATTCAGGTGATTTTTATAAAACTGAAGCGCTTCTACAACCATCGCCGGGCCAAGATCTGAACCGCCAATTCCAATGTTTACCATATCTGTAAAAGCTTTTCCGGTAAAACCTTTTCTTTGTCCGCTAATAATCTCATCACAAAAAGCCTTAATCTTGTTTTTAACGAGATATACTTCCGGCATTACATTTTGTCCGTCTACATTAATTACAGCAGATTCTGGAGCTCGCAAAGCAGTATGAAGCACGGCTCTGTTTTCGGTTTCGTTTATAACATCACCATTAAAATATTTTGCAATGGCATCTTTTAGATTTACTTCCTCAGCCAATGACAAAAGCAGGCTTATTGTTTCTTCTGTGATGATATTTTTAGAATAATCTACAAGAAAGTTATTCCACTGAAGATTGAATTTTTCTGCTCTGCTGTTATCGTTTGCAAACATTTCCTGCATTGAAGCATATTGCATTGTAGCGAAATGTTCACGCAATTTTTGCCAAGCAACTGTTCCTGAGGGATTGGTTTTGCCTAAAGCCATGGTAATAAAGAATTAGATTTGTAGTCTTTTGAAGGCTCAAATTTAGGCAATAATGATTTATTTTTTGAATTTAATTGCTGCGATACTGTCTAATTCTTTTTTAAGCGGCGTCATTTCGGCCATGAATCTTGGTTTGTATTTCGCATCCATCGGGATTGAATTCGGAAGCTTTTGCTTAAGGGCATCTACCTGTACGCCATTTTTCCAGAAACGGTAACAAACGTG
Organism: Flavobacterium microcysteis; assembly: GCF_006385255.1. Lineage (GTDB taxonomy): Bacteria > Bacteroidota > Bacteroidia > Flavobacteriales > Flavobacteriaceae > Flavobacterium > Flavobacterium microcysteis. The sequence continues at coordinate 44,682 of NZ_VFJE01000045.1, forward strand.
CGGTCCGGTTGCCAAACCTGTGCTTCCTACTTTTCCAATGACATCGCCTTGAGAAACTCTCTGACCCTGGCGTACCAGAATTTTAGACATATGGAGATATTGTGTAGAATAGGTCGAATTGTGCTTGACTTTTACAAAGTTTCCGTTTCCTGCCGTATATCCTGTTTTTTCAACAACACCTGTTGCAGTTGTAATAATTGGCGTTCCAGATGGAGCAGCATAATCAGTTCCATTATGTGCCTTGAATCGTTGTTGTACGGGATGGAATCTTCGGGTTGAAAATTTTGAGGAAATCCTGAATCCGAATTTCAGAGGTGCTTTCAAGAACATGGTCTTAAGTACCTTTCCTTCCTCATCGTAATAGTTAACTTTTTTTGCTGTAGTATCCTGCTTAAACGGGAATGCATAGATTTTTTTCCCTTTGTATTCAAAAAAAGACGCTTCCAGACTTTCTACACCTGCATAAATGGTATCGCTAATGTATTTTTCATTGAAGGTAACTGCAAACTTATCGCCTTTCTGAATCTTGAAGAAATCGACAGAATACGCATAAATATCAGCCAGATTTTGAGCGAGTGAAGCATCAACGCCGGCTTTGCTTAAGGTTTCGGATAATGAGCTTTCAATTTCAGTAGCTATAGTCCTTCTCTTAATTGTTATGGGTTTTTGATTTCTATAGGCAACTATAGAATCTCTCAGGTCAATAACGCTGTAATGAATATTATCAGGCTGGTATATAAAAACTTGTACTGTATTTGGTGCTTTTTTAGACTTTAAAATAGTGTAAGGTCTTCCAGCACGAATATCTTTGAAGTTAAAAGAGTCTCTTGCCTTTTCTGTTATATCATGTACTTTGTATTTTCCCAGGTCATGTTTGTCCATCAACGTTCCGAAAGTATCGCCACTTTTGACTGTATCGTTAACAACCATAAAATCATTGAGCGTAAAGCCAAATTCAACAACGATAGGCTCTTTTACAGGAACTTCTTTAATGTTTTCTTTTTCAGATTTTTCTTCCTTGTTACAGGAAACGAGGGTAAATAGCAATAGTAAGGTTAAAACAGCGTATTTCAAATCGTATTCTTTAATCTATTAGACGTTTTTTTCTTCTCCCCAAGATGCCAATTCTTCCGGAGACCATAATTCTGGAAAAAATATCCTTCTTTGGTACTTAGGATGCATGTATTTCTTCCAATCGCTTCCGCCGGTGGCTTCTCCGTCACCTTTGCCGCTTCCGTCAATATATTTTTTTGCCGTATTCAAGTGCTGCATTACCCATGTAATGTTGACCGTATGGTCGTAGTGGCGCATGGCTTTGATCAATTCTTCGTTTTTTTGATCTTCTTCTGGCAATTCTTTGAATTTTTGCCAGACATTTATGGTATTATATTCTTCCATATAGCTTAAGAACTGCGGCTTGTATTTCCTTTCAAATTCTTTTAGCAAATATGATTTTTCGCCTGTATGATAATCTTTTCCTGCTGCCTGCCAATACAAGTGTTCTAGGGCATGTTCATAAGGCGTATTTCTGTCAATTGTTTTTCTGAAACGGTAATCAATCAGGTTGATCAGATCTGTAGAGCAAAACTCAATCAATCTGTATTGGGCACTTTGGAAACCGCTTGCCGGTGTGAGCGTATTCCTGAATTTCATATACTGCTCTATTTCCATTCCGTCACCCATGATGTCGAAGGAAGTGGTTAGCATATCAAAATAACGGCTGATACGCATCAGTTTTTCAGCAAAATAAGATGTTTCCGGTTTTGGAGTATGGCAAAGCTGCTCCATTTCCCATAAAATCATCTTGAACAAAAGCTCATTTACCTGATGGTACATGATGAACACCATCTCATCGGGTAAAGTTGTTCTTTGAATTTGTAAATTTAATAAGGCATCTGTCTGAATATAGTCCCAATAGGTTATCGGTTTGGACCAAAGCAGTCCTTCGAGATGGGTTTCGGTTTTCTGATTTATTGCCTGAAATTTTTTTTCTAGTTGATCTAATTGATCTTTTATATTGGGGGTAATCTCCATTTTATTTATCTGCTATAATTTTGAAAGGATGTATCAATCCTTTGTATCCATCCAAATCGGCTTTTAGAGAACCTACAGCGAGGCTTGCCTTGATTCGGAGTGGAATTCTATTCTCATCGTCTGAAATCCAGACCGTTAAACTTTCTTCTTCTTTAAAAACACGACCGGCCTGAACATAAGGTCTAAAAATCATCGTATTTACTTTTCCAAATTTAGTTTTTAAAACTTCTCGTCCCATAAATTTTAACTTAAACTTTGTGGTTTCGTCGTCAAAAAACATATCAATAACGATTGACTCGCCCAGTTTGAGCTTGTCAATTGTAGGATGATTTCTTAAATAATAGAATGAGGAAACTATATCTTGTACGTTCTCAGGCACGGAAATGGTTTTTTCCGTATTTTTCTTGTAGTCTTTAACGAGTACGTTATTGGCTGACTGATTAAAAAAACCTTCCTGATTTTTGGTGTAGCCACCTTCGTTAATCTTTCTGACATACTGATAAGGCTGTCCGGTTTTTTTGTCAAAGAAACTTTGGTAATCATCATTTACCTTAAAGAAAAACTTTGTCATGCCTGTGGTATAGCCATTACCTACCGCATGGAAAACTTTTTTCCCATTTTTGGTAGCTTCCTTGATTTCAAGTGTGGCATAACCCGCATTGACTAAGCCATAGTGTATTCTGAACTTGAACCATTCACCAACATCAAAAGCTTTATCATCCTGAGCTTGTAGGTTCGCAGTTGCAAACAACAATAATATTATAATTTTTTTCATAATTCAATTTTATATGTCTTCCAACTGTTAAATACAATTTCTATTCCAAAAGTATTAAAACAAAAAAACCCAGTCAAAGATATGACTGAGTTTTTATGCTATTAACCAACCAAAAAACTATAAATTATGAAAAATTTACATAAAAATCGAAGGAAACCACTCCCTCTCTTTTTGCGGGTGCAAAGGTATGTAATAATTACAGTATTACAACTAAAAATTCAACTTTAACACAATATTAGCAAAAAATAGTTTTTTGAAAGGTTTGATTTTGCATTATTCTCAGAAAATTATACCATTTTATAAAGTTCCTCTTTTTTCTTGTTCTCTTTCAATAGATTCAAATAAAGCCTTGAAATTTCCTGCTCCAAATCCACGAGCTCCCATTCTTTGAATGATTTCAAAAAACAATGTTGGACGATCCTGAACTGGCTTTGTAAAGATCTGCAAAAGGTATCCTTCCTCATCAGCATCAACCATGATCGCCAATTTTTCAATTTCGTTCATGTCTTCCTTCATCATATTCATGTGCTCGCCCAATCTTTGCGGAACTGCTTCATAATACGCTTTTGGAGGTGCTGACAAAAATTCAACACCACGAGCTTTTAATTGAGAAACCGTTTTGATGATATCGTCAGTTGCTATTGCGATGTGCTGAATACCAGGACCGCCGTAGAATTCCAAATATTCTTCAATCTGTGATTTTTTCTTTCCTTCAGCTGGTTCATTGATAGGGAATTTGATTCTTCCGTTACCGTTTGACATTACTTTACTCATCAAAGCAGAATATTCTGTGTTGATTTGCTTATCATCAAACGAAAGGAAATTTACAAATCCCATCACATCTTCATACCATTTAACCCAGGTATTCATTTCTCCCCAGCCCACATTTCCAACCATATGGTCGATGTATTTGAATCCTGTTGGTTCTGGATTGTAATCTGATTTCCATTCTTTATAGCCTGGCAAGAATACTCCGTTGTAGTTTTTTCTTTCTACAAACATATGGACAGTTTCGCCATACGTATAGATTCCAGCACGGACAACTTCTCCAAATTCATCTTTTTCAACCGTTGGTTCCATAAAAGGTTTTGCACCTCTTTTTGTAGTTTCTTCAAAAGCGCTTCTTGCATCTTCCACCCAAAGAGCAGCAACTTTCACACCGTCACCATGTTTTCTTAGGTGGTCATTCAATACTGAATCTCCGTTTAAAGGCGTAGTCAACACCAAACGGATTTTATCTTGTTTCAAAACATAAGAAGCTCTGTCGCGAACTCCTGTTTCTAAACCTGCATAGGCCAATGATTGAAAACCGAAAGCTGTTTTATAATAATGTGCAGCCTGTTTTGCATTGCCTACATAAAATTCTACGTAATCTGTTCCTAATAGCGGAAGGAAATCTTGTGCTCCTTCAAATATTTTTTCTAATCCGTATTCTACTGATTTTACTTCTTTACTCATTTTAGTATGTTTTTTTCCAACCCTAGCAGGGTATGAAACCCTCCAGGGCTGCTAGTTGTTTTTTGTTTTATTTGTTTTTTGTTACTCTACCCAAGACTTATAGTATTGCCCATCGTCCAATCCCATTGCTTCTTCGGTTACCATCAACGGACGGAAGGTGTCTACCATAACTGCCAATTCTTCGGTTTCTGTTTTGCCAATACTTCTTTCCATAGCACCTGGTGCCGGTCCGTGAGGAATTCCTTTTGGATGCAGCGTGATATGTCCTTGCTCGATATTGTTTCTGCTCATGAAATCGCCGTCAACGTAATACAGTACCTCATCGCTATCGATGTTGCTGTGGTTGTATGGAGCCGGAATTGATTTTGGGTGATAATCGTAAAGTCTCGGACAGAAAGAGCAAACAACGAAAGTTGATGTCTCAAAAGTCTGGTGTATTGGTGGCGGTAAATGCACACGCCCTGTGATTGGTTCAAAATTATGAATACTGAAACCGTAAGGAAAATTATATCCGTCCCATCCAACTACATCAAAAGGATGTGTTGCATATACTACTTCATGGATCATTCCTTCTTTTTTAATCTTGATCAGAAAGTCTCCTTTTTCGTCATAGGTTTCTAGTTCTGTTGGCAATTTGAAATCTCTTTCGCAAAATGGCGAATGTTCCAAATGCTGTCCTGATTCGTTCTTGTATCGTTTTGGCGTGTAAAAAGGCGCAAAAGATTCTACGTAGAACAAACGGTTATCAGAAGTTTCAAAATCGATCTGATAAATAATTCCTCTTGGAATAATCAGGTAATCTCCATACTCAAAAGGTATGTTACCCATCATTGTACGCAAGGTTCCTTTTCCTCTGTGAATGAAAATCATTTCATCGGCATCGGCATTTTTATAGAAATAGTCACGTAATGATTTTTGTGGAGCTGCCAAACCTATCGTACAGTCTCTATTGACAAGCATTGCTTTTCTGCTATCCAGGAAATCTTCCTGTGGCTTCAATTCGAAACCTTTAAGCAGCAATGACTTTATATTTTTACCAATGGCAATTTTAGGTTCAACAGAATACGAAGCTTTGATTTCTTTTACTTGCGTTGGCCTGTGGACATGGTATAACAGAGAAGAATGTCCGTGAAAACCTTCTGTACCAAAAAGCTGCTCGTAATAGAATCCGCCATTTGGTTTTTCAAATTGCGTATGTCTCTTTTGGGGAAAATTCCCCAATTTATGATATAATGGCATAATTATTAGATTTATAAATTATGAATTTAGATTTCAGATATAGAATCCAAAAACTCATTCTGGGTTTCTCTTAATGAGAAACTTCAGATGTGCCAATAAACCGTCCCAACTTGTATTCATAGTCACAAATATCGGAAAAATTAATTTTTTCACCTTATTTCTTGTGAAATATTTATAAAAAGGAAAAAGGCATTACTGAATATAAAATTTTTCAGTAATGCCTTTATTTATTTTAGAGAAAATCTATCTGGTTTTTTTATAGCTATAGGCATAGATCAAGGCATGAATTGCCGCAAAAGCCAATGAGAAATAATATAAGAAACTATCGTCAATATTTGGATCTCTGTGGTGGATGATTGCTACAATCACTAAAGCTACAACCATTCCAAACCCGGAACCGGCTACTACTTTAAAGCTGTCTAAGTTAAAGTTTCCTTTATTCAGGATACTGTTTTTCATTCCGTAAAACAGGTAAAGGTCAAAACCAATCATCATCCAAACAATTAGACGAATCCAAGTATCCAATGGTAAAAATACCATCATGAATAAACAAACCAATACTCCTGCAATCGGCACGAATGGAACCAACGGCGTCTTGAACGCTCTTGGTGCATCCGGCATTTTTTTACGCATTATCAATACACCGATACAAACTAATATAAAGGCAAATAATGTTCCAATACTTGTCATTTCTCCCACAACTCTAGCAGGTACAAACGCAGCAAAAAGGCTTACGATTACCATGAACAGGAAGTTGTTTTTAGCAGGAGTTCTAAATTTTGGATGCACTTCAGAGAATACTTTTGGCATAAGTCCGTCTTTACTCATAGAGAAGAATACACGGCTCTGCCCCATAAGCATCACTAAAATTACCGATGCATATCCTCCTAAAATTGCCAGAAGAATTGCATTGTTAAGCCATGGATAGGCTGGCGTAATCATTCCATCTGCTCCTGCAGGCCCCATCGCTTCTACTGCAATGGCAACAGGCGCTATACCGTCTTTTCCGGCAAAGGCTTGATAATTCACCACCCCTGTCATCACATGGGCAAATAGAACATATAAAACAGTACAGATTGCCAAGGACAATAATATTCCTATTGGCATGTCTCTTTTTGGATTTTTAGCTTCTTGGGCTGCTGTAGAAACGGCATCAAAACCAATATAGGCAAAGAATACAATAGCAGCAGCTCTAATAATTCCCGAAAATCCAAATTCACCAAAAGTTCCTTTATTTGCCGGGATATAAGGTGTGTAGTTTTCTGGTCTGATGTATTGCCATCCAACAGCAATAAAAATCAATACAACACTAACTTTTAAGAGTACGATGATTCCATTTACGAAAGCAGACTCTTTGGTTCCTCTCATCAATACTAATGACATTATCATGACAATCAGTACAGCAGGAACATTTATTATTCCTCCTTCAAAAGGAGAAAGCATATAGGCATCGTCTATATGGATTCCATAGCCGCTCAAAAATTTACCGAGATATCTGGACCAGCTAATTGAAACCGTAGCCGCTCCAACAGCATATTCCAGTACCAAATCCCAACCTATGATCCATGCTACAAATTCTCCCATTGTTGCAAATGAATAGGTATAGGCACTTCCGGCTACCGGAATCATTGAAGAAAATTCCGCATAGCACAAACCAGCAAAAACGCATCCAAATGCAGCTACTAAAAAAGAAATCGTAATTGCAGGGCCTGCATTCATCGATGCGGCAAGACCTGTTATCGAAAATAATCCGGCCCCTATTATCGCTCCTATTCCTAGGGCTACCAATCCTGGCGCAGTTAATGTTTTCTTTAAGCCTTTTTCATCTTCCGATGCTTCTGACAGTAATTGTGTAAGTGATTTTCTTCTCCAAATAGACATATATTTGATTAGTTTAGTGTTTATTGGTTCCAAATATAGTTTTTTTATGGAATAATTAACACATAAACGGTAGATATAATTTTTCAGGAATAGATTCTTTAAAACCAGAATCCTACACTAACCCATGTATGATGGTCTTTGGTTTCCGGCGACCATGAATGCTTGATTTCTACCGGTCCGATGATTGTTTCCAGGCCATATCCAAAGGAATATCCCGAAAAATTTGGACGGTCAAACCAACTGCTGCTATCAAAAATCTTATTGCCGATGTTGGCATAATTTGCCATGAAGTTTAAATGGTTTTTTCGGAATATCTCATAATCAACACCCACGGCTCCCTTGATATAGCTATTTCCGGAAAGACTCACAAAATCATATCCGTAGAAATGCCTAAAGTTGTTAATCATGTTGAAGCCATAGCCGCCCAATACAAAATCAAAGAATGGGACGCTCTGTTCACCTACCGTGAATCCGGCTTCAGATTGAAGGTTTAGCGTAAATTTATTAAAAAAGGTTTTCGAAAAAGCCATTTCTCCTTTAAGGATACTGAAATTCTGATATTCATTGGTATAGTCTGATGAATATAGGAAAGACTGGAAATCGCCACTAAAAAGGAATCCGTTTTTCGGAAAATATTTCTTGTCGAAAGAATCGTATTTCACATATGCAATAACGCTCAGGTAATCGCTGTTTTCCAAAACAGGATCTGTTGCTTCAAATGTTTTTGTCTTAATCTTCAAGTGCTTGTACTCCGCCCCGGCTCCAATAAGAAATTTTTGGGCAAAAAGGGTTTGGAAATAGGCCTGATTGGTAAAATCGGAATAATCGATATTTATTGAACTCAACCCAAACAAGTTCAGCAGTTCGCCATCGTTAAAGTCTGTAAGTACGTTACGGTTAAAGGTATTATACCTGGATTTGATCCCAAAACTCCAGTAAAATCCATTATCAATATAATAGTCCAGATAATACCTAAAATTATCTCCCAGCCCAATATCCACAGAAACGATATCGTTTTTCAGAAGAAGTTTTTTCTGGGTTACATTCAACAAAATGGCACTTTTGTATAATCCATCATAATGCAATCCAAATTTCAGATAGGTCTTGATTGGATTTTCTACCAAAGTCATGTTTAACACATCATTTCCGGAAGCCGACTTGGAAAACGAATAGCCAATACTGCTAAAGTTTTGGGTTGCGCTCAAAGTATTGATTCCTTTGTCCAAATCTTCATAGCTTATTTTAGACCCGGCTACAAATCCCAACTTTCCGATGACATAGGTACGGGTATAGTTTTCCAACTGAGGCGTCCTAATTTCACTGACAAACAGGCTATCTCTTTGCAAAGGAACTAACCTTTTCACAGGCTTTTCCGCATTTCCTATTTTTTGGATCTGGTCAATTACTTTCCGTGCTGCATCTTCTCCTGTTTTGATAATTTCTTGACCTTGAGAAAATGAAATAACAGAATAGGCCGTAATGTCGGGTTTTATATAAATATCCGTCGCCTTTCTTTTACGATCCATTTTCTGGATCATCTGCATATTTGATATCTGAACCAAAATTTTCGTAGCATCTGTCAAGGCATCTCTGCCTTTCAGGTCGTCCTGTACGTCAACACCAATAATGATATCAGCACCTAGATTTTTCACTTCCAGAATTGGATAATTATTGGTAACGCCGCCATCTACCAGCAATTTGCCGTCAATTTCAACAGGCATGTATAACGATGGTAGTGCCGCACTTGCTGCCATAGCCTGCGGAAGGGAACCTTTATTCAATAGCACTTGTTGTCCGGTTTCAATGTCTGTGGCAATACACAAAAACGGAATCGGCAGTTGGTTAAAATCCCGTATATGTCTCACGTTGTGCGTTAGCTTGTTGAGCATATTGAAATTATACAACCCTTTTGACAAGGCTCTCGGAATTCCGATTTTCATTTTTTTGAAAGGCAATGTCAGCGCATATAGCTCGTCATTCCTTTTTTCGTAGAAGTTTTTAGTCGATCTTGGGATATAATCCTGAATCAAGGCATCATAATCCGTCGTCTTGAAGATTGAGTCAATTTGGGTGGCACTATATCCCGAAGCATAGAGTCCGCCAATAATTGCTCCCATACTGGTTCCTCCGATATAAGAAATCTCTACTCCGGATTCTTCCAGTACTTTTAGGACACCTATATGGGCCAGTCCTTTTGCTCCACCTCCACTTAAAACTAATCCTACTTTTGGTTTTTTCTGCTCTTGTGAAAATACCACCGAGACAGAGAACATCAGCAGAAGTATAAGAGCTATTTTTTTCATAGGATAGGTTACTTGGTGGAATTGTAAAAGTCGGTAATTTTTTTGGCTTTTGAAATACCTACAACGTCAGAAATTTCTTTTTCTGTTGCCTGTGACAATCTTTTAACAGATTTGAAATGTTTTATTAGCGTAACCATAGTTTTTTCACCAATTCCAGGTATGGTTTCTATTGAAGTTTTTAAGGCTCCTTTGCTTCTTTTATCGCGATGGTGTGTTATCCCGAAACGGTGCGCTTCGTTTCGCAGTTGCTGGATGACTTTCAATGTTTCTGATTTCTTGTCCAGATACAACGGAATCGAATCGCCCGGATAGAACAGTTCTTCCAAACGCTTGGCAATACCAATGATTGCTATTTTACCCCGTAAATCTAAATCTTCCAAACTTTTCAATGCTGAAGACAGCTGTCCCTTTCCACCGTCAATGATGATGAGCTGTGGCAAAGGCTGGTTTTCGTCTAACAATCTTTTGTATCTTCTGTAAACGACTTCTTCCATAGAAGCAAAATCATTTGGCCCTTCAACCGTCTTGATATTAAAATGGCGATAGTCTTTTTTGCTTGGCTTGCCATCCTTAAACACTACGCAGGCCGCAACAGGATTGGTTCCTTGAATATTGGAGTTGTCAAAGCATTCAATATGTCTTGGTTCGACAGAAAGACGAAGGTCTTTTTTCATCTGCGCCATGATTCTGTTTGTATGTCGGTCCGGATCAACAATCTGCAATTGTTTGAGCTGATCCATACGATAGAATTTCGCATTTCGGATAGAGAGTTCCAAAACTTGTTTCTTATCACCCAATTGCGGAACAGTTACTTTAATGTTTTCACCTAAATCAACCTCAAAAGGCACGATCACTTCTTTTGACAGTAATCTGAATCGCTCCCTCATTTCTACAATAGCCAATTCCAGCAGTTCCTCGTCTGATTCGTCCAGCTTCTTTTTCAGTTCCATCGTATGCGAACGAATGATCGCTCCGTGTGAAATCTGCAAAAAGTTGATATAGGCCATACTTTCGTCAGAAATAATAGAAAACACATCTACATTTGAAATCCTTGGATTGACAATCGTAGACCGTGACTGGTAATTTTCTAAGGTTTCAATCTTGTCTTTTATCTTTTGTGCTTCTTCAAACTTCATTTCAGAAGCGAGATTTTTCATGAGCGTCTTAAAGTCTTTTAAGCTTTCCTTGAAATTTCCTTTTAGTATTTCGCGGACAGCTTCTACATTTCCTTGGTAATCTTCCAAAGATTGGTATCCTTCACACGGTCCTTTGCAGTTTCCGATGTGGTATTCCAAACAGACTTTGTATTTCCCTGAATTAATATTTTCTCTGGACAAATCATAGTTGCAGGTTCTCAAAGGATATAACTCCTTGATAAGATCCAAAAGCGTATGAACTGTCTTAAAGCTCGTATAAGGACCGAAATACTCCGATCCGTCCTTTATCATATTTCTGGTGGTGAATATCCTTGAAAACGGCTCTTTCTTGATACAAATCCATGGATAGGTCTTGTCATCTTTCAACAAGACATTGTATCGCGGCTGGAGTTTTTTTATCAGGTTATTTTCAAGTAGCAAGGCATCCGTTTCTGTTGGCACGACTATATGCCTGATGGAAACGATTTTGCGAACCAAAACATTGGTCTTCCCGCTATCGTGCAGCTTATTGAAATAGGACGAAACACGCTTGCGAAGATTTTTTGCTTTCCCTACATACAGAATCTTATCATCCTTATCATAATACTGGTATACACCCGGTCCATCGGGCAATGTCTGAATCTGAAGTTCAAGAGGAGTTCGCATCTTACAAAGTTAGTTTCAAAAATTCCGAATTGCAAGCACTCAATTTCAATTTTTAAATGGTTTTAGGAAATATTTAGCGTTCCGAATCTCAATTTTTATACATTTATATTTTTAAACACGACATGGCGAAACCATCCTATAAAAGCCTTACCATTTTGGGCGAAACCATCCTTCCAGGCGAGAGCCGGACTCTGAATATGGAAATTGCAAAACTCCATACGATGACGAAGCTGAAAATACCAGTAATTATTGAACGTTCAGAAATAGACGGCCCTACGGTTTTATTTTCCGCAGGACTTCATGGAGATGAGATTAATGGGATTGAAATTGTCCGACAGCTTATTGTACAGAAAATCAACAGACCTAAAATAGGCACTATTATTTGTATTCCGGTTATTAATGTTTTTGGCTTTTTGAACCGAAGCCGTGAATTTCCAGATGGCCGCGATATGAATCGTGTTTTTCCAGGTAGCAAAAACGGATCGTTGGCCAGTCGCTTTGCTTATTATCTTTTGAAGGAAATCATTCCGAATGTTGATTATTGTATTGATTTTCATGCCGGTGGTGCCAGCCGATTTAATGCTCCACAAATACGCATTGTTCCTAACAATCACGAATTAAAAGCACTAGCCGATGTTTTCCATGCACCTTTTGCCCTGTATTCCAAAAACATTTCAGGTTCATTCCGAAATTCCTGCGATCGTTTAGGCGTAAAAATGTTGCTGTTTGAAGGTGGAAAATCACTTGACATCAATGAATCAATCACAGAACATGGCATTGAAGGCACAAAACGTTTCCTTAATCATTTTGGAATGCTGAATCCTAAAAGGAAAGCTGCTGATGCCAATCAAAAGATTATTTATATCGAAAAATCTACGTGGATTCGTGCGAAAGCTTCCGGTCTGTTTCATGGATTGACAACAATTGGTTCGTATGTAGAAAAAGGTCAGGTACTGGCTACTATTTCAGATCCTTATGGAAAAGTAGAATATAAAGTAAAGGCGCCTAATTCCGGATATATCATCAATGTCAATGATGCTCCTATCGTGTATCAGGGCGATGCCATTTTTCATATTACGACAGCATTGGAAAACCAGGGCTGAAAAACAAAACAAATGCACAAGAAAGAATTACGATTAAAATACAAGGCTTTACGAGCTGGACTTTCACAAGACGCTATAGAAGAGCGAAGTCTTGCTATTGCCAATCAGGTTGCTCAAATGGATATCTGGGATAAATTATACTATCATATTTTTCTGCCTATCAGCGAACATAAGGAAGTCGATACCGAATTCCTGCTTCAGGTACTGGCCGGAAAAGACAAGGAAATTGTGGTTTCCAAATCGGATTTCGAGACTCGGAAAATGACTCACTTTTTACTGACTGACAATACTAAATTCCGAAAAAACGAATACAATATCCCGGAACCTGTTGACGGAATTGAGGTTCCTGTTGATAAAATAGATGTGGTTTTTGTTCCGCTGTTGGCTTTTGACACTAAAGGACACCGTGCAGGCTACGGAAAAGGATTCTATGATCTTTTTTTATCCGGTTGCAAAAAAGACACATTGAAAATCGGACTTTCTTTTTTTGAGGCGGAAGAAGAAATCACTGATGTCTTCGAAAATGATGTTAGATTGGATTTTTGTGTGACTCCAAACACTGTATATCGGTTTGGCTAACAAATAATAATTTTTGCATCAATTATTATTCTTTACAATAAAACACTTATTTTTAGCACTTTAAAAACAGGAATAGATGCAAAAACCTGGCTACCACCAATTCAGAGCAACTAGAAAAACTTATCTTTTTGTCTCTTTTATTTTCTTTTTTGCAATAACAACAAATGCACAATTAAAGTATACAATTCAAGGAAATGGCAAAAAATTGAAGAATGGAGATATACTGTATTTGGTTTATGAAAAAAATGGAAAAACCGCAATGGATTCTGCTAAGGTCCATAAGAAAAAATTCACCTTCTCAGGCCAGATTGACAAACCAGTAAAGGCTTCTTTATATCGCAATGAAAATCCGATGAAGGCAAATATCGTGGCTGAATATCTGGCACTTTATCTTGAAAAAGGGACAATAAAATTCAATAACCCTGACACCTTGACCAACGCTTCTGTTGGCGGAACTCCGTTAAATGAAACAATGGAATTGTATCGTCTCAAACTTATTCCGTGGTCTAAAAAAATCCGAGCGATAAAAGATCCTGAGCTTTTTACCGAGATGGAAAAAAAAGACACCGCATTAGTTAACAGCACTAATACAAAACTAAGACAGCTTTTCTACGAACGCACAGAACTGGAGTTGGAATTTATAACCGAAAATCCCGCTTCTTATGTCAGCCTGGAAGTGCTAAGAGGGATATCAGGTCAAAGCAGATTCGTTGATAAAATCGAAGCCGCCTATAAACGACTTGATAAGAATCTGAAAACAACTCCTCAAGCCGCCGTTATTGAAGAAAACATATTGAAATCCCGTATGGTTGCCGTGGGTTCATCTGCCAAAGATTTCACCATAACTGATATGAATGGCAATGAAGTTCGCTTATCTTCTTTTAAAGGCAGTTATGTTTTATTAGATTTTTGGGCATCGTGGTGTGCTTCTTGCCGAAAAGAACATCCTAATTTAATTACCACCTATACAAAATTCAAAGAAAAAGGTTTTACAATTTTAAGCGTTTCTATTGACAACAATAAGGATAAATGGCTAAAAGCCGTGACTAGCGATAAGCTTAGTTGGCCTCAGGTTTCTGATTTAAAAGGAAATAATAGCGAAAGCTATCTGCTTTATGGTGTGACTACTATTCCGGCTAATTTTCTAATCAATCCAAAAGGAATCATCATCGCAAAAGATCTGAAAGGAGATTCACTGCAAGAGGAACTCGCTAAAGTATTCGCAGATAAATAAAAAATGTTAAAAATGCGTACCTTTAGAATAAAAAAAGATGAAAACTCCTTTTAAATTATCTATTGGATTGCTTTTGCTTTGCTTTGTATTTTCAATTTCAGGGTGTAGCGCAAGTGTCAGCACCGGAACTTCTAGCAAATCTAGCAAATCAAAACCATTGCCTCCGGGACAGGCTAAAAAAGTGACTGGAGAAAAGAGTGCTAAAAAATATGCTCCGGGACAGAACTAAGCCAGTTCTGAATGCTTATTAGAGCCTGAAAATGCTTTTTTATTGAATACAATCAATATCCCTACTCCTGTAGAAATAGCCATATCAGCTATATTAAAGATTGCATTAAAGAAAGTGAAGTGCTTGCCTCCCCAGATAGGCAGCCATTCCGGCAAATTGCCTTCCCAGATTGGAAAATAGAGCATATCAACTACTTTCCCGTGAAACCAGGTACCATAAGGCTGGTCCGAGAAAAGTGTAGCTGTCTGGCCTGTGCTATGGTCAAAGATTACACCATAAAAAACAGAATCGATAATATTTCCGAAAGCTCCTGCTAAAATAAGAGAAATGGCTACGATTAAATATCGGGAGCTGTGTTTTTTGACAGAATCCCATAGCCACCAACCAATTCCTGTTACGGCTACCAATCTAAAAAGCGTCAGGATTAGTTTTCCATAATCTCCAGGAATTTGGGTTCCCCAAGCCATTCCTTCGTTTTCAATCAATAAAATCTTAAACCAGCTGGCTACGTTTATCTGCCCATCTTCGCCATAGATAAAATTGGTTTTGATGTATATCTTGGATATCTGATCAACGATAAGAATTAGGATAACTAATAAATATGCTTTTTTTAATGACATTTTCTTTACTTTATTGCGCAAAAATAGAAATATTATTTATAAAATCACTTGCTACGATAGGTTCGTTTTGACTGTGCTTTTAAATATTAAAAAAACGCTCCTTAATACGGGAGCGTTTTTATTATCTGTTATTAGTAAGCAACTATCTCTGTAGGTTTTTGGCTTCGATACTCATTGTAGCATGAGGAACGATTTTAAGCCTTTCTTTGCTGATCAGTTTTCCTGTTACTTTGCAAACACCATACGTTTTGTTTTCTACTCTGAAAAGTGCATTTTTCAAATCGCGGATAAACTTTTCCTGGCGGATCGCCAACTGAGAGTTCGCTTCTTTTGACATGGTTTCGCTTCCTTCTTCGAATGCCTTAAATGTAGGTGATGTATCATCCGTTCCATTATTAAGGTCATTCATATAGGCGCTTTTGATCAAATCTAAGTCTGCTTGTGCTTTTTGTATTTTTTTTAAAATAATTTCTTTGAACTCTGCTAGATCAGCATCTGAGTATCTTGCAACTTCATCTACCATATTATATTATTTTGAAATTAATATACTTGTTTTTATATCGTCAAACTCAATTTCTATACCGTTTTCTACTTTATCCAGAATTATCAGCTCTTCTGTCAACGTTTCAGCCTTAATATAGTCCTGATTTGCTTGTAACGCTTCTTCAATAATTCCGTCTTTTTGGACTTGTACCTTGATTTTGTCTGTTACCTCAAATCCTGAGTCTTTCCTGATGTTTTGAATACGATTGACTAATTCCCTGGCAACTCCTTCTTTCCTCAATTCATCTGAAATGGTAATATCCAAAGCTACTGTAATTCCGTTTGCATTTGCTACCAACCATCCTTCGATATCTTGAGAGGAAATCTCAACATCTTCAGAGGTTAAATTAATACTTTTCCCTGATATAACAATATCTAGCGAACCATTTTTGTCCAATTCATTGATCTGTTCCTGCGAGAAATTTTGTATTTCTTTGGAAATCAGACCCATATCTTTACCAAAACGTGGCCCCAATGCTTTAAAATTAGGCTTAATCTGCTTCACTAACACCCCTGAAGCATCATCCAACAGCTCAATTTCTTTTACATTTACCTCTGCTTTTATCAGGTCAGATACAGCTTCAATCTCTGCTTTTTGTTTGGCGTCAAGTACCGGAATCATTACCTTTTGCAGGGGTTGGCGCACTTTTATCATCTCTTTTTTACGTAGGGACAATACTAATGACGAAATCGTCTGCGCTTTCTCCATCCTGCTTTCCAATGACTTATCAACAAAGTTATCAGCATATTCCGGAAAATCGGCCAAATGTACGCTATCGAATGTTTCCTTATGTGTTGCCTGTGTTAAATCTCTGTAAAGCCTGTCCATAAAGAACGGAGCGATAGGAGCACTTAGTTTGGCAACCGTCAAAAGACAGGTGTAAAGCGTCTGATATGCAGCAACTTTGTCTTGCGCATACTCGCCTTTCCAGAATCTTCTTCTGCATAAACGAACGTACCAGTTGCTCAAATTCTCCTGAACAAAGTCAGAAACAGCTCTTGCTGCTTTTGTCGGCTCATAATCTGTATAATAGCTGTCAACATTTTTGACCAAAGTATTCAGCTCCGATAATATCCAACGGTCAATTTCCGGTCTTTCCTGCAATGGCACTTCAGCTTCTGAATAAGAGAAACCGTCGATGTTTGCATATAAGGCAAAGAACGAATACGTATTGTATAAGGTTCCGAAGAATTTACGACGTACTTCGGCAACTCCTTCAATATCAAACTTTAAGTTATCCCACGGATTGGCATTTGAGATCATATACCAACGTGTGGCATCAGCGCCATATTCCGCCAATGTTGTAAACGGATCTACAGCATTACCCAAACGCTTGGACATTTTTTGTCCGTTTTTGTCCAATACCAAACCGTTTGAGACTACATTCTTATAAGCTACTTTATCAAAAACCAAAGCAGCTATAGCATGAAGTGTATAGAACCATCCTCTTGTCTGATCGACTCCTTCCGCAATGAAATCAGCTGGAAAGTCTTTGTTTCCATCAATCTTATCTTTGTTTTCAAAAGGATAGTGCCACTGTGCATACGGCATCGCTCCAGAATCAAACCAAACGTCAATAAGGTCTGTTTCACGTTTCATCGGTTTTCCAGAAGGCGAAACCAAAACGATTTCATCCACAACATTCTTATGCAGGTCTACCAAATCATAATTAGACTCTGACATGTTTCCGATTTCAAATCCTTTAAACGGATTTTCTTTTTGGAATCCTGCTTCAATCGATTTTTCAATGGCGTTATACAGTTCTTCAACAGAACCGATGATTACTTCTTCTCTTTTGTCTTCAGTTCTCCATATCGGCAACGGAATTCCCCAGTATCTTGAACGTGAAAGGTTCCAGTCATTGGCATTTTTAAGCCAGTTTCCAAAACGACCTTCTCCGGTAGATTTTGGCTTCCAGTTAATGGTTTCATTCAAGTCGAACATTCTGTCTTTTATATCCGTCACCTTGATAAACCAGGAATCTAATGGATAATACAACAATGGTTCGTCAGTTCTCCAGCTATGCGGATAACTGTGTACGTATTTTTCAACCTTAAAGGCTTTGTTTTCTTCTTTTAAACGAATTGCAATTTCAACATCTACCGATTTTTCCGGAGCTTCACCTGCATTATAATATTCGTTCTTTACATATTTGCCGGCAAACTCACCCATATGAGATATGAATTTTCCTTGCAGGTCTACCAATGGAACTGGTGTGCCATTTTCATCTAAAACCAGCATAGGTGGCACTTCTGGTGTTGCTTCTTTCGCTACTTTAGCATCGTCCGCACCAAATGTAGGAGCCGTGTGTACAATTCCGGTACCATCTTCAGTGGTAACGAAATCGCCCGAAATTACCCGAAATGCATTTTCAGGATTCTGATATGGTAACGTAAACGGCAATAATTGTTCGTAACGGATGCCCACTAGTTTAGCACCCGGCGCTTCAGTTACTATTTTATATGGCAACTGTTTGTCGCCGCTTTTTACTTTATCAAAATCAGCATCTTCTGTACTTTCAAAATAACCTTTACCAAATTGTTTACCAACCAGGTTCTTTGCCAAAATAACGTTTACTGGCTCAAATGTATATTGGTTAAATGTCTTTACCAGAACATAGTCAATTTTTGGCCCTACAGTAAGTGCCGTGTTAGACGGCAATGTCCAAGGCGTAGTTGTCCATGCTAAAAAATGGATATCACCAAGTCCTTGCAAAAAGGAAGGTAAGGTTTCTAAAACGGCTTTGAACTGTGCCACTATAGTCGTGTCAGTCACATCACGGTAAGCTCCCGGTTGATTAACTTCATGCGAGCTCAATCCTGTTCCAGCTTTTGGAGAGTAGGGTTGGATCGTGTAACCTTTATAAAGCAAACCTTTATCGTAAATCTGCTTCAACAGCCACCATATAGTTTCCATGTATTTTGACTTATAGGTCACATACGGATCTTGCATATCAACCCAGTAGCCCATTTTCTCAGTTAGGTCATTCCATACGTCTGTATAACGCATAACCGTTTTTTTACAGGCTTCGTTATATTCTTCAATAGAAATTGTCTTTCCGATATCTTCTTTAGTAATTCCTAATTCTTT
The DNA here is from genome assembly GCF_006385255.1 of Flavobacterium microcysteis. Classification (GTDB taxonomy): domain Bacteria; phylum Bacteroidota; class Bacteroidia; order Flavobacteriales; family Flavobacteriaceae; genus Flavobacterium; species Flavobacterium microcysteis. The sequence continues at coordinate 63,573 of NZ_VFJE01000045.1, forward strand.
TTCAGTTCCCAATTCAACCGGCAGTCCGTGTGTATCCCAGCCTGCTTTTCTTTTTACCTGAAAACCTTTTTGAGTCTTATAGCGACAGAAAATATCCTTAATAGCACGTGCCATTACGTGGTGAATACCCGGCAATCCGTTTGCTGAAGGTGGGCCTTCAAAAAACACATAAGGGCTGTTACCTTCTCGTGTGGTTACGCTCTTTTCAAATATCTCTTGTTTTTTCCAAAAATCAAGCACTTCAGAAGCCACTGTTGGCAAGTCAAGTCCTTTGTATTCAGTAAATTTTGTACTCATTTTTATCGCTTTGTAAAATCAATTTGCGAAAGTAATGAATTTTTTGATTAGTTATACCGTATCAGATATTCGTTTTTATAGAAGATTCCGCTGAATATCAGGAGTGCTGGTGTTATTTAAAAGAGATCTTTAATTCAATTACATTCCTAATCCAAGCTTTTTAATAATTCTGATTACAATCTACTTTTTCATCTTTTCTAATAGTTTTCCAGCTATTAGCTTATTATCTTCTTATTAAACAACAAATGGTATTATTTTCACACTAAACAAAGAAATATTTCAATTATAAATTTGATTATAATTTTATATTTGCATCCGAAACTTTAACATTTTTTACAGATTTTCTGTAATAGCGGGTTTTTCAAAGTGCGTAAAATTGTTCCAAAACTTTCGAAACACTGAATTATCAACAACTAATAATAACAAGCCAAATTTTAAATACATGCTTATGACTACAAACAAACACTCAAAGGCGCAACTGCTGGCCGCCTGCGTCCTGCTATCCGCAGGCTCGCTCCAAGCCCAGGACATCCTCTGGGAGAAATCCTACGGAGGAAATCACTCCGAATACCTATTCGACGCACAGCCCACTCCCGACTACGGGTTCATACTCGCAGGAAGCTCACTATCCCA
>NZ_VFJE01000046.1 GCF_006385255.1 Flavobacterium microcysteis
TGACCTGGGAATTAAGCGTGCCGGTAATCGTTACCGTGCCGGTGCCGTTCTCGCAGATCACGGGGGTAGATGTCGATATCGTCGCAGTCGGGGCATTCGTTACCTCGATGCTGACAGTGCCTGTTGCAGGTTGCGTGCACATTGGGGCAACGCCTGACCTTACACCAACAAGGGTGTAGGTATGCGTGCCAGCAGTAGGAAGTACCTCAAGAATAACGTATTCTCCTGTAGTATCAAGCGTTTTATTGTCTGCATTACCGTCAAGTAAATAAAAAACAGTAGCATTTGGTTCTCCTCTAAGTATTACCCTGGACGGGTTGCCAAGACATACCTGGGCATCTACCTGGTGGATTGTAGCCGTTGGCATAGGCCTTACGGTTATGATAACCGAATCCGTAACATTCTGCTCGCAAGGCGGCGTGCTGGTCGTGGATACTTTTACCAATGTATAGGTATAGGTTCCAGGAGTAAGAGTGTTTGGAACGGTAATAGTAGCGTTGCCCGTCGTAGGGTCAAGAGGCAGTATCTGCGTTACGCCATTAGGGTCAGTAAAGGTCACCGTAGTACCAGGAGTACCCTGAACATCGATGGTAAGACCGCTCCCCTCGCAGATAGAAGTATCTGCTGTAGTGATTGAAGCAGTTGGCAAACCTCCAACAGTTACAGTAGCCGAACCTGTTAATGGTTGTATACAAGTTATTCCAGCAGTTGTCAAACTAGCATCAACCAAAGTATAAACATATGGTGAGTTTGCCGCAACAACAGCTGGTGTTGCAAAGGTATAGACTCCTGTATTTGTACCAGTACCATCATCTACTAAAACAACAGTTATTGTAGCACCTGTATGATCAGTATATCGAACAGTAGCTCCAGCCGTTCCAGTTATTGTAATGGTTGCTGTTGAATTTTCACAGATTTGTGCAGTTCCAGAGATAGTTGCAGTTGGTGTAGGCACCAAACGCAAATCAAAGTAATACACATAATAGAATGTAGGATCTGCAATACTTTCTGCTCTAACATATACTCTATCACCAGTAGTACCTGGATAAGAGATTACTTCCGCAGGAGTAAGAGCTGTTGAAACATCGTCAGCATCAGCTTCAGATTCATGGAAAGTTATCGAGAAGTCAGCCGGAAGCGGATTACCCGTTTCAGCTGCAATTGCAGCATTGATTGCCGGCAATTCATCATTTAAATTGAAATTTTCCTGTGAGTCATTGCTAATGTCGCACATAATAATTGGTGCTATTTGCTCTGCATCACAATCTCTTAGGATTAAGTCAAAAGGAAGAATATAAGAACAGTTTGATATAATATCAAGTATTTTAACATACACTGTTTTAGTCATATCCGGTGCCGGAAGTGTATATAACACTGGCGCATCCGTATCTGCAGGATCATAAAACGCTGTATTTATCGGATTCGCATCTAAATTGGCATCCGCAAGGGTTTCATAATAATTAATATCAAAATCATACGGGTTCAAATTGTCCGGCGGTCCGGGAACAGTCGTACCGAGGACGACATCCGTATTAATCGCTAAATCAAAAATTCGAGGATTAGTATCAGTAGTACAATGTTTGATATTTTTTGGAGGATAACCTACAGGCTCCCCTACTTTTACTATAGTACAATCTGTGGCCGTAATAGGTGGGATTGCTGGACTACAACTTCCGAATGTAGCCTTAACACAATAGGTAGTCGATACTGCAGGACTTACTGTCACTGTTTGACCCGTTCCTATTATCGTACCAGGGTTACTTGCCTCATACCATTCGTATGTAACCGGAACCATCGGACCGCTTGGACTAAACCTCCATGCTTCTGATTGAGTTTCCGGAACCTGCCAAGTACCTGTATTTCTATTTGGACTTGTTGGAGAATATGCTGTAGAACCATCTGCATTTTGAATACCAAGCAGACCATTCCCTCCATTCCAACCGCCGCAAGATGTTCTTTTTCTTACGTGAATTTCTATAATATTAGTAGACTCAAACAATACGATTTGGTAGGATTGATATCCTTGTACAGTAGGATTACAAGAAAAATGAGGTACGTCTTGCCAGTTGGCAACGAACGCTCTACATGGATATGTACCAACTGTAAAATAGTTAATCGTACTGGTCGAGGTAGGACCATTCGCAATATTCAAATCCTGCAACATCATGATTGCATTTTTGTATGGCGGGCCATAACCTGGACCAGAAGGAATCGTCGCATTGAAAGCCCATCCACTACCACTTTCAGCTGGTACTTGAACACTCGGCCTATACAAACCTGTTGGTGAATCTGGATGCCCTAAAATACTAAAGGTAACAACTCCATTATCCCCTATCAAACAATCACTATATTTTTGTCCAAAAAAACAAAAATTAAAAGGTACTGTTTGCTTTCCTCTCAGCGGAATAATTCCCGACCATTTATCATCCGAAGTGATACTTGTTATATCATTAATGTTGTCAGGACTTCTCCATACAAAAGGAGTCTGAGAAATGTTATAAGTTGAAGTCTGTCTAGGGATACTGTTAATCGGTGGTGAAGCCGTGATGGTCCTGGAATCACCAACGTTACAAATAGGCAACGGAGTATTCGCATTTACGCGGACACAACCCAAATCCTGGCCGTAACTATTCGTTAACAATAAAGCAAATAAGAATAATAAAAGATAATTCTTTTTCATTTTTAGATTATTTTGAGGAGCGAAATTTACATAAATTTAAGAAATAATTATCTTAAATTTTGAAAATTTTTAAATTTAACATCTATGGAATTTCTTTGCTATTAATTATTTATCTTTGCAGTCTTTAATACATACTTACCATAATATATAATTTTCAATGACAAATAACGAAGATTTTCTAGACGAAATTGGAGATAACCATATTGCCACAAATGCAAAAAATCCTTTAAGAAGCGATGCCTTTGACATCCCAGATGACCAAAAGATCGAGCTTATAAAAAAAGATGTTGAAAACATTCTCTTAACGTTGGGAATGGACCTTACGGACGACAGTCTGAAAGGCACTCCAAACCGTGTTGCCAAGATGTTTGTAAAAGAGATTTTCGGCGGCTTGAATCCGGCAAAAAAACCAAACGCTTCTACTTTCATCAATAATTACAAATACGGTGAAATGCTGGTAGAAAAAAATATTACTTTATATTCTACCTGCGAGCATCACTTGCTACCAATTATAGGAAGAGCCCATGTTGCTTATATTTCCAATGGAAAAGTGGTTGGCCTTTCTAAAATGAACCGTATTGTTGAGTATTTTGCAAAACGCCCACAAGTTCAAGAACGACTTACAATGCAGATTGTTCAGGAACTGCAAAGAGTCCTGAATACGGAAGATGTAGCCTGCGTAATTGATGCTAAACACCTTTGCGTAAATTCACGTGGAATTAAAGATATCGAAAGCAGCACTGTTACTTCTGAATTTGGCGGTAAATTTAAAAATGAAGCTACGAGACGAGAATTCCTAGATTATATTAAATTTGACACTCAGTTTTAAGCAACTGACCTCATAGCCTTTTGCAGATAACTCAATCAGGCTCAAATTTTAAAACCGACAACCTATGCCATTGTACAAAACTCAGAATCTAAAAATATACAATTCTCTCTCCGGAGAAAAAGAAGTTTTCGTTCCCCTTCATGAGGGCAATGTAGGAATGTATGTTTGCGGGCCAACAGTTTACAGCAATGTGCATTTAGGAAACGTAAGGACATTCATGTCATTTGATGTTGTTTTCAGATACCTGCTACATCTTGGATATAAAGTACGCTATGTACGTAATATTACCGATGTTGGGCACGTAGTAGACGACGAAGATGAAGGTGAAGATAAGATTGCCAAAAAAGCGCGTGTTGAGAAACTCGAGCCGATGGAAATCGTGCAGCGTTATACTGTTGATTTTCATGAAATTTTAAAGGAGTTTAATTTCCTTCCACCTAGCATAGAACCTACTGCTACGGGGCATATTATAGAGCAAATTGAGATCATCAAAAAGATTATCGAAAATGGCATTGGGTATGTCTCTAACGGCTCTGTGTATTTTGATGTTCAGAAATTTAATAAGACCCATAATTACGGAAAATTAAGCGGCAGAAATATCGAAGATATGATTGCCAATACCCGTGAACTTGACGGTCAATCTGACAAACGAAATCCGCAAGATTTTGCCTTATGGAAAAGGGCCGAACCGGAACACATCATGCGATGGCCTTCTCCTTGGAGTGATGGCTTTCCTGGATGGCATTTGGAATGTACGGCAATGAGCACAAAATATTTGGGCAATCATTTTGATATTCATGGCGGCGGGATGGATCTTAAATTTCCTCATCACGAATGCGAAATTGCACAAAATGAAGCTTGTACCGGAGAAGCTCCTGTAAATTACTGGATGCACGCCAATATGCTTACCCTGAATGGTAAAAAAATGGCCAAGTCTACCGGAAACAATATATTGCCAAGAGAAATCTATTCCGGCGGCAGTCCTTTTTTAAGCAAAAAATACGCTCCTGCCGTAGCACGCTTTTTTATGCTTCAGGCACATTACAGAAGTAATCTTGACTTTACAGATGATGCGATAGCAGCTTCGGAAAAAGGTTTCGTGCGATTGATGGATGCGTATGATACGATAAACGAAATCATTCCTTCTGAAAAATCATCACTTGATATCCAGACATGGATTGCAGCGTGCTATGATGCCATGAACGATGATTTCAATACTCCAATATTGATAGCACAGCTTTTTGAAGCCGTTCGTTATATTAATTTGCTAAAAGAAAATAAGGAGACGATTACTTCAGAAGACCTAAACCTGTTCACCAAGACTATTGAAAATTTCTTGTTTGACGTTTTGGGACTGACAAACGAAAAGTCACTTGAAAATAACGACAAACTTGACAATGTCATCAATATGCTTATAGGAATGCGAAATGAAGCAAGAGCCAATAAGGATTTTGCACTGTCTGACAAAATTAGGGACCAACTTACTGATCTCGGAATCAATCTCAAAGATGGTAAAGAAGGGACGACATTCTCTATAAACTAACAAATCATGATGAAGCTTTACAGTTTCATCATTTTTTTTAACAGCACTATTTTGAATCTGAAAAAGATACTTATCGCTCCGTTTGTACTTCTGATCCGGTTTTATCAAGGCGGCATATCTCCTTTTTTACCTTCTGCCTGCCGATACCAGCCAACTTGTTCTCAATATACAATAGAAGCACTTCAAAAGCATGGTTTATTTAAAGGTGGTTATTTGGGAATCCGCAGAATACTGAGCTGCAATCCCTGGGGAGGAAAAGGTTATGATCCTGTTCCTGAAAAAGCCTGCAAGCATAAACATTAACGCCTTTTTTTGATTCGATTAAAATCAAATCTTTATTTTTACAGCTAAATTCAGAACTTCAAAATTATGACTACAGCTCTAAACATTGTTTGGAATCCATCAGAGGGCATTGACTTAGGTTTTTTCGTAGTGCGTTATTACAGCCTGATGTTTGTAATTGCCTTTGTACTAGGATGGTATTTAATGAAAAAGATATATTTGCGTGAAGGCGAATCAATCGAAAAATTGGACACGCTCTTTATTTATACCTTTTTTGCAACATTAATAGGAGCCCGCTTAGGCCATGTCATTTTTTATCAGTCGGAGTTGTTCCGTGAGGATTTCTGGAGCGTCTTCCTTCCATTTAAGACAAAACCGCATTTTGAATTTACCGGATTTTCAGGATTGGCCAGCCATGGAGCTGCGATAGCTATTATCATCACAATGTATTTTTACAGCAAAAACGTTATCAAGCGTCCGCTTATGTGGATTTTGGATCGTATTGTTATTCCTGTTTCCTGCGGCGCTATTTTTGTAAGACTAGGAAACTTCTTTAATTCTGAAATCGTAGGTCACAAAACGGATTCTCCATTAGGAATTAAATTTGTACGAGATAGCATCAAGCCTGATGTGGCTATGATTGAAACCAAAACCAACAATATCAAAGATGCTTACCACCAAATTGCAACTAATCCTGAATATGCAGCTATATTACAACAGGTTCCGGCCAAGCATCCGGCACAGCTATATGAAGCTGTAGGCTATGTGGTTGTTTTCTTTATCCTATTTTTCTCTTACTGGAAAACGCAAGCCCGAGAAAAAACCGGATATCTTTTTGGTCTATTTTTAGTCTTACTATGGGCTGTTCGTTTTTTAGTAGAGTTCGTAAAAGAAAGCCAGGGCGGAATTGAAGAGTCTCTAGGCCTTTTCTCAACCGGACAATGGCTAAGTATTCCTTTTATAATTGCCGGCTTGTATTTTATCTTCAATGCAGAAAAAAAGGTAAGTTCTTTATAGAAATTACATATCAAATTTCAAAAGGGCCTTCGGGCCCTTTTTTATTGGCTTTTATAAGCCTTCAAGCATTTCTCAATCCCATTTAACCTAAAGCAGACAAAAGCTCTAAAAAAGGCTGATTTACGTTTATATACCAAACCCCTCGATCCTATCTTTACTTAATAGCACACAAAGAATTATTTACTTTGCGCCTTAGCGCCTTTGCGAGCAACTATTATCTCACAAAAGTGCTAAGGCGCAAAGCTTATAAGAGCGAGGCTTGAAACAGACTTTAGCTCCTTACCCATTTAACACAAGCTTCCCGAAAACCCTATAAAACAAAAAAGCCCGATATCTCTATCGGGCTTTTCATTATCTATAAAAGAACTTATTATTTGTTCTCAGTATTATTGTGCATTTCTTCAATTCTCTTGTGCTCAGCATCTGAAATCGAGTCACAAAGAACTGGCGTTGCAATGAACAACGAAGAGTATGTTCCTACGATGATACCTACAAGCATTGCGAATATAAATCCACGGATAGATTCACCACCAAAGATAAACATGATTAATAATACCATGATCATTGTCAACGAAGTGTTTAAAGTTCTTGACATTGTAGTATTAACTGATCTGTTTACGATTTCATTGAAGCTTCCTTTTGTTTTACCTGCAAGATATTCACGAATTCTATCGAATACAATTACCGTATCGTTCATCGAGTAACCAATTACTGTCAGGATAGCTGCGATAAAGTGCTGGTCCATTTCCATATGGAATGGCATGAATTTATAACATAATGAATAAATACCTAAAACGAAGATAACGTCGTGCGCAACAGCTGCAATCGCACCAAGGCTATACTGCCATTTTCTGAAACTTATCATCAGGTAAAGGAAAACGATTCCCATAGCTCCTAAAACAGCCCAGAAAGAGTTTGTCTTGATATCTTTTGCAACAGCAGGACCTACCTTAGAAGAGGATACGATACCTACAGTTTTTCCGTCATATGCATTTACGAATTTTTCATAAGTCAAATCCGGTCCATAATATTTCTTAAGGTTGTCAAATAACATTTTGTTTACTTCAACATCAGCTTCAGAGCTTGCGTCATCAATCTTATATTTAGTAACAATTTTAAGCTGTTCTTTATCTCCCAATACTTTAGCCTGAACCACTCCGTCAAATACTTTTGTAAGTTCATCAGATACTTCAGAAGCTTCTACCGGCTTTTCAAATCTGATTTGGAATGTACGACCTCCTTTGAAGTCAACACCTTCGTCAAGTCCGTTGATGAAGAATGAAGCAACGCTCACGATAACAACACAGGTTGAGAAAATATAAGTGATTTTCTTTTTACCTAAGAAGTCGTAGTTGAAGTTTGTAAACCAGTTTTTAGACATTGATGTTACAAATGTCAGGTTGTTCTTTCTCGAAATACTCCACTCTAACAAGATTCTTGTAATGAAGATAGATGTAAATAGAGATGTGAAGATACCGATCAACAACGTAGTTGCGAAACCTTTGATTGGTCCTGTTCCAAAAATGAATAATACAGCTCCAGTTAAGATGTGGGTTACGTTCGCATCTGTAATAGAAGACATCGCTCCTCTCCAGCTGAAAGAAACTTTTACGGCTTCTTCTAAAGTCTTGCCCATTCGCAATTCTTCTTTCGCTCGTTCGTAGATGATAATGTTAGCATCTACCGCTGTACCCATTGTCAATACGATACCCGCAATACCAGGCAATGTCAAGATTGCACCAATACTAGCCAAGATACCAAATAAGAAAAGTAAGTTAACTGCCAATGCAACGTTAGCATACCAACCTGATTTTCCATAATAAACAACCATCCAAAGCGAAACTAGTAACAATCCAACTAAAGCTGAAGTAATACCATTATCAATCGCTTCTTGTCCTAATGATGGACCAACAGCATCAAACTGAACGATGTCTGCAGAAGCTGGTAATTTACCCGCTCTAAGAATGTTTGCTAAATCTTTTGTTTCAGAAATATCAAAGTTACCTGTAATCTGAGAAATACCACCTGTGATAGCACCGCTTGTTACACCTGGCGCAGAATATACTACATCATCCAAAACGATAGCAATGAATCCTTTTTCAGTATATGCTTTTCCAGTAAGAGCTTCCCAATCTTTAGCTCCTTTGCTGTTCATGATCATCTCTACAGATGGTTTACCCATCTGGTCGAATTTGTCGCTAGCATCAGTTACTACTCCTCCGCTCATTGCTGGAGTATTTTGTCTGTTACCTTTTAATGCGTATAGTTCTAAAACCTCTACTTTTTTAGATTTAGGTGTTTTAGCCGGATCAACAATCTGCTTTTCTAATACATTTATAGATTGAGGCTTACTCCAAACAAATTTAGCATAACGCTGCTCACCTGCAAGAAGCGATTTCACTTCCGGCATTTTTAGATAAGAGTTGATTTTTGCAGTATCTTTTGCAGAGAAATACCCCAAGATAGGACCTTGTCCAAAAGCAGTCATCTTATCAATCCAAGGATTGTTTCCTTTTACAGCTGTAGAATCAGCACCTTTTGACGCATCTGTCAACAGGTTACCAATAGTATCGTTAGCAGTTTTAGGAGTTTCTTTAGTTTCGATTGCTTTATCGGTTTTCTTAAGGACTTCATTAGTAGCCATCAAGAAATTACCCATTTCTTCAACCTTATACGTTTCCCAGAATTCAAGCTGGGCAGTACTTTGCAATAATTTTTTAATACGGTCAACATCTTTTGCACCTGGAAGTTCTACCAAGATTCTTCCTGATTCACCTAACATCTGAATATTTGGCTGTACTACACCGAATTTATCGATACGCTCAGTCAATACTCTAAATGCACTTTCAACAGATTCTTTAACTTTTCTCTTGATGATTGTTTTTACTTGAGAGTCACTCATATTAAAGTTAACTTCTTCAAGGTTACGGTGTGCAAAAACTTCAGGATCTGCTAATTTTACTGCTCCTTTAGACTCTTCATCAAATGCTACAAAAAAGGCATCGATATAATCTTGGTTACCTTGTTGATTTTTATCAGCACTTTCTAAAGCCTTATTGAAAACTGGGTTCTTTGTGTGGTTAGCCAAAGTTTTCAAAACGTCTTTTACAGAAATTTGCAAAATCACATTGATACCACCTTCAAGGTCAAGCCCTTTGTTGATTTGCTTATCGGAAACTTCTTTGTAAGTAAACTCCGTAAAGCCAAGGCTGTATACTTTTTCCTTGCCGATTGAATCCAGATACTTTACTTCTTTTTTCTCATCTCCGTTAGCAAAAGCTTTTGCATCACTCTTAACGCGGTTGGCGACAAATGTGAATGATAGTTGGTAAATACTTACCAATGCAAATAAAATTGCAAAAAATTTAACGAGTCCTCTATTCTGCATTATTACTAAAAATTAATTAAATTTCTTATTCTTGATGTGTTTAAACAGATAAAACAGACCAAATCAAGTAGTTATCAGATAATAACAGTAAAACTTGACTTATTCCCTTTTTTTTAAAACGAGCAAATATATAATTAACCAAAAGATTAACCAATTAATTTGCTAATTATATCATAAAAAAAAGACTGCAAGAAGCAGTCTCTTAATTTATAAGGTAGAAATTATGCCAAAACCGACTTCAAATCGGCGTTCATATTTCTTACCGCATCGGCACTTTTCGCCAACAATGCTTTTTCTTTTTCATCTAGGTTGATAGAAAGAATTTCTTCTATACCATTTTTCCCTATAATACAAGGAACACCCAAACAAATATCGTTTTGCCCATACTCTCCTTCTAAGAATACAGAGCAAGCAATCATTTTCTTCTGATCATTTAAGATACTGTCAACTAAATACGCCACAGAAGCTCCTGGAGCATACCAAGCCGAAGTTCCTAAAAGTCCTGTTAATGTAGCACCACCAACCATAGTATCTGCTGCTACTTTATCCAAAGCTTCTTGTGAAAGAAATTCAGAAACCGGAATACCATTATAAGAAGCCAAACGAGTCAATGGAATCATAGTTGTATCACCATGTCCTCCAATTACCATAGCCGAAACATCATTAGACGGTTTGTCTAAAGCTTTTGACAAATAGTATCTGAAACGTGAACTATCCAAAGCACCACCCATTCCGATGATTCTGTTTTTTGGAAGTCCGGTTGCTTTTAAAGTCAAGTAGGTCATTGTATCCATTGGATTTGAAACTACAACCACGATGGTATTTGGAGAATATTTCAAAACATTTTCTGCAACCGACTTAACGATTCCAGCATTAATTCCGATTAATTCTTCTCTTGTCATTCCTGGTTTTCTAGGAATACCTGAAGTGATTACCACAACATCGCTGTTAGCAGTTTTAGAATAATCATTGGTTACTCCGGAAACTTTTGTATTAAATCCAGTATTTGTAGCGCATTGCATGATGTCCATTGCTTTACCTTCTGCAAATCCTTCTTTAATATCTAATAAAACTACTTCACTGGCAATTCCTCTGTAGGAAATCACATCAGCGCAGGTTGCGCCCACATTTCCGGCACCTACTATTGTAACTTTCATAATAATTGTATTTGTTTATTTGTTGTTGTTTATTTCAAAATGATTCAAAAGAGATTATGCATCAATCTTGGCATAGGCCGCATTCTTCTCGATGAACTCACGACGAGGCGGCACCTCATCACCCATCAACATAGAGAAAATACGATCTGCTTCTGCAAGGCTGTCAATTGTTACCTGACGCAAAGTTCTGAAGTCCGGATTCAAGGTAGTTTCCCACAATTGTTCCGCATTCATCTCTCCAAGACCTTTATATCGCTGTATGTTAGAACCTCCACCCATTCTTTCCGTAATTTCATCACGTTGGGTATCATTCCATGCATATTCTTTTTTGTTTCCTTTCTTCACCATATATAAAGGAGGCGTTGCGATGTAAACGTGTCCGTTTTCAATCAGCTCTTTCATAAATCTAAAGAAGAAGGTTAATATTAAGGTAGAAATATGAGAACCATCGACATCGGCATCACACATGATTACTACTTTATGGTATCTTAATTTTTCTAAGTTCAAAGCTTTCGAATCTTCAGCCGTTCCTATAGTTACACCAAGAGCTGTAAAAATATTTCGGATTTCCTCATTTTCGAATACTTTGTGATGCATCGCTTTTTCAACGTTCAGGATTTTACCACGCAATGGCAAAATCGCCTGGAAATTCCTGTCACGCCCTTGTTTTGCAGTTCCGCCCGCAGAATCTCCCTCGACAAGGAAAACTTCGCATTTTGCCGGATCTTGCTCCGAACAGTCAGATAATTTACCTGGCAATCCACCGCCACCCATAACGGTTTTTCTTTGCACCATTTCACGAGCCTTTTTAGCTGCGTGACGCGCTTGTGCTGCCAAAATAACCTTCTGAACGATTACTCTTGCATCATTTGGATTTTCTTCCAAATACGCTTCAATCATATCTCCAACTGCCTGGCTAACCGGAGAAACTACTTCTCTGTTACCCAATTTCGTTTTGGTTTGTCCTTCAAATTGCGGCTCCGAAACTTTTACGGAAATAATGGCCGTAAGACCTTCACGGAAATCGTCTCCTGTGATTTCGAATTTTAGTTTTTCCAAAAGACCAGAAGCATCAGCATATTTCTTTAGAGAACGGGTCAAACCAGTCCTGAAACCTTGCAAGTGCGTTCCTCCTTCATGGGTATTGATATTGTTTACATAAGAGAAAATATTCTCTGAGTAACTGGTATTATAAATCAAAGCTACTTCAACAGGAATTTCTCCCTTTTCGCTTTCCATACTGATTACATGTGAAATGATAGGCTCACGGTTACCGTCTAAGAAACGGATGTATTCTTTAAGACCTTCGTCAGAATGGAAAACTTCGCTTATGAATTCTCCTTTTTCATCTTTTTCTCTTCGGTCTGTAAAAGTAATGGTGATGCCTTTATTCAAGAAGGAAAGCTCACGCATACGGGCAGAAAGCGTATCGTATGAAAACTCTGTTGTTTGCGTAAAAATAGTATCGTCCGGATAAAAAGTCTGGCGTGTACCTCTTTTTTCAGTCTCGCCAATCTGTTTTACAGGATACATCGCTTTTCCTCTTTCATATTCCTGCTCATAAATTTTTCCATCACGGAAAACGGTAGATTTCATATGGTTGGACAAGGCGTTTACAACCGAAACACCTACTCCGTGCAAACCTCCGGAAACTTTATACGAATCTTTGTCGAATTTACCTCCGGCACCAATTTTAGTCATTACAACCTCAAGTGCGGAAACACCTTCTTTTTTATGGATATCTACAGGAATTCCACGACCGTTATCTTCAACTGTTATGGAATTATCTTCATTAATGGTAACGGAAATAGTATCGCAATAGCCACCCATTGCTTCATCGATCGAGTTATCGACAACTTCATAAACTAAGTGGTGTAAACCTCTTACACCTACATCTCCAATATACATCGATGGACGCATTCTAACGTGCTCCATCCCTTCTAATGCTTGAATACTATCGGCTGAATAACTGCTCTTATTGATTTCTTCGCTCATATATAATCTGTCTAAAAAGGTATTTTTTTGTTTAACGAACAAATATATAAAAACAGGAGTGATAATCAGTCACAAAAGGAGATTTTAGCACTTAAGTTATCAACATTCTTAAGGTTTAGCCATTTATTTTTCAACACCTGGCAGACCTTTTTAAAAAAGCAAAAAGCGCCACTCTAAAGTGAACGCTTTTGCAACAAACAAACTAAACTTATTTTTTAAATCAGGCAACAGCATTAGCTTTTGATATCGCAGTATCTGCCTGAATATGTGCCGCATTTGCCCTACCGCTCGGGTCTAAGTTATCTTGCCATTTCGGTATCCATTTTCTAACAGTTTGGGCTGCACTCAACTGAGGAAAATGCTTATGAAATATATCGCGGTAGAAGTAGGCTTCTTTTGTTACCGGAGTGTTGTATGTAAATCGCTCTGCGGCTTGCTCCATTTGCAAATCTGTAACTTGTGAAGAGCAATACTCAATCAACGTATCAATCCAGTTATAGCCTACACCGTCTGAAAACTGTTCCTTTTGCCTCCACAATACTTCCTGTGGCAAATAAGGGTCTTCTGGTGTGTCAAATGCTTTTCTGAGAATGTATTTTTCAACTCCATCATATGTTTTTGGTTGTTTTTCTTCTGGACGGATGCTGATTGCCAAATCCAGGAATGCTTTATCCAAAAATGGCACTCTAGCTTCGAGTCCGTGAGCCATTGTTGACTTGTCTGCACGAAGCAAATCGGCAGTAAACAATTTCTGTACTCTTTCAATGGTTTCCTTTTGAAAATCTTCTGTTGATGGTGCGTTTCTGAAATAAAGATATCCGCCAAAAATCTCATCGGCTCCTTCTCCGGACAACACTACTTTCACACCCATATCTGTAATTGCTTTTGAAAGAAAATACATTGGCGTACTGGCACGAATAGAAGTAATATCATAGGTTTCCAGATGCCAGATTAATTTATCCAGAATCTCAATTCCCTGTTCAATTGTAAAATAGATTTCATGGTGTTCTGTTCCTAAAAACTCAGCTACTTTTCGGGCCGCTTTTGCATCAGGTGCTTCGGCATCTAGTCCGATAGAAAACGAGCGCAATTCTTTGCCTTTTTCTTTTAGCAATCTTGCTGCTATGGCCGATGTTAAGGAGGAATCCAATCCACCGGAAAGCAATACTCCAATAGGCACATCACTCATCAATCTTTTTCTTGTAGCTTCGGTTAAAGTCTCCCTTATTTTCGACAAATCCAGAACTTCTGTAGCTTTTTCATGGTCTTCATATTCTGGTCTGTAATATTTTACGAAACCTGTTTTTTGCGTGTAATAATGTCCCGGAGGAAAAGTTGCGAATGTTTTGCATTGGTCGGCTATGGGTTTCATCTCTGAAGCAAAATAAATGCGTCCTCTTTCATCAAGTCCGTAATACAATGGCTTCACACCAACAGCATCTCTTCCCGCTATAAAATCATCGCCATCAATAACAACAAAAGCAAAGTCGCCATCCAGCTTGTTTAAAAAATCATATCCGAATTCTTCATACAGATGTACGATTACTTCCGAATCTGATTTGGTTCGGAAAGTATGATGTTTCAATACCGTGTCTCTTAATTCCTGATGGTTGTAGATTTCGCCATTATGAACCATATAAGCGGATTTGGTTCCTTTTATAGGCTGTCTTCCGGAATGCAGGTCAATAATCGACAAGCGCTCATGACTTAAGATATGTCCGTTTTCAGTAACATATAGGTCACTTTCGTCCGGCCCACGATGCGACATCCTTTTTGAAAGTTGTTTTACTAATTCTTCATCTTTCCCTTTTCCTATAATTGCTAATATCCCGCACATACCTTTACTTTTTAAATTTGGTTATTTTATTAAAGCAAAATTGTGGTTTTTGTTTTATTTAGTAAACTATAATTTACTTTTTAGTTACAATTTAAAATTAAAAATGTTTATTTTTAGCAATCATGAAACTTTATCCATTAAAAAACGGACTGTTTGGTTTATTTCATAAAAAAACCATCCTTTTGGATGGTCATTTTGTCATTCTTATTGAACTTCTTCTATCAGGTATTTTGTCCCGTTGATTTCAAAACTATAACCAACCTGCTGTCCCAGAAGTTTATTTCCTAATGGTGATTGTGGCGAAAGCGCAATAATGTTTTTTTCTTCTATCTTAATCTTTGGAAATGCGGCACTCATAAACAATAAGATTCCGTTCGCTTTGATAATACTACCCATGGTGATTATCTTGGTTTCTTTTGAAGCATCAATCTTGTCCAGGACATTCTTCTGTTCCAGAAATTCTTTTAGCTTGTGATTGAGCTTTTCCTGCTCCAGATGCATCATGGATAGTGCTGTTTCGTGTTTATCACCAGCAGAGCCTTTTGCATCATTTTGGGCATCATCAGTCAGGTTTGAAATCATATCCTGAAAGGCATCGATTTTATCTTGTACAAGCTGCTTATAATAGTTTAATGTTTTTTCTTTGAGTGTCATTTTTGATGCTTTTTTAAAGATGCTGATTTTCGCTGATTTTTTTGGAATAAAAAAGCCCACAGATGAATGCAGGCTTTTTGATATTTACAATTGATTACTTCTCAGGATTTATTCAGATTTTTGATTTTTGATTTATGATTTATGATTTTTGGATTTTTAGAAATCAAATTTATAGCTGGCTCCTGCCATAACCTGAATTCCTTGAACCGGATAGTTTAGCCATTTTTGGTAATCCTGGCTAGTCAGGTTGTTTGCTTTCAGGAATGCGGTTAATCTGTCGTTGTATTTATATCCGACATGTGCATTAAGATCAAAATAGCTGTCTAGATTTACCGTTTCTGTTTCGTTTCTTAGGAGTGATGTATAACTAAAAATATCTTTTCTTTCGCCCACAAAAAACAGGCTTGTTCCAGCATACCATTTCTCTGTGATATTGAAATCAAGATTGGCTGCAATTTGGAGCTGTGGAAGATTCCATGCCTCAGCCAATTCGTCTGTCGTATAACTGCTGAAAGTTCCGCTCACGCCAAAAGATACATTTTTAGAGAAGTCGGCTTTTAGTTCACCAAAAAAGCTCATTGTTTTTACGTTGTCATATACCACACTGAAGGAGTTTCCAAAAGCATAGCCTTCTTTGTTTGGGTTCTCATTATTATACGGATTGCTCAAGAACATGGCTTTTTGGTCTTCGTTTTTATAAGAACCTCTAATATTAAAGCTTACATTGTTTGCAATTTTTCCTTTTAACCCTACATAAATATCATATTTCTGGTCGGTTGGAGCGATTCCAAGTGTTGGAGACACAAAGAAGTTTTCTTGTGTAAAATCACGATACGAATTTTGTTTCAAGCTTCCTTCCGCTCCTGCATAAGCAATCATAACATCACCCACAATTCTGTAGGTCGCTGTGACTTGCGGATAGATAAAAAACTTATTGTCGCTGTTTTCATTATCCATACTATAAAAAAGCCCTGCTCCTAAATTGACCGTCAAATCATCTTGCTGGTAGATAAAACTTGGCTGTACTCCAATATTGGTATAACCATAGCTAATGTCTGTGGTTCCTGAATAGTCTTTTTCAAAAGAACCACCCAAATAGTCAATTATGAAATTAGCATTAATCTTGTTCCCTGAAATATCCAAGCCAATGGCAGGTTTTACATAAAATCTATTTTCTGAAGAACCAAAAGCATCTGAAAAATGGTTGAATTTTAAGCTTGCTTCTTTAAAAATACTTTCTTTTACGCTGATTCGTCCACCTAGATAAATGTTTTGGTAAGTCTGCTGCGGGTCGATACTGTTTATTAGGTCTTTTCTGTCTTGCGGATCAGCTAAATCATTAGCAAAATCGTTTCTCAATCCATACCAGTTATATACCTGATGTTGGTAACCTGCATCTACATTCCATGAATAATCTTTCTGCTGGTTTCCGTATGTAAGATCAAGCGATGTGTTGTAAAATTTGTCATCCAGTAAAAGGTCATTGATACCACCTTGGGATGAAAGATGGCGAAGCATTCCACCTACATATTCGTTACGGTTTAGGTTTTCTGTAACAAACAATTCTGCATTCAGCGTACCGTAATTCCCGACGCCCAGAGTAGCATAATTTTTATATAATTTTTCCTGTTTTGCTTTATCAACAGAAGCCGCTCTTCCTTTAGCTGGCGTAAATGTAGAAGCTACCGGAAAAGAGAAGATATTGTATTTGATTTCTTCTTTTTTCGTGTTGTCTTCGTCTTCCAATGTCGGAGTTTCTTTTACTTTAAAAGCGTCAGAAATAGTTGGCGTGTATGGTTTTACTACGTTTACGACTTCGGTTCCGATATTCTCATCCTTCTTTTGTGCAAAAGCTCCTTGCAAGCCTGCGAAAAGAAATAATAATGCAATCTTATATTGGGTTTTATGTGTCATATTACTTAAATTGTATTAGAATGAGATGTGATTAATTTTGGATGGATGAGTTGCGTTTTGCTTCTTCTCCTTTAATAATATCCAATTCTTTTTGTGCTTCTTCAATAACATCAGGATAATCCTTGAAATTTTTAAGGACGCTTTCCAGAATATAATTCGCCTGGAAGCTGTCTTTTAATCCGTAGAAGTTTTTCGCCATTACAACCAAGCCTTTAGCTCCAAAATACTTATATCCGGAATAATCTTTCGCTAATTTTTGTACTGCCGTATTTGACGCTTCAAACTTTCCGTCTTTATTTTTGAAATAAGCATCGTAGAATAATGCTTCTGCCGCGAGTTCTCCTTTAGCAATGGTCTGTAATTTCGCATAAGCCGTTTTGGCTTTTGCCTCGTCATTAATTTTTATTGCAGAACGCGCTACAATCACCTGAGCATCACTTTTTACCTTATCGTCTGTTTTTGCATTTGCCAAGACTTTTTCAGCATATACTACCGCATTTGCATAATCTTTTTGTTCGTAATACGATTTCATCAAATTGGATTGAGCAAATGTTATGTTTTGCGGATAATCAGCTTCCGCTTCTAATCTTTTCAAAACAGGAGCTGCTTTCACATAATCTGCTTTTTTAAGCAGGATCTGAGATAGCCTTGCAAGTGACTGCTCCGTGAATTCGTTTCTTGGTTTTGAAATCACAAATTCATAGTTCGGAATAGCATTGTTTTCCAAACCATCCGCAAAATACGATTGTGCCAGATAGAAGTTTGCTTTCAATGAGTTGATTCCGTTAGGGAATTTTGCAACATAACCGCTCAATGCTGTAATTGCAGGTTTGATATTATTCTGAAGATATTGTTTTTCAGCTGCACCATAAGTATCATTGTCTAATTCTGCATCAGAAACCTCTACAAAATCTAATGTTTTTACCCATGTTGCATATTCGTCAACTTTGCCATTATCCAGATAAATAAGCCTTGCCGTAGATACCGCTTCTAAAGCTTCCGGAGTATTTGGAAATTCCGCTACTACTTTTTTAAGCTTGCCCAAAGCCAATTGGTCTTTTTCTGCGTTGTAATATACAAGTCCTTGACGCAAAATTGCTTTTGAGGTATAGGAGCTTTCTCTATATTCCGCAATCAGTTTATCATAGGTCTGGATAGCACTTTCTGTTTTCTTCTCTGCTACATACGTATTTCCAAGTTCATAAAGAGCATCGTCACGCAATTGCGATTTCGGGAAGTTTTTGATAAAACTGTTCAACTCTTCAATTTTCTTTTCGTTTCTGGCAACAAAACCATAGCTGATTGCTTTTTGGTATGCTGCATAATCTGCATCAATTCCTTTGATTTCGATAGCTTTGTTATAAGCTTCCATCGCAGGCCAGTATTTTGCAGAGACATAATGGCTATCTCCCAAACGAAGGTAGGCATCATTTAAACGAACCTTATCGTCTTTTGCTTCCGGAATATAGCTTTGGAAGTTGGTCGCAGCCTGATCATAATCTTTTAGCTTGAAATAAGCATAACCTAAGTTGTAGTATATGTTTTTGTATTCTGGCGTATTTTTAGCTTCAGATTCGCCTAAAAATTGCTTGTAAGTAAGTACTGCTTCTTTAAAGCTATCCAAAACATATTCTGTTTCTCCTTTCCAGAAAGTGGCACGGGCTGTAAATTTCGCATTGCTTCTTTCGGCTAAAGATTTCTTGAACATAGCAAGCGCTTCCTGATAATTACCATCGGTATACAGTTCTAAACCTCTGTAAAACGTAACTTTTTGGTAAGCTTCTCTATTGGCTGTTTTGTTTTTTTCCAATAAGGTCAATGCTTCTTTATAGTTCTTTGAGGTAATGTAAGAGTTAATCAATAGCGTTTCGATTTCCGGTCTGCTTGGATTGTTTGGATATTTTTCAATAAAACCATTCAATACGGCAGGAATACTTTGGTAAGAGTTTCCAATTTCATAGCTCAGCTTGGCATAATTCAAATAGGCATCTTCCTGGATTTTTGCATCAAATGCCATTTCTGAAGCATTTTTAAACGCATTTAGCGCCTGTTGCTTTCTATCGGTTTTTAAGTAGCTTTCACCTAAGTGATAGTAGGCATTTTGTGCTACGAAATCTTGTCCATCAATAATTTTATTGAATTGCGAAATCGCATTTTCATAGTCATTCTGCTTGTAGTAAGCATATCCTAACTGGTAAAAATCCGTATTATTCCATTTTCCTTTTTTCCCTTTGTATTCATTCAGGTATGGAATGGCCTGATCGTATTTTTTCAGGTTAAAATAGCTTTCTCCAATAATCTTGTTCAGTTCTGATTTTTCCAAGGCGTTTGACTTCGCCATAGCCGCTTTTCCAAGTTCTATCGCTTTATCAAATTTGCCCAGTTTGAAGTTCATATCTGCCTGGAAATATGACATCTTTTCCTGATATTTTTCTTCGCCAGAAACTTCATCAAACAATTTGGTAGCTTTGGTATAATCATCCGATTCATACGCCATAAAACCTAAATAATACTTTGCCTGTGAGCCGTATTCCTTAGAGTTCAATACCTGGTTGAAATAATTTGCAGCTTCTTTTTTCTTACCGGCTGTAAAAAAAGTATATCCTTTTTGGAAATTATATCTTTCACGGTCGCTATCGCTTAGTGAACCTTCGTCTACTTTGTCAAACCATTTGAGTGATTGCGGGTATTTTCCCTGTTCGAAATAATAATGCGCCACTTCAATATAGGCTTGATTCTGCTTGGTACTCGTTGGATAATCTTCCACGAAGCTTTCCATCATCTGATCGGCATTGGCCTGATTCAAACGAATCGCACAATTTGCAATATAATAAGCACAATCCGCTTCGATATCTGAATTTTTATTGCTGTTTTCAGCTTTTACTTTTTCAAAAATAATCTGTGCGGCCTGATATTGCTTGTCTTTATAAAGCGAAACAGCCTTATTGTATTCCGTTAAATCGTTGGTGTAAATTGCTGTCTGCTGAGCAAAAACCGGAGCGGTTCCTATAAATGAAAACAACAGAAATAACCTTGAAAGTCTGTGCATTTTTAATGGTTTTGTTTAATATCCAAATATATCATTCTTAAGTTTATAACGGAAGCCCTTTTGTGTTTATTGTAAACATCTTTTTTAACATTTTGAAGTTTTATTGCCTTGCAGCTCCGGACAATTGAAACTCAAAAGAATACGACCTACAAAAATTAAAACAACCATTTGCAATTTAATTTTGATAAAGCACGTTAACTTATTACTTTTACAACATAAACAAGATTACTATGTCGCAACCTGTGCTTTTTTTAAGAAACGTAAATATCTATCAGGAGAAAAACCTCATTTTATCGAACGTAAATATTGAAGTGAAACACGGTGAATTCCTTTATATTATTGGAAAAACCGGTTCTGGAAAAAGCAGTTTCATGAAAACTTTATATGCTGATCTTCCTCTTACGGATGGACAAGGAAGCATTGTGGATTATGACCTGGCGGCACTCAAAGAAAAAAATATTCCTTACTTGCGCCGTAAAATTGGTATTGTATTCCAGGATTTCAAATTGCTTCCAGATCGAAACATTGAGGAAAATATGATGTTCGTATTAAAAGCTACCGGCTGGACTGACAAGCAGGAAATGCAGGTCAAAATAGAGGAAGTTTTGGAAAAAGTGGGCATGAAGAACTTTGCCAGTAAAATGCCGCACCAGCTATCTGGTGGTGAACAACAACGAATTGCAATTGCAAGAGCCTTGCTTAATGATCCTGAAATCATATTAGCTGACGAACCTACCGGAAACCTTGACCCTCAGACCAGTGTTGAAGTCATGGAACTATTGCGAAATATTAATGCGAATGGAAAAACAATCATCATGGCAACGCATGATTATGCGCTTTTGATGAAATTCCCTTCCAAGACCTTGAAATGTGACAGCGGTTCTGTTTTTGAAGTGGTACAGAGAACGGTTTAATGATTTCAATTTTAATCCCTACATATAATTACAATATCTTCCCGCTTGTTTTTTCCTTATGTGAACAGGTAAAAGCACTGAATATAGAATATGAAATTATAGGTTTGGACGATGCTTCAAAGAAATACCATTCTGAGAACCAAAAAATCAACGATTTAGCGCATTGCTCTTATTCGATTTTGGAAAAAAATATCGGACGGAGTGCTATACGCAATCTTCTGGCAAAAAAAGCACGTTTTGAAAATCTGCTGTTTCTTGATGCCGATGTGATCCCGATCCATAACGACTTTATTTCCAATTACATTCCTCATATAAACTCCAACGTAAAAGTGATTTACGGCGGTATTCGCTATCAGGAACAAAGACCTGAAAAAGATCAGATTTTGCGATGGGTTTATGGAAAATCAAGAGAAGCGCTTACGGCAGATGTGAGAAATCAGAATCCGTATCTCGCTTTTCTTACCTTGAATTTCATGATTCAGAAATCCGTTTTTGAATTGGTTTCATTTAATGAAGAGATTCCGAACCTGAGACATGAAGACACCTTATTTTCTTATGAGCTGAAAAAAGCGGGAGTCTCAATGCTTCATATCGAAAATCCTGTCTGTCATAACGGATTAGAAAGCAACCAGGTATTTTTAAGGAAATCAGAAGAATCTTTAGTTGGGCTTGATTATTTAATTAAAAATGGGCTTATAGAAGCAAACTATGTAAAGCTTTCTGTAGCTTATAGAAAACTGGAAAAGTATAAATTAAAAGGAATGTATTTGGCTTTTTACCGAACTTTTAAGTCGGGCTTTCTAAAAAATCTTCTTGGAAAACAACCTTCACTTCTTATCTTTGACCTTTTCCGATTAGGATATTTTTGCGACCTAAACACTAAGTAAGATGCCTCTATTTTCTATTATCATACCATTATATAATAAACAAAATTATATAGCTGCAACATTACAAAGTGTGCTGGATCAAACTTTTAGTGATTTTGAAATACTCGTTATAAACGATGCTTCTACAGATAACAGTCTGGCTGTAGCACAAGAATTTAACGACAGTAGAATTAAAATAATAAATCATCCTATAAATAAAGGTCTTCCAGCTTCCCGAAACACCGGTATTGATAATGCAGGAGCTCGTTATTTGGCCTTTCTTGATGCCGATGACATCTGGAAACCACAGTATCTTGAGAAAATACATGAACTCATTATAAACTATCCCGAAGCCTCATTATTTGCTACTAAGTATGTAGAAATATACAACAACAGTACCCCTATAGAACTTTCTCACCAAGTTGAAACAGGCATGCTCGATAATTTTTTTGTACAAAACTCAATTAAGTCTATATATTGCCCGTCTAGCTTATGTATAGAGAAAGTTGTTTTTGAAAAAGTGGGATATTATAAAGATATTTATTTTGGTGAAGACATCGATTTAAACATTCGTATCCATTTGGCTTTTAAAATGGCTTATCTCAATGAATCATTAGTTCGTTATAATTTCCATTCTGAAAATCAAATTACACATGCTTCTATGGCCGGAAAAAGCAGAATAGATTTTGATTATTACGAGAATGCATATCCGGAAAATTTAAGTCTTAAAAAATATCTTGATTTTCACAGATACTCTATGGCGAAAAGATATAGACGTTCCGGAGATTTTAAAACTTACAAAGAACTTCTGTCCAAGATTGATCTTAGAAACTTAAATAAAAAGCAAATTATATTGCTTTATTCTCCTCCGTTTATTTTACAGTTCATTATAAAATTAAAGGCTTTTTTTCATAAAAAAGGGATAAATCCTACTGCTGATTAGTTTTTATATAGGCAAGAAAATCATCATAATTTCTTATGTAATCATCCTCATCATAAACCTCTGATGCAATAACCATACAAACGGCGCCTGAAGAAAAGTTTTCGAGTTCACGCCATATATTACTTTTAATAAGAAGACCTCGATCAGGCTTATTGAGTGTTATGGTGATTTTCTCAGTACCATCTTTAAGCACTACATCAAAACTCCCCGAAAGAGGTATTAATAACTGTAATAAAGCCTTGTGAGCATGTCCTCCCCTTTTTGCAGAACTAGGAACATCATACAAATAATAAACCCTTTTTATATCAAAAGGCACTACATCCATTTCTATCACACCAATATTACCTTTTGTATTTTTAATTTTTGGTATTTCTATTATTTGTATTTCCATAAACAATTAATCTATATCTATTTTCAGGTAATTCATCCATTGATTACCAATGTTTTCCAAAGAAAATTTTTCAATACTTGCAACAGCATTCTGTTTGCAAGTAGCGTATAATTCTTTGTCTGTAAACATCAGGTTAATCCCTTCTGTAAGTTTTTCTATATTTTGGTCTTCAATTAACAAACCGTTTATTTTGTCACTAATAATTTCAGACGGCCCGCTAAAACAATCAAAAGACACAACTGGCGTACCACAGGCTAATGACTCCAGCAACACCATTGGCAAACCTTCATTTTTGCTTGAAAGCACATAAAAAAGAGCATTATGCATATAAATATACGGATTTTCGAGAAATCCTTTAAAAACCACCATCTCTTTTAATCCTATTCTATCCGCCTGATCTTCTAATATAGATTTATGGATTCCATCTCCCAAAATTACAAGTTTCACATTATTTTGAGGTAACACAGAATTCGCATAGGCTTCTATAAGCTTGTCAAATTGTTTAATATTGTCGTCTCCCATTCTCCCTGCAGCGAGTATATAAGCCGAATCAATATCTAGATTGTTTTCATTAACACGTTTAGCGATGTAGTCCAAACTAACAAGATTGTGGATAGTAACGACATTCTTAAGTCCATGTAGTTGTTCAATATGCTCTTTCATTTTTAAAGTAAGAGCAACTACTCCATAAGCTTTGCCGTAAATAAACCTTGTTAACCAGGGTTCTTTAGGCATATACCAGTCAATAAGATAACTATGGACCGTATATATTGTGGGTGCTGTAAATATAAACCTTGAAATGAAAACATCCTGTATCTTTTTTTTACGCATCCTAAAGTCAATAATAAAATCAAACTTATGCTTTTTTATATAGCTGCGTAATACTAAAAAACGCTTTAGTTTATTATTGAAACCATTAGTAGTGTCTTTAAGAAGTCCTAAATTTAAAAGCTCTCCAGAAAAATCATAGGAGATCTTATTCTGCACCACTACGTTATGTATTTCAATATTTTTTGAGGCAAAATAATTTGAAAGAAAAGCATGAACACGCTCGGCACCTCCCGCTGACAAAGCATCTCCAACAAGGCAGATTTTAATTTTAGAAGGTTGCGACATCAAGTTATATTAGCTATTTTTGATACAAATATAAACATTCATGAGGATTTTACTGATTGGTGAATATAGCAGGCTGCACAATTCGTTAAAAGAGGGTTTGGTTGCATTAGGCCATGAGGTTATTTTAGTAAGTGATGGAGATGGCTTTAAGCAATACTCGTCCGATTTTTATATTACTCCAAAAATAGCAGTAAACAGATTTTTTAATATTCCTAGACAGCTAATTTTTAGGATATTCAAATTTGATATTGCAAAAATAGAGCGAGGCATAAAGTTCTACAGATTGCTGCCTAAATTAAAAGATTATGATGTTGTACAACTAATCAATGAAGCTCCTATACAGACAACATCATTCTTTGAAAAGTACCTTCTCAACAAAATAATAACACAAAACAAAAAAGCTTTTTTACTTTGCTGTGGAATCGATTATACGGTAGTAAAGTATATGCTTGATAAAAAACCCAGATATTCATTATTAGATCCTTACTTTGAGAATACAAATCTGATAAAGCACTATCGTTATATTTTTGATTATGTATCTAACGGACATAAAAAAGTACATAATTTTTTATATGAAAAAGTAGAAGGAATTATAGCCAGCGACATGGATTATTATCTCCCTTTAAAAGGACATCCTAAGTTTTTAGGCCTTATACCTAATCCTGTCAATCTACTGAATATCGAATATACAGAACCTTCAATAAAAGATAAGATTATTATCTTTTTGGGAATTAACCAAGGAGCTTATCATGCCAAAGGAATTCCTTATTTTGAGCAAGCCTTAAAAAGTATTACCTCTAAATATAAAGACAAAATTGAGGTGATAGCAGCTCAAAACATACCCTATAATGAATATATTGAGCTCTATAAAAAAGCCCATATAATACTGGATCAGATATATGGTTACGACCAGGGTTATAATGCTCTCGAGGCTATGGCTGCCGGAAAAGTAGTTTTTACCGGAGCCGAATCTGAATTTCAGGACTATTATCAGCTTACGGATACTGTTGCTATTAATGCCTTGCCTGATGTCGAATCTATTGTAAAACAACTTTCCTTTTTAATTGAAAACCCGGAAGAATTGATTTTGATTGGAAATCGTGCCCGAAAATTTATAGAGAAAGAGCACCACTTTGTTAAGATAGCAGAAAAGTATCTTGAGAGCTGGAATAAACCCAAAATCTAACTATGAAAACAATTCAGGCTAATACTATCTACCGTAGTTTATTTTTCATGATTATAGCTATATACTGCTTGTTTACGGCAAGATATGGCTTTGAAACATGGGACACTGGATATATCCCAAGTTTTTCATGGCGAATTGCAAACGGACAGGATGTTTATAACGATTTTGTATATAAAGCTCCCCCATCTACATTATATTTTCAGGCTATTTTCATGAAAATCCTTCCTGAAATCGGTCAGTTTTATTTTATAAAGGTCACAAATTATGTATTGTTTGCTTTGCAGGTGTTTTTGGCTGTTAAGAGCTTTACTAATTTTTATCCGCAGCAAATAAAGTTTAATAAATGGGCCTTAATGATACTAGGACTTGTCATTTCCTTATTAAATTTTACGGCCTATCCCTGGCCTACAACCGACGGTTTGCTTTTTGCTGTTATTGCATTGTATATCTTTTCATTAAACACCAAATCAAATGGATGGCAGCTCATAGCAATTGCTTTTTTCTGCCTCATGTCGAGTCTCACAAAACAGTCATTCTATTTAATTCCTATTGGATTTCTTTTCGTCATAATTGGCATGCAAGGAATAAAAAAAGGACTATTTTTCTTTTTCTATCTGGTTCTCTTTTTTCTGCTTTTCCTTTCCTGGGTTGCTTATACCTCATCACTTCATGAATTTTTAGAGCAGACAACCGGACAAACCCATTTTAAAGATCTCCTTTTTTCAGGCTTTCTGGATTATATAATAACCTACCCTAAAGTCGTTGTTTTTATTCCCCTGCTTATTATATCCGCTTTTTTATTATTTTATTTTCCAAAGCGCAAAACCTTGGGTATCCTTGAATATTTAAAAAACTTAGCTGTCGTTTTACTTGTTTTTGCCCTTTCTTTATGCTTCTTCAGAGAATTTTTATTTGCTTCAAGGATTGCAATGCTTTCAGCTTCTTTTGCTGTAGTCAGTAAAGTCATAAAAGACAGAAAGAACTTTAGCTATTATATGCCAATCCTGTTGTCACTTTTGATTGCATGGAGCTGCTCAATAAGTATGGGCTATAATTACCCAATTTTCTTTTCGACTGGAATCATCTTATCAATAACCGTTTTATTTGCTGAAGAATTAAATAAAATTTACAATCAAAAAGCATTTATTCTTGTCGGAAGTATCATTTTGGTATTGGCTTATTCTTTAAATCTAAGACCTTATAGGGAAAAACCTTTTTCAGAATTAGAATATCCGCTTGCTGATGTTTCTCCCAAACTAAAATATCTTATAACCCATAAGGATAACAAAGATAAATTGCTTGACCTTAAATCCTTAATCAAAAAATACGGTAACAATTATATTGTTGCTCCAAGCTTTCCTATGGCTCATTATACTTTCAATACTCAAAGTATACTGCCAGCAGATTGGCTTACAAATAATGAGGTGAATAGAGACCCTGAACGTATTTTAAAGATTGCCGCAAAAAAGGAAAATTATGTCTTTCTAGAAAAAAGCTTTTTGGAAGGTGAGGAATTTATGTTTGACAATAGAGCTGATTTTAGCGTGATTGCTATTTATATCTATAAAAATTTCAAAAAAATAGACGAAACAAAACACTTTATCATCTTCAATACACTAGAAAAAAATGAAGCATTTCCAGTTATTATAAAGAAATCAGTCCATTAAAAAATTACTCTTTTCTTTTATCGTAATGGAAATATATTTTCAGAATTTGAAAAGGAAAAATTAAAAACTCTTTCAGTTTTATAGAGGTATTCCCTTTTTCTATCCAGGTTTCTAATGGAAATTCTTTAACCGCTATTAAAAAATCGGGATAATTAATTTTATACCTCAATAACATTTCAACATCAAAAATCCATCGGGTTAAAAATGGCTTTTCAAATAATTTCTTTGCTATGTTGGTTTTTATAATTTTTGCACCACATTGCGTATCGTAAACCGGAGCACGCAAAATCATTTTACTGATGATGGTAGCAAAGATCCTTCCGAAATAATGCCTCCTCTGCGATCTTACAACCTGGTTTCCGAGAAGCTTTACCCTACTTCCTAAGATAATATTTAAATGCCTGTTTTTTTTCGCATACTCCAATAGTTTTACCATTTCAGAGACTGGTGTCGAAAAATCGGCATCGAGATAACCAATATATTCGTATTCTTTTTGACTATGCAGTATTCCTTGTCTTATTGCTTCAGCTTTACCTGAATTTTGAGATAAATCATAAACTGAGCAATTTTTTAAATCATCAGAAAGTTTATTTAAAACACTCAATGTATCATCTGAACTTCCATCATTCACCAATAAAAAATCTATTTCTTTTGAATCATCGATAATTTGCCGATATTCATCAAAAGAAATTCTTTTTCCTTCATTATAAAATGGTATGATAAAAAGAGCCTGGTTCATTTAGTTTTGTTTAGATAGCATGCCGGTAGGCTTTAGTTTATTTTTAAAATAAATTACCAACATCAAAAGATAAAATGCATGGGTAAAAGCATGGGCCATAACAATACCTTCAATGCCATATAAATCTATAAAAAACATGCTGGAAGCATATAAAATCCCTAAAGATATGAGTTCTGTAACGATAAAAGCCAATGTCATTTTTTTTGCAAAAAATTCAAAGCCAAGAATTAGCGAAGCCACTTTAAATATATCGCCAATCAATTGCCATTGAAACAGCTCTTCAACCGGTAAAAATTCTTTTGTAAACAGGAATCTTACAATAAATCCTTTCAGTATATAGATGATCACAATAGCAAAAATAAAAAGTGGTAAAATCTTTTTGTAATAACTATAAAAGACATCCTTTGTCTGCTGACTGGTAGTTGCCAAGATAAGTTTTGGAAGGAAATAAACCGTAAGCAAAGTAGAAATAAACAGTAGGTAGTTGGAAGAAATCCTTTCCATTGCCGACCAATATCCGGCTTGTTCTTCTCCTAATTTTTCAATGACATTATTTCGTATAGTCAGATAAACCAACGGGCCAAAGAATCCTGACACAAAGGCCATCAGTGAAAATGAAGATAGATTTCTGATGACGGCAAAATTAAAGTACCGGAAATGGATATATTCCCGCATATTCATTAGCGACCTGAAATATAAATAGGTAACTATCAAAAGCAACGCAGGTGTGGCGGCAATAGAAATCAAAGCTCCAGCAATATCAAGCTTCCATATCAAAATAACTGAAACCAATAATCCGATTATATTTCCGAAAATAGTAATATAGATTACTTTATGAAATTTTCCGAAACCATTCAAAACGCTTGTTAAAAAAACATTCATCACATAAAATGGGATAGAAATCGCCAAAATTGAAATGACAAAACCATAATTATTATGATCTCCAAAAACCTGATTGCTCCAAAATTCACTAAAGGCAAAAAGAATCAGAGCAAATAGTATAGAAGAACACAGCAGGGTTATAAAAATCGTAGAAATTACTTTTTTTAAGTGGGTTTCATCATCTTTATTTTCAGCTGTATACTTTACGATTCCGTTTTGAAAACCTAATGTAGTTACGGTTTCTACTGAAGAAAAGAAGTTTCGCATGTTTCCAACAAGAGCCATACCCGGAGCTCCTAAAAAAATAGCAATCACCTTTGAAGACAATATGCCAATCAGAAGTTTTATGACAACACTGACACTGTTCAAAGAAGTCACCTTGAATAGCGAGGATTCTACTATTTTTTTTATAGAAACCAATTAGAATTTATTAATTATTTCGATTACATATCCTATTTCTTCGTCTGTCATGACTGGGCTTATAGGCAAGCTCAAAACCTCTCGATGGATTTTTTCCGTGATCGGGAATGACAAATTACTCATATAAGAAAGCGCTTTTTGCTGGTGTGGTGGCGTTGGATAATGAATCAAGGTTTGGATATCATTTGCAGACAGATAACCCTGAAATTCTTCTCTATGCTCTGTCCTGACTACAAAAAGATGGAAAACATGATTTTGCGAACCGTCAAAAAAAGGCAGTTTTACTTTATCGTTTTTGATTTCTGCCAGATAACGTTCTGCTACTTTCTTTCTTAGTCCGTTTTCTGCATCCAGATTGGGCAATTTTACGCTTAGGAAAGCTGCCTGTAGTTCATCCAAACGAGAGTTTATGCCAATATAGTCATGGACATATTTTTTTTCGGAACCGTAATTCCGAATTGAAAAAATCATTTTTGCCAGCGCATCATCGTTTGTTGTGATGGCGCCTGCATCACCTAAAGCGCCTAAGTTTTTTCCAGGATAAAAGCTAAATCCTGCTGCATCACCCCAGTTTCCTGCTTTTTTTGAATCCAAGACTGCACCATGACTTTGTGCGGCGTCTTCAATTACAAGCAAATTATTTTGTTTTGCTATCGCATTAATTTCTCTCATCGGAGCCAATTGCCCGTAAAGATGTACTGGCAGAATCGCCTTCGTTTTAGGCGTAATGGCTTTTTCGATGGCTTCAGGATCAAGATTATAGGTTTCCAGATTAGGTTCCACAAGCACAGGCACTAAGTCGGCTTGAAGTACGGCCAAAATACTGGCGATGTATGTATTGGCAGGGATGATAATCTCATCTCCTTTTTGGATTTTCCCTAATTGGATGTAAGCTTTAAGAATCAGCACCAAAGCATCCAATCCGTTTCCAACTCCGATGCAATATTTTGTACCGCAATAGTGGGCAAAATCAGCTTCAAATGCCTTAATTTCATCACCTAAAATATACCAGCCTTTGTCCATGATAGTTTTTAACCTGTCTTGGAAAGCCTTCTCATAAGGCTGATTTATTTTTTTTAAATCCAGAAATTTTATCATATCAAAACATTTTCTAGCTTATCATAATTGGAAGTGGCGATTTCATAAAAATCTTGCGTGAGTGTCCTTGCTCCAAAACTTTCCTTCCAGAAAATAAGTCCCTCGTTGAGCTTTCGTCCATTTTCTTCGTTTGAAATTCCAAAATCAAAGAATCTTTTATCCTTAAATACTTCAAGAATCAAGTGACTATACAGAAAATCGAGCGAACCCAATTCGTTTTTTTCATTTTGACCCGATACATATTGGGGATGGGCTACATTTTTGGAAATAAAAATGGTTGTTCCGGCAACAATCTTGCCTTCAAAATACACATTAAAATGCCGAATATTTTCAGGGAATAACCGATGTAGCTTTTCAATTTCTTCAACGGTATGCACCGGTTTGGCATCGTGTTTTGCAGAAATATTCGGAATCAGGATTTCATCCCAGAATAGCCTAAAATTAGGTTCTTCTTTTAAAACGAGACCTAATTGTTGGCCTCTGCGTACGCAAGCTCTTCTGGCCCGGGAAATCTTATGTGGTCTGGAATTATCAATAACAGACAAAGCATCTCTTCGCATTAATTTTGCATCCGTCAAAAACAAAGCATAATTGAGTTCGTCTGACGGATAATCAAAATAAATAGACGGCATCATTTTAAAATGAAGCTTCTGGATTCCATTGGCTTCAAGATATTGCAATACGTTTTTGACAATCAAAAGCATCATTGATTGCTTCAATTTTACATCACATACAACACCTCCATAGGTCAGACCCTGATGTGAAAAAACAATATCTCCAACTACATTTGCTGGTAAAACAGCAATCCAAGTCTCGCCATCCAAAACTATCAAGGAATAATCATGGAACCTGTCGCTATGGTATTCCATAAAATCTCTATGAAATAAAAAGGTAGCATTCTTGGCTTTAGCAATAAAAGCATTCCAATCCTGATAGTCTTCAGCTCTATATTTCCTGACAGTATAGTTTCTCACAGCTTATTTTTATGCTTTGGAAAAGTACTAATTTTTTGAATATGATTAGGCCATTCCATAATGCTAATTTCATTTTGTTAACATACTCTATTGTAAATAAATAGTATCTTTATATCTTTCAATTGATTATCGGGTGAATCTAAAACTACAAATTAGAAATTTTGTTGTCCTTTTCTTTTTTTCTTGTGCTGCTTTTGCACAAGACGTAGCTTTATTTCGGCAATTTAACGGGCGTTACGATTTTACTATCGTTGGAAACACCTTAAACACTTCCGAAAACAACCTCAATAATTTTTGTACCATCACAACAGCTTCTTCCGCCTCCTTAAATCTGGGAGCTGCAGATGAGATTGAAAAAGCCTATCTGTATTGGGCAGGCTCAGGAACTGGTGATCTAAATGTAGTATTAAACGGTGTTCCTATCGCTTCCGAAAGGAATTTTGCATTCTTCCAAAACGATCTTGATTATTTCTGTGCTTTTACAGATGTTACCACTCAAATACTCGCTACAGGAAATGGAAATTATACGCTATCCGATCTAGATGTTTCTCGTTTTTTAGATGCGAACCACTATTGTAACAATCGTACCAATTTTGCAGGCTGGGCTATTGTAATCATTTACAAGAATGAAAATCTTCCATTGAATCAGATTAATATATACGATGGACTTCAGGGCGTTTCAAGAACACAGAATCACCTGACATTGACATTGAGTAGCTTAAATGTAATTGACAATGTTGGTTCCAAAATAGGATTTATTGCTTGGGAAGGTGATGTGAATCTGCCAAATCCAGGATTTACAGAATCATTAAAGATTAACGGACACATTCTGAGTAATGCCTTAAACCCGCCCAACAATGCTTTTAACGGCACCAATTCATTTACCAATTCCAGAACGCTGTATAATATGGATCTGGATGTATATGATATACAGAATTACATCCAAATCCATGATGAATCTGTAGAAATCCAGCTCACATCAGAACAGGATTTTGTAATGATCAGTACGGTACTTACCAAACTAAATAACCAACTTCCTGATGCCACAATTTCAATAGACAATGTAGATTTAGAATGTAATTCACGACGGATTATTGTTGATTATACTGTATACAATCTTGACAGTACAAATCCTCTAAGAGCCGAAGTCCCAATTGCAATCTATGCTGATGGAACATTGATTGAACAAACATTGACCGTACCTCCAATTCCTATTGGCGGTAGCTATAGCGATATTATCCATCTGACGATACCGGATGAGATTCCAAATGATTTTATCTTAAAATTTGTGGTGGATGATACTGGAAACGGTACCGGAATCGTAACGGAATTAGATGAAACGAATAATATCTTTTCTGTTTCTGTTTCTTTATTGGTTTCGCCAGAATTTAATCTGCTGGACAAAATCATCGCCTGTAATGAGGGACTAAAAAAAGGCACTTTTGATTTTTCAGATTATGAAGAAATTGTAAAAGTTGACCCAGACCACGTTGTTCATTTTTTTAATTCCCAGGAAGAAGCCCAGGCAAACCAAAATCCAATCCTGAATACAAACCGTTACATCGCTTCTACCACACCAAAAGAGATTTTCGTAAGAATAGAAGATGAGAACTGCTATAGCATTACTTCTTTTTTCCTGGACACTAAAAACTGTCCGCCAATAGTATATAACGCCGTAACGGCTAATGAAGACGGATGGAATGATTTTTTCTTTATAAGAGGACTAAGAGATATTTTTGTAAACTTCCAGCTTTCCATTTACAACCGTTGGGGCACTTTGGTATGGACGGGAAATAACAATACTGAGAACTGGCGGGGCCAGGCAACCAAAGGCATAGAATTTAACGGGAATAATCTTCCGGATGGTACTTATTATTATATACTTGACCTCAACGATCCTGATTATAAAACACCACTGACAGGTTATGTATACCTGACCCGATAATTTAGTCTTGTTTCAACGCTGGAAGGTACCACTTGAATTTCACAGCCAGAAGTCGGAGGGAAATCATCACGCAGGAAGTTATTAAATAAAGAATGTCATTATCCAGATTCCAGCGTTTTAGGATAAAGAATACAATTCCACCAATAATACAGATCGTAGCATAAATTTCTCTTCTGAAGATTACGGGAATTTCGTTGCAGAGAATGTCTCTGGTCACACCTCCAAAACAAGCTGTCATTGTACCCAAAGCAATACAAATAATGGGATGAAGATTGGTATCCATTCCTTTTTCAAGACCAATCAATGTAAAAACGCCCAAGCCTATCGTATCAAACAGAAACAATGAAGTTCTGAGCCTGTCGAGTTTCTTTCTGAAAATGATAGCAAGAAAATAACCTGCTATGATAAAGTAAACATAGTTCAAATCACGCATCCATCCCACAGGTGTACGGCCAATTAACGTGTCTCTCAGCGTTCCGCCACCTACAGCTGTTACAAAGGCAATAATAAAAACACCAAAAGGATCCAGCCTTTTATTCATTGCTGTTAAAGCGCCAGAAAGCGCAAAAGCCATAGTTCCGATTATATCTAAAAGATAAAACATATTGGGTTTGGGGATTTTTGATTTGTGATTTTGGATTTAGGATTTGGGATTTATGATTTGGGATTTATGATTTTAGACTTATGATTTCTGGCTTTTAACTATCAACTACCCACTATCATCTATCAACTATAAACTCTCCACTATCAACTATAAACTGTCTTTCGATTACATTTTCTGTGTATAATAATTGTAATCTTTCAAAATGGTCCTGATGAAATCTTCCTCATTACCTGATTGGCTCCTGATTCCTGTGACATCTTCAATTTTTGTCTTTAACTTCGAAATCATCTGGTAATCTCTATTTGTCCTCGCATTATTGAAAGTTTCTTTGATAATTCTGGCATCATTGTCACTTAGCTTTATAACCAAAGGATAAGTAGGCACATAATTCACATCGATTTCCTCTAAAATGGTATGACTGATATTGATATTGTTTTTTAACGAAATGACTGAAGTACCCGCTGCCATATCCCCTAATCTTTGTGATTTTTCACTTGCAATAATGCTAACCAATCCTATAATACCGCTACTAAGATTGACATCTACAATCCTAAAAATCCACCTCATGATATAGTCTCCAAAAGAGGCCTGATAACCGTCTATTTTAACTACCTTAATTTTAAGCAGTCTCTTGCCTAATGTCTGTCCTTCAAGCAAACTTTCTAGAATAAGCGAATAAAAAATGACCGGCAAGTAAAACATAATTTGTATTGAAGCTTCTGACCACTTATCATTCATCCTACCCATGAGCTTGTTGATTCCCAAGGCATAAAAGAAGATATAATAGACAACAATTACATAAGCCGCTTTAACCAGAAAATCAAGCATATACGCCAAAATCCTATCACCTATAGTAGCTGCCGTAAAATTAATATTGACATTTTGAGTCGTATTTATAGATAATTGTGTCATATTTTATATTTTAGCTTCCAATGAGAGAAGTTGCATTCATAAAGCAAAATAAAGAAAAATGGCTTGACTTCGAACAAGCAATTTTCGGTAAAGCTAAAAAAAATCCTGATGAAATGGCCAGTTTGTATATACATTTGGTCAACGATTTGTCGTATGCACAGACTTATTACCCTAAAAGCAAGACAGTTGTCTATCTCAACTATCTCGCTGCACAGATTTACCAAAAAATTTACAAGACCAAAAGAACCGAAACCAACTGGTTTGTATATTTCTTTTCTATAGAAGTACCGCTAATCGTGTACCAATACCGAAGGTATGTGTTATATGCGTTCCTCCTATTTTTCATGACAACAACCATTGGAGTTGTTTCGGCAAAATATGATCCCGATTTTGCACGGCTGATTATGGGTGACGAATATATCAATATGACCTTGGAGAATATCAAAGATGGTAATCCTGTAGCCGTATACAAAAGCGGAAGCAATTGGGGCATGACTATTGGAATCACATTAAACAATTTATATGTTGGGCTCATCTCTTTTATATTTGGCATCTTTGCTGGAATTGGGACATTTTATGTGTTGATTCGAAACTGCATCATGCTGGGTGCTATTCAATATTTCTTCTATGAGCAGGGCGTCTTTTGGGAAAGTGTGCAAGGGATATGGATTCACGGTTCTATGGAAATTTTTGCCATTGTTATAGAAGCCGCAGCAGGTTTTATTTTAGGTGCTTCCCTATTGTTTCCAAAAACCTATTCCAGAATGGCTTCTTTTAAAATAGGTTTTAAAAACAGCTTTAAAATAGTATTAGGAACAATGCCTTTTACTATTGCTGCCGGAATTTTGGAAGGTTTTGTAACCCGCTATTCCCTCGAAATGCCTAATTGGCTAAACGTATTAATCATCTTGTCTACCCTGTCTTTAATTTCCTTTTATTTCTTGATCTTTCCTTTTATAGTCAATAAAAAAATACAATCCGCCAAATGATCGCTTTATTCAAGAAAAGAAATTTTAACGACTACCTTAATGACACTTTCTCTTTTTTCAAAAAAGACGGAAAGCATTTCATAAAAAACTATTTTGTCATCAATGGAATTTTCCTGTTGCTGCTGGTCGTTTTTATTTATTTTCTTTCGAAAATTTATTTTGAAGCTATTTTTTCTACACTAGATCAGACCAATCCGGGATATAATTTTGTGGAAGAGCTTTTTAATGAAAATTTAGGGGGTTTTATTGCTTCGCTTATTGGATTCGTTGTATTGTCCCTTTTTCTTACACTCCTGAATTTTGCTTATCCTATTATTTATCTTGACAAATACGACCAGTTCCAAGGAAGCAATTTTGACACCAGGGAAATAATAAGCGGTCTGAAAGCCAAAATGGGTAAGATCTTTTTATTTTTTATTATTTCACTGTTTGTGATAATTCCTGCAATAGCTATCTTATTCACAGTCCTGATACTTCTTTCATTTATTATTATCGGGATTCCATTGATCATGATTACCATTCCTACTATTTTCTCTCTGATTACATTAATGTTCTATGACTATCTGACAACCGAGAATGGTTATTTTACATCACTTGGCAATGCAGCAGGTTATCTAAAAAAGCAGTTTTGGCCAATTGTTGGGGTTACTATGCTCATGTATATGATTATTCAAGTCGTATTAACCCTATTTTCAATGATTCCTTATGTGATTGCTATGGTCATGCTTTTTACATCCATTGGAGATCGTACAACCGGGCCATCCCAGGATGCCTTATCCACTTTTGGTGTTTTGATGTCTGTCGTATTCGTAACCGTAATTTTAGCCAATTATATATTGAACAACTTATTAATCGTAAACCAAGGTATGATCTATTATAGCCGAAAAGAGCATGATGAGAACAAAGCTACTTTTGGTGAAATTGACAGTATCGGAACAAATTTTGAATAAGCTATTCTACATATTTTTATTTTTCTTCTGCCTGAATGCTTTCGGACAGGACTCTCTTTCGGTTAACAAAACGGATACAACTGTTGTAGCCCAAAAATTTTCCGAGAAAGACATTCTTATTGACACTACTAAAATAAAAAGCCTTTCGTTTCCCGATTATAAAAAAAAATACAACGATCCTGACTTTAATTATGAAACCAAAGTCAAAGAAAAAAGTGCATGGGAACGTTTTAAGGAATGGCTCGCCTATTGGTATAATAAAATTTTCAGTATTGGCAATGAGGGAGCCTCTAAAACAGCTATTGAGTTGATTTTAAAAATCTTAGCCGTCATTATCATTCTGATCGTGATTTACCTTATAGTAAAAGCAATCATGAATGACGAAGGACGATGGGTATTTGGAAAACCATCCGACAAAAAAGTCATTCATTACGATGAAATTGAAAAGAACCTTCATCTGGTAGATTTTGAAAAACTGATTAAAGAAGCTGTAAAAACGGGTGAAAGCCGTTTGGTTATACGCTACTATTATTTGTGGCTTCTAAAAAAACTAGCTGCAAAAGAAATTATCGAATGGGATACCGAAAAAACAAACTCTGATTATCTCTATGAAATAAAAAACGAAAAGCTGAGGAACGACTTTGCTTATCTTTCCTACCTCTACAACTATATCTGGTATGGAGAATTTGAGCTTGAGGAAGAAACACTTTCCAAAGCAATACAATCGTTTGAAAAAACAATCAAGACTTTATAATGAACAAGACTATCAAAATATACATCGCTTTTTTGGTACTGCTTTTGGTAGGCATTGTTTTTATTGATGTAGTCCGTCCAAAACCTATGAATTGGTCACCAACGTACGACATTACAGACAAGATTCCTTTCGGGATGTATGTCTTTAACAAAGAAGCTCCCGACCTATTTGGGCAAAAAGTGAATAGAATCACGCAGACTGCCTATCAATATTTTGAACCAAAATACGATTACGATAGCCTCGTAAATACGTATACGGTGCGTGGAACCATACTGTCAATTTCAGACCAATGCCTGATTGATGAAGAATCGGCACAGGAACTTTTGTACTTTGCCCAACATGGAAATAAGGTTTTTATTAGTGCGAAATCCTTTCCTAGTAAATTGAAGGACAGCTTAAAATTCTCCTATACTATGAAATTCATGGGGCTTGGCAAAGATTCTATTTTTACCATGCTAGCCAATCCGCATCTTGGCAAGAAAAAATACGACATCTCTGTGGGTGCCGGAAATTCATACTTTGAAAAAATTGATACTTTAAAAACGACAGTTCTTGGCTATCATGAAAATTCAAAAGAAAAACTGGTCAATTTCATAAAAGTTCCCTACGGCAAAGGAGAATTTTACCTGCATACGCAACCAACCGTATTTACTAATTACCATCTTTTAAAGGGCAATGGTCCTGAATATACAGCCAAAGTCTTAAGCTATACGGAAGGAGAAATATTCTGGCTTCTGAAAAACCAGTCTGGAGAGATTCTGTCGAATTCGCCTATGCGTTATTTCTTGAGCCAGCCTGCATTAAAAGCGGCATGGTATATATTCTTGATAGGCACACTTGTTTTTTTCATATTCAATGCAAAAAGAAAACAACGAATTGTCCCTATCATAAAACCTTTAGAAAATACTACTGTCGATTTTACGAAGACAATCGGGAATTTATACTTTCAGGAAGGGAACCATGACAACATAATTGAAAAGAAAATCATATATTTCCTTGAAAAAATAAGAAACGATTATTTGCTGGATACGACAGTACTCGATGATAACTTTGAAAAAAAGCTACAACAGAAATCCGGCAAAAAACCAGAAGACATACGCAGAGTTATTCATCTCATCAATGAACGCAGAAAAAGCTATCATCAAAGTATTGAAAGCGACCTGATAGCCATAAATACAGCCATTGAGAAAGTCCTCGAAAAAGAAAAAAACAGTCAAGAAACATAATCCAATTATAAAATGGAAGAAAATATAGCACACAATCCAAATGAAAATCCAATTGAGAATGTAAATTTTCAATCCCGAATTGATTTGAGCCAACTGCAAGAAAGCATCGAAAAAATCAGGTCTGAAATTAGCGGTGTTATTGTAGGACAGCACAAAATGATCGACCAGCTTCTGGTTGCCATTCTTTCCAATGGTCATGTTTTGCTGGAAGGTGTTCCTGGTGTTGCCAAAACAATTACTGCAAAATTAGTCGCCAAAACCTTAAATATCGGATTCAGCAGGATTCAGTTTACTCCTGACCTTATGCCATCAGATATATTGGGAACTTCAGTATACGATCTAAAAAAATCAGAATTTGAATTCAAAAAAGGACCTGTTTTCTCTAACTTGGTTTTGATTGACGAAATCAACCGAGCTCCTGCCAAAACTCAAGCTGCTTTGTTTGAAGTTATGGAAGAGCGCCAGATTACAATGGACGGGGTTACTTACGAAATGGATGCTCCATTTTTAGTAATTGCAACCCAAAACCCTATTGAACAGGAAGGAACCTACCGCCTGCCAGAAGCTCAATTAGACCGATTCTTGTTCAAAATCAATATTGATTATCCAAAACTGGATGAAGAGATTCTTATTATCCAGAAAGAACATCAATTACAAAATCACGGAAAGCTAGACAATATCCATACTGTACTGACTTCTGATGAAATCCAGAAATACCAATCGCTGGTAAAGCAAATTATCGTAGAACCTCAGCTTTTGGAATACATTGCCAAACTGGTAATCAATACACGTGAAAATGCTTTCTTATACTTAGGTGCTTCACCTCGTGCCTCTATCGCCATCTTAAATGCTGCAAAAGGATATGCTGCAATCCGTGGAAGAGATTTCGTAACACCAGAAGATATCAAAGAAGCTGCAATTCCGGTATTACAGCATAGGGTTATCGTAACTCCAGAACGT
Organism: Flavobacterium microcysteis; assembly: GCF_006385255.1. GTDB lineage: Bacteria > Bacteroidota > Bacteroidia > Flavobacteriales > Flavobacteriaceae > Flavobacterium > Flavobacterium microcysteis. The sequence goes on from NZ_VFJE01000046.1 coordinate 39,882, forward strand.
GAAATGGAAGGCATTACCAGTACAGAAATCATCAAACAAATCATCGAAACTATCGAAATTCCTAGATAATCTAAAAGTTACGCCCGTTGAAACTGCTCAAAAAATTATACATCAACAATTTCTTTTTTTACGCGCTGCTTGGCGTGGCATTCTTGTATTGCGTTGCCTTTATTTTTCCGGCACTTTACAACGCTGCAGGTTATGTATTGCTGATGCTTTTGGCTTTTTTAGTTCTTGACATATTGATTTTGTTTAGTGCCAAAAACGGGATTGAGGGAACTCGTATTGCACCCGAAAAATTGTCAAACGGAGATGAGAATCCTATAGGAATTAATATTAAAAACTATTACACCTTTCCTATTGGCGTAAAAATCATAGACGAAATTCCAGAACAGTTTCAGATTCGTAATTTTGAAATAAAAAGAAAAATCAAGGCATCTTCGCAAGATGACATCCAATACTACTTACGCCCGACTTCGAGAGGCGAATATGTCTTTGGAAATCTGAATGTTTATGCCATGACACCCCTAAGGCTGGTTTCCAGAAGGTTTACATTTAACAAAAACCAAATGATTCCAACCTATCCTTCCTATATACAGTTGAGAAAATATGACCTGATGGCTTTTTCCAACAACTTATTCCAATATGGCGTAAAGAAAATAAGGAGAATTGGCCATACTATGGAATTCGAGCAGATTAAAGAATACGTACAGGGCGATGATATCCGTACATTGAACTGGAAAGCGACTGCCAAGAAAAATGCATTGATGGTCAATCAGTTTCAGGACGAAAGATCACAATCTATTTACATGGCTATTGATAAAGGGCGAGTTATGAAGATGCCTTTTAACGGATTAAGTCTGCTGGATTATGCCATAAATGCAACCTTGGTCTTATCGAATGTGATCTTAAAAAAACAGGATAAAGCCGGTATGTTCACCTTTTCTAAAAAAGTAGAAAACCGTGTTGCTGCAGAAAGGCGTTCTTCACAAATGCACCAGATTTTGGAAAGCCTTTACAACATCAAGACAGACTTTTTTGAAAGCGATTACAGCCGATTGTATGTCGATATAAAGAAAAACATCAACCACAGGAGCTTGATTATCCTGTATACTAATTTTGAAACGCTAGACAGCCTGCACCGACAGCTTCCTTACCTGAAAGCAATTGCAAAAAGCCATTTGCTTGTCGTTGTATTTTTCCAAAACACGGAACTAAACGATATTATCAATTCAAAAGCCATTACTGTTCAGGAAGTATACGACAAGGTTATTGCTGAGAAATTTGCATTCGAAAAGAGATTGATTGTAAATGAACTCAAAAAATACGGAATCCATTCTGTATTGACACAACCTGAAAACCTGACTTTGGATACGATTAATAAATATTTGGAGATTAAGGCAAGGGGAATACTTTGATTTGGGATTTTTGATTTCTGATTTTAGATTTGTGATTTAGGACTTTTGACTTTAAACTTTTGACTTTTGACTTTAGATTTTTGATTTTTGATTTATGGTTTATGATTTAGTACCTTAGCAGCTTAGAAATACAGAAATCAGAATCTTGAAACAAATCACTTCAGTTCAGAATCCATTTATCAAATCGCTAGTACTGCTTCAGGAAAAATCCAAAGCCCGAAAACAGACTGGAACATTTTTAATTGAAGGCCACAGAGAAATTGAACTGGCTCTAAAAGGCGGTTATGAAATCGAAACTATTTTATTCCTGCCTGAAATCAGTTCCGAAAACGATACCAAAAAGCTTTCCGGTTCTGCAGAATTAATTGAAATCAGCAAAGACGTATACCAGAAACTGGCCTATCGTGATACTACAGAAGGTATATTGGCTGTGGCAAAATCTAAAAATCTTTCCCTTTCAGAATTGAATCTTGGCAAAAATCCGTTGGTTTTGGTTGCTGAATCTCCTGAAAAACCTGGAAACATTGGTGCCATGCTAAGAACAGCTGATGCTGCAAAGATGGATGCCGTAATCATTGCCAACCCAAAAAGTGACTTATACAATCCTAATATCGTACGTTCCAGTGTTGGCTGCCTGTTTACAAACCAAATTGCAACAGGAACAACCGAAGAGATTATTGCTTTCCTAAAAGAAAAAAAAATCAATATTTACTGCGCTACCTTACAAGATTCGACTGGCTACCATACTCAAGACTACACTACTCCAACTGCTTTGGTCTTGGGAACGGAAGCAACAGGATTGACACAGGAATGGCGTGACAATTCAACTCAAAATATCATTATCCCAATGCAAGGAGCAATCGACTCCATGAATGTTTCTGTTGCAGCGGCCATCTTGATTTTTGAAGCAAAAAGACAACGAGGATTTTAAAAACAGTAATTATGAAATTTATTCCTTTTGAAAAAATAACATATAGCTCAAGACTTCCCATAACAGAAATAAAAGAAAGGCTTGAAAATGAAATACAGCCAAAAGCGAATTTTTCATTTGGACAGAAACCCGCAGCTACCTCAAAAAAATTCGAAGGAATTGCAAACGGAAATGAATTTCAAATTCAAAGAATAATATCCTACAGGAATTCTTTCCTTCCAAAAATTGATATAACTCTCGCTCAAGACCTATCGGGTTCGAAAGCAACAATAACTTTCAAGCTTTTGCCATTAGTCGCTATTTTTATTGGCTTTTGGCTCGCAATCGTAGCCTTTTCAGGGATTGCTCTGGCGCTTTTCACCACTTCTGAAGAAAATTTTGAATTTGCAAAATTCATTCCGCTAGTCATGTTTGTTTTTGGATATGCTATGACAATCCTGGCATTTAATTATGAAGTAAACAAAGCCAAAGAAGAGCTCGAAAAAATCATTCAAATTAGAAATTGATACCATGAAGAAAAACATCAAAAATTATTTTTTAATCACATCCTTATTGTGCTTTTCCGCAGCACATTCTCAGCTAACCTCAACGCAGATTGATGATGTTGTTGAAAAAACCATAAAAACATTTGACGTTCCGGGTATTGCCGTTGCCGTAGTAAAAGACGGGAAGATTGTCCATTCCAAAGGTTATGGCGTAAGATCAATAATCACCAAGCAAAAAGTCGATGAAAACACTTTATTCGGAATTGCTTCCAACAGTAAGGCGTTTACAAGTGCTGCATTGGCAATGCTTGTTGATGAAGGCAGAATCAAATGGGACGACAAAGTCATCAAATACCTTCCTGAGTTCAAAATGTATAACGAATACGTTACCAATGAATTTACCATCCGTGACCTGCTAACTCACAGAAGCGGACTTGGACTTGGTGCGGGAGATTTAATGATCTGGCCTGATGGTTCAGATTTTAAGGCCGAAGATATTATTGAAAACATCCAATACCTCAAACCAGTTTCAGGATTCAGGACAAAATACGATTATGACAATCTCCTTTACATTATTGCCGGAGAAGTAATCCACAAAGTAAGCGGGCAAACATGGAACGAGTTTGTAGAAAACAGAATCATAAAGCCACTTGGCATGACCAATACAGCTTCTTCCTGGGTAAGATTAAAAGACACATCTAATGTTATTGTTCCTCACGTACCGATTGATGGCAAGCTAAAAGTTATTACACGCTATAAAAATCAAATGTTTGATGCCGCTGCAGGTATTTATTCCAGCGTAAACGACATGAGCCAATGGGCAATCATGCAGCTGAATAAAGGAAAATACGGCAACGGACAGAAGATATTCTCAGAAAAAGAGCATTTCGAAATGTGGACGCCACAAACACTTATGCCTAATAGACCGGTTCCGCCTTACAATTCGCTTTTTAAAGCCTATGGTTTGGGTTGGCAGTTGAATGATGTTAAAGGAAAAATGCAGGTTTCACATACCGGAGGCCTGGAAGGAATCGTAACACAAGTAACTTTGATTCCTGAGCTTCAGCTTGGAATTATTGTTTTCACGAATCAGCAATCAGGTGCTGCTTTTTCTGCAATAACCAATACAATAAAAGACAGCTATCTGGGAATGGAAGCTTTTGACCATGTCAAATATTTCAGCGATAGGGAAAAAGCCAGCGGAGAAAAAGCAGACAAAATTACAGATGAAGTATGGCAAACTGTCGCAAAAAACAAAAACCAGAAAATCGATACCAAAAAGTATATCGGGACCTATAAAGACAATTGGTTTGGTGAAGTTAGCATCACTGAAAAAAAGGGGAAAATGTATTTCGCTTCCAAACGTTCACCGCAACTCAAGGGCGAAGTTTTCTTCTATAAAGACAATAATTTTGTAGTAAAATGGGACAATCGCTATTTTCATGCAGATGCACATATCTTCTTCGGGAAAGACAATGCAGAATTCACCATGAAACCAATTTCTCCTGCTACAGATTTTAGCTATGATTTTCAAGACCTTAACTTTTTCAGAATAAAATAAAAAGACAAGCCTGAAACTATTTTCAAAGCTTAAAAACCGCCCAATTTGGAGCGGTTTTTGCTTTTATACAAAGAGGCAAAAAAATTGCAAATTCAAAAACTTTATTTTACTTTTAGTCAATAGCAAACAAACATCAGAAACGCCATGGTAGAAATTGATTTAGAAAAAGAAAACAAGGCAATTGCGAGGGAATACAAAGAACTTTTACGAATCAGTTATCAAACGTTGTCGGAAGATGACAAGAAACTAATTCGTAAGGCTTTTGATGTGGCTGTAGATGCCCATAAAGACCAGCGCAGGAAATCTGGCGAAGCCTATATCTTCCACCCTATTGCCGTGGCAAAAATTGTAGCTTCGGAAATTGGTTTGGGTGCGACTTCTATTGCCGCTGCCTTGATGCATGATGTTGTTGAAGATACAGATATCACTGTAGAAGACATTGAAAGAATGTTCAATCCGAAGATTGCAAAAATCGTTGAAGGATTGACTAAAATAGCTCAGGTAAAGACAGACAACGAAATCTCGATGCAGGCGGAAAATTTCCGTAAAATGCTACTGACTTTAAATGATGATGTACGTGTTATCCTTATCAAGATTGCAGACCGTTTGCACAACATGCAGACCATGGAATCGATGGTGGATTACAAGCAGGCAAAAATAGCATCGGAAACGCTTTATATTTATGCTCCGCTTGCCCATCGCTTAGGATTATACAACATCAAAAATCAGCTGGAAGATTTAGGCCTGAAATATACCGAGCCTGAAACCTACAATGATATTGTCAGCAAGATAAAAGAAACAAAAGAGCAGCAAGACGAATACATTAAATCTATTTCTGATGTATTAAAAGAATCATTAGATGCCGAAGGAATAGACTATATCATCAAAGGCCGTCCAAAATCCATTTTCTCCATCCGGAAGAAAATGCTTGCGCAAGGCGTAAGCTTTGACGAAGTATACGATAAATTCGCTTTAAGAATCATCTACAAGGCAGCTCCAAGCGAAGAAAAATTCCTTGCCTGGAAAATATATTCTATAGTAACCGACCATTATCGCCCGAGCCCGAGTCGTCTTCGCGATTGGATTTCCTCACCAAAATCAACAGGTTACGAAGCCCTTCACATTACAGTAATGGGCCCAAAAGGACGCTGGGTAGAAATTCAGGTACGAAGCGAAAGAATGGACGAAATTGCTGAAAAAGGCTACGCAGCACACTATAAATACAAACAAGGCGGTTCAGAAGAACACGGTTTAGATACCTGGCTGAATCTTTTAAAAGAAGCCCTGGAAAATGCCTCAACGAATGCCGTTGACTTTGTAGAAGATTTCAAATTGAATCTCTATTCTAAAGAAATTTATGTTTTCACGCCAAAAGGAGAAATCAAATCGCTTCCAAAAGGAGCGACATCGCTGGATTTTGCCTTCAGCATTCACTCCGAAATTGGAATTAGAACCCGTGGAACCAGAGTTAATGGTAAATTAGTTCCGCTAAACCATGTACTGAATAGCGGCGATCAAATAGAAGTCATTACATCTCCAAACCAAAAGCCTACTTCACACTGGCTGGATTATGTAACGACATCACGTGCGAAAACCAAAATTAAAAACGTACTTAACGAGAATACAAAGAAAATTGCGGAAGACGGAAAAGAATTATTGACCCGAAAATTACGCCATTTAAAGGTCAATATGTCTGAAACGACCGTAAACGAGCTGGTCAACTATTTCAAGCTAAAAACCAGCCTTGATCTTTTCTATCGTGTAGGAATTGGAGCTATTGACAACCAGCAGCTTAAAGATTTCGCCGCACAGAAGAGCAATACGTTTATGAATTTCTTCAAAAACAAAATCAAACGTACGCCTTCGACCAATCCGGAAACCATCAACAAGCCAGAAATCAGCAATAACTTTGACATGCTGGTTTTTGGAAAAGAACAAGACAAACTGGATTATAAGTTAGCGACTTGTTGCAACCCGATTCCGGGTGATGAAGTTTTTGGATTCGTAACTATCAACGAAGGAATTAAAGTCCATAAAAAAGATTGTCCAAATGCCATCAGTCTCCAATCCAACTATGCCTATAGAATCATCAAAGCCAAATGGATTGATTCATCACAACAAGAATTTAAAGCCATATTAAACATTACCGGAATGGACACTCTAGGTTTGACAAACGAACTGACCAAAGTGATATCCAACAATATGCATGTGAATATCCAGAGTATTTCCCTGAGTGGTGATGCCGGTATTTTTAACGGACAGGTCGTGGTAGTTGTACAGAACAATACAATCTTGAAAAAACTAATCGAGAACATCAAAAAAATTGACGGAATCGATAAAGTCACGAGAATTAACAAGAACTAAAAAATCAGAATCAAAGCCGTTTGTAAACCATAAATTGAGAGACTTTCTCTATTAAAAAATTTTAATATTTTTTTAGGTAAAAATCAACAAACGAGAAACTTGATACTTGAAATAAAATGATTTATCTTTGCAGGATATGACACTAATTTCCGTAGATAATAATAAAAATCAAGAGATTGTAAAAAATGTTTTTACAAAATATCTTGAAACAAAAGGACATCGCAAAACTCCTGAGCGCTATGCTATTCTCCAGGAGATTTATGATAATGAAGAGCATTTTGACATTGAATCTCTTTATATCAAGATGAAAAACAAAAACTATCGTGTGAGTAGAGCTACGCTTTATAACACGATCGAACTTTTATTGGATTGTGCATTGGTAAGAAAGCACCAGTTCGGGCAAAATCAGGCACATTACGAAAAATCTTATTTCGACAAGCAACACGACCATATCATCATGACAGACTCTGGCGAGGTGATTGAGTTTTGCGACCCGCGAATCCAAAGCATCAAAAAAACTATTGAAGAAATTTTTGATATCGAAATTCACAATCACTCCCTATACCTTTACGGAAACAAAAAGACTACACCTAAAGAATAAATAAACAACTAACAACAAAAAAATGACCGTAGATTTACTACTCGGCTTGCAGTGGGGCGACGAAGGCAAAGGAAAAATTGTTGACGTTCTCACTTCAAAGTACGACATTATTGCCCGTTTTCAAGGCGGACCTAATGCCGGGCACACGCTCGAATTTGATGGGATTAAGCACGTTTTGAGAACAATTCCATCAGGAATTTTCCATAAAAATTCAATCAACATTATCGGAAACGGTGTCGTAATTGACCCTGTGGTTTTCCAAAAAGAATTGGAAGGCCTGGCAAAATTTGATATTGACATCCAATCCCGATTGATTATTTCAAGAAAAGCACACCTTATTTTACCAACACACCGCTTACTGGATGCGGCTTCTGAAGCATCAAAAGGCAAAGCTAAAATCGGTTCTACATTAAAAGGAATCGGACCTACCTATATGGATAAGACCGGAAGGAATGGTTTACGTGTTGGCGATATTGAACTGGCGGATTTTAAAGAGCGATACAGAACGCTGGCTGACAAGCACCAAGCAATGATTGCTTTTTACGATGTTGACCTTCAGTATGACTTAAAAGAATTGGAAGACGAATTTTTCGAATCGATTAAAGTCTTAAAAACATTGCAGTTCATCGACAGCGAAGAATATATCAATAAAGCTATGAAAGAAGGAAAGTCAATTTTAGCCGAAGGAGCTCAAGGCTCACTTCTGGATATTGACTTTGGAACTTATCCTTTCGTTACTTCTTCAAACACCACTGCAGCTGGAGCTTGCACAGGATTAGGAATTGCTCCAAACCGTGTAAAAGAAGTGTTTGGAATTTTTAAAGCCTATACGACAAGAGTTGGAAGCGGCCCTTTCCCTACCGAACTTTTTGACAAAGACGGTGAAACAATGGCGAAAGTCGGAAACGAATTTGGTTCCGTTACAGGTCGTGCCAGACGATGCGGATGGTTGGATCTGGTAGCTTTGAAATATGCTATCCAGGTTAACGGAGTAACAGCTTTGTATATGATGAAAGGCGATGTTTTATCCGGATTTGATACGCTAAAAATCTGTACGGCTTACAAATACAATGGAACGGAAATCGACCACCTTCCTTACAACATTGAACCAGAAAACGTTTCTCCGGTTTATGTAGAGAAAAAAGGATGGAAAGCAGACCTTACTGGAATGACTTCCTACAACGAACTTCCTTCAGAATTAAAGGAATATGTCGAGTTTATCGAAAATTTTGTAGAAGTGCCAATCAAGGTTATCTCAGTTGGTCCTGACAGAAAACAGACGATTTTAAAATAAGAACAACGCCTTGATAATCTCAAGGCGTTTTTTTTTGAGAAACTAATTATATTTGGCAATAGCGAGTGCTTCAAGAACGTTATCTAGCAAACTATATAAATGAGAAACAAAAATCTAATCCTGAATTACATTTTTATTATTGGAATTTTAATCCTTTTCATTAATGACCAATTTTTAAAGTTTGCATATCCAGGTCTCATTACGGGAAAATTATCAGATGTTTGTGGAATCATAATTTTTCCATTATTACTGACTTATATATTTCCTAAGTTAAGAGAAAATAGTGTTTGGATAGCAATGCTGATATTCGCTTACTGGAAAAGCCCCTATTCACAAAATTTAATAGACTTTTATAACCAATTTTCTCCCATAGAAACCTCTCGGATTATTGATTATTCGGATCTATTAGTCTTTGTATTACTCCCAATTCCATACTTTATATTAAAAAAAAATTGGCTGATAGAACCTATTTCAATCAAAAAAGCAAATCCACTTCTTATATTGATTCCGTCAATTTTAATTTTAATAGCTGAAGCTCCGCCAAAAAGGTACTATTATACAAAGACAAATGGAAACCTAAAATGTTTTAAATGCGACATTAATATCAATCAAAGTCAAAACGATATTATTGTTAAATTAGGTCAAAACGGAATTATATTTGACTCTATAAAGCCTATTTATTTTAGGGGCGTTATAGATTCTGTGGATGGAGCAAAAAGATTATTCAAGCGAGAAATGATTATCGATAAGGATACTTTAAGAAATATTGATATAACTCTGGTTCCGCTCAAAAAGAATAAGACAAAGCTGTACTTTAACGGCATGGATGTTCCCAAAAATTTGTCTGATGAAAATCTGGTAAAGGACATCAGGAAATATTATAGGAAAATAATTTTCGAAGAAATAAAACGTAAATTATAGAGCAAAACTAATATACTTTTATACCTAAGAAAAACTTTCTGAATCAGGATTTTTTTCTTTAATGCCTATATCCGTTCTTCTCAAAAAAATCCTATGAGCTTCCATTTTATACATCCAAACCATCTTCATCTAGTATGTTATCGTCAAAAATCATCTCAACGAAGTTTACATTCAATTGTTTACACAAATAATTCTTAATTAAAAATCAGATATGCAGATTTTAATTAAATTTGAACCAAAATTCAATCCATTGAAGAAGAACTTTTTATTTCTTGCAAGCTTTTTTATCCTACTGAGTTTCAACACGCTGCTGGCACAAGCACCACCAAAAAAAATAATAGTAGAGAATTCCGACTTTGTCGATATCCAACAGGAGGAAATTCCTGGTGCTATCCGATACAGGGGAAATGTGAGAATTCTGCATGATGGAGTCAGAATGACCTGCAACACGGCTTATTTATTTCAAAAGGAAAACTATATAAAAGCTTTTGGTGATGTAAAAATGAATCAGGGCGATACTGTATTTATGGACAGCCGTTATGCCGAATACCAAGGAAATATAAAGTTTGCCTTTGCAACCGGAGATGTGGTCATGCGAGATCCAAAAATGACGCTGACAACAGACACGATTAATTTTGACAGAAGAATACAGCAGGCTTATTATACTACTTATGGGACTATAAAAGACCAGGAAAACACATTACGAAGCAAATCAGGAAGGTATTACCTTAATGAAAAAAAGTTCCAGTTCCTGACAGCTGTTACCATAACGAATCCAAAATATGTAATCAAATCAAACCATTTGGATTACTATTCAAATTCGGGACATTCCTATCTATTTGGTCCATCAACGATTACAAGCAAAGAAAACTTTATCTATACGGAAAAAGGATTTTATGACACCAAGAAGAATTTTGCGCATTTTGTCAAAAACTCCTATATCAAATACGACAACCGCCTCATTGAAGGAGACAGCTTATACTATGACCGGAATCGGGAATTTGCTTCCGCCACAAATAATGTAAAAGTCACGGATTCCATCAACAAAGGAATTGTTCGGGGCCATTATGGTGAAGTCTATCGAAACCAGGATTCTTTAGTCATGACCAAAAGAGCTGTAGCTGCTACTCTGATAGAAAAAGATACGCTTTATATTCATGGCAAGAAACTAATGGTTACCGGAAAACCAGAAAACCGAGTTATGCGTGCCTTTAATAATGTCCGATTTTATAAAATCGACATGAGCGGCAAATGCGACTCTTTACATTCTAACCAAAAAAATGGACTGACACAATTGATTGGAAGGCCGGTTATTTGGAATGGAGAAAATCAGCTGACTGGAAAAGTGATACATCTGATTTCAAATCCTAAAACTGAAAAACTGGATTCGCTCAAAGTATTGACGGATGCATTTATAGCCTCAAAAGACACGCTCGGAACCGGCTATAATCAGGTCAAGGGCGTCAATTTATATGGCAAATTCCGGGATAATAAACTATATGAAGTCGATCTCGTCAAAAACACCGAAAAGCTCTATTATGGTTATGACAAAGGGCAATTGGCAGCTATTGACAAAGGAATCAGTAGCAGTATTCACCTGGAACTGGAAGACAATAAGATTACGACCGTAACAGCTTTCAAAAACCCAGAAAGTGAGAGTTATCCTGAAAAAGACCTTCCTGAAAACGCACGGAAACTAAGAGGGTTTATATGGCGGGGTGATGAAATAATAAAAAGTAAGGATGACATATTCCCACCGGAAGAAAATGAAATCCATGAAAAAATAGTAAAACAGAGCAAAGTGGACAAAGCCAAGGAAGATGTTCCGATGGAAGTCCGCAAAGAAACTCTGGATTACGACAAGAAAAAGACTGAGAAAAAGCCTGAAAAAAAAGCAAAAACTCAGTAACACCACTATCATAATGCAAACAAAATGAATAACGATTTTCAAAAATACCAGGCACAAACTTCCCCTTACCCGCTTGGAATGGAAGTTTCTCATGCCGTTGGTTCTTACATTTACGACACTAACAATAAAAAATACCTTGACTTCGTAGCCGGAGTTTCTGCCTGCACGCTTGGTCATCAGCACAAAAGAGTGAATGACGCCATAAAAAACCAACTTGACAAGTATTCGCATGTCATGGTGTATGGTGAATATTCGCAAAATCCGGCTGTTGAATTTTGCAAATTATTAGCTTCACTCCTACCCAAACCGCTTGAAAAAACCTATCTGGTTAACTCTGGTACCGAAGCTACTGAAGGCGCATTAAAATTAGCCCGAAGAGTTACAGGACGTAGTCAGCTAATTTCCTGCAATAATGCCTATCATGGCAATACGATGGGCTCCATGAGCGTTATGGGTTTTGAAGAAAGAAAGCGAGCGTTCCGTCCGTTGATTCCAGATGTCGACTTTATTACATTTAACAATGAAGAAGACCTAAAGAAAATCACGACAAAAACCGCCGGGATAATCTTAGAAAGTATACAAGGCGGAGCAGGATTCATACAGCCTGAAAATGGTTTTTTGAAAAAAGTCAGAGAACGCTGCACTGAAGTAGGTGCCATGATGATTATTGACGAAATCCAACCTGGATTTGGAAGAACCGGAAAATTATTCGGCTTTGAAAACTATGATGTTGTTCCTGATATCATAATTCTTGGTAAAGGAATGGGTGGCGGTATGCCTGTAGGCGCCTTTACAGCTTCGTCAGAAATGATGGATTTATTAAGCGACAATCCAAAACTGGGACATATCACAACCTTTGGAGGACATCCTGTCATAGCGGCCGCAAGCCTTGCTACGCTTCAGGAAATCACAGAAACCGATCTGATTCCGCAGACATTAGAAAAAGAAACCCTTTTCCGCTCGCTTTTGGTACATCCTTTGATAAAAGAAATAAGAGGACGTGGATTAATGCTAGCGGCAATGACCGAAGATGCCGAAATCACAAACCAGATCATCTTAAAATGCCAGGACAAGGGACTGATTTTATTTTGGCTGCTGTTTGAAGGAAAAGCAATCCGGATTACGCCTCCTCTGACTATCTCCGAAGAGGAAATTAAAGAAGGATGCGCTATCCTATTAGAAGTAATGGATGAAGTCCATTCGACACTGAAAAACTAGGATTTAACAATAAAAATCCGTAACTTACAGAGAGTAGTTTTGTTAATTAAATTGTTCACAACAATTTCAGTCTGACCTCGCTAAAAGATTTACGTTCCCTAAATTTATTAAGGATAATTTTAAAAACAAAGAGTATGCATTTGAGTCACGATGAAGAAGATTACAATTTATCCTTGTCCAAGTTCGAATCCATGTTGAAAACTAACAAAGTTCTCTTCTTTGATTCGGAAGAATTTGAAGAAATTATTCTTCACTACCTGGATATGGGTAAAGCGTCTCTGGCTAAAAAAGCCTTAAAATTAGCGCTTGAGCAGCATCCACGTTCTACAGGCTTAAAACTAGTACAAGTAGAAATGTTGGTATATGATGACAAGCTTGAAACAGCTGAAAAGCTATTGAATGAACTCTACGCCATTGAACCACAAAACGAAGAGATTTTTATCCAGAAAGCCAACATTTATTCCAAAAGAGACAATCACGAAAAAGCAGTAGAATTATTACAGGAAGCCTTAAAACTTACTGACGATTATGCTGATGTTTACAACTTGATTGGTATGGAATATCTTTTTATGGACAATCTGGAATTTGCCAAAGAGAACTTTATTAAATGCCTTGAAGAAGATGTTGAAGACCAGGCCGCATTATACAATGTGGTGTATTGCTTTGAATTTTTAGACCAAAACAAGGAGGCTATTGATTTCCTTGAGAAATATATCGACAGAAATCCGTACAGTGAAATCGCCTGGCATCAAAGCGGAAGGCTTTATTATGGACTACAGGATTACGAAAACGCATTGCGATGCTTTGATTATGCTTCGATGATTGATGACGAATTCATGGGTGCTTTTATGGAAAAAGCAAAATCCCTGGAGCGTCTAAAACGTTATGAAGAAGCCATTGAAAGCTATAACAGGACCATCGAGTTAGATGATCCTACTTCGTATGCGCTATTGCGAATTGGAAAATGTTACGAGAAATTAGGCAACAAGCCTTTAGCTCTAAAATATTTCCATAAAACCGTACATGAAGATCCGTTATTAGACAAAGGATGGATTGCTATTACTGATTTCTACGTAAGACAGAAGAACTATCAAAAAGCTTTATTCTATGTAAACAAGGCGATTGGAATCGATAACGAAAACAGATTGTACTGGAAACGTTATGCGACCATCAACAAAGCCTTGGATTTTCTGGAAGAAGCCGAAATGGGATACAGAAAAGCTGTCGAGTTTGGAGATTATGAATTAGACACCTGGTTGTATTGGATTGACATATTACAGAATTTAGGCGAATATGACGCTGCCATCCATACGTTATTGCAAGCTTCAGAATATTTCCCTGAAGAATTCCAATTGGAATATCGTTTGGCCGGACTTTACTTCATGGATGGAGACGACACCAAAGGTAAGTTTCACTTAAGCAACGGCTTACGTGTAAGTTTTGAAAACAATACAATCTTAGAAAGCCTATTTCCAGAGGTTTGGACAAGAAAAGATGTCCAGGAAATGATTAACAAGAAATAGACAATACTGAGTATAACTTTTAAAGCCTGACAAAAATGATTAATTTCGCTTTGTCAGGCTTTTTAATTTTGGTTATATGGAAATCACTCACTTATTCGGACTTCTTGGAAAAAACATCGCATATTCTTTTTCAAAAGGATATTTTACAGAAAAGTTCAAATCTTTAAATTTGAAAAACTACGATTACGTAAACTTTGACATTCCATCTATCGAAGAATTTCGTGACATCAAACAGAATAATCCCAACTTAAAAGGGATGAATGTAACGATTCCGTACAAAGAAGCCGTACTGCCCTATTTAGATAAAATCTCTAAAAAAGCTGAGAAAATTGGGGCTGTCAACACCATAAAAGTCACCAAAAAAGGGAATTTAAAAGGCTACAACACCGATTATTACGGTTTCAAGAAATCTTTAGAACCGCTGTTAGAACCACATCATAAAAAGGCCCTGATTTTAGGAACCGGAGGCGCATCAAAAGGCGTAGCCTTCGCATTAGACGAACTTGGAATCTTATATACTTTCGTTTCCAGAGAAGCGACAGGCGAAAGCATTGGATATAATTTGGTCAATGCTACCACGTTTGACAATCACCAGATTATAATTAACTGTACTCCATTAGGCACATCACCAAATACTGATGCTTATCCACCTATACCTTATGAGTATTTTACGCCGAAGCATATTGCTCACGACCTGATTTACAATCCTGCGGAAACGATTTTCCTTAAAAAAGCAAAAAAACAAGGCGCTAAGATTAAAAATGGTTTAGAAATGCTTCAATATCAAGCCGAAAAATCATGGAAAATCTGGAATAGATAAACATTAAAAATAGAAAATCTTACTATCCTTTTGATAAAAAACAGACTACCAGAATCTGAAACACTCTTATTCGCAAAAAAAGAATAACCTAGAAAAAACAAGTTAAATATTGGTTTTTCTTTGAATTTTCAGATGCCTTTACTATCTTTCCAAACGAAAGTATTACCAACCATAAACATTTAATGATGTTAGAAGAAAAGAATGATAACCTGCATGAAGCAGATGGAAGTAACGAAAATGAAACACAAGATGTGTCTCAAAACGAAAATTCGCAAATTGAGGAGCCAATCGAAAACAATGCTGATACTACTGAAGTAAGTTCAGACGATGCAAATGATGTAGTTTCCGAAACTGCGG
Source organism: Flavobacterium microcysteis (assembly GCF_006385255.1). Classification (GTDB taxonomy): domain Bacteria; phylum Bacteroidota; class Bacteroidia; order Flavobacteriales; family Flavobacteriaceae; genus Flavobacterium; species Flavobacterium microcysteis. The sequence continues at coordinate 55,284 of NZ_VFJE01000046.1, forward strand.
ATGCAATAGAAATTTCTCCAGAAGAACTGGAAGAAACTGTTGTTGTCAGTGACAACCAAAAAGCTTTGGATGCCATCGCAGATTCCAATGCTGAAGAAAGTGAAGATGAAACTCTTAAAGAGCGCCATGAAATTCCAATGCAGGATTATGAAGCAATGGACATGGAATCTCTTGTTGCGGAACTGGAAAAACTGGTTACCGTAGAAAAAGTGATGTCTGTAAAAGACCACGTAGAAGAGCTTCGTACTGCTTTTTTATCAAAATACAACCATTTCATAGAAGAAAAAAGAGAAGAATTTCTGGCCGAAAATCCGGATACAACAGAAGATTTCCACTACCATCTTCCATTGAAAATCAAATTTGATACTTTAATCAATCAATATAGAGATAAGAAAAACACACATTTCAAAAGTCTTCAGAATAACCTAAAGGCAAATTTGGATGTGCGTTTGGCTATTGTTGAAGAGCTCAAAGAATTAATTAATCCTCAGGAAAACATCAAAGACACGTTGAAGCATTTCAACGAACTACGTGAAAGATGGAAAAATGCAGGCCCTATTCCAAGAGACAAATACAATCACGTTTGGAACAACTACCATTTCCATGTTGAAAATTTCTATGACTATCTGCATCTTGACAGAGAAGCCAGAGATTTAGATTTCAAGCACAATCTTGAGCAAAAGCAAAGAATTATTTCTAGAGTAGAAGAACTTGTCAATGAATCGGATGTAAACAAAGCATTCCGTGAACTGCAAGACCTACATAAAATCTGGAAAGAAGATATCGGACCGGTTTCAAGAGATCACCGTGAAGTCATTTGGAATACTTTTAGCGAATTGACTAAAAAAATCCATGACAAGAGAGAATTACTGTTTGAAAAACAAAGAGGTACGGAGCAGGAAAATCTTGAAAAGAAAAAAGATATTATATCAAAAATAGCTGAACTTGCTAAAGAAAAAGTTGAGGCGCACTCTTCATGGCAGGGACAAATTGAAAAAGTCGAGGCTTTACGCAATGAGTTCTTTGCAACCGGAAAAGTTCCAGCTGACGTCAATGAAGAAACCTGGTCTGCATTCAAAAATGCTGTCCGTGACTTCAATGCCTTGAAAAATTCATTCTACAAGGACATCAAAAAAGACCAGCAAGAAAATCTGAACAAAAAAATGGCTTTGGTCGAAAGAGCAAAATCATTAAAAGATAGCGAAGATTTTGGAGCAACCACTCCTGTAATGAAACAAATTCAGGAAGAATGGAAGCAGATTGGTCATGTACCTAGAAAATATTCAGACAGTATCTGGAAAGAATTTAAAGAAGCCTGCAATCATTACTTTGACAAGCTTCACGCCCAAAGAAATGAAGTAAATTCAGAAGAATTGGAAGCTTTTGAGAAAAAGAAAACCTATCTTGAAACCATCAGGGATTTTGAATTGACTGGCGATCATAAAACAGATTTGGATGCTATCAAAGCTCATATTGAAACATGGAAAAGTTATGGTAAAGTACCGCACGCCAGACGCCATATTGAAGGAAAATTCAATAAGATACTGGATGCCTTGTTCGACAAGTTGAGCCTAAGTAAAAAAGACTCTGAAATGGCTCGATTTAACAGTAGAATTGACCAGCTTTCCAGCTCTGACGACAGTAGAAAACTAGAGAATGAGAAAATCTTCCTGATTCGTAAAATCGAAGAAGTACAGCAGGAAATTTTCCAGCTTGAAAATAACATTCAGTTTTTTGCTAATGCTAAAAAAGACAATCCGATGGTGCTTGAAGTAAAGAAAAATATCGAAAGGCACAAAGAGAGCTTACAGATGTGGAAAGATAAATTGAAGCAAGTAAGAAACTTAAAAACAGAATAAAATTTCATAAAAACCCCGCAATTGCGGGGTTTTTCTTTTGATTTAGAGCATTTAATGTCCTATTCCTTTTATTCCTCTTAGATAAAGGGTATCTTTGCCCGATGAAATGGATTAAAAACATAGTTGTGTTTTTTGTGTTCCTGGCTTCTTTCCTTTTTACCCAAATAGGAGAAGCTAAGGCTTTTGACACTGCATCCATTCCTCTTCCTCTAAATAAAAAATCTATTGAAAAGGTTGATTTCCTCAAGGCTTCTGCCTTAATCAACCAGGAAGTAAGCATTCATTCAATCTCAAATCCAAGGGCAGATCTTCCTACCTATGCCAAATGGTTTGAGCTATATTACAATATAAGTTTTTCAGGGTTCAGCGCCTGCGAAGCTACTGCAGCTTTTTTGAAACAAGACATCAACCGATGCCTCAATGTTTCAATCTTATTATTTCCCTTCCATATTTTTTGGTGATTTTTATTCTGTCGAATTAAAAATCTAAGGCTGTGCTTTACAGCCCACAATTACTATTTATTAAATTAAAAAAAATGGATACAGCATCTCTTATTATAGGGCTTGTGCTTACATTGGTTTGCGCCGTGCCTTTATTCTATATTGCCAACAATCAGGCAAAAAATAAAAAGAAAGTAAAAGAAATTTTCAATCACTTCCGTCAAGGAAAATATGATTTTTCAACACGAGAAACACATTATAAAAAGATTTACGCCTTAGACAAAGAAAATAAAGGCTTTTTATTTATTGACTTAAATAAAGAAAATGACAGGGCTTCTTTCGTAGATGTAAGCGAAATCAATTCTTGCAGGATAGAAGAAACATCTTCAGGTAATGATGACAAAATACTATTTACGTTCAAGTTAAAGAACGGAAATACAACCTCAATCGTACTATACGATTTAGAAAATGATAAACTAGGAAAAGCCTATTGGCAAGAAAACGAACAAATAGCCAAAAAATGGCAATTGATTGTTGAAAGTACTATCTAAAGTTAGTTGTGTTAATTATAATTCATTTGAAAGGGCCGTCTAAAAATAGACGGCCTTTTTATTTTCATATAACACTCACTCTTAAAAACACAAATTAATATAACAAATTGTTTATATTTGTAATTATACAAGCCCAACGGATTTAATAAAAGCCAAATAATCATGAGACGAAAGTTTAAACACCTTTCTCATTTTCTTTCCACAGGAATATTTCTGTTCCTGGGTTGCCAGACTGAAGAAATACCAGTAACAGAAGACAGACAAAAGCCTATCCGAGGTGCCACAAAAGTATCTTTTTCAACATTCAAACAACTGACTGGGCTTTCCGATTTCAACACAATTTTCACGCTTCCCAAAAGCAATAGCCTGTCGACAAGACGCACTAATGAAAGTTATGCTCCTGAAGATTTTATTGTGGATACTGACCAAATCATCCAGACCGTATCAGGCGGAAAAACTTCTTATGCTTTTCTAATGACTCCCAAGAATGGAGAAAAGGAAGATAGTCGGTTCTATCTTATCATATATGACAAGCAAGGAAACTGGTTGGATATGGTTATCGAATCGGATATCTTTGTAGATGCTGATGGGAATCCAAATGAAACCGGCTTCCGTGAAATTTATGCGAGCGCTGCCAGAGGAACGGGATGCACAACGGTTTTCACATGGGTTATTAAATGCAATCGTAAAGGCAAATGTGCCGATGGCGTGTGTGATCGATGTTCCATATGTCTCAAAGCAGGCAGCGAGAGAATCTGCGGAAATGACAAGGAAGACTATCTCGACAGCGGATGGACAAAACCGCTACAGCCAGACACTGGTGGCGGTGGAGGTAATCCAAATCCCGAAACAGATTCCAATGAAGAAACGGTCGTGAATCTGCCCATATTGACTCTTAACCCGAGAAACAACCCGTGCAAGGACTTAAAAGATAAGTCTGAGAATATTTCATTTAAAGAGAAAATGGAAGAACTTAGAGGAAAAGCCGGCACACAAAATTTTGAATCGGCTTATGCCATGTATCAAAATCCGGCAGACGGGTTATCTTTTTCTCCGGAAGCTACAGGAACTGCAGAAAACTTAGACGTTCAACTTGTGCTGAATGCTTCTTCTACTCAAACACTTACCAATGCAATTGGTTTTATTCATTGCCATTTAGATAATGGAACCACATTTAAGGTATTTTCTTTTACTGATATGATTGCATTGGCCTATGTTGCCAGCGTCTCTACCCGCCCTACCTCTGAATTGGGTATATTTGTGACTACAGCAAGCGGTACTTTTGCTTTAAAAGTTAATGATAGGATTTCTCTTAAGAATAATCTATTATGGATGCAGATGGCTCAAAAGAGTTATGAGACCGATTTTGCAGAAGAAGTTAAGATGGATGATTCCATTGATAAACAGACTTTAGGACTGTTAAGATTTATGAAAAAAGCATTCAAAGACAGAATGCTAGGTATTGACTTATATAAGCAGAATTCTGATGAAATTTGGGAAAAACTAGAACTGAGTAATAATGAACAGACGGTGAAATCTAAAAAATGCTGACAATGAAAAACTCTATAATCATACTGCTTTTAACGATATGCCAAAATCTTGATTCACAGGAACTTCCTGTGTTATCGACTACTTCATTATACAATGAAGAACAACAATTCGACCATATTGATAGTGGTAATTATGCTAAGGATACACATAACGAGCGTGATCAATACGTAGGTCTATGGCAATATAACCAAAATGGGATATTGTTTATACTAAAGATTGAAAAAATGGATAAGATGATTAACAAGAGAGAGTTTCCTGGTTTTCAGGCTCATTATAATTATTTCGATCGACTAGTATTAAGATACCGCCTTGTCAAAAACAATGTTCTCCTTTTTGACAACTTAAACGAAAGCGATATTGATCCTATTGCTAACTATGCAACAAAACTTGGTTTCCGTAATTATGCGAGCGGCAGGATATGGGACCGTACCAGAAATGTGAGAGGATCACACACAATCACCCGACTAGATACTAATCCTCCAAAAATAATTTTTAATTTGGGAAGATCTAATAATACTCTTTTGAATGAACACTCTTTCTATAATGACGGCCAGCCTCTTTATAGCATTCCTGCAGATGGAGTAGAAATGATCAAGATTAATTAAATGGATTTTTACTCTAAGCATTTGAAAGCGAAAACTGTCAAATCTAAAAAATGCTGACCATGAAAACATTCCTCATGAAAACATTCATAACGATGTCTCTTTTTGCGATAAGCTATAATCTTGCCTCACAAGAACTGCCTGTGCTTTCAACTACTTCTCTGTACAACGTAGAGCAACGATTTGACCATCCTGAGAACGGCAATTATGCCAAAGACACCCATAATGAACGTGATCAATACGTAGGCCCATGGGAATATAGTCAGAATGGTATACTTTTCCAACTAAAAATCGAAAAGATGGATCAAGTAATCAATAAGATTGAAGTTCCTGGTTTTGAGACAAGATATAATTATTCTGACCAATTAACATTGAGATATCGCCTTATAAAAAATAACATCTTGCTTTTTGATAATCTAGAAGGAAGTGATGTTGATCCTATTGCTAATTATGCCATAAAACTAAGCTCTTATAATTTTGCAGATGGCAGAATATGGGATTATACAAGAAATGTAAGGGGTTCGCATACTATTACTCGGCTGAATACAAATCCTCCAAAAATAATCTTCAATCTGGAAAGGTTTGATTATACTAAACTTAATGATTCTTCTTTTTATCAGGATGGACAGCCTTTGTTTAGCATCCCTCAAAACGGAATAGAGATGGTAAAAATTGATTAAGAACAAAATATTCAAGCAATCTTTATACTATAAAAAAAGGCTTTCTCAAATTAGAGAAAGCCTTTTTGTTTTATAGCTTCTTGGCTTCATTCCAAAAGACATCCATTTCTGCCAATGTCATTTCAGATAATTGTTTGCCTAGTTCGCCCGCTTTATTTTCAAGATATTGAAATCTCTTGATGAATTTTTTATTCGTTCTTTCCAAAGCATCTTCTGGATTGACTTTCAAGAATCGGGCATAATTGATCATAGAAAACATAACATCTCCAAATTCCGCTTCGATTTTATCCTGATCTCCATTTTTGATTTCTTCCTGAAATTCCTGGATTTCCTCCTCTACTTTATCCCAAACCTGATGTGGTTCTTCCCAATCAAATCCAACGCCTTTTACTTTATCCTGAATCCTACTTGCTTTTACAAGCGCCGGAAGGCTTTTAGGAACACCTTCCAAAACCGATTTTTTCCCTTCTTTTAATTTCAGCTTTTCCCAATTCTGTTTGACATCTTCCTCGTTTTCGACCACCACATCTCCATATATGTGCGGATGACGGTAAATCAACTTTTCACATATCTCATTACAAACATCAGCAATATCGAAATCATTGGTTTCACTTCCTATTTTGGCATAAAAAACAATATGCAGCAAAACATCTCCCAATTCTTTTTTAACTTCCTGTAGGTTGTTATCCAGAATTGCATCACCCAATTCGTAGGTTTCTTCAATGGTAAGATGTCGTAAAGTCTGTAATGTCTGTTTTTTATCCCAAGGACATTTTTCACGCAGATCGTCCATAATATCCAACAATCTACCAAAGGCATCGAGTTTTTGCTGTCTTGTATTCATAGGAAAGGTTTTTATAAAAGTAAAAAAAATAGCCACAGATTAGAGGATTTTCACAGATTTTGGACTATCCTATCTGCGCTAATCTTTTAATCTATGGCTTAAAATTGTATAGAAATTATTAATTCTTGCTTGGAATATTTTTCAGGATTTCCAGAACAAATTTCCAATATTTTTGAGCCGAAGCAATATTTGCTCTCTCATCCGGAGAATGCGCTCCTTTGATGGTAGGTCCAAAAGAAATCATATCCATTTCCGGATAATTGGTTCCTAATATTCCGCACTCCAATCCCGCATGGCAAGCTACAACGTTTGGCTTGCTTCCGTTTTGCTTCTCATAGATTCCTGTCAATACATCAAGGATTTCTGATTTTGCATTAGGAGTCCATCCTGGATAAGAACCTGTAAATTCAACTTCGCAGCCCATTAGTTCAAATGCGGAACGCAAAGCGTTTGCCAAGTCCATTTTTGAAGATTCTACAGACGAACGTGTCAAGCATTGTACCGATAATTTTCCTTCGCCTACAATAACTTTTGCAATATTGTTAGATGTTTCAACTAAATCATCGAAATCAGCACTCATTCTATAAACACCGTTATGAGCAGTATACATTGCTCTTACGAAATAGAATTGTGCAATAGAAGGCATTACTTTCGTTGGAACAGTTTCTAGTTTTTCAAACACGATTTCCAGATTTGGTTCCATTGTCTTGAATTCGGTCTTGATTTCATTTACAATTTCCTGCATGTCAAAAACAAATGCTTCATCATAAACTTTAGCGATAATCACTTTAGCAACGCTTTCACGAGGAATTGCGTTTCTAAGGCTTCCACCTTTGATTTCGGAAATCTGCAAACCAAAATTATCAAAACCATCAAATAACAAACGGTTCATGATTTTATTCGCATTACCCAAGCCTTTGTTGATATCCATTCCAGAGTGTCCACCATTAAGGCCTTTAACCGTAATGGCATATCCAACTGATCCTTCTGGTGTATCTTCTTCATCGTATTCAGCTGTTGCTGTCACATCAATTCCACCAGCGCAACCAATGTCAATTTCATCGTCCTCTTCTGTATCCAGATTCAACAGGATTTCACCATTAAGCAGGCCTCCTTTTAAGCCCATTGCTCCAGTCATTCCTGTTTCTTCATCAATCGTAAACAAAGCTTCGATTGCCGGATGAGGAATATCTGTAGATTCTAAAATAGCCATTATGGTAGCAACACCAAGACCATTATCAGCTCCAAGTGTAGTTCCTTTAGCACGAACCCAGCCATTATCTACATACATTTCAATACCTTGAGTATCGAAATCAAAAACGGTATCGTTGTTTTTTTGGTGTACCATATCTAAATGCGATTGCATAACGATGGTCTTCCTATTTTCCATACCAGCAGTTGCCGGTTTTTTGATAATCACATTCCCTACTTCGTCTTCGATAGTTTCAAGACCAAGTTTTTTACCGAAATCTTTCATGAAAGCGATAACTCTTTCTTCTTTTTTTGAAGGACGAGGTACAGCATTCAAGTCGGCGAATTTATTCCAAAGTGCTTTTGGCTCAAGGTTTCTTATTTCCTGACTCATTATTTATTTTGAATTTAGTGTATCACAAAGTTACAAAATCCTCTAGGCTAAGATTGGTCTTAAAGGATATGTTTTTCAAATATTTTTTTGGCTTTTTTTACGGACACCTCTTTTTTCCAGACATCTTTTGGCTGTATACAAACGACCGGTGCTTTTTTACACATTCCCTGGCAGTCCATTTTTGAGACGCAAACCTTGTCTTCCAGACCAAACTCAATGATCTTATTTTTGAGGTAATCTTTCGGGTCTTTGTTGTACTTACCGCACTTTTTTCCATTACAGAAAAAAATTATCTTCTCATCATTTTTCTTTTTCATAAACCATCAAAGTAAGCTCTTGATTTTGCGTTAAAACCTACTGCAATTTTACGACTTATTATTCTTTCCTGATGAGTCCTGGGTATTAATTTTTGCCTAAAATTTGACTTCTAAAAAACTTTAAATTGTTCTGTCGTATATTTACGCAAACAAACATTCTATTATGAAGAAATCGAAAATTATTTGGAGCATTTTTTTTGTGGTTCAGATAATTATGCTCAAGATAGTGTCTTTCTTTCCTGAAGTCATTGAAAAATACTACAGCAATGGCTTCTATCTGAGTGTTTCTAAAATTTCAAGGACCGTTTTTGGCTGCCTCCCATTTTCTATAGGTGATGTTTTGTATCTGATTTTGATTCTTTTTCTGCTTTTCAAACTTTATAAAAAGAGAAAAGAAGTTTTTTCATGGAAATCGTGGAAAACGGATTGGAAATCGAAGTCGCTTACTCTACTGAGTTATATCTCTATTTTTTATTTTTTCTTCAACTGTCTATGGGGATTAAATTACCATCGTGTGCCTTTATATGCTAAAATGGGTATCAATAAAGAATATACGCTGGAAGAATTGCAGGCTTTTACAAAAAGAATGATCGATAAAACTAATGAAATCCATAGCAGGATTGTAAAAAATGACAGCTTGCAGGTTTCCAATCCTTATGATATTGAAACCATGTATGCCATGACATTAAGCGGATATAGCAATCTTGGAAAAAAATATCCTTACTTTGAATACCAGTCACCAAGTATAAAAAAATCGCTTGTGAGTCTGCCGTTAACTTATATGGGTTTTGGTGGCTACCTGAATCCTTTTACGAATGAAGCCCAGGTTAATTATAAAATTCCAAAATACAACTTCCCTACAACAGTTTGCCATGAAATGGCGCATCAAATTGGTTATGCTTCAGAAAGTGAGGCTAATTTCATAGGCTATCTGGCCTCTATAAACAATAAAAACGATTATTTTCAATATTCGGGCTATTCCTATGCTTTGAAATATTGTCTGAGCAATCTTGAAAAAATTGAAGAAGGAAAAAGTAAAGAATTCCTACCGCTTATTCATCCGGGAATACTTAAAAGCTTTCAGGAAACAAAAGATTTTTGGAAGAGCTATCAAACTCCTATCGATACCTTTTTTCATTATTTCTATGACCATTTCCTAAAAATAAACCAGCAAAAAGACGGATTGGAAAGCTACAGCAAATTTGTAGGGCTAATGATTGGCTATTATAAAAATCATCCGCTTTAAACAAGCGATTAAATTTCATCAAAAGTAAAACTGGTAAAGCTTTTCTTTTTATAAGGTCTTACAATAAGTCTTCCTTCCCGATCAAAACGGATATAATTATAAAGCCAGTTTAAAAAGACTACCGCCTTATTTTTAAATCCGATTAGCGAGAAAAGATGCACGAACATCCATACAAACCAGGCAAAAACACCATGAAAATGATAGTTTGGCAAATCGACAACGGCCTTATTCCTCCCAATTGTTGCCATTGATCCTTTGTCATTATAATGAAATGGTTTCATTTCTTGCTTTTGGATGAATCTTATAATGTTTTCTCCCAATAATTTGCCTTGCTGTATTGCTGGTTGTGCCACCATAGGATGTCCTTGAGGAAATTCTTCGGTGGTCATCATCGCAATATCTCCAATTGCAAAAATATTCGGAAAACCGAGAACCTGATTGTATTCATTGACCTTAATTCTTTCTACTTTTTCCATAAGAGAAGAAGCCGGAAGGCCATTAACAATTGCTCCTTGCACTCCTGCTGTCCAAATTAATGTTGCAGTCTCTAAAACAACGCCTGTATTCGTAGAAATTGTCCTACCATCATAACTGGTCACTCTGATATTTTTTAAGACATTTACGCCTAGATTTTTCAGGTATTTTTCTGCAGCGGCTGATGATTTTTCAGACATTGTGTTCAGTATCCTGTCGCCACTCTGAATTAGATTGATTTGCATTTTACTGATATCCAAATCCGGGTAATCTTTCTGCAATATGGCATTTTTCATTTCGGCTAAAGCGCCAGCCAGCTCTACACCTGTTGGCCCACCTCCAACCAGCACAAAATTAATAAGTGCGTTTCTTTCGAACTCATCATCTGTCAGAAGTGCCTGCTCAAAATTTTCGAGTATAAGACTTCGGATATTAAGCGATTGCGGAATAGTTTTCATGGCAATGCTATTTCTTTCAATTTCTTTATTCCCGAAATAGTTGGTCTTAGAACCGGTTGCAATAACCAAATAATCGTATCGGAGCTCTCCAATGTCAGCTATGATCTTATTACTTTTTGTATTAATCTCGTTGACATGACAAAGCCTGAAATAGAAGTTTTTATATTCGTGTACGACTTTCCGAATCGGATAAGCAATCGAACCTGCTTCTAGGCCGCCAGTAGCCACCTGATACAGTAAAGGCTGGAAAGTATGGTAATTGTGTTTATCTAAAAGTACAACCTGTACAGGCTTGTTTTTTAATTTCTTGGCTAATGCAATTCCTGCAAAACCGCCACCAACTATAACAATTCTAGGATAATCTGACTGTGGAATATTCATCTTGCTTTATTCTTACTGCAAGATACGAAGTTTTCTGCCTAAAAATAGGGCAACCCACAACCCTATTAAAAATAAAATTTAGTTAACTTGTAACAAATTTGTTTTGTACGCTACTAACACAATATGGGTCAAGATTTAGAAAAGTCTTTTGTCAAACAGTTAAAAGAGAACCAGAATATAATCCACAAGATTTGTAGATTATATACATCTGGTGAAGACGCCCATAATGATCTTTTTCAAGAAATAACAATCCAGCTTTGGAAAGCATATCCTAAATTCAGGGGTGACTCAAAATTCACCACCTGGGCTTATCGGGTTGCCCTGAATACAGCTATTACTTTGTATAGGAAAAGCACACGGTCAATATCAACAACAGAATTTGACAATACAAAGCACTTCATTAAGCAGGAGGATTATAATTATGAAGAAGAAGAGCAGATAAAATTAATGTACAAAGCCGTATATCAATTAAATGATATTGAAAAAGCTTTAATTTTTATGTATCTGGAAGACAAAGATTATGAGGAAATATCAGAAACTTTGGGGATCAGCGAAGTGAATGCAAGAGTGAAGATGAACAGGATTAAAGGAAAATTAAAGAAAATATTAAATCCTTAATAAGGAAATAAAGAATATGAAAGAATTAGATTTATTAAAGAAAGACTGGCAACTGAAGGCAAATTCCTTTCAACAGGTTTCTGAAAAAGATATCTACAAGATGATTCACAAGAGTTCGTCTTCTGTAGTACGATTAATATTGATTATAGGAATCTTTGAATTTTTATTTTGGATTGGAATCAGCCTTTTCTCAAATAATGATGACTATTTTAATAAGCTTAATATTGACAATGTAGTAACATTTTTAAAAGTGCTCTCTTACGTTCATTATGCAATTATTATCTTTTTCATCTATGCGTTTTATAAGAATTACGTGGTGATTTCAACAACGGACTCCACTAAAGTCCTGATGAAAAATATCCTGAAAACACGAAGAACCGTAAATATTTATGTATGGTATAATTTGGGAATGATTATTTTCTGCCTGATAATAGGATTTTACATAGCTTATTTTTTCAATCCTGATTTAGCCATGATGAAAGACAAAATTGAGCATAATGGTATAAAAACTATGTTAGCTTTTATCGGTATTATGGTTTTAATGTTAGTTGCATTTACTTTAATATTCTGGCTTTTCTATAAATTGCTTTATGGTATCCTGATGCGAAAGCTCTATAAGAATTATGAGGAACTGAAAAAGATTGACCTTTAACGAGATTTGATTATAAAAAAAGAAGATGGGATTAATAATCCCATCTTCTTTTTTTGTTTAATTCTTCTTCTACTTTTAAGACTTCCTCTAAAACTTCCGGTTGAAGCACTTTTAAAAATGAAGGATGCTGTTCAATAGCGTATTCTACTTTTTCAACGATTTCTTCAATAGAATCGTTTTCATAATCAATATCTAATGGTTCTTTGACAATAAAGGATTGAAGTATTCCTTTTTTCTTCAGACGAAGTCCTTTTTTATCAAAAGAGCGTCTAAAACCGTCAATAACAATCGGGACAACAATTGGTTTATGCTGTTTGATAATATGGGCTGTACCTTTTCGTACGGGTTTAAAAGACTTTGTAGTTCCTTGTGGAAATGTGATTACCCAACCATCTTCCAAAGCAACCTTAATATTTTCAGTATCGTTTAGGTTGACTTCACGTTGGATATCTTTTCCTTTGGCACGCCAGGTTCTTTCTACTGTGATAGCTCCAGCATAGGCTAAAATTCTAGGAAGAAGACCTTCTTTCATTGTTTCTTTAGCCGCTACATAATAAATATTCAGCTTCGGATTCCAGATATAGCCAATATTTTTTATATTATCTTCTCTTCCTTTCAAGCTGGCATTAAAAACATGGAACATAGCCACTACATCAGCAAAATAAGTCTGGTGATTTGAAATAAATAGCACGTTTCTATCCGGTAGCGCCCTTATGATTTCAGAACCATCAACTTGCAGTTCATTAAAACCTCTATAGCGTCTATGGGTCAGTATTCCGAAGACACGGATAAGCCATTTTTTCAAAAAAAGTATGTGGCCAAAAGGATTTCTTTTAAACAATCCCATAAGAATTCAGCATTTTTAAAACAGAACGGCAAACATACAAAATCATCGCTATTAAAGCACTCTTTTTATCGTTTCTTTAAGCTCATTAAGCATCATTGCAGTTGCTCCCCATACGATATATCCTTGCAGATCAAATGCAGGCACTTCAATCTCGTCAGAATACGATGTTTTCAATGGAACAACGGTCAAATTAGAATCATCCAAAAGGTCTTCAAGAGGCAATTCAATCATTTTTGCAACTTCATCAGGACTCGGATCAAAAGTCAATTCATTCTGGGAAATTCCTAAAAAAGGAAAGACCAAAAACCGACTTGGTGGAATGTATACTTCAGAAAAAGCTCTCACAACCTGAATTCTTTCAGGCAGAATACCAATTTCCTCAAAAGTCTCTCTAAGTGCCGTAGCTTCTAAATTAATATCTTCAAGTTCCACCTTACCACCAGGCAAAGCTACTTGTGAAGAATGAACTCCCGTAGAAGCGTTTCTTAAAATCAAAGCCAGATAGGTTTTTGAATTTTTAGGATAGGCCAACATCATGACAGCGGCGTTCCGGAGTCCATCTCTATCGTATGACTTGTCAAGTATGGCAGAAATGCGTTCAAATGAAGCCAATTTTACATGAGCTTCGACGGCTGGTAGCGTTTCTTTTTCTATTTTTGGTAGGTATTTTAAAAATGCTTGAAAATCCATTATAAATTTTGCAGTGTGATCGAATAAAGGTACGCAAAATTAATTTTAATCAAATCTATTTATCCAAATGTACAGCAAGGCAGAAGCACAAATCATAAAAAAAGAATTCTGGATTAATTTCGCTGAGGAATATCCAAGAAAATGGCTTCTCTATGATACCAAAATAAAAGATTTCTCTTTTAAATTTTATGTCGACAACAAAAAGGCACAAGTACTCATTGATATCGAATCCAAAGATGAAGAGAAAAGAAAGATTTACTTTGAAAAAATTGAGTCTTTGAAACAGATTCTTATAGACGAATACATCCCTGATGCTATTTTTGAAAGAAACTTTCATTTAGAAACAGGAAAGGTAATCAGCAAAATTTGGGTTGAAAAGACCGGAATCAGCCTTTTTAATAAGTCAACCTGGCCATCCATATTTGATTTCTTCTATGAAAACATGGATGCATTTGAAAGGTTCTTCTACGAATACCAAGACTATATAACTGATTTAGAAATCAATACATAATCATATTTTCATTCTCGAAGATTTTATAAGCCAATTTTTATTGGCTTATTTTATTTATGGATTATACCAAAACAAAAAAGGGTTCCCTGTTGGGAACCCTTTTCAAAGGAAGGCGGCGACATACTCTCCCACAGGATTGCAGTACCATCTGCGCAGGCGGGCTTAACTTCTCTGTTCGGAATGGGAAGAGGTGAGCCCCGCCGCAATAAC
>NZ_VFJE01000047.1 GCF_006385255.1 Flavobacterium microcysteis
TCATTTACCGCATCGATTGGTGCTTCTTCCACAACTACAGTTACCGTTGCAGAATCACAATTAGTTGGGTTTAATATTTCACACAATTGGTATACGATAGTGTAAGTTCCTGCAGGTGTCTGTGGGTCTACGCTTACCGTTCCTGTTGCTGGGTCTAATTCCACGCCTGGGTTTGTCGATGGAGTCGTTACCGTGATCGTTACTTGTGATGGAATAACCGGAACACCGTTTAGGGTATCGTTATCCAATACGTTCACTACATCTGTATTACCCTCGTATCCGTTAACTGGAGTTGGGTTATCATTTACTGCATCGATTGGTGCTTCTTCCACTACTACAGTTACGGTTGCAGAATCACAATTAGTTGGGTTTAGTATCTCACACAATTGGTATACGATAGTGTAGGTTCCTGCAGGTGTCTGTGGGTCTACGCTTACCGTTCCAGTTGCAGGATCTAGTTCCACGCCTGGGTTAGTCGATGGAGTCGTTACCGTTACAGTTACTTGTGATGGGATTACAGGAACACCGTTTAGGGTATCGTTATCCAATACGTTCACTACATCAGGGTTTCCTTCATATCCGTTAACCGGAGCCGGGTTGTCATTTACCGCATCGATTGGTGCTTCTTCCACTACTACGGTTACTGTTGCAGAATCGCAGTTAGTCGGGTTCAAAATCTCGCATAATTGGTATACGATAGTATAGGTTCCCGCAGGAGTCTGTGGATCTACGCTTACCGTTCCAGTTGCAGGATCTAGTTCCACGCCTGGGTTAGTCGATGGAGTCGTTACCGTAACGGTTACTTGTGATGGGATTACCGGAACACCGTTTAATGTGTCGTTGTCCAATACGTTCACTACATCAGTATTGCCTTCGTATCCGTTAACCGGAGTCGGGTTATCATTTACCGCATCGATTGGTGCTTCTTCCACCACTACGGTTACTGTTGCAGAATCGCAGTTAGTCGGGTTTAGTATCTCACACAATTGGTATACAATAGTGTAGGTTCCAGCAGGTGTCTGTGGGTCTACGCTTACCGTTCCAGTTGCAGGATCTAGTTCCACGCCTGGGTTTGTCGATGGAGTCGTTACCGTTACAGTTACTTGTGATGGAATAACCGGAACACCATTCAGAGTATCGTTATCCAATACGTTCACCACGTCAGTATTGCCTTCGTATCCGTTAACCGGAGTCGGGTTGTCGTTTACCGCATCGATTGGTGCTTCTTCCACTACTACGGTTACTGTTGCAGAATCGCAGTTAGTAGGGTTCAAAATCTCGCATAATTGGTATACGATAGTATAGGTTCCCGCAGGAGTCTGTGGGTCTACGCTTACCGTTCCAGTTGCTGGATCTAATTCCACACCTGGGTTTATTGATGGAGTTGTTACCGTGATAACAACCTCAGCTGGTACTACAGGAACACCATTTAAGGTGTCGTTATCCAAAACATTTACAACATCTGTATTACCTGTATATCCATTTACTGGTGTTACCGGAGTATCATTATTAGCTACTATCGGCGCTGGAGCTACCACAACTGTTACTGTTGCGGTATCACAGTTTGTTGGGTTTAATATTTCGCAAATTGTATAATCAAAAGTATATGTGCCTGCTGGTGTATCTGCTAAAACATCAACTGCACCTGTGGCAGTATTGAATGTTATTCCTGCAGGTACGCTTCCTGGTACAACGCTAACTGTTACTTCACCTGGAATTACTGCAACTCCATTTAAGGTATCGTTTGCTAAAACATTTGGAATTGCATTTCCTCCTACATAACCATTTACCGGAGTGGCATTTGTATCATTAACAGCATTTATAGGTGCTGCTGCTACAACAATAGTTACCGTAGCAGGATCGCAATTTGTTGGGTTTAAAATCTCGCATAATTGATATACGATAGTATAAGTTCCCGCAGGTGTCTGTGGGTCTACGCTTACCGTTCCTGTTGCTGGATCAAGCTCTACGCCTGGGTTTGTTGACGGAGTAGTTACTGTAATTACAACTTGTGATGGTACTACTGGAACACCATTTAAAGTATCATTCGTTAAAACATTCACTACATCAGTATCACCTTCGTATCCATTAACAGGAGTTGGGTTATCATTATTCGCTACGATTGGTGCTGCCGCTACATTTACAGTGACTTGTGCAGTGTCACAGTTCGTAGGGTTTAGTACCTCACAGATGGTATAATCGAAAGTATACGTTCCTGCAGGAGTTCCCGCATTTACGCTTACCGCTCCCGTAGATGTGTTGAACGTCAGTCCTGCCGGAACAGCTCCAGGAGCAACCGAAACAGTTACCGATCCTGCCGTGATGGCTGCGCCGTTTAGGGTGTCGTTCGAAACTATGTTCGCAATAGCGGTACCGCCTGCCATACCGTTTACCGGAGTTGCAGTAGTATCGTTATTGGCTACGATTGGCGCTGCTGCTACGTTTACTGTAACTTGTGCAGTGTCACAGTTGGTAGGGTTTAGCACCTCGCAGATAGTGTAGTCGAAAGTATACGTACCTGCCGGAGTTCCCGCATTTACGCTTACCGCTCCCGTAGATGTGTTGAACGTCAGTCCTGCCGGAACAGCTCCAGGAGCAACCGAAATGGTCACCGCTCCTGCCGTGATGGCCGCACCGTTTAGGGTGTCATTCGAAACTACGTTAGCAATAGCAGTACCGCCTGCCATACCGTTTACCGGAGTTGCAGTGGTATCGTTATTGGCCACAATTGGCGCAGCCGCTACATTTACAGTGACTTGTGCAGTGTCACAGTTCGTAGGGTTTAGTATCTCGCAGATGGTATAGTCGAAAGTATATGTTCCTGCCGGAGTTCCCGCATTTACGCTTACCGCTCCTGTAGAAGTATTAAATGTCAGTCCAGCCGGAACAGCTCCAGGAGCAACCGAAACGGTTACTGACCCTGCCGTAATGGCTGCACCGTTTAGCATATCATTCGAAACTACGTTCGCGATAGCCGGGCCACCCACAATACCGTTAACCGGAGTTGCAGTAGTATCGTTATTCGCTACGATTGGAGCTGCCGCTACGTTTACAGTGACTTGTGCAGTGTCACAATTGGTAGGGTTTAGCACCTCGCAGATAGTATAGTCGAAAGTGTACGTTCCTGCAGGAGTTCCCGCATTTACGCTTACCGCTCCAGTAGATGTGTTGAATGTCAGTCCAGCCGGAACAGCTCCAGGAGCAACCGAAACGGTTACCGACCCTGCCGTGATGGCTGCGCCGTTTAGCGTATCATTCGAAACTACGTTCGCAATAGCCGGACCTCCCGCAATACCGTTTACCGGAATTGCAGTAGCGTCGTTATTGGCTACGATTGGAGCCGCCGCTACGTTTACAGTGACTTGTGCAGTGTCACAGTTCGTAGGGTTTAGCACCTCGCAGATAGTATAGTCGAAAGTGTACGTACCTGCTGGAGTTCCTGCGTTTACGCTTACCGCTCCCGTAGATGTGTTGAATGTCAGTCCTGCCGGAACAGCTCCAGGTGCAACCGAAACGGTTACTGATCCTGCCGTTATGGCTGAACCGTTTAGGGTATCGTTCGAAACTACGTTCGCAATAGCCGGGCCACCCACAATACCGTTAACCGGAGTTGCAGTAGCGTCGTTATTGGCTACGATTGGAGCCGCCGCTACATTTACAGTGACTTGCGCAGTGTCACAATTCGTAGGGTTTAGCACCTCGCAGATAGTGTAATCGAAAGTATACGTTCCTGCCGGAGTTCCCGCATTTACGCTTACCGCTCCCGTAGAAGTATTGAATGTCAGTCCAGCCGGAACAGCTCCAGGAGCAACCGAAACGGTTACTGATCCTGCCGTGATGGCTGCACCGTTTAGGGTGTCGTTCGAAACTACGTTGGCAATAGCTGGTCCACCCGCAATACCGTTAACCGGAGTTGCAGTAGCATCGTTATTGGCTACGATAACATTTACAGGATTTGTTGTTGTTGAATCTGTATTATCTGTTGTATCAGGATCATTTTCGTCTCCATCAACAGTAGCTATATTGGTATGGTTTCCTGTAGCATTAACTGTTGCAGTGATTACCAAAGTCTGGCTTGCTCCATTCGCTAAGTTACCTACTGTCCATATTCCTGTTCCAGAAACATACGATTGTCCAGCTGTGTGTGAAACATAAGTATATCCTGTAGGAAGTTGGTCTGTTACCTGTACATTCGTTGCATTACCTGTTCCGTTATTGGTTACCACTAAAGTAAATTCAACTTGTGACCCAACGTTTGGTGTTGCATTATTTACAGTCTTAACGATTTTTAAGTTAGCATCCGCATCCGGAGCAACCGTTACGTCATCTGTATTATCACCCGGAACCGGATCATTTTCTGTACCTGTTACAGTAGCTACGTTTGTATAACTTCCCGTAGCATTTACCGTTGCAGTAACAGTCATTGTACGTGTAACTCCATTGGCCATGTTTCCTATTGTCCAGATTCCCGTACCATTGTTATAAGCACCGGCTGTGACAGTTGAAGATACATAGGTGTAACCCGTTGGCAAATGATCAGTAACTGATACTCCAGTAGCTGCATTTGGTCCGTTGTTAGTTACAGCAATTGTAAAAGTTACCTGCTGTCCAATTGTAGGCACAGTAGCATTTGCTGTTTTTACAATACTAAGGTCGGCAATAGCAGCAACGTTTAGGTTGTTGTATTTGATATTGTTACAGTTTTCTACCGCTGTTCCGTTTCTACATTCCAAATGCGGATCCGTTGGCGGTGTTGTACCTGGATGAGTTGCATCAATATCTGTTACGTCTGCCGGACGGATAATAGATGCCTCTACATTTAAAGGCTGACCAGCTAAAGATGAACCTACGGTTCCAGTAATCGTAAATACGATTTCAGAACCATTTGTCATATTTAAATCAGCTATATAATTTCCTGTAACCGGATCAACAGCTCCGCTTACTACTACAACAGTTCCCTGACTGTTTACATAAGTAACTCCGGTTATTGTAAATCCAGTTGGGACAACGAAAGCAAAACCGGAACCTGTCACATCGCTCGGTCCGTTGTTTTTTACCACAACATTATAAGAAACGGGTTGCCCAACAGCTACAGTCGTAGTTGAAGGTGTAACGCTTACTACTTCTAAATCGGCAGCAGCAACAATAATATCAAGTGTTTTTATGATAACTTCTCCAGGAACAAAACTCCAGGTATCTAATGATTTCTCGTTACCAAAACTTGATCCTCCATCTCCGGTATTTCCGGATCCGGAACTACCCATTGTGTATCTACCCCACTTATGTCCGTTACTGTTACTTGAAATACCAGCTATTCCAGAAGCTGTAGGGTTTGATTTTGTATTTGCGTTTCCGCCATCAACGTTTGAATCATCCCAATACACCAAATCCTTATTTGGCGTATAAAGGCCATAACTGGCGTTTAGCTGTTCAATAATAATCCCGCCTGGGTTGATTTCCATATCTATAAAAGGGAAATGCACCTCGGCACCAAACAGCTGTACTCTGATTTCTCCAATATTGGTATTGGCTGACAGTATATTCCCTGATCCATCTCGTCCATCCCAAAAAACGGTATTGGTCCCCATATTACAGTTTCCTGTGATCACTCTCGTAGGGAAAGCTCCGATTATTTCAATTCTATATGTCCCTGAAAGGTTAGAGTCAAATCCAATATAGGCTCCTTTATTACCGGAACGGTTTGGAGTCCCTTCAGCTCCGGTATAAGTAATGTTTGTAGCCGTTGGCGTAATCACACTGTTTTTTAACCAGGTTGATACGCTTGTGGTAGTACTTACCGCCTGAACTGCATTTGTAGGCAGATCAGAAGCTGGTGTTGTATAAAATATTTTGTGTGTTACATTATTTGCATCATCAACGCTTCTAGGGTCATGTACTCTAAAATCAGCACTTGATGGGGTTGACAGGTTCAAACTCTTGTAAGAAGGATTTCCTGTAGCATCCAGAAAACCTTTATTGTTTACAAAAAAAGTAAAACCAACTCCATTCGAACCATTGTTAGTTACTCTATAAGCAACTCCGTCACGAGTTAAAACAGTAAATTTGCCATAAAAGGCTTTTGCTTCTTGAAATGAAGATCCTTGTATGTGCAAGTTAAATACGTTAGAATATACACGTCCGGCAATCCAGTTAGTGTTAGCCGTGTTTCTTACGGAAATATCCCAAGCAGCTATAAGTTCTGTGTTGGTTCCCTGCGTCCAGTTAGCATCAGCAGCAACATCCACAACAGATGGTGTGGTGCTACTGGTTTCAGAACCTGTAGGCAAGAATTCTACTTTCCAAATACCTGTTTGTCCTGCCCCAACAGAAACCGTATAAGGCAAATACCTGTTTCCTCCCGCTCCCTGGCCAGGATATTGCGGTCCGGCGGTTTCACCTGCTCGGTTAGGAATCTGACCTGTTGCAGTTGCTGTCGTTAAGTATAGAGTCCCGTCTGGCGCTATAAGCCTGATACGGCCATTACCAATATTTTGGGCACTCGATGCAGCTGCGATAGTTTCTCCCGCCTGGGCATACACATAATGCGTTCCTAAAGTCTTAAAAGGCCAGGAATTGATGGTAGTCCCCGTTAGCGTATAGCTGTTGCTATACAAGAAAGCACGGTTACCCACAACTCCGGAAGGATAAAGGTCCTTACTTCCGTCTGCATAAGCAGGATTCCAGAAGCTGGCCATCGTCAGAAGGAAAACAAGCAATAAGACGCTTTTTACTCTTATGGCAGCATTCCTAAACATGACGTTTACCTGTCGATAGGGCAAAAATCTGCCTTGACAACTGTAGTTTTTGTTCATCGTTATAGTTTTAAAGTTTAATTGAAAATCGGGGAAAACAGTTTTTTGGTGGTAGCAAACGGTTTATTAATAGCGATTTAAAGAATATAGTTTTTACACATATGCCGATTTGGTTTGATTAATAAATGGTTAGATACTATTGATCGAGTTGACGGACAACCGATTGTGCAAATTTCTTTAGTATACTGCGTAGGCCGTGTAGACAATGCATACAGCGTTTGTAGAATAAATTCTACAAATCGGCTTCTTATTTCAGGTGGATCGTTTTAGTTAATCGGCCTGATGAAAGTAATGTAGTAGATAAGTCCTGCCAGACCTGCACCAGCAAAAGGAGATAACCATAAGGATAAAGCTGCAACGGCTTCATGATTTCCGTACAGTAGTAATTCGGCTGCAGTTATAGCCGGATTCAAAGGATAGTTGGTTAGAGATAGATTAACGAAATTGGCCATAAATACAGTTATCGCCATAATAGAAGCCATATATAATTTACTCTTTTTCAAATAGGTTAACCCCAAAAAGAGCAATAAAATAATAAACATCATTACACTCTGGCATATGGTTGAAAGCATCAGTCCCTCCGGATAAATCAGAGCTGCTGGTTTAGCTAACGTTGCAGAAAGTGTTCCTATTCTTTGTGAAAACAAATACGATACGAGAACGGCTGCCAAAATCCCGCCAATTATATGCGTACAGACATAAGCAATCAGTCGGTTAAACCCTATTCTATTGGCAATAAAAAAACCAACCGAAATGGCAGGATTGTAATGCGAGCCGGATATCGAATAAGAGAAAAAAGTAGCCAAAAAAGTGATGGCTCCCATATAGAGACACACTAGTGTCTGGTTAAAAAAATTATCTTGAAAAAAAAGGACAATTGTTCCTGCCATAGCAAAAAATGTCAATAGAAAAGTCCCGGTAAATTCTGCAAGAATGCTTCCTAATTGCACTTTAGAAAACATCTTTGTATGCCCTGAGGCAAATGCTGGTAAACTCATAAAATTTAGTGGAAATAATATGCAAGGGAAAGAAATTCTTTCCCTTGCATTGTAATCAAAACCTAGTAAAAATCTATTGGGTTAAATCATTTACTAAATTCTATATTGACATTGAAAAAAGTTGTGGCTTATATAAACAGCTGCTGTAGAATTAATTCTACAAAACCAATCGACATTTTTCATACTGAACTTTGTAATATTGAAGTTGGATTTTCCCTTTCGGATAGCTCGTATTAAGCCACTGATTCCCATCTGCTAAAAATGCCATTTTCAAAACCATTATATCTATTTTTTGCTGTACTTTTTAGTATCTCTCCCTTATTTTCTCAACAGGAAAATAAAGATTATGATATTATATGGCATTCTGCAGATGACAACAGCCTTCCGCAAAATAGTGTCAAGTCGATTATCAAGGACAAATATGGCTTTTTATGGCTTTCAACAGAAAACGGATTGGTGCGTTATGATGGCAACAAATTCAAAGTTTTCAATATTGAAAACCTTAAAGGACTCCGCACCAACAGAATTAGTTATTTTAAGGGAACGACTTTTACCGACAGTATTTATGTGTTTAGTGATTTTTCTGATCTGATACTCATAAAAAAGAACAGGCCTTTAGTTATTCCTGAAAATAAAATACCTGAATCATTCCGCCTGACAAATCATCTGCACAAAGGCAAAAGAGTCTATATTCCTAAAATTTATAAAAAAGACAATAGCTATTTTAGCTTAAAGAATGGTACAGTGGTTGCTTATACTAAAAACAACAAGCAGCTTTGGAAAGTAGATTATGATTCTGATGACAACACTGTATTTTTCTTACTCGACGATGTGCTTTATTCATATAAGGATGGAAAATTTGTTCGATTTGTAAACGGAAAAATTTATTTTGCTTCAATAGAAGGACTGCCTACCAAAGGATTTACTATTTTTCCAAATACGGTTTCACAACAGACCTTTATTACTTTTGACAATGCAGTATATCTGTTAGAAAAAAGTCAGGAAAAATTAACGCTCAGAGTGCTGTTAAAGGACTTTGATATTGCTAAAAACAATATCATTTCCTATTATTATGATTCCCAGAATGACATACTGTATATGGGAAGCAGCACCAATGGACTGTTGATTGTCAAGAAAAAAAAATTCAACAGTATTATAGGCAATAATAAAAACGGAGTGTATTATGCCCAGATTCCTCATGGAACGGATAGCTTCCTTACTACATCCGGAGAAATATTCAGCAATGAGGGCGTTCAGAAAAAACGTGTCTTTACAAAAGACAACGACAACTATATTCTTCTTAAAGATAAAAACGGTGACCTTTGGACCAAAGAAGACAATAAGATTTACCGTCTTAACAAGAATACTAATTTTACGACTTCAGATACCTGGTTCTTTGAAGATCGTGTCATATTGATTTTTGAAACCCGGGCAGGAGAAATTCTGGCCGGAACAGCTATGACTGGTGCTCCCGATGGAAAGCTTTACCAGCTAAAACATTCTGAACCGTCAAAAAGACCAAGTTTTAAACTTTCAATGTTGCTTCCTTTTAATCCTACTTATATGTTGGAAATTGAGGATAATATTTTGTGGACAGGCTCTCATTTGGGCTTTCATAAAATTTACTACAAAGAAAAAAAGATTGAGAATATCCGGCAGATTTCAAATACCTATGTCAGGAGTATTTATATTGAAAATCCAGCCGAAATATGGGTTACGACTTATGAAAAAGGATTTTTCCTGTACAACCAATTTACTAAAAAAACCACCCATTTTCCAATAGACAAAAACAGGTATTTACTTTCGTCTCATTGTATTATTGAAGACCAGAGTGGCTATTTATGGGTATCAACTAATAAAGGACTTTTTCAGGCTTCAAAGAAAAACCTGCTGAATTACTCGCAAGGAAAGACAGATAATGTTTATTATCAGTATTATGACAAATCAGATGGCTTTTATACCAACGAATTCAATGGCGGCTGCCAACCTTGCGGATTAAAATTAGGAAACAATGCCCTTTCTTTTCCTTCAATGAGAGGCAACATATTGTTTTTTCCGGAAAAAATAAAACTGCTTCTTCCTGATAATGAAATCTATTTCCAGGAGGCAGAAGTGGACAACCGAACTCAGGAAATCAACAACGATACACTGTCATTAAAAAACGATTTTGGCAGGGTTCGTCTTTTTATCAATAGTCCTTATTACGGAAACCCAAACAATCTCAATATCGAAATCCGGTTACAAGGTCCTATTTCCCAAAAATGGACTCCGCTAAAAGGAGATGAGATTTCGTATACTTCTTTGCCTCATGGCACTTATTATCTTACGGCACGAAAACTCACCGGTTTTGATTCCGGTTATAAGTATAAGACGCTGATAATAATTGTACCACCGGCTTTCTACCAGACTATTTGGTTTACTATCCTTATGTTGCTTTGCGGTATAACTTTTATCTTTTATACCATTAAGATGAGAATCCGATACATCAGAAGAAAAAATGTCCTTTTGGAAAAAAAGATTGCAGAACAGACTTTCCAGTTGCGACATACAATCAGCACGTTAAGGAATACAAAGGAAAAATTAAGTGAGGAAATTATCAACCATAAAAAGCTAATCCGGACGATAACGCACGATATTAAGAGCCCGCTTCGCTTTTTGGCACTAACCGGCAAACATGCCTATCAAAACAGTAACAATATTGAAACTGTTGAAGAAGATTTGAAGTCCATCTACACTTCTTCTTTCCAACTTTATCATTTTGTCGACAATCTTTTAGAATATACCAAAGCGAACAAACAGGAAAATTCTTCAGAGCCTTACAGTCTTCGCAGTCTTGCGAAAGAAAAGGTCCAAATCTTTTTAAATATTGCCTCTTCACAAAAAACGGAAATAGTCAATAAGATCGATCCTGGTATCTTGCTATCCACGAATAAGCTATTGCTTTCTATTATTATCCATAACCTGCTTGATAATGCCATCAAGAATACTTTTAACGGCAGGATTATCTTCACTTCTGCAAAAAAAGAAGACACTATCTTTATACGAATTAAGGATACAGGAAAAGGAATGTCGTCTGAGCTGGTGGATTTTTATAACAATCCGAAAAATGCCAAAACGCAGGAAAACATCAAAAAAACAGGTATGGGACTACCAATGATTGCCGAGCTTTTGATTATATTAAATGGCAGTATGCATATTGAAAGTGAGTTACTGCAAGGAACCGAAATAACTATTTCGCTACAGGAAGAAAAAAGCAGCTAGTTTTCGTAAATCTTCAGAATTTCTACCAGGCTGACAACATTATTGATTCTTAACTTTTCAAAAATCCTGTTTTTGTAGGTACTAACCGTTGTCATCTGAATATTCAATTGGTTGGCTATTTCCAGATTACCTTCTCCCCTTGCCAAAAGACCGGCAACTTCAATTTCTCTGTCAGAAAGGCTTTCCAGCGGATTGATTGGGGTTTTGTGCAATACGTTCTCTAGTATTTTCTCCTTGACCGTTGCACTTATGTATTTTCCGGTTTCCATAACCGACTGTACAGCGTTGATAATTTCACTTTCTGAGCTGTGTTTGTTCAAAAAGCCGTTGGCTCCTGCATGGATATAACGAAGTGCGTATTGCTCTTCATCATAGGCTGAAAACATTAGTATTTTTAAGTCCGGATGCGACAATCTGATTTTTTCAATCATTTTGGTACTATTACCTCCCGGGAGATTGATATCTAGAAATATTAAATCCGGGATACTTGTCTTAAGCATGGTTAATACAGACGTAAAACTTTCAGCATGATCAACAGAAATCCCTGGGAAAGAATCCTTCAAGATTAATGAAATTCCATGTCTGACTACACTATGATCGTCAGCCAGTAGTATGTTTTTCAACTCTGTTGCCATTTAGGGGTATATTTGCATACCAAAAATACGATTATTTAGTTGATTGACAAATCTTACAGAATAACTTATCAAAATTTTCCTAAATAAAAATGGTTCATAAAAAAGTAAAAATTATATAAGAACTCTCATCAACCTGAAGTATCTTGCACTAAAATAAATAGCACACCCACACAATCCGACCTCTGATGAGTACACATACTGAAACGGCAATCAAAACCACTTATTTCAGCATTATAGGAAATACTGCACTGGCACTGATAAAAGGACTGACAGGATATTTTGGGAATTCTTATGCATTGATAGCAGATGCCATTGAATCTACTACAGATATTTTCTCATCAACTTTAGTATTATTCGGATTGAAATATTCCAGCCGTCCTGCCGATGAAAACCATCCCTATGGACACGGAAGAGCGGAACCTTTGATTACCTTTTTGGTTGTTGGCTTTTTGATTACTTCGGCTACCATCATTGCCTATGAAAGTATCATGAATATTGGAACACCACACGACCTTCCAAAACCCTATACCTTAATAGTCTTAGGCGCTATTATTGTATGGAAAGAGATTTCTTTCCGTCTTGTTATGAAAAAAAGCAAGGAAACCAATAGTTCTTCGCTAAAAGCAGATGCCTGGCATCACAGAAGCGATGCTATTACATCTGTAGCCGCTTTTGTTGGAATTTCAATTGCTTTATTTTTTGGAAAAGGATATGAGTCAGCTGACGACTGGGCCGCACTTATGGCATCAGGGTTTATACTCTACAACAGCTACCTTATTTTCAGGCCTGCACTTGGTGAAATTATGGATGAACATCTTTATGATGACCTCGTTATAGAAATCAGAAAAGTTTCACTGACATCTAAGGGAATTATCGGAACTGAAAAATGTTATGTCCGAAAAGCGGGAATGAAATATCATGTAGACCTTCATGCTATTGTAGATGCCAACATAACCGTAAAAGAAGGCCACGACCTGGCACATCAATTAAGCGACACATTGCGTCGCGAACTTCCCCAACTGGGACATATCCTGGTTCATATTGAGCCTAACAGCTAATTCGGAAACTCGTTTAAAATTCATTTAAATCAACAAGAAAACTCCCAAATTTTCATCTGAGAGTTTGAGGATTTTAGATGATAGTCTGGTAAAATTAGATGCTATTTTCAAGCTCTAATTCATTCACATTAAAAATTAATGCTTTTACCTGTAATAAGAAGTCTTCAATTTCGATTTCCTGTTCTCTGACCTGACAAAACAATGCTGCATATTCATCATGCAGTTCGCTTCTTTTATCGTCGTTAAGATTTTCATATTGATCCAAGTTGGCTCCTAAAATAATAAAGTCGATAATAAACGGTACATCAAAATTGTTGTCAGTATCTGTCAGCTTATGTGTGATGCTGGTAAAATGTTCCAGCTTTTGCTGCGCCAAATAATACCTTTCCAATTGCTGATCATTAAAATGTCTTGCATTCAGAATGCAGTCAATGATTTCATAAAAAATCTCGGTTTCAATATGCAGGTCAGATTTCAAATCCCTGTATAGCTTATTAATCCATGTAATGGAATTAATCACATTCAATACTTCAACAGAATAGCCAAACTTCTCTACATCGCTAAAATATTGGAAATGTTTTGTATTCAAAATCATAAAAGGGCTGTGCTCTTCAAGGCTAAAGTCCTTATTTTCTTTTAGGTCTTCTTTTTTGATTATCATCTTTTTCTTTTTAAATTATTACTCTTCAACGGTGAGTTCCCATATATTTCCTTTTTCGTCTTGCGCTTTCATTTTCATATCTTCTGTCCATTCTACATCAACTTCAATCTCCTTCCCCATTTCATCTTCAATAACACCTTTTCCGTATTTGGATTTATTTTCAATATCTGCATAACCCGTCACTTCATTACCTTCTTTATCCAGACCGATAACATCATAGTGGGATTCAAAATTTTCAATTTCCGTAGTATAAAAATCCTGGTGTTGCGAAATAAGTCGGCAAATCACAGAATCTTTAGAGATATGCTGAAAATCTTTTATATGGGATACATCAAGATTATTATAGGTGACAATTACCCTATCCTCTTCACATCCCAAAAAAATAAAAAACAATAATGTCATACATACAAGAGCAGATGGGGAAACTTTAGTCATATAATAATTAAGTAATTAATACTATATAGCACGGCAACATTTGCTTTCTATCCAGACTCAATCATCATAAGTGGTAGTTGATGAATAAGACATGAATGCTTTCCTTATAAGCTTTAAAACTGATTCGGATCTATTCCCGGCTTTCCTTCCAAATATAATGAGCAGAAAAAACGCTTCCTTACGGTTTTCCGTAACAAGGGTTAAATTTTAAAAAAAATTATACAGATGCCTTGCCGCCGATTCTTTATCCCTACATAAACCGGAGAATCTTTTTCTGCAAACAATAGAAAATACTCGCTATTGCTTTCTTGTCCTAGTTCAATGCAGCCTTCCCCTAACGGTCATAAATTTGTACTATAAATTATTAATCAACTTAAAAAACAAAATACAATGGAAAATAAAATTTTAGGCATACACCATATCACAGCTATAGCAGGTGACGCCAAACGCAACTTTAATTTTTACTCAAAAGTTTTAGGATTGAGATTTATCAAAAAAACAGTCAACTTTGACGATCCTGGAACCTATCATTTTTATTTTGGTGATGAAATAGGAAGTGCCGGAACCATACTTACATTTTTCCCTTGGGGCGATGGAATCCAACAAGGAAGAAAAGGTTCTGGAATGGCAACAGAAATTGGATATTCAGTACCAAAAGGAAGCCTGGATTTTTGGGTAAAACGCTTTGAAGAATACAATGTGATTTACAACAAACCGTCAGTAAAATTCGGAGAAAGATATCTTACCTTCCTTGATCCAGATGGTTTAAAATTAGAACTTATCGAATCAAAAAATCCAGACAACAGAAAAGCCTGGGAAACTGACGAAGTCAAAGCAGATGTTGCCACCAAAGGCTTTCACAATATTACCCTGACATTGAACAATATCAAACCAACAGCGGCTATATTGACCGAAGTTTTTGACTATAAACTAGTAGAACAGGAAGCTAATCGTTATCGTTATGCGACCGATGCTGTAGAAGGTGCCGCCATAGTTGATTTGGTAGAACTGGCTGATGAAAAAAGAGGCCATGTTGCCAATGGAAGCGTCCATCACGTAGCGTTTAGGGTAAAAAATGATGAAATCCTAATGCATTTCCGTGAAAAAATAGAAAAACGCGGTTTGTCTATCACACCACAAATCGACAGGCAGTATTTTCATTCGCTTTACTTTAGAGAACCGGGCGGCGTTTTGTTTGAAATTGCAACCGACAATCCTGGCTTTACCATTGATGAAACATTGGAAAACCTGGGTAAAGATTTAAAATTGCCCCCTCAATACGAATCCCGTCGTGATCAGATCGAATCCCATTTAGTAAAAATAAATTAAGTAATTATGGACTTTCAACCTTTGCATTATATCTATATACCGTCACAAACCCAAAACGCCAGAACATTATTGCTCTTGCACGGAACAGGCGGAGACGAAAGAGACCTCTTGCCTATTGCTCAAAATCTGGGCAAAGACTATAACATCTTGAGTGTTCGTGGCAATGTTCTGGAAAACGGAATGCCTCGTTTTTTTAAAAGACTGGGTATGGGAATTTTTGATGAAAAAGACCTCGAATTCAGAACACACGAAATGATTTCGTTTTTACGGGAAACCTCAAAAAAGGAGAATTTCGATGCATCCAAAATTATCGCTTTGGGTTATTCCAATGGAGCCAATATTGCAGGAGCTTCTTTATTTTTAGAACCTGATTTTCTGGATGGTGCTATTCTTTTTCGACCAATGCAGCCTTTTAAAGACAAGCTGCCATTATCAAATCAAAAGAATACGCCTGTACTCCTTACTTCAGGAAAAAACGATCCTACGGTTAATCCAAATGATACGGAGAATTATATAGGTCTATTGAAAAAAGCAGGTTTTGAAACGGCTCATTTTGAATTAAACACCAGCCATAACCTCACGCAGCAAGACATACAGATTGCTTCGGAATGGCTAGACAAACATTTCGGATAATGGAACCATTTGGCATAACCCGGATTTTTTCTGATAAAAATGGCGATAGCCAATTTGAAGATGTATGGATACCATTGCACGAAAGCGGCACGATTGGTTTTTTATCAGAAGCTCAAAAAGTAGGAACTGTCACTTTCAGGAAAGTAACCGAAAGTTATGATTATGATTTTCATAATGCTCCGGCACGGCAGTATATTGTGCTTTTGGACGGTAGTATCGAAATAGAAACTTCTCTTGGCGACAAGCGTCTTTTTAAAAGCGGAGAAGTACTCCTGGTTGAAGATGTTTCGGGAAAAGGACATAAAACCAAAAACATTTTGCCCCAAACCCGATCTTCTGTATTTATCACATTAGAATAAACAAAGCGCTTATCAGAAATGGTAAGCGTTTTTTATTCTATCCTCTTTTTACTTTGATACTTTGCAACTTTGCGACTCTGCGTCTTTGCGAGCAATTATTTCACGCAAAGATGCAGAGCCGCAAAGTTCATACAGAAAAATCATTGAACAGCACTTCTTTCATTTTGCATACGCTTCTTAAATCTGTGTGAATTATTCTAATCTGTGGCTAAAATAAAAACTCCCAATAGTCCTCAAATTTTTATTTTTCATCAAAGTGTGCGATTATTCTTTATTTTTGATAACATCTAAATCTCTTACCCATGTCTTGGATTTATCTTGAAAAGCTTTGGAAACGAACAACGGAACCAAATACCGGAACAAATACTGACACCAGTTCCTGGGACAAGGAAATTGAAATATTATACCGATTGGGTATTAGTATGGAAGATGCCCTGCAATTTCTTTATTTTAAAAAACCCGATTTTGAAGGCTTTAAATCCTGGGTAATTGCTAATAAAAAAGCAACGCTGGTTCAGACAGAACAGGAAGAAGTACTTTCGAAAGAAGACCTTGAATTTTGGGACAAAAACGGATATATTGTCATCAAAGAAGCTATTTCAAAAGAAGATTGCAAAGCTACTGAAAATGCCATCTGGAATTTCTTAGGGATGTATCCTGAAAAAAAAGAAACCTGGTATAACCGACATGCAGAGCAAAAAGGGCTAATGCTTAGTTTTTCAAACCACGAAACCCTAAATAAAAACAGGCTTTCTGAACGAATTCGGAAGGCCTATACACAGCTTTATAAAACCGATAAAATTTACCACACTGTTGACAAGGTCAGTTTTAATCCTCCGGAAACAGAAAACTTTAAATTTATGGGTAGTCCGCTTCATTGGGATGTAAGCCTGAAAACACCTATTCCTTTTGGACTACAGGGACTGCTTTATCTAACCGACTGCGGCCCTAATGATGGTGCCTTCCATTGTGTTTCGGGATTCCACAACAAAATCAATTCCTGGTTGGAAAAACTGCAGCCTGATGAAAACCCAAGAGAAAAGGCACTCAACACACTATCTCCTATTCCGGTTATAGGCAATGCCGGTGATTTTATTATCTGGCAAAATACATTACCGCATTGTGCCACAGCCAATCAAGGCAAAAACCCAAGAATGGTACAATATCTTACCTACTTTCCGGATGATTACCGTTCCGCTTCAGAATGGATTTAAAGGATTGCGAGAAAAATTATGATTTGTTGATAATGCTCCATCTTGGTATTTTGGCATTATCACCTTCCTTAAGAATGAAGCGATAGCCATGATTTGAATCCACTATTTCACGGCTTGTTGGGTCTGTGATAGTGTATTCGATATGAGCTTTCTGTTTGAAATATTTTTTCCATGCCGGAAATACATCCAGATATTTCCCTCTGATGGATTGAAATTTCAAAGTCTTTGAAACTTCTTTATGTTCCAGTTTAAAGTCAACATATAAGCATTCGTCCCACTCGCTCTTGCTTTCAAGATCGGCATCAGAAATAGAAGACGGAGCATATATAATCGTATAGGTCGAGTCAGATGCCTGCTCCATAATCTTATAAAACCGATACGAAAGTGTCGTCAGTGAAGCAATTTTATCAGAAGCCTGTCGGGCATTCCCTTTATCAGTTTTTGAAATAGAACTGATAAAAACCACATCCTGCGCCATGCTGATGGTGCACACAAAAAATACGGCAGATGACAGAATTATTTTCATAACGTTGCTGTTGGATAGTACAAAGATATTGCAAAAAGAACATCACTTTTTCACATTCGCAACTTATTTTGAACAAAAAAGCGCTTTTTTTACGACCCTAAAATAATTTCTTTTTATCACACACTGTAGAAAAAGTTTTTCCTGTCCATGCCCGATCCAAAGTACTGCCAGTTGATGTTAAGGACATTTTTTATGGTCTTTTTCAGTATTGAAAAATCATTTGGCTTTGTGATGTAAATGTTGGCACCATTGACAAAAGTTTCTTCAATATCTTTTTCTAAAGAAGAAGTCGAATAGATGGCTATTGATATATCCATAAATCGAGGATTGGATCTTATCTGCTTCAGGCTTTCTGTTCCCGAAACAAGCGGCATGTTCAAATCCAGAAATATAATTTGCGGTAAGGTGATATCATCTCTATTGAGATAATCCATCAATTCTAAAGCATTCTTGAACATCTGCAAATGAATAGAATTGTCAATTCCTTTGATCACTTCTTCAAATAATTCTCGATCATCCTGGTCGTCATCGACAAGAAAAACATACATGTATGAATCCATAATTCGGATAAATATTTAGGTATTGGGTTAGTCAAAACAATAGCTTGGCCTGATACATGGCTAAAATTTTGGTTCTGCTCTGTATCGCCTTTAAAAATGTATCAATAGAACGGTCATACAGATCATTCTTCCTTATTACCCAAGATTAACATGTAGATGTCATGTTTTAAAAAAAGGGTAAGGAAGTCTTTTCCTGAATTCCAGGTCATAAAAATTTTTGATTCTTCGTCTTTAACGGAACTATGCAGTTCTTCATAGCTATGCTCCGAATCGAGGCTGGGATGGAAAGATGACAAATTGCTGATTGTTTCTTCAAATTTGAGATTATTCTCTGCCAACAGTCGCCTTACTTCTTTAAAAGCTGTAGTAAACCCATTAATATCTCTCTCGAAATTAATGATATAAATATTATCCTCTTCCGGATGGTTATACCATTTGTAGTATATCATATCCTTTTCGCTTAGTGGGGCGGGATATATAGAAATAGGAGTTTTTCCAAAAGTCTGTGAAAGACCTTTGGAACAAATAAGCAACAATAAGAAACAAACTAATTTCACAGTTCCCAATGGTTATGAAAACAAAGTTATTTATATCTATTCCTAAAAATGTTACATAATTATAAGATAGAGTTATCTTATTACACAGAAACCTATCATTTCCGGCACAAGATGCGATAGTTCTCAAAATGCAAAATAAAAAGGATTTTCCCATTGCGAAGAATCCTTTTTACTTTACGAAACACTATTACTTGACTTTTGCGTTGTCAAGAAACTTGTTTATCTTTTTGATACTTTCGTTTATGAATTTGAATTTATTCGCATTATTGATATCATACGACAAAATGCCTCGCACAACCCATGCTTCTGAAATTTCCGAAATATTCAATTTAGTACTGCTATAAAAATCATTTTCATTACTCAGTACAAAAACACTATCGTCGTAAGTACTTTTTGCCACACGGTTGATGAACAATCCTTTTTCACCACTTACAAAAACAATAATAGAATCATTTTCGATTTGGTCGATGTCAATCTTTTCGCAAACTACAAATGAATTTTCATCTATTATAGGAAACATATTATTACTCACCACTTGAAATACTCTGGAATCATCAGCTATTATAAAAGGAAAGCTGTATTTCGGAAGAATATCAAGCAAAGAAACGTTGTCATTTCCTTTGGCATATTGAAACTGTACTTCTCGTGAAATTAGGGGTGTATGATTGGTATAAGCTCCTATTTTTTTCTTGTTTAGGAATATCTCATTCAAGTCAAGCTCATAAAGCTCGCAAATTGTGATTATCGAATCAAAATCTACACTATCTCTTTTTTTCCAAGTAGAAATGGTATTTGGCTTAATGTTCAAAAACTCAGATAATTCGATATCTGTCTTGATTTTCAGCGCTTTCTTCAATCTACTAATAACGCTAATGGCGTTTTGTGATTTATTTTCTTGGATATTCGCAAAATGTATTGTAACTTTATCCAAGGATAAAATTAGATTCATGAAATCCGTTAAAAAATCCACTTTAAGAAATTGTCTGCACATCAATTTCATAAAGCATTTTTTTAAAAAATATTCACAAGTACGTGGTATTTTTTAAACACCATGCATAAAGTCATATCACAGAATGAATCTATGAGGGCTGGTTCTGGAAATTTGGGTTTTTTGCGAACTATTAATTTAATAACAATTCGAAAACAAATATATACTTTTTCTAAAAATACCACTAAAAACATAGTATAAATTATTCATAATTACCCAATTACAATACATATGTAAGAAAAAGGCTAAAAAAACTATTAATTTCCCGTTAAAATAAAGGTTCCCAAATCTATCTATTAACTAAATGCACTGCTTATGAAAATTAATTTTACTTTTCACAGGGCGTATTATTTTTTATACTCCCCAATCCTAATCTTATTGCTTTTTTACCATAATCCTCTCAGTGCGCAATCCACTAGAGTTTATGCTACCGTAATTTCGGGCGAAAGCAATACCGACCTTTCTGCCAATGCAGTCGACGGAAATCTTGCCACAAAAGCTAATGTAAGGGCAAGTTCTGGACTAGCATTAGGTATTGGAGCTTATTCAGGTTATATTGAACTTGAATATGCTACACCTTTACCAGCCAATACGACTTCTTACATTAAAATTCAGACCGATGAAAATCTCCTCCCATCCCTATTAGGAGGAAGCCTAGGAGGACTGCTATCTAATGTATTAGGAACCGTATTGATTGGAAACCAAGAGTTTACAGTTCAAGCCAAAAATGGAAACGATGTCCTCTTACAAGGTGACAGCCAGGATATTGGCGAATTTGCAACAGAAAGACTCCGAATCGTGACTGACGAAACGGGCGATTATTTTGTTGCTATAACTCCTGCACAATCCTACAACAGAATCCGTTTGAGAAACAGAATAGGAAGTCTTCTAGGATTGTTCAACACAAAACAGTTAGGTGTCTTTGACGCTTTTTATATTTCAGACCCAGACGATTGTGGTTATGCTTCCTACACTTCTTATAGTGGTAGCGGCATTAGCCTCGACCTTTTGAATCTTGGTGGAGCCGGAGTAACCAATCCTAAAAATGTATTAGATTCTGACCCTAACAGTTTTTCCCGATTGAGTTTGGGTATCTTAGGTGTAGCAGCATCTATAGAGCAAACCGTTTATTTTGACGGCTTATCACGAACAACTGACGAATTCGATGTCCGATTAAAAGTCGATCCGTCCTTATTAGCTTTAGGTGTCGCGAACAATATCCAGATTATTGCGTATAACGGCCCTGCAATTGTAGATTCAAGGTCTTTAAGTTCTTTATTGAATTTAGACCTACTGACTTTACTACAAGGAAACCAAGTCGCTACTATCCCTTTTGCCCCAAATGCACCAGCCGATAGAATTACAATCCGTTACTCTTCCTTGCTCAATTTGCAGTTAACACAGCGCCTCGATCTTTATGATATTGTCCGCGTTCCTAAAATGCCTACTATCACTGATCCAGCTACTTTAAATGCTATAGTATGTTCCGGAAGTACCGCTTCGCTAATTGCGACAACCGCAGATGGAAATGAAATCAGATGGTATAACACTGCTACAGGCGGCCCTATTTTAGGAACTGTTGCATCAGGAGCTCCATTCGTGACAACACAATTAAGCGCAGACACTATATTTTATGTGGCAGCTGCAAAGATTGGATGTACAGAAGAATCCCGAAGAGTAGCTGTTCCTGTTAAGGTAATCAACTTGCCTACTGCTGCAGATATCAACATCCAAAGTTCGCTTGTTGCCTGTCAAGGTAACATAGTCCTTACGCCAACTACCACAATAGGCGGTGCCTTGATCCGATATTACACAGACCAGAACAAGACTCAGGAAATCACCACTGGATTTGCCGGACATGCGGGAGTGACCTATGTGAAAAACCCTGCCACGGGAGCGCTAACTATAACCGGATTAAGTGAAGCCAATTCGCCTTACTCCTATTTTATATCTCTGACTGCAGGCGGACTTTGCGAAAACACGGTCAACAACCTGAAAGAAGTAACTGTAAATGTATCTTCCATACTTAATTTACAGATACAGCCAGCTATATCCGGATGTGGTTCTGTTAATCTTGCCGATGCAATTATAAACCTCAACCCTACCACTACCTATTTATTCTTTAATGCTTCTAATGCTCCTATTACGGCAGAAGCAGCATCAAACATAACCACAAGCGGTACGTATTATATACAAGCACAGGGCGCCAATGCAAGCTGTTCTTCTGATATACTTCCGGTTGTTGTAACGGTAAATGCACAGCCAAACCTGTCCATCACCAATACGGCTCTGGTTACTCAAATAGGAAGCACGGTTACTTTAGATGCAGTTTCCACCGGAGCCATTACATGGTATGCTCCTAACGGAACAGCACTTCCGTCTAATGTTGCAGGCCCATTTGCTACAGCAGGATACTATACTTTTACTGCTATTGCATCTGACGGAATCTGCTCCATAAGCGGTTCTGTTACCATAACAGTATTAGATCCAAACGAATGCCCTCCTTTATCAGAAAGAAAATATGCTAACTCCCAACGTTGGAATACGATACTAACAGGAGGCGTAATTAATGAAGGAAGTGCCGTTGACGGAAATGTCCAGACTTTCTCTACTATCACAACCGGAATCGGATTATTAGGTATTGGTACAACTTCTCAAATTTTAGAATGGAGCGAAACCATTTCTGCCGGAACTCCCGTAACCATAAAATTAGGTTCTGAATATAGCGGCGTTACGCTTGCAGGTGGTTTTTCAGTTGTAGGAACAAAAAGAAACGGCTCAGGAGTACCAGTAGATGTTGGAACGCTCCAGTCTGTTTCCGGATCGTTATTAAACCTATTGTCTGGTCAAAACAACTTTGAATATACTTTCGTTCCGGCAAATAATGCTGGCCCACAAGCTTACGACGGTGTTAGAATTGAAATCACTTCATTGCTTAGTGTAGCTCAAAGCGCAAAAATTTACGAAGCCTATTACAAAACTCCAGTCACTCAGGTAGCCTGCCAAACCGGCGACGTCGAAGACGTACTCTATGGAGCAATTGATTTGGGAATTGGAGCTGCCACTTCTTTAGTTGGCGTAACCACTCCTCGTAATGCGATTGACAATAGCGAGACTTCGTTTGCCACTATGCTTAGCAGTGTAGGAATTTTGGCTGCGGCAGAACTAACAACGGTATTCCGCACACCTTCAGTAGTAGGTGATACTTTAAAAATAAGAATCTCAAGACCAGGTTCTTTATTGAACTTAAATCTTCTTGCAGGAATTACTATCCAGCCTGTCTTAAACGAAGCTTTGGCTGGCCCAGCTATTGGCAATGCAAGCGTACTGCTTAATCTGCAGTTGCTTCCAGGTGATCAAGGCGCAATCCTTACGGTTGTTCCTCAGCATTCATTTGACAGAATCAGAATCCGTTTTGGTGGTGTAGCCAATGTATTAGACCAATTGCGAATCCACAACATCGAAAGGGTTGCCAATACTAAAGTACTGGGCGGCGATGAAAATAATGCCGTTGAAGCCTGTCAGGGAGAAACCATTAGGTTAGAAGCAGATTCGATAGCCTGTACATCCTTTATATGGTATGATGCGAGAGTTGGCGGAAATGTTGTTTCTACCGGAAATTCCTTTACGCTCCCAAATAACTTATCGGCCGGGACACACGTTTATTATGTACAGCCGGTTCGATTTGGATGTCAATTCATGGCTCGCGGAAAAGTCAGCGTTTTGGTAACGCAAACAGCTCCTACAGATGCGATTGCTTCTGTTCAGATTAACGGAGGAAACACGACTTCGTTTTGTACTGCTACAGGAAACGTAGTTCTTGACGCTGTTTTGAATTCGACCATGACACTCACTAATCCTGTTTTTTATTGGTATCAATTAAATGGTACAACGCAAACTTTGATTCCGTCAGAAACAGATTCCAGTCTTGCTCTAACAGGACTTACTCCGGGAACATATACTTACTTTGTAGGAGTTAGCTCAGATGAATATTGTCAGACTGCAATGGCAGACAGAACGCAGGTTACATTTACAATCCTGCCTCCTTCAACTGCCGGAGATGTAACGATAGACAACAAGACGGTTTGTCTTAACAGTACTGTTACCTTAGCGCCTACAAGCACTTTGGCCAGTCCGCAGTTTACCTATTATTTTACAAACGATACGACCCAGCCTATTACTAATAGTACGGTTGGCGGTATTACCTATGCGCTTGGAACCAACGGAACACTTTCCATAACCGGACTTGTTACAGCCGGTAGCCCTTATACCTATTATATTGCGGTTACCAGCAACACTACCTGCTTAAATACGGCAGGTAATCTAAAAGCGGTTACAGTTACTGTTGGAAATCCTCCTGCACCTACAACAAATAATGCTACACAAAATTTCTGTAGCACTAACAATCCAACTGTTGCCAATTTACAGGTCAATGAAGCTAACATCGTATTTTACAATCAGCCATTAGGAGGCGTTCCGCTTTCTTTGACAACTCCTTTGGTTGCCGGAATTTACTATGTTGCACAGATTGACGGAAGTTGTGAAAGCGATACCAGACTGGCTATTACGGTGACAATAGGAAATCCACCTACACCAACAACGGCCAATCCTATCCAAAATTTCTGTCAGCTTGACAATCCAACTGTAGCTTCCATACAGGTCAACGAACCAAATGTTGTCTTCTATGATGCAGAAGTAAACGGAAACCTATTGGCTCCTACTACTCCTTTGACTGCAGGAATTTATTACGCTTCCATCTTAGACGGAACTTGCGAAAGTCTAGAAAGATTACCAATCACAGTAACGATTACTGATCCGGGAACACCTACAACAGCTGCAACAACACAGAACTTCTGTCAGGGCGACAATCCAACAGTAGCTGATTTGGATGTGAATCAAACCAATGTGGTATTCTACAGTTTACCAAATGGTGGTACGCCTTTAGCTCCAACCGAAGCTTTGACGAACGGAACCTATTATGCGAGCCTGGTTGATCCAACCGGTTGCGAAAGCGTGATGCGTCTTGCTATTACAGTAAACATTACCGTTGTAGGTACGCCAACAACAAACGATACTACGCAAGACTTCTGTTTGGAAGACAATCCGACAGTTGCCAGTATACAGGTCAATGAACCAAACGTAATTTTCTACAACGCTCCTACCGGCGGAAGTCAATATGCTTCTACAGCTCCATTGACAAGCGGAATTTACTATGCTTCATTGGTGAACGGCGTTTGCCATAGCGAAACACGACTGGCGATTACGGTTACAGTTGCCAATCCGAATACTCCTATAACCAAATTTGCAACACAGAACTTCTGTCAGGCAAACAACCCAACTGTGGCTGATCTTGATGTTAATGAAACCAATGTTGTATTTTATGATGCATTAACTGGAGGCAACCTTCTAGCGCCAACAACACCGTTGGTTGCAGGAATCTATTATGCTGCACTTCAAGTAGGCGATTGTGAAAGTGCTTTCAGGCTTGCAATTACAGTAACTATTAGTAATCCTGCCACGCCAACTACAAATGATGATACACAAGAATTTTGTAGTGCACAAAACCCAACAATTGCCAATCTTCAGGTAAATGAACCAAATGTGGTATTCTATAACTTGCCTACAGGCGGAACGCCACTAGCTCTAACTGAGGCTTTGACTAATGGAACCTATTATGTTAGCTTGCGAGATGGAACAGGCTGTGAAAGTGTCAATCGTCTGCAAATTACGGTAAGCATAACAGTGGTGGGAATACCAACAACAACTAGCACCACTCAGAACTTCTGTCTGTCAAGCAATCCAACAGTTGCCAACATACAGGTTAACGAACCGGGAGTTGTATTTTTTGATGCTCCAACAGGCGGCAATATCATTGCGACTACAAGCGTATTGACTGCAGGAGTTTATTATGCTTCCCTATTCAACGGAATTTGTGAAAGCGAAGCAAGACTGGCTATTACCGTAACAATAGGTAATCCTTCTACTCCAACAACCAATAATGCTTCTCAAAGTTTCTGTTTATCAAGCAACCCAACAGTTAGCAATATCCAAGTAAATGGTGCAAATATCATTTTCTACAATGCTCCAAACGGAGGCACTCCT
Source organism: Flavobacterium microcysteis (assembly GCF_006385255.1). Classification (GTDB taxonomy): domain Bacteria; phylum Bacteroidota; class Bacteroidia; order Flavobacteriales; family Flavobacteriaceae; genus Flavobacterium; species Flavobacterium microcysteis. Next base: position 26,129 of record NZ_VFJE01000047.1, read on the forward strand.
TTAGCTCCAACTACTGCATTGACAAATGGTATTTATTATGCCTCTACTACTGATGGTGTCTGCGAAAGCATCAACAGACTTGCCATTACGGTTACAATAAACAACCCTAACACACCTACAACCGGTAATCCGATTCAGGATTTCTGTCAGGCGGATGGCCCAACAATTGCAAACCTTCAGGTTAATGAAACCAATGTAGTGTTTTACAATGCCCCTACAGGAGGAACGCCTCTGGCAACAACCACTCCTTTAGTAGCAGGAATCTACTATGTTGCTTTAAGCGACGGTACTTGCCAAAGCGCAACAAGACTGGCTATTACAGTACGATTCCTGACAGATGGTTTGGCTGTAATTACCGGAGGAGGCAACGAGGCTTGTTCTTCTGAAACAGTGACCTATACTACTGCATCCGGAATGACAGACTATATCTGGGATGTAGTTGGCGGAACAATTACAGGCGGCGGACAAGCATCAGACAACTTTGCCACTGTAACCTGGAATACTGTAGGAACAGGAAACGTAAGTGTTATGTTTACAAACACTATTGGCTGTTCAAGCGATAATTTTGCTACTAGAGATATTGCTATCAATGTCTGCTCTGATATTACGATCAGCAAGACTGCCAGCAATCTCAAGCCTAGTATAGATGAAAACATCATATTCACGATAACCATAAACAATAACGGGCAAAGTAACTTTACAGACCTCGTAATCAGCGAGCCTATTCAGAGCGGCTTCCAGTATGTGAGTTCTAATGCTTCGACCGGAACTTTTTCCAACTCGTCTGGTCTTTGGACTATCCCTACACTGGCTTCCGGACAAACAGCAACGCTTCAGATTACAGTTAAGGTACTTTCTACCGGAAGTTATGTAAATACGGTAGCAATAACCTCATCTATTCCAATAGATTCGAATGTAGAAAATAACATAGCGTCTATCTCTCTCGAACCTATTTGCTTGATTGTATACAATGAGTTCAGTCCGAATAATGACGGCGATAACGACTTATTCCGAATTGACTGTATTGAGAATTATCCAAACAACACGTTGCAGATTCATAATCGCTACGGTGTTGAAGTCTATAAGACCAGAGCCTACCATAATACATGGGACGGAACTGCGAATGTCAACTCTCCTATCAACGAAGACAAAAAACTTCCGACAGGAACGTATTATTACATTCTTGATTTAGGCGATGGTACTGGAACAAAAAGCGGATGGATCTATCTGATCCGCTAATTCCAAAGGATAATTTCAATTTAAAACAGCAAGAGTATGAAAATCACTATATACAAAATCAGCTTAGCGTTTCTTTTTATCCTGATTTCGATAAAAACAAATGCACAACAAGATCCGGGATATACGCAGTATATGTATAATCCACTGACAATAAACCCTGGTTATGCGGGATCAACAGGAACGCTTGAGGCGGTCCTGTTGCATCGCTCGCAATGGGTTGGAATAGACGGTGCTCCATCTACACAGGCATTCACGCTCCACAGTCCGTTGACAAACGACAAAATTGGCTTAGGATTCACGGCGGTGAATGATAATCTTGGACCTTCAAACGAAATCTATCTTGACGGAAATTTTTCTTATACGCTAATGTTTAGCTATAATACCAAACTGGCTTTAGGAATAAAAGCGGGTGCAAGAGTACTAAACGTAGATTGGTCCAAAGGAAGGTTTTATGATGGTTCTGATCCATTATTAAACAGTAATATCAATAATAAGATTACGCCATCACTCGGTGCAGGAGCTTATCTGTATTCAGACAACTGGTATGTTGGGGCTTCGGTTCCAAGCTTTATCAAAGGCGATTACTATGATGATATACAGGAATCCATACAAATCGAAAGGCTTCATTACTATTTGATAGGAGGTTATGTGTTCAATTTTTCAGACAATTTTAAATTCAAGCCCGCTGTTTTGGCAAAAGGTGTCAGCGGATCGCCTATTTCGGTAGACTTTTCGGCCAATTTCCTGATTCAGGAAAAATTCACCATAGGTGCCGGATACCGCTGGGATGATTCAGTCAGCGCATTGCTTGGATTCCAGATTTCAAAAGACTTTTTTGTGGGGTATTCCTATGATTACACTACAACCGATCTTAACAAATATAATGACGGTTCCCATGAAATTATCTTACGCTACCAATTGTCTAGAAAAACAAGTCAAATCAAATCACAACGATTCTTCTAAAAAATAAGCTCATGAAAAATATATTCCTACTACTCCTGTGCCTAAGCATCGCTTCGGTAAACGGACAAAGCAAATTAAAAAAGGCCAATAAGCTTTTCAAGGAATTTTCTTATGTAGATGCTTCAAAAGCTTATGAAGAATATCTTGACAAAGAAAAGTCGCCTTCAACACAGGCACTTAAAAATGCAGGTGATTCCTTTTATTATATTGACGATAAGCGAAATGCTTTAAAATGGTACCAAAAGCTATATGACATTCAAGGCACCAGCATGCCTGACGAATATCTTTTACGATATGTCGAATCTTTAAAGGGTGTTCTGGATTATGAAAAAGCAGATAAGGTAACCAAAGAATATCTTGCCGGCAAAGGCGACCAAAAAAGAATTGCAGCCTATAACCGATTAAAAAAGCAGATGGACAGTTTATCAAAGGAAAAACCTTTGTATACGATCCGAAATTTAGAAATCAATACCGATAAATCTGATTTCGGTACTGCTTTTTACGGAGATAAGGTTGTCTTTTCTTCTAGTAGAGATACCACAAAATTCAAGGACAAGCTGTACAACTGGAACAAGCAGCCTTTTTTGAATCTTTATGTAGCGGAAAGAAATACGGCTACCGGAAGTCTGTTCAATGAAACGGTTTTCTTGCCTAATGCAATGACAAAATACCATGAGGCTACGATAGCTTTTACTCCAGACCTTAAAACGGTATATTATTCAACGAATATTGTCAGAAAAAAGAAGCTTGTCAATGACGAAGAAGGCACTAACAACTTTAAAATCGTCAGGGGAACTATTGCCGATGGCAAATTGAATTCTCCGCAAGATATTTTCTTCAACAGCAAAAAATATTCGGTTGGACATCCTGCCTTGAGCGAAGACGGAAAATGGCTTTTCTTTGCTTCTGACATGCCGGGAGGATATGGCGGGTCAGACCTGTATGTTTGCCAAGTTGCTAGTGATGGAACTATTGGTCCGCCAAAAAATCTGGGACCAGATATAAACACTGCGGGCAATGATATGTTTCCTTCTTTTTCAAATGGAATGTTGTACTTTGCTTCAGACGGCCATTTCGGTTGGGGCGGATTGGACATTTATGAAAGTAGATTCAAAGAAGACCAGACTTTTTCAGAACCTAAAAATTTAGGCGCACCAATCAACAGCAACAATGATGATTTTGCCTATATCGTAGATCCTAAAGACACCTATGGTTATTTTTCTTCTAACCGGTCTCAAGGAAAAGGTGACGATGACATTTACTATTTCACAAAAGAAAAAGCTCCATGCAATCAGCTGATTTCAGGAAAAGTGACCAATTCAAAAAGCAAACTGCCTATTGGTGATGCTAACATAAAAGTTTCGAATATGTTTGGTGATAAAATTGCAGAAACAACTTCAGGCGCAGATGGAATTTACAAAATAACAGTTCCTTGCAACATGAAAGTCAAAGTTTCAGCAACCAAAACCGGACATAGCACGGAAGAAAAGGAAATTGAAAGCAAAAAAGTCAATGGTGCCGAAATTAAAGATGTGAATTTTGAATTGACCAAATACGAAGATCTGGTTATCATTGATGGAGACAAGGAAAAAATCGACATCAACCCTATCTTTTTTGACTATGACAAATCGGATATAACCCCGCAAGCTGCTATAGAGTTAGACAAAGTTGTCTTTGCTATGTCTAAATTTCCAAACATCAAAATCAAGATTGAATCGCATACGGACTCTAGAGGGAAAGATGCCTACAACTTGAAACTTTCAGATGCCCGAGCAAAATCAACGCAAACCTATATCCTGTCAAAAGGAATCGATCCGACACGAATCATAAGTGCCATCGGATATGGTGAAACCCGATTGACAAATAAATGTAAAAACGGTGTGAAATGCACCGAGGCCGAACACCTGGCCAACAGGCGCTCCGACTTTATCGTTATTGAAAAGTAGATTTTTTTGGGGAATCTTGATTGCGTTAGGACTGCCGTAAAAAGCAGTCCTTTCTCATTTTAAACACATCATATAACTTTTTCTGTTAATTGTGTAAGGGATTTTCTCTCTAAAAGAAAGAAATTTGAGATACAGTAACTTTAAAAATCGGATTATGAAAAGTTTAGCGAACAAATTATTTTTAGTAGCATCAGTTGTATTGTTAGGTATTATGACTTCGTGCAAGGAAAAAAACACAGAAAACAATGTAGATGTTGACATGCCAGATACCACAACTGTAGTGGAACCAACTGCGCCAGCAACACCAGATACTGCAACTGTTCCTACTGATACAACAAAAACGCCTATGCCTAAATAGTCAAAAAAAGGATCAAAAAAAACAACTATGGAAGAGAATCAAAACAAGGACAACCACCATCTAAATTTTGGGTCTGAAAATAGCTCCATTAACCTGAAATCTAAACTGCCGGATTGGCTTTTGGAGTTTGTCAGGCCACCTATGGTATGCACATCGGCCCCGTATGAAAATGCACTGGAAGGTTATCCTGAAGATGATGATCTCTGACATTTTAAACATACTAGGTAATTGAGATAACTCAATTATTTAATTTTGGGGATTATTTATTTCTAAAATCCCTGCTAGTATCTTATATAGCAGGGATTTTATTTTTCCAACCAATAACGATTTCTTTTCAATAAAAAAGGCTGACAGTTAAAAGACCCCATCAAAGTGTTACTACAAGCATATACATTATATTCCAGCAAATGGTAGAGAAATCGGTGCTATTAAAATTGTATTTCTTTTCACAAATTTTATAAAATCATTAGTACTGTTCCGATTTTAAAGTTTGTAAATTTAATAGACATAAATCTCATAACAAGCTCAATTTGGAGCTTTGGATACTACAATAAAAATAACCTGTAAACTTCTACACTATGAAAACCAAAAATGTATTACTAGGAATCGCAGCCGGAGTTGCCGCTGTAGCCGTCGCCAGATTAATCCTGAAAAAAACCGGAGCCTGGGATTCGATGTGCGAAAGAGCATCTGATATAGAAGACAAAATGTTTCACAAAGGATATCGAAAAAGAGAGCGGGAATCATTAAGTAATCTTCCAAAAGGAGAAGAAAAAACCGTAAACAAAAAACACTATGAAGCTTCAAAGCTTAAGAACGCAGTTCTGTAGCAGGCAAGACTCTTACATAAAAAGTAAAACGGCTTATGCTATGGTTATAAGCCGTTTTTCAATTTAACATAGTTCAGTAATGCTAAATAGTATCCTGGTGGTAGTTGGGTTCCTCTTTAAAATGATTGTGCCTTTTCAATCGGATACGCCTTGAATTAGCCACATATTTTTTAGAAAAGCTAGTGTATATAAAAATATTCATCTTGCGCTTTCCTCGAATAAGCAATGGTATGTTTATCATAACTCCCACGACACAAATAGACATCAGGATTAGCAACAATAGCATATATATGATATAGTTCAGCTCTAAAGAGTTTCTAAAATCGGTGACAAAAAAATAAGCCGCAATTCCAAAAACAAAAATCGATAAGAATAAGGATACTACTTTCATGATTTTGCTTTTTTAGTTGGACTTTTTACTCTGAAAATGAAATCTTTATACCCAAATTTAAGCATTCTTTAACAAAAATTTTTACATAATTTTAAGAAATACTTATACAATACGGTGATTGCGTAAATCACTATATTTCAATACCGTAAATTGAAATCGTATAAATAAAAACATGAATAGTATAATTTTTCACCTATTAAAAAATTATACATTTGAAATAAGGGAACAAAACTGAGTTAAATTAACAAGGGGGAAAATTGCTATACTAATTCAGCCAATAAAATTGGAGTATTTTGAAAAAGGTACTCCTTTTTTTGTGGATGCAAGTTGCTGAAATATAGCCTAAAACCAAAAACGATTAAATATTCTTCAAAATACTCGATAGAAAGCCATAAGAGTTATAACATTTTTTAATAAATTTAGTGTCCTAACTCCTCCCACATGAAACTCTACATCAAATATGACATCAATCAGGCCTGCCGGATAATCTTGCAGGAACAGCTGGAAAAATTTGGCATCCAATACCAGCTTCTCGACCTTGGAGAAATAGAATTCAAGGAATCAATCCCTGAAGAAACGTATAATGAGTTAAGAGAAGCCTTAAAAAAATACGGTATCGAACTGCTCGACAATCAAAAAAGTCAGCTTATCCAAAAAATAAAAGATACCATAATAGAAATGGTATATGAAAAAGACAAACTGCCAACATCTACCATTTCCTCCTATCTTTCGGACAAGCTTAATCTGAGTTACGGTTATATCTCAAATATATTTTCAGAACATACCTATACTTCTATTGAGAACTATATCATTATGCAGAAAATAGAAAGAGCTAAAAAACTGATTATAGAAGACGGACTAACGCTAACAGAAGTATCTTATAAACTGAACTACAGTAGCGTGGCACACCTTTCCGGGCAATTCAAAAAAACTACAGGTCTCACCCCTTCCATGTTTAAAAGGATCGTAGATAAAAGACGTAGTATGAACAAAGAGTAACAATTAAAACCTATATTTGAGATATCAAAAACCCCTAAACTATGATTAAAGACCAGTCTACCATAAACATTATGCTTGCAGATGATGATGAAGACGATCGTAACTTTTTTAACGATGCTATTAAAGAGTTAAAAATCAATAATAACCTTACAGTCTTTAAGAACGGAAGAGAATTAATGGATTATCTTGAAAGACCAGATATAGTATTGCCGCATATTCTGTTTCTGGACTTAAACATGCCTAGTAAAAGTGGAAATGAATGTCTTACGGAAATACGCCAAAATCCTAAGTTTAAAGACATGTCAATTGCAATTTATTCGACTTCGTCTTCAGATAAAGATATAGAGGAGACATTTGTTGGCGGTGCCAATATTTACATTAAAAAGCCTAACGACTTTGCAAACCTGAAAAAAGTGCTAAGGGAAGTTGTCAATATCAATTGGCAATTCCATACTTCCGGATTAAACAAAGACACTTTCTTTTTCAGCATCTAAAGCGAAAAACAAAGGATATGAAACTAAAAGAATTATTAACCCCTACCCTTCTTTATAGAACAGCTCAAGGGGTGTCATTTATTTTGGTTATAAGTGTTGCCATAGTCTTTCATGTCCAAATGAAAAGCCTGAACCAATCTGTAAGCCTTATCTCGACCTCTAACAAAAAACAGTTTGAGCTCGAAAAAATTATTTCTGAAGTTATCCAAAGAGAAAATGAAATGCGGAGCTATATCATTACCAAAGATTCCGCATTTTATGATAATAACCTCATCACAAAAAGAAAAATCTTCAAAAGTCTGTCGTTACTAAAAGACAATTTTTCGAGTAAACAAGATTTGAAAAACATAGACTATATTGACGATATCCTACAAAAAAGACTGGCTCTTTTTGATGAAACTCTGGCAATTTCAAATGCACAACCCGTCGATACAGAACTCTTAAATTCTAAATTATCAGAAGGCGATAAACAAACAAAAGAGCTCCAGAAAAAAGTATATGAGCTCATCGAACAAGAAGTTACTAAACTCAAAATACACAATATCAACCACCGTTATGATATTGAAACGTCAACTATTACAGCTTTTTCACTCACCATACTGACGCTGGTCATCTTGCTTTTCTCTTTGAACAAAATCAATATCGATTTCGAAAAAGTACGAAAGTTGAATGAAGAACTCAAATTTGTCAACCAGATAGCTGATAATGCCGAAAAAGTAGCGGGAATAAGCCACTGGAAGATCAACATGAGAACTGGAAAATTCTTTTATTCCGACAATTTTTACAGGATATTAGGACTGAAACCCAATGCCTTTGACTCAAAAGTCGAAAATGTAATTCCTTATATTCATCCGGATGATATAGAAGAAACAATGAAACAGCATGAGGAATCCATACAAAACCATACGCCAACATCAATGATTTACAGAATCATACGTAAGGATGGAGAAATACGATACATCAATTCAACAGGCGATTTCACATATAATAGTAAAGGAGAACTCGTCAAGATTGGCGTTAGCAACGATATCACAGAAGAATATAACAGCAAGCTGGCTCTGGAAGAAAAAAACAAATCGCTCATTGCCATAAATGCCGAATTGGAGTCTTTTAACCAGATTGTCAGCCATGATCTTCAGGAACCTTTGCGAAAAATACAGATGTTTATTTCGAGGATAGAAGAATCAGAATCCGAAACAATTTCAGAAAAGGGCAAAGACTATTTTACAAAAATTAAAAACTCTGCAAACAGGATGCAGAACCTAATGATGGATTTGGTGGATTATTCTAAAACCATAAAAAATGATAAGGTTTTTGTCAAAACCAGCCTTAATAAGCTCCTCCAAGATGTACTTCTTGAACTTGCCGTCAACATTGAAGAGAAAAATGCCACTGTTGAAATAGGCAATCTGCCAAGAATAAATGCCATTCCATTCCAGATTCACCAGCTTTTCGTCAACCTCATATCAAACTCACTGAAATACAGCAAAAAGGACATCCCGCCCGTTATCAAGATCAAAACAGAAAAAATCAAAACAGGCGAAACAATCAACGACATTGAAATCATTGACAAAAAATACCACAAAATAACCATAACCGATAATGGTATTGGTTTCAGGCAGGAATTTTCAGAAAAAATCTTTATGCTGTTCAAGCGTCTGGAAACCGATATCGATTATAATGGTACAGGAATTGGGCTTGCCATCTGCAAAAAAATTACTGAAAACCACAATGGGTTTATCAAGGCAGAAGGAGAACCAGATACAGGAGCTACTTTCACAATCTACTTGCCTAAAGTAACATAACCATCTCTTAAAGTTAAAAAATGTAACAATCCGGTTTATTTGTCGTCCTACGTTTGTAAAACGTTAAATTATGTTTTTGTAAAATATTTCTTAAACATAAGCGTTTTACGAAAGTGAATTTTCTCACAAGAACAAAACAAATAAATCATGAATCAAAAAAATCAAAAAACACACGTTCCTTTATTAATTCTGCTCTTCCTCATCGGAAGCTGGGCAAAGGCCCAAGACAAAGTCACCTTAAGTGGTACTATTGTCAATTCGCAAAACAATGAGACTCTTATCGGAGTTAGCATTTACATTCCTGAGCTCCAATCAGGTACTACTACAAACGAATACGGCTTCTTTTCATTATCCGTCCCAAAAGGAGATTATACGCTGCAAGTCAGCTATATGGGATTCCAAACAGCCGAGGAAAAAATTTCATTGCAACAGAATCTTCGAAAAAATGTCAGTCTTGAAAGTGCTGCCCAGAATCTCGAAGAAATCGTAATTACAGAAAGAAAAAACATTGCCAACATCAAAAAGCCTGAAATGAGCGTTAACAAGCTTACCATTCAGGAAATCAAAAAAATGCCGGCAGTTATGGGAGAAACGGATATCTTAAAATCCATTCTCCAACTTCCGGGTGTTACGAATGCCGGCGAAGGAGCTTCAGGCTTCAATGTGCGAGGTGGTGCTGCGGATCAAAACCTTATCCTTTTGGATGAAGCACTGCTTTACAACTCCTCCCACCTATTTGGCTTCTTTTCTGTTTTCAACTCAGATGCAATCAAAGACCTTAAACTTTACAAAGGAGGTATTCCTGCCCGTTTTGGAGGCCGTGTTTCATCTGTTTTGGACATTTACCAAAAAGAAGGAAACAGTAACGAATTTCACATGAATGGAGGTATTGGCGTGATTTCGAGCAGAATTTTGGCTGAAGGACCTATCGAAAAAGGAAAAAGCTCTTTCCTTGTAGCGGGAAGAAGTTCGTATGCCCACCTATTCCTAAAACTAACGGACAACAAGAACAGCGCCTATTTTTATGACCTGAACACAAAACTGAGCTATAAGCTTAATGAAAATAACAACTTGTTCCTATCTGGTTATTTTGGTAGAGACGTTTTTGATATTGGTAATCAATTCAACAATGTTTATGGAAATACCTTTATTAACCTGAGATGGAACCACCTTTATTCTGAAAAACTTTTCTCCAACCTGTCGATGATTTACAGCGATTATTACTATGGCCTTAAGTTAGACGTTGCAGGACTGAATTGGGATTCAGGCATTAAAAATTACAATATCAAATACGATTTCAAGCACTACATAAGCGAGCGTTTCAAAATGACGTATGGTTTGAATACCGTGTACTATGACTTTAATCCAGGAACTGTATCGCCTACAGGGTCTTCTTCCGGAATCAATCATGAGCAATTGGACAAAAAATATGCACTGGAACCGGCATTATATGTTGATGCAGAACAGGAATTAACAGACAAGATTAGCATAAATTACGGTTTCCGTTACAGCATGTTTTACAGAATGGGACAACAAGACATGAACATTTATGCCAATAACGAAGCTGTTACTTTTAATCCGGAACAACAAATCTATGAAAAAGGAAAACCTATTGGAACAGAACATTTTGGAAGTGGCAAAACAATCGCATCATTCAACAATCTTGAACCTCGATTTGCCATATCCTACCAATTAGATGACAACCAATCGATTAAAGCAAGTTATAACCGTATGAGCCAATACATTCACTTGATTTCTAACACCTCATCACCTACTCCATTAGATGTATGGGCACCGAGTGATAATTTTATCAAACCACAGCTTTTAGATCAGGTTGCTTTAGGGTATTTCAGGAATTTCCACAACGACGACTATACTCTGGAAACAGAAATCTATTATAAGAAAGTCAAAAATAGAATCGATTATATTGATGGAGCAGACCTTATCGCTAACGATGCAATCGAACAGGTTATCTTAAACGGTAGGTCAAGAGCCTACGGATTGGAAGTCTTATTGCGAAAAAATTCAGGTAAACTGAACGGATGGATTTCGTATACGCTTTCCCGTTCTGAACAACAGACACCTGGAAGAACAGCAGGAGAAATTGGAATCAATAACGGAAATTGGTATAGCACCGGTTATGACAAGACGCATAACTTAGCTGTTACGGCATCGTATCAATTAAACGAAAAATGGTCGTTTGGAAGTACTTTTGCTTTGCAATCCGGACAACCAGTTACGTATCCAAACGGACAATATGAATATGGCGGAGTAATCGTTCCTACGTATGGTACAAGAAACGGAGACAGGCTTCCAGCATACCATCACTTAGACGTTTCAGCTACGTATATCCCAAAACCAGACAAGAAAAAAGGATGGCAGGGAGAATGGGTTTTCAGTATCTACAACCTATACAACCGCATGAACTCTGCATCTATGACGTTTAGACAAAATGAAGATACCGGAAGAAACGAAGCTGTAAGGCTATCTATCTTTGGTTTTATTCCAAGCGTTACTTATAATTTCAAATTCTAATCCGATACTATCATGAAAAATATAAAATATATAGCCCTTCTTTTCCTATCAATTCTCAGCTTTAGTAGCTGTGAAGAAGTAGTTGATGTGGATCTTAAAACGGCACCGCCTAGACTTGTTATTGATGCCTCTATAGACTGGCTCAAAGGAACCGATGGTGCGACCCAAAAAATAAAACTGACTACAACTACCGGTTATTTCCAAAGCGTAATCCCAGTGGTTTCTGACGCTACGGTCTTTGTAACTAACACGAGCAACACTACTTTTACTTTTATAGAAACCCCGGGTACAGGTGAATATATTTGTTCCGATTTCCAACCTGTAATAGGCGAAACCTACGTATTGACTGTAGTGTACAACGGGCAAACGTATACGGCCACTGAAAAAATGGCGTCCGTGCCTGTCATCACAAGAACAGAACAGAATGATGAAGGCGGGTTTTCAAATGATGAAACCGAAGTCAAGTTTTATTATAATGACAACGGCCAGGAAAACAACTTCTACCTGAGCAAGTTTGAAACACCTCACCTTCCTTATCCGGATTATGATGTTATGGACGATAAGTTCTTCCAGGGTAATGAAATGTTCGGACTTTTTACGCACGAAGATTTTAAACCAGGAGACCAGCTTAAGATTTCTCTTTTAGGAATTTCAGAACGCTACTATAACTATATGTACATCCTGATTGGTATGGCAGAAGGAGCCGGAGGTGGCCCTTTCCAGACAACACCTGCCAACGTAAGAGGAAATATTGTCAACCAAACAGACAGGAACAACTATGCGCTAGGGTATTTCAGGGTAGCAGAAAGAACTGAACTAATCTATACGATACAATAATTATTGCTCCAGAGGTAAACCGGTTTCTGTCCAGGAATCGGTTCCGCCTTTGAGCTCTATGATATTCTTAAAACCTTGAGCTTGCATAATTTCAACTGCTTCAGCGCTTCTTCCGCCTGCTTTGCAGTACACATAAATAGGTTTGGTTTTATCTAATTTATTGATTCGGTCTGTAAAATCCTGGTCATAAAGGTGAACGTTTTTAGCGCCTTTTAAGTGACCTTCCTTGTACTCTTTTGGAGTCCTGACATCTACCAATTGTACATTTCCTGATTCAATTCTTTTGGAAAAAGCATCAGAAGCAATCAATTCAGGAGATTTATTCTGCGATTGGCAGGAAACAATACTAATCAGGACAAATAATAAAGAATATAAAGTTTTCATGTTTTAATTTTTTAGGACATAAAAGTAATTTATTATTGGAGATTTTGCACAAAAAAGGTGAAGGTTATGAGGTGCTAAGGTACTAAGGCGCTAAGGTTCTGAGATACTAAGTTTAAAGGCTTCTTTCTAAATATATTCAACTATTCTAATCTCTAACTAAAATCAAAAATCTTAAATCATAAATCTAAGGCGCTAAGGCGCTAAGGTTCTGAGGCACTAAGGTGCTGAGATACTAAGTTTAAAGGTTTCTTAAATCTATGAATTATTATAATCTGTGTAAAATCAAAAATCTCAAATCATAAATCCAAGGCGCTAAGGTTCTGAGGCACTAAGATTAATAGACTTAAAATCTGTGTAATCATTTTAATCCGTGGCTAAAATCTAAAATCTTAAATCCCGAAAGTTCATAAAAAAAGGAGCAATTGCTCCTTTTTTTATTCTGGTAAAACAACGGGACCATCCCATTCAGACATTCCGCCAACGAGGTTATAAGTCGTGGTAAACCCTAATTGCTCCATCACGCTACAGGCTTTCGCACTTCGCATTCCTGCCTGGCAATAGACATAATAATTTTTGGTTTTGTCCAATTCCTCCACTTCATAAATAAATCCCTGTCCTTTATAGATATCTATATTTTTGGCTCCCGGAATCATTCCTCTGTTGCATTCGTCTTCGGTCCTTACGTCAAGTATTACAGCATTTTCATCTTCTTGCGCTTGTGACCACCATTGTTCTTGTGTTATATTCATCATTGTATTAAAAAGTTATGCTTTAATAGAACATCCAATAGCCTTAGTCTCTTTTACGACAACTTCCTTGTTTTTCAAAAGAGCATCTACTGCATTTTCTACATATTTTTGTTTTACTGCTTTCGCATCATCATAATTGTCATCAATCGCACCTATATATTTAACCTGGTTTCCTTTTGAGGTTTTCTGTAGGATATAAACGTGAGGTGTTTTTGTAGCACCATATTGAGGATAGATTTTTTGTCCTTCATCTAGCAAATACGGGAATGTAAACCCTTTTTCCTTAGCACGAACTTTCATCAGGTCAAAACTATCATCTTTTTGTTTTTCCGGATTATTCGGATTGATTGCAATTACCGGATAACCTTGTTTTTTATACTTTTTATCCAAAGCTATAATCCTGTCTTCATAAGCCTGGGCATACGGACAGTGATTGCAGGTAAAAATTACGATATAACCCTTAGCATCTTTGAAATCCTTAAGAGCCACTTTTTTGTTATCGATATTCTTTAAGCTAAAATCTGTTGCGATATCCCCTACTTTATAACCAGCGGCAGCATCCATATTTTTATACGTAAAAGCACTCGCCAGGCCGGCAAGCAAAACAAAAGCAAAAATTTTAATTGTTTTCATGGTATGATTATTTATGGTTTTATTTTAAAATTGTTTCAACTCATTTTCAAGCTCTTCATAGGAAAAGCTCTTTTCATAAAAACGACGCTTGTCGCCTTTATAGATAACCGTTGCAGGAATAGCGCCACTCCAGGTTGGGTCTACTTTATTAATCCAGCTATTGGCATCCAGGTCGTTTAGCAGTACAACTTCCGGCTTAAGATTATTCTTCTTGATAAAAGGAATAAGATCAGTCTCTACCTTTTTAGGCATATCAATACTAACCAAAAGCACCTTTACCTTTTTATCTTTATATTCAGCATTCAGCTTTTCAAAATGCGGAAGTTCTTCCACACAAGGCTTACACCAGGTCGCCCAAAAATTGACCACATAAGTCGTATCATTGTTTCTTTTTAGGGAAGGTTCCAACCCTAAAAAATTATACGAATCAACCGAAATACCATCTTGTGTATACGTTTTTAATGGTTTTGACTCAGGAATAGCTTCTTTTTTATCGTCTTTCTTGCAGGAAATAAGCAAAAAAACGATACCCAGAGAGATAATTTTCTTCATTTATAAAAAGGTATTTTTTCTTTAAACCCAATAAAAATAAGCATTCTACTCATTACATAATTATTTTAACAAAAATTTAATCAACATTTGTATATACAATTAAAAATAGTACTACATTTGTACATACAAATTTTGTAATTACAATAATGAAAATAGAAGATATCATAAAAACAACCTCTCCTATGGCAATCGGCAAAAGAACGGTGCTGAACATTATGTATACGCAAAACGTACTATCAGAACGATTCAATGAGATACTAAAAGCTTACGATTTATCTCCAGAGCAGTTTAATGTCTTGCGAATTCTGAAAGGACAAAATGGAAAGCCAACCAATATGTGCGTAATTCAGGAGCGAATGATTGCCAAAACCAGCAACACGACACGACTTGTCGACAAATTACTTTTAAAAGAGCTGGTTACCCGTGAAATCTGTCCTGACAACAGGAGAAAAATGGAAATTGCCATAACTGAAAAAGGTCTGGAACTGCTAGCCGAACTCAATCCTAAAGTGGAATGTCACGAATCTGTTCTGACTCAAAACCTTACGCCAGAAGAATTGGAACAGCTGAACTACCTCCTCGAAAAATTTAGAACAATTAATCAATAAATATAAAAATGAGTACAATCATAAATAACCTCAATTGGAGATACGCAACCAAAAAATACGATGCGTCCAAAAAAATCTCAACCGAAGATCTTGAAAAAATCAAAGAAGCAGTACGACTAAGTGCCTCTTCATACGGACTTCAGCCATACAAAATCCTAATCGTCGAAAACCCAGAACTTAGAGCAAAAATACAGCCGGTTGCATGGGGACAATCACAAATAGTAGACGCATCACACTTGATTATTTTCGCAAACGAAACTAACTTTGGCGAAGCCGGAATTGATTCTTTTGCCAATAATATTGTTGCAACAAGAGGAATTCCTGCAGAAAGTATCCAAGGATATGTTGATTTCATGAAATCAAAAATCACAACATTACCGGCAGAAACAAAAAACCACTGGACTTCAAAACAGACCTATATTGCTTTGGCAAACCTTTTGAGCGCTGCTGCTGAATTAAAAATCGATGCGACTCCAATGGAAGGTTTTGAAGCTGAAAAAGTGAACGAAATCTTAGGACTTGACAAATTAGGGTTAAACACTTCTCTAATAGCTACTTTAGGCTACCGTCATGAAGAAGATGCATCTCAGCACTTCAAAAAAGTAAGAAAATCTAACGAAGAATTATTTATCAATTTATAATAATAACCTAAATTCAATTAAAAACAATGAAAAATTTCAAAACTATTGCAATCGCTCTTTTAGTAGCAATCGGGTCATTCTCTGCAACGGCTCAAGAGAAAAAAGTTGATGTTAAAACAAGTAAAATCAACTGGGTTGGTAAAAAAGTAACAGGACAGCACGAAGGTACAATCGACTTAAAAAGCGGTGTTCTTATCTTCAAAAACAACAAATTAGTTGGTGGAAACTTCACAGTAGACATGAACTCTATCTCTACTACTGACCTAAAAGCTGGACAAGGTAAAGAAAAACTTGACGGACACTTAAAAGCTGACGATTTCTTTGGTACTGAAAAATACCCAACTGCTAAATTGGTTTTCAAATCAATCGGTAAAAAATCAGATAACGTTTACTCTGTAACAGCTGATATGACTATCAAAGACGTTACAAACTCTATAAAATTTGACATCACTGTTAACAAAAACAACGCTACTGCTGCTTTAGTAATAGACAGAACAAAATACGGTATCAAGTTCAAATCTAAAAACTTCTTCGAAGGATTGGGTGACAACGTAATCTATGATGATTTTGATTTGGCTGTTGACTTAAAATTCTAATTCCAAAACAATTATTTTTCCCAAATCCCTGTCAGAACTAACCTGACAGGGATTTTTTTTTAGAAGGGCGAATCCCTCCGGGTCAGGCTATACGCTCTATCTTTTGCTCCATTTTATTCCGCAAAAGGATGCTGCTGCTATCCTTTTCGCAGTGTATTACAGCCAAAAAACTTCCGTAACTTTGCCTTATCATAACACTAAAACATCCCATGAAAAACATACTTGTAATAGACAATTACGATAGCTTCACCTACAATCTGGTTCATTATTTAGAAGCTTTGGACTGCCAGGTTACGGTACTCAGAAACGATGAAATCGAGCTTAAAGAAGTCAAAAATTACGATAAAATTCTGCTTTCTCCAGGTCCGGGATTGCCTTCTGAAGCAGGTTTATTAAACGAAATTATCAAAGAATATGCTTCCTCAAAAAGCATTTTAGGCATCTGTTTAGGACAGCAAGCCATCGGAGAAGTCTTCGGATCGACTTTAAAAAATCTTGAAAAAGTATACCACGGAACTGCCTCCAAGACCAAAATTTTGGTGGACGACGAACCGCTTTTTAAAAATATTCCGACTGAATTTTGGGTAGGGAGATACCATTCCTGGGTCGTAGAAAAATCAAATTTAGGCCCTGATTTGGAAATAACTTCAGTCGATGAAAATGGAGAAATTATGTCGTTGCGCCATAAAAATTTTGATGTAAAAGGCGTGCAATTTCACCCGGAATCCATTTTAACACCCCATGGGAAACAAATTTTAGAAAACTGGATCTTCAATTAGCCTATATTAATTTATTTGTTTATATAATATCATTCAAATAATTGGATTAAAATAAATTAAATAGTTAACATAGAAATTATCTATCGCCTTTTTATTAAATACTTTTTGTTAAAAAACAGTTAAAAACAAATTAAACAATCGTTTAATTTAAACAAGTGTTTAATTTTGTACTCGTTTTTAAAAGACAAAAAAATGACGACTGATTTCAATGAAAAACAATTAGAAATCCTTCAGGTTGCCGAAGAGCTTTTTGCAGAAAAAGGTTTTGACGGAACTTCGATTCGCGACATCGCAAAAAAGGCGAATATCAATATAGCGATGATCTCTTACTATTTTGGTTCCAAAGAAAAATTACTCGAATCTCTGATCATCTTCCGTACCTCCGATTTGAGATTGAAACTGGAAAGTCTTTTTAGCGAAGACCTCACTCCTTTCGAAAAAATAGAAAAGCTCATCGAACTTTATATTAACCGCCTGAACAAAAACAGATGCCTCTACCAAATTCTCCATTTTGAATTTTCTTCAAAAAAGAGAATCATGGATTTTAAGGTTTTCACAGATGTGAAAAAACAAAACATGCTTTCACTCCAAAAAATAATTACCGAAGGACAAGAAAAAGGAGTATTTCGTAAAAACATCAATACAGCACTTTTGCCCCCAACCATAATGGGCACTTTTTTTCACGTGCATACCAACAGACCTTTTTACGAAGAACTCTTCAATCTTAAAACCGATGAAGCCTATGACCATTTCATCAAAACAGAATTAATTAATCACATCAAGCAAACAATTAAAGCCTTTTTAGTTTATGAAAACTAATCCTCTGTTGTTAGGAATGCTTTTGGTTTTGGGATTTGCAGAAGTCGCAGCCCAAGAAAAAAAGCCCCTAACACTCAATGACGCCATTAGCTTGGCCGTCACGCAAAGCAATGAAGCTGGATTGGCAGACACCAAAGCCCAAACTTCGAAGTATGAGTTAGAGACCGTAAAAAACAATCGCTACCCAAGCCTGAAAATTTCAGGCCAGTATCAGCGACTGACCGAGGCCAACATCAACTCAAAGATTTCAATGGGAAGCTCAGAACCTGGCGAAGGTGGAGCTACTTCATCGCCTAAAGTAAATCAGCTGATTTTGGGACAAGCCAGTCTTTCAATGCCGCTCTTTTCAGGATTCAAATTAAAAAACAGTGTAAAAGCCTCAGAGAACAGATACCAGGCGGAACTGCTCAATGCCAAAAACACCAAAGAACAATTGGCAATGAACACGATCATCTTGTATGTGAACCTCTACAAGGCCCAACAATCTGTAAAACTGATCCAGGAAAACCTGAAAAGCTCACAGCAACGTGTAAAAGATTTTACGGCCATGGAAGAAAACGGTCTGATTGCCAGAAACGACCTTCTAAAATCACAACTGCAATCTTCAAATGTTGAATTGTCTCTGGAAGATGCCAAAAAGAACGTCACTACGATAAATTATCAGCTGGTGAACCTGCTCAAGCTTCCGGAAGGAACGCAAATTATGCCAGACGAAGCTGTTTTTTCAAAATTAGGCTTCTCTGAGGCTACTTTGAACGAAAATGATGCATTATCTAGCAGAAGCGATTTGGGAGCCTTACAGTGGATGCAGAAAGCTTCTGAGGCCAACATAAAAGCTGCCGAAGGAAATTACTATCCATCCGTATCGCTACTTGGCGGTTATGTGGCTTTTGACCTGAAAAACGTATTGGAAGTAAACAATGCCATCAATTTTGGGGTTGGCGTTTCCTATGACCTTTCTTCTATCTTTAAAAATGGGAAAGATGTCAAGTTAGCAAAAAGCCAGGCTTCAGAAACCAAACAATCTACAGATATCCTGACGGATCGGATCAAGGTAGAAGTACACGATGCCCAGGAAAATTATGCACTTTCCCTAAAACAATACAAAGTGTATCAGGAAGCTGTCACACAGGCATCGGAAAATTTCAGAATCGTAAAAGACAAATACGATAACGGGCTTTCTGACACCAACGACTTATTAGAAGCCGATGTACAAGACCTGCAGGCAAAACTAAACGAAGCATTTTCAAAGGCAGATATTGCGCAAAGCTATTATGAACTGCTAAATGTTTCTGGCAAACTAACCGATTCATTCAACATCACTAAAAACTAAATTCTTTCACGATGGAAAAGAAAAAAACAAATAAAAAGTTTACCTATATCCTTATTGCGCTCGTGGTAGTTGGCGCAACCTATGGAATCTACAAGTATGTGCACTCACTTTCACATGAAACGACTGATGATGCACAGATTGAGAAAAACATGAACCCGATTATCCCTCGAGTTTCGGGTTATGTGACAAAAGTATATGTCAAAGACAACGACTTCGTGAAAAAAGGCGATACGCTTTTTGTAATCGACAACAAAGATTATTTGGTAAAAGTAGAAGAAGCCAATGCAGCTTTAGTGGCAGCACAGGGCAATCTGGAAGTTTCAAAAGCGGATATAGGCGGTGCTTTGGCAGGCGTTTCAGTTTCTGAAGCCAACATTTCCTCTGCCGGTGGTAATATCGAAACAGCTAAAATCAGACTGACAAGAGCTACGAACGATTTTGTGCGTTATCAAAATCTTTATAAAAACAGATCCATCACAAAACAACAATTCGAACAGGCCGAAGCAGCAAAACTGGAAGCAGAAAGCGAATTGAAAATTTTGCAACAACAGCAAAGAGCGAGCACTTATCAAAAATCGGTGGCAGCTTCACGTTCTAATGTAAGCAACAAACAGGCTGAAATTGCTGCTGCTAATATCAAGAAAGCACAAGCCGTACTCGATGCTGCTAAATTAAACCTGAATTATACAATCGTTACAGCTTCTATTGACGGGCAGGTTTCTAAAATAAACATACAGCCGGGGCAATTTATACAACCGGGACAATCGCTGTTTTATATTATCAATAACACTGAAGCTTGGGTTATTGCGAACTTTAAAGAAACGCAATTGAGCAAAATGGTAATAGGACAAAAAGTAAGTATCCGTGTTGATGCTTATCCTGATTATGAATTCAAAGGTACCATTACCTCATTTTCTCCTGCAACCGGAGCACGTTTTTCACTATTGCCACCAGACAACGCAACTGGAAACTTCGTGAAAACCGTACAAAGACTTCCTGTTAAAATCACTCTTGATCAGGAAAATGCTCCTGATAAAGTAAAAAATCTGCGTCCGGGTATGAACGTTGACGTTGATGTCCACTTAAAATAAACCTCTTACCTATTGATGATTTCAGGATTGAATTCCAATTGCTGAAATCATCAATATAAAATCTTAAATAATGGAAGCAACTTCAGGAGAAGACAGCTTAGTTGAATACGGCTTTAGGAGGGTTATCATCACGATTACCGCAGTGCTTTGTGCCTTGCTGGAGATTGTAGACACCACCATCGTGAACGTGGCCCTGACAGATATGCGAGGAAGCCTTGGTGCGACCTTGACTGACGTTGCCTGGGTTATTACGGCCTATGCTATTGCCAACGTTATCGTAATCCCGATGACCAGCTGGCTGTCACAACAATTCGGCAGAAGAAACTATTTTGCCGTATCCATCATCATATTTACCGTCTCATCATTTCTCTGCGGTAACGCAACTAATATTTGGGAACTTGTCATTTTTCGTTTTGTTCAGGGACTTGGTGGAGGAGCCTTATTGGTAACCGCACAGACAATCATCACAGAAAGTTATCCCGTTGCAAAACGAGGAATGGCTCAGGCTATTTACGGCTTAGGAGTAATTGTTGGACCAACCCTGGGACCACCACTAGGAGGTTATATCGTAGAAAATTACTCCTGGCCTTATATATTTTATATCAATATTCCTTTAGGTATCATTGCTACCATACTGACTTTATCCTATATCAAAAGTCCTAAATATGGCGAAAAACTAAAAGCAAGCCAGGTCGACTGGTGGGGAATCCTATTGCTCGCCATGTTTATTGGGTCTCTGCAATTTGTTTTAGAACACGGACAGCAAGACGATTGGTTTGATGACAAAATGATTACCACGCTAAGTATTGTGAGCGTTGTAGGATTGATACTATTCATTTGGCGAGAACTGACCTATAAACATCCTATCGTAAACCTCAGCGTATTAAAAGACGGAAACCTTAGGATAGGAACCGTAATGTGTTTTATCCTCGGATTCGGATTATACGGTTCAACGTTAATCTTACCTATCTATACCCAATCCGTTTTAGGCTGGACAGCCCTAGACGCTGGATTGTTGCTAATTCCGGGTTCCATCACCACAGCATTCATGATGCCTATTGTGGGAACCTTAATCCAAAAAGGCGTGCCGCAAGGCTATATGGTTGGTGTTGGATTCCTAATATTCTTTTTCTTTACGTTCTGGATGCATAATGTCATTACGCCGGATACCGGAGTAGAACATATGTTCTGGCCGTTAATTTTGAGAGGAATCGGACTGGGCTTATTATTCGTTCCTATTACCACACTAGCCTTATCAACCTTAAAAGGAAAACAGATTGGTGAAGGAGCCGCTTTCACCGGAATGATGAGACAATTAGGAGGATCTTTCGGTATTGCGATTATTACGACATTTATCACAAGATTCAGTCAGAACCACCGCGTAGATTTGGTTTCTCACCTTAGTGCAGACAAACTGGAAGTACAAAACAGAGTGCACCAGCTCCAACAAAGTTTTATGGCTAAAGGCTTTAGTGCCAACGAAGCGCTCAACAAAGCCTATCAGGTACTGGATGTTTCGGTCATGAAACAGGCAACAGTACTATCGTATATGGATATCTTCCTTTATCTAGGAATCATGTTCTTATGCTGTATCCCAATTATCCTGCTTATCAAAAAGGGTAAAAACAAGATTAATCCGGCAGATGCCATGCATTAATATTTTTCAAGGTTATTATTTAAGAAAGCTTCGGATATCCCGAAGCTTTCTGTTTTTTAATTAGCGTTTATTTAATATCGGCTTAATTTGCTTCCGTGATTTTCCGCCTACTTTAGTCCCGCCATCAAAATAAAGGCCTTTAGGAAAACAACGAATCTTTTTATTTCATATATTTGATTGAATTTAAGATAGTTGCAATTAATTAAACATAATTACCATGGGACTATTCGGAAAAAAAGAAAAGAAAATATTTAAGGAATTCAGCAAAAAAAGCGTAGAATACCTGACAGATATCAATAAAGACACTGATGAGCTTTTAGAAGAACTTCAGGAAAGCTATTCTGAAAATAGGTTTGCAATTCCGGAATTCATGAACCTCATCGAATCCATCAAGGCTAAAATTTCTTTCGAGGAATCCGAAAAGCTTGAGGAACTTTCCCAAAAAATCGTCCAGATAAAAAAATGTGCCAAGAAAAGCGTCAGTGCTGTAGCCGAACTTTCAAGAAATCAGCGTAAAACAACCCGTGAAGCCATCCGTGAATTCAATGAGTTTGTGGAATCATAATACCCTTTAAATTTTGGATTTCTGATTTTGGATTTAAGATTTATGATTTTAGTCACTGATTAGAGTGATTACACAAATTTAGAAGCCTATTAACCTTAGAACCTTAGCATCTTGGATTTTAGATTTTTGATTTTAGCCGCAGATTAAAATGATTACACGGATTCGAGAAGCCTATTAAACTTAGCTCCTCTATAGTTGATAGTTGATAATGGTAAGTAGATAGTGGTAAGTCGCTATTATGAAGCATTACACCAAATAAAACATATACAAAAATTCACTTTCAAAAACTTACTCTCTTATATACAAAAAGCATAAACTTAGCGCCTCAAAACCTTAGCATCTTTGATTTGAGATTTTTGATTTCTGACTTTAGCTACAGATTAGAATAATTCCTTGGATTTAGAAATCTATTAAACTTAGAACCTTAGCACCTTAGTGCCTTTACAAAACTTTATCGAGTAAAAACCAATTTATTCCCTTTTGACAGGTTGGCATCAAATTGATATCCTTCGTAGTTAAAGCCTTTTAAATCCTCTATGGTTTCGGCATTGGTATCGATAATATAGCGCACCATCATGCCTCTCGCCTTTTTAGCAAAAAAGCTGATCATTTTTAGCTTGCCATCTTTGTAGTCTTTAAATTCCGGAGTAATCACAGGAACTTTAAGCGTTTTTACATCTACCGAATCAAAATATTCGTTGCTGGCAAGATTGACAAACAATTCGCCTTTTTTCAACTCGTCATTCAGCGATTTGGTAATTTTCTTTTTCCAGAACTCGTATAGATTTTTATTCTTTCCAATAGGAAGCTTTGTTCCCATTTCCAAACGATAAGGCTGCATTAAATCCAAAGGTTTTAGCAAACCGTACAATCCTGATAAAATTCGGAGTTTTTCCTGCAAATCGTCTAATTTCTCCACTGGTAATGAATAAGCATCCAAACCAATATACACATCACCATTAAAAGCATATACCGCCTGTCGTGAGTTCTGTAATGTAAACGGAGTTGCCCATTCCTGATTTCTATGCCAATTCAAATCGGCCAACTTTTCTGAAATATCCATCAACTCTGAAAGCTTTTTAGGCTTCAGCTTCTTCAATACTTTATGTACGGTATTGGATTCTTTTAGGAAAACCGATTCTGTATGTCGGTCTGTTGGTACGGCGGTTTCAAAATCTAATGATTTGGCTGGAGAAATAACAATTTTCATTTTCTGATATTTGATTTCAAAAATACAAAATCAATAACAGCTATTTTAGAGCAATTGTCATTTTTTATACCCAATCTTGATTTTTCAAATCCCAAACCAATTAGCCTCTTTTTAGTATATTTGTCTGAAACCTCAAAATCCTTACACTTTGTATTCTCAAATCAACAACAACATAAGCCGTTATGTTTCTTTTTCAGAAGAAGAACTTATTACATTCAACTCTTTTATGGAATACAAAAAGGTACCCAAAAAGACCATTATGCTCCACGAAGGAGAAATGTGCAATTTTGAAGCTTTTGTAGTCAAAGGCTGTGTAAGGAAATATTATATCGACGCCAATGGCTTTGAAGTCATACTGCAATTTGCTATTGAAAATGCCTGGGTCAGCGACATTTCTTTTAGTATTTACGAAACAAAACCTAGTCAGGTATATATTGAAACGCTTGAAGACTGCGAGTTTTTGATGTTTACACCTGAATCCAAAGAAGAACTTTTTGCAAAAGCACCCCGCTTTGAAAGAGCGTTCCGTATATTAATGCAACGAAATCTTGCCGTAACACAAAACAGGCTGTTTCATACCATCTCCCAAACCGCAACAGAAAAATACCTCGAATTTCTGGAACTCTACCCTACCATCCCACAACGGGTTCCACAACATTATATCGCTTCCTATTTAGGTATCTCACCGGAGTTTCTGAGTAAAGTCAGAGCGAGAATAGCGAAAAACTAGTTGTTAGTGGATATGGGATAGTTTATAGTGGATAGTTTATAGTTGTTAGTGGATAGTCTTTAGTTAGGAGACTGCGGGGAGAAGGTTTTTGATTTCATATTTATGATTTAGGATTTAGGATTTTTGATTTGGGATTTTTGATAGCTGAACGAAAAAGTGTTTGTTTACTATAAACATATACTACTATTTACACACATATATCAAAATGCCATCACATAAATCTCATATCCACATACTAACTCCTCACTATCCATTATCCACTAACAACCATAAACTATCCACTATAAACTATCCCTTATCCACTATCAACTATTTTTTCTTGTCCTAGTTCAATGCCCAGCTAAATTTTCTGTCGGAAATTTGTCATGTAATTAAAAAGCACTGATTATGGACCGTAAAGATTTTATAAAAAAAGGATTAATGGGCACCGGAATGTTTATCACTTCTGCTGCCGTTGGCGATGTAATTAAAAATGACATTGACGAAATCAAGGAATTGGAACCATTGGGATTCAACCATCTTCCAAACCCGGAGTCTTTTGTTATGGAAAATACAGTAGTGCATAAAGCAGCTACCCGCGGACATGCTAATCATGGTTGGCTGGATTCTCACCATACTTTCAGTTTCGCGAATTACCATAATCCGGACAGAATGCACTTTGGTGTATTGAGAGTCTTAAATGACGACCGGGTAGATGCCGGAATGGGTTTTGGAAAACATCCGCATGACAATATGGAAATCATTTCTATTCCACTAGAAGGTGATTTAGAACACCAAGACAGCATGGGCAATACTGCCGTAATCAAAAAAGGCGACATCCAGGTCATGAGTGCCGGAACCGGAATTTATCACAGCGAATACAACAAAAACAAAGACAGGCTGACCAAATTCCTGCAAATCTGGGTATATCCAAACAAGAAAAATGTAACCCCACGATACGACCAGATTTCTTTAGACGAAAACGATCGCCACAACAAGTTACAGCAGATATTGTCGCCAAATCAGGATGATGCCGGAGTCTGGATTCATCAAGATGCCTGGTTTCATTTAGGCAAATTCGACAAAGGTTTTGCAACCGAATACAAGCTAAAAAAAGAAGGTAACGGAATTTATGCGTTTGTCATCAAAGGCGATTTCAATATTGGAACTATCAGCCTAAACGAAAGAGACGGATTGGGAATCTGGAATACTTCGGCAATAGCTATAGAATCACTATCAGAAAATGCGGAAATCTTATTGATGGAAGTACCGATGGTTTTATAATTCATTATATTTAAAATAAAAACAACTATTAAAAAAACAAAATTATGACAACAACAAAATGGTCAATAGACCCAGCCCACTCAGAAATTGGATTCAAAGTAAAACACATGATGTTTACCAACGTATCTGGAAATTTTGAAAAATTTGACGCTTCCATCGAAACTGATGGCGACAATTTCGAAACCGCACAGTTTGAATTTTCAGGCGATATCGATTCTATTTCTACAGGAAACAAAGACCGCGATTCGCATTTGCTAAGCGCCGACTTTTTTGACGCTTCTCAATTTCCAAAAATCAATTTCAAATCGACATCCTTTAAAAAATTAAACGAAGGAGAATACAAACTGGCAGGCGAGCTGACATTACACGGCGTAACAAAACCTGTAACATTAGATGTTGAATTTGGTGGATTAGCAAAAGACCCTTGGGGAAATACCAAAACTGGATTGTCCGTATCTGGAAAAATCAATCGAAAAGATTGGGGACTAAATTGGAATTCTGCTTTAGAAACCGGAGGTGTTTTAGTTGGTGAAGAAGTAAAACTTCAAATCGAACTTCAATTTATCAAACAATAATTACCAGCAAGCCTCTCTTTATTGAAAGGCTTGCTTTTTTTAGCTAAGTCATGAAAAACATATTATACATAGGAAGGCATCCGGAAATACTGGAAACCGTCGTAAGGCTAATCAATAATAATGAAGATTGGTTTGGTGCCGGAGCAGAAACGGATGAAGACGCCATGGAATTGTTTGAACGCATCCATTTCCACATTGTCTTATTAGGTTGCGGTATTGAGCCTGAAAATGAAGAAAAACTACGTACTTTCTTCAAAAGCACAAACCCCGATTGTGCTATTGTACAGCATTATGGTGGCGGAAGCGGATTGCTTACCAATGAAATACGTATGGCTTTAGAAAATCATAACATGGCGTAAGGTTTTGGAATCTTATTTTTCTCTAACTTTATGCCTATTAACCAACCTAAAATAACACACATGAAGTTTACAAGAAACGCTAGTGCCAATTGGCAAGGAACAGGAATGGAAGGAAAAGGAACCATTTCTACGCAAAGCACTACCTTAGATAAAGCGCAATTATCATTCAAAACCCGTTTTGCAGATGGAGTTGGTACCAATCCCGAAGAATTGATAGGAGCAGCACATGCCGGCTGTTTCACGATGAAACTTAGTTTTGTATTATCAGAACTTGGATTTACGCCAGAAAATCTGGACACTGTCGCTAAAGTGACTTTTGAAGATGGAAAGATAACCACTATAACTTTAGACCTTACGGCAACAGTAAGCAATATTTCAGAAGAACAGTTTCAGGAAGCTGCCAAGAATGCAAAAGAAAACTGCCCGGTATCACAGCTTCTGAATGCTGAAATTATCCTGAATGCTAAATTGGTATAAGCAATAAAGAATAGAATTCATTTTAAACCGCTTCTCAAAAAGGAGCGGTTTTTTATTTTCTATTATTTCCAAAATCTCATTATCGACATAGAAATTATGGAAAACATTATAAGGATACATTTTCTATCTTTGAATATAAAAATCATCTATGCGGGAGTTTTTCCAGAAATATAAGTCTACCATTTTATACGGCTTTTCGCTTGCTGTGTTGCTATTTTTGATGAAATGGCTGGAATTCCGACTTATTGTTATTGACCATGCTCTGGAAATATACATCGGTTCCATTGCTGTGGTATTTACTGCTCTGGGAATATGGCTTGCTTTAAAGCTCACAAAACCAAAAAAGGAAACGATAATAGTCGAAAAAGAAATCTATGTCAACGACGCAGAATTTGTACAGGACAGAAACCAACTTGAAAAATTAAACCTGAGCAAACGTGAAATGGAAGTCCTGGAACTGATTGCACAAGGTTGCAGCAATCAGGAAATCGCATCGCAGCTTTTTGTTTCATTACCTACCATCAAAACACATTCATCAAAGCTTTTTGAAAAACTCGATGTCAATCGCAGGACACAAGCTGTAGAAAAGGCAAAACGCCTGAAATTGATTCCTTAAAAATCATACTTAAGTTGTAAACTGGCAATTTTAGAGTAAAATCATCCTTAAGTATGACCTCCAGCCATCCAAAAAAATTCAATTTTGCATCATTGAAAATCAACTAAAAAATTTAAAACGATGAAAAAAACAATTTTAATCAATGGACTTATTGCCGGATTTATAGTTACGGCGATGATGGTGACTTCTTCCCTGCTATGCTATAAAAATCCAAATTTTGAAGGCAGCATGGTTCTCGGTTATCTGGGAATGCTACTTGCTTTTTCTTTTGTATTTGTAGGTATCAAAAGTTACCGCGACAAACATAATTCCGGAACAATCAGTTTCGGAGAAGCATTTAAGATTGGATTGTTTATTACCCTTATCGCATCAACAGTATATGTAGCAGTATGGCTTGTTGAATATTATTTCTTTATTCCTGATTTTATGGAAAAATATTCAGCCCATGTGCTCAAGCAGGCAGCTGAAAAAGGCGCTACTGCAGCAGAAATACAAAGCCAGACTGCT
Organism: Flavobacterium microcysteis; assembly: GCF_006385255.1. Classification (GTDB taxonomy): domain Bacteria; phylum Bacteroidota; class Bacteroidia; order Flavobacteriales; family Flavobacteriaceae; genus Flavobacterium; species Flavobacterium microcysteis. Next base: position 54,670 of record NZ_VFJE01000047.1, read on the forward strand.
CAAATGGAAACCTATAAAGAATGGTATAAGAATCCTATTTTAATTATTCTCATGACCTATGCTGAAATACTTCCTATAGGATTAGTTGTTACTCTGATTAGTGCGTTAATCCTTAAGCGTAATCAAAAACCGGAAAAATTTACTACTGCATAAAAAAAGAACCCTGCTTTTCGCAGGGTTCTTTTTTCTCATCTCATGTAAGGGTTTTTCTTTTCGTCATATATATTGCTAAAACAGCATCATATTGATGTCGTTGTTTTTCAAAAGCTCAAAATTCGTTTTTAAGAGATTCCTCAATTGCAAATTCTTATCCTTCATCTTTTTTTTAAGTTCCTCCTTCTTACTGATTAGCTCTTCAGTAAAACTTGGTTTTTGGAATAGGTTTCTTTCCGCTGTTCCAAAAGTAGTTTTCGTTTCCATTTTATAGCAATTTCAAGGTTAGTGGTGTGCTTTTTTCACTTCTACAAGATACGACATTTTATTGGCTGCTATGCTAACTTTAACTTAAGAGTTGATTAAATAATCTACCAAATAAAAAAAGAGCCGGCTAATTAGCGGCTCTTTTCTTAAATTTAAGTTTATTATTTCTTTATTTCTCCATCTTAAAATAGTAATCCAACGAGTGCTTTCCACCACCATACATTAAGAAAAACACACAAACGATAAGTGTTACAACTGATATTATCAGATTCGTCATGACTAATGGTCCCACGAAATTAATTAATACTGCTCCGACTAATATGGGTAACTGTGCCCAGATAGCCCATCGCGTCAGAAGTCCAAATACAATCATAACGCCTCCCATGATATGGGCAGCAGCAACATAATGATAGACTAACATTCCTCCATCAAAATTTCCTAAAGGAGCAAGCAAATCAATAAGCCTATGACTTTCTTTTATAAATGATACGCCTTTGAGAAATAGGAATACTCCCAAAGCAATCCTTAAAATGTCAATTGGATAAGAAGTATGAGAATTGGCCCATTTATTCAGCTTTTTAATTTTTATCGTTTCCATGACGAAATAATTTAGAATTACCTATCTAAATTACTAATATTTAAGCATATAAATTATCTTTTTAAGATTAATTTTATTGATTACTAAAAATAGTTCTCGATAAGCCTTCATATACTTTGCGTCTTTGCGAGCAATATTTTCACGCAAAGACGCAGAGCCGCAAAGACCGTTAAAGAATTCTATCTCTAAAGACATTCCTAGAAATAAAAAAGCAACGCTAAAACGTTGCTTTCTCTTTTTAATCTTCTTCTTCGACAGTGTGTGAATTAGAATAGACTCGCCATTTTGCGATACATTCTTTCATATCTTCCGGAAGTTCTGTATCAAAGCTCATAAATTCTTTTGTCGTTGGATGCATAAAACCTAATGTTTTTGCATGCAGCGCCTGTCTTGGCAATACTTTAAAACAATTGTCTATAAACTGCTTGTATTTTGTAAAAGTTGTTCCTTTTAATATCAGGTTACCACCATAACGCTCGTCATTAAAAAGCGTATGTCCAATATGTTTCATATGAACACGTATCTGGTGTGTTCTTCCAGTTTCCAGCTTACAAGAAACCAAAGTTACATACCCAAAACGTTCCATAACTTTATAATGAGTTACAGCATGTTTTCCTTCTCCATCCGGAACGACAGCCATCTGCATTCTATCTTTAGCGTGTCTTGCAATATCTCCGGTAACCGTGCCTTCATCTTCAATCACATTTCCCCAAACCAAAGCAAGATACTCTCTCTCTGATGTTTTTTCTTCAAACTGTTTGGCCAGGAAAGCCATTGCCTGTTCTGTTTTGGCAACGACCAAAAGTCCTGAAGTGTCTTTATCAATTCTGTGAACTAATCCCGGACGCTCGCTACTGTTTAGTGGCAGGTTCTCAAAATGGTAAGCCAAAGCATTTACCAGAGTTCCTGTATAATTTCCATGTCCAGGATGCACAACTAAACCGGCTGGTTTATTGATTACCAACAGAGCATCGTCTTCATAAACAATATCAAGCGGAATATTTTCAGGAAGTATAAGGTTTTCAAAAGGCGGGTGCGAAAGCAAAACCCTTACAACATCTAAAGCTTTTACTTTATAATTGGATTTTACCGGAACATCGTTTACATAAATATTCCCTGCTGTAGCAGCCTGCTGTATTTTATTTCTTGTCGCATTTTCAACAAGATTCATCAAAAATTTATCTACACGCAAAGGCGACTGCCCTTTTGACGCCTCAAATCTGTAATGTTCAAACAATTCGTCATCTAACGCCTCGTCTGCTATCGGATTCTCTATCATTCTGCCGTTTCTGTATCTGTATTTTTAATCGAATCCGTTTCCTCTTCAAATCCTACTTTTCCGTCACCCAAGACCAAATCAATTTTAGATGCTTTTTTCACTTTGTCGCCAGGCTTTAATTTCTTGCCATCTGCATACATTTCCAAAACCATATCTTTACCCAAATAAGGCTTATATGTTTTTTTACCAATCTCAAGGCCTAATGCCACAAGAGACGGTTCTGCCTGACGCAATGTTTTTTCAATCAGATCCGGAATGGTTACCATTCCAAAATCAGCAGAATTCACTTTTATATAGATTTTTCTACCATCTTTTACTTTTGCACCTGGTAGCGGGTCCTGTTGTACAACTGTGTATTTTGGAAAATCTTTATTATAGTCTACCGTATCCAGCAAAACATATCCTAAGTTAAGTTCATCAAGTTTTTCCTCTGCTTGCTGTTCTGTCAGTTTTCTCAAATCCGGAACCGTGATTTCATTGCCATGGTCAGTAGCGTAGCTCAACCATTGCAGGATTAAAAAAACCAATACAATTATGATCCCAAAAGCCAGTAAAAGCTGCTTGAAAAAAGATTTGCTGGTAAGATATTGTCTTAAAGTCATAAAAATTACATTTCGTGCAAAGATATAAAAATACTAAAGGTTTTTAGTTTCAATAATTAGTGATATTTTTGTGAGAGGTTTTGGGCGTTTTTTAAGTTTCCAGACCTAATTTTTGACAACAAACAAGTCTAAAATCTAAAATCCAAAATCTTCCATGAACATAGCCGTTGTAATGGGTGGATATTCTGACGAATCAGTTATATCGCTCCGTAGTGGTCAGCTAATCCTTAACAATCTCGACAATAATAAATACAAAACGTTTGAAGTCCATATTTTATTGGATGGCTGGAACGTAATACAAGGAGAAGAAAAATTCCCGATTGACAAATCTGATTTTACTTTTACCCAAAATGGAGCAAAGACAAAATTTGATGTCATAATCAACACCATCCACGGAACGCCTGGCGAAGACGGCCATATGCAGGCGTATTGGGAACTTTTGGAAATTCCGTATTCAGGATGCAATTTCTATCAGTCAGCCCTGACATTCAACAAAAGAGATACCTTATCTGTGCTTTCGAAATTTAACATCCCGAAGGCAAAATCCATATATCTTTCCAAAGGAGATGCAATTAATGCCGAAGAAATCAAATCTGAGCTTGGCCTGCCTTTCTTTGTAAAACCAAATCAATCCGGAAGCAGTCTTGGTGTTTCTAAAGTAAACGACCTTTCAGAATTCGACAAAGCTCTGGATTTTGCTTTTGCAGAAGACAGCGATATATTAATCGAATCGTTCTTAAAAGGAACGGAAGTGTCTGTTGGAGTTCTTAATTACAAAGGAGAAACCAAAGTTTTAGGCTTGACCGAAATTGTTCCTCATAATGACTTTTTCGATTATGAAGCCAAATATTTAGGCAAATCAGACGAAATCACTCCGGCAAGACTATCTGCTGAAGTAGAGCAAAAAGTAAGAGAAACAGCTGCAAAAGTATATCAGGCACTTGGCATGTCTGGTTTTTCCAGAACCGATTTTATCGTAATGGATGATGTACCGCACTTTATTGAAATGAATACGAATCCGGGATTATCCGGACAAAGTATTTTCCCGCAACAGGCAGCCTATGCAAAAATTGCTTTCTCTGATCTGTTAGACAATGAAATCGAATTGGCTTTAAAAAGAAAACTATTATGGAGAAAATAGCCGTATTCCCAGGATCATTTGACCCGATAACTTTGGGTCATTATGACATTATCAAGAGAAGCATTCCGCTTTTTGACAAGATTATCGTTGCTATTGGTGTCAATGCCGATAAAAAATATATGTTTTCTTTAGATGAAAGAAAACGCTTTATAGAAGAATGCTTTGAAAATCATCCAACTGTTTCTGTTGCTACCTATGAAGGTCTGACAATAGATTTTTGTAAAAAAGTAGATGCGAAATTTATTTTGAGAGGTTTGAGAAATCCTGCCGATTTTGAATTTGAAAAAGCCATTGCCCATACCAATCGTAAGCTTTCAAAAATCGAAACCGTCTTTTTACTTACTGCTGCCAATACCTCTTATATCAGTTCCAGCATTGTAAGAGATGTTATTCGCAACGGCGGAGAATACGAATTATTAGTCCCGGATGCTGTTAGAGTAAAATAAACTTTACTGATTGTTTTAGCCACTGGATCTTTTTAATCATCTCAATCTGTGGCTTATTATTTTTTGCCACTGATTACGCAGATTCCCTCAGATTTTATCGACCTCTGAATCTTTTTAATCACCTTAATCTGTGGCTTATTATTTTCGTCACAGATTAACGGATTCTCATCCATTTTTGACAATTATAATCATTTTAATTCACTATATATTTCAAATTCATTTTAATTAACTGTACTTTCGCCAAAAATAAAATCCATTAAAAATGAGTTTAGAAAGAGATTTAATGAAACGTAGTGGCGGAAAATGCGAACTTTCAGGAGCCACAGAAAACCTAAAAGTATACCAAATACTTCCAACCCGAAAAGGAGGCATCGAAGAAAGTATCCTTGCCAGCGCAATCTGTATCGATCAGATTGAAAATCCGGAAACAACCGACCCAAATCTTTGGAGATGTCTTAATGACAGTATGTGGAGCGAGCACTTGCCTGTTCAGATTGTGTCCTGGAGAATGTTGAGTCGTTTGGGCAAACAGGATCTTTTAGAACAGATGTATCTGGAAGAAGACGATTTAGCCTGGGCTAAAGCAACCGGAGAAGGCGACGACGACGAAAACAAACTCGTTCACAAAGACAGCAATGGCGTAACCTTACAAACAGGAGATTCTGTTGTTCTGATTAAAGACCTTAAAGTAAAAGGTTCCAGCATGGTTGCCAAACAAGGAACTGCAGTCCGAAACATTCGACTTGACCACGAAAATGCAGAATACATTGAAGGAAAAGTAGACGGACAGACTATTGTTATTATTACACAGTATGTGAAGAAGATATAAGATTTGGGATTTTAGATTTTAGATTTTAGATTTTAGATTTTAGATTTTAGATTTTAGATTTTAGAAGGCAAACTGACTGGCAATTGTTATTATTGCACAATATGTAAGGAAGATAGAATTTTTTATTTGGGATTTTTGATTTTTGAGAAAACTGACAGGATGTTTAATCTTCTTAATCCGAAATCCCAACTATCCTCTATCCACTAACAACTATAAACTATCTATTATAAACTATCAACTATGTTTATTCTTCCTTCTTAATCACTGCCCTTGCGATTTCAATCTTAAATTTCTTTCCTTTCATTTTCTCATCTTTGATATTTTTAAGAAGCTCTCTTACTTTTTTGGATTTAACGGCTGCAAAAGAAATAAAATCTTTCACTTCAATCAGGCCTAAATCGCCTTTTTCTAATTTCCCTTTCTGAGAAAAGAATCCGACAATATCTATTTTATTTAATTTGTTTTTCTTTCCACCGGAAATATATACAGTTTGGAATTTTGGTGGTTGTGGTAATGAAGCCGTAGTTGTGACATCAAAAACTTCCATACCATAATCAATATAGTCCAGTTTCTTTTCGCTTTCATGAACAATAATATAAGCCGTTCCTGAAGCCATCATCCTTGCCGTACGCCCATTTCGATGCGTAAACTCATCTTCTTTCATTGGCAAATGGTAATGAATAACATGCTTCATCTCAGGAATATCCAATCCTCTTGCCGCCAAATCAGTCGTAACCAGATAGCTGACACTTCCGTTCCTGAATTGGATTAAAGCACGTTCTCTCTCTTCCTGATCCATTCTACCATGATAATAAGTCGAATAAATCCCTTTTTCATTTAGCAAATCGCTGATTCGTTCCGCTGCATCACGATGGTTGCAGAAAATTAATGCCGATTCAGAGCCTAAAGAGCAAATTAGTCGGAATAAAGTATTGATTTTGTCCTTTTCTTCGGAAACGACCATCTTTATGGAAAGATTAGACTTTTCTTCATTCTCAGGAATAAAATCTAAAATTTCAGGATTCACTACTCTAGTGTATTTAGGAATCTCAATATCGGAAGTGGCAGAAACCAAAATACGCTTGTCTACTTTTGGCAGTCGGGACAAGATAAAAGACATTTCTTCGTGAAAACCGAATTGTAGCGACTTATCAAATTCATCCAAAACCACCGTACGTATCTTATCCGTCCTGAAAGTTTCCTTGTCAATATGATCCGCAATTCTTCCCGGAGTTCCAATTAATACAGCTGGCGGATTGCTCAAATTTTTGATTTCCGTTTCCATAGAATGCCCACCATAACAGGTATTAACTTTATAACCCGTGCCCATTTTTTTCCAAACCTGTTCAATCTGCAAACCTAATTCTCTTGATGGCACAATAATTAAACATTGTACTGAAAGAATTTCAGGCTGTAGCATTTCAAAAACAGGCAGTAAGAAAGCTAAAGTCTTACCTGAACCTGTTGGCGATAATAATAAAACCGAATTGTTTTCTAAAATGGCTTCTTGTGCCGTGAGCTGCATTTCATTCAGGCTTTCAATACCTAAATTCAAGAGCAGATTGTTGGAATGGTGATTGTTCATGCTGCAAAGGTAATTTTTTAATGATGAATTACGAATTATGAATTACGACTGACACAAATTCGTAATTTTGATATTTTCAAATCGACCTATGAAATACCTTCTTTCACTCTTCTTACTTTCCATTATGGCAAATGCTCAAAATACAGACTTCCTAACTCCTTATGAGAAAGGAAACAGGAATCAGACCGCTACTTATGAAGAAACAATAGCCTATTTCCAGCTTTTGGACAAAAACTTCGAAACGATTTCCATGCAGGAAATGGGACTGACAGATTCCGGCGAACCGTTACATATGGTTACGTATAATAATGACAAAAACTTTGATTTTAAAAAAATCCAAAAAGATAAGGCCGTCCTTTTAATCAACAATGGAATTCATCCGGGAGAGCCTGACGGAATTGATGCCACAATGATGCTCTTTAGAGACCTGGCTCTAGGAAAAATAAAAATCCCTAAGAATTTGGCAATTGTTACTATTCCTATTTACAATATTGGCGGTGCCCTAAACCGAAATTCGTTTTCAAGAGCCAACCAAAATGGGCCGGAAAGTTATGGCTTTAGGGGAAATGCAAGAAACTATGACCTAAACCGTGATTTCCTGAAGTCTGACACACGTAATGCCCGAAGTTTTGCCCAAATTTTCCATCTCGCCAATCCAGACATCTTTATCGACAATCACGTGAGTAATGGTGCCGATTATCAATACACCTTCACTTACATTGCCACACATTACCAGAAACTAGGTGGAGATCTTGGAAAATTTTGGGATTCAGATATGCTTCCCAATTTATTATCTGACCTTAAAAAGAAAAAAATAGAGTCTGTGCCTTATGTGAATATCCACGACGAAAAACCAGACGGTGGTTTTGATGCCATGATGGATTATCCGAGATATTCAACCGGTTTTGCATCCATGTTCAATACGATAGGTTCTATGCCGGAAACCCATATGTTGAAAGACTATGCTTCAAGGGTAAAAGTAACCTATGACTATATGGCGTTTACCATTGAATATGCCGATAAGAATTATGCAAAAATCAAGAAACTGCGAAAAGAAAACCTGCAGAATTATCTTCCTGGCCAAAAATATCCGCTGTTGTGGAAACTGGATCCTGACAAAATTTCCAGCATACCATTTTTAGGTTATGAAGGAGGTTATAAGCCAAGTGAAATTTCAGGAAAGCCAAGACTGTTTTATGACCGTTCCAAGCCTTTTAGCAAAACCATCCCCTATCATAAAGAATACAAACCTTCTTTAGAAGTAATTATTCCGGAAGCTTATATCGTTCCTAAAGCATGGTGGACTATTATCGAACTACTAAAAATCAACAATATTGAAATGACACCTCTTGAAAAAGATATTGAACTTGAAGTAGAAAGCTATCGTATTAAAGATTACAAGACCAGCACTTCTGCTTATGAAGGTCATTATCCGCACAATACGGTAAATATTACTACAACAAAGAAAAAAGTACTGTTCAAGAAGGGCGATTTTTTAATCAAGACACAGCAGCCTGGCGTTAAATATTTGCTGGAAACCTTAGAGCCGCAAGGAAATGACTCTTATTTTGTATGGAACTTCTTTGATTCGGTATTGCAGCAAAAAGAATATTTCTCAGCCTATGTTTTTGAAGACCTTGCTAAACAATTGCTGAATAAAAATCCAGAAATGAAGGCTGAATTTGAAAAGAAAAAATCAGAAGATCCAAAATTTGCAGATTCAGGAGAAGCCCAATTGGACTGGATTTACCGCCATTCAGATTACTATGAAAAATCACATATGGAATATCCGGTTTATAGGATTATGAAGTAAGCAATCTTAGACAAAAACAATAAAAAAGCTCCTATTTCTGGAGCTTTTCTGTTTCAAATAACAACTTGATATTCTCGTATGAGTTTTTTAATGCTTCCTGGATTTGTTCCGGATTAAGCCACGCCACTTTTTCGATTCCTTCTTCTTCCTGAGGCTTTGGAGTTCCTTCAAAATCCGTTCTCATTTCAAACCAGTGTGTAATTTTTAGCTTATACCTTCCGTTCCGTATAAAAACATGATAAGTCTTCTGTAACTTCTTCGTGATTGACAATCCTGACACGCCCGTTTCTTCACTGACTTCACGAATTGCCGTATTTTCTATCTCCTCTCCTTTTTCAATACCTCCTTTTGGCAGGTCCCATTTTCCATTTCGAAAGATAAAAAGCACCTCTCCTTTTTTATTATAAACCAGTCCGCCTCCAGCCTTGTTCACCAGAATCTTTTCTTTCAGCTTTTTCATAATTTCCTTTTCATCAGGATGATAAAGATAAGCCTTTTGGATTTTATTCTGGAACATTTTCACTATAAGCTGATGAATATCAACACTTTCTAAAAGAAAAAATTGAAAATCGGTTTCTTTAACTATCTCATTAGTTAAAAAAAGTGGTTTATCGTTGACAAAAACTTTATACATTTGTAGTATGATTTTTAATAAAGACACCGCCCAAAAAACAGCCGAATTGCTTTTACAAATAAATGCAATTAAATTGAATCCTAAAAATCCTTTTACATGGGCTTCCGGATGGAAATCTCCCATTTATTGTGATAACAGGATAACTCTCTCATTTCCACCTATCAGAAATTACATCCGTGAAGAATTTTCTAAAAATCTGGAAAAACAGTTCGGAAAGCCTGATGTGATTGCTGGTGTAGCTACCGGAGCTATCGGAATTGGGATGCTTGTTGCTGAATATATGGGACTTCCGTTCGTGTATGTACGTCCGGAACCTAAAAAACATGGAAGACAAAACCAAATTGAAGGTTTCTTGCAAAAGGGACAAAATGTTGTCGTTATTGAAGACCTTATCAGCACCGGAAACAGCAGCCTTTTGGCAGTTGAAGCATTAAGAGAAGCCGGAGCTAACGTAAAAGGAATGGCAGCCATTTTTACTTATGGTTTTGATGTTTCTGTTGAAAATTTCAAAAAAGCAAACATCGACCTGTTTACCTTAAGCAATTATGAAAACCTTCTGGAACTGGCTGTCGCTAAAAAATATATTACCGAAGAAGAACAAGAAACATTAAAAATCTGGAGCAAAAGTCCATCAACATGGAATGTTGAAAGTGACAACGCAACAGTAAAATAACATTAATCGCAGAAACATGAATTTAGAAAGTCCAAAAGCGAGCGTCCAAAAATCAGCTCAATATATGTTTGACCAATTGACAGACGTAAAGAATTTTGAAAAATTAATGCCGGATAACATTTCAAAATTTGAAGTGACAGGTGAAGATTCTTTTATTTTTGGATTAAAAGGAATGCCTGAAATCAAATTAAAGATGAAAGACAAAATAGCCCCTACTAAAATAGTTTTAGGAGCTGCAAGCGACAAACTTCCTTTTTCACTTACTGCTAATATCACGCCTACTTCAGACGATTCAAGCGATGTACAGCTATTTTTTGAAGGTGAATTTAATGCCATGATGGCAATGATGGTTAAAGGTCCAATCAGCAAATTCATTGAAACTTTATCTGGAAATATGCACAAGCTGTAAAAAGCAAAAAACACATAAAAAAAGCCTTTCAAATGAAAGGCTTTTTGTTTTAGTATAGCATCCTGATTTCTTTTATTTCGTAGGACTTCACAAAATCATCTTCCAATGTCAACTGAAGTTTACCAGATTGGTCAACACCATTGATAATCCCCATGAATTTGCTTCCTTTTACATTTTCAAAAGGCATTGGGATTCCTTTTTTGTAAAGACAAGCATGATATTTTTCCCAAATGGATTCGGTGTTTTTATTCAAGATTAAAGAAACATTTCGTGTCAGGCATTCAATAATCGGGATCAAAATAGCCTCCTTGTCCACATCTCTGTCCAGCAAAAGTGACAAAGAGGAAGCTTTTGGAAGATTCTTGAAATCCCTTTGGTTCACATTAAGCCCAATACCAATAATTGAAAAGATTTCGCCATTACTTTTTATGCTGTTTTCAATCAATATGCCACCTATCTTTTTACCTTCTGCCAAAATGTCGTTCGGCCATTTTATAGCCAAATCCTTAATTTCTAAAAAAGATAAGGCTTCAATAATACTGACAGCTACTGCCACATTCAAATGAAAAATCTGATTGACTTCCAGCAACAAATCCTTAACCAAAACACTAAAAGTCAGGTTTTTACCCGACTGAACATTCCATTTCGACCCCATCTGCCCCTTACCATCTGTCTGGTTTTCAGCAGTAACAATCGTGAAGTTTTCCACGAATTGTTGTTGCAATAATCCCTTAAGATAATCGTTGGTAGAGTTAATGGCATCGAGTTTGATGATATTCATAAAAAATAATTGAAGTTTATCGTTTTTAATCTTATGTTAAGGTTCAAAAATAACGACAAAAAATGATAACTTTGCGAAAACATAAAAATTTTAAATGGCGAAAAAAAATATAAGCAATGACGATCTGTTAGCCCACATCATCAAAGGGATTGAAGAAGTAAAAGGCAATGACATTGATATTTTAGATTTAAGAGCAATCGACAACACCGTTTGTGATTATTTTGTAATCTGCAACGGTACTTCAAATACTCAGGTTAACTCCATAGTTAACTCTGTCCAAAAAACAGTTTCAAAAGAATTAAAAGATAAGCCTTGGCACGTTGAAGGTACTGAAAACGGCGAATGGGTGTTGATGGATTATGTGAATATTGTTGTTCATGTTTTCCAAAAGCATATCCGTGAGTACTACAACATCGAGAGCTTATGGGGTGATGCTAAAATCACTACAATCCAAAACAAATATTAAAAGAAAAGACAGCAATGGCTAAAGATAACAATACAAATCCTAATCCTAAAAAATTCAGGTTAAGCCCGTGGTGGATTTACGGTGGCTTGATCTTGTTTTTCTTTATCCTGAATTGGGCTTCTGGAGGCTCAAGTTGGGGGGAAACCAGCAAAGCATCTGCTTCTGACTTCAACAAGCTGCTTGAAAAAGGGCAGATTGATAAAGTCGTTGTTTATAACAAAAACGAAGCTGAAATCTTCCTGAATAAAACAGGACTGGCTGATCCGGCAAATAAAAAAGTAACTAAAGATATTTTTGACAAGCCAAATCCTGGCCCACACTATATCCTTGACAATATCGGAAACGACGAGCTTTTCCAAAAGAAATTGGAAACGGCCCAATTGGAAGGAAAACTAAAAGATTACAACTTCTTGCCAAAAAGCAATTGGAGCGAAATCTTTATCGCTTTGCTACCTATCCTGATTATCATAGGAATCTGGCTATTCATCATGAGAAGAATGTCAGGTGGCGGTGCTGCAGGCGGTGGCGGTCAGATATTCAATATTGGAAAATCAAAAGCCAAATTATTTGACGAAAAGACCGATGTAAAAGTGACATTCAAAGATGTTGCAGGACTTGAAGGAGCAAAAGAAGAAGTACAGGAAATCGTAGAATTCCTGAAAAACCCTGAAAAATATACTAATCTTGGTGGGAAAATTCCAAAAGGAGCTCTTTTAGTAGGACCTCCGGGAACAGGAAAAACCTTATTGGCAAAAGCAGTTGCCGGCGAAGCAAAAGTGCCATTCTTTTCGCTTTCAGGTTCTGATTTCGTCGAAATGTTTGTAGGTGTAGGTGCTTCTCGTGTAAGAGACTTATTCAAACAGGCAAAAGAAAAATCGCCTGCCATCATATTCATTGACGAGATTGATGCTGTTGGACGTGCCAGAGGTAAAAACAATATGTCAGGTTCAAACGATGAACGTGAAAATACACTGAACCAATTGCTTACAGAAATGGACGGTTTTGGAACTAACACTAACGTAATCGTTTTGGCAGCTACCAACCGTGCAGATGTATTAGACAAGGCCCTTATGAGAGCCGGTCGTTTTGACAGACAGATTTATGTAGACCTACCAGACATCAGAGAACGTAAAGAAATCTTTGAAGTACACTTGGCTCCTTTGAAAAAAGTAGAAGGCCTGGATACTGATTTCTTAGCGAAGCAAACACCAGGTTTTTCTGGAGCTGATATTGCAAACGTATGTAACGAGGCGGCTTTGATTGCTGCCCGAAAAGATAAAAAAGCTGTTGACAAGCAAGACTTCTTGGATGCTGTTGACAGAATAATTGGTGGTCTTGAAAAGAAAAACAAGATTATTACGCCAGAAGAAAAACGCGCAATTGCTATTCACGAAGCCGGTCACGCAACCGTAAGCTGGATGTTAGAGCATGCTGCACCGCTGATTAAAGTAACTATTGTTCCTAGAGGACAAAGTTTAGGAGCGGCTTGGTATCTTCCGGAAGAAAGACAGATTGTAAGAACCGATCAGATGTTGGACGAAATGTGTGCAACAATGGGTGGACGTGCAGCAGAAAAAGTAACTTTCAATAGAATTTCTACTGGTGCATTGAGCGATCTTGAAAAGGTTACGAAACAAGCCAGAGCAATGATTACCGTTTATGGTTTGAACGATAAGTTAGGAAATGTCACCTATTACGATTCATCGGGACAAGGCGAATATAACTTCTCAAAACCGTATTCTGAAGACACTGCAAAGATTATCGACAAAGAAATTTCAGACTTAATCGAGGGTCAATACCAAAGAGCAATCCAAATTCTTGAGGAAAACAAGGATAAATTGAACCAATTGGCCGACATTCTGATAGAAAAAGAGGTAATTTTCAAAGATGACTTAGAGACAATTTTTGGCAAACGTGCTTTTGGTGAAGCAGTTGAAGAAGTCTTCGAAGAATAAATCACACTTTTTAAGAATTTTTACAAAAATCTTAATTCGAAAGCAGTTTTGAATTAAGATTTTTTTATCTTTGATTGTTTTGAAATTGCAAACAAAGAATTTGGCCAATTTATGAGTCTGTTTAAAAAACTTTTTGGCGCCAGCGAATCCTCTGATGACGATAAAGATGGCAACTTAAGTCCATTCAATCCCGAAACTGTAATTCCGGCGGATGAATTATTTACCCTGAACTTTAAAAAGAACGGAGGCAAATTCTTGTATTGTGAAAATCTTGAGGAAGCAAAAGATCATTTCGAACATATCCTTGAAGAAAATGACTGGTTTGAATCGGAAGCACTTTGTTTTGAGCCTAAACTTTTTAGTCTGCTTGAAGAGAACAAACTTGCTTACACCAAACCTGCAAATCCTAGATTTCTTTTAGCCAGTTGTGAAAACCTGATTGCTGACGAAGGTTCTGTTTTGTTTTCATCTAATCAGATAAAACAGTACAAGCCTAACGAATTGCCAAGTAACATTGTTATCCTTGCCACTACGAGCCAAATACTGGCCAGCAAAAGCGATGGGCTTCGTGAAATCAAAAGAAAATACGAAAAGGACTACCCTACCAATATTACCACAATAAAATATTTCGAAAAGGCAAAAGATGAGGACTTCCTTCAATACGGAAGCGTTGCTAAAAATCTCTATCTGCTGCTTTTAGAAGACCTTTAAAATGCGCGAAACCCTAACGAGATCACTATCTGGACTGGTCTACATTCTTCTTCTGATCGGGGCGACTCTCTATTCCCTTGACAGTTTTCTTCTGCTTTTTGGATTATTTCTGGCAGTATGTACCGTCGAATTCTGTGATTTAGTTAATCTTAAGAAAACCATCCCTCTATTAATCGCTATTGGTGGATATGCCTTATTTGCGTATTTCAATACTTTCAATAAAACCAACGATTGGCTTTTAACCGGAGCAGCGCTTTTTGTATCTATAAGGCTCATCCTCTTCTTATTCAGTGAAAAAAGACAGAAAGTAGACCGACCTTCTAAATATGTTTACTTAATTGGCTATATCATACTTCCTATTATCCTATTGACCAAAATTCCATATGAAGCGAAAGTATTCAATCCAAAAATCCTGATTGGACTATTTATCCTGATCTGGACTAATGACACATTCGCTTATATTGTTGGAAAATCTATCGGAAAAAGAAAACTTTACGAAAAAATATCCCCTAAAAAAACCATCGAAGGCTTTTTAGGAGGATTGATTTTTGCAATAATTGCCGGTATTATCATTGCTGTTTATTTTACCAAACAACCTCTATTTATTTGGATTATCTTTGCCTTGATTGCCGGAATCTTTGGAACAATTGGTGACTTAGTCGAATCAAAGTTCAAAAGAATTGCCGGAGTTAAAGATAGCGGTAAAATTATGCCTGGACACGGAGGCATACTAGATCGGCTAGATAGTATTATATTTGTATCACCATTCATTTTTTTGTTTTATCAAATTTTAGATTATGTTCAAATTTCATAAAGAAGGAGCAAAAATTATTCTTATCACCTGCGCAGTAGTCGTAGCAATAGTTTTGTTGACTGATTCGTTGATTCCTAATTTCTGGGTTTTAAAAACCATACAGATAATCTCGTTAGTATTTCTTATATTAGTACTTCAGTTCTTTAGAAATCCTAAAAGATATACCCAGATAAACGAAAATCAGATTATTGCTCCCGTAGACGGAAAAGTTGTCGTGATTGAAGAAGTTTATGAAAGCGAGTATTTTAAAGACAAAAGACTCATGGTTTCCATTTTCATGTCACCAATCAACGTGCATGTAACCCGTTATGCTATGAATGGAATCATAAAATTCAGCAAATATCATCCAGGTAAATATCTTGTGGCCTGGCATCCAAAAGCAAGTGAAGAAAATGAAAGAACGACAGTAGTTATCGAAAACACTACTTTCGGAGAAATATTATACCGTCAGATTGCCGGAGCTTTAGCAAGAAGAATTGTAAACTATGCTAAAGAAGGAATGCAGGTAATCCAGGGTGAAGACGCCGGATTTATCAAATTCGGATCAAGAGTAGATTTATATCTGCCTCTTGGAACTGAAATTAATGTAAAATTAAATCAAAAAGCAGTTGGTGGTATAACCGTAATTGCAACAAAGTCTTAATGTCGGAAAAAGATTTAGATACTCTGTTTGAAGAAGCCTATGAACTGGCTTCAAACATGACAGAACCTTTACCACAGGATGTCATGTTGCGAATTTATGCTTATTATAAACAGGCAACTCAAGGCACTGCAAAATCAAAAAGAATGACCAGTGTAGACTTAAGAGATGCCTTTAAAACAAATGCGTGGATGCAAATCAGCCATTTGTCAAGCGATGAAGCAAAACGACTTTATATTGAAACTATTCATTCACTTATTAAAAAATAATTATGAAAAAAACGCAATTATTTCTTTCGAGCCTGGTACTGGCCTTCGTATTGCAATCTTGCAATAAAGAAAAAAAATTAGACGAAGTAGAAGTTCCACTTCCTGCTGCAACTGAAGAAAAAGCTCCTATGGGCAATCCTGACGATGTAGCTGCTGAGCCAGGTGCTTTCAAAATGATGAAACTTCCTTATGCATATGATGCTTTAGAGCCACATATCGATGCCAGAACAGTTGAAATTCACTATTCTAAACACCATGTTGGATATGTAAACAACCTGAACAAGGCTATTGCCGGAACAGCATTAGAAAAACAAACTATTGAAGAAATTCTATCTAAATTAGATTTGGAAAACAAAGTGGTTCGTAACAATGCTGGAGGATATTACAACCACAACCTTTACTGGGAAATCATGGGACCTAAAAAAGGTGGCGAGCCTACAGGTGCGCTTGCTGAAGCTATCAAAAAGGATCTTGGTTCTTTTGACAACTTCAAGACTCAATTGACAGAAGCTGCTACAAAACAATTTGGTTCAGGATGGGCATGGTTAGTAGTAGATAAAACAGGAAAACTTGTTATTGGTAGCACGCCAAACCAAGACAATCCTTTGATGCCAAATATGTCAATTTCTGGTACTCCAATCTTAGGTTTGGATGTTTGGGAACACGCTTACTACTTAAAATACCAAAACAAGAGACCTGATTATATCACGGCATTTTTCAACCTGATTAACTGGGATGCTGTTGCTAAAAAGTACGAAGCTGCAAAAACTTCAGCTGCTCCGGCTCCTAAAGTTTAAAAATATTCAAAATAATAAAAAAAGCCCCATTAATGGGGCTTTTTTATTGGTATAGGCTATCTTATTTTAAGCTAGCTAAACTTTGCTCTATAGTAGCAATCTTAGCCAAAGCATCTGCTTCTTTCTTTCTCTCAATTTCCAAAACTTTTTCAGGAGCATTGTTTACAAACTTTTCGTTTGACAATTTCACCTGAACTGATTTTAAGAAACCTTGAGTATATTTTAATTCTTCTGAAAGCTTAGCAATTTCTTCTTCTACATCAACTGATCCGCTGATTGGTACAAAATACTCATTTGATTTTGCACGGAACGTCAGAGCACCTGTTACAGCTTCAGAAACATATTCAAAAGAACTGATATTGCCCAGTTTGGTAATAACAGTATCGAAATAGGTCGAAGCATTATCATTATTAATGGCTTTTAATTCGATTGAATCTTTGAAAGGAATGTTTTTCTCCTTTCTGATAGTTCTTATCCCTGAAATAACTTCTGTTGCAAAATCAAAATCAGCAATCAATTTTGCATCAAATGGTTTTGATTCCGGCCATGTCGAAATGATTAGGGCCTGCTCAGGAGTTCTGTCTGCAATATGCTGCCAGATTTCTTCCGTAAGGAACGGCATGAACGGATGCAACAGTTTTAAATTATTCTCCAGCATTTCAATCGCCTTGTCAAACGTTTTTCTGTCAATTGGCGCTTGGTAAGCCGGCTTGATCATTTCAAGGAACCAAGAGCAGAAATCATCCCAAACTAACTTATAGATACCCATCAAAGCATCTGAAATTCTGTATTTTTCGAAATGATCTTCAATCTCTACTAAAGTCTGCTGTAATTTTGCTTCAAACCATTCAATGGCTACTTTTGAAGATTCCGGTTGTGGAATTGTATCGCTTACCTCCCATCCTTTTATCAATCGGAAGGCATTCCATACCTTATTTGTAAATGATTTACCTTGATTGCATAATTCTTCATCAAACAAAATGTCATTTCCAGCTGCGGCACTTAATAACAGTCCAACACGTACGCCATCTGCACTAAATTCCTCAATCAAATCCAACGGATCTGGCGAGTTTCCTAATGATTTTGACATCTTACGGCGTTGTTTGTCACGAACCAAACCTGTTAGGTAAACATTTGTAAATGGTTTTTCACCCGTATATTCATATCCGGCAATAATCATCCTAGCTACCCAGAAAAACAAGATATCTGGACCCGTAACTAAGTCATTTGTTGGATAGTAATATTTAAAATCTTTGTTTTCAGGTTCCATAATACCTCCAAAAACAGACATTGGCCATAGCCAGGCTGAAAACCAGGTATCTAAAGCATCGACATCCTGACGCAAATCTTCTGCTTTCAAATCTGCTTTTCCAGTTGTTTTTTGAGCAAGAATTACGGCATCTTCAATTGTTTCAGCTACTACAAAATCTTCTTTTCCATCACCATAGAAAAAAGCTGGAATTCTATGTCCCCACCAAAGCTGACGAGAAATATTCCAATCACGGATATTTTCTAACCAATGGCGATACGTATTTTCAAAACGTTTTGGATACAATTTGATTTCCTCAGTTTCAAGAACAGCTTTGATAGCCGGTTTTACCAATTCTTCCATTTTCAAGAACCATTGGTCAGACAAACGAGGCTCAATTACGGCCTTTGTTCTTTCTGAAGTCCCTACTTTATTAAGATGCATCTCTGTTTTTGCCAAACTTCCATTCGCTTCTAGTTCTTTCGCAATTTCTTCACGAACTACAAAACGGTCTTTTCCTGCATAATGCAACCCAAAAGAGTTTAGTGTTGCGTCTTCATTGAAAATATCGATTACTTCAAGATTGTGTTTGTCTCCTAAAGTTTTGTCATTCATATCGTGAGCCGGAGTTACTTTCAAACATCCTGTTCCGAATTCAACATCAACATAGTCGTCTTCAATAATAGGAATTACTCTCCCTGCAATAGGAACGATTGCCTTTTTGCCTTTTAGGTGCGTAAAACGCTCATCATTCGGGTTAATACAAATAGCCGTATCACCGAAAATTGTTTCAGGACGTGTTGTTGCAATTGTCAAGAAGTCATTACTTCCTTCTATTTGATATTTTAAGAAATATAGCTTTCCTTGTCTTTCTTCAAAAATTACTTCCTCATCAGATAAAGTTGTTTTTGCTTCCGGATCCCAATTGACCATTCTATAGCCACGGTAAATCATTCCTTTGTTGTATAAATCAACAAAAGAACGGATTACAGAAGCAGACATATCCGGATCCATTGTGAATTTTGTTCTTTCCCAATCACATGAAGCTCCTAGCTTTTTTAACTGGTCCAGGATAACACCACCATATTTATGTGTCCAATCCCAGGCATGTTCCAAAAACTCTTCACGAGACAAATCATTTTTATTGATTCCTTCTGCTTTCAATTTTGCTACAACTTTAGCTTCGGTAGCAATCGATGCGTGATCCGTACCCGGAACCCAGCAAGCATTGAAACCTTTCAGACGTGCACGACGAATCAGAACATCTTGTATGGTATTATTCAACATGTGTCCCATATGCAAGACACCTGTGACGTTTGGTGGCGGGATCGTAATCGTATAAGGCGTTCTGTGATCTGGTTCTGAATGGAAATAGTTGTTCTCCATCCAGTAGCTGTACCATTTTTGTTCTACTGATTTGGCATCGAATTGCGCTGGAATTGTCATCTTTTCGTCTTCGTTTTTTCTAAATTGTTTTTTAAGTGCTTGCAAAAAATCCGCAATTATCAAGCAATTCCTCAATGCTGTCTAATCTCTTTAAACACAAAAAGTAAGCTTGGTATGAAATTTGCGAATCTTAAGCTACAAAAGTAATTAAGTATGTGCAGTATAAAAAATTAAGATTTAATAATTTGCACTTTAATCAAAACTAAGTAATTTTACTAAATACTATTTAAAATTTTTATGATGAAAAAAATACTAAGTTTATTTGCAGTCATTATGTTTGGCGCTTCAGCCATGGCACAAACCGGACCAAAAATCGAATTTAAAGAAGAAACGATAGATTATGGAACTGTCACTAAAGGCGATGATTCCGGATTGAGAGTTTTTGAATTTAAAAACATTGGTGATGCGCCATTAATCATTAATGATGTAAAATCATCATGCGGATGTACCGTCCCTACAAAACCTCAAGAACCAATTATGCCTGGAAAAACCGGCAAGATTGAAGTACAATACAACATGAATCCTGGCCCTATCAGCAAGACTATCACTGTTCAGTCTAATGCTGTCAATAAGGACAGTGGCATTATTCCGTTACGAATTAAAGGAAATGTCATTGTTAAAGAAGAAGTCAACCTGATGGAGAAAAAGAAAACACTTCCAAGTTCATAAAAAATATCCCGCTAATGCGGGATTTTTTTATAATATCTTTTTAAGCTGAAACTTAAAGGCTATTGGTTTTGAATTCCTTTCTACATCCATATAAATCCATTTTCCATCTTCTGACTGCAAGAGATCGCTGATTTTTTGGATTGTATAACCATGTATCTTTTTTTTGTTTATTCTAATGATTTTGTCACCTGGCTGTAATCCAGCAAGATCAGCTGGAGACCCACTCCTTACGGTAGCAATCTCAAAAACCGGTTTCAGCGAGAATTTATACATGAAATTGCTTTCATTAAAATTATCCAAACCGCCGTCTACTTTTACGCCATATCCGGATTTAGTCTGAAGCCTTATGGATTCCTGAACAAACTCTACTCCATTATGCTGTACGACGATACCGCTCATATTGTAGTTAAAGGGCTTTTTAAAATTCGAATTCTTCTTCAGGTATATATATTGCTGCTGATAATCTAAAATAACATTGAATCGGTGCAAAATCTCACCACCTATAGAGCCGTTTCGCCCTTCAATAATTCCAATCTTAGGAAAATACATTTCTTCAGGATAGGAGACCAAGGCTTCATCTAAAGTAAAATCCGCGACCTTTATGGACTTCACCCTTGATTTTTTTCCTTTAATCAATCCATTAAGTCCTCGACCCAAAATATCCTCAAAATAATTATTCCCAGCTTTTATCTTCTTGTTTTCAAATAGCCATAGGCCATCTCCAAGACCGATATCTATCAAAAGCTTTAAACCTAAAGTGTCCTCCTCAATCTTAGTGACAACATCAATATAAGGTCTCTTATCTATAATTTGTATAGGATGTTTCAGATACTTTTTAAATTTTTTCTTTTCAAGGAATTCCCTAGTCCGATGAATTGTCACTATCTTCTTTTGATAATTGATTTCTATTGGGCATTCCTTAAAAAAAGAATAACCTATGACTCCATTGACAGGTATACCTAATCTGGATGAAAAGTTCACATCTTGATCCAATACTATCAATATAGGGAACTTGTTATCTTCATATGAGGAAATTTTAATTTTATTATCGACAGAGAGTAAGGCTTCAATAATTTCTTCTGACCCTATACCTCTAACTTTTACTTTTTTATAATTTTTAAATTGTATAGAATCATTTTCAGGAAGACTGAAAATCATTGAATTATCGGCCCCGGTATCCAATAACATATTTAACTTGACATTATTAATCTCAACAGGAATAATAATCAGATTATAAATATGCTGAAAAGGAATTTCAATCTTGTTTTTATTTGAATTCCATTGAAACCCTTCTTGGGCAAAAATCAAACAGGGCAACACCAATAAAAAAAGAACAAGTAATCTTAATTTCATATGCAGCTTTTTTATATTAAATGTAGAAAATTTTAATGAATTAATAACATTTTAACGCCATTTAGGAGGTACTTTTTTCTACATTTCTTGAAAAAAAGTCGCAAATTTGCAGACAAAACAATAAGTCATGCCAAAAATTTCTACTAAAGGACAGCACATGCCCGAATCACCAATACGAAAATTGGTTCCCTATTCAGAAATAGCAAAAAAGAAAGGCCATAAAGTCTACCATCTTAATATAGGCCAACCTGATATTAAAACACCTGAAGTTGCTCTAAACGCAGTAAAAAACACTAATATTACAGTTCTAGAATACAGCCACTCTGCAGGTTTTGAAAGTTACAGAAACAAGCTTTCACAATATTATCAGACTCATGGATTACCTATCAATACCGCTGATATCATCATTACAACAGGAGGATCAGAAGCGTTGCTTTTTGCCATGGGAAGTACAATGGATCAAGGTGATGAAATTATAATACCTGAACCTTTCTATGCTAATTATAATGGCTTCTCAACTGCTTCAGGAGTTACTGTTGTTCCTGTAATTTCGACAATTGATGAAGGTTTTGCTTTACCTCCGATTGCTGCTTTTGAAAAGCTAATCACTCCAAAAACTAAGGCTATACTTATTTGCAATCCTGGTAACCCTACCGGATATTTATATTCAAAAGAAGAAATACTACAGCTTGCTGAAATTGTAAAAAAACATGACCTGTTCCTGATTGCTGACGAAGTATACAGAGAATTTATTTATGATGGTGAAGAACACTTTTCTATCATGAATGTTCCTGGCTTAGAAGAAAATGCTATCATGATTGATTCTGTTTCTAAAAGATACAGTATGTGTGGTGCACGCATTGGATGTATCGTTTCTAAAAACAAAGAAGTAATGGCTACGGCTATGAAATTTGCACAGGCCCGTTTGAGCCCACCTACTTTAGCGCAAATTGCCAGCGAAGCTGCTTTAGATACTCCTCAAAGTTATTTTGATGATGTTATTACAGAATACAAAGACAGACGTGACACTCTTATCGCAGGGTTACAGAAAATAGAAGGCGTTAAAGTTGCTACTCCTAAAGGAGCTTTTTATTGCATTGCCAAACTTCCTGTAAAAAATGCTGACAATTTTGCACAGTGGTTATTGGAATCCTATGATTTAAATGGTGAGACCATTATGGTCGCTCCTGCTGCAGGATTTTATTCCACACCAGATGTAGGATTAGATGAAGTACGAATCGCTTACGTGCTTAAAAAAGAAGACCTGATCCGATCAGTAGAAATTCTGGAAGACGCATTAAAGAAATACAATAACAAATAAGAATAGAATAATAAAAAAGAAAGCTCCTAAAACAGGAGCTTTTTTTTGTACCTAGTCTAACCCATAAAATATTACAAATTAAAAAAGGCTTCCAAATCTGGAAGCCTTTTTTATGAATAACCTTTATAATTAATTATCTCTTCAGCGAGAAGTGAGCCTTGAACTCCTTGCTCGCATTGTTCTCCTTGTAGAGTACCTTGAACCAGTAGTCCGTCGATGGCAGCGGGTGGCCGTTCATCGTTCCGTCCCATCCCCCGCCAGCTGGGCTGATCTGCTTCAGCAGCTTGCCGTAGCGGTCAAAGATGTAGATCGACGCCTCTGGCTGGTTGGCAAGGCCTATGATGTTCCACGTATCGTTGTAGCCGTCCGCATTCGGGGTGAAGTACTTCGGATAGTCGATAACAGATACCTTGATCGGTGCGGTATCCGTACAGCCGCCGTTGTTCTTGTCCCTAACGTATACCGTATGCTCCCCTGCAGATACAGGCGCA
Source organism: Flavobacterium microcysteis (assembly GCF_006385255.1). Classification (GTDB taxonomy): domain Bacteria; phylum Bacteroidota; class Bacteroidia; order Flavobacteriales; family Flavobacteriaceae; genus Flavobacterium; species Flavobacterium microcysteis. The sequence continues at coordinate 78,061 of NZ_VFJE01000047.1, forward strand.
AAAACGTTGCTGTCCTGCCATGGGCCCTCGTCAAGCCTGAACTCGTAGTCCCCTAGGCTCGTAGGGTCCACCACTACCGTGATGGTCGCATTGTCCGTGAAGGCGTTGGTTACCGTAACATCGGTGATGATGGCCGCCGACGTGGCCGTAACGATGGCCGGGTCAGACGGCTCGGACACGCAGCCCGTGGCGATATTGGTGGCCGTCACCGTATAGCTTCCCTGCTCGTCCACCACAAGGGTAGCTCCCGTATCGGGAAGGGTGCCCCCGTCCTTGGTCCACACGTAGGTGTAGTCCGCAGGGTTCGCACCGTTGTCCGTATTGGCCACAAGGGTGAAGGTGTTCAGAGGGTCAAGCGTTACCGGGTCCACGCAGAAGAATCCTCCCGCAAGGGTCACCTCCGGCAACTTGTTCACCGTAA
>NZ_VFJE01000048.1 GCF_006385255.1 Flavobacterium microcysteis
TTACGGTGAACAAGTTGCCGGAGGTGACCCTTGCGGGAGGATTCTTCTGCGTGGACCCGGTAACGCTTGACCCTCTGAACACCTTCACCCTTGTGGCCAATACGGACAACGGTGCGAACCCAGCGGACTACACCTACGTGTGGACCAAGGACGGTGGCACCCTTCCCGATACGGGAGCTACCCTTGTGGTAGACGAGCAGGGAAGCTATACGGTGACGGCCACCAATATCGCCACGGGCTGCGTGTCCGAGCCGTCTGACCCGGCCATCGTTACGGCCACGTCTGCGGCCATCATCACCGATGTTACGGTAACCAACGCCTTCACGGACAATGCGACCGTCACGGTAGTGGTGGACCCTACGAGCCTAGGGGACTACGAGTTCAGGCTTGACGAGGGCCCATGGCAGGACAGCAACGTTTTTGCGCCGGTATCTGCAGGGGAGCATACGGTATACGTTAGGGACAAGAACAACGGCGGCTGTACGGATACCGCACCGATCAAGGTATCGGTTATCGACTATCCGAAGTACTTCACCCCGAATGCGGACGGCTACAACGACACGTGGAACATCATCGGGCTTGCCAACCAGCCAGAGGCATCGATCTACATCTTTGACCGCTACGGCAAGCTGCTGAAACAGATCAGCCCAGCTGGCGGGGGATGGGACGGAACGATGAACGGCCACCCGCTGCCATCGACCGACTACTGGTTCAAGGTACTCTATAAGGAGAACAATGCGAGCAAGGAGTTCAAGGCTCACTTCTCGCTGAAGAGATAATTAATTATAAAAGATAATTTTGTTTAGGTTATTTTGATTGAAAAAGGGAGCTTCTGTTTTATGGAAGCTCCCTTTGGATTTTTATAAAAATAAATTTAATTAATGGTCTATTCTTAAGAATTTTTCACCGGAATCAAATTCCAATTCCAAACCATTATTAAGATCAACTTCATAACCCCAACGACTCTTGTCTATTTTGGTAACATTCGCTTCTTTATAGTTTGCTTTTACATAAGCAGCTATTTTAGCAGGAATTGCTGAAGCTGGAATCGCTGTATGGTTTCCGTCTATCTCTTCCCAATTGCCTTTGCCGTCAAATTCAATTTCGATAGCATTGGAAAACTGCACTTTGTATTCTGTAGAAAAAACCTCCTTTTCTTTAACGATATAAGAAGGAGTTTCATTAGGGAAGTGCTTCTTTAAAAATGTCTGTGCATTTGCAGGAAGCTCGGCAGCTGTAATTGTAGTTTTTTGTGCAGAGACTGACAAGCTGAAAAATGTGCTTGCTATCAGTCCCAAAATCATTTGTACTCTCATGGCTAATTGTTTTAAATTTCTTATGCAAGATTACAAGCCGAATTTGGAAACAATTAGGAATACTATGGAAAAACTTATTTTTTTGGAAAAATTATTTTAAACTGATGGCTGTTGTTGAAGCTATAAGCTATTGAAATAGAATAGGTGTTGGCAATTGATTTTACAATTGCCAGTCCCAGTCCGGTGGATTCATTAGTATTGGTATGCCTGTAGAATCGGTTGAAAATAACTTCCGGATTTAAAGGAAGATTTGCTCCGCTATTTGAAATCGTAAAGCTATTTTCATCAATTAAGAAAGTAATCGAACCACCTTGATGATTATGGGTCACAGCATTTTTAAGTAGGTTATTTATTAATGCAGTGGCAAGTCCTTTATTCATACTGAAATGCAGTGAAGCGTTTTCAGTAACCGTAATTGAAATTTCTTTATAAGCAGCCAAGTCAGAAAAATCATCTGCCAATTGCTGAATAAGTTCATTAAAATTGACGAGCTCTTCTTCCGCATATTGTTGGTTTTCAATTTTTGAAAGCATTAGCAACGATTTATTTAAACGAACCAATCGATTGAGCGTGTCTGCAATTTTGCCAATCTCAATCATCTGTTCTTCAGGTAAGGTGTTATTTTCTGCAAATAATTCGAGCTTGTTGATACTGATGGCTAATGGCGTTTGCAATTCATGCGATGCATTTTCAATAAACTGTTTCTGGCTGGAGTAAATAACTTCGTTGCGTTGCAGCATTTCTTCTACTTCCTTCGCAAGTGTGTTAAATTCATCAATTGGCGATTTTATAGGCTTTGGTTTAATTCCGGTACCCAACTTAAAGTTTTTGAGATTGCCCAGAATAGCATGAAACGATTTCCAGATTCGCTTTAAAAGAAAATGGTTTACGACCAGAATACTAATAACGAGCATCACATACAATCCCAAAAGAGCTACAGCAAGATCTTCGAGCAACTCGTCTTCTTCAACAATAGAAGCTTTTATTATAAGCTCGTGCGGATTGCCGTTTTTATCATTGAAAACGGTCGTTAATGTTCGGATAGGTTCATCATCATCATCATATTCCATAAATTCCGACGAAGAAGAAAATTCGTCTTTTGAGGAATAGTCTCCTTTTGGTAATGGCTTTATTGTAAATTTATTGATTCCGAATTCCGGTGTGTTTAGTAGTTTTTCATCAGCAAAAGCCTGCCTGATAATGATGATTTTGGAGTTTTTCAGATCATCATCAATATTATCATACACTTCATCCAGAATAAGTACATAAAACAAGCCTGCCCAGATCGGGATGACGACAAGAAGCGTAATTGCCAGATAGCGTAGTGTGTAATTCTGTAATTTCATCAGCTCATTTTATAACCAATGCCATACACTGCCTGTATGTCGATTTCAGCATTGGCATCCTTCAGTTTCTTACGCAGATTCTTTATTTGCGAATATACAAAATCCAGATTATCAGCCTGATCCGTATGATCGCCCCAAACATATTCTGCCAAGGCAGTTTTGCTAATCAACCGGTTAGGATTTATGACAAAATAATACAGAAGATCAAATTCTTTTCGATTTAAAACCAGATTTTCATCGTTGACTATTACGCTTCTTTGCTCTGGCGATAAAGTCAAATTTTTCCATACGACAAGATTGTCGCCATTATGGCTTTTTCGGCGGATGGCTGATTTTATACGAGCATGCAATTCTGCAAGGTGAAACGGCTTACTCAAATAATCATCGGCACCCAAATCAAGTCCTTTTACTTTATCGTCAACCGCATCTTTTGCAGATATAATAATGATGGCTTCCTGTTTTCGCTGTTTTTTTATTTCGGCAAGCAAATCCAAACCATTTCCGTTGGGAAGCATGATATCAATTAGAACGCAATCATAATCATAGGAGCCGAGTTTGTCCAGTCCGGAAATAAAATCATGGGCAGTTTCCACAATGTATTTTTCCTTTTCCAAAGATTGTTGGATTACTTCCCTGAGTCCGGCTTCATCTTCAATGATTAAGATTTTCATGCTTTCGGATTTTATAGCTTAAATGTATGAATTGGCAGCCAAAATAAAAGCAGATTTTGGAAACAATTAGGAATTGAAAAAGATAGATTACGTCTTACTTTTCTTTACTCGCCTTAGATCCAGCATATTTAGAGGGTTTATACCCAGTCCGGTAACATTTTTTCTGGTAAATCGGGCAACTTTGTCGTAAAACAACGGAATGACCGGAGCTTCTTTGATAACTAGTGCATCCATTTTCTGGTACAATTCAAAACGTTTTGCATTATCAGTTTCTAAGAAAGCCTGCTCGTAGAGTTTGTCAAATTCTTCGTTTTTAAAGTGCGTATAATTTGGCCCGTTAGGAGCAAAGTTTTTACTGTAAAATAATGAAAGATAATTTTCAGCATCAGGATAATCTGCAATCCAGCTTGCCCTGAAAAAAGAAACTTTTCCTGTTGCTATCGCCTGTCTTAAAGTTGCTGGAGGATTGACGTCTATAGCAACATCAAGACCGATTTTTTTCCATTCCCGCTGCAAATATTCTGAAATATCAAGATAAGTAGCATTGGTACTCAAGGCAATTTTAGGATTAGAATCACCAGTAGCTTTTTTATAAGCTGCTACTAGTTCTCTTGCTTTTTGGATGTTATAATCATATCCTGTTTTTGAGGCATCAAAACTTGGAAGTCCGGCAGGAATCATTCCGTTTATTGCAGGAGTTCCCATTCCGTTTCTGAGATAGGTTACTAATTTTTGTCTGTCAAATCCATAATTCATTGCCTGGCGGATTCTTTTGTCGAGTACAGCCTTATCTTTTCCATCCATACGGAAGCCCAGATATTCCGTATTCAGATAAGGTCCGGTAATCATCGTGACATCATTTTTGTATTTTTCCTGTAGTTGTCCGCTTTGTGTGAGGATTTCATCTTTATAAGACGGATGTAGTCCGGATACAAAATCAATTTTTCCTTGGGCAAACAAAAGAAAACCACTTTGTTTATCGGGCAGAAAAGTTACGGCAACGGCTTCCAGATAAGGCAACTGCTGTCCGTTTTCATCTTTTTCAAAATACAACGGATTCTTTCTCAGTACAAGTTTTACGTTTTCTTCCCATAATTTAAATTGAAACGGACCGGTGCCTATTGGTCTGGTTCTAAAATCATAATCAGAAATAGCAAAAGCTTCTTTTGGAACCACCGAAGCATATTTCATAGAAAGCAGTCCTAAAAAAGCAGGAAATGGTTTCTTTAGCTGTATTTCAAACACGGAATCGTTTTTGGCCTTGAAATTTTCTACATTCTGCATGATCCATCCGCCCGGCGATGCTATTTTTTCGTCTAGAAGTCGGTTAAAGCTGTATTCAAAATCGGGAGCATTTACGGTGCGGGTCGAATCTTTACTGTTTGCAAACACGCCATTTTTGTGAAAAAAAACATCTTTTCTTAGATTGAAACTATAGTTTTTTCCGTCTTCAGAAATCGTCCAGGATTTAGCTAAGTCTGGTTTAATATTCAGGCTATCGTCCAATTGCACTAGGCCGTTATAAAGCTGGTTACACATCCAAATATTGTCCTGAGATTTTGCAAAAGCTGGATCAAGAGAGCTGACATTGGCATCCTGATTAAATCGGAAAACTTCATTGTCACGATTTTCTTCCGCCCTTTTTCCGCAGGAATATAAAGTTAACGTTATCCAAAATATTGATATATAGTGTATTGTTGATTTCATTTTGAAAAATATTGTATGTAAATTTGCAGGCTATTTGCAAAATGTAAATATAATTAAAGATACCAATTCCCCAATTTTCGGGAATATTTATAATGACAGAGAACAGAAAAAAAGTTGCTTTTTATACGCTGGGATGTAAGCTGAATTTCTCAGAAACATCTACTATTGCCCGAAACTTTCAGGACGAAGGTTTTGACCGTGTCGAATTTGAAGAAGTTGCCGATATTTATGTGATAAATACGTGCTCCGTAACCGAAAATGCTGACAAGCAATTCAAGCAGGTTGTAAAAAAAGCAATGAAGCTCAATGAAAAGGCATTTGTAGCAGCAGTGGGTTGTTATGCTCAATTGAAGCCAGAAGAATTGGCAGCAGTTGATGGTGTGGATTTGGTTTTGGGTGCTACTGAAAAGTTCAAGATTACAGATTATATAAACGATTTGTCGAAAAATGATTTTGGCGAAGTACACTCTTGTGAAATTGGCGAGGCTGATTTTTACGTAGGTAGTTATTCCATAGGCGACAGGACAAGAGCCTTTTTGAAAGTTCAGGATGGCTGTGATTATAAATGTACCTACTGCACGATTCCTTTAGCGAGAGGAATTTCGAGAAGCGATACAATGGAGAATGTGCTAAAGAATGCCAAAGAAATTTCACAGCAAAATATCAAGGAAATCGTTCTTACCGGAGTCAACATTGGAGATTATGGAAAAGGAGAATTCGGAAATAAAAAACATGAGCATACTTTTTACGAATTGGTTCAGGAATTGGACAAGGTAGAAGGAATTGAGCGTTTGAGAATTTCTTCTATAGAGCCAAATTTACTTCGTAATGAGACCATAGAATTTGTTTCGAAGTCAAGAACTTTTGTACCGCATTTTCATATTCCGTTACAATCAGGAAGCAACGATATTCTGAAAAAGATGAAACGCCGCTATCTGAGAGAAGTATATACTGATAGGGTAAATAAAATCCGGGAAGTTATGCCGCATGCCTGTATAGGCGTAGATGTTATCGTAGGATTTCCAGGTGAAACCGATGAACATTTTCTGGAAACCTATCATTTCCTGAATGATTTGGATATTTCCTATCTGCATGTTTTTACCTATTCTGAAAGAGATAATACAGAAGCGGCAGCAATGCCAAACCCTGTTCCTGCAAATGTGCGTGCTAAAAGAAGCAAGATGCTGAGAGGATTATCGGTTAAAAAGAGAAGAGCTTTTTATGAAGGCCAGTTAGGAACCAACAGAACAGTCTTGTTTGAAGGAGAAAACAAAGAAGGCTACATTCATGGTTTTACTGAAAATTATGTAAAGGTAAAAACGCCTTGGAATCCGGAATTGGTAAATACATTACATGAAATCAACCTGACAAAAATCGATGAAGATGGAATGGTCAGAATGGAATTTTTAAATATTGAAGCCTAATTTAGATTAGGCTTTTTTAATACTTATAATGGAATCGGATTTTAGTAATTCTAAAAACAGATTCCCCATATTTCTCGATAAACTCAAAAGAATTCCTGCCGGTTTGCTTAAAGCTCACAATTAGGGCTGCAGAAATTTCAAAATACATCTTTTCACCCTCCATCATCATTCGGTCGCCGGTTTTTCTATAACCAGAACGGATAAGCGTAAATTCGGATAAATTCCATGTAGTAGAATGGTGGTCAAAACTATCTTGGAGACTATACAGTCCTTCCGTGATTTCGGTTTTGCACCCGTAATATTTCTCGATGTTTTCGAAGAAGCTAAGAATTTTAAGATTTTCTTCCGTCATCCGATAAAAATAATGGATTGTCAGAAACTTTACAACAAAAATATATTCGATATGTTTGCGGCTCTGCGTCTTTGCGTGAAAATAATTGCTCGCAAAGACGCAGAGCCGCAAAGAGAAAGTCATTGAAGATTAAGGTTTTTTATGTTTTTCTTGTTTAGAGAAAACATAAATCGGTATAATTATTTTAATCTGTGGCTAATAAACTTAGCTAGACTCGCTAGATTAAATGCGGATTCCCGGAGGGAGTAATTCTTTGTAGACAGGATTTTTTCTGAAAAAGGCTGCCGTTTTTGGATGTATTGGAACGACTTTTAATTTACGCTGTTCTGCAATCGACATGATTTCTTTTAGGAAGTCATTTATAAATTCGTCATTCTCAAAGGGATCGGGAGTGAGTATTTTTGTCAGGAATATTTTTTTCTCCTGAAAAGAATATTCAATTGCAACTAGTTTTCCGTCAATATGGGCTTCAAACTGTCTTGAAAAAGTATTGTCTTTAATTTCCATAATTCAAATAAAGATATTGTAGTGGTATCGAAGGTTTAAACGGCATGAGTTTTGATTTTAAAAAAACATCGGCGCTTCATAACTTATCGATTATTTAAAATGTTGAGAAGAGGTGTTTGGTATAAAAACCATAATTTTATACAAATTTCGTAATAAAAACCTTTTGTTGCTGTTATGATAGCGTTAAAACAATTATGATGGAGAAAATTCCAGTGTATTTTATGCCGGGTATGGCGGCAAGCTCAACCATTTTTGAAAGAATTCATCTTCCGGAAGATCAGTTTGAAATCCATCTTTTAGAATGGACGCTTCCACTTGATGGTGAAAGCCTTGCGCATTATGCAGAGCGGACAGCAAAAGAAATCAAACATGAAAATCCGGTACTGATAGGCGTGTCTTTTGGAGGGGTTTTGGTTCAGGAAATGGCGAAGTTTGTAAATCCGAGAAAGGTTATTATTATTTCAAGCGTCAAAAGCAATACTGAATTCCCGAGAAGGATGAAGGTGGCAAAGTCGATTAAAGCTTACAAGTTTTTCCCGACCGGACTGATGCAAAATGTTGAAACCTTTGCTAAATTTTCTTTTGGAAACGATAAGATGAATAAAAAGCTAAAGCTTTATGAAAAATTTCTTTCCATGAGAGACAAAAAATACCTGGACTGGGCTTTAGAGCAGATTATTCTGTGGGACAGGGCAGAACCTGATGGGCAAGTAGTTCATATTCATGGTGATGAAGACGAAGTTTTTCCTCCTAAATACATCAAGGATTTCATCCCGGTGAAAGGTGGAACGCATATTATGATTATTACCAAGTTCAAATGGCTGAACGAGCACCTTCCTAAAATTATAGCAGGAGTATAAAAATTAAAAAAATGTTTGTAGGTTTACAAAAATACAAAGACTAAAGACTATGAAATTGATGAAAAAGACTGGCTTGATAGCCTCGGTTGTTTTGGTAAGTGGGATTTTAATCCATGCGGTTTCCGATGAAAAAATAGGAGATAAGGCTCCGGTAACAAAAGGATATTTTTTTCCTGCAGAAATTGATTTTGCAGGTGAAAAAACACCGCTTAATATTATTGATGTAAAAGAACGTTTGGATAGAGAACTATTAGTCAATGCAAATCTGGATGCTTCCACGCTTTTGATTATAAAAAGAGCCAACCGCTTTTTTCCGGTTATAGAACCTATTTTGAAAAAGAATGGTGTTCCAGATGATTTTAAATATTTGGCTGTGGCTGAAAGTGCATTAATGAATGCAACTTCCTCTGCTGGAGCCAAAGGCTTCTGGCAATTTATGGCTGATACAGCAAAAGAAAGAGGTATGGAGGTAAATGATGGCGTTGATGAAAGATATCATTTAGAAAAATCAACAGAAGCAGCTTGTAAATATTTGCTGGATGCCTATAAAAAATTTGGTAGCTGGACGCTGGCAGCAGCTTCCTATAATGGAGGCTTTGGAGGTGTAAATAAGCAAATCACAATTCAGGGAGTTACAAATTATTATGATTTGCTTCTGACAGATGAGACAGCCCGTTATGTTTTCAGGATTTTGGCTTTAAAACAAATCATGAAAAACCCGGTTCAATACGGTTTTGATATAGCGCCGGCAGAATTGTATCAGGCTATCCCAACAAGAAAATTGGAAATTGACAGCTCAATAACAGATTTGGCTTCTTTTGCAAAATCACAAGGCATCAATTATAAGATTTTGAAAATCCACAACCCGTGGTTGCGTGACAGAAAATTGGCAAATCCAACTAAAAAGAAATACGTAATTGAAATTCCTACAGCAGGATATTAAATAAAACCCATAAAAAAAGCCATACACTCAGTATGGCTTTTTTTATGAATATATTTTCTTTAGATTTTCTTCATCTGTTCCTTCATCATCTTAATCTGATCCTTAAGCATATTCTGCTTGTCTAATTTTTTGACTTCGTTCAATAAGTTCGTAGCCTCAATTTTTCGTCTTCTGGACATTGCAACACCCGCAAGATTTAATTTAGCAACGGCAAGGTCCATGTCCATTGATAATCCCAATTCCACCGCTTTTTTGAAATGTTTCTCAGCCTGCATCAGGTTCGTTTGCGAAAGCATCAATCCGTGAAGGTAGTTGTAATATCCTTGTTGTTTTCTTACCAATGCAGTTTCAGGGTTCTTGATATAGGCTAACCATTTCTGAGCTCCTGCAAAATCCTGTTTTCTCAATTTAAGGAAAGCCAGTAAGATAAATTCATTTTTAAAATAAAGTAATATAAAGACTAGTGATAACAGAATAAGAAAGATCCCGTTTCCAATACTGTTTTCTGTAAATTGCCAAATTCCGGTAGCGATAATTAGTCCGGCTAAGATGAGTTTAATATTTCTATGGAACATAATTTTGTATATTTGAGTCGCAAAGGTAATAAAATCAATTAAAAATATTTTTATAAAACTACTTGCCAGAAAAAAAAGACTTCGTATATTTGCACTCGGTTTTGGAATAGCTATTGATTTCGAACCTATAGAAAAGATATTTAATTAAGATTTTTAAAGATATAAAGCAATGAGCAAAAGAACGTTTCAACCATCGAAAAGAAAAAGAAGAAATAAGCACGGTTTTATGGATAGAATGGCTACTGCCAATGGAAGAAAAGTGCTTGCTCGTAGAAGAGCTAAAGGAAGACATAAATTGACTGTTTCTTCTGAACCAAGACACAAAAAATAATGTTTGAATAAACATCGATAAAGGCGTTACTTGTTTTAGTACCGCCTTTTTTTATACCTTGTCGCTAAATTAAAATAGGTCAGGGCTCGCCCTGGCAGGATTAACTACAACAACACACAACAACATGCCAAAAGACAATTCAATCAAATCAGTTTTGATCATCGGTTCAGGTCCAATCGTCATCGGACAGGCCTGCGAGTTTGATTATGCTGGTTCACAATCCGCACGATCCATCAGAGAAGAAGGAATTGAAGTCATCCTGATCAATTCCAATCCAGCTACAATCATGACAGACCCGTCAATGGCTGACCACGTTTATTTAAAGCCACTGACTACCAAGTCTATTATCGAAATCCTTAAAGAACATCCGCAGATTGATGCTGTTTTGCCAACAATGGGTGGACAGACAGCTTTGAATTTATGTCTTGAAGCTGATGAAAAAGGAATCTGGGCAGATTTTGGTGTCAAATTGATTGGAGTGGACATCAATGCGATCAATATTACCGAAGATCGTGAACAGTTTAAGCAATTGCTTGAGAAAATTGAAATTCCTGCAGCACCTGCAAGAACAGCAACTTCTTTCTTGCAAGGAAAAGAAATCGCACAAGAATTTGGCTTTCCATTGGTAATACGCCCGTCGTTTACGTTAGGAGGAACCGGTGCAGCTTTCGTACATAAGAAAGAAGATTTTGACGACCTGCTTACTAAAGGATTAGAAGCTTCTCCTATACACGAAGTACTTATTGATAAAGCCTTATTTGGCTGGAAAGAATACGAATTAGAACTTTTAAGAGATAAAAATGATAATGTCGTAATCATCTGTTCTATTGAAAATATGGACCCAATGGGAATCCATACAGGTGATTCGATTACGGTAGCTCCGGCAATGACATTATCTGACGCAACTTTCCAAAAGATGCGTGACATGGCTATCAAAATGATGCGAAGCATTGGAAATTTTGCAGGCGGATGTAATGTGCAGTTTGCCGTTTCTCCTGATGAAAGAGAAGATATTGTAGCCATCGAAATCAATCCACGTGTGTCCCGTTCTTCAGCTTTGGCGTCAAAAGCAACGGGTTACCCAATTGCTAAGATTGCTTCAAAACTGGCTTTAGGGTATCACTTGGATGAACTGCAAAATCAAATTACAAAGTCGACTTCAGCTTTGTTTGAGCCAACTTTGGATTATGTAATCGTAAAAATACCACGTTGGAACTTTGATAAATTTGAAGGAGCAGACAGAACGTTAGGACTTCAGATGAAATCAGTAGGTGAGGTGATGGGTATTGGCCGTTCTTTCCAGGAAGCGCTACATAAGGCTACACAATCGTTAGAAATCAAAAGAAATGGTTTGGGAGCTGACGGAAAAGGCTATACCAACTATGAGCAGATTATCGAAAAACTGACTTTCGCAAGTTGGGATCGTGTTTTTGTGATTTATGATGCTATCCAAATGGGTATTCCGTTGAGCAGGATTCATGAAATCACGAGAATCGATATGTGGTTCCTGAAACAATACGAAGAATTATATACGTTGGAAAAAGAAATTTCCAACTTTAAAATAGATACGCTTCCAAAAGAATTATTGTTGGAAGCCAAACAGAAAGGTTTTGCTGACAGACAGATTGCCCATATGATAGGTTGTCTTGAAAGTCAGGTACACAAGCTACGTGAGGACATGAATATCAATCGTGTTTATAAGCTGGTTGATACGTGTGCTGCCGAGTTTACTGCAAAAACGCCATATTACTATTCAACGTTTGAAGCGGAAATCGAAACGGCTGACGGAAAACGATATGTGCATAACGAAAGTACAGTAACCGACAGAAAGAAAATTGTCGTTCTTGGATCAGGTCCAAACCGTATCGGACAAGGGATTGAGTTTGATTATTCCTGCGTACATGGAGTTTTAGCAGCTAAAGAATGCGGTTACGAAACGATAATGATTAACTGTAACCCAGAAACGGTTTCGACTGATTTTGATACAGCAGATAAATTATACTTCGAGCCTGTTTTCTGGGAACATATCTACGATATTATCCAACATGAAAAACCGGAAGGCGTAATTGTACAGTTAGGTGGTCAGACTGCATTAAAACTGGCAGAAAAACTTTCTAAATACGGAATCAAGATTATAGGAACAAGTTTTGACGCTTTGGATTTAGCTGAAGACAGAGGGCGTTTCTCTGAGCTTTTGACAGAACTGAAGATTCCGTTCCCTCAATTTGGTATTGCAGAAACGGCTGATGAAGCTTCGGCTTTGGCAGATAAACTAGATTTTCCTTTGTTGGTTAGACCATCGTATGTGCTTGGCGGACAAGGAATGAAAATCGTTATCAATAAAAAAGAACTGGAAGAACACGTAATCGATTTGTTGCGTAGTATTCCTGGAAATAAACTGTTACTGGATCATTATTTGGATGGTGCGATTGAGGCTGAAGCCGATGCAATTTGCGACGGTGAAAATGTCTACATCATCGGAATCATGGAGCATATAGAACCTTGTGGAGTGCATTCAGGAGATTCTAATGCTACTTTGCCACCGTTCAATTTAGGTGAGTTCGTAATGCAGCAGATTAAAGATCATACGAAGAAAATCGCTTTGGCTTTAAAGACGGTAGGTTTGATTAATATCCAGTTTGCTATTAAAGATGATATGGTTTATATCATCGAAGCCAACCCGAGAGCATCCAGAACGGTTCCGTTTATCGCAAAAGCCTACGGTGAGCCTTATGTGAATTATGCGACTAAAGTAATGCTGGGACATAATAAAGTAACCGATTTTGACTTTAATCCTCACCTGAAAGGGTATGCCATAAAACAGCCGGTTTTCTCTTTCAGCAAATTTGCAGGAGTTAACAAGGCACTTGGCCCGGAAATGAAATCTACAGGAGAAAGCATTTTGTTTATTGACGATCTGAAAGACGATCAGTTTTATGAGCTGTATAGCCGACGCAAAATGTACTTAAGTAAATAATAAAAAAATCCCGACTCATATGGTCGGGATTTTTGTTTTTGCTAGTCAGGCAAACGATCTCTGTCGCTCTTTTTTCTATTCAATCGATATGTAAATGTAGCAGATACTCTAGGGCCAGGACTTCTGTAGTTATAATCCCAGGCATAGTCAGTTCCTCTTGCAACTCCTTTTGAAATTCGGGAATCAAAGATATTGTCTGCTCTTAATGTAATACTGGCTTTTTCTTTCCAGATATCTTTTCCCATTCCGAGATTAACCCAATATTGCGATTTCGAGCTGTATTGGCCACTACTGGTAGGTCCTAAATAATTAAAATTGGTTTGAAAGTTCCATGTAGAAAATTTGATTCTTGTACTTTGTTTTGAAATGAAATTTTGGTCAGAAACATTAAGTAGTCCCTTTTGTTTAAAGGTATAGTAGTTCACTTCTCCGGTTAATGTCAGCCACTTTAAGGGAGAATAGGTAAAGCTGATTTCTGTTCCAATTCTGCTTTCTGTCCCGAAATTTATGGCCTGATCTACTAGAAAACCATCGGAATTTGTATAGCGGATGTCTTCAAAAATGTTTTTTGAATATTGATGGTACACGCTTGGATTGATAGTGACTTTGCCCCATTTTATTAATGTCCCAAGCTCATAAGAATTGGTATATACCGGATCTAAATCAGGATTTCCAATTCGGATGTTTCTTCTGTCTGCAATTCCACCAAACGGATTGAGCTGCCAGAAACCCGGACGGTTGATACGTCGGCTATAGCTCAATTGGATATTGAAAACATCATTGATTTCATAAGTGAAGTGGGCTGTAGGGAAAAAATCAGTATACTTCTTATCGATGTTAAACCGGTTGATCCTGTCATTGCTTCCTGTGTTTGAATCTTCTATTCTAAGGCCTAATAAATAATTAAGTTTTTTAATGCTGCTTCCATATTGCACGTAGGCACCAATGATTCTTTCGTCATAATGCAATACATTGTTTAAACTGTCAACAATAACATTATTGTCATAGGCCTGATAATCGCTGTTGATTCTTCTGATTTCACCCTTTATTCCGAATTCAAGTTTGGATTTTTCATTAATCGGTAAGTTATAATCCGATTGGAACAGAAAGTCTTTGCTGCTTTCAATATTTCTACTTTTTAATGCTCTGACAGGCAAGACAACCGGAAAGATTTCCTGTTCTGCAATCGATTCGTTTTCATCATCGTTCCAAAAGTCATATTGCAGGTTGATGGTGAATTTTTGGCCTTCTTTGGCAAAGGTCTTGATATAGTTCAATTCAATCTGATTGGCGGTCTGTGGCTCTTTATAGGCTTCCTTAGCACTAACAATACGCTCAGGGTTGCGATTCTCATCTAAATAAGTAAAACCATAATCAACCGAATTCTTGCTGGTATTGTTTCTGTAAAAGTAACTCAGCGTAATCATGTTCTTGTCATTAAAATAATAGTCGCCACCCAGGTAAGTCGTAAACGTTCTGTTTGTTCTGTCTCTGTCAACATTCCCGTCCAAATACGAATCAATAATGTTACCATTGTAAGTGGCCCTGGAGCTGGATTCATTACTTGGGAAATTGATATATTGGTATCTTAAATCTGAAAAGATATTGATCTTTTTGTTTTTATAATTTACGTTGTAACCTAGAGCATGATTGTCTGGAATTCCGGTTGTGACCTGAACAGAGCTGCCAAATCCTTTGTTTTTGTTTTTCTTTAAAACGATATTGATAATGCCGGCTGTTCCTTGAGAATCGTATTTGGATGATGGATTGGTAATTACTTCCACTTTTTCGATACTCTCTGCTGGTATCTGTTCCAATCCATTATTGGCAGTTAAAACGGAAGGTTTTCCATTAATCAAAATTCGAACACCTGTATTGCCACGCA
The DNA here is from genome assembly GCF_006385255.1 of Flavobacterium microcysteis. Classification (GTDB taxonomy): domain Bacteria; phylum Bacteroidota; class Bacteroidia; order Flavobacteriales; family Flavobacteriaceae; genus Flavobacterium; species Flavobacterium microcysteis. The sequence goes on from NZ_VFJE01000048.1 coordinate 14,895, forward strand.
AGCTGACTGCACCATTGTAATTTACACTCACAGAAGGTACGTTGTTTAGGATGTCGGTTGCATTTCCACCTTTTGAAACCAGGTCGCTACCTACATTAAAGACCTTTTTGTCTAATTTGTGTTCTATAGTAGTTTTTTCTGCTTGAATTTCAATAGTTTCGAGTTGGGTAGCAGCCTCTTCCAGCATAAATGTTGGCAAGACCTGATCGTTTTGTAAATCAAAATTTTCAAGAGTACTGCTTTCCAAACCAATAAACTCCGCTTTAATAGTGTATTTTCCGGTAGTCGCTTTAAAACTAAAATTTCCCTTACTGTCCGTTATTGTTCCGGCAGTAGATTGACCATCCAGACTATTTATTAAAGTTATGGTAGCAAACTCTAATGCAGTAGCTGTCTTTTTCTCTATTACTTTTCCGCTAATAGTTATTGTCTTCTGTTTTTCCTGAGAATAAATAGCCGTAAAGGAGAGAAGGATTCCTATAAAAAATATTTTTTTCATCACGCTTTGGTTTAGAATTACAAGGCAAAGATTGGATGTTTTATGAAGCGGAAAATTAGCATAGATAGAAACCGTATTTTTATAGGTGAAAAGCTGTTTTTTGCCAATAAAATGGTGTTTAAGACTAAAAATAGAATATTCAGGAGTCAAAATTGCGTTTTTGTCGACTGCGATTGAATTTAAATTGTTCTTGATTATCTTTAGTTTTTTTTAGCGATGGATTATTTTAAGAAAATATCGGAATATGTTCGGAATCATAGAGTGGCACAGCATGTCCTATTCTGGCTGATTATTGTAATAACTTTCGTTCCGGCAGGTTTGTTAGATGAACACAATGATCCGGTTTGGGTGATTTTGCTGTTCAATTTTTGCATTCATATACCGCAAATGCTGGCTTCTTATTTTTTGGCCTATTATCTGATTCCAAAATTTGTATTAAAAAAGAAGTATTTCCTCTCTGTAATTTTATTCCTATTATCGGCTTATTTGTTTTCTGCTCTTGCCCGTTTTTTGACTATTCATGTTGGTGAAGAACTGGTCAGAACGCCTCCTTTTGTACAAGAGTCTGTTTATGAAATCCTGACAGATATCAATTCACTGGTGGCTAAATATTTTCCTGCGGTTTTTTCAATTTCCTTTCAGTTTTTATTTGTGAAATACGTTATCAATAACGAGCAGAAAAAAAGCGAACTAAGGCAGTTGGAGCAGAAAAAAACTGAAACGGAGCTAAAGATGTTGAAGGCGCAATTAAATCCGCACTTTCTATTCAATACGCTTAACAATATTTATTCACTCTCATTAGACAATTCGCCTAAGACAGCTAGTGCCATTGGGAAGTTGTCAGATATTCTGGACCATGTCCTGTATAAATGCAATAATCAGGTCGTGACCTTATCAAGCGAAATAGAGCTGTTGAAAAACTATATCGAATTGGAAAAATTGAGATATGACGATAGACTAGAAATTACTTTTGATACAGATATTGAAAATGATATACAAATTCCACCATTATTGCTTTTGTCATTGGTAGAAAATGCCTTTAAGCATGGTGCGGGTGAAGATAGCGGTTCTCCAAAAATCTGGATTTCTATCATGCAAGCAAAAGAGGTTTTTACATTTAAAATTTCAAATACAGTTTCAAGCGATTATGTAAGCAAGGATAAAGATAGAATAGGGTTGACCAACATAAAAAAACAGCTGGACCTGATTTATCCTGAAAATTATTCATTAGATATCAAACAAGCTGTAAATTCGTTTTCAGTAGTTTTACAAATCAATCAAAACAACAACTTATGAAAATTAAATGTCTGGTAGTTGATGATGAACCGCTTGCAATTCGATTAATTGAAAAGCATATTGCCAAAATAGACAACCTGGAAGTTGTTGCGACCTGCAATACGGCATTAAAAGCATTTGAGATATTGAATTTGCAAAGAATAGACTTGTTGTTTATTGATATAAAAATGCCAAATATTACGGGGATTGAATTTTTGAAAAATCTAAAAAATCCACCTAAAACCATACTGACTACTGCCTATAGGGAATATGCGATTGAAGGCTATGATTTGGGCGTTGTCGATTATCTTCTCAAGCCTATTACTTTTGAGCGTTTCTTAAAAGCGGTTGACAAGTTTTTAAGCGAAAACGCCAAAAATGAAGTAAAAATTAAAGAATCGGTACCTGATGAATTTATTTTGGTAAAGTCAGGAATCAAAAACTACAAAATCAATACAAACGACATTGTCTATATTGAAAGCCTAAAAGATTATATAAAAATCAATACGGTAGGCGATAAGAATATTACTTCTAAATATAAAATTGGGGATATTCAAGAAGAATTAAATGGAGATCATTTTTTACGAATCCATAGATCCTTTATTATAAACACTTCCAAAATTACTGCCTTTACAATAAACGAAATTGAAGTTAATAACATTGAAATTCCTATTGGAGCCAGTTATAAAGAAGATGTTTTGCTGTATTTAAAGACACTAAAGAATTCAAAATAAACAATTGTTTCCAGGAATAAATATCTTGGCATTGATAGTAAGGCTTCCAATCTGGAGGCTTTTATTTTTACTAAAAAACGCCTCATTTTGTTTTAAATTAAATCAAATAATTAACTGATTTGTAGCTTATTATTAAGTAAAAAAGATAATTTTTTATTTATATTTGTTGTAATTTAATAGTAATTTTATTTTATATCACTTTTTTGGTTTAATAAGCAGCCTATGAGAAAAACTACTTTTCTTCTTTTTCTTTTCTTTTTAACCACAACTGTCTTTTCCCAAAAAGACATTTTCAATGTAGCCCGAACCGGAACAGTCGATGAGGCAAAAACGTTGATGAAGCACAGCCCGGATTGTATTAATGATGTATCTCCTGAAGGTTATTCTCCGCTTATTTTGGCCTGTTATAGAGGAAATGTTGAGGTTGCTGATTTTTTGATTCAACATGTAAAAGATATCAATGCGGTGAGTGGTATGGGTACGGCTCTGATGGCCGCTACCGTAAAAGGAAATGTAGGAATAGTAAAAAAATTGCTTGAAAAAAAAGCTGACCCAAATATTCCGGATTCTAACGGAACTACCGCTTTGATCTATGCTTCTATTTTTAAAAATTATGAAGTTGCAGATTTCCTCATAAAAGCAAAAGCAGATCCGCATGCCAAAGACAATCGAGGAAATTCGGCAATTGATTATGCGATATTGTCCAATGATGATAAGCTGATACAAATCCTAAAAACAAAATGATATGAGAAAAACTACTTTAGCCTTTTTTGCAATACTCCTTTCGGGTTTCAGTTTGACGGCCCAGACCTACAGCACGGGAACGGTGACTTTGACAACCGGATTTACCGCTAAGGTAGATGTAACCAGCAGTTTGGTTACGCTTACTTTTGTTGGCCCGTCAACAGATTGGCTGGGATTGTCTTTTAATGCAACATCTATGAATGATAATGGAAGCGATGTAGTGATTTTTGATGGAACTAATATGACAGACAGAACATTTGCCGGAATAGGTGCTACGCCGCCTTTGGATGCCAACCAAAATTGGACGGTGACCTCCAATACAATCAACGCAGGCGTAAGAACTGTAACGGCAACACGTGCACGTGATACGGGAGATTCAAATGATTATACTTTTAGTGCTTCGGCTCAGGCGCTCAATCTGGCTTGGGCACATAGACCAGGAAGTTTAGCTATGGGTTATCACGGATCGGGAAATAGTGGAGCTACGATGGCTAATTTTGCACTAGGAACGGAGAGCTTTACTGCTGAATCGTTTAAGCTATACCCTAATCCTGCTAAAGGTTTTACAACAGTAGAACTTCCTGATTTTGTTTCAGAATGTGAAATTAAAGTATATGACAATTTAGGTAAGCTGATCAAAGTACAAGCTGTTTCAGATTCGCAGACTACAATTAGTACTTCAGGTTTGGCTACAGGTTCTTATATGGTGGTTGTTAGGACAAATTATGGAAACGCAACAAAAACGTTGATAGTAGAATAATCCTAAACGAACCAAATAAAAAAATCCCGAACATTATTCGGGATTTTTTATTGATTAAAGTATTCTTTATTTTTTAATGAACTTCTGGGAGTATTTCTCACCATTGCTATTCTGTAAAACCATCATATAGTTTCCTACAGATAAGGATTGTATATCAATAGTGTTGTCTTTGATTTTTACATCAGAAACCATTCTGCCGTTATAGTCATAGATTTTAGCATCCGTAATGTCATATTTCATTTCATTGAGCTGGATTCGGATTTGGTGAGATGCCGGATTCGGATAAATCACAAACATACTGCTATTGGCTTCAGATACGCCTAAAGTAGAACCTTCAGTAACTAGCAGTCTGGAATTCTTAGATGGATTTTCGATTACATCTACCAATCCAGAAGGCCATTTGATAATTACTTTTTCAATTACTGAGGCTTCTCCTATTCCAAAATGCGTGTTGAGCGTATTGGCAAATTCAAAACCTTCGCCGCTTCTTACATCTCTGATTTGCTTGCCCCAAGTTCCGTAAAGTTCTACTCTTGCTCCAATACCATTGCTATTGCTTTGAATGCCTTTAAGGTTGATTGTAATCCAGTTGCTGTCATTTCCGTTGTTGAAATAGACGATGTTTGCTGTTTGGACATCAAGGAAACCATCATTGTTCAAGTCTCCAATAGCGCCATTAGGAGGAGCTCCACCAGATTTTGTGAATGTCCAGTCACCATTGTTAATCATTATGATACCACCTGGCCCATAAACATCAATAAATCCGTCGTTGTTAAAATCACGGGCAATATATTCTCTTCCCATATTGTTATAGGTGTCAAATCCAGAACCGGCAGTTACATTGGTAAACGTGCCATCCTTATTATTACGCATCAGTTTTTGTGCTGTTCCACCCGCATTTGAGCCAATCAAGACATCCATATAGCCGTCATTGTCAAAATCGCCAAAAGCACTTGACCATGATTGATCCGGATCAGCTAATCCTGCAGCTGCTGCTACATTGGTAAAAGTTCCGTTTCCGTTATTTCTGTGCAATTCATCAGTACTGGCCGCAACGTTACCGCCTCTACATTTTGCAATAAAGAGGTCCTGGTCGCCGTCATTGTCATAATCAACAAAAATAGAACCGTAATTTCCTCCGTTTGGATAATCGCCCATGCCACCTTGGTGGAAGACAAGGTTTCCGCTTCCGTCATTAATATAATAAACATTAGGATTTATATCGTGACAAACAAAAGCATCAAGATTTCCATCGTTATTGAGGTCTACAAAATTGGAACGCTGACAGAATATAGATTGAGGTCCTGATATTTTCGTGTAGCCGTTGCCAGTATTGTTGGCTTTCAAGAAAGTCACACCACTGCCACCTCCAAATACTAAGTCATTATAACCATTTTTGTCAAAATCGCCTGCAGTAACGCTCCATGAGGGCATATTGTTAACAGTAGGGATTGTTATGGTTGCTGGAGTAAACCCGCCAGAGCTATTTTGATAAAGAATGTTAAGACTAGAGCTACTGATGCCAACAATGTCATCCAGATAATCACCATTCATATCTGCAACGCAGTTTTTATAACTGCCGGTTAAGGCTATGGTTTGTCGAGTAAATCCAACGATTTCTTCTGGTACTGTCGACGGTTCGGGAGTGTATGCCCCTTCTACTATGAGAAAATTAAAGGAGATGCTTTGCCATTTATTATCAAAAACTATGTAATAAGTTGCGTTGGCGGTAGCATTGAAGGCGTATCTTGCTAAAAGTCCGGTTCCGGTATTTCCACCGTCGTCATCGCCGCCTACACAAGTCAATGCGCCACAGCTGCCCTTGTAAATATGAAAACGAGTGTCTTTGTTTCTATTAACTTGCAGGTCTGTTGTTACGGTTACTGAAGTACTTGTTGAGGGTATGTATTTGTACCATTCGCTGTTTGTAGCCGTGCCGATTCCTGCGCAAATTCCATATGGATTGGCATTTCCATTGATTTGGTCTACTAAATACATTCCAGGGGTAATTTCCAATGCAGATTCGCAATTATCTTGTGCTCTGCTTACAAATGCCATAAGGCAAAGGATAAACAGGGGGAGTTTTTTGTTATAATGCTGTTTCATAGATTGGTTTTTAGGTAATTGTTACATTCTATTCTTTACGATGTTTTTTAGTTTTATCAAGAAGTATGATATAGGGTTGGATTTCTAATTTAGGAATCAACCAGTTCGCGTTTTAAACTAAAAATCCCGAACACTGTTCGGGATTTTTTTATTTAAGATTATTATTTTTTGATGAATTTTTGTGAGTATTTTTCACCGTTGCTATTTTGTAAAACCATCATATAGTTTCCTACAGATAAGGATTGGATATCGATAGTATTGTCTTTAATCTTTACATCAGAAACCATTCTTCCGTTATAGTCATATATTTTCGCATCCGTAATGTCATATTTCATTTCATTAAGCTGGATTCGGATTTGATGAGATGCCGGATTTGGATAAATCACAAACATACTGCTGTTGGCTTCAGATATGCCTAAAGTAGCTCCTTCGGTAATAAGCAGTCTGGAATTTTTAGTTGGATTTGAAATGACCTCTACTAATCCAGAAGGCCATTTGATAACCACTTTTTCAATTGCTGTGGCTTCACCTATTCCAAAATGTGTGTTAAGCGTATTGGCAAATTCAAAACCTTCGCCGCTTCTTACATCTCTGATTTGCTTGCCCCAAGTTCCGTAAAGTTCAATTCTTGCTCCAATACCATTGCTGTTGCTTTGAATACCTTTAAGGTTGATTGTAATCCAGTTGTTATCATTTCCTTCGTTGAGGTAGATGGTGTTTAATATCTGTACATCAAGAAAACCATCATTGTTTAAATCTCCAATAGAACCATTAGGAGAAGGAGGAGCTCCGCCTGATTTTGTGAATGTCCAGTCGCCATTATTAATCATTATAATACCGCCTGGTCCATAAACATCGATAAATCCGTCGTTGTTGAAATCACGGGCAATATATTCTCTTCCCATTTCATTATAAGTGTCAAATCCTGATCCGGCAGTTACATTGGTAAACGTACCATCCTTATTATTACGCATCAGTTTTTGTGACGTTCCACTGGCATTTGAACCAATCAAGACATCCATATAGCCGTCATTGTCAAAATCACCAAAAGCACTTGACCATGATTGATCCGGGTCAGCTAATCCTGCAGCAGCAGCTACGTTGGTGAAAGTTCCGTTTCCGTTATTTCTGTGCAATTCATCAGTACTAGCCGCAACGTTACCGCCTCTGCATTTTGCAATAAAAAGATCCTGGTCGCCATCGTTGTCATAATCAACGAAGATAGAACCGTAATTTCCTCCATTCGGATAGTCACCCATACCTCCTTGATGGAAGACCAGGTTTCCGTTTCCATCATTAATATAATAAACATTAGGATTTACGTCATGGCAAACAAAAGCATCAAGATGTCCATCGTTATTGATATCTACAAAATTAGAACGCTGACTGAATATGGATTGAGGTCCTGAAATTGCTGTATAGGCTGTTCCGTTGCTATTAGCTTTCAAGAAAGTCACACCATTACCAGCTCCCATTACTAAGTCATTATAGCCATTTTTGTCAAAATCTGCAGCAGTAACACTCCATGAAGGCAAAAAGGTAATTGGTGTAGTAGGTACATTGGCTGAAGTAAATCCACCAGCACTATTTTGATAAAGGATATTTAGGCTATTGGTGCTGATACCGACAATATCATCCAGATAATCACCATTCATATCCACGACACAGTTTTTATAGGAACCTGTAAGAGAAATGGTTTGGGTTGTAAATCGAACAATTTGTCCTGGCACTTCTGGCTGTTCCGGAGTATAAGATCCTTCTGCCACAACAAAATCAAAACCAGTGGCTCGCCATCTATTATCAAAAACAATATAATAGGTAGTTCCTGCTATGGCATTAAAAGTATAGGCAGACAAATAGCCATTTCCTAAATTTCCACTATCGTCATCACCGCCAGAGCAAGTCAAGGCTCCACAGCTACCTCTATAAATATGAAATCGGGTATCTCCGCCAATATTAACAAGAAGGTCAGTTGTGATAGTTACTATAGTATTTGTAGTGGGTGTATACTTATACCATTCAGCGTTTGTTGCAGCCATGGTTCCGGCACAAATAGCATTAGTGTTAGCAGCTCCATCAATTTGGGTAATAGTGTATCTTCCCGGAGTAATAGTAAGGGCAGATTGACAATTATCTTGTGCCTGAGCAAAAAAAGCGGAAAAGGCTAAGATAATTTGGGGTAATTTTTTTTTCATAATTTGTTGTTTGTTTGTTTGTTGTTAGTTACATCTTGTGTCTAAAGAACTTATCCATTGGTTAATCATTTGGACAGCTTCCTCATGGACAATAGTTCTTCCTAGTAAAGGCATTCGTGTTGATTCGTTTACAGATTCTATTCGGAAAGACAGCACTGATCTTTCAGGCGTTCCCGGTGTTACAATATGTGATAATCCGCTACCAACATTGTCTACAGGAACCATACAAACACCCATGTTGGCTATGTTTGAAGTTTCGCTGAAGGCAAAACGCATGTCACGGTAGGAGCAATGGCTGCCTTCCTGGTGACAATGAGCACAATTAATATCAATGTATGAGCGTACTCTTTTTTCTAGAGGTTGTGAGGTATCGTTCCAACGCACAGTCGATACAATGTTTCTTGGGTAGTTGTTATCCAGATAGCCTACTTCTGCCCATTTTTCTAATTGATTTTTACTGCCTGAACCATAGTTTATTGCAAAGTTCAGGTTTTGAGGTTTTGGCCCAATTGGTAGCGCCTTATCGACTGATTTGTGGCAAGTAAGACATTCTCCACCAGCAGATGACGGAATGCGATAGTTCGCATTCTTTATAGTTCCACCTTCCATCCATGTTATATCTGTAAAACTACCGTTTGTGTCAAGAGTGGCTTCGGTCTGTTCTGCATTCCATATATAGTTAGCAAAAATCCAGCCTTCTTCTTTTCGAATCATGATTCGAGTTTCAATAATCCGGGTAGTATTATTAGGCTGTACATTGTCATAATAAAAAGTCTTGATCAATGCTGCGCCTACAGGAAAAACCAATGTTTTCCCATCACCGTCATATACGGCTTTTGTGTTTTTAGGCATCCAAACAAATCTCTTTTTGTGAGCATAATCTGTGAAAAGTTGGCTGGCTGGTTCATACGGTAATACATCAAGTGATGGGACCTGATTTTTCATCGTTCCTTCAAAAAATTTGTAATCGGATAACTTTGGATAAGGAACAGAAGCAAGGTCAACTACAACCGGAGAAGTCGGTTCAGGAATAGGAGTATAATCATTGTCAGAACCGCATGAAATAAAGGCAAAGAAAAGTAAGAATAATAATGATTTCTTTAAAAAATAGTTTTGTTTCATAGATTTGCTATCAAAAAATTAGGAAATAATATAGCAAATATATAATAAAACTATAAAGAAAATGGTTTTATAGTAAAAAAGTTATAGCCTTGATAATAAATTGTTTGAAAGCCTTTTACAGATGGATTTTGATGTCCATGTTTTGAATCTCTTGTAGCATATCCAGTGAGGTGTGGTCAAATAATTCTTCCTGTTCCTTGTGTTCTTTTTTGGATCGGATTCTTCTCAAAGAATCGCAAAAACGACGTACTTCTTCTGCTGTTGTTAGTGTCAATCTGGGTACAGAAACGTTTTTACCAGCATCGTCTTTTGCGACCATCGTAAAATAGGACGAATTGCAATGTTTTATCTTTCGGGTTTGGATATTTTCGGCCGTAACGCGAATACCGATTACCATCGAACTGTTGCCTACATAATTTACGGAAGCTTTCAAGGTGACTAATTCGCCAATTTCTATAGGATTTAGGAAATCTACAGTATCCACAGAAGCCGTGACGCAATAAGTACCTGAGAATTTTGAAGCGCAGGCAAACGCAATCTGATCCATGAGCGATAAGATATAACCGCCATGAATCTTACCGCTAAAGTTAGAATGTGAAGGTAGCATCAATTCAGAAATCGTGATTCGTGAAGATTTCGGAGTTTTATAGATTTTGTCCATGTTCAATAGGGATTAATTTTCGGTTTCGTCGGTTTCAGCTCTTTTCAGTATATTTTCCGGAAGTGATTTTTTGGCTTTGGCTCCCATTTTTTTCAATCGTTCTACACTGTTGATAAGGTTTCCTTTTCCATCAAACAGTTTGTTCATTGCGCCTTGGTATTCTGTTTTGGCTTCGTCCATTTTCTTGCCAATCTTTACCAGGTCGCTCACAAAGCCTTCAAATTTATCATACAACGCACCGGCTTGTCTGGCAATTTCAAAAGCATTTTCTTGTTGCTTCTGGTTGGTCCACATGCTGTCGATAGTTCGTAAAGTAGCCAAAAGGGTAGAAGGCGTCACGATTACAATATTCTTTTCAAAAGCTTTGTTGTATAAAGTAGCATCTTCGTTGAGTGCTATGGCAAATGCGGGTTCCATCGGAATGAAAAGAAGTACAAAATCCGGGCTTTCTATTTGGTAGAGGTCATGATAGTTTTTAGCGCCCAGCTGTTCAACGTGTCTTCTTATAGAATTTATATGTTCTTTTAAAAATGAGGCTTTCAGGATGTCATCTTCCTCATTGATGTATCTTTCATAAGAAATCAGCGATACTTTTGAATCCACAACCATTTTCTTTCCGTCAGGAAGATTGATTACTACGTCAGGAAAAACGCGTGTTCCATCCTCGGTTACGAAACTCTGCTGTACTTCATATTCCCTGCCTTTTTCAAGACCTGATTTTTCAAGTACTCTTTCAAGAATAAGTTCGCCCCAGTTTCCTTGCATTTTACTATCGCCTTTTAGCGCTTTGGTAAGATTAAGGGTTTCCTTGCTCATCTGTTCGTTCATTTCACGAAGGCCTAGTATTTGCTGACGAAGAGCAGCATGATAATCAATGCTTTCTTTATGCGTGTCTTCGACCTTTTTTTCAAAAAGTTGAATTTTATCCTGAAGAGGAGAGAGTATGTTTTTTAAGTTTTCCTTGTTTTGCTCGGTAAATTTTGAAGATTTTTCTTCTAATATCTTGTTGGCGAGATTTTCGAACTCTTTTGTGAATTTTTCCTGAAGTTGTTCTACTTCCTGTTTCTGCTCTTTGTTGCGTTCCCATAAGTTTTCGAAATCCACCTCTTTTTTAGAAAGCTGAATAGCGAACGCCTCTTTCTCGGCTCTGAGGTTTTCTCGTTCCATTGCCGTTTGCTGCAGTTGATTTTCTGCATTCCGGATTTCCTGCTGGTGTTGTAGCCTTAATTGTTCGATTTGGGACATCAGTCCGTTTACTCTTTCTTCAAGGCCGGCTTTTTCTGATTTTGCATTGGCGGAAAATAATGCTTTTCCAATAAAAATTCCTATGGCTAAGGCAATTATAAAAGCAATGATGGTGATGATTGTGTCGTTCATTTTGAAATTTTTGTAGAGGTAAAAGTAAGAATAAATTATTAGGTTTTGCGGCACTTGATTTCTGGCTAAAAAGTTTTGATAGATGTTAAAGTTTAGGGATTTGTTGTCTGTTTTGGCTTTTAAAATTTTATTTTAACAATAAAATTCATATCTTAGTGAAGTATAACGATGTAAATAATTTTTTAATACGAAACTTAATCAATGTATTAGGGTTATTTGCATGAAAATAACTTTTCATGAAAAAAACTACATTACTGTCAGGTGTAAGACAAAACTTTACACAAATTAAAAGTTTATTTTTTGGAACTTTTTTATTGGTATCAGCAACAGCTCAATCTCAGACGTATTGTACGACTGGAACTGGTAACTGTTCAGAAGGTGATCAAATTGCAAATGTTACTTTTGCAGGGATTAATAATGATTCTGGTTGCGGAACACAAGGGTACAATGATTTTACTGCAGGAACAGCAGCCAGCATTATAGCAGGTCAATCGCATACTATTTCGGTAACAATTCCGGCACATATTGGAGCCCAGTATGTAGCGGTATGGATTGATTATAACCATGATGGGACTTTTGACGCTTCAGAATTTACAGCTATTGGAAATTCACCAGCTGCGGGTTCTGTAGTTACAACATCTGTTGCAGTTCCGGTTACGGCTATCGGCGGAAATACAAGAATGAGGGTTAAAGCTCAATATGCACAAGCTATTGCGGCAACAAGTTCTTGTGCAGCGCCTTATCTAGGGTATGGAGAGTATGAAGATTATGCTGTAAATATCGTTCCGGCTACAGCGTGTACTGGTACTCCTGCGGTGGGTGCGGCAACTTCTAACCAAGCTTCTGTTTGCCCGCAAACTTCCTTTACTTTGAATGCTACTGGTGTGACACCAGCTGCTGGTTTTTCTTACCAATGGCAGTCTTCTCCAACAGGAACAGACCAATGGGCTAATATAGGTAGCGCACAGACTTCATTAAATTATACTGTTACGGGTCAGACACAAGCTACTTTTTATAGAGTTATCATAACTTGTTCTGGGAGTGGTCTAACCGCTACTTCAACAGCAATTTCTGTAGCGCAAAATTCAGTTGATGCTTGCTACTGTACAAATGCTATCAACTTCAATTGCGGTGACGGTGACGTAATTACTAATGTTACTATTGGGACAATGACCAATGCTACAGCTTGTGGAAATTCAACAACAGGATATACTAACTATAGTGGTTCAGTTACGCCTCCGGTATTTAATATTGGGTCGGCTATTCCGGTTTCTGTTTCTGTAGGACCGTCTGGAGAAGGATGGTTATATGAGTCTGTTGGTGTTTGGATTGATTACAACAGAAATGGAGTTTTTGAAGAGGCAGAATATAACTATATTGGTACAGGATTGAATGAAGCACTTGCTGGTAGTATAACAATCCCTGCAACGGCAGTGGTGGGTAACACCAGAATGAGAGTTGTTGTTGCAGCGTCTGCTGCGACATCTTTTGGACACCAATTTGCTTGTGGGCCAGTAGTTGCTGATAACAATTTTGGTGAAATGGAAGATTATACGGTAACAATAGCTCCGTCACTTTCAACTCCTGGATTTGAAAATGCTTCGGTTTCTGTATATCCAAACCCTACAAACGGATTGGTGAATATTCAGTTTGCTAACCAAACAAATGTTAATGCAATCAATGTGTATTCAGTTTCCGGACAGTTAGTTTATTCTAAGCAATTTAACAATGCATCAGATAGCTATACTATCGATCTTCAAAAAGCTGCTACTGGTGTTTACATCATGAAGCTGGAAGGAGAAAATGGAACAATCGTTAAACGATTAATCAAAAATTAATTATTACAATTAATTTTAAATATAAACCGCCTCCTGTAGGCGGTTTTTTTGTGCTATAAATCTTAGGATAATTTAAAAAAGGATTGTGAATTTTAGTATAATTAGGTGATTTAGGGGTGTATTTTGGTATTTCGTCGATTTTTTAATTAATTTTTAAGAAATAGTTCTTATTATTGTAATCTACCCCCTAAGTTCTTATTAATGAAACCGCAAAATTTAGCTTTAGAAAAAGTTACAGATTCACCTATCACATATGAATTTGTGACCAATGTAGCCGCACGTATTATTAAGGTCTTTTTTAGGACCGATAAAAATATCAGGCTGATTTACTCCAATTATTCCAACAAACACTTTTTTGGAGATAAATTTATCATATTAGATTATAGGTTCCGAAATGCTTTATGGTATAAGGTTGGAACTAAAATTACTGAAAAAAGACACTTCTTGCTTGAAAAGCCGGATGAGTCACAAAAAATAGTACTCACCGTTTATGGATTTTTCAGAAAAAAAATGTACCTGCTCGATTTCTCGGCAGCAGAGTATATTGATAGTAGTACATTCTGCATCGAACTGAAAAAATCTTCTCTCCAGGATTTGGAGAATCCGGTTTTAGGTTAACAGGACACGGAATTATCTCTGGAATTGATTATTTTTATAGGATATAACTAAATTATTGTCCTATGAAACCGCAAAGCTATTCCAATCATATCCGTTTCTATACTCCGCATCATTTTGTTTTGTATCCCTTGTTATTGCTTTTACTCGGGACAGCGATTTATTTTGTCTTTAGTAGAGAAGCAGAAAGGGCCATCTGGATTTTTATCAGCATTGTACTGCTGTTAATTTTCTGGCTGGCTTTTATGCTACGGCAGCATTATGCATTGACATTGCAAGACAGGATTGTTAGGATGGAACTGCATTATCGGTATTTTACATTGACAGGCGAGAGGCTTGAACTTATTGAAGATCGATTGTCCGACAGCCAACTGTTTGCCTTGAGATTTGCTCCCGACGAAGAATTTGTAAATCTGGCAAAAAGAGCCTTGCAGGAAAATCTTTCGGGACAGGCCATCAAAAAGAGCATAATCAATTGGAAACCGGACCATCATAGAGTATAAACTTTAACAAACAATTCACGATTTATTTTTATAAAATGAAAATCGCTATGCGTAAATTTATACTTAGCCATTCTCACACTAAAGAATATAATTATGAATTTTACTACACACTGGTTTATTGATCCCGATCATTCAAACATAGAATTTAGAATCAGGCATCTGGTGATTTCTCATATTTCTGGAGCATTCAAGATTTTTAACGGAAAGATGACCACAAAAAATGACGACTTTGAAACTGCGGAAATAACCTTGTCTATTGATGTTTATAGTTTTGATACGAACAATATCGAAAGAGATGAGCATATCAAGTCTAAAGATTTTTTAGATGCCGATCAGTTTCCTGAAATTAACTTTAGCTCAACAAGTCTCAAAAAAATAGAGGGAGATCATTATAAGCTCACCGGAAACATAACCATCAAATCAGTAACCAGAGAAATTGTCTTGGATGCTGTTTTTGGTGGACAGGCAAAAGATGGTTTTGGTAAAATGAAAGCAGGTTTTGAAATCAGCGGAAAGCTAGATAGAAAAGACTTTGGAATTCTAGCCGATGATATCACCGAAAGCGGGCATTTGATAATTGGGGAAGAATTAAAAATCCATGCCAACATCGAATTTGATAAAGAAGAAGATTAATTAGTAATCTTCTATTTTAGATTACCCCGGTTTTTCTTATTGTCCGGATGTGACGAAGGATAACGATTCGGATCAATATCTGAATTTTTATCTCGGTTCTCCGGATTTTTCTTGTTCTTTAGGCTCTCATCTGTTTTGACATCTTTGCTTGGACGAGCTCTTTTTACAACATCGGAGTTGCCTTTTGCATCTTTCTCTATTTCTGTTTTCAATTTCCCTTTGGAAGGGTTATAATCGTCCGGAAGATTTTTTCCGCTAAAACCTTCGTTGATTTCTCCTTTTGGTTTTTCCTGTTCACCATTCCATTTTTTATTTCCGATGTCTTTACCTGAAGTTGCCATAATTTTGATTTTTAGTTCCTCTTGTTAATTTACGACGATATAAAAACAAAAGCCACATCTTTAACATTGCTTTAATGTGTAAGATTTCCGATTGTTAGTAGTAAATTTGCGGCAAAAGTATCCTATGTCTGCCCACCAGCATTTTTTGTTGCATAAACCTTATGGCTATCTCAGCCAGTTTATCTATGAATTAAAACGAAAGAAAAAACTGTTGGGAGAACTATATGATTTTCCAGAAGGCACAATGGCAATTGGGAGGCTGGATGAAGATTCGGAAGGATTACTGCTTTTGACAACCGACGGATTAATGAGCGAATTGGTTAGGAGTAAAAAAGTAACCAAAGAATATTATGCGCAAGTAGATGGAGTAATAACCGAGGAAGCCATTGAAAAACTAAAAAAAGGAGTTGAGATTGGTTTTGACGGAATACGTTATGTCACAAATCCGTGTAATGCTATTAAGATATCCGACCCGGGATTTGAACCTCGTTCTAAAAAAATAAGAGATGAGCGCCACGGGCCTACCAGTTGGATTTCGATTACATTAAATGAAGGAAAGTTCCGCCAGGTTAGGAAAATGACATCGGCTGTAGGGTTTCCAACGCTTCGATTGGTACGAGTAAGAGTAGGTAATGTTCACCTTGACAATTTGAAATCGGGAGAAGTCAAAGAAGTCGGCCAGTTCTCACTATAATAAAAACTTTAAAATTTCTAAAAAATGCTGAATATAGTTCTTGTTGAACCAGAAATACCTAATAACACCGGTAACATTGGCCGTTTATGTGTTGGCACAGGCAGCCGCCTTCACCTGATCCATCCTTTTGGATTTCAGATTACTGATAAAAACCTGAAGCGTTCCGGTCTTGATTATTGGGTACATTTGGATTGGAAAGAATACCAGTCTGTTGAAGAATGGATGGATCAAATACCAGACAAATCAAGAGTTTTTCTATTTAGTTCTCATAGCCCTAAGTCCTATTTACAAGAAACTTTTCAGGATGGTGATTGGCTTGTATTTGGAAAAGAATCAGTTGGATTGAGTAAGGAAGTTTTGGGTCTATTTGAAAACCATCTGACTATTCCAATTTCACCTTTGGTAAGAAGTTATAATCTGGCAAACTCGGTCGCCTTTGCAATAGGCGAGGCAAAAAGGCAGCTTTCCATCTAAAAAAATAGTATATTTGAAAGCAGTTTTTTAAAAATATCTATGATTGACAAATCCTACCTTCGCAGTTCTATTTTCAGGCATCTCGACGGCCTGGCAGTTGCTCCTGTAGCCATTGCTTTAAAAAATAAAGGAGTTCTTGAATATATACTGAAGAATAAAAAAGCCAACCTGTCAGAATTAAAAACCCAATTCAAAGCTAACGAAGGTTATTTGAATGTCGGCTTACGGGTATTATGCTCACAAGGTTTTTTGGATTATCATATTGATACGACTACCGATACTATTAGTTTTTCGGTAAATGATAAGACATCCATTGCATTTTCAATGGTACATCTTTACCAGGATGTAGTCGATCTTTTGCAATTTTCAACGCAATTTCATCCCAGAATTTTTGAAGATGCTCCTTTTGAAAGATTGGATCAGATCTTTGAAAAATTTAAGCTTAATTATGGAATCGATTTCTCTGCAGATGCGTTAGAAAATGAAGTCCAGAAACAAGTCCTAAAACATATAGAAGGCTATTTGATTGGGCCTACGATTGTGCGATTGGCTATGAGTGGAATGTTTCATAAGTATTTTATGGAAACTTCGTTCAGGCCGGAAGAATTTCACAAGAATCCGGAAAGCTTTAAAAAGATATTGAACTTTTTTACCTATTTGGGATGGTTTCAGGAAAAAAATGGGAATTACCAATTTACCGAAACCGGGTTGTTCTTTGCCAAAAGAGCCAGCGCTTACGGTGTTACCGTCTCCTATTTGCCAACATTTGCTAAAATTGAAGAACTGATATTTGGTGACCCAAATGTGCTAAGGATGGTTGCCGATGGCGAAAATGAAATCCATGTAGACAGAGAAATGAATGTTTGGGGAAGTGGAGGTGCCCATGATACTTATTTTAAAATTGTAGATGAAATCATCGTTCAGCTCTTTAATCGCCCGATAGAAGAACAGCCTAAAGGGATTTTGGATATGGGTTGCGGAAACGGCGCTTTTATGCAACACATTTTTGAAGTTATTGACAGGCAAACCTTGAGAGGGAAAATGCTTGATGAATATCCGTTGTTTCTTGTAGGAGCCGATTATAATCAGGCAGCCTTGAAAGTCACACGTGCCAACCTGATAAAAGCAGATATCTGGGCTAAAGTAATCTGGGGCGACATTGGAAGACCGGATCTGTTGTCACATGATCTGATGGAAAATTATGCAATCGATTTGAAAGATTTGCTGAATGTCAGGACATTTCTTGACCATAACCGTATTTGGGAAGAACCAAAACATATATCCAAAGACAGGATTAGCAACTCTACCGGCGCTTTTGCTTTTAGAGGCGAACGAATTTCTAATAACAAAGTAGAAGACAATCTTTTAGAGCATCTGCAAAAATGGTCGCCTTATGTCAAGAAATTTGGACTTTTGCTGATAGAGCTCCATACCATAAATCCTGCTTTAACAGCAATGAATATAGGAAAGACGGCTGCAACAGCCTATGATGCTACACATGGGTTTTCAGACCAGTATATAGTAGAAATAGACGTATTTAATAAAATAGCAGCTGAAGCAGGCTTATTTCCGGATAAAGCTATTTTTAGAAAATTTCCGGACTCCGATATAGCTACCGTAAGCATCAACCTGCTGAAAGGAGATTAAGACTTGGCGTAATTAGTGATATATCGGTAGTAAGAATCCAATATAATGCCTACTGTTTTCTCAATAGATGGTTTTACGTCCTGAAACCCGTCTTTCATTTTCCCGTCGGGCGTAAAATAATCCGTAATGCCTGATTTCAAGAGTGTTTTTTTAGCATAAATTTCAGTTACCTGGAAAGAAAGCACATATTCATTTCCTTCTTTGGAAATTTTCATGCGGTATTTTACTTTTTGATAGAACGTATCTCCAAGGTTTCGGTAAAAAAAAGCATTGTCTCTAAAAGCATCGATTGTCAGCGAATTTTGGGTTACTTCTGAAACATCTGCTTCGCCACGACTAAACTCTTGTATCCAAAGCTGTGTACCGTTAATAAATTTCTCATTCGTCATAAAAGGAATGCTGACCCGTATCGGATTCGGATCAAATCCTTTTGGTGTCAACTCCATCCGAACCTGAGCGTTGATGATAATTGATGAGAAAAGGAATAAGATAGATAAACAAAACTTCATTGTATCAGTTTTTAGCGTCCTATCAAAGATAGGCGATACACTGATTATTTTATAGGTTTTTAAGAATAAATTTAGCCTTTCCGGTGTCAAAAAAGATGTTTTCATCTTTAAATAAAGAATTCAATATTCCTGACTGGATTAAAGATTCGGGTGTGCCTTGCAATGTTTTCTCGGGACTCATGACAATCATTTCATCACTTAATTGTAGCGCCAGATCCAAATCGTGTGTAGAAAACAAAATGCACTTTTGAGTTTCTACAGCCAGTTTTTTAAGCAGTTTAAATAATGAGACTTTGTGAAGCAGGTCTAAATGTGTTGTGGGTTCATCTAATATAATCAAAGGAGTGCTTTGTGCCAGGGCTCTTGCAACCAGAACTTTTTGCAATTGGCCATCGCTAATTTCGTAATGCTTTTTATCTGCCAGATGGCTGATTTGCGTGAGATCCATGGCTTCCTTGATCTTTTCCCTGTCATCTGATGTAAGCTTCCCAATCCAGTTGGTATAAGGCTGTCTGCCCAAAGCGACTAATTCAAAAACAGTAAGATTGCTGGGAGGCAAACTCTCTGTCAATACGATGCTAAGTTGTTGTGCTAAAGAAGAAGGGCTGTAATTCCGAATGTCTTTTTCGTTTAATATAACCTGGCCAGAAAGTGCTTTTTGGATTCCGGTAAGCGTTCGGAGCAAAGTCGATTTTCCTATCCCATTAGCTCCAATCAAAGAAATCAGTTTTCCCGCTTTTAAATCCAAATGAATTTGCGAAGCGATGATAGTTTTCTCTTTTTTTGAGAAATATCCAATGCTCAATTCTTCAGCCTTAAGTATAGTCTTGCCTGTGCTCATCAGATCATGAATTTTCGTTTACGGACTAAGAGCCATACTACAATAGGTGCTCCCAGGATAGAAGTTATTGCATTGATAGGCAAAGTAAAATCATTCCCCGGCATTTGTGAAACGGTATCGCATATCAACAGTATTATAGCTCCAAAAAGTAGCGTGCCCCAAAATAATACATAATGGCTGCTGGTCTGGAAAACCATTTTTGAAATATGCGGAACGGCAAGTCCTATAAAAGCAATTGGGCCAACAAAGGCAGTAATGCTGCCTGCTAACAAGCTGGTTGCTATAATAATAATCAGCCGTGTTTTTTTAAAATTGATACCAAGGCTTTTAGCATAACGCTCGCCTAAAAGCAGGGCGTTTAAAGGTTTGATACATAAAGCACTTAATAAGAGTCCAATCAAACAGCAGATAGACAGAATCAGAATATTGGGCCAGGATATATTACCCAGACTGCCCAAAGACCAGAAGGTAAACTTTTGCAGCTCTTCTGCCGTACTGAAGTAGGAGAGTACGCCAATAATTGCATTTGTAAAACTTCCAAACATTAAACCCACAATAAGAATGGCCATTGTATTGCGAAGCCGCTGTGAAACCACTAATACGGCTAACAATACCATAAGACTGCCCAAACATGAAGCAAGTACGATTCCGTAGGAAGAAAGGAAAAAGCCGCTTAAAAAAGGAGGTAGAAGTCCTGAACCTAGAATTATAAAAGCAACGCCAAGACTGGCTCCTGAACTCAATCCCAAAACATCAGGCCCGGCAAGCGGATTTCGGAATAAAGTCTGCATCAACAAGCCACTTATCGATAAGCCCATGCCAACCAATATGGCGGTCAAAGCCTTAGGAAAGCGATAATTCCAAATGATAATTTCCCATGAATTTTTGCTGGCCTGTCCACCAGAAAGGGAACTGGCGATATCTTCAATAGGGATATTGACAGAGCCTAGGCTGATATTCAGCAAAAAACAGGCAGCCAGGCAGATAAGCAAGGCTATGAAAAGAATTCTATTTCGGCTGTTTTGCTGCAAACGATAGATTATTTTAATTTTTCAAAAATATACAGTTCATATTCCGGAAGCAGTTCAGGATGTAAAATCTTGATAAGATCTTTCAGGATAAGATCCGGACGATTTGATGCCAGCTCATAATACAATATCCCGCCTGTCTTTCCTTTTTTGCTACTAAAAGAATAGATGTTTTTGTTTTTAAAAGCTTTGAAATGAGCATAATTAGGATTGCTTTCTGTCATTTCCTTAAAAGTAGTAAATTGAGCAGGGCCAATCCAAAAATCTACATTTTCGGCCTTTTCCATAACCGTTTCGAATGAAAGTGCCAGACTTCCTGTTCCTTCACTGTCGGCCCAAAGATAAGCTGCATTGGCATCTTTCAGAAATGTCGCTGCCCAGCTGTTGCCTCGAGGCATATACCATTGTTCTTTATAAATGGCACCGCTTAAAACAGTCGGTTTTGTTGTTGCCTTTTTAGCTAATTCTGTAGCTTCTTTATATGCAGTTTCCACTTCAGAAAACAAAAGATCTGCTTTTTCATCCAGGCCATATAAAGCTCCGAAAAATTTAATCCATTCTGCTTTGCCTAAAGGTGATTCTTCCATCCAGTCTCCATTAAAAAAAACTTTCAGTCCACTTTTTTGCAAATTGTCATAGGTCTTAGTATCACTGCCGCTGCTGTAGCCTACAAGAGCTTCCGGATCAAGGTCGATCAGCCTTTCTGTATTGAGGCTCTGATTCGCTCCAACTTCCTTAACCTTGCCAGCATCAATAAGCTTTCGGGTCTTTTCAGACGAAATAAGATTGGTGTCCGGAAAACCAAGCAAAGTGTTTTCAACTCCAAGCATTTCTAAAGATGGGATGTGTGTTGTTGAAGTCACCACAACACTTTTGATAGGAACTTGCAGGGAAGTATAATTTTTTAAACTGTCAGGCAAAGAAATTCCTTTTTTATGAAGCACATAGGTAAAGGTTTTATTGGCTTCAGGCCAAGGGTTTGAAACCTTTACGATAGAATATCCTTCATGCTTGTAAATTTCAAATCCTTTTGCGTAACGTATGCTGTTTTGAGGTTTTGCTTCTGTAACAGTGGAGTTGACAGGGTCATTTTTTTTACACGCTACTGCGAAAAGCAAGAACAGAAATAAGGAATATTTTGAAAGAAATGATTTCATAAAAAAGTTTTTGTGAAGACCGCAAAGATAAAAGTTATTGTATTGAACCGACAGCAGTTTTTTGATTTTTCAATCAAGTGAGGAACTTTGCATCTTTACGCACAACTATTTCATGCAAAGACGCAGAGCCGCAAAGCAAGAAAAATATAAACTTATTGGAATTTGATTTTGGTATAAGATTTTAGGTAATTCATTCAATTTTTTTTGGCAGGAGAATTTTTTTGCATTGCAAAAATGTTTTGTAATCGAATGAAAAAATAATAAAAAAACAAAAAAGGCTGCTCAAAAAAGCATTCCATTGAGCTTTTTGAAAAAAATTAAATCAAATGCTTTATATTTGCATTCGAATTAAGGTTGTGATTGATTGTTACAAATCACATTAAAAGGGAATTTGGTGTAAAACCAAAGCTGTTCCCGCAACTGTAAGCTATTTAGCTTGTTGTTATCTACAAACCACTGTCCGGCACATTGCGGATGGGAAGGTAAACAACAAGACGCAAGCCAGGAGACCTGCCTTTTTTCTTAACAATTATCAAACCTTCGGGAAAAAGGTTTCGAAAATTATGATTTTTAGAAAGCTATACCTGTTTTTATTTTTCTGCATCTGCCAATCTGCATTGGCACAGCATGACAGCATCCATAATTTGAAAGTAGTAGAAATTTCAGACCTACAGCTTAAGGATTATTCGGATTCGCAGTCGGTATTGAAATTGCAGGACTCCATTATCAACAAAAACCAATCTTCGCTTACTTCATTGCTGAATTATAATTCCGTAATCTATTTTAAAGAAAAT
Organism: Flavobacterium microcysteis; assembly: GCF_006385255.1. Classification (GTDB taxonomy): domain Bacteria; phylum Bacteroidota; class Bacteroidia; order Flavobacteriales; family Flavobacteriaceae; genus Flavobacterium; species Flavobacterium microcysteis. The sequence continues at coordinate 37,442 of NZ_VFJE01000048.1, forward strand.
GGACTTGGTATGGTGTCTTCTCCATCTTTCAGAGGAACAACCGCACAGCAAACTGCCGTTGTCTGGAACGGAATCAATATTAATTCGCAATTGAACGGGCAGACTGATTTCAATACCATCACTACAAGAGACTTTAATTCTATAGCTGTTCGTGCCGGAGGCGGAAGTTCGATTTATGGAAGCAGCGCCATTGGCGGAAGTATCCACCTCAATAACACTATTAGTTTTAAAGAACATTTTTCTAATACGCTTCGGTTGAATTATGGCAGCTTCAATACTTTTGGTGGAAACTATAAGATTGATGCTTCTGATGGCAAATTCAGCGTTCAGATGAGTGTGTCCAGAAACAGTTCTGATAATGATTATGAGTATGTGGATTCCGACGGCAAAAACTTAAACGGACAATACCATAATACCAGCCTCAATGCAGCAGTAGGTTATAAGATTAACGATGCTAACTTTTTAAAACTATACAGTCAGGTGTTTGAAGGCGAAAGACATTTTTCGCTCATCTTTCCTTCTGAAATCCCAACCAAATATCAGGATCTGAATTCCCGTAATTTACTGGAATGGGATAGCTTTTTCGGCAAATTTGTTTCTAAAGTAAAAGTAGCCGCACTAAGCGAAAAGTATAAATATTTTGGCAACGTAAAGTCAGACAACTACACCTTTGGGCAGGTGAGGACTTATATTGGAAAATACGACCTTGCCTTTGATGCCAGTGATGCAATTAAGCTAAATGCGGTTGTTGATTTTACACAAAATAAAGGAGAAGGTTCTGATATTAAAAACGAACAAAGAAACATCGGTTCCGCCAGTCTGCTATTTAAGCATCAACTGACACAAAAAATAGGCTACGATCTAAGCTTCAGAAAAGAATTTACCAATAACTACAAAAGCCCATTTTTATTTTCTTTAGGGACGAAATGGGCAGCTACTGATTTTTATACATTAAAACTAAACGGTTCAAAAAACTTCAGAGTACCCACTTTTAATGATTTATACTGGCAACCGGGCGGAAATGAAGACCTTAAACCCGAGTCCTCGTATCAGGCAGAAATAGGAAACGAGTTCCGTTTTGCAGGTTTCAAAGTCACGCTGACCGGTTATTATATCGATATTAAAGACATGCTTCGCTGGATTCCGAATGGTTCTGTATGGTCGCCACAAAACACAGATAAAGTCCGTACCTACGGAGGTGAAGCCTTGGTCAATTGGTCAAAAAGTTTTGGAAAGCACCATTTCATGTTGAACGGGACTTATGCTTATACTGTTTCAGAAGACATGGAAAAAAAGAAACAGTTGATTTATGTTCCGTATCATAAGGCTACTTCCTCATTGAGTTATTCCTGGAACAAGCTGGCTGTAGATTACCAATGTCTGTATAACGGAGAAGTTTTTACCAGATCTGACAACAATTCACGATATAATATTGATGCTTATTTTGTAAGCAATGCCTCAGTAAGTTATGATTTTGGAAAAAAAGATTCCTGGATTGTAGGCTTTCAGGTACTGAATCTTTTAAATGAAAACTATGCCAGTGTAGAAAGCCGATTTCTGCCTGGAAGAAATTTTAATATGTATCTAACCTTAAATTTTTAAAATATGAAAAAGCTAAATAAGTTTTTTTTGATGCTGTTTGCAAGCTCACTTTTTTTGGCTTCATGTAGCAGTGATGACAGTTCTCCAAACGTATCATTAGGTCAATATGACAATGGAATGTTTGTAGTAAATGAAGGAAATTCAACCGTTACTACCAGCTCTATTACTTTTATCAGCAATTCTGGAGCTGTAGAGCAAGATGTTTTTAGAAATGTCAATCCGGGAGCGGCAGGATTAGGAACCTACCTTCAGCCAATGTTTTTTGATAATACAAGAGCTTTTATCATTTCAGGTTCGGCTAATAAAATTACAGTTGTCAACCGTTATACTTTTGAGTTTATTGCAACGATCAGTACTAACCTGGAAAACCCAAGATATGGAGCTGTAGCCAATGGTAAGGCTTATGTAACTAATGCAGGAGACTGGATGACAGGTGCAGACGATTTCTTGACGGTAATCAATCTGTCAGATTATTCTACAAGTAAGGCAACTATTGGTGTCTGGTCAGAAAAAATAATAGAAGAAAATAACAAGCTGTATATCGCTAACGGTTATGCTTATGGAGATGCTACTTCTATTACAGTTTTCAATCCGGTAACAAATAATGTAGAAACGACTATCCAACTTGGATTCAATCCTAATTCTTTTGAAGAAGAAAACGGGATCTTATATGTTTTAGGTTCTGAAAAACTTGCAAAAATCAATCTGGCTACCAATGCAGTTGTTGGAACTCCGATTACTATTTCAGCAGGAGCTAAAAACCTGAATATTGAAGACAATAAGATTTATTATACTGTGGATACGGCTGTTTATGCTATGGCTATTAATGCGACTGTAGCTCCGTCAACTCCATTGCTAACCTATCAATCCCAGTCACAAGATGGAAGAATGTATGGTTTTGCAGTAAACGATGGCAAAATTTATATTGCCGATGGTGGAGATTTCGCCTCAGACAGCAAAGCGTATATCTATTCAACAACAGGTTCCCTATTAAGAACAATTACAGTAGGAGTCGGACCAAACGGCTTTTATTTCAATTAATAATCAATTTTTTTTAACTCAATTCCATGAAACAACTTTACGGCTTTCTTGTAGCCAGCTTACTATCTTTTACCGCTCTGCCGGTTTTTGGACAAAACTTTAACGATGGCGTTTTTATCCTGAATGAAGGAGGCGCAGGTTCTAACAACGCTTCGGTTTCTTTTCTTTCCAATACAGGAGACCTGCAAAACAATATTTATGCAACAGTAAATCCAAATGACGGTGCTCTTGGAGATACGGCTCAGAATATTGCTATCCACGGTGATTATGCATATATCGTTGTGAATATTTCTAATACGATTAAAATTGTCAATAGCCAGACATTTCAATATGTAGCGACTATCAATACAGGACTTAGCAATCCAAGATATATTGCTTTTAGTAATGGAAAAGCCTATGTGACCAATTGGGGTAACGGAGGAAGTGCAACCGATGATTATGTAGCAGTAATTAATCTTTCTACCAATACAATTGAAACAAATATTGCTTTGGCAGAAGGTGTTGAAAGAATTCTGGAAATAAACGGAAAGTTGTATGTGGCGCATCAAGGGGGCTATGGTTATGGAAACACAATTTCTGTAATTAATCCTGCAACAAATACTTTGGAACAAACTATTCAGGTAGGTGATGTTCCAAATTCAATGGTAGAAAAAGATGGAATTTTATACGTGCTTTGCGGTGGAAAACCAAACTGGTCAGGATCAGAAACATTTGGAGCTTTAGTTAAAATAAATACTACAACCAATACCGTTATAGGTCAGGTTGACTTTCCTCAAAAGCATCCATCGAATTTGAAAATTGATGGCAGCAATGTGTATTATGGTATTAATGCAGATGTTTTCAAAACATCGATTACAGATACAACTGTGCCAGCAACACCTTTCTTTACGTTGCCTCCACAGAACCAGTACGGAATCTATGGCATGGAAATCATCAATAACAAGATTTATATAGGTGATGCAGTTAATTATGTAGCTAATGGTAAAGTATATGTGTATTCAACAACAGATGGAACTTTAGCGAATACCTATACTGTAGGGAAATTGCCAAATGGTTTCGTCAAAGCTGTTGATAGCAATTTGGGAACCGGAGAACATTCAAAACTGGATATTGTGCTTTATCCTAACCCCGCAACAGATTATTTATATGTAAATACAGATAAGCCGGCTACAGTAAAAATGTATGATATGGCAGGAAGACTGATAAAAAATCAAGCTTATGCTACTTCAGGAATTGGTATTTCTGAATTGAATCCGGGGATGTATGTTGTGGAAATCACAATCGATAATACAAAAAGCGTACAGAAAATAATAAAAAGGTAAGACCTAATGAAAAGAATCTTATCCCTGATGTCTCTGATGTCTCTTTCTCCGGTTTTCGCACAATCGTATGCGCCGGAAGCAGGAGTGGCAGGCTCAACAGCTATAGAACCCAATAGTCCGCTTTTTGTGGCTTGGGCTACAGGTGTTACGGTAGAGCGAGGTTATGTCAATAAGGCCAATTCAAGTCTTGTAGTTTCTGGAAGCAACCGGGCTTCGGCTGGTGTTCCTCAAAATGCGGTTGGGCCTGCCAATGGAAGCGTTGTATGTCTGGGTGATGAAGGCAGTGCAATTCTGACATTTGAATTGCCAATCATCAACGGGCCGGGATTTGATTTTGCTGTTTTTGAAAACGGAGGCCCTTCTTTTTTAGAACTCGGTTTTGTAGAAGTAAGTTCTGACGGTATTAATTTTTTTAGATTTCCGGCGCATAGCCAAACACAGACCGCTACCCAGATTGGAACTTTTGGAACACCATCAGCACCTTTTCTGAACAATCTGGCAGGAAAGTACGGTAGCAAAGGAACACCTTTTGATTTGACGGATATTCCGGACAATCAGCTGTTGGATAAGAACAAAATTACGCACGTAAAAGTAATCGATGTTGTAGGTTCGATAGATCCGTTGTATGCTACTTATGATAGTCACGGAAATGCAGTGAATGATTCTTTTCCTACGCCGTTTAATTCAGGAGGATTTGACCTGGATGCCGTAGGTGTAATCCATCAAAGTACGTTAGGTATAGATGATGCTTCCAGAAAAGCAATCGCTTTGTATCCAAATCCGGCTTCAGAAAAATTCTATATCCGTAATCTGGAAGAGACAGGCAAGATAACAATCTATGACCTGTCTGGCAGAATTGTTTTTGAAAAAAATATCCAAGACGAGGAAGCTATTCCAGTTTCGGGATTAAATACGGGAATGTATATAGTAGAGATACATACCGGAACAAAAAAGGTTAATGAACGTTTGGTTGTGAAATAATTTTGCAACCGTTGATAACAAAAAAGGCTTCCTGATCAGGAAGCCTTTTTTGTTTTTTTATTATTGATTAAAACTTGAAAAAATCTTTAATTCCATCCGGAACCTTATCGATATACATTTCAGTTCCAAATTGCTGCATTGACTTACGATCTTTGAAAGGTTCGTATGTTTTTTCAGGCTGTTGGCCTCTTCTTCTTCCTACGTTTGTAATCTGTGAAATGGCAATGCTCAAAAGTGGTTCTGTAGGCTCACCAAGAACTCCAAGGTTTCCTAAATCTTCAACTTGAGGAGTAGTAGGAGTCAGACCATTTTGATATTCTCCAAATCCTGCAGAGTTTACAATTTTAAAACAGATAGGCTGCATCGCATATTTATGGCGATTGGAGCGTCCTTGTTTTGCAAATGAAGGCGAGTCATATAAAGTTACTGACCCTACATTTTTTCCAGTTGTAACATCTCCAATCTGTACCACCTCAATATAAGGTTTTAGTCCGTTAATGACTAATTCGCTGGCAGAAGCCGTACTTTTTGAAGTCAATACATATACTTTAGTCAGGTTTAGGCTGTTTATAGCATTGCCGCTAATGTTATTTGAAAATCGGTTAATAAGCTGTTCCGGATCGTTGTCATTAAAATAATCTTCAATTTTGGTATTCCATTCCTGTTTGGCAAAAACTTGACCGCTAAATTGGCCGGTTATCATACTTGCCAGATAGGCAGCTGATTTGACTGCGCCACCTGAATTGTATCTCAGGTCTAATACCAGCTCGGTTATGCCTTCTGATCTGAACTGGCCAAATGCTGTATTCAGGTTGTTGTCATATTCTCCGTAAAAACCATTATACATTAAATAACCTATCTTATGAGTATCTTGAGTTAGAATCTTACTGATTAGGATTGGGTTTTCAGCCAGTGTTGTTTTGGTCAATGCTATAGAACGTGTATTTGGAGTGATGTTCCCGCCATCATAGTCAGCCAGATTTAAGGTATAATTCTGCCCCGCAAGCAATTCTCTGTAATTATTGACAGTTAAAGGAGTTCCATTCACGGCATAAAAAATATCACCACGATGGATATCTTTAGAGGAAGCATCAGAATTTGGAATGATATAACGTACCCATCCAAAAACTTCATCAGAGCCTGCCGTTTTTCGCAACAGCTGATAATCGACTCCGTTATTAGCCGTATTTCCGCTAAGAACGCCTTCTAAAACGCTATAATCGCTATAAATGACGCTAAACCTGTCGGTAGTCGGATAATTGTTCAAAAGACTGTAAAACAAATCTTCCGGTGAGCTAAAACCATTAAGATAAGCATTCAATTCACCCTGATTAGGGAAGCGGCTATCAGAAAGATCAGTTACATCAGCTTGCCAGTAGTAATATAAATTAAGACCTTTCCATATAAAATCGTTAATTTTTAATTGCCTTGGAACTTCAATATCATCAAGGTCATCCTGACAAGCAAAAAAGCTGGAAATTCCGATGAATAAAAGGATTGCGAATATAAAGGTCTTTTTCATAAACAAGATATCTTATAGGTATAGCAATATAATTAACGTAAATTTAGAAGTTTTAGTCTTAATTTCAATTTTTTCTTGTAACAAAAAATAAAGTGGCTCGTCTTGATTATATAACCGACCAATTAAAAGTCAAATAATGAACCAAACTGAGTTTGTAAAACTGATAACTCCTTTTAAGGATAAAGTCTTTCGGCTTGCCAAACGTCTGCTTGTCAGTACGGAGGAAGCAGAAGATGCAACGCAGGAAGTTTTGGTCAAGCTTTGGGATAAAAAAAATGGGTTGGACAAGTATAATAGTGTTGAAGCTTTTGCCATGACAATTACAAAAAATTATTGCTTGGATCAGCTGAAATCAAAAAGAGCCGGAAACCTCCAGATTGTACATAATAATTATACAGACGGACAGGCCGGAATGCAAAAGCAACTTGAAGACCGGGATAGTTTAGGATGGGTCGAAAAAATTATCGACGGACTTCCAGAACAACAACGAATGATAGTACAGTTTAGAGATGTTGAACAATATGAATTTGAAGAAATTGCCAAAATGATGGATATGAATGAAACCGCAGTGCGAGTTGCGCTTTCAAGAGCAAGGAAGACGATTAGAGAATTTATGACAAAAACACACAATTATGGAATTGGATAGAATAGAAATATTATTAGAAAAATACTTTGAGGGAGAAACCTCTATTGCCGAAGAAAAAGAGTTAAAAGCTTATTTTTCATCTGCAGATGTTGCGCAGCATTTGGAGCATTACAAGGCAATGTTTGGTTATTTCTCTTCAGCAAAAGAGCAAAAGTTTGAGCAGCAGATTCCACTAAAATCTAGAAAACTACAGGTAGCGTGGTTGTCAGTTGCAGCATCAATTGTAATTATGCTGGGCATGTTTACATTTTACAACAGAAACATCAATCAGAGCGAGGATTTAGGTACCTATAACGATCCTGAAAAAGCGTTTGAAGAAACGCAAAAAGCCTTGAATTTGTTGTCAAAGAATGTGAATGTAGGCGTTGAAAGTATGCAATACGTTAATGAGTACCAAGAATCAAAAAACTTAATATTTAAAAATTAGAAAAAATGACAAAATTTATAATTACCCTAGCTTTAGCCTTAGTTCCAACTTTCTTTTTCGGACAGTCAGCATTTGATAAATTTGACGGGCAAGATGATATTACTTCTGTAGTAATAAACAAAAAAGCATTTGAAATGCTTGGAGAAGTGAAACCAGATGTAAAACAAAAAGAAGCGGCAAAATACATGAAGATGGCCAACAATATTGATAGTTTCAAATTGTTCTCTACTTCAAGTATCAAAAAAGCGGCAGATATGAAATCAGCATTCGATTCTTACCGAAAAAAAGAAGGTCTTGAAGAATTAGTAAGAGTAAATGATGAGGGAAAAAATGTGATGATTTACATGAAATCAGGAAAAAGCTCTTCTAAAGTAAAAGAATTGCTTATGTTTATCGACGGAGGGGATAAAAAAGGCGAAGAAACAGTCTTGATTTCTCTAACAGGCGATATTGACCTGGCCAACCTTGACGGTTTGTCAAAATAAGAAATGCATAAAAAAATCAGTAAATACAACTAAAATGAAGAAGTTTTTAATAACAGCAATCCTAGCATTAATGCCGCTCACCTTTTTTGCGCAGTCAACTTTTGACAAGTATGACGGGCTTGAAGGAGTAACAGCAGTCATCGTAAACAAAAAGATGTTTGAAATGATGGGAAACATCAAGGCGGACGACAAAGAATCACAACAATATATGAATCTGGTCAAAAAGCTTGATAACTTGAGAGTATTCGTTACATCGAATCCTAAAGTAACGTCTGATATGAAAGTGACTTCTGATAAATATCTTAAGTCTGCTGCCCTGGAAGAACTCATGAGAGTCAACGATGGCGGAAAAAATATCAAGATTTATGTCAAATCAGGAGGCTCTTCTACAAGAGTAAAAGAACTGCTGATGTTTATCGAAGGCGGTGGCAAAGACGAGACAGTCTTGATGTCTTTGAGAGGTGATTTCGACCTTAACGACGTATCGGCATTGACAGACAATCTTCCGGGTGGAGACGCATTGAAAAAAGGATTAAAAGGTTCTAAGGGACCGAAAGGACCAAAAGGACCGAAAGGCCCAAAATAAAAAGAAAGCCATGAAAAAACTTGCAATAGTAGCAGCGTTATGCCTTATGTTATGGAGCTGCAATTCAGAACCAACCTTACAGCAGTATTTTGTTGAAAACACGGAATCAAAAGATTTTATAGCTCTTGATCTTACGACAGACATATTAAAATTGAATAAATCTGAAATTTCTGCCGATGAAAATGCGGCGCTGGAAACCTTAAAAAAGATGAACATCTTAGCATTTAAGGCGGATGAAAAAAATCCGGCGAAGTTTGAAACAGAACGTGCTAAAATTAAGACTATCCTGAAGAATGAAAAATATCAGGAACTTATTAAGGTTAATTCCGGAAAAGAAGGTGGAGCCGTATATTTCGTAGGCAAAGATGATGCGATTGATGAGTTTGTGCTTTATGCCAATAAAAATGATGCAGGTTTTGCTGTAGTCAGAGTGTTGGGCAAGAATATGTCTCCAACATCAATAATGACAATGCTTTCTGTATTGAAAAAAGCAGACCTGGATATTGAGCAGCTAAAGCCGCTTCAAAAAATGGTACCGAATTAGATTAGGTTGTTATGGTTAGTTATAAAAGCGTCCGATTATTGGGCGCTTTTATTTTTTACGGAATTCCTGTCTGAAGTATTTAAAAGGAACCAATAGCATTCCGAAACATTCCCCATCTTCTTTTCCGATATGCTTGTGGTGCATTTTGTGTGCCCGCCTTACGGCTCTCGCATACCGGTTGTCTGTATTTCTGAATAGCTTAAACCGTTGATGGATAAAAATGTCATGTACCAAAAAATAGGCGCAGCCATAGGCAAAGATTCCTAAGCCAATAGCCAGTCCTATTTCAAGAATATCGTTTTGCCATAAAAGAAAAAAGATAATACTGATGACAGCATAAATGATAAAAAAAGAGTCATTCCTTTCAAACCACGAATCATGGTCTTTTTTATGATGATCAGCATGTAATTTCCATAAAAAACCATGCATGATGTATTTATGGCTAAACCATGCCATGAATTCCATGATGCAGAATGTAAGTATAAAAACAAGCAGATGTAACCACATAATACAAATTATAAAATGTTCAATTTATAGCTGAAATAGCATTTGGCAAACAGGCTTAGCTTTTCATAATCAGGAACACGTATGCGTGTGGTTCTTATTTTAGCCGAAGGTGTTTTCTTCAACTTATATAACAGTTTTTTATAATAAACATAGGCAGTATATACGCCAAGTTTTGCTTCGATAGGCAGTTTTAAAATGCCTTCGTAACCATATTTGAAATCATTTTCAATTTCGTCTATGATTTGTTTTTTTGAGGCTTCATCCAGTTGTTCCAGATTTGCATTTGGGAAATAGGTGCGGTTAAGGCTTTCAAAATCTTCTTTCATATCTCTCAGAAAGTTTACCTTCTGAAAAGCAGAGCCTAGTTTCATGGCACTATGCTTTAATTCTTCATATTTTGCGGAATCACCTTTTACAAATACTTTTAAGCACATCAATCCCACAACATCTGCAGAACCGTAGATGTAATTGTGGTATTCGTCTTTGTTGTTGCATTCTGTTTTGGTGAGATCCCAACGCATGCTCGCCAAAAAAGCTTTAATGAGGTCTATAGGAATGTCATATTTTTTTACGGTATGCTGAAATGAATTTAATATGGGATTCAGGCTGATGCCATCTTCTAAGGCACTATAAAAATCCTGCTCAAAAGAATCAAATAATTTTTTCTTGTCGTATTCATGAAAGCTGTCTACAATTTCATCCGCAAATCGTACAAAACCGTAGATGTTGTAAATGTCCTGTCGGATTGTAGGCGAAAGCATTTTTACGGCAGAAGAAAAAGAGGTGCTGTACGCCTTGGTCACGTTCTTGCTGGATTCAAAGGAAATGTGGTCAAAAATAGCTTTCATGGTGGTGTAGTTTAGCAATTCTAAGATTTGTTCTTCTGGATGAGTTCTGAAACCAATTTTCCTGAAATCAATGCAGGAGGAACTCCGGGTCCAGGAACCGTCAACTGGCCTGTAAAATATAGGTTTTTGACTTTTTTGCTTTTGAGCTTGGGCCTTAAAAAAGCAGTCTGCAAAAGCGTATTCGCCAATCCGTATGCATTTCCTTTATAGGAATTGTATTCTTTTGTAAAATCATTGATGCAAAAGGACTCCTTAAAGATAATATTATTTCGAATGTTTTGTCCGGTAAGTTTTTCAAAACGTTTGATGATTTTGTCAAAATAAACGTTTCTCAATTCTTCTGTATCGGTTATGCCAGGAGCCAAGGGAATTAAAAATATTCCGGCCTCTTTTCCTTCAGGAGCTGCATTTTCATCTGTTTTTGATGGGAAACTGGCGTAAAACAATGGTTCTTCAGGCCATTTCGGGTCGTCATAGATGGCGGCGGCATGTTTCTCAAAATCCACATCAAAAAATAAAGTATGATGCTCTACATCAGTTATCTTTTTGTCAAAACCTACATAAAACAGTAGGCTGGATGGTGCAAACGTTTTTTTATTCCAATATTCTTCCGTGTAGGCACGGTATTTTAGCGGCAATAGAGTTTCTGTATGATGGTAATCAGCACCGCTTACAATAATGTCAGCTTCTATTTTAGTTCCATTGACGATAAGTCCTTCTGCTTTTCCGTTCGCTACACTAATTTCATCAATAACAGCATTTGTCTTTATTTCTACGCCTAATTCTACTGCCAGTTTTTGCATGGCTTCGACTACAGCATACATTCCGTTTTTTGGATGCCAGGTTCCGAGTCCGAAATCGGCAAAATTCATAAAACTGTAGAACGATGGCGTATCCGAAGGTTTAGCGCCTAAAAACAGTACCGGAAATTCCAATATCTGAATCAATTTTTTGTTCTTAAATCGTTTGCGTACATCTTTTGAAATGTTGCCAAAAAATTGCCCGACCTTTAGCATTGTTTCCGGCGTTATCAGTTCTAAAGGAGAAACCCCGGGACGATAAACCAAATTCTTTATAGCGATGTCATAATTGCTTTGGGCCTCCGAAATAAATTCTTTTAGTTTTTGTGAACTGCCTTTTTCTACATCTTCAAACGCTGAGGCAATCTGTTCCAGATTGTCGGCAATAGTAATGCTATCTTTTTCTCCAAAATAGACTTTGTAAGCCGGGGATAATTTGGACAAATCATAATAGTCTGATGGCTTTTTTCCAAAATCAGCAAAGAACCTTTCAAAAACATCAGGCATCCAGTACCATGTTGGCCCCATGTCAAAAACAAAACCATCTTTTTTTAGTTGTCGGGCACGTCCTCCAGTAGTTGCATTTTTTTCATAAATCACTACAGAATGGCCTTGTTTTGCCAAGTAGCACGAAGCTGCTAAAGCAGAAAAGCCCGAACCTATGATTTTGATGTTTTTGCTCATATTGTTTAACAAATATAGCGAAATGATAAACAGAATTGAGGTTTTAAGAAATAATTATAGTTTGTTTAGCGCCTTCTGTATAGCAGTAAGTACGGAAATTTTTGGGTTGAGGTTTTCCAATTCAATATGATTGGCCATTTTTCCTAAAATCCAAAATTCAGTACTGTCAGTATTCAAAATTTCAGACTGAACTTTTTTAAGATAGTCAGGAATAGTATCGGTTTCGGGTGCAACAGTCCAGTATGTCAGGAATACTATATTCTGAAAATGGGCAGACAGTCCTTTTAAATTTTCAACTGGAACGGATTGTCCTAAATAAACAGTTTGATATCCGTGACAAAGAATCTCATAATTAAGATATAGTAGTCCCAACTCGTGAATTTCATTTTGTGGTAGGTACAATACAAAAACTTTGTCTTTTTTGAGCGGTTCTACAAGCTGCAGCTGCTCGATATTGTTTATTAATTTTTGACGAACAAGATAACTGATGAAGTGTTCATGGGCAGGCGTGATTGTTCCGGTTTGCCAGAGCAATCCAATCTCATTCAACAATGGAATGAATAATTCCTTAAAAATTTCCCGGAACGATTTAGCGATAAGTAGATTGTCATAAGTGGTATGGAACAGCTTTGTATCAAAATTCATCATTGCTATTTTAAAAGAACTGATAGCCTGATGTTGTATATTCTTATCTGAAACGATTTCACTTACAAGTTGCGGAATCTTTTCAGGTGGGAACTTTGAGATTTTTGAGATTTTATAACCATGACTGTGTAACAGCGTAATGTTAAGCAGCTTTTGTAGGTTTTCAGCATCGTATAGCCTGATGTTTGTGGAAGTACGCATCGGCTCAAGGATATTATACCTTTTCTCCCATATCCGAATGGTATGGGCCTTTATGCCGGATAAATTTTCCAGGTCTTTGATACTGAAAACACTTTTAGTGCTGTTCATTGTTTTTGACAGTTTGTTAAACAAAAATAATAAAATAAATCAGTATTGGGAATAGGGTGAAAATTAGAAGGTATAAAAAAACGCAACCTACATAATGCAGATTGCGTTTTTAGGGTTTCTAACTAACTAACAATTTTATCGATTACTGTTTACAGAATTTGGGATGTTTGAATTGGCATCAATTTCTTCTTGCGGAATCTTAAGCTCGAATCGTTTATCGTCAGGTGCCAGATTAATTTGAGTCCTATGATTTCCAGTTCGGGTAATTCCACGTAACAAACGTTTTGCATCAAACCATTCAACACCATTTTCACCGTAAAGTTCTTTTCTTCTTTCTGTTAAGATAAGTTCAAAAAGAGCATTGCCCGAAGCTGTTGAAGCTTGTGCCTGGTTGTCTCGATTCAAACGAATCGCATCCAGCAATTCTCGTGCTCTGGTCTCGTTGCCCAAACGATATTCGGCCTCAGCTTCAATCAAAATCAATTCCGGGTAACGGAGGATAGGAATATCGGCATCAAAAGTAAACTTGAACTTTGAAGTCACAAATTCTTGCCAGTCACCAACAGGGGCATTATAAAGATTTGAAAACAAATTTCTAACATCAGTGGCTGAAAACAGGCTGACAAAATCATCATTGACAAATGTCCCGTGATACGCTACAGCCACGTGATCCATCATGGCGTGTGGATGAGACATGTAATACGCACTTTGGTCTGCCGTTTGTGGCAAAGCCCATAACCATTCTCTGGCATTAAAATCATTAAATCCTTTGGAATAGCTAGCTGCATCCAAAACCGAAGCGGTGTTTCCACCATAGGCTTCATGGGCGGTTGTCTTGGCATTATCCCAATCTCCAACATATTGATATACTTGTGCTAAAAAAGCCTGTGCTACCTGCTTGTTGATATACGATTTGTCGATTCTTTCGTCTGACAAACCAGCGACAGCCGTTTCAAGATCGGATAAAATCTGGCCGAAAAACTCTGTTTTTGTCGATAGACCTTTTCCTTCAGATGTCGGCTCCGTATAAATAGGAGGGAATTGCAAATTTTTAGGAGATTGACAAGCATCACCAAATTCCAAAGCCAATTGGAAATAATAAAATCCTCTGAGCGCTAAAGCCTGCGATTTTGTTTCCCGCTTGTCTTGCTCTGAAAGCTGACTGCTGGAATCAATTCCTTGAATCAGGTTGTTCAACTGGTCGATAATTTTATATGAAAATCTCCATGTAAAATTAGGTCGTGTATAGGTCGCCTCCCGATTTTGGAAATCATAATCGTCACCAAACCAGATTTGTTTCTGGATTAACGATTCGCCTTTTACGCTTCTTGCAAAATAAATAGACTGCAATCCGGCTGCCTCATTGTTAAGGAATTGCCCGCGGTTCAATCGCAAGATTCCTGCAATAAATGCATCGACACCCGCACGGTTGCTAAAAATAACATCGGGAGTGACATTATTTGTTGGCTTCGGATCGTCTAAGAAATCCGAAGAACATCCGGTCTGCAAAAGGCTTGCGGATAGAAGGGCGAGTAAAATATATGTTTTTTTCATGTCTTTAGGTATTAAAAATTAAGGTTGAATCCTAATGTCACGGTTCTTGAAAGCGGCGACCTGAAATTGGTTGTACCGTTAATACTTTGTTCCGGATCGATTCCTTTATGCGATTGGAAGGTCAGCAGGTTATCCGCCTGAAGGTAAACTCTTGCCTGATTGATTTTCAAATTATGAATGTTCTCAATCGGAAGACTGTATCCTATTGTTAAGGCCTTTAATCTCAGGTAATCGTTTTTGTACAAGAATCGTGTCGAAGCAGCAGCAAAATTATTGGTCGAGTTTAACAGTACCGGTATATTGGTAATGTCTCCCGGTTTTGTCCAACGATTTTCAATGTCAGGTGAGCTTTGTCTGCCTCTTGAAATTCCGCCCATCAATGCAGCATAATCCGAATCATAAACATAAGAACCTAAACTAAAATTGAACAAAGCACTTGCGTCAAACCTTTTATATTGGATAGAGTTTGTAATACCTCCAATGATTTTAGGAAGTGCCGATTTGTTATAATATCTGGTTGCTTCGTCATAATCTTTGGTAGTTTCCTTACCAACAACAGCGCCGTTAGCATCTGTTACATCTTTATACCACATAGCATAACCGTCATTTGGATCAACACCGGCATAGTCTCTCAAATAAAAATCATAAAGAGAGCGGCCTACTTCCCAACGGTTTAATCCCGTGATAAATGAATCCTGTGTTAGTTCTGTAATCTTATTTCTGTCTAAAGAGAAATTCAGATTCGTATTCCATGAGAAATTGTCAGTTTTGATGTTATGCGATGTCAAGCTTACTTCAAGTCCGTAATTTCTTAGAGAGCCCGCATTGGTCAAAACACTTGTATTTCCGGTTGATGATGGGATAGGGACATTGTATAAAAGGTCAATTGAGCTTTTGTTGTAATAATCTACCGAACCTTCCAGACGATTGTTGAAAAGGGCAAAGTCCAATCCGATATTGAATGATGCCGTTTTTTCCCAAGTCAGGTTTTTATCAACTCGGTCGCCTAATAATACACCAGGGTTTTCTAATTGGCTGAAACCTGTTTCAAAACTTTGGATATACGGAAAGTACGAAGCCGTTTGATTGTTACCCAACTCACCGTATGAAGTTCTTAATTTTAATAGGTTGAGAACATTGCTGTCTTTTAAGAAATTCTCATCCGAGATTATCCAGGAAGCTCCAACGGAGTAGAAATTACCCCAACGTACATCTTGTGAAAATCGGGAAGAACCATCTCTTCTATAGGAAGCTTCAAGGAAATATTTGTTTGCAAAATCATAACTCACTCTTCCTAAGAAACTGTTCAAACGGTCTTCCAAAACGTAACCATCTATAGATTCAGGAGTTGTTCCACCGCCAATAACAGTCACTCCAGGCAAGAATCCGGTCGAAGAAGCTGCAAACAGGTCATTTTTAGATTGGTAAGCTTCGTAAATTACATCAACACCAACAGAATGATCTCCAAAATTATTGTCATAACGCAATGCATTGATGAAGTTTATGGTTTTGGTGCTTGTCTTTTCACGACTTACCCTACCATTAACGCTTGATGCTTGTCCATAAACCGAACTCATGTATTCCTTAGCATCATAGTTGTAATCTTCATAAGCCAGATTGGTCTTGAAGGAAAGCTTGTCTGTCAATAAAAACTTAGCATATCCGTTAAGATTTACATTGCTTCTGTTGTTACGGTTTTGATCGTTATAAAGTGAACCTACAGCATTATCACCACTCATTAACGGACGTACTCCATTAACCAATTGAGCTGTATTTCCGTAGTCAAAAATATTTCCAGCAACAAGACTGCCATCAGGATTTCGCCTGTATACAGGATATACGCTTGGCATTGCATAAATCCAGCTCATGGTACTTGTGAAGGAAGTACCGGATTGTACCGGAAAGTTTTGTCGGGATGCAGAATAGGCAACATTACTGCCCACTTCAAGCCAATCATTTACCTTGGTGTCAAGGTTCAATCGGAATGTGGAACGTTCAAACTTTGATGTTTTTACCAATCCGTCCTGATTCAGGTAATTTCCAGAAAAGAAATAGGTTGTGTTATCGCTACCACCGCTTACGTTGAAATTGTATTCATTCCTAAAACTTTGGTTTCTGAATAGCTCATCTTTCCAATTGGTTTGCCAGTTTAATTGGGCATTCGGATTTAACTGCCCGTTCGAATCGATAATGTTTGGAACATTATACGGATTGTATCCCATAGCACTGACCAAACCTGAAGCGGCATTGTTAGCTGCATTTTCAGGAGTCTGTCCCTGCACATACTGATAGGTGTTTTTTCTGGCTTCCCATAAATATTTTACATAGTCGTTAGTGCCCAAAACCTCGTGCGTTTTCACTGCATCACTGGATATTCCTGATGAAACTCTAAAACTTACCTGAGGCAACGAATTTCTTTTACCTGATTTTGTTTTGATAACAACAACTCCATTGGCGCCACGAGAACCGTATAAAGCCGTAGACGCTGCATCTTTCAGAACGTTCATAGATTCAATCTGGTCAGAACTAATAGAGTTAATGTTTCCGTTAAACGGAACACCGTCAACAATAATCAGGGGAGAGGCCGATGCATTAATCGAACCGATTCCTCTGACACGTATCGTTGGACTTTCACCCGGCTGTCCGCTCGAATTAATAACGCTGACACCCGGAACGGAACCTTGTAAGGCAGAAATAACTGAAGTGGCCTGTTGTTTTTCCAAAACTTCGCTGCTCACTTTTCCAATAGCACCAACAACCGCACGTTGTTTTTGTGTACCATAGGCAACAATTACAATTTCGTCTAACCCAACACTTTCATCCAAAAGTTGTACTGTCAGACTGGATTGACTTCCAACCTTAATTTCCTGGGTTTTGTATCCCAAAAAAGTAAAGACAAGAATATCATCAGGAGTTGCTTTAATAGTGAACTTTCCATCGAAATCGGCTTGGGTTCCGAGTGTGGTGTTTTTTACTGTTACAGTAACACCGGGGAGCGAAAGGCTGTTCGCATCAGTAACATAGCCGGAAATTTCCTTTTCTTGCGCTGCTGCTATTAGCGCATTGAGAAGCAAAAATCCGAATAGAATTTTTGATAGTTTACTCTTCATTTTTAAAAGATTTGATTAATTTTAGCAGCATACACTTACACGTATCGTTTTTTAGCTGCTATAAAAAACGGCACAAAAAAAGGAGGCTCGCACAAGCCTCCTTTGTTTTATACAAAGTTGAGGTCTTACAATTTTAAGAGATGTCCATACACCAATAACTCATTGATGCATTGCCATACATTGAAGTAGAATTTGTACAGCAGGTTGTAGCATTATGCCAACAACATTTACATAGCATCATACCCTCTAAAAAGCCAAAAAAGTTTTTAGATTTTGAAAAAGTGTTTTCGCTGATGTATGTAAGCTGATTCATTTTTTAGATTTTACTATTTGATTTAGCATCAAATTATTAGTCCATATTTCTGTGGCAAATTTATTTAATAAAATAGTTTAATTCTGTAAATGATATTAAAATCAGTATATTTTTCTTTTTAAGTTAATTTTAATAGTATGTTTATGTAGTTTTGTAGCGAGCATTTTATCCAAAACAGAAAATCATACTATGACAACACTAGACGCAACCGATAGAAAATTGCTGTTAGAGCTTCAAAAAGACGCAAAACAATCAATAAAACAGCTGGCAGAGAAAGTAAACCTGTCAATTACGCCTGTTCATGAAAGAATCAAAAAGTTGGAATCATCGGGAGTGATCCAAAATTATGCGGCTGTAATTGATCCAAAAGCCTTGGGTAAAAAATTGCTGGTGTATTGCCAGGTAACGCTTGTCAGACATCAGGAATCGCTTTTTGAAGAATTTGAAGCTTATGTTTTAGGACTTGATGAGGTATTGGAAGCTTCTTATATTGCAGGAACCTATGACTTTTTATTAAAACTTTTGTTGGATGATATGGAAGATTATCAAAACTTTGCCGTACACAAAATCTCCAAGCTTGAAATTATTTCCAATATCAAAAGCGCTTTTGTAATCAGGAGTATCAAAGAAAGTTCAGTAATCAACTGCCTGTAGAATAGGAGAGAAGCCGTGTTTTTCAAGGCCTTGATTCTAAAGAATAGAAATTGCTGATATTAAAATCAGATTTATCCATGAATATATTTATATGTTTCGATATGTTTTGTAATTTTGTAATGGATTTACCAGATAAATCTTTATCATAATTATGATGATGGATAACAAAAAAATAGAGAAAATATCCAAAGCCTTAAGCGATGTAAGCCGGATTGCTATTCTACAGCAATTCAAAAAAAAACATGATGGCGTTTATTGTGCTGAGGTTAATGATATGCTGGACCTTACGCAGCCTTCTGTTTCCCATCACCTTAAACAATTGGTAGATGCCGATCTTCTTATTCCAGAAAAAGAAGGAAGAAACCTAAAATACTCACTCAACCAAAAAGTGCTTGACGATTATATTGCCTGCCTGAATAACCTGAAAGGTTAGCTTTACTTGTCCACAATTTTTTTAATCTTTATTATTAATAGAAACATTTAAATATTTGAATTAATGAATAAATCAATCTATATAATGGCTTTAGGAGCCTTCGGTATCATTACCACAGAATTTGGAGTTATTGGTATTTTGCCCACGCTGGCTAAAGAATTTCAAGTTTCAATTGACACAGCTGGCTGGCTGTTAAGCGCTTTTGCTTTGACCGTTGCGGTTGCGGGTCCTTTTACAACCATGCTGACTGCTAAAATAAACCGTAAAACAATTATGTGTGCTGTTTTAGCAACCTTTGTACTTTCGAATCTGCTTTCGGCCATTTCTCCCAATTTTACCATGTTGATGATTGCCCGTATCGTGCCTGCTTTCCTGCATCCTGTTTTTTGGGCGGTATCTATGTCGGCGGCAGCTAAACAAGCCGGGCCTAAAGACGCTCCAAAAGCAATTTCTGTTGTTATGGCAGGTCTTAGTGTGGCGACTGTTTTGGGTGTGCCTATCACAACGTATATGGCCGATCTTTTTGATTGGAGAGCTTCCTTTATCCTGGCTGGAGTCATAAATCTTGTTGCTTTTGTTGCCCTGGCTGTTTTTGTACCTTCAATGCCGGTGGAAGAAAAGCCGTCTGCGGAAAATCAGGTTAAAGTATTAGACAAGCCGCAAGTATGGTTTAAGCTTTTCACATCACTGATTATTGTAGCAGGAATGTTTGCAACGTATGGTTATCTGGCTGAATTTATGGATAAGATTTCGCACATGAATGGAACAGAGATTAGCATCATGTTGTTGGTTTTTGGTATTACCGGTATTGTAGGAAACTGGCTTATGGGAATTGCACTCAGCAAGAATGTAATGTTGACCAACCGATTGTTTTTACTTTCCCTGATCGGAATCCATTTATTGGCGTATCAATTTGGAGGTGCTTTTGTTCCGATGGTTATTATTCTTTCTATATGGGGATTCATACACACGGGAGGTTTTCTGGCAGCCAACATCCATATCATAAACGGCGTTCCTGAACAGGCGCTTGAAAGTGTAAACGGACTGATGCCTTCTTTCTTTAATGCGGGTATTACCTTAGGAACTTTGTTAGGAGGTTTTGTCATAGCACATTATGGTGTGCATGAAGTTATTTGGTTAAGCGTTCCTTTACTGTTGCTGGCTTTTGGATTTACTTTTATTACGTTAGAAAAGAAGCGTAAGGTAGTAGTAGAAGCAATAGAGATAGAAGAATTAATAGAAGAAGAAGCCGAACCAGTCAAGGTCGTTTCTTGTGAATAATTTTTTAATGACTATCGAGAAGCTTATAATTTAGCCACAGATTAGGGAAATTACACAGATTTTGTGATTTCTACCAATGGAAGAAGATAGTTGCGGCTTAGCGTCTTTGCGAGCAACTATTCTCTCGCAAAGACGCTAAGTCGCAAAGTTTTTAGAATGTATTTTGGTATAAATTTTTTGAGAATTATTAATAGAAAAGGCCCCATAAGAGGCCTTTTTCTGTTTATTGCTTTTCGTAAGTAAATTCCGTTCCGTCTGCTGCGATAATTCCATTAAAAAGAACCAGCGTTTTGTCAGATAAAAGGATGTACACCTTTTCTTCATTATTGAATTTGATGCTGTAATTGGCTTTTTTGTCGTTGATAGCTACATTATCTTCCGGAGTAATAGAAAAACTGCCACTTTCGGTTTTTTTTCCATCGGTATATCTTTCAAAATTCTGTCCGTCGAATTTGAAATAATTGCCATTGCCGGCTTTGAGATTAGGATTAGCTCCGGCAACTTGTATTCCTGCAATATGCCGGAGTTCCCATGTTCCGTTTAGTTCCGGACCAGTTTCTTTTTTGGAACAGCTAATGACTGTAAAAAGGACAATCAAGCCGAACGATACTCTAAAAATGTTTTTCATAGAATTTTTATTAAAATGTTAGCAAGCAACCAAATTAATAAAATAGTAAGAAAAAAGAAGGTTTTTGTAAGTAATTATTTAATCCTGAGTCCTTTGATTTTTCTTCTTCTTTAAGAAATCAAAGGAGTCAAGCCTTCGGATATAGGAAATTTTAAAATTTCCAGAAAATAGGCTGACATTAGCATTGTCGTTATCTGAAAAGGCAGAAAATATGGTATTGTTTACATATGAAAAGCCAGCAGACCAGTTTTCAGTATTGTATCCTAAGGCTACACGTGGAAATAACGTTGGATAAACTTCAATTCTTTCTTTGCCAAAGGTGTTGAATTTTTCAGAACCAATATTAACTCCTACTGTTGTGGAGATCCCGGCAAACCATCTTTTATTGATGACCCATAGATAGGCATAACCTCCGCTTACTCCGAATTGAAAATTATGTAACGAGTTTCTTTTCTCATGCACGAAGGAACTGTCGGATTCTATTTTTGAAAAATAAACGCCACCGCCAATCAGAAAACTCCCAGCTGATTTCAGTTGCTTCTCATTCTGGTTGAAGGCCGCTCTGTATGAAAATTTCTTATTATTGAAGACATATTGTCCAAAGACACCATATTGCTGAATTTTCAGATCCGGATAAAGAGCAAGCACATTGCCGGATTCATCTTCTGCATAAAATCCACGATATCGCTGAATAAAAACATCAAAGATGAATTTCTTCCCATAATTGTGTATCTGAAGGTCCAATGCTTTGGTTTTCCCTTTTTCTTTGTCTCTCATAAAATTAAATCCCTGCCCATAACTGACATTTACAATCGTATTGTTTAATGAAAATCCCAATCCGATATTAGGAGGATTGTTGGGCATGAATTTTTTATATTCTTCGGTACCTGTCTGTTGTTCCATTGACAGGAAATTTATAGCAAGATAGGTTCGTAATGAGAATTTATGTTCATAAGGCTTGATATAGGTGCTATCGCGCTGTGCCCATACACAAGACGTCATAAGAATAGAGAAAAGGAAAATATAAGGTTTCATTGTGGTAGAAAACGCAAATTGCCTGTCAGGATTATTCATTGTAGAAAAAATCTTTATAAAAGTAATAAAATAAATGAGCAGGAAAAACATCAGGTTATAATAATGTGACGTTTTTGATTCTGAATATCAGAAAAGAGTAGGGTTTGTATTGTTTTGTAATACAGTTGTTTATAATGCTGTCGTAAAATTGTCGTAATAATGACGCCCTGTATTTATCATTAAATTCAAGTTGTATTCCGAATCTTGCATAAAAAAAGAAATCGGGATGAAAACTTTAAAAAAAATCTTGCTGGGACTACTTGTCCTTTTTGTGGTATCATTGATTGGTGGCTATTTTTATTTTGAAAAAAAATTCTCGCCACCTGAAAATTACCTCGATGTTTCTGGCATTTCAGAAGATATACCAATGCAATGGGAAGGAGATGATGAAAATCCATATGCTGCTCTTCTTTTACCAGTCCGGATTAAAGGAATAGATAAGCCTTTTTTTATGCAGTTGGATTTGGGTTCGCCGGTTACTGTATTCTATAAGAACTCGTTGGAATCTGTCAAGAGCTTATTTCCCGATAAAATTCCGATGAGTACAGAAAAAGGAAAAATTGCATTGGATTTTTTGCTTCAAAAAATGAAGGTTTCGTCAGGTGCTTATGAGGTATTGGATTATGGCAGTAAAGCTGATTTTGAAAATCCCGATGCCCGGAATATAATTGGCACTATTGGCACAGACTTATTAGAAAAAAGAATTATCACGTTGGATTTTAAGAACAGCCGCTGCTCTTTTTCCAAAACAATAGAAGAGCGTGATTTTTCCAAATTTGAATTTAAAAAGCGAAGAATATTAATTCCTGCAACGATTGGCGATGAAAACCTTAAGCTGATGTACGATTCGGGAACCAGCGGTTATGAGCTTATTATGAATAGGGACAAATGGGAAAAATACAAGACAAACAATACAATAAAAACTGAAAAAGGAAATTCATGGGGGAAAGAGCTGAAGGTAATTACTGCTCTGTCAGATCAGGAAATAAGATTTGGAAACAAAATACTCCAACTTTCTGAAGTGACCTGCATAGAAGGAACCTCAAAAGCACAAAACTTTTTGATGAAACTCTCAGGAATGCAGGGAATGATTGGAAATAAGCTATTTCTCAACCGGAAGATAATTTTGGATTGTGGGAATCAGGTATATAAAATTGAATAGAATGAATAAGTAAAAAGACAAGCTCTGTTTTTGAGCCTGTCTTTAAACACAATCTACGGCTAATCTTCACCGGAATCATTAATTATGCCTTCTTCTAGGCAATCTAAAACCTGAATAAGCAATTGTTCTAATGGTTTATCAGCCTGGGTTCTCGTGAGCATAGGCGTCAGATGTTCGTCCCATAATTCATCAAACTCATCCTGATGGTAGCGAACCAGCCCAAACTGATGGCTGTCGTCGAAATAAATATAAAATGCCTCCTCCAGTTGCCAATCATAACGATATAGGCCAATACATTTATAATTCGTATTGATATAATCAATTTTTGTTTGAGATATATGATTGAATTCAGGGCGATCATTACCCCAAGAATGTTTTATGGCATCTATGAGTCCCAGAGAATACCGTTTGTCAAAATTTTGCTCTGCTTTCAGTTCTTCGAGCAATCTGAAAACCGACGGTATGTTGATATGATAATCTTCAGACTGATTCCATATACCACCTGACTGTTGATAGAACTTTTGTAATGCAGTAGGTACTTCCGTTTCAAAATAAGTAGAAAGTTCATTGAGTTGCTCAGTAGAAGCCGGCTCCGTATTTCTTACCCTAAACCAGTCTGTAAAATCTTCATCAAGTTGATGAGTAATTACTTCGTTGAATTCTTTAATTCGTGCTTTTAATAATTTCATGGTATATATATTATTGTTAATTAAACGAGTTTTTAGTTCCTAGAATCAAATAGTCGTTTCTGGATGCCAACGTTTGCCAGTTTCGTAGTCAATGTTCAATTTGAGAATTGTCTGTTTTAATACTTTAAAACAGCGAATGGCTTACTGATAGCAATATCGTTAGATAGGAGTCTGTTTGAACAGCCTTTCATCCTCTGAATCAGTTGTGTAGTAGTTGCGATCTGATAGTGTCAGATGCTTGATAGTGTTTAATTGTGTGTACATGGCGTTTAATTTGATAACGTAAAAATCAAACAAAAAATACAATTTTCAATATATTTTGTGTTTTATTTGTGATATTGTTTTAAAATGATTAATTATGTTTGTTTGAAATAGCCAGAGATTTTAGCACTAAATGTGCTTGTATATAAAGTTAGATAATCGTTCTTCGATTGTTTATTGCCAATATAAATGCCAACTAAAAATAGTTTACCATGAAAAAGCAAGTTTACTACACTTATTATTATCAATAGCAAGACTTATTCTCAGTTTAGCGAATCAGATGCGATAACCATTTCTTAAATCTGAAAAAGAAGATACTATACTCCCATAAAACATTTCGGTAGGATTCAATAGTAGAAATTCTATTGAACGTTAGCACTGACAATCTGCCTTTGGCAAAATAAGATTGTTATTTGGCATTTATATGTCAAATTGTTTTTAAGCCCAACAAACTATATTCTGTATCTGCTAAAATAAATTTAGCAAGTGCATATGTAAAAAAATGGGCATATGAACACCAATGTTATTATTAATTATGCTAGGCTCAAATTGCCTTTATTCTTGTTGCCAATATTTCTCTTAGTTGTAGTTGTTCTGTTTCTCTATAGCCAAAATGCTTTGTGTGTTGAAGGCTATGTACAAATTCAAAAGGACAGTTTCTTTTTTATCAATCAGTATCTGGGGCAATACCCATACCTACAGATCAATCTTACCCAATTAGGAGATGCCCTGGTTATTTTGTCGCTTTTAAGTATTTTCTTCATTTATGCTTCAAAAGTCTGGGAATCTCTGTTGTCAGGCTCATTGGTTTCTTTGTTATTGGCCGGTTTGCTAAAAAAAATATTTGCCATACCACGGCCTGCAGCTGTATTTAGTGATGATAGTTTTATTATCATCGGGAAAAAATTAACTGGACATAACAGCTTGCCTTCTGGGCATTCTATTACAGTCTTTACTGTACTTACTGTTCTGCTGTTTTCGTTTATGCCTAAGAGTTTGAAATCAAAAATCGCATGGTATTTGGCAATTATAGCTGCAGGGTTGGTGCTTGTTTTTACGCGAGTAGGAGTAGGAGCCCATTATCCGCTTGATGTTATAGTAGGCAGTATCGTCGGATATATCTCAGGACTTGCAGGTATCTTTATCAGTCGGAAATACAGACTCTGGGGCTGGATTTGCAATAAAAAATACTGTCCTGTTTTTATTTTGTTATTTCTAATCTGCTGTATTTTGCTTACCTTCAGAATAATTAATCAAAATCTGGTATTGTTTTATCTCGCAACAGCTAGCTTAATCGTCTCGCTGTATAAAATTATTACTATCTATGTTAAAAAATAATCTGAAAATCATTTTTCTGTAAGTAAACTCCTGATTTTATTCATACTTAGAACAATTTTAAACCACTTAATTACTAAATAAAAATGAGAAAAATTTTAATAACCATAACGTTATGCAGCCTTAGTTTTACGGCAAAATCCCAAAATGCAAGTGTTGAAAAAACATTATTTGGAATTCAGACTGGATTTTTGGGTATTTGGGTGTATAATGAAACCAAATTATCAAATCAGATTGTCACCAGAACAGAAGTAGGTTTAGATAGCGGAATTTGGGGAGGCGATTATTATGATAAAACAGGATTTTTAATGACACCTATAATAACTGTCGAGCCACGTTGGTATTACAATTTGAATAAAAGAGAACCCAAATCAAAAAGAATTGATGGAAATAGTGGAAATTTTATTTCGCTTAAAACGAGTTATCACCCGGATTGGTTTGTTATTTCAAATTATGATGATGTAAATATTATTAGTGACATTTCAGTGATACCAACCTGGGGAATCAGAAGGAATATAGCAAAACAGTTTAATTATGAAGCTGGTATTGGAATTGGATACAGGTATATTTTCGCTAAACAGGCTGGTTATCTTGAAAACGAAAGTGACGTAACGATAAATTTGCACCTTCGGATAGGTTATAAATTCTGATAAAAATGAAAGCATAACTGCCGTTCAGTTTTACAAGAGAAACAACAGTTATGCGAACCGTAAATAGCAGTTTTTTAAAGTGTTATCTTAAAATTTTTATCCGTTGCCAACAGAATAAAGGTAAGTATACACATGAGTAAGGAATTGTAAAAATGTTGATATTCCTGATGTGCCATATGTGCCGTAAATGCTCCCACCGCAAAAGGAAATAGTAGCAGTATTCCAAAGTTTTTCAAATGAGGTTTAAAAAATCCGATTAGAACTAGGAGCACGCCTATTAGCTCACCTATACCAATGATAATTGTCCAGGTCTTATTGAAACCCAAAGATTGCATACTCTGCATCATAGATTGTTTCTGAAAAACCTTAAACAGTGAAGCATATCCGAATACATAAACATAATAAGCATAACTTAGCCAATGAATGATTGGTACAATAGTTTTCATTTTATATATTTTTTTGTTCTAGCAAATATCTTTATTAACTTTCGTAAAAAATAGAACATACAAAATTGTAGGGTACTAACAAAAAAGTAAGTATGGATAAAAGAAAAGAGAATTCAACCAACAGTATCAATGAGGCGTATTGGAATAACAACTGTGGCATTGCATTTACCCTGTCTTTGATTGGAGGACGATGGAAAATAAATATACTGTCTTATCTCTTGAATGAAAAAATACTTAGGTATAGCGAACTAAGAAACAGATTAGTCGGGATTTCTGAACGAATGCTGATTTCACAATTAAAAGAACTGGAAAAAGACGGATTAGTTAATAGGATTGTTCATCAGCAAGTACCTCCAAAGGTTGAATATGAATTGACAGAACGTGGATTATCACTTCAGCCTCTATTAGATTTGATGGATAAATGGGGTGAAGATAATTTAGGGGATAAATAGGATGGGAAGCACTATTTCCACACTAGGCAATACAATGATAGAAGAGTACGATATCGCAATTTTCGGAGGCGGAATTTCAGGATTTTCAAGCGCATTAAGACTCCAAACTAAAGGATATAGGACAATTGTTTTCGAATCCCATGGACAATTGGGAGGATGTGCAGGGTTTTTTACAAAAAAGAATTTTTCATTTGATGTTGGGGCTACTACTTTGGTAGATTTCGTAGAAGGTGGAATTGGTGGAAATTTCTTTAGGGATATTAATTTAGAACTTCCAAAAGGAGAATACATTGAATATGTTGCATGGCTACCTGACAGACAAGTTATACTCTATCGAGATATTGAAAAATGGAAAAGGGAGCGTTTAGATAAATTAGGATCAACCGACAGGCACATTAAATTTTGGAAACTAATGGACGAGGTAACTGAAACTTTTTGGAATGCCAGTAGGAAAAATGTCAAATTGCCAATCCGTAGTCCGAAGGATTTTTATGCTGTAATAAAAGCGATTGGAATACAAAATTTGTATTTGTCAAAATATATCAATTCAACAATGCTTGATATATTAAAAAAATACAATTTGGAAGATGATAAACCGCTACTAGGTTTACTCTCAATGCTTATAGAAGACACAGTTCATAGTAGTATTGACAAAGCACCTTTTATTAATTCGGCATTAGGGACTACTATTCGAGGCGCTGGACTTATGCGGGCAGACGGAGGGATGAAGAGTTTTTGGCATTATTTATCAAACCATTATTTGAAAATAGGAGGGACATTAAAAAAAGGAAATAGGGTTGTAGATTTTAAACATGAAAAGGAATATTGGAGTATAACTACAAGCAAAGGAGTTTTTAAGTCTAAAAAGATAATAAGCTCATTACCAATTGATCTTACGTATAAAATTGGGACTGATGCTGTAAAGAGCAAATTAGAGCCATACATAGAAAGAAACAAGAATCATCAAGGAAGTGCAATAGTCGTTTTTTTGGGTGTTCCTGAAGTGGAAATTTCTAATCAGACATACACTCATCATCAGATTTTATTGGATTATAAAGCAGAGTTAGGAAATGGAAATAATATGTTTATTTCAATATCCGCAAAAGGCGATACTGTTTCAGCACCAGCAGGATTTCGTTCTGTAATGATTTCAACTCATTGTGAACTTTCCGAATGGCAAAATTTATCAGAAACTGAATATGAAATAAAAAAACAGGATATCGGACAAAAATTAATTGAAAGTGCAAGAAAAGTCTATCCAAGCCTTGGTGAAAATGCAATTATTTATGAAATAGGAACGCCATTAACCTATCAAAAATTCACAAACAGGACTAAAGGAAATGTTGGAGGGTTTAAACAGACTCTTGAAAATTCAAACTTTAATGCAGTTCCGCATGACATAGGAATAGAAAATATGTGGCTTACGGGTGACAATACTTGGCCAGGACTTGGAACTGTTGCAGGATTGATTTCAGGTAGAATAGCAAGTGAATATGCTGAAAAATAAAAATATCGGCTAAGTAGCTATTAAATAAAAATGAATATTCATACAGCAGATAATAAGTAGTATAAAAAGATATATATTACATACGAAATTAGAGTACTAATTGATCTTTTTAAAACCTTGAAAATCATGGAAAATAACAAAGCGTCATCATTTATTTTTGGCATTATAGCAATCATTTTAGGAAGCGTCTTATTCAAGCAGTTCGATTTTAAAACCCTAAAATTTGAACATACAGGATTAGCTATTGTTTATGGGATTACTTTTTTATTCTCCATTTACATCCTGGTGAAAAACTACAAAAACAAACAAAAAAAATAAAAACAGCCTTTACAGGAATATGCCTGCGATGCTACTTTACAGTTGCGTTAGGCGGATTTATGTGAAAAATCAGCAACGATTCTTTAATTAAACTTAATACAAAACATAAAAATTACTTACCACATAATGAAAAGAAGAATTTTCCCCTTTCTACTATTAACTTTTTCAACTTTTAGTTACGCTCAAAATTGTGATTGCGAAAGCAATTTTAATTGGGTAAAGAAAACATTTGAAGAAAATGATGCAGGATTTGAATACATTGTTAGTAAAAAGGGAAAAGATGCTTATGAGCTACACAGTAAAATGTATTTAGAAAAGGCAAAGCAGCTCCCAAATGATAAAGAATGTGCGATAGTGATAGATAAATGGGTAAGGTTTTTTCGGGACGGGCATATAGGAATTAAATACTTAAAAGAGCCTGTTCAGGAAACTAATTTTACTGTTGAAAACCTTCCTATTAACGAGAAAGATTTTAAAAAATATATAGACAAGAAGAAAACATTAAACAAATATGAAGGTATTTGGAGTTTTGGAAGTTATGTTATTGCTATAAAACAGAGAAATAACGAATATGTAGGAACTATTCTTTCATCCACAAATAAAAATTGGAAAGTGGGAGATGTAAAAACTGTTTTTACTGAAAATAACGGAACTCTTTATTTAGGAAATAAATCTCCGCAAAAAGTCAGTAAAATTACAGCTATTGGAAATACGTATTTAAAACTTGATAATACGATTTTACAAAAAACATATCCGGAACTTAAGGAAGATGCTGTCCTTTTGAAAGAGATCCAACGATTAGGTACGACAAAACCGGTATTTGAAAAATTAAATGAAAACACAGCCTATTTAAGAATTCCGGACTTCGAAATTTCTGAAAAGAAATATATTGACAGTATAATTGCAAAAAACAGGGACATAATTTTAGCAACAAAAAACCTGATTATTGATGTTCGTAATAATCCGGGAGGAAGTGATGCGAGTTATAGTGCATTGATACCGTTTTTATATACAAACCCAATAAGAACAGTAGGCACTTTGTTTTATTCTACGCCTCTTAATAATCAAAGAATGTTGGAGCTTTCACAAAATCCCGATTTTGACAAAGAATCTCAGGAAAGTTTCAAAAAATATTATGAAACATTGACTGCTTCTTTGGGCAAATTTGTAAATATCTTTGACAAAGATGTTTTTGTACAGACACAGAAAGAAATAACAAAATATCCGGAAAACGTAGGTATTATCATTAACGAAAAAAACGGAAGTACGACTGAACAGTTTTTACTGACTGCAAAACAAAGCAAGAAAGTAAAACTATATGGGAAGACTACCCACGGAATGCTTGATATTTCTAATGTCAACATTATAGAATCGCCTTGCAAAGATTTTGAATTGTATTACGGCTTGTCAAGAAGTTATAGAATTCCGGATTTTGCAATTGACGATATAGGTTTGCAACCCGATTATTTTATTGATAACTCGATATCGGAATACAATTGGATACAATTTGTAGATGAAACTTTAAACGGTAAATAAAAACGATGGCCAACGAAATCCTATTTACAGAAAGACAGAGATTCAAACAATGGTGGCTTTGGCTAATCCTGTTAGGGATAAACGGACTTTTTTTATTTGGTGTGTTTAAGCAAGTGATTAATGGGCAACAATTTGGTGACAAGCCCATGAGCAACACAGGACTTTTGATAGCCGCTGGATTGACTATTCTCCTGATGATTTTATTTCTGAACTTTAGACTTGATACCCTAATTAAGAAAGACGGGATTTATGTTCGTTTTTTTCCTTTCCATTTAAAGTTTAAATATTTTGCATGGGAAAAGTTGACAAAATCCTTTGTAAGACACTATTCTCCAATTGCTGAATATGGAGGTTGGGGCTTGCGTTATGGCTTTTTAGGAAATGGAAAAGCCTATAACGTTTCGGGAGATAAAGGGCTACAGATTGAATTTACTGACAGTAAGAGACTGCTTATCGGAACTAATAAACCCGAAGAATTGACTGAAGTTTTGAAAAGAATAGGCCAATTAAAGCAATAATAGCTTAGATAACAACAATAACAAATAAGAACAATTCATAATGATAAAATTTGCTTACACTATTCTATATGTTCAGGATGTAACCAAAGCTGTTGAATTTTACGAAAATGCATTTGGTTTTACCAGAAAATTTGTGTCACCCGGAAATGACTACGGTGAGCTTTTAGTAGGAGAAAGGATACTTTCGTTTGCCTCAATATCGTTAGCAAAGTCAAATTTGAAAGATGGTTTTATAGAAAGCAATTTAGCTGACAAACCATTTGGAATTGAAATAGGTTTTACAACAGAAAATGTTGATGAAACCGTTTCAACGGCCCTAAAAGCAGGGGCAATACTTGTTGAAAATCCGAAAACAAAACCATGGGGACAAGTCGTTGCTTATATTAGAGACCTTGATGGCTTTTTAATTGAAATTTGCACGTCTATAGGTTGATGTTTGTTTTTTGAGAGCCAATAAGGTTTTCTTTGACTCCTAAATACTGCTAATCTATAACCTTTACTTCCTATTGTCATTTTCAATGGTCGACTCGTTATTTCTGAATGTGGTTTTATCTTACCGTAACAACAAAATTATATCAACTTATAAGCCGTAGCATATGCTAGCGCTTTGTTAATAGTGTTGACTTCCATTTTTAGAAGCAGGTTTCTGCGGTGAAATTTAATAGTATCGGCAGACAAGTTCAGCACGGAAGCGATTTCATTGATAGTAAGTCCTTGTGCATAAAACCGAAGAATCTGGATTTCTCTCTCAGAAAGTGCTATTTTGCTATGGCATATCCATTGATCTGTTTCGATATCATATTTCAAAATGGTAGTATCACCATCTTTGGTAAGGGTGATATTTCCAGGTAAATTGCTTGTTGCCAATGAAATCATACCCAAAATTTTCCAGATCTTGCCTTTATTGGTTAACAGTAATGGTGTAAGCCTATGGTTGACAAGCAAGGTATTTTGGCTTTCGTCAACCAGATGAAAGTTGTATGCTAATGTATAGCTTTTGCGTTCTGATTCAGGTAATGTGGCATAAAATGCAGAGCCGGCTTGATTGGCCTGGTTTACAATGGAATGATCTTCTGCTTTGATGAAGGTAGAAAAAAGCTGTTCACCCATTCCTATAATCTCTTCCGATGTGCGGTTATGCAAGAAAAAGCGATGATTTGATATGTATTCAATTTTTTTTTGAATAGAGTCAAATATATAAATGCTTTTATAAGTAAGCTGGTCGAAAGCTTTTGCTATTTCCATATAAGCTGTATGTGAAGCCTCTTCTGAATGTTTACTATTGGAGTTTTGCATGGCTCAAAAGTTAAGTGCATATATTTTCCACTACCTGAGTAGAAGTTTTGTGTGGGCTTTTTACAAAAATAGAAAATAGTTTTAATTGTTTGTTATTCAATATACTACACAAAAGGGTGGAATTTCATTTTGAAAGTAAATTCTGCCTTTTTGTGTAGCGGGTATTAACTGTTTTACAAGTAATTTTAACTAAATCAATCTTTTGCAAAAGAAAATTATTATATCAAAAAAACGAACTTCATCAGGAGTAACTCGAAAATCCTTAAAAAGAGTAGAGATCAATTTTTAAATTTTAAAGCCATGAAAAAAGTATTGTTTTTATTTTTAGTAAGCAGTTTAACACTTTTATCGTGTGACAGTTCAGATTCTACTATTGAAGAAAAGGTAATTTCTAACCAAAATGAGGATTCTGAATTAGAAAGGAAAGCCTTATCGACAATGACCGCTGGGGAATTACATAATGCCTATTTAGATGAGATGTATGCCTATTTGAGAGGAAAGGGAAATATAAGTGCCTCAAATATCCATGGGTATTCAAGAGAATTCTTTTCCACACTTGAGCATTCTGATTTAGCAATGCAAAATTATATGTATACAGTAAATAACCGAAATGTAAGGTATAATTTTTCAAGTCGCTTGAATTTTGAAATAGAAAATTTAAATCGAAGGCTAGATAATGCTGATTTCAGGAACCTAAATGAATTTAAAAACTTTGTTTTATCCTATAGACCTCAATATATAAGGGATAGAAATGATTTCATAGTTTGGGGATATTATACAGATGTGTTTACTAATTCAATCATTTATTGGGCTACAAACTTAGAACAATGGGCCAGACTAGCCAATCGAAATAACTTGACTGATTCCGCTGATAAGAAATGTAAAGAAGGCGGATGGTGGAAACGTACATGGTGTAATGTCAAACGCTATGGGTCAGTAGATGCCGGAGGAGCAGCAGCCGAAGCAGTAATTTTATTATTAGGTCCTAATCCTGTTACAATAGGAGCAGTAGCAGGGGCAGGTTTGGGGGCATCAGCTGGTGAGGTGTTAAAAGATTTAATTTTTTCATAAAAATTGATAAACAGAGATTTAATTCATCCGCTACTGCCGGCATGAATCTAAATTCCTAAAGAATGCAGGTATTTAATAATTTAAATTTTAAAGCCATGAAAAAAATTGTGTACGGAATCTTAGCAATTTGTTTGGTAACAATCGGTTGTCAGCACGAAGAGAATACATTGGAAAATTTACAAAATAAAAAAATTCCTCTTGATTCTTTTTTTGAGAAAGTTATAGCAGAAAATGTATCAACAAAAAAAGTGGATAATGCCTTTTATATTGATTATTTATGGGATAAAGAAAATAAAACGATAGAAATCATCAATATAACAGAGAAAGAACTGGATTTTTTTCCCATATCTGAAAGACCATTAAATAAAGAAAATCCAGCTGATTCAGGTTTAATAGCACCAGGGAAAAAATACAAGGTTACTTGTACTAAGGGAGGCAAAGATATTTGGACTAAAGAATGTGATGGCAAGTTTTCATGTGGTTCTTTGATTTATGATTGTCTCGAAGATAGCGGCTGTAGTACTATCTGTAAAAATAGTATGATATATATGCCGGAAAACAATGAGTTTATTTTGATGGAAATATGATTTTCGAAAATAACAGAAGTTGATATCCGGACTTATTTTATGAATCTTTCCAGGCAATGACTTCACTGCCTGACATAAGATTTGATTTTCTAACCTTTAAAAAGATATATTTTGTTTTCATTCTTTATTTTCTTGATTATTTTCTTTTTGTTAGTACTGCTGCTGAAGAAAATAAATTCTAAAAAATAAGTCTTTTGCTACTATCACTTTATGAAACCGAATTGGTGTAAATTATAATCTGATATTGCTGAGTTTTTATTTAAGTCAAATCAAACTGCGTAAAAAGCAGATATAGATTCCATTAACCCCAAAACCCGCTTTATAAGCGGGTTTTGGGGTTTAAGTAAGCTCTTTTATTATTTATTTTTTAGCAGATTATAAGGTTGTTTGATTTTGAATTTAAAAACAGTTCATCATAAAAATATAACAGTTCGGTAATTAAAAATTGAGCATTCATTTTGCCACAGATACATTTGTATCAAAATAAAATATAACCAATAACCATGAAGAAATTTTTAAAAATCATCAAGTTCACATTTACAGCTATTATAAGCATCTTTCTACTTTTGTTCGTATATTTTTTTATAAGCAACAAATTATTTCTGGGATCCAAAAATGAAGACAACATTAGCTATCTGACAAAAAATAAAACTGAAATCACAGATTCAATTAATAGTGAATTGTTTGACGAGGATTTTTACAAATCACAGGTCTTCCTTTTAGGAGAAATTCATGGTTATGCCGACAATCAAAGACTGGACAAAGAGCTATTGTTCTTCCTGAACAAAAAGGCAGGAGTTAAATATTATATTGCAGAGATGGATAGCTTGACAGCCAAAAAGCTAAATGTCTTTTTGAAAAGCGATACAAAAGACGAAACGAAATTAAAAGAAGTTGTTGTGGCTATAAATCAAAGAATTCCGCAACAATCCAGTCAGGAATTATTTGATAAATGGAATGAGATTTACGATTATAATCAAAAGCTATCGGATTCCTTAAAAATTACTGTAATTGGAATAGACAAGAATTTTGATGATGTTTCAAAAGTATCAAGAGATTCTGTTATGTTGGTGAATTTTAAAAATGTCATCAAAAAAATGAAACTCGAAAATGAGAAATTCTACGGACTTTTTGGATATTTCCATGCGCTACAAAATAAAACAGAAAATGGAAAAGAAACATTTGCTTCAGGATTAAAAAAATCAGGTATTAAAACCACCAGCTTTGTTAGTTATACGATAGATAGTGAAATGTATCTTCCTAAAAATCCTCAATTTCCAACACCAGAAGACGAAAAAATTGATTGGGTTAATGCAGATGGTCCTTTGCAATTAGTTAAGGGAATAAAAGACCTGAAAGAATTAAGTAAACCAAATGCAATAACACTTTTCAAGATTGATGCACCAAATTCACCTTACTTTAAATCACAACATCTAATAAATGTGAAATCGAGAATTTTTGGAGAAAATATTGTTCCAAAAGAAGGTACTTTTACGACAGATTATTTTCAATATGTATTTTTGTTGAGAAACTCTAAAGCACTAACAAAACTAAAATAGAAAACAACAGCCGATTAGGGTAAAAGCCTAAAGTTGAACCCAATTTAAATTATATTGATTGCCGGAACGTTATATCAATATGTTCTGTAGGCTTATTTATATTTTGCGCCTCTGCGTCTTTGCAAGAAAATAATTATTCTCATAGACGCAGAGGCGCAAAGTTCGTAAAGAGAAAATTATTGAAAGCTAACCTTTTTTGTGTCTATTAATGAAGAATCAAATCCCCAAAATTTTAATATTCTCCAGATTAGTAATCGGATTTCTAATTGTTATTATAAGCTATATAAATATTGAAAACTACAAGCCAATAGCTATATCTCTATTAACAATTGGTCTTTTGACAGATATATTCGATGGAATTATTGCAAGAAAATTAAATATTTCAACACAACTGCTACGAAGGCTGGATTCTACTATTGACCAAATTTTTTTCATTTGTGTTGCGTTTGCAACCTATATCCAATGTCCGGAGTTTTTTAAAAATAATATACTATTGGTTTCTATTCTTATTGGAACCGAAATTCTGACATATGCTATCAGTTTTTTAAAGTTTAGGAAAGAAATAGCAACACATTCACTTGGTGCAAAATTTTGGACATTATTATTATTTGGAACGCTTATTCAAGTAATAGTTGAATGTCAATCGACTTATCTGTTTCAAATGTGTTTTTGGGTTGGAATCATTACGCGAATTGAAATCATAGGCATTATCCTAACGCTAAAAAAGTGGACAAACGATGTTCCTTCGCTTTATCATGCAATACAGCTCAGAAAAGGGAAAGAAATAAAGCGAAGAAAATTGTTTAACGGCTAATAATAAAGTATCTTAGAACATGTTTTTGTGGAAGCTGGAAGAAGGAAAACTTGAATAAAACAACCGTGAAATAATAAACCGACCTGCTATGAGTAATACTCCTCAAAATGTAACCGATTATCCCAATGATAATACCTATTTTCTGGTATGGAATTTCAAGGAAGATATTCTGGCAGAAAAAATAAAGGCCGGATTCCAAAGAATATGTGCTTTGGTAATAAATATCAATAATTCTGCCCTTGACCGGTTTCCGGATTCTAAAGCGAGCTGTGTTATGGGAATAGGTCATGAAGCATGGCTAAAACTT
This sequence comes from Flavobacterium microcysteis, assembly GCF_006385255.1. GTDB lineage: Bacteria > Bacteroidota > Bacteroidia > Flavobacteriales > Flavobacteriaceae > Flavobacterium > Flavobacterium microcysteis. Next base: position 73,946 of record NZ_VFJE01000048.1, read on the forward strand.
GATTTGCCAAAACCGCTGCCAAAAGAGTTGAAAGCATTTGAGCCTATTGTAGGCGATAAACATATTGCCGTTGCGACTAAAGGAGATCTTCATTTTCATATCCGCTCTGACCAAAAAAGTTTTGCTTATGACATGTCCTCGATGATTTCGGACTTTATGAAAGATATTGCAGATTGTGCTGTTGAGGTTCAGGGGTTTCGTTATTGGGATAGCCGATCTATTTTAGGATTTGTGGATGGAACGGAAAATCCGCATGGAAAAGATCGGGATTATTTTTCAGTAATCAATGAACAGGATTTAAAATATCAGGGAGGGAGCTACCTTTTCGTTCAGAAGTACATCCATAATCTTGACGCATGGAAATCGCTTTCTGTTGAAGAACAGGAAAAAGTAATAGGCAGGTCGAAGGATCAGGATATAGAAATGGATGATGATGTAAAACCTAAAAATTCGCATATAGCCTTATCCAATGTGGGTGATGATTTAAAGGTTGTTCGTGACAATATGCCCTTTGGAAATGTTGCTACAAATGAAATGGGAACCTATTTTATATGTTATGCAAGTACTTTCAGTACAGTAGAAAAAATGCTGACCAATATGTTTATAGGTGATCCTCCAGGCAATTATGATCGTATTCTGGATTTTAGTACTGCCAAAACGGGAACATTGTTTTTCGTTCCTTCATTGGATATGCTTGCTGATTTTTCAGGATAGAATGGTAGGGTTACAGGCCTTTTTGCTTCATTTTCAAATTTGTGAGATACTCAACCCAGTATTTATAGGTGGTTTCGTCTAGGTAACTGTTTAATCGCAATCCTTCAATTCTGTTAAGCATCGAATCCAAAAGTGCTATTGATTCAACGGTGTTTTCCTCAAAGAAAAATATAATCCATTGATCTAAAAGGTTACTTGCTAATGCATCATTTGCTAAAGTAAATATATGTCCTAAGAGGTAGTTATCCTCATAGGTTTCGCTAAAATCGTCATGCAAAACAAAAGCAAGAAATTCTAAATCTTTATTACTCCATGAGGATAGTTTTTCGATTAATTCCTTACGGTCTGTTGTCGTAAACGATTTTAAGACTTGAAGTGCTGCATGACCGATTCCGTCTATTTCATATAGGGCTTGGATACCTACGGAATATAGTTTTGTTATTTCCTCATGTAAAATTTCAACCTTTGATTTCTGCGGAATCATTTGATTTGTTTTATAAAAGATTGCAAAAAATATACCATTAGAAAAGTAATATAAATTCCTTTTTTTGTTAACGAAAGTTTATACGAATATATCATATATGCTATTAATTTTACGCCATGACTAAAATAAAAAGAATAACTCCAACAGATTTCAGAGGAGAGTTTATGTCGGAAATGTCGACTGACTTTGCGATTTTAAGGACGCCCATCCAAATACACGATATAGCAAAAACATCGGGTTTTATTAAAGTGCCTACACCGTTGCATAGACCAGAATTCAATTTTATAGTTCATATTACCAAAGGAAGTGCAAAACAGCAGGTAGATGCTAATTTGGTGCCCGTAAAAGAAAATGAAATCTTATTTGTAAGGCAAGGCAATGTGACTTCATTAATGGAAGTAAGTCCGGATGCAGCCGGACATATGATTTTATTCGAAGATCAGACGCTCAACCAATTGTTATCAAAACAAGAGCTCATTAAACTCTTTTCTGTCAATGTGGTTATTGATTTGCCTGAAGAGAGTAGTGTATGGTTAACCTCTTTATTTGAACTGTTGAGTATTGAGATTTACCAGCCAAATCCAAACCTTGGTATCTGTTACTCTCTTTTTCAAGCAGGGTTGCAGAAAATTTTTACTTCAAGCAAAGAACTCAATAAAAACATAAACCGAAGTGCTGAAATCACTTTCAATTTTAAGGAACTGGTTTATAAATACCATCTGGAACATAAGCCAATTTCATTTTATGCCACGGAACTCTCTGTTTCCGAAAACTACCTTCATAGATGTATCAAAGAAACCATTGGTGAAAGTCCAAAGGAATGGATCAACAAAGTGAGTATCCTGCAAAGCCAGTTGCTCTTACAAGACTTGACCAAGAGCATTTCTGAAATTGCTTTTGAGCTCAATTATGGCGACCCTAGTTATTTTGGGCGTCTCTTTAAAAAGATAACCGGAGTAACCCCATCGGAATATCGAATTTCTTTTATGCAAGATTTGTCCGAGTAAAGTGTGATTTAGTTTTAAAGCAATTCTTGTTTTCAGACCACCTTTGTATTATTAAATATAAAGAAGATGAAAACATTAATAGTTATTAAAAACAGTGTTAGCAGTAGCAAACTTTCAATTACTTCTCATTTTAAATATAAAGTTATGGACAAAGGGTCATGTCTTTGTTTATTCTTATTTTTTTCTCTCTTTTTTTCAAATAAAAGCCATGGCCAGATTATTCAGGATATTAGTGGGGTTGCTATCACTAGTCATGCTAAAGCTACTTTTAAAGATCTGCCACCCGAAAGTTTAAATTCAGGGAATAAGTTTCAACTGAATACTTATGATGCCTGGTTGCCTGTGCCACCTATCAGAATTGGAAAAACTACCATCTTTAGTAATCTGAATTACCGTTTGATGGATTTCAATTACGATAACAATACAGATGATCCCAATCGTATTGAAAAAATTCAGGAAATCAAATCCGTAATAGTTATCAGACACCCTATTTCAAGTAAGTGGTCTATTTTGACGATAGCTATGCCCACTTTTGCAGGAGAAAAGTCCGTTTCTTCTAATGATCTTATTCTGGACGGAATACTTGGAGTATCGAAAAAATTTGGTGCCGAATTGAATCTTGAAATTGGATTTGGTGTCCATGCCATGTATTCCTTCGGTGAGACATTGATTACTCCAGGAATATCATTTGATTATCGAAGCACAAACAATAAATGGCTGGCCCAGTTTTATTGGCCGAGGTTAAACGTACTCTATAACGTAAACGCAAATACCCAGATAGGTTTGGCTGGTTCGATAGACTGGACACGGTTTAATCTGAAAAATTATCGTGGTTACAATGGTAAAGAAGTCGATTATGCTCAATTCTCCACTATTCATGGCGGCTTGCAGTTACACCAACATTTGATAGGAGGTGTCTGGCTTCAGGTACAAGGAGGAGTTGGACTTTTGAATCGTTATGAATTGTTTGATACCAACCAAAAATCGGTAAACGATTTCTCTGTTTCTAATATGGCTTACGGAAAAGCCACACTGACCTATCGCATTGGTAGAAGATAAATAATTAAAATCCATTAAATAAATCACATGAGTGCCATGAAAAACACAAATCAACTTCCTTCAGCTTTTAGCCTGCGTACCTTAGTTCTGGCAGCTGTGCCTTCTTATGTATTTCCTACCCTGATGTCTTTTCTATCAGGCTATTTTCTTCAAAAAACGGAGCTTATGATGGCTAGCTATACAACTATAGGGCTATCATCTTTAGTATCAACCATATTGAGCTTTATGATACTCTGGCAACTCGAGTTAAAACAGATCTTAGTGCAAAACAAGTGGGTGAGAGCTCTGCTTATCATCTTGCTAATGATTAGTCTTGGTGCCTTTTGCGCATTCCTATTTGATCTGCCATCAGAATACTTCAACATAACATTTTCAGCCTTTCTGGGAGCAACAATAATAACAATCCGTCAAAAAGTAAAAAATTATAAAGATGAAAAAAATTAAACCAACTATAGTTGTTTTCGGCTGTACTGGTACCGTTGGGAAAGAAGTAATGCGCCAGTTAAAAGATCGTGATTGTATGGCAAGGGGAGTTCTTAGAAATCCAGAACGCACTTATCCTGTGTTGATAGATAGCGGTTCGTCGAACATAGCCTATGTAAGTGCCGACTTAAATTCAAAAGAACAGCTTGAAAAAGCTTGTGCCGGGGCAGATGCTTTGTTTCTGCTGACTGCAACATCTCCAAATCAGGTTGGTTATGAAATTAATATAATTGATGCAGCCAAACAAAGCGGTATTAAAAGAATCGTGAAGTTGTCAGCGCCAATAGTTCAGTCATCAGCTCACGTAGAAGTCAGCCAATGGCATAGTAAAATAGACGATTATCTTATCCAAAACATAGATGAGTTCTGTTGCCTGAGACCGCATTCGTTTATGCAAAATTGGGAACGAAATACATTCACGATTCAATATTTTGGTAAAATTTACGGGGCATTAGGAAATGCTAAGAGAAATTATGTCGATTGTCGTGATGTGGCAACCGTAGCGGTAAATTATTTATTGGCAACGGAACAAGTAAAGTTACGTTCCGTTATTCTGGCAGGTCCGCAGGCTATTACAAATGTGGAAATGGCAGAAAAATTATCTCGAATAACCGGACGGAAAATTGAATATGTAGACATTAAGCCAGGCGAACTATTTAGTCAATTAACCAAAAAAGCAAAATTACCCAATTGGTTGGCTAACCATATTGTCGAACTTGATGATTTGGCAATCAAGGTTCCAGAGCCGGAAACGGATACGGTTACAGGCTTAATTTTAAGAAAACCACGTATCATGGATGAATACCTGCAGGAATATAGGCATCTTTTTAAAAGAAAGCCGCTTTGGAAACTCTTGTTTTAGTTTTCATATTCCGTCAAAAAAAACTTCCAGAAACCATTACTGATTTCCGGAAGTCCAAATTAAAAAAAACTAAAAACTATTTTCTGAATATAATCTTCTTGTTGTTTCATTGCCCTGTTTAAAATAAACACCATCTGGAAAACGTTCAATAAAAGGCATAATTTTCATTCTAAGTGAAGGGACAATCTTGTTTTGATTTGCGGAAATTACATATTTATAAGTAATAATCCTATATCTATAATGCGTAAAAATTATCTTTTTAACTAGTGCATTGATTTTTTGACAATTACCTATGCTGTAAAATCAAAAAACAGAAAAGAAATACTGAAGATTATACTATTGCTTGAAAATAGATTGTGGATTAAAAAAAAGGGACAAACCAGAATTATTCCGATTTGTCCTTTTTGAAGTGACCACGATGGGATTCGAACCCATACGCCTTGCAGCACCACCCCCTCAAGATGGCGAGTCTACCAATTTCTCCACGTGGCCGTAAACAAAAAAAGTTACTCGCCGTAGCGAATAACTTTTGTGACCCGACTGGGGCTCGAACCCAGGACCCCATCATTAAAAGTGATGTGCTCTACCGACTGAGCTATCGAGTCTTTAGCATTCAATGAAATTTCAAAATTTTGTAGTGACCCGACTGGGGCTCGAACCCAGGACCCCATCATTAAAAGTGATGTGCTCTACCGACTGAGCTATCGAGTCATTATTAATTTCTTGAATGCGGGTGCAAATATACGTTCTTATTATTTATTTTTCAAAGCAATTTTGTTTTAAATTTGTCTTTTTTTACTAATCTTTTATAATGCCTTAATTTATAAGGTTTTACTTTAATGATAAAAATTGTTTTATTGGGTTATATGGGGTCGGGTAAGTCAACAATTGCCCATCTGCTGTCTGAAAAAACTCAAATCGAGGCTCTTGATCTGGATAAAATTATCGAAGAAAGAGCAGGAATGTCTATAAAAAATATTTTTGAACAGAAGGGAGAAGTCTTTTTTCGGAAGCTGGAAAATCAGATTTTTAAAGAATTGATCTCATCTGAAAAAGAAATGATCCTTAGTCTGGGTGGTGGCACGCCGTGCTATGCTAACAATCACGAATTGCTTAATGGTGATGGGGTGACTTCTTTTTATTTGAAAGCTTCGATAGAAACTCTTCATAACAGGCTGCTTTCTATAAGAGATAACCGTCCGTTGATTGCAGAGCAGGAAGAAGAGGAAATGAAAGAGTATATAGCAAAGCACCTTTTTGATCGCAGTTATTACTACAATCAGGCTACACATATTGTGCCTGTCGATGACAAGTCTCCGGAAGAAGTCGCAGATGAAATAAACCGTATCCTAGCTTAAATAAGCATAGTCTTCCTTGTCTTCAAAAACAACCTGAACATGCTCTTGTAATGAGGTAGAAAGTGAAATCCCTTTAAAATCGGCTTTTACAGGGTATTTCTTGTGATTTCGGTCTACAAGTACCGCAGTCTTGAATTTCTTCAAAGGAACGTCTAAAAAGTGCTTTACGCCATAGGCTAGTGTAGTGCCGGAGTTTAATACATCATCTACAAGAACAAGACCCTTGTTTTCGTATTGCTTTTTTTCTAAAGATGTAGTCACTTCCTTATGCGGATTCTGCTTATCAATAAAAACTTCGCAAAGAGCTATTTTCAAAGGCGATATTTGGGTGAGTTTTTGAGCAATTTTTTCAGCAAAAACATAACCGTTTTTCGCTATTCCGGCAATGACAATTTCTTCTTCGTCAACAAAAGTTTCGTATATCTGATAAGCGATTCGAAGGATTTTGTGTTCGATTTCTTGGTTGTTGAGGATGATATTCTTGCTCATTTTGATTTATTTTTTTCAAAGATAAAAAACGCTTTGCTTGTTTGTAATATGTGGGCGTTTATATTTTAATTATTGTTCCGTATCGTCTTCGTTATCGTCAAAATCCAGGTTAAATCCGTCAATATCCCTACGGTCTTTTTTTGTTGGCCTTCCTTCACCATGCTTTCTGTAGTGTTCTTTTGAAAGTTTCAGGAGTTCCAGATGTTGGAATGCTTCAATAGGAGTTTCGTCTTTTCGATAAATATCAACAAGTTTGGCGCCCACACGGTTTTGTGGAATGTCTAAGACGATAACCGTATGTATAATCTGATCTTTCCTGAAGGTAATCTTGTCCGTAGGGAAGACTTCTTTTGAAGGTTTTGCAACTTGTCCGTTTACGGTAATATGGTTCTTTTTGCATGCTTCAGTAACCATGTTGCGTGTTTTATAATATCGAACACACCAGAGGTATTTATCTACTCTCATTCTAAAACTAAATTCTACGTTAATTTATTTACAAAAATAAATCAAAATTGTATCTTGCGCCTCTAAAATCAATAATAATGACCAGAATTAAGCTTTTTTTAATAGCTATAGTTTCAAGTACGGTGCTTTTTTCATGTAAAAAAGACGATGATTCCTCTAAAGTAGCTCCACCAAGAGATAGAGCGACACAGTATGCTTCAGACATACAGGATATCGAAACCTACTTAAAGACGCATTATCTTACCGTTGCTATAGATGCCAATAATAACCCGGTTCCTACCATCATTCAGATTCCAGAAGGAGGTACACAGGTTTCTATTTGGGATCAGCAAGACTATCAATTGAAATCTAAGATAGTTAAGAATGACGGAAGAACGTATACAAATGCAGATCCTATTGTAGGAAAGCTAATTAATGACCCGGTTGAATATAAATTATATTATTTGAAAATAAGAGAAGGAGTAGGCCAGTCTCCAACGAAAGTAGATTCTACTTTAGTGACCTATAGAGGTAATGCTTTAGACGGAACACAATTTGATTACAGACCAAATCCGGTTTGGTTTTCACAAGAAAGTGTGGTTTCTGGATGGAGAAATATAATGACCGAGTTTAAATCTGGAAATGCTGTTGATGATCCATCTAATCCTGGAGGAACATTGCTAACAGATTATGGTGTGGGGATTGTATTCGTGCCTTCTGGTTTAGGTTATTTTAATGGAGCTCCGGCTGGTTCAGGATTGTCTTCTTATTCACCTTTGGTGTTTACAATCAATCTACATTCAGTAAAATTTGCTGATAATGATGGAGACGGAATTCTGTCGTATTTAGAAGATTTGAATGGAAATGGCAATTATTATGACGATGATACAGATGGTGACGGTATACCGAACTTTTTAGATATTGATGATGATGGTGACCGTACAAGAACAAGAACAGAAATTAAAGATGCTTTTGGGAATATCTATCCGTTTGATTTGATACCAAACTGTTCCGGAACAACCGGAGGTTTGAAAAAACATTTAGATCCGAGCTGTCATTAATAAACAAATAAGCATAAAAAAATCCCGTTCATTTGAACGGGATTTTTTATTTATAAAGCTTTTATTCTTGTTATTTTCTTTTGATTGCTCTTTCAGCAGCTTCAACAATAGCTTGATTGTTTAGCTTGTATTTCTGCATCAATTGGTCAGGAGTTCCAGATTCGCCAAAGCTATCATTTACAGCAACGAATTCTTGCGGTGCCGGATTGTTCAACGCCAATACTCTTGATACGCTTTCTCCTAAACCACCAAGAATGTTATGCTCTTCAGCAGTAACAATACATTTTGTTTTAGCAAGTGATTTCAAGATTGCTTCCTCGTCAAGAGGTTTGATAGTATGGATGTTGATTACTTCAGCCGATATACCTTTTGCTTCTAATGCTTCTGCAGCAACCAATGCTTCCCATACCAAATGTCCGGTAGCAACAATTGTCACATCAGTTCCTTCGTTAAGCAATACTGCCTTCCCAATTTCAAATGTTCCGTTCTCTGGAGTGAAATTTGGAACCGATGGGCGTCCAAAACGAAGATAAACCGGTCCATGATGCTCTGCAATGGCAATAGTAGCTGCTTTAGTCTGATTGTAATCGCAAGTATTGATTACAGTCATACCTGGTAGCATTTTCATCAATCCTATATCTTCAAGGATTTGGTGAGTAGCTCCATCTTCACCTAGAGTAAGTCCTGCGTGTGAAGCACATATTTTTACATTTTTATCAGAATAAGCAACAGATTGGCGGATCTGATCATAAACTCTTCCAGTAGAAAAGTTAGCAAATGTTCCTGTAAAAGGAATTTTTCCACCTACAGTCATACCGGCAGCAATTCCAATCATGTTAGCCTCTGCAATTCCAACCTGAAAAAAACGTTCTGGATGATTCTTTTTGAAATCATCCATTTTTAGTGAACCGATCAAGTCAGCACAAAGTGCAACGACATTTTCATTTTTTTGACCTAATTCCGTTAGTCCCGCACCAAAACCGGAGCGAGTATCTTTATTTCCTGTATTGATATATTTTTTCATTTTTGTCTTTTTGATATACGAATAAGCTGTTAGCAATAACTTAAAGCCTACCGCTTTTTAATAATCGCTTTCGCCTTCACTGTAGTTTTGAGCCAAAGCATTTGCCAGCTGCTCGTCGTTCGGAGCTTTTCCGTGCCAAGCGTGGCTATACATCATATAGTCTACACCATTACCCATTTCTGTATGTAGCAATACGCAAACAGGTTTTCCTTTTCCTGTTCTTGATTTTGCATCGGTCATACCAGCAATAACAGCTTCGATATCATTTCCTTTCTCGATATCTAAAACATCCCATCCAAAAGCTTCAAATTTAGCTCTGATGCTTCCCATGTTCAAGACTTCGTCAGTAGGTCCGTCAATTTGTTTTCCGTTTAAATCGATTGTAGCGATATAATTATCGACTTTATAAGCCGAAGCATACATCATAGCTTCCCAATTTTGCCCTTCCTGTAATTCACCGTCACCATGAAGGCTATAAACTAAGTGAGAATCTTTATTCAGTTTTTTTGTCAAAGCAGCACCAATAGCAACAGACATTCCTTGTCCTAATGAACCGGAAGCCATACGAATTCCCGGAAGACCTTCGTGTGTTGTTGGGTGACCTTGTAATCTGGAATTAATGTGGCGGAATGTTGCCAGCTCAGATATCGGAAAATAACCGCTTCTGGCTAATACGCTGTAAAAAACAGGAGAGATATGTCCGTTTGACAAGAAGAAGATATCTTCATCCTTTCCATCCATATCGAAACCTGGTTTGCGATCCATTAAATTTTGATAAAGTGCAACGAGAAATTCCGTACAACCTAGCGAACCGCCAGGGTGACCTGAGTTTACAGCATGAACCATTCGGAGAATATCTCTGCGTACTTGAATAGTTAAGTTGTTTAATTGTTGTGTGTTAGGTTTCATTCTTATAGGATAAATTTAAACTGGCGCAAAGATAATCAGATATTTGGATTTTTAGACATCTGAATTTTCAGAATTTCAGAAAGGAGAAGGCATAAATCTTATTTAGTAGGCCTTTTGGCTTAAATATTTCTTGACTTCGGCAATTAATGTGTCAATGTCATGAGTGTAGTTATCTAAAGATTTGCTTTTAAGGAATAATTCTAAAGCTTTTTGATATTCACCTCTTTCCTGATAATAAATCCCAAGATTTCTGAAATAATAAGGATTATATGGATCAAGCTCAAAGGATTGATTGAGATCATGAAGTCCTTCTTCGATACGGCCAAGCTTTATTTTTGAAAATCCCCTGTTGTTGTAGGAATAGGCAAATGATTTGTCGATTTCGAGCGCCCGGTCAAAAAAAGTGATTGCTTCCTCATATTTCTCAAGAATGTTCAGGGTATAGCCTTGGTTGTTTAAGGAATAACTGTTCATGGGATTTAGTTTTAAGGATATTCCGTACAGTTTCATCGCCTTTTCGTGATTTTCGTAATGGGAATAGATAAGGCCCAAATTGGAATAGTCTTCCGAATTCATTTGGAATCGTTTCCTGAATTCATCAAAATAGTTTTTAGCCTTGCGATAGTTTTTAATCAGGAGATGGCAATATATAGCCCAACGATAGGTATCCTGATCCTTCAGTCCGCTGGAAAGTATAGTGTCGAATACAGATGCTGCTTCGGTATATTGTTTGTTGTTGTATAAAGCTATAGCGTCAAAATATTGTTTGGGATATTTTTTATGACGAAAGAGCCTGACAAGTGAAGTGCCGTCATTATGCCCGATTTTACCATCATGTAGCATAATAGATTGGTTGCTGGGAATGATATTTTTTAAAAAATCAAAAATGGAAAGCAATAAGAAAACCAAAAAAAGAAAGGATAGAAAATCTTTCAGTTTGTAGGCAAAGGCTATATAGCAGGAAATTATTGCAATCAAAAGAGAAGCCAACGGGCCGGTAAGCGTATAAATGATTTTTTTGTTGATAGAAATATTGCTGGCATGAGGAACGCATAAGCCGCCTTTCCATTTGAAAAGATTGTATTTTATCCAGATTTCGAGCTTTCCAAAGGCCAATCGAAAACTTTTGTCGGTATCACCATAAGATCCTAAAAAAATTGTGGCACGTTCGCGAGTCATCAAAATAGCAGGAATAGCATGGCCGAGTTCGTGAAAGACCGTAAGCAAGGGTCTAGATATTAATAGTATAGCAAGCAATTCAGCCATCAATTGTGTTTTCATGTCTATCAGGATTTGGCAAGAAAAATGCTTAGGGGGTAATTACATTTGGGTCTAAAAATAACAATAAATTTTTTTCTTAAAGCAAATGCTTTTTATCAACTTAAAAAACTGACAGTAACATTTTTATAGGTTTCAAAAACATACATACGCTAGGCTTATCGGATTGGATGTTAAATTAAATCATAAATCTAAAATGATAAATCTTAAATAAATTATCTTTGCCTCCCAAAGTTTGGGATAAAGAGAAAAGAATGAAATTTGAACTATTACAAAATGATCCGAATTCAAAGGCAAGGGCTGGAAAAATAACAACGGATCACGGTGTTATCGAAACGCCAATTTTCATGCCTGTAGGAACTGTAGCTTCCGTAAAAGGTGTACACCAAAGAGAATTGAAAAACGATATCAATCCTGATATTATTTTAGGGAATACCTATCACTTATATTTAAGACCGCAAACTGATATTCTTGAAAAAGCAGGCGGACTCCATAAATTTATGAATTGGGATAGAAATATCCTAACTGATTCTGGAGGTTATCAGGTATATTCTCTTTCTTCGAATAGAAAAATTAAGGAAGAAGGTGTAAAATTCAAATCCCATATTGATGGTTCATACCATGTCTTTACGCCCGAAAATGTAATGGAAATCCAAAGAACAATAGGGGCAGACATTATCATGGCTTTTGATGAATGTACTCCTTATCCGTGCGATTACCGTTATGCACAGCGTTCGATGCACATGACACACAGATGGTTGGACAGATGTATCAATCATTTGGAAAAATTGCCATATAAATACGGCTACGAACAAACTTTTTTCCCAATTGTACAGGGAAGTACTTATAAAGATTTACGTCAGCAGTCAGCAGAATATATCGCTAACGCTGGAGCTCAGGGAAATGCTATTGGTGGACTTTCTGTTGGTGAACCGGCAGAAGAAATGTACGCAATGACTGAGGTCGTTACAGAGATATTGCCAAAAGACAAACCAAGATATCTTATGGGAGTAGGTACTCCTATCAATATTTTGGAAAACATTGCACTTGGAATTGATATGTTCGACTGTGTGATGCCAACAAGAAATGCCCGTAACGGAATGCTTTTCACCGCACACGGAACCATCAACATCAAAAACAAAAAGTGGGAAGCTGATTTTTCACCACTTGATGAAATGGGACATACTTTTGTCGATACAGAATATACAAAAGCCTATTTGCGTCATCTTTTTGCAGCAAATGAATACCTTGGAAAACAAATTGCAACAATTCATAACCTCGGATTCTATATGTGGTTGGTTCGTGAAGCAAGAAAACATATCTTAGCAGGAGATTTCCGAGTATGGAAGGAAATGATGGTTAAGCAGATGGATAAAAGATTATAATAAATCTAAAAGTAAGATTAGAATCTGGTAGAAAAATGAAGATAATCGACAAGTATATTCTGAAAAGATATCTGGCCACATTTTTTGTGATGCTGTTTCTGTTTATTCCGATAGGGATTGTAATTGACGTGTCGGAAAAAGTCAATAAAATCATCCAAAATAAGGTGCCTTTCGGAAAAGTGGCGCTTTATTATGTAGATTTTACAGTTTATTTTGCCAATCTTCTTTTTCCCATTTTCTTATTCCTTTCGGTTATCTGGTTTACTTCCAAACTGGCAAACAATACTGAAATTATTGCAATTTTAAGTTCAGGAATATCATTCCAGCGATTCTTACGACCGTATCTGATTGGAGCTACGATTGTATCGGTCTTTGCCTTATTGATGGGATTTTTTATTGTTCCAAAGGCGAGCCAGGGCTTTAATGACTTTAGATATACCTATCTCAAAGGAAATAATAAAACAAGGGAAACCAGTAATGTTTACAGGGAAGTCAGTCCGGGCGAATTTATATATGTAAGTAACTTCAATATCAATTCAAAAACGGCATTTGATTTCTCGCTTAAAAAATTCAACGACAATAAGCTCGATTTCACTATTAATGCAGCCCGTATTCGCTTTAATGAGAAAGACACAACATACACCATGTATAACTATACAAAAAGAAAAATTGGTGAGTTGGATGATAGGTTGGAAACATCTATGAAAAAAGACACGGTGTTTAAATTCGATCTTGAAGATTTGACACCGGTAATTTATATCGCAGAAACACTGACTTTAGGCGAACTGAATGATTTTATCGACAAAGAAAGAGAACGAGGATCGTCAAATATCAATACGTATCTTGTAGTATTATATAAAAAATACAGTCTTCCTGTTTCGGCTTTCATTCTTACAATTATTGCTGTTGCTGTATCTTCTATGAAAAGAAGAGGAGGAATGGGGATGAATTTGGCAATAGGAATTGGCCTTGCCTTTACCTTTATCTTTTTTGACAAAATTTTTGGAACCTTGGCTGAAAAATCGAGTATACCGCCATTTATAGCAGTATGGCTTCCTAATTTTGTTTTTGGAATTTTAGCGATTTACCTGCTTCGAAATGCAAAAAGATAGTAGTAACCTAAAGAGCTACCTAAATCTTCATCTGATTGTTTTTATATGGGGATTTACGGCAATACTTGGTGAACTCATCACTATAAAAGAAGAGAACGTGGTATGGTACAGAATGCTTATGGCAGGCATTTTCATGCTGATTTATGTATTGGTTACCAAAAAACCATGGCGTATTCCCCGAAAATCATTTTTCCATCTCATTAGTGTAGGATTGATTATTGCCCTGCATTGGATATTTTTCTTCAAAGCGATTAATGTCTCCAACGTTTCGATTACTCTGGCTGTTTTTTCAACCGGAGCTTTCTTTGCATCCATCATGGAGCCTATTTTTTTTAATAGAAAAATGTTGTGGTACGAAGTATTCTTCGGACTCATTATCATTGGAGGACTTTTGATGATTATGCAGGTTGAAACACACTATGTTTTGGGAATGGTGTATTCGCTGATATCTGTTTTTTTAGGAGTTACCTTTACGCTTTTCAACGGCAAGCTGATACAGAAATATGATCCGTCAGTAATTACACTGTATGAATTTTTTGCAGGAGTCTTTTTTGTATCTCTTTATCTGCTATATGGCGGAAAATTTACTGCCGAATTCTTTACTGTTTCTCAACATGACTGGATTTTACTGCTAGTGCTTTCTTCTGTATGTACTGCCTATGCTTTTACAGCGTCGGTTAATGTTATGAAAAAGCTTACACCCTATACGGTTATGCTCACAACAAACATGGAACCTGTTTATGGTATTATGTTGGCTTACATTATTTTAGGTGATAAAGAAAAAATGAGCCCTGCTTTTTATGTAGGTGCAGTCATTATTTTAGCAACAGTAATTTTAAACGGAATTTTAAAGAATTATAAGGCCAAAAAATCTCTTTTGGCTGATAAATAAAGCAATTCACGAGTGTTTTTGATTGGAACGTTTAAGACACAAAGAGGCTAAATCTTTTCAAAAATTAGCTTTTGTTCTTAAATGAAAATCCTATCTTTGCAGTTCGAACTAAACAAAAAATGCACAAGTCCTATGGAATATTTAGATTTTGAGCTCCCTATAAAAGAACTTGAAGACCAATTAGACAAATGCCAAGTAATTGGTCAAGAATCTGACGTTGACGTATCGAATACTTGCAAGCAGATTGAAAAGAAACTTGAAGAAACTAAAAAAAATATATACAAAAACCTAAGCGCTTGGCAGCGTGTACAGTTGTCAAGACATCCTAACCGTCCTTATACTATGGATCATGTGCACGCTCTATGCGGCGACACTTTCCTAGAACTTTTTGGAGACAGAGGCTTCAAGGATGACAAGGCAATGATTGGAGGTTTAGGTAAAATTGGAGGACAGTCTTTCATGATTGTTGGCCAGCAAAAAGGATACAATACAAAAACACGCCAGTACCGAAATTTTGGTATGGCAAATCCAGAAGGTTACCGAAAAGCTTTACGTTTGATGAAAATGGCAGAGAAATTCGGTATTCCGGTAATTACTTTAGTGGATACTCCGGGAGCATACCCAGGATTAGAAGCAGAAGAAAGAGGACAAGGAGAAGCAATTGCAAGAAACATTCTTGAAATGATTCGTCTTAAAGTTCCAATTATCACAGTAATTGTTGGTGAAGGAGCTTCAGGAGGTGCTTTAGGAATTGGTGTTGGAGATAAGGTTTATATGTTGGAAAACACATGGTATTCTGTAATTTCTCCAGAATCTTGTTCTTCTATCTTATGGAGAAGTTGGGAATATAAAGAGCAGGCAGCTGAAGCTTTAAAACTGACTTCATTCGACATGAAAAAACAAAAACTGATTGACGATATCATTCCTGAGCCACTAGGTGGAGCTCACTATGATAGAGATACAACATTCAAATCGGTTGAAAAATACATATTGAAAGGATACAACGAATTAAAAGACTTATCAACAGCTGAATTAGTGGCCCAGAGAATGGACAAATACAGCAAAATGGGCGAATTTAAAGAGTAAACCTTACTAAAATTGAAACTAAATCCGAAGCCCCGTGGTTTCGGATTTTTTTTTGGTTATCAACACAATTTTAATACTTATAAACAAAAGTAGCTAACAAGTCAAAAGGCAATATCTTTTAATTTTGGTTACATTCGCATTATGGAAAATCTCAGAAATATAAACCCGGTTAGAGTAGATAAAACTACAATAATCAATCTCGAAAAAGGAAAGCTCCCGCCACAGGCTGTCGAACTGGAAGAAGCCGTTTTGGGTGCGATGATGATTGATAAAAAAGGGGTGGATGAGGTTATTGATATTCTCCAGCCAGAGGCCTTCTATAAGGAAGCTCACAAGTATATTTTTGAAGCTATCGTACAGCTTTTCAACGATTCGCAACCAATTGACTTATTAACAGTTTCAGCACAGCTTAAAAAGATGGCAAAACTGGATTTGGCAGGAGGCGATTTCTATCTGATTCAGTTAACGCAAAAAATTTCATCTTCGGCACATATCGAGTTCCACTCGAGAATCATCCTTCAGAAATTTATTCAACGAAGTCTGATTAAGATTTCTTCAGAAATCATTGAAGAATCCTATGATGAGACGACAGATGTTTTTGATTTGTTGGATAAGGCAGAATCAAAATTATACGAAGTTACTCAAGGAAATATCAAAAGAAGTTCTGAGACAGCCCAAAGTTTGGTTATCCAGGCAAAGAAAAGAATTGAAGAAATTGCAAATAAGGAAGGTTTAAGTGGTGTTGCTACCGGTTTTGAAAAGTTAGACAAAGTAACTTCAGGATGGCAGCCAAGTGACTTGATTATTATTGCGGCTCGTCCGGGTATGGGTAAGACGGCTTTCGTTTTGTCTATGGCCAGAAATATTGCGATAGATTTTAACCATGCTGTAGCCGTTTTTTCATTGGAGATGTCATCCGTACAGTTGATTACCCGTCTTATTTCGTCAGAAACAGGACTATCTTCAGAAAAACTGCGTACCGGAAAATTAGAAAAACACGAATGGGAACAGCTTAGTATCAAGGTGAAAAATCTTGAAAAGGCACCCTTATATATTGACGATACACCATCGCTTTCCATATTTGATTTACGTGCTAAGGCACGTCGTTTGGCTTCGCAATACGGTATCAAATTGATAGTTGTCGATTACCTTCAATTGATGACAGCTGGCGGCGGCGGAAAAGGAGGCGGAAACCGTGAACAGGAAATCTCTACAATTTCCCGAAACCTAAAAGCTTTGGCAAAAGAATTGAACGTTCCGGTAATTGCACTTTCGCAGCTTTCGCGTGCCGTTGAAACCCGTGGTTCGAGTAAAAGACCTTTGCTTTCGGATCTTAGGGAATCGGGAGCTATCGAGCAGGATGCCGATATCGTTTCGTTCATTTACCGTCCGGAATATTATAAAATTGACGAATGGGATGATGATGAACATTCACCAACAGAAGGTCAGGCAGAATTTATCATTGCAAAACACAGAAATGGTAGTTTGGAAAACGTAAGGCTTAAATTCGTTGGTAACCTAGGTAAATTTGACAACCTTGATGAATACGGAACTAACTTTGACGACCTGCCTTCAAAAATGAATATGCAGGATGCGCCATTCCTGACCAAAAACCTGCCTTCGGCAAATGAAGCTTTTGGTAGCAACATGAACAATGTGGATGACGACAGCGATGTACCGTTCTAAAATAGAGTTAAATCCGCCCAACGAGGCGGATTTTTTTATAATTTGCTTCCCTAAAAACCGTTATCTTTGAAGTAAAATCTTTGGAATGCTTAAAAAAACTGCCTTTTTATTTTTAGTACTCTTATCCTCAATTCCGTCTTGGGCATCATTTATTTTGCTTCCCATGGATGAAGCCTCGCAAAAAAATCATTTGAAAGCCTATGGAATTACATATTGGTCATTGGATAAGCACTATAAAGTAAGCTGGCTTTTGAATTATAGAGGCGGCTCTTTTTTACTTCCGGATGCTCCAGAAATCAGAAAAGAATGCCAGATTCGAGGCGTGAGTTTTGAACTGCTTTCTGATGGACAGGCCAATCAAATTTTGGATGAAATCAGTAGTCCATCGCAAAACATGGAAACCGTAGTTTTGGAAAAAGCACCCAAAATTGCTGTATATACGCCAAAGGGAAAACAACCTTGGGATGATGCCGTGACATTGGTATTGACCTATGCAGAAATTCCTTTTACTGCAGTGTATGATGAAGAAGTTTTATCAGACGGATTGTTGTTATATGACTGGCTTCACCTACATCATGAAGATTTCACGGGACAGTACGGTAAATTTTTCGGAGCCTACAGAAATGCGCCCTGGTATATCGAACAAAAGAAAGATGCAGAGGAACTGGCAAAAAAATTAGGCTACAGTAAAGTATCAGAAGAAAAACTGGCAGTTGCTAAAAAAATACGTGATTTTGTAATAGGAGGCGGGTTTATGTTTGCCATGTGTTCTGCTACAGATAGTTTTGATATTGCACTAGCTGCTGATGGCGTTGATATTTGCGAACCAATGTTTGACGGAGACGAAAGTGAGGCAAACTATCAGTCAAAGATTAAATATGAGAACAGCTTCGCATTTAAAGACTATATTTTGGAAAAAAATCCTATTATCTATGAGTTTTCCGATATCGACATGACACTGAAAAGAAATATCATGCCGGAAAAGGATTATTTCACGTTAATGGAATATTCTGCTAAATGGGACCCAATTCCAAGTATGCTTTGCCAAAACCATACCCAATTGGTTAAAGGTTTTATGGGACAAACGACTTCTTTTGACAGCAACAGGATTAAATCCAGTGTTTTGGTCATGGGTGAAAACAAGGTGAATAACGAAGCCAGGTATATTCATGGTACAAAAGGAAAAGGAATGTTCACTTATTTTGGAGGACACGACCCGGAAGATTATCAACACAGAGTGGGTGATGCTCCGACAGTTTTAGACCTGCATCCAAATTCTCCTGGATATAGATTGATACTTAACAATGTACTATTCCCGGCAGCAAGAAAGAAAAAATTAAAAACATAATCTTTCCAATCCTTTTAACGGAATGAATTATCAAAAAATACTGCAAGACGTTTATCTTGAAGCCAAATCGTTTCCGCAAATCGGAAATGTGGCCCAAACAATTCCACAACTGTCCACGATAGATCCTGATAAATTTGGTATTCATCTGACCACAATCAAAGGGCAGGACTATGGAATTGGAGACAGCAATGAAAAATTTTCAATCCAAAGTGTGTCCAAAGCGCTGACCGTTGCATTGGCTTTTTCTTTTATGGGAGAAAAAATCTGGGAAAGAGTAGGAGTTGAGCCTTCTGGTACAGCCTTTAATTCTCTTGTCCAACTCGAATTTGAAAAAGGAATCCCACGAAATCCGTTTATTAATGCCGGAGCTTTAGTCATAGCCGATATGTTGGTTTCACATTTGAAACACCCTAAAGAAGATTTTTTGGCTTTTATAAGAGCCATTTCGGGCACTCAGGAAATAGATTTCAATTTAAAAGTGGCCCAATCTGAAAAAGATACGGGTTTTAGGAATGCAACTTTGGCTAACTTTCTGAAATCGTTTGGCAATATTGAAAATGATGTAGCAACCGTTTTGGATTTTTATTTCCATCAATGCTCTATTGAAATGACTTGTAAGGAACTGGCACATTCGTTTTATTTTTTTGCCAATGAAGGTAAAACAATGGATGGCAATCAGGTTTTATCAAAAAGCAATGTCAAGCGGCTTAATGCTTTGATGCAGACTTGTGGTTTTTATGATGAATCTGGCGAATTTACCTATAAAGTTGGTCTTCCCGGCAAAAGCGGAATTGGCGGTGGAATAGCGGCGTTGTTTCCCAAACACTTTACAATAGTAACCTGGAGTCCACGTCTAAACGAAAAAGGAAATTCGGAATTGGGCATGAATGCTCTAGAATTGTTTACGACAAAAACAGGAATGTCTGTATTTTAATTAAAAAATCCCAAGCTAAACTTGGGATTTTTTAGTTTCTGCTAGTAGTATAGCTTTAGTTCTTTACAAACTGTATACTTTTTTGGGCAGTTGCTCCTTGGATTTTCAAGACATAGCTTCCGGAAGCAAGGTCTTTGATGTTGATAGTCATTACATCTTCATTTGTAGATTCTAAAGATTTTATCTTCTTTCCGCCCATGTCATAAATAGTGAAAAGCATATTTTCTGATAAAGAATCCATACCCGAAATATAAATCTGCTCTTGTGAAGGATTTGGATATAGCGTAATGTTCTTTACAAAATGTTCTTCCGTGCTTAAACGTTTGTCTCTTTTTCCAAAATAGGTAGTTTGCACGTTAGAAGGATTACTAAGTGTAAGATTACCTAAAACTAGGGAATTTTGAGATGTTTTTCCTTGATAATAATGTACACTTTCGTTTTCTGCAATATCTAGAATCCTCAGATCTCTGGAATTATTGGCCTCCGTAATTTTATAAAAATCGCTTGCATTGCCATTAGTGTCATATTTTACAGAAAAAAGATTGCCAATACCAGTATTTGTGGTGTTTTCATAAACAAGATTATTTCCAAAATTGATGTATTTTATAAATAACCCTGTAGCATAGATATTATTATTGCTATCAACAAATAATCTCTCGAAAGAACTCATCCCGATACCCGTATGTGGCTGCGCATCTGTTGCTATTTTTGCAGCTTTTGCCCAAAGTACAGTTCCTGCTGGAGCATATTTCGTAAGGTAAGAGCCTTGACCGGTATTAAAGTTTAACGAAGTTCCTCCAAAACCAATCACACTATTATATACTTGTCCGGTCAAAAAGATATTATTATTGCTATCAGTTACTACATCAGTGACGGTGGTATGTGCTGATGAATTGGTAGAAGCAGACGATGCCCAGACAACAGTTCCGTTACTATCATATTTTGTAATAAATAAATTTGCATTATTGTTGGTCACACTTTTGTTTAGCGTTATAGAACCAAAAGTTGTCGAACGGCAGAAAATCATCCCGGCTATGTATACATTTCCAAGATTGTCGATAGTTATTGCTTTTGGTTGTGTGCCTACTCTGTGAGGTTCGTTAATGGAAGCGCTTCCGTTATAAGTTGACGATTTTAGCCAGATTGCATTTCCTGAAGTATCAAATTTGGCAACAAATGCCTTGTCCATAAAGCCCACAACAGCGGTATATCCTACACTTGGAGTTGTGAGATTGTCTATAGTATACGTATTATTCGTATGTGTTCCGGTAAGGTATAGGTTATTGTCTTTGAATTTTAAAATAGGTGCACCATGATAATCCATTACTTTACTCCAAACTACATTTCCATTTAAATCAATTTTGGCCAAAAAGCATTTCATTTCGTCATTTTGGGATTGTAATGTATTTGAGCCAAGCGTCATGTTGCCATTAAAATACCCGGTTACATAAAAATGATTATTGTTGTCATAAGCCATAGATGCAAAACCATCAACTTTAGATCCTGGAAAATGCTTGACAAAAATAAGATTTCCATTAGAATCATGTTTCGTAATATAAGTATCCTGGTATTTTGCATTGCTAATTGGAGATACTTCACTCGAATTGGTAATCACGGTTCCTTCAATAGTTAAAGTTTCAGAATTGAAAATACCAATGTGGTAGATGTTTTTTTGGCTATCCATAAAACAATCACTAACGCCAACACTGAGATTTGGAAAACTTTTAGCCCAGCTCCAATCAGCGGTTTGGGCATTTAGAATAGAGTAGAAAAATAAAAGAAAAAGAGTAGTTTTTTTCATTATTATTTGATTTTTAGGGAGTTCTTAGGGATTAAATATAAGAATTAATTAAATAATTAAAAAAATCTACAGCTGTTTGAAGTAGGATAACTATTTCAAACAGCTGTAGATTTGGACTACCGCATTATTTTATTTGTAGAAATAATGGAGTTTAGCTTTTTATAAATTTGATGCTTTTTTGAAGAGTACCGCTTTCTATTTTTAGGACATAACTGCCCGAAGCCAAATCTTTAACATCAATTGCTATAGTGTCATTATTTGTAAATTCTAAAGATTTTATTCTTTTTCCTGTCATGTCAAACACTGTAAGAACGTTATTTTCTGAAGAATTCAATCCGGAAACATAAATTAATTCTTGCGATGGATTAGGATAAATAATAAAATCCTTTCCAGAATGTTCTTCAATGCTGAGCCTTTTGTCTCTTTTTGCTATATAAGAGTATGAATTAAAGGTAGGATTATTAATAGTAACATCTCCCAAAACAAAAGTTGCATCACCTACATACCCGGTATAATAAAAAACATCTCCAGAGATATCAAGAATTTGTGAATTTCTGGAATTAATGGTTTCAGTGATTTTATAAAAATCACTGGCATTACCACTACTGTCATATTTTATGGAAAAAAGATTACCTGCCCAGTTACTGGTTTGCATAACTACATTGTTTCCAAAATTTATATAATTTGAAAAAAGTCCCGTTACATGTACATTATTATTGCTGTCAATAAACATACGGTCGAAAAAATTATATCCTATTCCTGTATTGGGCTGCGCATCTGAAGCTATTTTTCCTGATTTTGCCCAAACCACACTCCCATTGGTGGCATATTTTACAAGAAAAGAACCGTAGTTGCCTGGGAAATTAAGTGAAGTTCCTCCAAAGTTGGTCGCAGAATTGTAGATTTGTCCTAATAGATAGATGTTATTGTTGCTATCAGTAGCAATATCCGAAACAACACTATTGGCTGCAGAATTTGTTGGAGCAGTATTGGCCCATGCGACATTACCCGAACTGTCATATTTGGTGATAAATAAATTGGAATTATTGTTGGTTACGGTTTTTGTGATTGTAATCGTTCCAAAAGTTGACGAGCGCGAAAAAATAACTCCGGCAACATATACATTGCCTAAATTATCTATTGCTAATCCTTTTACCTGTGTTCCAAGTCTATGATAATCACTAATGGTTGCCGACCCGTTATAAGTAGACGATTTTAACCAAATTGGATTTCCGGATAAATCAAGTTTAGCAACAAATGTTTTGTCCATACCGTTTACTACTGCCGTATATCCAACACTCGGTGTTGTAAGATTGTCAATCGTAAAAGTATCTCCAGAATGTATCCCTGCTATATATAAATTATTGTCTTTGAATTTTAGAATTGAGCTTCCATTAAAATTAAGAGGTTTGCTCCAGATGACATTCCCATTTAAATCCAATTTTGCGAGAAAACATTTGGCCATATCGGATGGAGTCTCGTAGGAGGTGTTGCCAATCGTTATATTTCCGCTATAATATCCTGTAATATAAAAATTACTGTTATTGTCATAAGCGATAGAAGTTAGGTTTTCATATTTTGATCCGATAAAATGCTTGACAAATAAAAGATTCCCTTGAGAGTCGTACTTAGAAATATAAGCGTCCGAATATTTCATATTAGGATTTTGGGGTATCTCGCTGGAGTTTGAAATTACCGTTTCTCCTATTGTTATTGATGGAGAACTAAAGGATCCAATGTGGTAAATGTTTTTCTGATTGTCCATAAAAGAATTGGTAATAGTACTGGCGCTTAAGTTTTCAAAACTCTTAACCCAGCTCCAATCAGAAGTTTGAGCATAAAGAGAAAAACTTATAAAAAAGAATAATAAAGTAGTTTTATTCATAATTATTTTAGGGATTAGTTAAGTATTTGGTTATAAATATACTAATTAATTAAATAATTATAAAAATAAAGCTGTTTAATGAAATTACACTAAACAGCTTTTGTGGTTTTTAAATCAGCCCATCCTCATTTTCTTTATCAAGATATTGTTGGACAATTTCTATAGCGTTGGTTACGACATCGCTGAGTGCTGTGATAAAAGTTCCTTCATCGGCACTATTGATAGCATGTTTTATCGCCTCGGTTTCTTTAGGAATAATTTCATAAGTGATATCTCTTCCGGATTCTTCGATTCCTTCCAAAATCAGATTAATGATTTCTTCTTCGGTTCTTCCTCTGAGATGTTTTTCCTGTCGGATAATGATATGATCAAACATCCTGCCTGCAATCATTCCGCATTCTTTAATATCTTCATCACGTCTGTCGCCAACACCCGCAATAATTCCTATTTTTCGGGTAGATTCGATATTATTGAGTAAATCTTCAATAGCCATATATCCGGATGGATTATGTGCAAAGTCAATCATAACCTTGAACTTTTTGAATTCAAAAATGTTCATTCTTCCAGGTGTTTGTGCAACACTAGGAATAAAAGTCTGAAGCGAAAGACTTATATCTTCTGTTTTAAATCCCCATAGATAAGATGCCAGAGTAGCCGCAAGAACATTCGCAACCATAAATTTTGCTTTTCCGCCTAATGTTAGCGGTATGTGAGCCGCTTTTTCAACGCGTATTTTCCAATCACCTTTTTTAATCGTGATATATCCGTTTTCATAAACAGCAACTGTTCGGCCTTCTTTTCCTAGTTTTTTAATCAGTGGATTTTCTTCATCCATACTGAAAAAGGCCACATTGCATTCCAGTTCCGAAGCAATTTTTACGCATTCTTCGTCATCTGCATTTAAGATAGCCCATCCGTCTTTTTTGACACTTCGAACAACAACTTTCTTTACTCGGGCTAAATCTGATAACGTATCAATATCGTTTAATCCTAAATGGTCGGCAGAAATATTAGTGATAATTCCAATATCACATCGGCTAAAGCCTAATCCTGAACGGAGTATCCCGCCACGGGCAGTTTCCAATACGGCAAATTCTACCGTTGGATCTTTCAGTATATATTCCGTACTGATTGGTCCGGTCGTATCGCCTTTTTCCAACATATGGTTTTGGATATAGATACCATCAGAAGTTGTAAACCCTACTTTATACCCGTTATTTTTTACTATATGGGCAAGAAGTCGTGTGGTGGTGGTTTTTCCATTAGTACCAGTAACCGCAATAATAGGGATACGGCTCGGTTTTCCTGGAGGATAAAGCATATCAATTACAGGCGAAGCAACGTTTCTTGGCAATCCTTCAGATGGAGCCAAGTGCATTCTGAAACCAGGAGCTGCATTAACTTCCAAAATAACACCGCCATTTTCGTTTAACGGTTGAGTCAGATTTTCTGCCATAATATCAATACCGCAAATGTCCAGACCAATTACTCTTGAAATTCGTTCAGAAAGGAAAATGTTTTCTGGGTGCATCATATCGGTAACATCAACAGAAGTTCCACCGGTACTCAGGTTTGCTGTAGATTTCAGATAGACAATTTCTCCTTTTCGGGGTACGGTTTCTAAAGTATAATTCATCTTTTCCAGAAGATCCGTCGTATCTCTATCAACCGTAATTTCTGTAAGGACATTTTCGTGTCCGTAACCTCTGCGAGGATCCTGGTTTTCAATTTCGATTAATTGCTCGATTGTGTTCGTTCCGTTTCCTTTGACATGAGCAGGAACTCTTTGTGCTGCAGCAACTATCTTATTGTCTATTACCAATACCCTGAAATCAAAACCTGTAATGAATTTTTCTACAATAACCCTGCGGCTGTATTTTTGTGCATAGGCCAGTCCGGCTTTTGCATCTTCATAATTAATGACATTGATAGAAGCTCCTTTTCCATGATTACCATCTAAAGGTTTTATAACAATAGGATAGCCTATTTTATCAATAGTATTTTGCAAGTCTTCTTCGTCCACACAAATAGAACCTTTGGCTACGGGAATCGAAGCGTTGTCCAACATCCTTTTAGTTTCTTCCTTATTACAGGCAATATCTACTGCAATGCTACTTGTCTTGCAGGTAATTGTTGCCTGAAAACGCATCTGATTGATACCATAACCCAGCTGTACTAAAGAATTGGTGCCTAGGCGAATCCATGGAATATCTCGGGCTACGGCTTCTTCAACAATACTTCCGGTACTTGGACCCAAACGGTCGCGTTCTCTGATTTCACGCATTTTCTGAATGTCGGCTTCCAAGTCATAATCGGTGCCGGCTATCAAAGCTTCGGCAATTGCTACTGCAGATTCGGCTGCAAAAAGGCCTACATTTTCTTCAGTATAACTAAAAACAACATTATATATGCCGGGAGTTTTTGTTTCACGGGTTCTTCCAAATCCGGTTTCCATTCCGGCAAGTGTTTGGATTTCTAAGGCAATATGTTCAATAACATGTCCC
Organism: Flavobacterium microcysteis; assembly: GCF_006385255.1. GTDB lineage: Bacteria > Bacteroidota > Bacteroidia > Flavobacteriales > Flavobacteriaceae > Flavobacterium > Flavobacterium microcysteis. The sequence goes on from NZ_VFJE01000048.1 coordinate 99,751, forward strand.
ATCCAAGTGCCTCGTTCAATTCGCATGAAAAAACCTCCGGGCACACCTTCAGAACATCGGTGTTCATACATCGTAGGAAACATGGCTTCGATTCTCTCTTTAAATCCGTCAATCTTATTCGTTGGATATTGTTCCATTTCTTCAAGATCCAAACGCATCTGGATTAATTTTTTTCTGCGAACGCTCCAAATGTTTGGTCCGCGTAAGGCTTGTATTTTGAGTATTTTCATAAATGGATGGGTTAGTTAAGTTAATTAATAAGTGTAACCACTTAACAGGTAAGTGATTATGATTTTTAGTGTACTATTTGCTGTCAGATTTATAACAGCTTTTTATATATTTAGTTAAAAAAATTAAAATAAATTTCTACTAAAATAATTTTTTTAAAATATCAATCAAAATTTTTTTAAATTTTTACCATAAAACTATTCTTTAAATGAAATCAGGAAAAGTTTAAATAAATGTTACGTGTTTAATTGCGTTTTTTAAGTTTTTGGTTATTTTTACGGAATTCACATACCATTTGAAATGAATATAAAAGGAAAATTAATGATCATTGGAGGTGCTGTAGATAAAGGAAGTTTTACAGAAGCCAGTTTTGATGCCAACGTAGCCAATAACCTGAATTTCTTTGAAACAGGAATTTTAAAAAGGCTTTTGACAGAATCAAAACACAAAGAAAAATCAAGAATCGAAGTTGTAACCACGGCTTCAAAAATACCAAGAGAAGTAGGTCCTGAATATGTAAAGGCTTTGCAATACCTGAATGCAACAAATGTAGATGTACTGCATATAGAAAAAAGGGAACAAGCGACGGAGCCTGAAATCCTAAAAAGAATCAGAGAAGCTGATGTTGTAATGTTTACCGGAGGTGACCAGTTAAGACTGACTTCTATTTTAGGAGGAACAGAATTTCACGACATTATCTTAGACAAATACAAGAATGAAGATTTTCTGTATGCCGGAACTTCAGCAGGTGCTGCTGCGGCTTCTAACAATATGATATACCAAGGAAGCAGTTCCGAAGCATTATTGAAAGGTGAAGTAAAAATCACGAGTGGCTTAGGACTGATTGATGATGTTATTATTGATACCCATTTTGTTCAGAGAGGAAGAATCGGAAGACTATTCCAGGCAGTTGTAGGAAACCCTAAAGTACTTGGAGTAGGATTAGGAGAAGATACAGGTCTACTGATTATAGGAGACAAAATGGAAGCCATTGGTTCTGGATTGGTTATTTTGGTTGACGGACACCAGATTAAGGATACCAATCTTACTCAGGTGGAACTTGGGCAGCCAATCTCAATCAACAATCTGATTGTACACGTAATGAGTAAATACGATACGTATGACCTCAAGACAAATAAGATGCATATCCAATCTTCTCAATACGTTTAGGATGAAAATCATAATTCACGGTGGTTTCTTTTCAGAATCTTCTACCAGCCAGGAAACTAAAATAGCCAAGCAAAATGCACTATTGCGTATCGCAAAAGATTCGTATGAGTTTTTGAAATCACATTCTGCTTTAGAGGCAGTTGTGTATGCAGTTTCTCTTCTGGAAGATGATGGGCTTTTCAATGCCGGAATAGGTTCTCAAATACAAAGCGATGGAAAAATCAGGATGAGCGCTTCATTAATAGATGGTTCAACACATAAGATGAGTGGAGTCATTAATATTGAAGAAGTAAAAAATCCAATCCAGGTTGCCCAAATTTTGCAGGATTATGACGATAAGGTTTTGGGTGGAAGTGGGGCTACAAACTTTGCCAGAAAGCACGGTTTTGAAGCATTCTCTACTGAAATTCCTCAAAGAAGGGCAGAATATGAAGCCAAACTAAAATCTCTCGGAACCGGAACTGTAGGCTGTGTGGCTTTAGATAGCGAAGGAAAAATAGCTGTTGCCACATCAACCGGAGGAAAAGGTTTTGAAATACCGGGAAGGATATCTGATTCAGCAACCGTTGCCGGAAATTATGCCAATGAATTTTGCGGTGTAAGTCTCACCGGTGTTGGCGAAGATATCGTAAGCGGTGCTGTTGCAGCTAAAATTGTAACCCGCGTAACCGATGGATTCTCTTTAAAAGATGCCTTTGAAAAGACATTTAATGAGCTAAAGCCATTTGATGGTTTTGCTGGTGCCATTGCGATAGATAAAGATGGAACCATCTATCATCAGGATTCACATCCAACTATGGTGTTTGCAAGTTATGATGGAGTCACTGAAGAAGTCTTCAAATAGAATAAATACAATAAAAAAAGCCTGGCAATTGCCAGGCTTTTTTGTTTTAGTCAAGGGCCATTTCTGTAGAAATTGCTATGCGATTCCAGGCGTTGATTGTAGTAATCATCATAATGATGGCTGCTATATATTCTTCATCAAACAATCTTCTGGCATTATCGTAGGTTGCTTTTGATAAGTGATTTTGAATTAAAGTAATCTCTTCTGTCATGGCTAAGATAGCTTGCTCTTCTTCAGTATAAAGCTGAGTTTCTCTCCAGGCATTCAAAAGATATATTCGTTGTTCGGTTTCACCCATTTTGCGAGCGTCTCTCGTATGCATATTAATACAGTAAGCACAACCGTTTATTTGTGAAGCACGAATTTTGATAAGTTCTTTATGGATCGGATTTAATGAAGTAGAAGCAAGGAATTTTTCTAATCCCATCATTGCTTTATAGGCTTCCGGAGCCGTTTTTAAAATATTTACTCTAGTTTCCATTTTGATGTGTTTTAAAGTTCACAACAAAGTTCCGCAAGATGGATTGGAAAAAACTTGAAGTACTTCAAGAAAAACAAACTAGACTTTTCCTGCACGGATTTTACTGAGGAATTCAGGAGAGAAATCAAGATAGGAGGCAAGCATATATTGAGGAACACGTTGTATAAACTCAGGAAATCTGGAATTCATATGATGATAACGTTCTTCAGCAGACATCGTAAAAAGATATTTGATTCGGGTTTGTGAAGCACCAAATGATTTTTGGATAATCAATCTAAAGTATCTTTCAAGCTTCGGCAGTTCCAATAATAAAGCCTCAAACGATTTACGGTCTATAGAAAGCGCCTCGATAGCTTCTATGGCCTGTATGTAAAAGTGAGAAGGGATTTGTTCCTGGAAACTCAAATAATCAGCAATCCACCAATTCTCGATTCCAAACTGAAGCGTTTGTTCGACACCTTTGCTATTGTTGATGTAAAAGCGAACACAGCCTTTGGTAATAAAATATTGCTTGTTGCAAATATGTCCTTCTTCCAGCATGATCTGCTTTTTCTTAAAACTTTCGGTTTCAAAATAGGAGAGGACGGTTTTGGCTTCTCTATCGTCTAATGGTATAAACTTTCGTATGTGTTGAAGTAGCGGATTCATAAAACAAATATAGTAATAACAAAAAAACCACCTCTTTCGAGATGGTTTCTTTATAAGTAAGTAAGACAAATAGATTTATAAAACGTTTATTTTACTTTGTTAAGTATAGCTTTGAAAGCTTCTGGGTGATTCATAGCTAAATCTGCAAGAACTTTTCTGTTCAATTCGATTCCGTTAGCTTTTACTTTACCCATGAATTGAGAGTAAGACATTCCTTCCAATCTAGCTCCAGCGTTGATACGTTGAATCCACAAAGAACGGAAATTTCTCTTATTCTGTTTTCTATCACGGTAAGCATAAGACATTGCTTTCTCAACCGCGTTTTTCGCAACTGTCCAAACGTTTTTACGTCTGCCAAAGAAACCTTTGGCTTGCTTCATTATCTTTTTTCTTCTTGCTCTTTTAGCAACTGAATTTACTGATCTTGGCATAATTTTAATGTTTTTTTGTAGCAGGCGTCCTGAATTTAATCAAAGGATCTTAGTAGGCCATACTCCAAGGTTATTTAATTGTTTTAACCTAAAGAATTTTTATAGTCAAATGTTGTAAAGTTTAAGGTCAATGACTTTAAGACTTTCTAATTTTCGACGTATTAGATAATTCTTAATTGTTCTTTAACGCTTTTCACGTCAGATTGGTGAACCAATGCAGAGTGAGTTAACGCTAGTTTACGCTTTTTAGATTTCTTAGTCAAAATGTGACTTTTGAAAGCGTGCTTTCTTTTGATTTTTCCAGAGCCAGTAACTTTGAAACGTTTTTTGGCGCTAGATTTAGTTTTCATTTTAGGCATCTTTTCCTAGTGTATTTGAATTGTCTTACTTACTATTTTTGCTTTAAGCTTTATGCTTTAAGTTTTAGGTTTATGGCCTATTGCTTATTGCTTATCGCCTAAAATTATTTCTTTTTCTTAGGAGCAATGAACATAATCATTCTCTTTCCTTCTAAAACCGGTAAAGCTTCCACTTTTCCGAATTCCTCTAAATCCTGAGCCAAACGCAATAAAAGAATCTGTCCCTGGTCTTTATAGATGATGGAACGACCTTTGAAGAAAACAAAAGCTTTCAGCTTAGAACCTTCTTTAAGGAATTTCTCAGCATTCTTTCTTTTGAATTCGTAATCGTGCTCATCTGTTTGCGGACCAAAACGAATTTCCTTTACTGTAATTTGAGTAGATTTTGCCTTCAACTCCTTTTCACGCTTTTTCTGCATGTAAAGGAATTTCTTATAATCCATGATTTTACAAACCGGAGGTTCAGCATTTGGAGAAATCTCAACCAAGTCAAGTTCCTGCTCTTCTGCCATTCTCAAAGCCTCAGAAGTTTTATAAACTTTCGGCTCTACATTATCTCCTACAAGGCGTACTTCCGGGACACGAATCAGGTTGTTGATTCTGTGTGCATCTTTTTTTTCTACTCGAGGTTGATGACCTCTGTTGTTTCTTATTGCTATGGCTCTAAAATTTTAAGTTAAACTCCAAATGTTTTTAATGTCTTTTTTATTTCTTCATCGACAATAGCAGCGAATTCTTCAATTGTAACGCTGATATTTCCTTTGCCTTCTTGTCCGTGACGACGTACGGAAACAGTTCCGTTTTTCTCTTCTTCTTCACCAACAATTAGCATGAACGGGTATTTTTGAACTTCAGCTTCCCTGATTTTCTTACCGATTGTTTCGTTTCTATTATCAATTAGGGCGCGAATTTCGTGATTTTCTAGCAAATCTAAAACTTTTTTCGCATAATTTTCATATTTCTCGCTCAAAGACAATATAATAGCCTGTTCTGGCATAAGCCAGATAGGGAAATTTCCAGCCGTATGTTCCAGTAGAATAGCAATGAATCGTTCCATTGATCCGAATGGCGCTCTGTGAATCATTACCGGACGGTGCAATTCGTTGTCTGAACCTTTATAAGTCAAGTCAAAACGCTCTGGAAGATTGTAGTCTACCTGGATAGTTCCTAATTGCCATTGTCTTCCCAAAGCATCTTTCACCATGAAATCCAACTTAGGGCCATAGAAAGCCGCTTCGCCATATTCAACAACGGTATTCAGTCCTTTGTCTCTTGCAGCATTGATAATTGCGTTTTCTGCTTTTTCCCAATTTTCATCTGTACCTATATATTTAGCTCTATTTTCCTGGTCTCTTAAGGAAATCTGAGCTGTAAAGTTTTCAAATCCTAATGAACCAAAAACATAAAGTACCAGGTCAATTACCTTTTTGAATTCTTCATCCAATTGCTCTGGAGTACAGAAAATATGCGCATCATCCTGAGTAAATCCACGAACACGAGTTAATCCGTGAAGCTCCCCAGACTGTTCATATCTATATACTGTACCAAACTCTGCATAACGTTTCGGTAAGTCTTTGTATGACCAAGGTCTTGTGTTGAAGATTTCGCAGTGGTGAGGACAGTTCATCGGTTTTAATAAAAATTCCTCACCTTCAGCAGGAGTATGGATTGGCTGGAAACTATCAGCGCCATACTTTTCATAGTGGCCAGAAGTCACATACAATTCTTTTTGTCCAATATGAGGCGTTACAACTTGCTCGTAACCTGCTTTCTTTTGTGCTTTTTTCAAGAACTGCTCTAATCGATCTCTCAAAGCTGCGCCTTTTGGTAACCATAGCGGAAGACCTTGTCCTACTTTTTGTGAAAAAGCAAACAGTTCCAGTTCTTTTCCTAATTTTCTATGGTCACGCCTTTTGGCTTCCTCTAGTAACTCAAGATAATCAGTCAGATCTTTCTGTTTAGGGAATGAAATTCCGTAAACACGAGTCAACTGTTTGTTCTTTTCGTCACCTCTCCAATAGGCTCCGGCAATGCTCATGATTTTCATGGCTTTGATGATTCCTGTATTTGGGATATGTCCACCTCGGCATAAATCGCTGAAAGTCGCATGGTCGCAGAATGTAATCGTTCCGTCTTCAAGATTTTGGATCAATTCTGTTTTGTATTCGTTGTCCTTATATATAGCCAATGCTTCTGCTTTTGAAACAGAACGCATTTTGAACTCATGCTTTTCGCGGGAAATCTCAAGAACACGATCCTCGATTCTTTTGAAATCGGCATCTGTAATCTTTTGGTCTCCAAAATCTACATCATAATAAAATCCATTATCGATTGCAGGTCCTAAAGTTAGTTTGATTCCAGGGAATAACTCTTCTAAGGCTTGAGCCATAACGTGGGATGTAGAATGCCAGAAAGCTTTTTTACCTTCTATATCATTCCATGTATATAATATGAGTGACCCGTCCGTCGTCAGAGATGTCGTCGTTTCAACAGCAGTTCCGTTAAAAGAGGCAGAAATAACATTTCTGGCTAATCCTTCACTGATGCTTTTAGCAACATCCATAGGAGTTACACCTTGTGCAAACTCCTTAACTGACCCATCGGGTAACGTAATCTTTATCATCGTATAAAATTTATGTCCGGCAAATATAGAAGATTCTCAAAATACATACAATATATATATGTATATATAAACAGATAATAATATGCTTTTTGAATTTAGCCTATATATAGGATAGTAAATAGGTTTGTTTGGGATTGTCTGGAGATGATGAAAAAAAGTTTTAGACTCAAAAAATTGTATAGCAGCAAGTTAGCTTTAAAGTTAAGAAAACTTCAAAAAAAAGTTACCATAAAGTTTGCGAAAGCGGAAAAAGGTGCTACATTTGCACCCGCAATAAAGGCGAAGTTCATAGGTAAATACTGACAGGAAGCGGATTTTGAAGGGGGATAAAAATTTCCAAAAATAAATTTGCGAGAATCAAAAAGGTTTTTTACTTTTGCAC
>NZ_VFJE01000049.1 GCF_006385255.1 Flavobacterium microcysteis
CCAATATGTGCTGCACAACAAGAGGCTAAACTTGGTGCTGGATTCCCAACGATTCCGGTAACTCAGTGTTTTCCAATCCCAACAGTAAAGTGTATTCCAACCGTAACTTCATGTGTTACAGGAATATCTCCAATCTGTGCTGCACAACAGGAAGCAAACGTTGGAGCTGGATTCCCAACGATTCCAGTAACGCAATGCTTACCAATTCCTACTGTTCAATGTATTCCTACTGTAACTTCATGTATCACTGGTATATCACCAATATGTGCTGCACAACAGGAGGCTAAACTTGGAGCTGGTTTCCCAACGATTCCAGTAACTCAGTGTCTTCCAATCCCAACAGTAAAGTGTATTCCAACCGTAACTTCATGTGTTACAGGAATATCTCCAATCTGTGCTGCACAGCAGGAAGCTAACCAAGGAGCTGGATTCCCAACGATTCCGGTAACTCAGTGTCTTCCAATCCCAACAGTACAGTGTATTCCAACTGTAACTTCATGTGTTACAGGAATATCTCCAATCTGTAGAGCTCAGGAAGGACTTGTTGGCGCACCGGCTGCTGGAGCTCCTCCTACTATCGTTGTTTCACAGTGTTTGCCTACAATACCGCAATCCTGTTTGCCAACACTGCCAATTTCATGTTTTCCACAACCTACCATACCTATTTTATGTCCTCCGACACATGTAGGTCCTTGTAACACAAGTCCAATGGTATGTCATTTTGCCAACCAAGGTGGTAATGATGGACTAAAAGCAGCGGCAGTTCCTACATTGCCAGTAGACCAGTGTGTACCTAGCGTTGGTTGTATTCCAACAATATCTTGTATCCCTACAATTTCTTGTACCGGAATACCATTTATCTGCTAAGAATATTGCTTTTCTTCATAAGCCGCAAGAATAAATCTTGCGGCTTATTCTACTAAATTCTTAAAAAAACTCCTATGCAGCTAATTCCAGAAAACGTATACCACTACCTGCACAAAAGGCAGCTTATAGACGAAAAAACCGTAGTCAACGGCCATTTTATGGTACATCCTGTAAAAACCCGAAATACGATACTAAAAATAGTCATGGAACCACATAATTCCCTTTTTGTAAAGCAAACAGCGAATGATGCCGTGTCTAAAAGCCTTTTTTTACGTGAAATAAGTGCTTATGATTTATTCAACAATAGCCAGACATTTTCTGCTATTGCCCCTATTACCTCACGCTTATTAGACTATGATGATGAAAATAATGTGATGGTTTTTGAACTGTTACACAATGCAAAAAACCTGACCGAGTATTATATGCTCACTAAAAATTTCGACTTACATCTTGCCCGGGAGCAAGCTTCTATATTGGCTTTATGCCATATCCGACCTAAAACTGAAACAGATACCTCTCTGTTTCCAAAATTACTGCCATGGGTGTTGCAACTAGACCGCCATAATGCCGATGCTTTTTTTGCAAATAACGAGGCCAGTGCTTCTGCCATTCAACTGATTAAGGATAATCCGCTATTGCTAAATGCTTTGGCACAATTGGGTGCTACTTGGCAGTATACTCATCTTATCCACGGCGATATCAAATGGATTAATTTTTTGGCAATTGAAGATAAAAATGGAATCAGCCAAAGACTTATTGATTGGGAATTGGCTGATATCGGAGACCCGATGTGGGATGTTGCCGGACTCCTGCAGTCTTATGTGGCGACATGGCTTCTGGGATTTGACAACAACGATCCTTTTAGTAACCAACTGCCGGAACATATGAGATTTTATGATCTTAAAAATATGCAACCATCGGCACAAGCCTTTATCTATCAATATCTAAAAGAAAAGGCAATTTTGGAGTCAGACCACTCTGCTTTTTTTACACGATTGATGCAATTTACCGCTGCCAGAATCATTCAAACCAGCGTTGAAGGCATTACTTTCAATACCAAAATAGAAGCCAATAATATGCGTTGCATACAGCTTGCCTTCAATATCATGAAAGATCCTCTTGCTGCTTTAGAAGAATTGTTCGACATTAAACTCTATCAGTATGTTTAAAGATTCCGCCATTATAAAAGAGCTTACCCGGCTCATCAATCAACTACAGATTACCTCATCACATATTGTGTTCAGAGGCAGGCAATATGCTGTCACACCAGATACTTTACAGGAATCGCTCACCCGTATTTTGTATTCTGAATGTTATGCACTCAAAGAATCCTACCAATCTGGCTCTTACAACAAACCGGATTATTCAGTCGAAAACGACACTAATTTCATGAGATTGCTTTCTCAAAATAACCATAGCAAAGACAGGATTGAACAGGGCTGGCAGGTCAAGACCAATTATCCTGGCGGTTATGTTGAAGTCGTTAGGCAGTTAGAAAGCCACATCGTTCCGTTGAGTGCATTAAAAGAAACCAGCGGACAAAATGTTTCCGTATTTTTCCCGAAAGAGGACCAACATCGGCAACCAACCTTTTATTATGTTTTTGGAAACCAAAACCTCGATACTTCAAAAAATCTGTTGCGGGTGTATTGGAATATTACAAGCGAGGGTGCTCCCGTACTGATTGACAGTATTACTAAAAAGCTCAACCGTTACAACATTCCATTCCTTTTCAAATGTCTTAACCATCCTCAGCTTTATTTTAGGCGTGATGCTGCTGTCTTGTATATTGAAGACTCATTGCAGCACCTACTCGACCAATTGCTTCCGGAACTGTATGAAGATTTAAAAGAATACCTGGAAGAAGATGTGCCTCTTTTTAGCTACCGTTACCAAAAAGGTATGGGCTTGGCAGAAAATCCATCTTCGCAGGAAAGTTTTGGAATGAACCGGATGGCTACCGTTGCCGCCGCTCTTACAAATTCGGCGGCTAAAAAATGGGATACTGACCTATTGCTTCAGGAAATAGCAACGGCTTTTCAGCAAAAAGGAATCCATCCTGAAACTACTTTTTTAAATAAAGGAACAAAAAAAGCATTCAATTAAAAAGAACAATCATGGAAGCTATATCTAAAAACACCTTCTTGGAAACAGCATGGGAAATTGGTTGCCAACTGATGAAAAACAGCATTTGGCATGGCAATTCCTGCAATTGGCAAGGTTATTCTGTTGAATTCGTTGATGGTGCCTACCAACCTATTATGAGGACTTTTGGAGCCGACCTGTATTCCGGAACTTCAGGAATTGCGCTTTTTCTGACGGCGTTATATGCTGAAAGAAAAGACCCGATCCTGCTCAAAACGATAGAAGGAAGCATCGCCCAAATACAAAACAATATCGATTCGATACCTGATCTTGGCTTTTATGCGGGAAAACCCGGCATTGCCACTGCCCTAATCCACATTGGGAAAGAACTGGATCGGGAAGATTGGATTGAGTATGGAATCAGCCTGCTCGACAGTATTGTTCCTTCATCGTTGCAGTCTCATGAAGTTGATGTCATAAGCGGTGCAGCTGGAACAATTCCGGTGTTAATCGACGCTTATAAGGCTTTTCAAAGACAAGATTTGCTGGACAAAGCCGTCGTACTTGGACATTTGTTATGTGATATGGCTGTAAAAAATGAAACTGTATGGTCCTGGGCAACGGTTCCCTCTTCTAAAAACTTAACGGGATTTTCTCATGGATCATCCGGTGTTGCCCTGGCCTTACTACAATTGCATGAAATTACCGGAGAAGAAATTTTTCTAAAAGGTGCCGAAGGTGGTTTTAATTATGAAAGACAATCTTTTGATATTTCACAGCAAAACTGGCCTGATTTCAGGGATGGGGTTTCCACTACCACTGCAAAAGTCTGCGGACTGGCATGGTGCCACGGAGCTCCGGGTATTGCCTTATCTCGCCTAAAAGCAAATCAGGCAAAAGCCGATACTGCTTTTGTACAGGAAATGAATGTCGCTTTAAAAACGACAACTTCAAGCATTTATCACGCTCTTACAGATAATCTAAATACCACAAATTATTCTTTATGCCATGGAATCGCAGGCAATGCGGAAATATTGCTGGATTGCGGCGGAGTTGAATATCATCAATTAGCAGAAGCTGTAGGAACTGCCGGCATCCAGAAATATCAGGAAAACCGAATTTCATGGCCTACCGGCATCAACACCGGACAGTATACGCCAGGATTGATGATGGGAATTGCCGGAACGGGTTATTTCTATCTCAGGCTGTTTAATAAAAATAAACACAAGACTTTTCTGGTTCCTGGATTGCAAGATTAACAGCGGCAGCTCTTTTTTCCCCTAAGCTTTATGCAAAAAAGCCTCTCAAATGAGAGGCTTTTTTTTATAGTTTTCGGATATAGCTTCCGTAAAGGTCATTAAACTGATAGCCTTTGACAATTCTGTCTTTACTCAGCTTATTGTATTCGACTAATCCCCAAAGTACAAATTCTTTCATAAAATACATATCTTCAGGTGCTACATCAGGCTGATATTTGGCTATCAACGCTCTAAGCGGAATAATAGAATCCAGCTGCTGTTTGTATTCGGAATCTGTTGCTTCATCTAAAAGCTCAAACCCACTTTCGTTGAAAAACCAATCGATTGTGTCTTTATAAGGACTTTTTTCTTCTTGTTTTTCGAGCTTTTCTATTTTTGGAAAATACATCGAAAAGAACGTCTTTATGGCATCGCCAATCAGATGCTGGGCTACGACTCCTGCTCCTTCCTGTTCGCCTTCATAAACCAATTCTACTTTTCCGGTAATGGCAGGAATAATTCCCATAAAATCGGAAAGTCTTAAAACCGTTTTTTCAGCTCCTGTTTTTAAAGCTCTGCGTTCTGCCGTGCTCAAAAGGTTTTCAAATGCTGTAATACTCAATCGGGCACTCACACCACTCTTGGCATCAACATATTCACTTTCACGGGCTTCAAAACTAATCTGTTCCAACAAATCTTTTGCCAGTGAAGGAACATGAACCAAATTGCTTTGGCGGCTGTCAAGATTCGATTCCTGTTCTGTAATCGTTCTTGCAATTTCGATACTTTCCGGGTAATGCGTTAATATCTGAGAACCAATCCTATCTTTTAACGGCGTCACAATGCTTCCTCTGTTGGTATAATCTTCAGGATTAGCTGTAAATATAAATTGCATATCCAAAGCCAGGCGTACTTTAAATCCACGTATCTGTATGTCTCCTTCCTGCAATATGTTGAAAAGAGCCACCTGGATTCTTGCCTGAAGATCCGGCAATTCGTTGATGACAAAAATACAACGATTGGCTCTCGGTATCATCCCAAAATGGATAACCCTGTCATCAGCATACGATAGTTTTAGGTTGGCGGCTTTAATCGGGTCTACATCTCCTATCAGATCGGCAACCGTAACATCTGGTGTCGCCAGTTTTTCAAAAAAGCGTTCGTTTCTGTGTATCCATTCTATTGGCGTATTGTCCCCTTGTTCTTCAATGAGATTTTTGGCATATCTTGAAATAGGCTGTAACGGATCGTCATTGATTTCGGACCCAGCCACAATCGGCATCCATTCATCCAGTAAGTTGACCATCAAACGTGCCAGTCGGGTTTTGGCCTGGCCGCGAAGTCCTAGTAAGTTAATATTGTGACGAGAAAGTATGGCTCTTTCCAATTCGGGAATAACAGTGTCTTCATAGCCGTGTACGCCTTGAAAAACGGTTTCTCCTTTGCTAATCTTCTCCCGAAGGTTGTTACGTAATTCGTCTTTTATACTTTGGGATTGGTATCCTGATTTTTTTAGTTCCCCTAGGGTTTTTATAGTTTCTGCTTTCATTTTTATTCTTGCTCTTTTTATTAGGGATTCTTTTACTTCGTCTATTATTTTATTCTTTTTTTCCTGTTGGTTTCATAATCTTCAAAAATCATTTCACCTAAGCCTTTTAGTCCGGTATAAAACGCTTTTCCTTGATTGGCTTCCGTAAAATAATTTACAAATTGCTGCAGATATGGGTCGTTGGCAATCATAAAAGTTGTGATGGGAATATGCAATTTTCTGGCCTGTTGTGCCATAGCATAACATTTATCAACGATATAGTCGTCCAGGCCGTTACTGTTCATATAATACGATCCGTCTCGTTCACGTATGCAGCTTGGCTTTCCGTCTGTTATCATAAAAATCTGCTTGTTGGTATTTCGTTTCCTACGCAGTAAATCCATTGCCAGCTCTAATCCTGCCACGGTATTCGTATGGTATGGCCCCACTTTGAGATAAGGCAAATCTTTTATGGCAATTGGCCAGGCATCATTACCAAATACCAATATATCGAGCGTATCTTTCGGATATCGTGTTGTAATTAATTCAGCCAAAGCCATGGCTACTTTTTTAGCCGGCGTAATGCGGTCTTCTCCATACAAAATCATACTATGGCTGATGTCAATCATCAATACGGTACTCATCTGGGCCTTGAATTGGGCATCTTCTACCACAAGGTCATCTTCGGTCAGTTTAAAACTGTCGATACCATTATTGACCTGAGCGTTTTTCAAGCTTTCCGTTAAAGAAATTCGTTCCAGACTGTCACCAAAATGGAATTCCCTGAATTCTCCCGTATGTTCGTCTCCGTTTCCTGAATGTTTTGTTTTGTGGTTTCCTGAGCCGCTGCGTTTCAGATTTCCAAAAATCTGGTCAAGCGCTTGTTGGCGAATGGCTCTTTCTGTTTTTGATGTAATGGCTAGTCCTCCAGAACCGTCATCTTTTATTTCTTCCCGTATGTATCCTTTTTTCTTAAGATCTTCGATAAAATCATCAATAGTATAGCTTGAATCTGTCAGTTTGTATTCCTTATCCAATTCCCGAAGCCAATCAATAGCTTCGTCAAAATCGCCTGAAGTGTGCGTTATTAGTTCTTTGAAAATTTCGAAGAGTTTATCAAAAGGAGACAAATTAGGAGCTTCGTATTTTTTGAATAAGAAGCCTTTTCTTTTATTGGTTTCCATAGATGATAAAATTAATATTTAATCAGATGTGATGGTTTGGGCACGGTATTAATTTTTAGTTAAAATGAAGGCCCACTTCTATCGAATTGTTGACAAGTATTAATTATAATTTTTTGTCGCATTTGAAATTGAAATAGCTTTGCAATTCATCCAACGATTTATGACCGATTATATCCACGACAAGAATTACTCTAATGAAGTTTATACAGAAGATGCTTTCAATCTGAAAGAATTTGAGGTATGCCATTTTTCTGGCTGCGATTTTACACGTTGTAATTTTATCGGGGTCACTTTTACGGATTGTACTTTTACCAACTGTGATTTCAGTGGCGCCCGAATCAACCATGTCGCTTTTAGGGGAGTGAATTTTATCGATTGCCAGGTACTCGATGTCAATTTTTCGATGTGTGACAAGCTCATTTTTGAAATCCATTTCAAAGACTGTATTTTGGATTTTTGCAAATTCTATGACCTCATAATGAAAGGCACAACATTTAGTAATTGTAGTATGATTGCGCTCGATTTTATGAACACAGACCTGACCAATGTTTTGTTTGACCATTGCAATCTGCACAAAACCGTTTTTTCAAACACAACGGTCATTAAGGCTGATTTCACAACAAGCTATAATTTCTCTATCGATCCGGAAAAGAACAAAATCAAAAAAGCCAGCTTTTCATTAGCCGGCCTTAAAGGTTTATTACAAAAACACGAGTTGATAATCAAAGAATGATTAGCCGTGTATGGTTTCTTTTTTGCCATATTTTGCGATGACAGTGGCTTCAAATTCAAGCCATTCTTTCCAACGTTTTTCCACATCAATTCCCTGTCCATATTTTCGGGCATAAGAGATAAATGTAGTATAATGTGCAGCTTCGCTTTCCATCAGGTCACGATAAAATTTTGAAAGTTCTTCGTCATTAATATTTTCTGAAAGTACTTTAAAACGTTCACAGCTTCGGGCCTCGATCATGGCTGAAAAAAGCATTCTCTCTACAAATCCAGACACACGGCTTCCGGTATTGCTACGTTTCATATATTGCGCCAGCTCACCAACATATTCGTCTTTACGCTCACGCCCAAGCTTTAATCCACGCTTCTTGATGATTTCGTGCACCATTTCAAAATGCTCGACTTCTTCCTTTGCCAATGCCAACATATCCGTTACCAAATCCGGATATTCCGAATTGATCGTGATGATAGTAATAGCATTCGACGCTGCCTTTTGTTCACACCAGGCATGGTCCGTAAGTATTTCTTCAATATTGGTTTCTACAATGTTTACCCATCTTGGGTCGGTTGGCAATTTTAAGCGCAGCATTGACATAGCGAATAATTTAGGTTGCAAATTTAGGGATTTGTTTTGAACTGAGCGGCTAAGATGGTAAGTTACTGAGATGCTAAGGTACTAAGGTGCTGAGGCACTAAGGCAATTAGCAACCTAGAAACTCTTAAAAAAACCAAAAGGAATCCGAATAATCGGATTCCTTCGGGTTACTAAACTCAATAACAAATTTAATTTTTGACTTTGCCCGGTTTGTTTTCCGGGTAAGTCGTTTTGAAGATTTTGATTGATTTGATGATGATTGAAACTCTGCTGATGAGACAGTTTTACGATTTTCTGGGTTTAGTGCTATCGATAAGATCTTGATTTGCTATGTCATAATTGTAATAAATAGCGCTAGTATTTGGGTTTAAATACTTTGTGAGTTTATAATGTACATTTCCTGTGATTGTTTTTCCATTAAGGATGATATTTTCACGAGAAAGTTTATACGATAAGTTATCCCCACAGACAATGGCTTTTTCTTTTTTTAAAACCTGTATGATTTGGTTGTTTATGTCATTTGGAATATCAATACTACCCGTTTCTTTATCCCTTTTTATTTTATAAATTTTATAAAGACTGTCTTTATTAAACTTCATTTTCTGTAGTTCTTCCTGTTTTATCTTCTTGATTTCGAACATTTCTCCTCTTTTCAACACAAACTTAGCTTTCTGATCTGCCAACCACAATTCTCTTTTCCCTTTTAAAGCATCCATTTGGGCCCTTTTTTCCTGAATCATTTTGCCTTGCTCTGCTTTTTTATACACAATTAGATCTTTATTTTCCTTTACTTGTTTAAGTAGGGCTTCTTTTTGTGCTATCATATCAGCCTTTGTCTGATCGGTTATTACACAAATTCCTGATTTTTGTGCTTCTTCAAATGTCATAGGCCTTATGATTTCGTAGGTAGCACCAGTGGATTGCCTGTTTTTATCGGCTTCAACTCTGGCCTTATAAAATTCAATCTTGGCTTTTTCATGCTCTTTTTTAGCCTTCTCATGTTCTTTCCAAGCTTTTTTGTCTTCTTTCTTTGCTATTTCATACTCCTTTCTGGCTTTATCATGTTCTTTTATAGCTATTTCGTGTTCTTTTTGGGCCTTTTCATGCTCCTTCATCGCAATCTCATGTTCTTTTTGAGCCTTTTCAAATTCAACTTGGGCCTGTGAAGCTTCCGCTTCATATTGTTTGGCTTCATCCGGAGAAATCGTACCTTCCTGCTGGGCTTTCTGAGCTACAACTTTTGCAGCTTCAGCTTTTACCTTCGCCGTTTCGGCCTCAGCTTTTTCTATAGCAGCTGTTTTGTATGCATCATGCGCAGCGATTTCTGCTTGGATTTCGTCTTCCCTTAACAACTTATCTCTCGTTAAGTCTTTCAGATATACTATTTCAGCCTTACTTTCCTTTTCAGCAGTTTTTGCTGTTGTTGCCTTCGTATTGGAACAAGCCAAAGAAAAGGTAAGCATAACAATGATACAAAGTGACAGAAAAGTCTTTTCTACAGTATTCAGTGATTTATTATTGTCTTGTATGATGCGCTTTGCTCTTGTTAAAAGCTGATTTTTATTTTTTCCAAAACCAAGTGCCAGTTCATTCTGTTTCATATTGTATTCCTGAAAAGAAACCAAAGCGTGAACAAATTTGGATTTGCTTTGCGTAATAGTAACAGCAATATCATCGCAGCAGTTTTCTCTTTCATCTTTGATTAATGAAGATATCCAAAGGAAACCGGGATTAAAGAAGAACAGGATTTCAGCAAAACTTTGCACTAAATTGATGAAATAATCCCTGCGTTTGATATGTGCCAGTTCGTGTAATAATATTGCTTCAATTTGGTCTTGTGGAAGATTAGAAAGCAATCCAACCGGAATCAGTATAATTGGTTTGAAAAAACCTGTAACGGAAGGAACTTTGACCAATTGGGATTCTAACAGTACGATGTGCTTTTTGATGTTCAGTTTTTTGCTAAGATCTACTACTCTATTATTCCAGTATTCAGAAGCATTGTGAACTTTATAGTTTCGGATTCTGTAAACATTTGTCATGTTTCTAAATACTCCAAAACATTTTATAGCAAAAATCAGGAACCAAATTGCTGCAATTGTCGTTGCGTGCTCATTAAGATAAACTCTGATTTCTTGTAAATAATCAGGAGTGATTTCTGATGGACTTGCAATTACATCTTTTAATTCTAAAACCGTTGTGCCAGCTATTGTTCTGTCTGAAACTAGTGCTGTTTCCTGTTGGTATTCATAATTAAACGTAAATCCTACTGCTACCATAAACATCAAGAACAATCCGGAAAGTATATTATAACGAACTATCGCTTTGGATTTTCTTGTAAACACTATAACCAATCCGGCAAAAATTGCCAGAATCAATCCTTGCCACACTGAATGAATCAGTGTCCAGGAGATTGCCTTCAATATGTTTTCATTGGGCATAATCATGGTCTAAATTTTTTAAGTTCTACTTTTTGTTGTCTAACTGATCCAGAAGGTTTCGAATTTCTTCGATTTCTTCTTTGGTTGTGTTTTTATTTCCTAACAGCTGCATCACCAAGCTGCTGCTGGATCCATTGTATAGTGCATCGACAAATTTTTCCAAAAGAAATCCTTTTGTTTTCTTTTCTTCTATTGCCGGGCTGTACACGTGCTTCATCTGGGTCTTATCGCTAACAAGCATTCCTTTTTCGGTCATAATCTGCATCAATTTTAAGGTTGATGTATATTGAACGGCTCTTTTTTGCTCATTAAGCTGGTCGTTTACAAATCGTACTGTCGAAGGACCAAACTGCCATAGGACTTGTAAAATTTCTAGTTCTGATTTTGTGGGTTCTGACTGCATATCCTATCTATTTAATTTTTACGGCCTCAGATCGTATTGAGAGCTCTGGTTGTGTTACAATATATTTGGAAATCGTATTATTTTCTGCTACAAATTCGTAGTAAACCTCAGGCTGGAAACCGGCAACCAGAAACTTATTTTCTGAAATCGGAATCAATTCCAATTTGTTTTCAGGATCAAGCCTAGTGTACAGTTTTCCTTTTTCAAAAACCAATTCCCGTTCATTTCCTTTCTCGCTTTTATACGTTCCTGCCATTTCTTCCATCTTCTTCTTATCTGCTTTATAAAGAGTACCGAAAAGTATGTTTTTGACCTCCATTTGAGGAATTGTTGTTTTTTCGGAAGATTCGTTCTGTAGCATTATTATAGTGTAGCCTTTATCCAGATAACGGGCTATATAAGTCACATAACCCGACCAGCCTCCGCTATGCGATACTACTTTTCCGTACACATCACTTGACGATATTCCCCATCCAAAACCATAACGAGTTGCTTTGCCGCTTTGGGTTGGATAAGAACTAAAAATCAATTCTTTGTCCTGCTTATTAACCAATTTATCAGTGTATAATGCCTGATCCCATAATAAAAGATCGGTTGTAGTCGAATTTACCATACCATCACCAACGATTCCATCAAGATAGATTGAATAATAATCCTTGCTGATTTCATCTGGCGTGACAAACCCTTTAACAAGGTCAGAATAAATATATCCTTTGGTGGCATCCTTAATTTTCTCAGGCTTGAACCATCTTCGGTAGATTCTGGTATCATTCATTTTTAAAGGCTTGAAGATATTTTCCTGTAAATAATCCCCATAGCTTTTCCCGGAAGCCTTTTCAATAATGCTGGCTAGTATGGCATAACCGGTATTGCTGTATTCATGCTTTTCGCCCGGTTTAAACAAAACTGGCGGTTTCTTTTTTACAAACAGATCAATAATCGTCTGGTTTGTTGCAAAACCTTCGTGATTTTCTTCCTGCCCCATAAGTTCCATATAATCTGGAAGTCCTCCTGTATGTACCAGAAGGTTTTTAATTGTAATGTCATTATACATCGACAATTCCGGCAAAAATTTGGTGATTGGGTCATCATACGAAAGTTTCCCTTGTTTTTGCAGCAGTACGATTCCCATTGCAGTAAATTGTTTGGAAACAGAAGCCAGTTCAAAAACCGATTTACTCGTCAGTTTTTCCTTTGCCTTGATATCGGAATAACCGAACGATTTCTGATAAATGACTTTGCCCTTCTCTGCAATTAGGACATTACCATTAAAAGTGCCATCCTTTGCAGCAGACTGGAACAGGCTATCCAACTTTTCAGTTTTGGTCTGTGCTACAGCAGCCTGCAAAAAAAAGATAGCTGAGATTGTGATTAGTTTTACCATTTGATTGATGATGATAGTTATTAAATAAACAATAATTTATTTTGATTAAACCAAAGGTAGGAAATTTTTCGTACGAAATAATTATTAGCTCATTTTTTTTCAAAAAAAATTTTGATCAATAAAAAAGCCCATACAAAATGTATGGGCTTAACTCTATTTTCAACAGATGATTAATAGACAAAAATTGGTCTTTCGCTCATCATTTCGTTTACTTCATCAGCTATTTGCTCTAGAAGCTCTTCGTTTGTATGGTCTTGGATAACTCTGTCCATCAAATCAACAATAGTTTCCATATCTGCCTCTACCAAACCTCTGGTTGTGATTGCTGCAGTTCCAACACGGATACCTGAAGTTACAAATGGAGACTTGTCATCAAACGGAACCATGTTTTTGTTTACAGTGATTTCAGCTTTTACCAATGCGTTTTCTGCTTCTTTACCTGAAATATTTTTATTTCTAAGGTCAATTAGCATCATGTGGTTGTCTGTACCTCCAGAAATTATGTTATAACCTCTTTTTACAAAAGCTGCTGCCATTGCTTTGGCATTCTTCTGTAGTTGTCTTGCATAAGCAAAAAACTCGTCAGATAAAGCTTCTCCAAAAGCTACTGCTTTAGCCGCAATGATATGCTCCAACGGTCCACCTTGGTTTCCAGGGAAAACAGCAGCATCCAATAAAGATGACATCATTCTGATTTCGCCTTTTGGTGTTTTGATACCGAATGGGTTTTCAAAATCTTTCCCCATCATGATCATACCACCACGTGGTCCTCTTAATGTTTTATGTGTAGTTGTGGTTACAATATGGCAATGCGGAATTGGGTCGTTCATCAATCCTTTGGCAATCAGACCCGCAGGGTGTGAAATATCAGCCAACAATATAGCACCAACACTATCAGCGATTTCTCTAAAACGAGCAAAATCCATATCACGGGAATAAGCCGAAGCACCTGCAATAATCAATTTTGGTTGTTCTTTAGTAGCAACTTCCTGAATTTTATCGTAGTTCAGCAATCCTGTTTCCTGGTCTACTCCGTAAAATACAGGATTGTATAATCTTCCTGAGAAATTTACGGGAGAACCGTGTGTTAAGTGTCCACCATGAGAAAGGTCAAAACCAAGAATCTTATCTCCAGGCTTTAAGCAAGCATGGTAAACTGATGCATTAGCCTGTGACCCGGAATGCGGCTGTACGTTGGCATATTCTGCACCAAACAAAGCTTTTGCTCTGTCAATAGCAATTTGCTCAATTACGTCTACTACTTCACAGCCACCATAGTATCTTTTACCAGGATAGCCTTCTGCATATTTATTAGTTAGTATTGAACCTGCTGCTTCAAGCACTTGGTCACTCACAAAGTTCTCTGAAGCAATCAGTTCCAATCCGTGGATTTGTCTGTCTTGTTCTTCTAATATTAAGTCAAAAATTTGTTCGTCGCGTAGCATTTGATAATTTTTTGTTAATTTGAGGACAAAAATACAAAAAGCGTTTGTTAAAATGCCATATAACGATATATTTGATACTTCATTTATAAACAAATAAACTAACAATAATAATGCCTATAACAGCAAACGACCCTAATAGGAAATCATGGCTAGATGTACCAAACGACAGCGATTTTCCTATACAGAATATACCTTTTGGAGTTTTCCTTACCAAAGATGATGTAGTCACAATCGGAACAAGGATTGGAGACTATGCCATTGACCTTGGTGCTTTGCAACAACTGAACTATTTTGAAGGAATTGACCTGACTGATGATATGTTCATGCAAGACACCCTGAACGACTTTATCTCAGATGGTAAAAAAACCTGGAGATTAGTCCGAAACAGGATTGCCGATATTTTTGACGCTACTAATTCTGAACTAAGAGATAACGAAAAACACAGAGAAACTGTCATTTTTAAGATTGAAGATGTTGAAATGCAACTGCCTGTATTAATTGGTGATTATACTGATTTCTACTCCAGCAAAGAGCATGCAACTAACGTTGGAACCATGTTCCGCGATCCTGCAAATGCCTTGTTCCCTAACTGGCTTCACATTCCTATAGGCTACCATGGACGAAGCTCAACTATTGTTCCCTCCGGAATTCCTGTACACAGGCCAATGGGACAGACTTTGCCTAATGGCGAAACGACTCCAGTATTTGGACCATCAAGATTGGTTGATTTTGAATTAGAAACCGCTTTCATTACGACTGATGCTAATATCATGGGAGAAAACATTCCGGTACATGAAGCAGAAGATTATATTTTTGGAATGGTTCTTTTGAATGACTGGAGCGCCAGAGACATTCAGAAATGGGAATATGTGCCACTAGGGCCATTTTTAGCAAAGAACTTTGCTTCTTCTATTTCACCTTGGATCGTAACTATGGATGCTTTAGAACCATTCAGAACAAAAGGCCCAATTCAAGAACCAATGCCATTGCCTTATCTTCAGGAAAAAGGCAAAAAAACTTTTGATATCAACCTGGAAGTTTCCATACAACCGGAAAATGCCGAAGCAACAGTTATTTCAAAATCCAACTTCAAGTACATGTATTGGAGCATGAGCCAGCAATTGGCACACCATACTTCTAACGGTTGCCGTGTTAATTCAGGTGACATGATGGGTTCAGGAACTATTTCCGGTCCTACTCCTGACAGCTACGGATCGATGTTGGAATTGACTTGGGGTGGTAAAAATCCAATAACAATGAGTGACGGCACAGAGCGTAAGTTCATTAACGACGGTGATACCGTAATCATGAAAGGCTATTGTGAAAAAGACAGCACACGAATTGGATTTGGAGAAGTTTCCAGCAAATTGCTACCTCCTTTTTTCAGAAAATAATAGATCTCCATATTTTACAAAAGCTCCGGTATTCCGGGGCTTTTTTGTTTTGATAACCAAAGCAGAAAACACTTTAAAAAAAGATATATCTTTGCCTAAAATTTTTAACATTTATGAAGAAGATTACTATCCTGTTTCTAGTTTTTGCTTTAGCATCTTGTGGCGTAAAACAAACTACCAATATGCTAACCAGCGGTGATTATGACGGAGCTATTGATAATGCCGTAAACAGCCTTCGTTCTAACAAAGACAAAAAAGGAAAACAGGATTATATCTACTTGCTTGAAGAAGCCTTTGCAAAAGCAAAAGAACGTGACTTGCGTGATGTTCAGTTTTTAGCAAAAGACGCCAATCCAAGAAACCTGGAGCGTATCTACACTACCTATGTCCAGTTAAACAATCGTCAGGAAAAAATACGCCCGCTTTTGCCTTTACGTTTGATGAAGGAAAACAGAAACGCTATCTTTCCGTTTGACGATTACACAGACCAAATCGTCAGTAGCAAAAATGCGCTTTCAAAATACCTTTACGATAACGCCAAAGCCTTACTATTGACAAAAGACAAGATGACAAGCCGTCGTGCCTATGATGATCTTCTTTATCTTGACCAAATCAATCCTGGTTTTAAAGATGTTCGAAAACTTATGGACGAAGCTCAGCTTAAGGGAACTGATTTCGTAAATGTCTACATGAGAAATGAAACCAATATGGTCATCCCGATACGCCTTCAAAATGACCTTTTAGATTTCAGCACCAACGGATTGAACGATAAATGGACAGTGTATCATAGCAACAAGCAAAAGAGTGTCAATTATGATTTTGAGATTGTCGTGAACTTCCGTCAAATCAACATCTCTCCAGAACAGGTAAAAGAAAAACAATTCATTAAAGAAAAGCAGATAAAAGACGGTGTGAAAAACCTAACGGATTCACGCGGTAATGTAGTCAAAGACAGTTTGGGTAATGTGATTAAGGTTGATAAATTCAAAACAATTAAAGTTGATATTTATGAATTTACGCAATTCAAAGCTGCTCAAGTAACTGCCAAAGTTGACTATATTGATTATAAGTCTGGGCAATTATTACAGACTTTCCCACTGACTAGTGAATTTATTTTTGAAAACATTTACTCTACTTACCGAGGTGACAGAAGAGCTGCAGATGATTCGTATTATACTTATTTCAACCAAAAAGCAGTTCCTTTTCCATCCAACGAACAGATGATTTATGACACTGGTGAAGACTTGAAAGTAAAACTGAAGAATATTATTTCCCGAAACAGCATCAGGAGATAATTCTTAAAAAACAACTGTAAACACAAGGTTTCGCACCTCACAACAAATTAAATTACAATAAATTAACATAATTAGTATTTATTTATAAGATTTTATAGGTTAAATTTATCACAACCTAAATTTATCAATTATGAATAAAACTACTATGCTATGCTCATTCCTTATGGGCTTATCGGTGTATGCGCAAAAAGTCGAAGATTTTGAACGCATTGAGGTAGACGGTTTTTACACCAATCCTCTTTTCTCTCCAACAGGAGAATTTGTCCTTTTAACCGGAGAACATCTTAAAGGTGTTTATCTTCTGGAAATGAAAACCAATACTGTAAAGCCTATTTCAGACAAACCGGGTAGCGGTTATGCTTATGTTTGGGACAAGTCGGGTGATTCTTTCTATTTTAAAGAAAAATCCGATAAGGAATATTTCTCAAATGCTAAGGTCATTAACTTTAATGTCCGTGACAACTATTCCAAAAAGGTAGAAAACATTGATCCTAATTATCTGCCATCTTACAGAGGTGTTTCAAAAAAAGGAGACAAACAAGTTGTCGTGTATACTAACCTGGCTAATTTAAAAATAGAAGCCAAAGACCTGTCTACTTCAAGACAGTGGGTTGTAACCAATGATGAAGGCCAATTCTACAATGCCATGCTTTCTAATGATGGCAAAAAAGTAGCCGTACATAACGGAGCCGATATCTATATTTATGATATTGACGGAAAAACCAAAGGCAGAAAAATCGGAACAGGAATTGCCACCGCCTGGTCTGATGACGACTCCTATCTTATCGGGTTTTTAGACGAAAGCGAAAACGGGCATACCGTTAGCAATTCAGAATTGTATCTTTTTGATGTCGAGAAAGGCAAAACCAAAAAGATTACAAATACTGAAGTGATTTTTGAAATGTTTCCGACCATTCACAAGGACAAAGTCATTTTCTCAGATGACAAGACCGGAAGACTCTTTATCGCAACTCTAAAAATGAATTAAGATGAAAAAAATAGCCTTTATATTTGGTTTATTACTATGCTCTTTAGGAATAAACGCACAGATAGTTGTACTGGATGCGGGTCATGGTTATGGAACCAGCACAAGTGACAATCCTGACGGAAGAACGGCCACAGAAATAGAAACAGCTCTTGCTGTTGCCCAAAAAACAAAAGCCCTGATCGATAACAGCTGTACATGGACCGTACATCTTACAAGAACAACTAACGTAAACGGATGGATTTCTGTCAATCAGAGAGCTACAATGTCTAATAACTGGAATGCTGACCGTCTTTTGAGTATTCACTGTAATGCAGGCGGAGGAACCGGAACAGAGACTTTCTATTGTACAGCCGATGATACCAATACGGCACCTGATATTGCTTTTGCACAGAAAATTCAGGCCGATATGGTCACACACGGTTCCTGGACTAACAGACGTTGTGTGGAAGACAACAGCTTTTTAGCTTACCATTTGGGAGTTCTAAGATATTCTTCTGCGACTGCCTGTTTGAATGAAATCGGTTTTGTCGATACTACTTCAGATGCTGCAAAACTAAACAGCAATACCTGGAGAGACAGTTTCGCTCTTGCCTATTTTAACGCTTTCAAATCCAACCTAAACCTTACTTGTACTGCTGTAGCCGCTCCGGGAACTTTCTCGCTAACACTTACGCCAGAATGTAGCGGAACTGCTACTCAAAACCGTTTAAACTGGACAGCTTCAAGCAATGCGACTGGATATGATATTTACAGAAACGGTGCATTATATGCCAGCAATATTACTGGAACACAGTACATCAACACGCTTGTAACCGGCGGAACTACTTATACCTATTATGTTATTGCTAAAAATGCTTCTGGAACAAGAACCAACTCTAACGGAACACTTTCAGCTGCTACTCTGGTATGTAATGCAACACCGGGAAGTTTCACTATGTCTGCAACAGCAACTTGCAGTGGATCACAAAGCGCTATCAACGTTACCTGGACGACTTCTAGCAACGCTACTTCTTATGATATTTACAGAAACGGAAATCTATATGCTCCAGATGTTACAGGAAATGCATTCCTAAATACGTATCTGATTACTGCCGGAACTAGCTATTCTTACTATATCAAGGCAAAAAATGCCAACGGTTCTATCAACAATTCTAACGGAACATTGAGCCGAACTGCTATAAGTTGTTCAGCCAGAGCTGCAAGTCCTATAGAAAAATCTGCTGTATTAGACGTGAAAATCTATCCAAATCCAAACAACGGACAGTTTACAATTACCGTTGATAAAGCTTCTGCGAGCGATGTTCATTATTCGATATATGATATTACAGGCAAAGTAATAGAATCGAAAAACATTGAAAGTGATGGTCGTTTGGAAACTGCTGTCGATATTTCAAGACTTCCATCCGGAACTTACATTATCAACGTAACGACAGACAATCAAGAATTTACTAAAAAGATTATCAAAAACTAATAATTCTTTTTAATCCAAAATAGAAATCTGGAGTCCAAAAGACTCCAGATTTTTTTGTTACATTTATACAACATTTTGTTAAAAACTATCAATACTAAAAATTATTATATTTTTTGTGTACATTTGCACCGATGAATAATTACAAGTTACATACAACTTCTATCCTACGGACATTTCCTGCACAAACTTTGCGGGTTGTGCGGTCATAATCTGTACCGCCAAAGTTTAACGAGTCCGAAACTTTTATTCATTTTTTCACTTTTCAGTTTTGAAATTTCCAATCTTTTTACAGGGATATTACTATCCTGACTTTACTACAATATCGTTATTTTTTTCAGCTTCGGCCAGTTTCCGGCCCTAGGTCTGCTATATTTCTATGAAATAGGTCCGTCCTGTTTCTTTCCTCCGCATTCTTTATAATCATCTTATTTTTTAACCCAATCTTACATTTAAAAAATGAATGTAACCATCTGTATTGCTCAAAAAGAGCACTATAAGTTCGCACAGGAAATTTGCGATACCATGGAAGCTTCGGCACTTTTGAGAGGCACTGGAATTGCCAAAAGATCGCCAGAATACATCCAGAAAAAGATGCAAAACAACGATGCCATAATCGCCTTGGAAAATGGAAAATTCGCAGGTTTCTGCTACATTGAAAGCTGGGAACACGGGCAGTTTGTAGCAAATTCCGGACTCATCGTGCATCCTGATTTTCGCCATCTCGGACTTGCAAAAAAAATCAAGACAAAAGTCTTCGAGTACTCTCAGGAAAAATATCCCGGAGCAAAAATTTTCGGGATTACAACAGGTTTGGCGGTAATGAAAATCAATTCCGATTTGGGATACAAACCCGTTCCTTTTTCTGAACTCACTGCCGATCCTACCTTTTGGGCCGGATGCAAAGGCTGTACCAATTATGACATCCTGGAACGAAAAGAATTCAAAATGTGCCTTTGCACAGGGATGCTTTATGACCCGGAAAACAAAAAGCCGGAAGAAGTGAAATTCAATAAAAAAGTGCTGACAAGATTGAAACAAATCAAGCAGACATTTCTAAAAAAATAATCTAATGAAAAAAGTAGTTTTAGCCTATAGCGGCGGTTTGGATACCTCATTCTGCCTAAAATATCTGAAAAATGAAAAGCAACTGGAAGTCCATACCATACTGATAAATACAGGAGGTTTTGATACCGAAGAATTAAATGCTATCGAAAAAAGAGCTTATGAATTGGGGAGCGCCCAACATATCAATCTGGATATCATTGACCATTACTATGAAAAAGCTATCAAGTTTTTAGTCTTTGGAAATGTACTAAAAAACAACACCTATCCCCTATCTGTAAGTGCAGAAAGAGTTTTTCAGGCTATAGAAACCGTAAAATATGCAAAAAAAATAGGTGCTTCGGCTATTGCTCATGGCAGTACCGGTGCCGGAAACGACCAGATTCGTTTTGACCTGATTTTCCAGACAATTGCACCCGAACTGGAAATCATTACGCCAATCAGGGATTTGAAATTGTCTCGTCAGGAAGAAGTCGACTATCTTCAGAAAAATGGGGTGGATTATTCCTGGGAAAAAGCACAATATTCAATCAATAAAGGCATCTGGGGAACAAGTGTTGGTGGTAAAGAAACACTGACATCTAACTTGTCATTGCCTGAAAGTGCTTATCCGTCACAGCTTCAAAAAACGGAATCGGAAAAAATCACACTCCATTTCAAAAAGGGCGAAATCATTGGTATTAACGATGAATTTGACAAACCAACGGCCATTATTACCCAATTGGAAAAATTAGCCAGCGCCTTTGCTATTGGAAGAGACATTCATGTTGGCGATACGATTATCGGCATCAAAGGAAGAGTCGGTTTTGAAGCAGCAGCCCCATTGATTATCCTAAAAGCACACCACCTGTTGGAAAAACACACCCTTGGAAAATGGCAGCAATATTGGAAAGAACAGCTGGGCAATTGGTATGGCATGCTTTTTCATGAAGGGCAATTTTTAGATCCTGTGATGAGAAACATCGAAACCTTTTTAGAAGACACGCAAAAAAATGTAACAGGAACTGTGACTGTAACTCTAAAGCCGTATCATTTTTCGTTAGACGGAATCGAATCAGAACACGACCTAATGAACAGCAAATTTGGCCAATATGGTGAAATAAACAATGCCTGGACGGCTGACGATGCCAAAGGTTTTATCAAAATTCTTGGCAATGCCCAGTCTATTTATTCACAAGTAAATTCCATCGATTATGATTAAAGCAGGAATTATAGGTGGTGCCGGTTATACTTCGGGCGAATTGCTTCGAATTCTGGTAAACCATCCCAAAGTAGAAATTGATTTTGTTTTCAGTACCTCACAGGCTAGAAAACCTTTGACGGCTGCACATCCAGATTTGATAGGTGAAACCGATTTGGTGTTTACAGACAAAATAAACACTGATGTAAATGTCGTATTCCTATGTCTGGGACACGGAAAATCAAAAGCTTTTTTAGAAAATAACGAATTTGCTTTGCATACCAGAATCATCGATCTGAGCAATGATTTTCGTCTTGACAATGATGCAAATTTTAATTCTAAAGTTTTTGTGTATGGCCTGCCAGAGCTGAATAAAAATAAAATAGTTGCCACAAAATACATTGCCAATCCGGGATGTTTTGCAACGGCTATCCAACTTGCGCTTTTGCCGTTAGCTTCAGGCGGTTTGTTAGAAAATGATATCCATATCAATGCCGTTACCGGAAGTACCGGAGCCGGAGTGCAGCTTTCGGAAACTACACATCATAGTTGGAGAAATTCGAATATTTCTCATTATAAAGCTTTTGAGCACCAACATCTGGCAGAAATAAAACAAAGCCTGAACAGTTTGCAGAAAGACTTTGGAAAAGAAATACTATTCATCCCGAATCGTGGCGAATTTACCCGAGGCATTTTTGCAACGCTCTATACTAAAACAAGTAAGAGCAAAGAGGAATTGGTTGATCTGTACCAGACATTTTACAAAGAACATCCTTTTGTATGGGTTACAGCTGAAGACATCAGCCTAAAAATGGCAGTGCAGACCAACAAATGCATCCTTAGTCTGGAGAAAAAAGGAGATTATCTTTTGGTCACTTCAATTATCGATAACCTGTTAAAAGGAGCATCTGGCCAAGCCGTACAGAACATGAACCTAATGTTTGGACTTGAAGAAACAACAGGATTAAAATTAAAATCCAGCGGTTTTTAAATAATAAAAAGTAAAAGAAAAATGAGCTTATTTAACGTATATCCAATATATAACATTACACCAATCAAAGCCTTTGGAGCTAAAGTATGGGACGACAAAAACCAGGAGTATCTTGATTTTTATGGCGGTCATGGCGTAATTTCGGTAGGACATTCGCATCCAAACTATGTAAAAGCCATCCAGTCACAGGTTGAAAAAATTGGGTTTTATTCCAATTCCATCCAAAATCCGTTACAGGAAGCCTTTGCAAAGAAATTAACCGAAGTATCTGCCTACCCAGATTACAGTGTGTTTTTATGCAATTCAGGTGCAGAAGCTAATGAAAACGCCTTAAAGCTGGCTTCTTTCCATAATAAAAAATCAAAAGTGATTGCTTTTCATAAAAGCTTTCACGGGAGAACTTCTGCTGCTGTTGCCGTAACCGACAATCCATCCATCATAGCACCAATTAACGCCAATCACGAGGTTTTGTTTTTACCACTAAATGATATGGAATTAGTCAAAAAAGCAGTTTCAGAAAATGAAATCTCGGCAATCATCATTGAAGGAATTCAAGGTGTTGGCGGGCTTGACGAAGGAACTACTGAGTTTTTTCAAGGATTAGAAGAAATCTGCAATACCAATGACATTATTCTGATTTTAGATGAAATCCAAAGCGGCTACGGCCGTTCCGGAAAATTCTTTGCACACCAACATCACAACATCAAGCCTGATATTATTACGATGGCAAAAGGTATGGGCAATGGATTTCCTATTGGCGGGCTGCTCATAAGTCCGAAGTTCACAGCTTCGTTTGGTTTGCTTGGAACCACTTTTGGTGGCAACCATCTTTCCTGCGCATCTGCATTAGCAGTTTTGGAAATAATGGAAGAGGAAGCTGTTTTGGAAAATGTAAAAAAACAATCCGATTATTTTATCGAAGCGGTTTCAAAAATTCCTCAAATAAAAAAGATAAAAGGAAAAGGCCTGATGCTTGGCCTAGAGTTTGATTTTGATGTGGCAGAACTGCGCAAAAAATTAGTCTATGAGCAGTTTATTTTCACAGGAAATGCTTCCCAAAAGAATCTGCTAAGGATACTTCCGCCACTTCTTATTACTGAAACTGAAATTGACCGATTTGTTATCGGGCTAAAAAATGCACTGCAATCTTTAAATTAAAACAAATGAAAAAGTTCACTACTGTAGACGATATAAATGATTTGGACGAACTGATTTTAACTGCCAAAAAAATTAAGTCAGATCCTTTTGGAAATTCCGATTTGGGTAAAAATAAAACACTTGGTCTATTGTTTTTCAACCCGAGCCTTAGAACAAGATTAAGTACACAAAAAGCTGCGTTGAATCTCGGCATGGATTGTATCGTGATGAACCTCAATACGGAAGGTTGGTCGCTCGAATTTGAAGATGGTACAATTATGGACGGCAATACCGCAGAACACATCAAAGAAGCAGCACAAGTTATATCCCAATACTGTGATATTGTTGGCGTGAGAAGCTTCCCTACCCTAACCGATAAAGAAAAAGACGAAGAAGAACAGGTTATCAGTGCTTTTACGAAATATGCTTCTGTTCCGGTAATCAGCCTTGAAGGTGCTACTGAACACCCACTCCAAGCCGTTGCAGATGCGTTGACTATACAGGAATACAAGACCAAAAGAAAGCCAAAAGTTGTGCTGACATGGGCTCCGCATCCTAAGGCTTTGCCTCATGCCGTGCCGAATTCTTTTGTCAAGATTATGAAACTTTCCGGTTATGAGCTTGTAATCGCACATCCCAAGGGATATGAACTGAATCCTGAAATCACAAAAGGAGCAACAATCACAAACAATCAGGATGAAGCTTTTAAAAATGCCGATTTTATCTATGCTAAAAATTGGAGCTCCTATAACGATTATGGAAAAATCCTTTCTAAAGACATGGATTGGACGGTTACGCAAGAAAAGATGGAATTAACAGCTAATGCCAAGTTCCTGCATTGCCTTCCGGTTAGAAGAAATATGATTGTTTCTGATACAGTTTTAGATGGCGATAGCTCTATTGTTATTCCACAGGCCAATAACAGGACCTTTGCTGCACAGGCAGTATTGACAAAAATTCTGGAAGATGGAAAATAAACCAAGCCTCAGTATTGTAAAAATCGGTGGTAACGTTATTGACAACGAACAGCTTTTGTCAGAATTCCTTACCGATTTTTCTGAATTGGAAGGATATAAAATCCTGGTGCATGGCGGTGGCAAAAAAGCCAGCGAAATAGCCGAGAAACTAGGATTAAAACCTTCCTTTTCAAACGGAAGAAGAATTACAGACAAAGCTATGCTTGATATTACTGTTATGACTTATTCCGGCTTATTAAACAAGCAGATTGTAGCCAAACTGCAACAACTAGGTACGAACAGTATTGGATTTTCCGGTGCGGATGGCAACCTTATCCAATCGGAAAAAAGAAAAAATACTGAAATCGATTTTGGGTATGTTGGTGATGTAATCAGTGTAAACAATAAGCTGATTTCTGCATTGTTATTGCAAGATTGCATCCCTGTTTTTTCTGCGATCACACATGATGGAAAAGGCCAGTTGTTAAATACAAATGCCGATACGATTGCTACAGAAATCGCAATTTCCTTATCCAAAGAATATGATGTGGAGCTAATCTATTGTTTTGAGAAAAAAGGCGTTTTGCTTGATTCGGAAAATGAAGACTCAGTTATTGAAGTCCTTGATTTTGAAAAATACCAAATCTTGAAAAGTGACCAGACCATCCATTCGGGAATGTTGCCCAAACTCGAAAATTGCTTCAAATCACTGAACAATGGCGTTGATACGATTGTGATTGGAAACCAAAAAGTACTGAAAAACAAAGCAACTGCTACCCAAATAAAATTATAAAGAGAGAAAACATGACGCATAAAAGCATCGAAATATTGACCAATGAAGCCATCAGTTTATTAAAACAGCTTATAGAGACACCGTCTTTTTCTTCCGAAGAAGCCCAAACAGCGTTTTTGCTGCAAAACTGGTTTTATGATAATTCCATTCCGTTTCAGAGAGAAAACAACAATGTCTGGGCTGTAAATTTTCATTATGACGCTTCAAAACCAACACTACTTCTAAATTCTCATCATGATACGGTAAAACCAAATGAAGGTTATACTTTAAATCCGTTTGAGGCTATTGAAAAAGATGGGAAATTATTTGGTCTTGGAAGCAATGATGCTGGTGGTTGCCTGGTATCTTTACTGGCTACATTCACTTATTTTTATGCTCATGACAATCTTCCTTATAACATTTTATTTGCCGGAACTGCCGAAGAAGAAAGCAGTGGTCCAAACGGGCTGAATGGCTTATTAAAGCATCTTCCTGAAATTGAATGTGCCATTGTGGGCGAACCAACACAAATGCAGCTGGCAATTGCCGAAAAGGGACTTCTTGTCCTGGATATCATCATCCCAGGAACAGCAAGCCATGCGGCACACCAAAATACAGACAACCCTATTTACAATGCACTTTCTGCTATTGAATGGTTCAGGACATATGAATTTGAAAAAATATCTGAAGTATTAGGTCCTGTAAAAATGACCGTTACTCAGATAAATGCCGGAAAACAGCACAATGTTGTACCTTCAGAATGCAGCCTCGTTGTGGATATTCGTGTAAACGATTGCTATAGCAATGAAGAAATCCTGAAAGTTCTGCAGCAACATATCAAAGGAAAAATAAATCCAAGGTCTATGCATTTGAATGCGTCTTCGATTGACAAAAATCATCCTTTGGTACAAGCAGGAATTTCTTTAGGAAGAAAAACATACGGCTCACCTACGCTCTCCGATCAATCGGTTTTGAGTTGTCAATCCATGAAACTAGGACCTGGCGACTCGCTACGATCGCATACTGCTAATGAATTTATTTATCTGGAAGAAATAAGGGAAGGTATTCACTTATATACCAAAATTTTATCAGATTTTTTTAATCTAAACAACACAATTACCTAAACACACAACACTATGAAACTTTGGGAAAAAGGAATACCTACCGACCAGAAAATAGATCTTTTTACGGTTGGAAACGACAGGGAACTGGATTTGGTCCTGGCAAAATATGATGCCTTGGGCTCTATTGCACATGCTAAAATGTTAGGAAAAATAAACATCCTGACTGAAAAAGAAACCACCGATTTGGTATTGGCTTTAGAGGATATTCTGGCACAGATAAGACAGGGTAACTTTACGATTGAAGATACCTTTGAAGATGTACATTCTAAAATAGAATATCTTTTAACCGAAAAACTAGGCGAAGCCGGGAAAAAAATCCACACGGCTCGTTCCAGAAACGATCAGGTTTTGGTGGATATCCATCTGTATCTGAAAGAAGAAATCACATCCGTCAAAAAGCTAACAAAGGAACTTTTCGATTTGCTGATTTTATTAAGCAAAAAACATGAAAATGTCATTCTTCCGGGTTACACACACCTGCAGATTGCTATGCCTTCTTCTTTTGGAATGTGGTTTTCTGCCTATGCTGAGTTACTTATTGACGATATGGTTCTACTAAATGCCGCACAAAAAATAGTAGACCAGAATCCGCTGGGTTCTGCTGCCGGATATGGAAGCTCTTTTCCAATCGACAGGACATTTACCACTCAGGAATTAGGTTTTTCGGTATTGAAATACAATTCAGTAGCTGCACAAATGAGCCGTGGAAAAGCGGAGAAAACCGTTTCATTTGCATTCTCCGGACTAGCAGCAACTTTATCCAAACTCGCCATGGATGTATGCCTGTATATGAGCCAAAATTTTAACTTTATAAGCCTTCCAAATCATTTAACAACGGGTTCCAGTATTATGCCCCACAAGAAAAATCCAGATGTTTTTGAACTCATCAGAGCCAAATGCAATAAAATACAGGCGTTGCCGTATGAAATCACTTTACTGACCAACAACCTTCCAAGTGGCTATCACAGAGATTTCCAATTATTAAAAGAAGGTCTTTTTCCTGCTATTCAGAATTTAAAATCATGCCTGGAGATTGCCTGTTTTTCTTTAAAAGACATTCAGGTCAATACGACTATACTTGATGACAAAAAATACGATTATCTGTTTACCGTTGATAATCTGAATGAATTAGTCCAGCAAGGAATTCCGTTCAGAGATGCCTACAAAATCATTGCTACACAAATTGAAGACGGCAACTACGAACCTTCAAAAAAAACGTTGCATACACATGAAGGTAGCATCAATAATTTATGTTTAGAGGAGATTGTTTTGAAGATGGAGAGTTTTTTTTTGAGGCACTAAGGTTCTAAGTATCTAAGGTACTGAGGTTCTAAGCTGCTAAGTATAAAGTTTATTTTTCCATTGTAAAATCAGATAACTACACCCATAAAACTCGAGAAATAAGCCGCTTAGAACCTTAGCCCCTCTTTTAGCTAGCTAACAAATAAAAAACTATTTCAATAATTTTCTCTTTTACTCATAAAATACAAAACCTTAGTCCCTTAGCACCTCAGCAACTTAGTCCCCCTTTTATCTAACTAGCAAATGAAAAACCTATTTCAATAACTTTCCCATTTACGAATAAAACACAAAACCTTAGCACCTCAGTACCTTAGCACTTCTTTTTACAGCTTATTCTCCAAAGCCTCTGCATCAATAGCGCTATGCGAAACATCATAAACCGATTTTCCATTCTTAATCAGCAATAATTGAGGCGATTGGTGGATCACATGGAAACGCTGTGCTATTTCATTTGAAATATCACGATAGTTTAAAAGGTCTAAAAAGTAAAGAGATGCATCGTTAGTGTCTGCTTTATATTCTCTTTCAAAATTCTTCAGTGCCATCCTGCTAATGCTGCAACGGGTACTGTGTTTAAAGATAACTACCGGTTTTTCTTCCGACTCTTCTATGATGGAATCCAATTGTTTTAATTCTGTTAAATCATTCCAATTGAAGCCGTTTTGATTCGTATCTTTATTATCCGATTTGTCTGTATTGCCAAAAATTTTATCAAAAAAACTCATATCGTCAGAATTTAAGACTTTTTGTCTTGTTAAATTAGTAAAAACACTCTTTTTTAAGCCATTTTGTCAGATTTACCCTATTGGAATATAAATTGAGATGACTTTATCAAATTTAAAAATTTAATCTATGAACTTTAATAATTTTACCATAAAATCACAAGAAGCCATCCAAAGGGCTCAGCAAATAGCTCAAAGTTTTGGAAACCAACAGATTGAAAACGAACATATCGTCAAGGCTATCTTTGAGGTTGATGAGAACGTTACTCCGTTCCTGCTTAAAAAACTCAATGTAAATCTAGGGCTTTTACAGCAGATTCTGGATAGTACGCTACAATCCTTCCCGAAAGTTTCAGGGGGCGATATCATGCTTTCCAGAGAAGCATCAAGCACGTTGAACAATGCGGCTACTATTGCCAAAAAGATGAACGATGAATTTGTATCCATCGAACATCTTCTATTGGCTATTTTCAATTCAAAAAGTAAAATTGCCCAAATTTTAAAAGACCAGGGAGTTACTGAAAAAGGGCTAAAAGCTGCTATTGACGAGCTTCGCAAAGGCGATAGAGTTACTTCAGCTTCAGCCGAAGAAACCTATAATTCTTTAAATAAATATGCCAAAAATCTAAACGAACTGGCAAGCAGCGGAAAACTCGATCCTGTTATTGGTCGAGATGAAGAAATCCGCAGGGTTTTGCAAATTCTAACGAGAAGAACAAAAAACAACCCAATGCTTGTAGGTGAGCCTGGTGTTGGTAAAACAGCAATTGCCGAAGGACTCGCACACAGAATCGTTGATGGTGATGTCCCTGAAAACCTAAAAGACAAGATTGTTTTCTCATTGGATATGGGAGCCTTGATTGCCGGTGCAAAATACAAAGGAGAATTTGAAGAAAGATTGAAATCGGTTGTAAAAGAAGTAACCTCTGCAGATGGCGATATTGTCCTTTTTATTGACGAGATCCATACGCTTGTAGGTGCCGGAGGTGGTGAAGGTGCAATGGATGCAGCTAACATATTAAAACCAGCTTTGGCTCGTGGTGAACTAAGAGCTATTGGTGCGACCACCTTAGACGAATATCAAAAATATTTTGAAAAAGATAAGGCTTTGGAAAGGCGTTTCCAAAAAGTCATGGTTGATGAACCAGATACAGAAAGTGCTATTTCTATCTTGCGTGGTATTAAGGAAAAGTACGAAACGCACCATCAGGTTCGTATCAAAGACGAAGCTATTATCGCAGCAGTAGAATTATCACAGCGATACATCACAAACCGTTTCCTTCCGGACAAAGCTATCGACTTAATGGACGAAGCAGCTTCTAAACTCCGAATGGAAATCAATTCAAAGCCTGAAGAACTTGACGTTCTGGATAGAAAAATAATGCAGCTTGAAATCGAAATGGAAGCGATTAAACGTGAAAATGACGAAAATAAGCTGAAAAGCCTAGGTTTGGAATTGGCAAACCTGAAAGAAGAACGCAACGAGATTTTTGCTAAATGGAAAAGCGAAAAAGACATTGTGGACAATGTTCAGGCTACCAAAACAGAAATCGAGAATTTCAAATTGGAAGCTGAAAGAGCCGAACGTGAAGGCGATTACGGAAAAGTAGCCGAATTGCGTTACGGGAAAATCAAAGAAGCCCAAGAACGATTGGATGCTTTTCAAAAGCAATTACAAGAAAACGAAGGTCATTCCTTAATCAAGGAAGAAGTGACCCGTGAAGACATTGCTGAGGTTGTTGCCAAATGGACCGGTATTCCGGTAATGAAAATGCTACAGGGAGAAAGAGAAAAACTGCTCCATCTTGAAGAAGAACTGCATAAGAGAGTTGTAGGCCAGGAAGAAGCAATCGAAGCCGTAAGTGATGCCGTAAGAAGAAGTCGTGCCGGATTACAAGATGTTAAAAAGCCTATTGGTTCCTTCCTATTCCTGGGAACAACCGGTGTTGGTAAAACAGAATTGGCAAAAGCATTGGCATCCTACTTGTTTGATGATGAAAATGCTATGACAAGAATCGACATGAGCGAATATCAGGAAAGACACAGTGTTAGCCGTTTGGTTGGTGCACCTCCAGGATATGTAGGTTATGATGAAGGCGGACAATTGACAGAAGCTGTTCGAAGAAAGCCCTATTCTGTTGTCCTACTGGATGAAATTGAGAAAGCACACCCTGATACTTTCAATATACTGTTGCAAGTATTAGATGAAGGACGTCTGACTGATAATAAAGGCCGTTTAGCCGATTTCAAGAACACAATTATTATCATGACTTCCAATATGGGAAGCTCTATTATACAAGAGAAATTCGAGAACCTGAAAGGGAATGTCGAAAGTGCTATAGAAGCGGCCAAAGTAGAAGTGCTGGCTTTATTGAAGCAAACCGTACGTCCTGAATTTATCAACAGGATTGATGATATTGTAATGTTTACACCACTGAATGAGAACAACATTAAAGAAATTGTAGGACTTCAATTGAAATCCATTACTAAGATGTTAGCATTACAAAACATTACTCTCGATGCTACTCCGGAAGCCATTG
Source organism: Flavobacterium microcysteis (assembly GCF_006385255.1). Taxonomy (GTDB): domain Bacteria; phylum Bacteroidota; class Bacteroidia; order Flavobacteriales; family Flavobacteriaceae; genus Flavobacterium; species Flavobacterium microcysteis. Next base: position 30,837 of record NZ_VFJE01000049.1, read on the forward strand.
ACTACCTTTCTAAAAAAGGATACGATCCGCAATTTGGCGCACGACCGGTGAAAAGAGTGGTTCAGAAAGAAGTCCTGAATGAACTTTCGAAAGAAATACTTTCCGGAAAAGTCACAACAGACAGTATCATCCTTTTGGATAGCTTTGACGGAAAACTGGTATTTAGAAATCAGACTGAACTGGCAAACTAATAATAAAGTTGCCCTAATAAAAAAAGCCTAACCAACTATTTGGTTAGGCTTTTTTGCTGAGAAGGATTTTCGTTATTAACGTGTACTTCTCTGCGGATAATATTGTCTTACAGTACGGATTCCATAATGCTTCCTTCTTCCGAAACTTCGTTTTTTTCTGAAAAAGTTTATAATGCAATACCCATTTACAATAAAAGAGCAAATAAACAGCAATATGAAACCTCCCTTAAGCAATAGGCTGGCCATTTCAGAGGAATTATCTGCAAATCTTCCAGGAAGTGCATAACCCGAAATTAACAGGCCAACTGTGGAAATGGCAAAGGTTAAACGGTTCATATTAAGTCAAGTTTAGATTGGTGGCAAATTATCAAACAGCAGCCCTCAAGTATTCGTATTCAAATTCCTCATGGTGGTCATAAGCAATTTCCAGAATATCAATCTCGTTATAAGCTACTTCACCGTCAGTGTCCTCTATGACACATATACCCAAAACCTCGAAAGGTCTTTCAATTTGCATGTTATTGCTAACAATGTATTCCATCGCCAGCTCATCAAAATTTTTAGGATGTAGTACAAGCATTACACTATCCGTTAATTCGTTTTCAATGATAAATTCTTTGATGCCTAATAATGTGATTAGATTTTTCATAATGCTCTGATTTGGTTAGGTTAGTAATCATTTTAGGTTGGTGTGTTTACAAATTTGGCTTTTTAAATTTACAAATACCATTATGAAGTATTAAATTTTACGCAAAAAACCATTAAAAAAATGTTAAAAACGTAGCAAAAACCTTAAGTTTTATACTATAAAAATTAAGTTTATATAATTCCCATTTTTAACAATTCTGAAATAGGCAATCGCCTATAAAAAAATGACCTAAAATACTTCCTTAGCGAACTGGAATCTTTAAACATCGTCTCTTTGCAAATAATTTCAAAATGATATTTTTTTTACCCTTCTAAAACCTTGATTTTTAATAGGGAAGAAAAATAATACAAAAAAAGATGTTAAAATCCAGACCCAAAAAGCAACCTTTTCATTTTAATACATCTTCAAATAAAAACAATTTAAAATTTTTAACTATGAAAAAGTTTGCATTAAAAACAATGGCGTTAGTTTTGTTCGTTTCAACGGCTCTTACTTCTTGCAGTAACGATGACGATTCTAAAAACAACTCACAAACTACACAAAAAGAATTTACAACAGCAGTGACTGGCCCTACTACAGGTGCTAAGAATCAGGAAATCACTTTGACTGTGACCCACGTTGTTGATAATAATTGTGGTGTGTTCAACAGATTTGTACAGTCTACAAGCGGAAACACTAAAACTGTTGAAGTGGAAGTAAAATACGCTGGAACAAACTGTGGGACAACGCCATCAACCAAAACTCAACCGTACAAGTTTACTGTTAGCCAAAACGGTACTTATGTGTTTAAGTTCAAAAAAAGCGCAACAGAATTTGTTACACACAGTGTTGTAATTCAATAATTCTGACAAAAAAAAAATTGTAAAACACCAGCCTGCACGCTGGTGTTTTTTTTGTTCTTATTTTTGCCTAACACGATCTAAAATCAAACCTACATGAATATTGTTCTTCAAAATAAAGAACTAACGGCTACTATCAATACAAAAGGAGCCGAATTGATTTCTTTAAAGAAAAATACCATAGAATATATTTGGGAAGGAAACCCTAAATTCTGGGATAAGCACTCTCCTATTCTGTTTCCTATAGTTGGAACACTAAAAAACGGAGAATACAATTACGCAGATAAGCAATATGGATTATCAAGACACGGATTTGCCAGAGATAATGATTTTCATGTTGATGAAACTTTTCAGAATAAGGCTGTATTTTCTTTTTCTTCTTCTGAGGCAACTGCAAAACAATATCCTTTTGATTTTGAATTAAAAGTAATCTACTTGCTTGAGGAAGATAATCTCACTATACACTATGAAGTAACCAATAACGGTGCTTCAGATATGCCTTTCTCAATTGGCGGGCATCCTGCATTTGCACTTACCGGAAATTTTGAGAACTATTCGTTGTTTTTTGAAAATGATGAGTCCCTTATCAGCTATTCACTAGAAAATAATTTGCTTTCAAATCGCACTACAGTACTGAAACTATCTGATGGAAAGCTACCTTTGAATTATTCTCTATTTGAAAATGATGCCCTGATAATTAAAAAACTGGAATCAAAAAAAATTCAAATCCTCGAAAGCAATAAGCCGTTACTGGAAGTTGTATTACATGATTTCCCAAATCTTGGAATCTGGACAAAAAATGATGCTCCTTTTATCTGCCTTGAACCTTGGTTTGGCTATTCTGATACGTTACAAAGCAATGGCAATTTATTTGAAAAAGAAGGAATTATCATTCTCTTGCCCCAAAAAACATTCCAAGCGTCTTTCAATATAAAAATCTACTAATTACTTAACCTAAAAAAAGCAATTACGGCGAACATCCGAAACATTATCTCGTTACATTTGCAAAAAATTGATTCTCATAAGAATGAAAAAATATTTATCGCTCTTGTTTCTTGCAAGCACATTCCTTTCCTACAGCCAGACCTATGTAAAATTTAATGGAGCTTCTGCTTTGGCACTTATCTCTAATATAGGAATCGAAACCAGTATCGGAAAAAAAATGACATTCCAGCTTGATGCAACGGCCTCATTTTGGGAATCTGTAAACGGTGCTCCATTCAAAGCGTTAATCGTAACACCTGAAGTACGTTATCACTTTAATGAAAAAAATAACGGGTTTTATGTTGGAGCTAACGTCAGCGGAGGCACATTTGAACTTCAGAAGTACGGCTATAAGGATACCGACTTTTACCAGAAAGGTTATAACTATATGCTAGGATTGACACTTGGCTACCAATGGAAACTAAGTGATAAATGGGCATTGGATCTTTTTGTTGGCGGCGGACATCAGGAAGCTTTTTATAAAGGGTATTTATTATCAACCGGAGAACGATATGACACCTGGATACATGATTATAATAAAAGTGGTGAATGGATCTTATATAGAGGCGGTTTGATGATTGCCTACAAAATAAAATAAGAAGTACTATTTGGAAGATTTTTCTGTTATATTTGGTATATAGATTTATATCATGACAGAATTTGAGAAACAGTTTCAGGAAATCAAAAGTTTCTTGGATTTTGAAGATTATTCGCTGCTTACCAAAAGAATAATCGATCTTACGCTCGACACGGAAGACATTTCTTTTTATCAAAAAACTAACGAGTTATTGGACTGGCTTGACCAGAATGAAAATAACATTGATTTAAAAAAGCAACGTTTCGCATTACTGCTCGAGGAACTTTACCAACAGTTAAAAAACAAACCCGTTCCTGAAAAACAAATTCTTGTCACTGCAGAAAACCTCAAAAAAACATACGGAAATGCGAGTTTTTCACTTGGATCTATAGATTTGGAACTCAACCAAGGAGAAATCCTAGGTCTTGTAGGTGAAAACGGTAACGGGAAAACTACCCTACTCCGACTTCTTTGTGGAGAGTTATTTGCGACTTCAGGAAAACTAGGCTATAATTTCGATTTTAACGATGCCTATGATTTAAGGACGCAGTTGGTTTATATACCGCAAAGAACGGCAACCTGGCATGGCTCCATGTTTGAAAACCTTCAGTTTACGGCCTCTAGTTATGGCTATAAACCGGAAGAGAATAAATTAATCGTAGAATTAATCATTGCCAGACTCAACTTAAGAAAATACCGAAATCATAGCTGGAAGAATTTATCCTCTGGATATAAGATGCGTTTTGAGCTGGCAAGGATGCTTTTAAGAAAACCAAAAATATTGCTGATTGACGAACCTCTTGCCAATCTGGATATACTTGCACAACAAACCGTACTGGAAGATTTCCGGGCAATTGCAAAATCACCTTTCCGTCCGATTGGAATCGTATTGAGTTCACAACAGTTGTATGAAGTCGAAAAAACTTCGGATCAGGTGATTTTTCTAAAAAATGGGGAACAGAAAAATCTCCACTCAAAAGCTAATCCGCAAGAAACAGAAAAAACAGAAGAAGAGTTTCTTATTATTGAATTTGAAAGCGAATGGTCACAAAACCAGCTTAACGAGGCTTTATCAGGTAACTTAATCTCTCTTAAATTTAATGGAGGTACTTACATTGCAACGTTTTCTGCAAGTATGGATACTTATGATTTCTTAAGAATCATTACAGAAAAGCAGATTCCGCTTCAATATTTCAGAAATATTTCAAAATCTACCCGAAGATTCTTCGTTTCCTAAAAACTCAACGTTATGTTTGTCAATATTCAAAAAAAACTCCTGCTTACACATCCGCTACTTTGGAACAGTAAAATTGCCTTGTTTTCAATACTAACGCTGATTTTCCATCTTATCTTTTTCCTTTTAGGATATTCAAAAGGATCTATCGATTTTACGGATTCGAATGACTTTTATGACTACGGATTTGACGATACGATTATCGTATTTGTCAGCGTGCTGATAAGTATTTTTATGTTTATTATCTGGCTGGTTTACTATTCCCGAAACAACGCTTTTAAGTCTTTTTATCCCAAAGGAAAATTTTCATTATACAAAGAATGGCTGTTGATTTTGTTATTCTGCATTTTGAACTCCACCTTTTCAGCTTCCTTTTTCTATGCACAGGATCTCAAAGCAAGAAATTATTTTTCGGAAAAGGAACTTAGTAAACGACTTGAAATCATCAGTCTTTCTTCTTTATTTGTGGAAGGCCCGTATCGTGAAAGCAATTTTATCACAGAGCAGAGGAATGGCGAATTTGTCCAGGTGGAAAGAGATTCATTCCAATACGGTTCCAGAAATTACTCGCTTAAATCATTAGTAAATAAACAGCTCAAAGGTTTTACTTATTTTAATGATAAAAAAGATTCTTTATTGGAACTTAAAGGCAAACGATGGCTAATTGAAAACAAAAAAGATTCCATACAGTTACTGTTTAAAGAGTTTTTCAAAATATCCAAAGAGCACAAACTGTCTTCAAACATCACTCCTGAAAAATGGTTCGAACTCATTTATGATTATCCTGAGTTCACAAAATATATTGATGTTGGAAAAACCAGCAAAGAAACCAGTCAAAATTATAATTATTATGAGGGTGTAAATACTGACTATATTGACGCTGATATAGTTACAGACGAAGCTGCCGCTCTTGACACACTATCAAAGACTATCAAGGTTGTTGACGGACAAAAATATGTTTATTCAAAATATTATGTCCCGTTTAATGCATTGACAAAATCGTATGGGAAAATTTCCAGAGCCTATGAAAATCCGGTAGTCAATTTGGAGTTTATCATGAGTCTATTTTATTTTTCAATAGGTCTGTCACTTTGTGTTTTTTCATTTAAGATTACATCGGGCAGAAACTGGCTGATAGCTTTCGTAACACTTGGACTTTTTGGAATTATTAGCGGAATTATTTCTGTAATAATAAGCCATAGTATGACTTTCCCTATCATTTATATACTGTTGTTTTTAGGGTTACTATTCTATTTTGCTATTATCCTTAAAGCTAAAGAAAGTAAAGGAATTACAGGAATCACTATCAATCAGACTTTATGGCTTATGCCCGCTATCATCCCGATAAGTTATGCTGTCTTGATAGATATTCTCAAACGTACCTCAGGTTACTATGATTCCTACACCTATGGAGCAAATGGGATGGAAAGAAAACAATTTCCACAAATAGAATGGTTAGACGAACATTATATGCATATGTTTGGTTTGAATATAGTATTTGTCTTTTTATTCCTGCTTCTGTTTTCAATGTATATTAAGAAATGGAAAGGTATTGCTGAAGCCTAAAAAAGTGCGAGCCGGAAAACCGGCTCGCACTTTTTTTATTTGGCAAATTTAGGAAGCGTCTTGATATAGAGCTGTTCGACCTTAGCTCTGGCCCAATCAGTCTTTCTTAAAAAAGTAAGGCTTGATTTGATGCTCGGATCAACAGTAAAGCATTTGATTTTTATCAATTCGCCTAAAGTATCGAATCCATAAAAATCGACCAGCTGTTCCAACATCTTTTGTAACGTGATTCCGTGAAGCGGATTATTGGGTTGTTTGTTTTCCATCTGGCAAAAATACGTATTTCAAAAATTAGTTTAATTTTATAGAAAGCAAAACACAATGAAAAATTTTTGTCTTATCCTATTCTTCCTAATTATGCAAACTGTTTCAGCCCAAAACCCAGCAACAACCACTATTTATCTGATTCGTCATGCGGAAAAAGCTGATCTTTCAAGCAATCCGGAACTTTCAGACGCAGGAATAAAAAGAGCCAAAAACTGGGCTGCTTATTTTGAGAAAACACCAATTGACTTATTTTATACAACTATGTATAACAGAACCCAACAAACCTGTTCCGCTATTGCAGCAACCAAACAAAAAGACATTCTTTTTTACAAACCTGATGCAATGGACTTAAAAAAGATAATTGCCGAAAACCAGGGAAAGACACTACTTATAGTTGGCCATAGCAATACGATTCCCAACTACATTAACAAACTTCTGGGTGCTTCAAAATATGAAGATATACCAGAATCTGAATTTGGTAATTTATACCGTATAACCGTTACTGACGAAAAGATTTCTGACGAATTGATCCATCCATAAAAGAAAAGACTGCTTTTTCAAGCAGTCTTATCCCTCTAAAAACTAAAAAAGAGGTCTCTAAAATTTCATTCCTACCCCAAAACCAAGCAATAACGGATTGATTTCAACATCAGCAGGAATGCTTAACCCAGCGGCAAGGTTTGATGCGTCGACCGTGACATCTGTTTTCAAAAATATTTTCTTTATATCCATATTGATAAAAAACTTATCATCTAACATCAAGTCAAAGCCTACCTGAAAAGCATAACCGAAAGAATTTTCATATTCTATGCCTCTTACAGTATTGCCCGCTTTTTCATTATAAAAAATCGTATAATTCACACCGGCACCTACATAAGGATTAAAAATATGATCCGGAAGGAAATGATATTGTACTGTCAATGTTGGAGGCAAAAGATATACGCTTCCTAAATTCACATCAGCTGATGTTGGTCCGCCTACTGCTGAAATATCAGAAGCTACCGTATTTACATCATGTTTGGATGTTCCTAAAATCAGCTCAGCCGAAATGTTTTTTGTAAAGAAATAAGTGAAGTCTAGCTCCGGAATAAATGTATTGGAAATCTTTGCATCTCCGCCAATGATTCCAATTTTAGCGCTTTCATCAGGAACAACGCCAACACCTCTGACACGTACCTGCCACTTTTTGAAATCTACCTTATTTTCTTCTTGAGCGTTTGCCAAATTTGTTCCGAATACCGTTAGCGCTATTACAGCTAAAATTATTTTTTTCATTGTTATCAGTTTTAAATTATAGTCCAAAAGTAGTCGGGAAATAAAACGTAAAGACTGACAAAAATCATAGTCTGAAAAATATTATCTAACAATTTCTTAACCCTAATTGGGATTTACTTAAATGTTCCTACATTTGCACTCCTATGTTGAAAACAATTAATATATTAAACAAAAGAGCTCGTTTCGATTATGAAATAATCGAAAAGTATACAGCTGGAATAGTATTAACCGGAACGGAAATCAAATCTATCCGATTAGGAAAAGCCAATATCACCGAAAGTTTTTGCGAATTCAACAATAATGAGCTCTTTGCTATCAATATGTATATTGAAGAATATGCATTTGGAAATCAATTCAATCATAAAGCCCGAAGCGAAAGAAAACTTCTCTTAAATAAACGGGAACTCAAAACGCTATGGAGAAATGTACAGACAAAAGGACTGACCATAGTTCCCATACGACTCTTTACTAATGAAAAAGGATTGGCTAAATTGGATATTGCATTGGCAAGAGGTAAAAAAACCTATGACAAACGAGAATCTCTCAAGGAACAGGACACCAAAAGAGATTTGGACAGAATAAAAAAGTCGTTTCGTTAGGAAACGGTTTTTTTTCTCGAAAAAAATGACTAACTTTGTCAAGACTAAATTAGACATGAAATGAAAACACTTCTTAAAACAGCTCGGGAACTAAAAAACATGAAAGTGAGAGAAGTGTCTCAACAAACAGGCATTGATCAGGCACTTATTAGCAAATTTGAAACAGGAACCCGAAAGCCAACACGAGATCAACTGCCAAAACTAGCAACTGTTCTGGAAATTGATTTGGAAACCTTAATGGTAGCCTGGCTAAAAGAAAAAATCCTGTATGAAATTGGAGATGAAGAATTTGCTTTAAAAGCAATGAAAGTTGCGGAAGAAGAAATTCGTTATCAGGCCAAATCTGTCAAAAAAATTCCAAGCTCGCTTCAAAAAATCCTTACGGAAATTGATGCTCTCAAAACAAAGTTAGACACCTTTAGAGAATTTGACAGCTATAGAATTACACAGGCACTCGAGCTAGAATATACCTTTGAAAGCAACAGAATTGAAGGAAACACACTCACATTACGAGAAACTGACCTCGTAATCAACGAAGGTCTTACTGTTTCAGGAAAAAGCATGCGTGAACATCTTGAGGCCATTAACCATCAGGAAGCCATTGGCTACATCAAACATTTGATGGAAAAAAATTCACTTTTAAATGAAAGAGAAGTCCTCAGTATACATAATTTAATTTTAAGAGGAATACATCCGGAAGATGCTGGGCGTTATAGAAAAGTACAAGTCATGATAAAAGGCAGTACGTATATGCCTCCACAACCTTTTATGGTGTCCAAGCAAATGGAAGACTATTTTATTTGGTATGAAACCAATAAAAACTCTCTTCATCCTGTTTTATTAGCGGCAGAAATGCATGAACGATTAGTAACCATACATCCCTTTATTGATGGAAATGGCAGAACATCACGTCTGGTAATGAATCTTGTCCTACTTTCGCATGGTTATATTATTGCCAATATCAAAGGAGATTATGACAATAGAATGCAGTATTATCAAACCCTCGAGAAAGCACAGACAACTTCTGACAAAGAAGACTTTCTTCTTTTTATAGCCCAAATAGAGAAAGAAAGCCTCGAAAGATATTTAGATATCATCAGCCAATAAAAAGAGCCCATAATGGGCTCTTTTTTAGTTTTTATTTTCCAATAAAGGCACAAAGCGAAATTCTCCAAATTCATGCTTTTCAAATTGAGTTTCATTTTTACGTATCAGCATTGTCATAATCTGATGTTCTTCTCCCAAAGGAATAACGAGCCTTCCCCCTACTTTTAATTGAGCCATTAGCGGTTTAGGAATAATTGGAGCTCCGGCCGTGACGATTATGCTGTCAAACGGAGCATAATTTGGCAAGCCTTTATAACCGTCTCCAAACGACAAATGTTTTGGTCGGATACCCAGTTTTGGCAATAACAAAGAAGTTGTCTTAAACAACTCATTCTGTCTTTCTATGCTATACACTTTCGCTCCCATTGTACACAGAACAGCCGTCTGATAACCAGAACCAGTTCCGATTTCTAAAATTTTGTGGTCTTTCTCAACTTCCAGTAACTGGCTCTGAAAAGCAACTGTATACGGTTGGGAAATAGTCTGCCCGGCACCTATAGGAAAGGCCTTGTCCTGATACGCATAGTCTTCAAAACTTGAATTCAAAAAAAGGTGTCTTGGAATTTTCTTAATTGCTTCCAGAACATTTTTATCTGTTATGCCTTTTTGTTGTAAGACAGTTACTAATTGATTTCGAAGTCCTTGATGTTTGGCTGTATCTTTCAAAATTTGGAGGTTTATTTGAGGGGTAAAAATAAGAAAAGAAAACTCGATTTTAAAACGTTTCAGCGAATGTTTTATCAGTAGCCTACCATTCAAATGCTTAATTGACCGTTCGTCATTTTTTTGGATTTTTTATCTGAATGTACTCCTACTTTTGACTCATCAATCAAAAAACGTTCGCATAATCACAACCAAAAAACACGAATTATGGAAATGACCACATTAAGAAAAATTGCAATGCTAACAATCGGCATTACTTTCACTGCCAATTCTTTTGGGCAGACCAAACCTTCAAAAGCTCCTTCTGTTCCTGCAACAGATGATTATTATGGAATCAAGATCGAAGACAAGTACAGAAATCTTGAAGATTTAAAAAATGAGCAAACGCTTAACTGGATGAAAGGCCAGGCAGATTACACCAATTCAATATTGGGTTCTATTCCGGGAAGACAGCATATTATTGATGAGTTGACTTCAATAAATAATCGAACTACAGAGGGGATTGGAGGTTTATCAATCCTGGATGACGGTACTTATATTTATCTTAAGACCACACCAAATGATCAAGTCTCCAAATTATACAAGAGAAATGGTCTAAAAGGAAAAGAAGCTCTCATTTTTGATCCTGAAAACTATCAAAAGAATAGTAAAGATGTTTTTAGTATCAGCTCTTTTTCAGCTAACAAAAGCGGAAAACTTATAGCTATCAACATTTCAAAAAACGGTGGTGAAATGAGTGAAATGTTTCTCATGGATTTGACTAACAATAAGATTCTTCCTGAAAAAATTGACAGGTTACGTTTTGGAGGTGCTAACTGGCTGAAAGATGGCAATTCATTTATTTACATCCAATCACCAACAGAAGATGTTCATGACATGAACGCCCAAATGGATATGGTAACAAAAATTCACATTGTAGGGAGTGATGTTTCGCAAGACAAGACTTTGTTTACAAAGGCAATGTATCCAGAATTAAGCATAACCAATGAAGAAATTCCTTTTGTTAGTTATGATATTGATAGTAACCTTTTGTTTTTTATGCCTTATACTGTAGACCAGAATCAAAAAGTATATATAGCACCAGGTTCAGATCTCAATAAGAAAAAAATAAACTGGAAATTACTTACTGACAGGAAGGATGAAGTAAAAAATTTCATTCTAAGTGAGAAAGACATTTATATGTATACCACTTTAAATGCTCCAAAATTTAAAGTAATAAAAACCAGTATTGCCAATCCTAATGTGGCTACAGCTACCTTGGTCATCCCTGAAAGTAGTGATTCCAATCTCAATTCACCTATAGTAACAAAAGACGGTATTTTTTATACCAGAACAAAAAATGGTGTGGAAAGTAAGCTTTATTTTACTGACTTCGAAGGAAAAAAACACAAGGAAATTGCGACTCCTAAAAAAGCAGCTACCATATCCGTAACTGCCAGAGCTCCTAAATTCTCTGATGTATGGATAAGTACAACAGGTTGGACAACCAAAGGAGAAAGATATCGATATGATCTAAAAAAGAATACTTTCACAAGAGAGCAACTTTCAACAATTATCGAATATCCTGAATTTAAAGACTTTGAAGTTGAAGAACTAATGGCTAAATCCTATGATGGCGTTGAAGTTCCTTTATCGATTATTTATAAAAAAGGAATGAAAAAAGACAAAAACAATCCAGTATTGTTCTATGGTTATGGCGCTTATGGAGCCTCAATAACACCTTCTTTTAATACACAATTGCTTTTGTGGGTAGAACGAGGAGGAATACTTGCGGTAGCCCATGTTAGAGGCGGGGGCGAATTAGGTGAAAAATGGCATCAGGATGGCCAAAAGACAACAAAACAGAATACATGGAAAGATGTGATTGCCTGTACGGAATACATGATTAATGAAGGTTACACTAATCCAACCAAAACAGCAATCTATAGCCGTAGTGCCGGAGGAATTTTTGTAGGAAGAGCAATTACTGAAAGACCTGATTTATATGCAGTTGCAATTCCGGGTGTTGGAATGATGAATACCGTTCGAAGTGAAAACTCACCTAACGGACCTGCAAATGTAGCTGAATTTGGTACTATGAAAGTTGAATCTGAGGCAAAAGCCTTAATTGAAATGGATTCTTATCTTCACTTAAAAGACGGAGTAAAATACCCTGCTACGTTGACAACAGCAGGATTCAACGACCCAAGAATTATTGCGTGGATGCCTGCCAAATTTGCGGCCCGTTTGCTAGAAGCCAACGCTTCCAACAAGCCTACCTTGTTAAAAGTAGATTATGAAGCCGGGCATTTTGGAGGGGCTTCCAAATCAAAATCATACGAAGAAATTGCCGATGTATTGAGCTTTGCCTTCTGGCAGGTAGGCCATCCGGATTTTCAACCTAAAAACTAATTTAATCCATTACCTTTGGCAGAGATAGTCTGCCAAAGGTATAAAAACACCTAAGAAAAGATGATATCATTACTTTTACAAATAGCAAGTGCGGCACTTGAATGCCTAATATAATAACAATGAAACTTTTAAAGAGCGGTAAATATCACTTATTAAATTTTCTGGGCTGGCAGATATATACTTTCAGTACTTTGACTTTTAGCAAGATTTCTTATGCTAAATTTTCGGAAGGTTTGACATCCAGACAACTTAACGCCTTATATTATACACTATGGGAAGGATTTCTCTGTGCCTTATTAGGGTTTGTTTTGTCGTATATAATACTGTTATTCCTTGAAACGAGGTTTAATCTTTCCAACCTAAGAAAAAAAGACTGGTGGAATCTGTTTTTTGTATTTTCATTTGCACAAGTTATTTACCACTTTGCTTTATGGCCTTTACTTGACATTCCGGTCATGTATTATTTTGGCGTCAGCAATACTGAACATTTGACACTGTTGATGAAAATAACAAATGTGCCAGGGTTTGTAGCGGAGTTTCTTGTTTGGCTTTTTATTATACTGGCAATAAAAATCTATGAATATATCAATGAAGTAAAATTCAACAGGCTTGAACTGGAATCTTCTCTAAAAGAATCGCAACTCAATTCGTTAAAAGGACAAATAAACCCACACTTCATGTTCAACAGCTTGAATAACATTCGTGGACTGATACTTGAAAATCCTTTGAAATCAAGAGAAATGATTACCCGTTTGTCTGAAATGCTTCGGTACTCGCTAACCAAAAACGACATTAATACGATTGCCCTGGAAGAAGAAATTGAAATGGTAGAAAACTTTATCGAAATTTCAAGAATACAGTTGGAAGACCGACTAAAGTATACGCCAAGAATAAACACCAGTCTTCTAAAAGTAGAAATCCCTCCAATGATTATCCAAATGCTGGTTGAAAATGCGGTAAAACATGGCATATCAAAACTCAAGGATGGCGGTGAAATTACGCTGGACATTCAAAACAATAATGAAACCCTGACAATTGTAGTATCTAATACCGGAGCATTAAGTATTGAAAAAGATTCTACCCAACTGGGCATCAAAAATATAGAAAAAAGACTGCAACTCATTTATGGAGAAAATGCTACTTTTAAACTACAGGAAATAGAAAATCAAGTCGTTGCAGAAATAACCATCCTAGTTAAATCATGAAAAAGATAAAAGCTGTAATAGTTGAAGATTCACGCTTGGCCAGAAATGAGTTAAAAGAGCTCATCAAGAATCATCCCGAAATCGAGATTATAGGGGAAGCAGAAAATGTAGATTCCGGCTTCCAGCTTATCAATTCTACCAATCCTGATTTGCTTTTTCTGGATATCAATATGCCGGAAAAAGACGGTTTTCAACTGCTTGAAATGCTTGACAAGGTTCCTATTACCATATTCACCACAGCCTTTGATGAATATGCTATTAAATCGTTTGAATATAATGCTTTGGATTACCTCTTAAAACCTATCAATCCGAAGAGATTTGCAAAAGCCATCGAAAAAGTGGGCCAAAACCTACTTGAAAAGGAAGAACGAAACAGTAAAAAACTTACCCTTAACAATCAGATTTTCTTACGAGACGGAGAAAAATGCTGGCTGGTCAAGATTTCAGACATTTATTTGTTTGAGGTTGACGGAAACTATACTAAAATATTTTTCCAGGATGAAAAAGCCACAATCAGCAAATCGTTAAACCAGATTGAAGAAAAATTGCCTGAAGATTATTTTTTCCGTGCCAATCGGAACCAGATTATAAATGTGGAATATATAGGCAAGATTGACCCGTGGTTTAGCGGCAACCTGCTTGTACACCTTCCCAAAGACACAAAAGTGGAAATCTCCAGAAGGCAAACCAACAATTTTAAAGAAAAATTGAGTCTTTAATTTTTACAAAAAAACTTCGAATATTTTTGTGTTTGCAAGCACTTAAACTTTAAACAATTAATGTTATTTTTGTGGAAAATACATTTATATGCTAAAAGTTGGAGTATTAGGTGCCGGGCATCTAGGAAAAATTCATTTGCGTTTATTACAACAATCTGAAAAATATGAATTAGTAGGCTTTTATGATCCTAATCAGGAAAATGCTGAAAAAGTAGCCAAGGAATTTGGATATAAAAGGTTCGACACTATCGCAAAACTCATCCACGCTGTAGATGTTGTCGATATTGTAACTCCTACCCTTTCTCATTATAAATGCGCCAAGGTAGCTATCAAATCTGGCAAGCACGTTTTCCTTGAAAAACCCATCTCAAACACTGTTGAAGAAGCTGAAGAAATCATTGCTTTGGCTAAAGAATACAACATCAAAGGACAGGTTGGCCATGTGGAGCGATTTAATCCTGCTTTCAAGGCTACGAAAGCAATGATTGAAAATCCGATGTTTATCGAAACACACCGTTTGGCTGAATTCAATCCTCGTGGTACTGATGTCCCAGTTGTTTTAGACCTGATGATACATGATATCGATGCTATATTGAGTGTCGTAAAATCAAAAGTGAAAACCATAAATGCCAGCGGCGTTTCTGTAATTTCTGATACACCGGATATTGCCAATGCCCGTATCGAGTTTGAAAACGGATGCGTGGCAAACCTTACCTCAAGCCGAATTTCTTTAAAAAACATGCGTAAGTCCCGTTTCTTTCAGAAAGACGCCTACATTTCTGTTGATTTCCTGGAGAAAAAATGTGAGGTTGTAAAAATGAAAGACGCTCCTGAAGTACCGGGAGATTTTGACATGATTCTGCAAAATGCCGAAGGTGTCAAAAAGCAAATCTATTTTGATAACCCAGATGTAGAAGCCAATAACGCTATCCTTGATGAGCTGGAAACGTTTGCTGATGCCATCAATAACAACACCACGCCAATCGTAACATTGGAAGATGGTACTGAAGCCTTGAGAGTAGCTTACCAAATCATTGATTGCTTCAAGAAATAATTTCAACCACTAAAAATTTCAAATCTTTAAATAAATGAAAAACATAGCCGTAATCGGAGCCGGAACCATGGGTAACGGAATCGCTCACACTTTTGCACAAAGCGGATTTACAGTAAAACTAATCGATGTTTCAGAAAAGTCATTGGACAAAGGAATGGCAACAATTGCTGCAAACCTTGACCGTATGGTAGCAAAAGGAACAATTACTGAAGATGACAAATTAAAAACCATTAGCAATATCATTACTTATACTGATATCAAAGATGGTGTTGTTGGAGTTGATTTAGTAGTTGAAGCAGCAACCGAAAACGTAGAATTAAAATTGAATATCTTCAAGCAGCTGAATGATGCTTGTTCTCATAATACCATTTTAGCAACCAATACTTCTTCTATTTCTATTACGCAAATAGGTGCTGTAGTGGCACATCCGGAAAGAGTAATTGGTATGCACTTTATGAATCCGGTGCCGATTATGAAATTGGTTGAAATCATCAGAGGTTACAATACATCTGATGAAGTCACTAAAATCATCATGGATTTATCTGTAAAATTAGGAAAAGTTCCTGTTGAGGTAAATGATTATCCTGGATTTGTTGCCAACAGAATCCTGATGCCGATGATTAACGAATCTATCGAAACGCTATACAACGGAGTATCAGGCGTTTATGAAATCGATACGGTAATGAAGCTGGGAATGGCACACCCAATGGGACCTTTACAATTAGCCGATTTTATTGGTCTTGATGTTTGCCTTGCCATTCTGAATGTAATGTATGAAGGTTTTAAAAATCCAAAATATGCACCTTGTCCGCTTTTAGTGAATATGGTTAGAGCTGGAAAACTAGGCGTGAAATCAGGAGAAGGTTTCTATGACTATTCAGAATCCAAAAAAGCTGAAAAAGTAGCAAAGCAATTTATATAATGTTTTAAAGCTGAAAGTTGAAAAGTCTAAAAGTTGGAAAGTTGAAAGTCTAAAGTGAGAGGTTTCTTATTTTAGACTTTTGGTTTTTGAATTTGGGATTTGGGATTTATGATTTTAGATTTTGGATTTATGATTTTAGATTTTTGAATATCTTTTTTCGCCAATAACTCCCAACTATCCACCATACACTATCAATTATCAACTTCCATCTATCCCCTATCAACTATCCACTACTATAAACTATCCACTTTCCACTATCAACTGATTACAATTTATGTCAAAAATTATTCCTTTTAAAGCAGTTCGTCCTACACGTGATAAAGTAAGTCTGGTGACTTCTCGTTCCTATGACGAGTATTCGCCTGCCGAACTGGCTTCGCAATTGGATTTTAATCCGTTTTCATTTTTGCATGTCTTAAATCCTGCGTATGTAAACCAGCAGAAAATAGGACTTGAAAAAAGGTTTAAGTTGGTTGCACAAAAATATCACGACTTTAAAGAGGAAGATGTACTGATCAAGGAAGAAAAACCCGTTTTCTTTCTGTATGAGATACAGACCAAAACGCAGACTTTTACCGGAATAATTGCAGGCACAAGTATTGAAGATTACCAAAACAATGTCATCAAAAAACATGAAGACACGCTACAATATCGTGTAGAGCTATTCAAAGATTATCTTCATAGCACAGGATTTAATACGGAACCCGTTCTGATTACGTATCCTGACGATGCTGAATTGACCAATTGGATACTTGAAAAAAAACAGGCCGATTCGCTTTATGAGTTCTCCACTACCAAGAGGGAAAAACATATCCTTTGGAAGATTGAAACTCCCGAAGAAATTTCCTGGCTACAACATAAATTTGAAGCAATAGGAAGCGTTTATATTGCTGATGGCCACCACAGATCGGCTTCCGCTGAATTGTTGTATGAAGAAGACAAAGCTTCAGGAAACGAAAATCTCAACTATTTTATGAGCTTTCTGATTGCTGAAAGCAATGTCAAGATATACGAATACAATAGAATTATCCGTGATTTGAACGGACATTCTAAAGAGGATTTCCTTGCCCTATTATCCAATGAATTCTGGATTAAAAATAAGGAGCAGGAATTATGGAAACCAACCAAAAAATTTGAGTTCGGAATGTATCTTGACAATGAGTTTTATTCTCTGGTTTTAAAAGATGGTCATAGTTTCTCTTCTGTTTTAGAAAGTCTAGATGCACAGATATTGTATACAAAAGTGCTACATCCTATTCTTGGGATTACCGATTTGAGAAATGATGAACGCATAGATTATATTCCTGGAAAACAATCTATCGTAACGATAAAAGAAGTGATTGATGAAGGCGAGTTTGAGTTAGGTTTTATGCTTTTCCCAACCGATATTTCAGAGATTAAAGAACTGGCAGACAACAACCTGATCATGCCTCCAAAAAGTACGTATATCGATCCGAAATTTAGAAGTGGATTGGTAGTTTATGAATTATAATCATTTCAATAATGTCAATAAAAAATAACCTTCTTGAAATAAAATCTGCATTACCAGACCATGTAACGCTTGTAGCCGTTTCCAAAACAAAGCCGGTTGCTGACCTAATGGAAGCCTATGAAGCAGGACAGCGTATTTTTGGCGAAAACAAGATTCAGGAAATGGCCGAAAAGTTTGAGCAGATGCCAAAGGATATCGAATGGCATATGATTGGCCATGTACAAACGAATAAGGTCAAATTTATGGCATCATTTGTGAGTTTGGTTCATGGTGTTGACAGTTCTCGATTATTAGAGGAAATCAACAAACAAGCTCTAAAAAACAATCGGGTTATCGACTGTCTTTTACAGGTTCATATTGCGGAAGAAGAGACAAAATTTGGGTTAAGTGAATCAGAACTTAACGAATTATTGCAATCGGATACTTTTGCCCAATTAAAAAATATAAAAATCAAAGGCCTGATGGGAATGGCAACATTTACTGACGACCAAAACCAAATCAGAAAAGAATTCAACCACTTGAAATCTATTTTTGACCGCCTGGCACAATCTCTAAAAGCCGATAATTGCGAGATAAAAATACTTTCTATGGGAATGTCTGGCGATTATCAGCTGGCAATTGATTGCGGAAGCACAATGGTTCGGATTGGAAGTAGTATCTTTGGGACTAGATAATTAAATAAACCTGCAATACAGTTGCAGACTAACAGAAACGTAAAAAAGAATTTGTACGCAATATTAGACATAGAAACAACCGGCGGCCAATATAATGAAGAAGGAATTACCGAAATTGCTATCTATAAATTTGACGGACACGAAATTGTTGACCAATTCATAAGTCTTGTCAATCCCGAAAAGACAATACAGCCTTTTGTAGTTAAATTAACCGGCATTAATAATGCCATGTTAAACAGCGCACCCAAGTTTTATGAAATTGCGAAACGCATTATTGAAATCACGGAAGATTGTATTATCGTGGCTCATAATGCGCAATTCGATTACAGGATTCTGCGTACGGAATTTTCACGCCTTGGTTATGACTTTCAGCGTAAAAACCTATGTACAGTAGAATTATCTAAAAAATTAATTCCTGACCAGCCTTCTTACAGTTTAGGAAAGTTAGTCCGTGCACTGGGCATTCCTATGGCTGACAGGCATCGAGCTACGGGTGATGCTATGGCTACCGTAAAGCTTTTCAAAATGTTATTGGCCAAAGACCTTGAAAAAGAAATCGTCAAGAGTTTTGTCAAAACCGAAATCGAAAAGGGACTTGCTCCAAAACTTCTCGATATAGTATCAAAACTGCCTTCTACAACTGGGATTTATTATATCCATAAAGAAAATGGTGACCTGATTTATATTGGGAAAAGCCGAAATATTAAAAAACGTGTCAACCAGCATTTTACCGGCACTACTTCCAAATCAAAAAAAATACAGCTGGAAGTTTTTGATGTGACTTATGAAGAAACTGGAAGCGAACTGATTGCGCTTTTAAAAGAAGCTGAGGAAATCAAAATCAACAAGCCAAAATACAACCGCTCCCTAAAAAAGAGCATTTTTCCATGGTCACTTTATTCTGAGAAAGACCGCAACGGCTATATCGCATTAAGAATCCAAAAAACAGATGCCCGAAAAAAAGAACTGGCATCGTTTTCCAGCCCTATAGAAGCCCAAAGCGCCTTGTTCAAGATAACGGACAGGTATGAGCTTTGCCAGAAAATAAACGGCCTTGAAATTGTAAAAAACCATTGTTTCCCATTTGAACTCAACCAATGCAAGGGTGCCTGTATCCAAAAAGAATCTCCAGAGGAATACAATATCCGTGTAGAAAGTTTTTTTGAGAATAACGAGTACCAGAAGCAGAATATGATTGTTATTGATCGGGGAAGAAACATTCAGGAAAGAAGCGCAATACTGATTGAAGACGGAGTTTTTAAAGGCTATGCCTTTTTTGATCTCAATTATCAGGTAAACAATATCGAGATTCTGAAAAACATCATCATTCCGATGAAGAACAACCGGGATTCAAAAAATATAATTTTGAACTATCTCAGAAAAAAGAAAGTCTTTAAAATCTTATCGTTTTAAGACTTTTAGTAAATTTGATATAATCCGATAACAACTGATTTGGAAATCACAAAAACAGAAAAGCTAAGAAAGAAGCTTCATGAAATTATTTATGAAGCTGATACGCCATTTGGTAAACTTTTTGACCTTATTCTGCTATTGCTGATCATTATAAGTATTGTTGCCGTAATGCTTGAAAGCGTTGCCTCAATACGATTGGTATATGGTAAAGAGCTTGCCATTATTGAATGGATTATCACTGTTTTCTTTACGCTTGAATACATTGGACGAGTAATTGCCGTCAAAAAGCCTTTAAAATATATTTTTAGCTTTTACGGAATTATCGACTTGCTGGCTACCTTACCTACTTATGTTGATTTACTTTTTCCAGGATTACATTTTCTTGTTTCCTTACGTGCAGTCAGGTTACTCCGTATTTTCAGGATATTAAAGCTCGTGCATTTTGTTGGAGCGTCCAATCAGCTGGTTTATGCCTTAAAAAAAAGCCGGTTGAAAATTGCCGTTTTTCTTTTTAGTGTAATTGTACTCTGTATTATTCTGGGAACAATCATGTATATGATTGAAGGACCTGAAAGTGGTTTTACAAGCATTCCTATGAGTATTTATTGGACAATTGTTACCTTAACTACTGTAGGTTTTGGCGATATTACGCCAGTTACTCCATTCGGTCAATTCGTTTCTATGATTATTATGATTTTAGGATATGGAATCATTGCAGTTCCTACCGGATTGGTTACCGCTGAGTTTATGTCAAAAGGCAGGACGGTTCATGAAAACACTCAGGTCTGTCCTAATTGCAGTGCCGATCATCACAGAGACGATGCGAAATATTGTTATCATTGCGGACATACCTTATGAAATATCTGATTATTGTTATCGGGCCGACAGCTATCGGCAAAACTGCCTTGAGCATCCAACTTGCCAAAAGCTTTGGCTGTGAGATTATTTCATGTGATTCAAGACAGTTTTTTAAAGAAATGACAATAGGGACGGCAGTTCCATCAAAAGAAGAACTTGATGCTGCTGTGCATCATTTCATCCAGAATAAATCCATTTTTGAGAATTATACTGTAGGTGATTTTGAGCGTGAAGCAATCAGCATGCTCGACAAATTATACAAAACAAATGATTGTGCCGTATTAGTAGGTGGTTCCGGATTGTATGTCGATGCAATACTAAAAGGATTTGATAGTTTTCCGAAGATTGATCCATCCATACGGGAAGAAATTATCGCCAACTACGAAAAATTAGGTATTGGCTATTTACAGCAAGAATTAGAGAAGCTGGATAAACCTTATTTTGATACGATTTCAAAAGAAAATCCGCAAACATTACTGAATCCTCAAAGACTGATGCGTTTTGTAGAAGTATGCATTGGAAGCGGAAAACCCTATTCTTCTTTCTTAAATCAGAAAAAAAATACCCGGAATTTTATTCCAATTCTAATAGGCTTAGAAGCTGAACGGGTTGACATGTATGAACGGATTAATCTTCGTGTCGACCTGATGATGCAGGCTGGGCTATTAAAAGAAGCGAAACGCCTTTATCCAAACAAAGATTTGAATGCCTTGCAAACCGTTGGCTATCGCGAATTATTTAGCTATTTTGATGGTGATGGTACTTTGGATTTTGCCGTTGAGGAAATCAAGAAAAATACACGACGTTTTGCCAAACGCCAGATGACATGGTTTAAAAGAACAGAAAACGTTAAATGGTTTGACTACAAAACCGATTTTGATGTAATTTTAGAGTATATCGAAAAAACCATTGAAACAACCTAAAAATCCATCTATTTATGCCAATAGCCTCAAATTTCACATCCATCTATAGTCGGGATTGGGAACTGAATTTTACCCACTGTACACCTAACGGTTATCTTAAATACACAGATCTCTGCAATTTGCTTCAACTTACTGCCGGCGATCATGCCGATATTGGTGGCATTAGCTTTACTGATATGCAGCAGCACAATCAGGCCTGGGTATTAAGCCGGATGAAACTTGAAATCGAGTCACTCCCAAAATGGAGAGACATTGTTACTGTAAAAACCTGGATTGTTTCTTTAGAGAACTCACGTTCTGTTAGAGCTTTAGAAATGCATGTTAACGGCAAAAAGGTGATTGGTTGTGAAACCTATTGGGCGGTTTTTAATACCAAATTACGCCGACCGGAGACTTTAGCACTTCCGCATGAGCATTTTGAAAAATACCCTGAACGGTTTGCTACTGTAGAACGAGTGAAGAAAATAGAGCTTCTGGATACGCTGAAAAAAATAGGCTCCCGAAAAGTCGTGCTTTCTGACCTTGATATTGTCAACCATGTAAATAATGTGAAATATCTGGAATGGTGTCTTGACCTTGTCAACCCTAAATCAATCCTGAAACAACAACTAAAAAGCTTTGACATGAATTTCATGAAGGAACTCGTGCTTGGTGATGAAGTAGCCATTGACGAAACAGCTGATACTAGCAAATCTATCTTTTCCATTACTAAAAACGGAAAACCTTGTTTTGCCTTAGAGCTAGACTGGAAATAAGCCAAAAAAAAAGCTCCAATTTCTTGAAGCTTTTCTCGTATTATTCTGAAACTTTGTTTTTGACTACAAGTCTAAAACCTTCACCGTGGATGTTTAGTATTTCTACATCCTCGTCTGCTTTCAAGTATTTTCTTAGTTTTGCGATGTAAACATCCATACTTCTTGAAGTGAAGTAGTTGTCATCACGCCAGATTTTTGTCAACGCTAATTCTCTAGGCATTAAGTCGTTTTCGTGAACCGCAAGCATTTTAAGTAACTCGTTTTCTTTTGGGGAAAGTTTAATTGGTTCATCTTCTTTAAATGTCAAGAAACGCAATTTTGAATTCAGGTGGAAATTTCCAATTTGGAATTCAAATTTAGTGTTGTCTGCTTTGCTATCTGAAGCCTTTCTCTGAATAATAGCTTTGATTTTCATCAATAATACTTCAGAGTCAAATGGCTTGTTCAAATAATCGTCAGCCCCTACCTTATAGCCTTTTAGCACATCTTCTTTCATAGATTTTGCCGTTAAAAAGATCAGAGGAATGTCCTTGTTTTTTTCTCTGATTTCTTTAGCTAAAGTATATCCGTCTTTGTAAGGCATCATTACGTCAAGTATGCACAAATCGAAGGTGTCTTTTTTAAATTTTTCGAAACCTTCCATTCCGTTTTTAGCCAAGGTAACCTCGAAATCGTTGAGACTCAAATAATCTTTCAAAATTGAACCAAAGTTAGGATCGTCTTCGACTAGGAGGATTTTCTTGTTTACATTTTCCATAGCTTAATTAATTAGTGGTAATTTTATAATGAAGGTACTGCCCTTCCCTTTTTCGCTTTCTACAAATATTTGACCGTTGTGGTCGTCTACTATTCTTTTTACGTAAGCCAAGCCTAAACCGTGACCTTTTACGTTATGCAAATCTCCGGTATGTTCTCTATAGAACTTTTCGAAAATTCTTTTTTGTGCCACCTTGCTCATTCCTTGTCCCTGGTCTTTTACTTTGATCAGGATAAAGTCTTTGACATTTTCAGTATAAATATCAATTATAGGAGCTTCTGGCGAATATTTAATCGCATTGTCTAAAATGTTTACCATTACGTTGGTAAAGTGAACATCATTGACAAGCGTTGTTGTTCTTGTTGCATTAAAATGCGTTCTTATTGTTCCTTGCCTGTCTTCGATAATCAGATTCACGTGCTCAACTGCATCTTCAACAATTGTCTGCACATCAATTGGATCTTTATTGATTTCAAGTTCTTTTTTCTCCAACTTGGAAATCCTAAGAACATTCTCCACCTGGGCATGCATACGTTTGTTTTCGTCTCGTATCATTTGGAGATAACGATGTACTTTTTCCTTATCTTCAATAATCTTTGGATTCTTAATCGCATCCAAAGCCAGGTTTATCGTTGCAATTGGTGTTTTGAACTCGTGTGTCATATTATTGATAAAATCCGTCTTGATTTCTGAAATCTGTCGCTGTTTTATCAATTGGTTCAAAGCACTAGCATAGGCAATAATAATAATCAGGGTAAATGTGATTGACAAAATTGTAATTCCAATCAAATCTGTAAAAAGGAATTTCTTTTTTTCTGGGAAGCTTACCAACAATTGGTATTTGCTTTTTCCGTCACTATCTGTCAGGATAGGCGTCTGAAAAGTAGAATTCTTATCAAACTTAAAATTGTCTGATCTGATTTTTGTTGCTAGGCCATCACTGTAAATACCAAATTCGAAAGGTGTCTTTACTTCATACTGCTTCAATTCCTGCTGCAACATTTTTTGCAACTTTTCTTTTGAAACCCTATCCTTCAAAGGTTTTGTATCTGCAATATCTTTATAGAACATATCGAATTGTGCCCTTTCGAGCATTTCGATGTTTCCAGATTTTTCAATTGTTATATCTGGAGTGGTATTTTTCTGGATGCCAGAATTGTCAATCGGTTTGCCTGAATATATTTCAGTCCGGCGTTTAGAAATAAAATTTTGCGCCTTAACCGAATCTTTTTTCTTATCAAAGAACGTCAGATTGATATTATAATCCTCTGCAATAATGTTGTTTGAATAAATAATAGTTTCGTTCGTAACTTTGTTCTTCTGCACAAGAACAAAGTCCAGCAATTGGCTTGGATTTGGGTCTTTTCCAATGCTGTCACGCAAAATGTTATACTGATTTACAATTGTATAAGTTTCCTGCTGCTTTAATTTTTCTGAAACATTCCCTATAACTTGCTGTACATGATATTTAAATTGCTCTTCATTATTATTAAATGATGTATTAATCAAATATAACTGAACCAAAATAATTCCTATCAAAGATAGGCTCATCAACACAACCAGTAAGCGAAACAATGTCTTATTCATCAAAAACAAAATTAACATTTTAACATTTAATCAATGAATACATTAACCAAACATTAACATCTAATTGATAAATTATTGATTTCTTAATAGGGTAATTATGTTTTCTGCAGATTGCTTTGCTTTTTCCAAATCGATGTTTTCAATGACATAATCACTAAGGGCTTTTTTCCTCTCATCATCCCATTGGTGCAGCATACGCTGCTCTACAGCTTCTCTTGTAACGGCATCTCTCTTCATGACTCTTTCTATGCGATATTCTTTTGGAGCAGTGACCAAAATAATTTTATCACAATCCTTATAGCTTCCGCTTTCGAAGAGAATTGCGGCTTCTTTAACTACTAAAGGATAATTGTCATGCTGTTTTACCCAATTTTTAAAATGTAGGTACACTTCAGGGTGGATAATACTATTGTATTTTTTGAGTTTTTCAGAGTCTTGAAAAACCAATGCAGCTATTTTCTTCCTGTCAATTCTTCCATTTTCTAATATATCATTTCCAAAAAGGGCCACTACCTGAGCAATTACCGAATCCGTATCCAGTATTTTTTTTGCTTCTGTATCAGCAATATAAACCGGGATTCCAAGCGATTCGATATGTTTGGCAATAGAACTTTTCCCACTTCCGATTCCTCCCGTAAGCCCAATGATTTTTGTCATGATGATAACATTTAATTTTTAAAAAACAGTTCCGGAAATACTTCCTGAGGTTTCTTTTTTAGCAATTTGATATTCCAGAATGACTTCAGGAAACCTGTGCCATAGCCATAGAATTGCGTCATTACAGCAACAAGGGAAAAAAATCCTATTTTCAGGCTTTTGTTTTGTATAGTTGAAACAATGAAAATGGCTAAAAAATAAAGACCATATAAAGCCAAAAAGAGGCTTATTCCTAATACCCAAAATAAGATGGATGCAATGAAACCTATAAGAAACAGTGTTGGAAAGAAAAAAGTAAGTTTGCTGTATTCCGGATACCAGCTATCTAATATGGGTCTGGCTTTTCCAAACTTATTGACTTGTTTGTAGAATTTTGACCAGTCAATCCTTCTTTTATGATAAACATATGCGTTTGGAAATAATCTAGTCTCAAAATTCATTTTCCAAAGCCTTATAGAAAGATCCGGGTCTTCACCGGGATGGATATTCCCATATCCCTGACTTGCTTCAAATGCTTTTTTAGATAATCCCATATTGAAACTTCTGGGCTGGAATTTATCTATTTTTTCAGAGCCTCCCCTAATTCCTCCTGTTGTTAGAAAAGAAGTCATTGAAAAATTTATAGCTTTCTGTATGTCTGAAAAACTATCCAATGCTTTGTCAGGACCTCCGAAACAATCCACATAATTTAATTTCAACGCTTTTTCTACTTCTGAAAGATAGTCTGGCGGAAGGATACAGTCTGAGTCCAAAATCAAAAAGTAATCGCCTTGGGCTTTTCTCATTCCAAAATTTCTGGAATCGCCAGGGCCTGAATTTTCTTTAAAATAATACGAAATAGTCAGTTTCTCCTGATATGCATCTGTAATATGCCGACATGGAACAGTCGAACCGTCCTCAACTACAACAACTTCATAAGCTTGATCGTATTTTTGTAAAACCAGGCTTTGTAAAAGCTCATCTATTTCGTCCGGCCTGTTATAAACCGGTATTATAAAAGAAAATTTCATACGGAATTTTAAACTTTAACAAAGATAACTTTTATAAATAAAAAAACCATCCTGTTCAAGGATGGCTTTTATTGCTATTTAAAAATGCATTAGTTTTTGACAATTTTTACATTTTTCATCAGACTACCTATCGTAGCTTTCAAAATATAGGTTCCTTTTGGCAGTTGTGAAAAATCAAGTTGTTCTTGCATTGTACCTACCTTTTTAGAAAAAACTCTTTGTCCTAAAAGATTATAAATTTCTACTGAATTTATGGTTTCTGAAGCAACCAGATTCAGCGTATTTGATACCGGATTCGGATAGTATTTGAAGTCAATTGTATCAAAATCATCGATACCCAAAAGAATTCCTGCTGTTACGGAAAGCCTCGTACTACTTTCACAACCATTTATGGTCTGTGAAGCATAATAGGTCACTCCACTCACTAATAATGTTGACAGTGATAAGATATTCCCTCCGGTTTCAGCATCATACCAAATGATATCGCTTCCATTGACAATAAAATTGGCTACCGTTTGTCCTGTTAAGAAATCCTGAACCGGAGTACCTGTTGGAGCTGCTACGGTTCCGGTACAGATTATTTGTCCGTGAGAGAAATAGCCTGTATAATCAGAAGCCATGATTGGATAATAAGTAGTCAGAGTGCCTGCCGAAACTATTGAAACTGGAGAAAATACGGCATACTCACCATTTGCTGTTGCTGATTTCAGCATTTTACTATTTGCTGCTATGCTTGCATCAGTAATCCTAACGTTTGCGTTGACTAAATTTGCATTTCCAGCAATAAGGACTGCTTCCCAACGGTTATTTGATAGTGATGATACATTGGATGGAAAAGTTCCTGAATTTACAGTAAACGCTTCTCCTTTTATCTGCAAAGCACCACCCGAAGTTGACGGATCAACATACAACGGCAGGTAGCTTCCGTCTTTTCCAACCGGATAGATTGTCACATTAGAATATGTACCCGCTGCTGTTCTGCCAGAACCAAATGTTCTTGCCAGAGGCCCATTGATATAAGCTGTGGCAGAACCGCCTGCAATATCACCTGCTGCTGTTGCCGTTCCTACGGTTAGCAAATTGGTATTCGATGTATTAATTTTGCCTTCAGTAAGCGTTAAGGTTCCGCTTAGTGATATAGGCGCATTCACGGTTACTCCAGCCGAACTTCCGTTATTGAACACCATGTTTGTAAAATTAGCAGTAGGTGAAACGGCTAGGTTTCTTATAATTCCATTATTGTTGAGTTGTTGTAAGTTCAAACTTGGGCCAAAAGCCACTGTTGATTCATTTACAAATCTTGCATTTGCAAAGAAAAATCCTGTTGTTGATGTGAGTATTCCTCCCGAATTGACTGTTACATTGCCATTTAAATAAACTGTGGATATACGGCATTCCGCACCATTGTTGATTGTCAGGTTTCCATTAACAGGCACCGGATAAGTGCTCGTCAAATAGCGGTTTGTTCCTTCCGGACCTTCAACGATGACATTTCCAAAAGGCAAACCGGTTATCGTTGCCCAGCAATTTACTCTAAAACCATTTGTAGCATTTCCGCCAGACTGTGTCGATACACCATCACCAAATCGGATTGTATGGTCAGAAGTTACATTTACTGAACCATCAAAAGTCCCATCTATTCTTAAAACATCATTTGCTATTGTTGAAGCATGCGGATCAACTATGGTTAACATTCCTCCTGTCCAATTCAGGCTTTCAGGTTCTTCTGGGATTATATTGATAATTCGTGTTCCATTAGGTACGCTGGTTGCTGTATTTCCGGAGTTTCCGTCCACATTGATATTTCCTCCACTTTGGGAAAATACCGAACCAAACGATGTAGCAATATTACCATTAACATTCAAAGTTCCAGCAGTGACTTCTAAAACCCCTAAAACATTTAGCGAGTTATTATTGTCTGTGCATCCTACTATCAAATCACCTCCTGAGACTGAAAGTTTTCCGCCAAGAGAAATGGTAAGGCCTTTGCATACGTTTCCAGCAGCGTTTACGCTTATTGTATGGTTAGGCGCAATACTAACTATTTCTGTGCAATTTGGCACATTTCCTTTACTCCAAATAGCAGCATTGTTCCAGTTACCGCTCGCTATTGAAGAATTAGGCGTATCGGCAAAAGCAATTCCCATATAAAGAGGTGCTTGTGTTAGCTGCACTAATGTCAGTCCGGTTCTCTGTGCCAATGGAAGATTAGTCCCGTTAAGGTGTGTGCCTTCAATTGGTGCTGTTTCTCTAACAATCCTGTTATTTCCGTTGGAAGTCAAATAAGCATTTTGTCCAATAAGTGCAACGTTATAAGTTGCTGAAGTAGGAACTGTGCCCGGTGTCGAGAATGCCCAGTTGCCATCATATCTTGAATCAAGCACATAACCGGCATCGGAAATTGTCGATACTGAGGTTGTCGAAGCATCTACATATTTACATGCTATTTGTCCTCCAACTGTAGGCGTAACACGCTGTACATAGGCAGCTCTGTTTATTCCGGCACTGTTGATAAAAGGATATCTTCCTAAAGCGGCTGTTGGCAAGTTTCCAGATGTTAATGCAGTTCCTGTAGCTGTGTTGGCCCACCATCTTGAGAAAGTTCCGGATATAAATCCTCCTGAAGTGTAAATAAGCGCCCCTATTGCATTATTTCCGGTTCCGGCAGCTACTCCTGTACCCAAAGTCAATGTATTGTTTCCTAGGGCTACTTTTCCTTTTGTAAAAGTAAGATTACCTCCTACTCTAAGGTCATTAAAATTCCATGTTATTATCCCTGAAGAAGAGTTATTAATGGTAAGGTTCCTGATAAGATTATTTGTAAACGTACCAGTTCCTCCAACGGTTTGAGGAATACTACCATCAAATGTCAAAATATTATTAACTGCCGTTCCTTTAGAAAGGTCGACATTTCCATTATTTGTAAAGTTTCTGGAAACTACCAGGCTTTTTCCTGTCGTACCGGCAAAAGCGTCCAAATTACCTCCTGTATTTACCAACAGATTGCCTTTTACAGCAAACGTAGCAGCTGCAGTAGCATAATTCAGCGTTCCGTTTACTGTCAGGTCATTGATTGCTAAATTATTTGTGTTTAGCGTTACTGTTGTTCCTGTTGAAATTATCGCATTGTCAGCGTTAGTAGGAACTGCATTTATATCCCAGGTAGCTGCTAAATTCCAATTTCCTGACGCTACAGACGTAAAGTTTCTAGGCGGGTTGGATATCATTGAAACCTGATCGATTGCCGCTGGCGGATTCACAACATCCAAGATATCGGATTTCCAACTGAAAACCAACCTATAAGACATTCCAGGGACAACAGCCATAGAAATATTGGCAGTGCTCCAATTTGTAGAGCTTAATTTATATAACGTACCGATTTGATAGTTTGGCGGTATTGGAACTCCAGAAACAGGATTGTAGGATGAAGGCACTAAAAAGGCTTTCATATTATCCCAGTCATTAGCTGCTGTTCCTTCACCTCCAACTTTCCATCTAAAGGAGATGGCAATTTTGGGCTCATTAGCAGGAACTGCTATTTCCTTATACAAATGGATAACCGAACTTGTCTGTGAATATTGCCAGGTTGTACCTCCTGTAGAAGAAACAAAAGCACAACGTGTTCCTGCTCCTACGCCTGGAACATTTCCTACATTCCAGCTATCAACAGAAGCATTTACTGCAGTCCATCCGTTAGAAGCCAATGTATTTCCATTTTCAAATCCTCCGTCAGCAGTCGGACTTATCAAAGTGGTTTGGGAAAAGGTGCTTGTGGAGATTAAAAGCAATAGAAACTTTAAAAATAGCTTTGTTTTTACTCTTTGAGTGATGGAGCCAAAGTAGTTTTTTTCCATAGGTTAATTATTTGGGGTAAAATACTTTACGAAAGTATAAAAAAAGCCACCAATAAAGGTGGCTTTTCATAATATTTTGAAGAATTGATTATTCCTTAACGATTTTCAATGTCTTCACTTGGTTACCTACATTTACTTTAACCAAATATGTTCCGCCAGCTAAAGCCGACATATCTACCTGGCTTTCTGTCGCATTGATTTTCTTTGAAAGAACCTGCTGTCCTAATAAATTAAATACGGCAACATCAGACATGTTTTCAACATACGATAAATAAAGTGTGTTTTTTACAGGGTTTGGATATACCTTGAAACTTGCATTGTCGAAAGACGTAGTCTTTAGAGAAGAATCATAGGCAGATATACCAAAAGCTCCCGTATTGTCATTTGAATATTCATAAACTCTCAAATATAATGTCGAACCTGGTGTTTGTCCAGTCAACGAAACCCTAGAATAAGCATCTGTATCTGCTCCGTCATCATCACAACCCACCTGAACTAAAGAACCACAAGCTCCAGAATATACTGTAACTACAGTATCCAATCCGCTTGCTCCCGTGCTTGAATTCCCTGTTTCAATAGTCAGATTGCCACTTGGCGGTACAACTGTTGAGAACCATACATCACCACCAGCATATCCGTTACAGTTAACCGGTACAGTTTCATTAGAGCTTGCTGTTGCTCCAGCATTGGTTCCATCAGTAACACTAAAAGTAGCAGTTGGAGTTATAGCTACTGCATTGGCACAATTATCATTCACAGGAGGACAAAATAGCTGGTTTTGAGCAGGGCTTACCACAACACAATTTGCATCCTGATTGCTTGCTACCGTAAGAACTACTGATGTATTGTTTGGATAAGGACCAAATTGAACATTACCTGTTGCTGTTACTTGTTGTGCCGGACTTGATTGGTTGTCTGTAACCGTCAACGAAGTTGCCGTACCCAAGCTTGTTATATTTGCATTAACAAAAAATCCTGCTGAAACAGCGCAGTTTGATGTTCTGTTAAATGTTACTGCTGGAGCTGTACAAGTATTCTCCGTAATATTTAATGTATACGCAAAGCTTTGTGGTGATGGCCAAGTTGAAAGAACAATATAGTATGTTGTTCCGGCAGTAACAGCAAGTTGATTAATTTCTCTGTTTCCGCTGCTGCTACCAGAAGCACATGCAATAGCTGCAGTTCCAATGTCATTACAATTTGTATAAACCAAAATCCCGACCAAGCCGGTGCTCCAGGAATTCTTATGTTAATTGATTTGTTTACGTTAGGCGTATAAGCATATACTACGTCATCACCGTTCAAATAATAGTTTGGAGTATCTTCACCACATCCTGAGCTTCCACCATTAGGAAAATCATAATCATCACCATACAGATTTGTATTGTCTGTTGTAGTATATGGCAGACCTGTAACAATAATTGGATTCCCACATACAGATCCTGGTGGTGGCACGCCAACACAAACATCAAAAGTTGATGTAGCTCCAGTAGCTGAAGAATTACTAAATACTCTTACATAATAAGTAGTACCAACCGTTAATCCTGAAGCAGTACTCATATCAGGATCACTTACATATCTGCTAACTAAAGTACCACAAACTCCTTCAAAAACTTCATGAACAAGATCTGTTGGCGATCCGCCTACGTTTATAAGTGAAATTTTATGTACCGATTGTGTGGCCACAAATTTGTACCAAACATCATCATTAGGAGTTCCAGCTCCATTATCTGGCACACCAGAATCAGTAGCCGAAGCAAGAGTTCCTGATGTTACCGAAGCACAACTTGCGTTTGTATTGACTGTAAGCGTTACAGCTCCGGGACAGTTGTCATTTGCTGGCGGAGGTGGGAATGTTGCGATACAAAGATCAAAAGTAGTATTAGGGTTATTAGCCGAACCATAACTAAATACTCTCACATAATAAGTGTTTCCAACAGTAAGACCGTTTACAGCACTTGTATCCGGATCACTTATGCTTAGGCTGATAAGACCACCTCCACAAGTTCCTTCCAAAACTTCATGTACCATATCTGTTTGATTTCCTGTTACATTTGAAAGCTGTACTCTATGTGAAGTTGCTGTTGCCACGAATTTGTACCAAACATCATCATCAGGAGTACCAACTCCACCGTTTGGCTCACCTGAATCTGTTGCCGATTTAAGTGTGCCTGATGTTTTTACAGTACAGGTCAGATTCGGGTTTACCGTCAATGTTATTGCTTCTGAGCAATTATCATTGGCCGGACTGGTTGTAAATGTGATTGTTCTCCATGGACTTTGGCTAGTAGCACAGATTGTTCTTATATGGAAATAATGTGCTGTGCTTGCCGGTAATCCTGAAGGCGAATAAGTATTTGCCGTTGTTGAAGTACCAGCACCTGTTGGATCCGTGCTTGTTGTATTCAAAACATATTCGAAACCTGTAATCCCTGCGGTAGGTTCCCAATTGATTGTTGCACCTCCTGAGCCTACTGCAGTAACAGCCAACCCTGTTGGCGCACCACAAGCAATGGAACGAATTGTTGGCGAGCTAAAACAAAAACCATAATTCCAGTCAGTTCCAGCAATATCATCATCATAAAAAATACGGTATCTGAACCCTGTTAGCTGTGCAGATGTGAATGTGGAAATGTTAAGACCTTCTGTAACATAGGTCGTTTTGGGAATAGTACAAAAGTTGTCCGTTATGGTAGTATTATTCCCCGGTATTGAGTTTGCCCCCCAAGGAATCCATGTAGCAGCTGCAGCATCCCAGTATTCAAATCTCAAGACATCATTAGCCAAATAATAGTAACCATATTGTACTGTCACTTCTAATGTAGTCTCTCCAGCTGTAAAAGCCGGCGTCAGGTTAATTACAGGCGATTCAGCTGCAATGTTATCTTCATGTGCGCTGTTTCCTGCATCATCGTCGTCATAGGCAAAAAAGGCGGTTGTTCTCGGATCGGATTCGAAAGCTAAAGGATCCGAATTGTAGGTGCCCGTTATTGTCCATGCGGGATTTGGCCAGGCCGCCGATTGATTCAGCGTCTGGGCATTGACTTGCCAGCAGAGCACGACAAGCAATAGGTAAATTTTCTTCATATTGTTTAAAAGTTTAGTTAATACACTGCAATATAACTAATTATTTTAATATAATTTTAAGATTATCTAGAATAAATCTAAGTCCTTTTAAAGGCTTATTTTTTCTAGATATTACCCACAAAACGATATAAAAAAACGGGGTTAATTCAATTTACTTCTGTTTTAAAAACACAAAAAGCGGCTATAAAACCGCTTTACAAAATATTTTAAAAACAAAAAATCCCGGCTGTTTTACAGCCGGGATTCTTATTAAAAAGTTATATCAAATTATTGTTTGATTACTTTAATTGTCTTAACCTGATTGTCTACAGTAACTTTTACTAAATAAGTTCCTCCAGCCAAGCTTGACATATCAACTGAAGCATCAGTAGCTCCGATTGTTTTTGAAATTACTTGCTGTCCAAGTAAATTAAAGACAGACACATTAGAGATTTCTTGCGTGTATGACAAGTTCAATACGTCTACAACTGGGTTTGGATATGCTCTGAAATTAGCATCATCAAATGTAGGAGTACTTAATGACGCATCATAAGCTGCAATTCTAAATTCACCAGTATTTGCAACAGCAGTACCATATCTCCAAACACCAATATACAATGTTGCACCAGGAGTTTGGTTTGTTACAGTCAACATAGAGAAGTTACCATCTCCAGTATCGTCATCACATGCAATTTCAGTTAATGAACCACAAGTTCCAGAGAACACACTTAAAACGCTATCTGTCATTGTAGATGTTGTTTGAGCTTTTGTTTCTATAGTCAAACGTCCAGAAGCCGGAACAACTACAGAATACCATACATCTTCAGCACGGTTGGTCTGACAAGCATATGTTAGCCCTGTTACAGTTGATGCACCAGCTACGGTTCCCACAATAGCTCCAGTAGCAAAAGTACCTGATGGAGTTAATGCGATAGCATTTGCACAGTTGTCATTAACTGGCGCTGGTGGAGGTGTTGAAACGCATAAAGTAAATGCTGTTGATACAGTAGGAAGTGCTGAGTTTGTAAAAACTCTTACATAATATAACGTTCCAGATGTCAAGTTTACAAAATTCAATGTATTTCCTTCAAGACAACCTCCCGTTACTTCTACAAGAGATCCTGGTGTACCTGTATATAATACTCCAACCATTGTAATACCTGTTCCTACTCCAGTAAATGTAAGTCTGGCAAGAGCAGATGTTGGCGTAAATGTATACCATACATCATCATTAAATCCAGCTGCACTACATGTCGGAGCAGGCACAGCAGATTGAGTTGCTCCAATAGTTGTACCAGCAGTTGTAGCTGTACAAGTTAAAGCCGGGTTAACGGTTAAGTTAACAGCACCGCTTGGTTCATTATTAGCTGGTACTGCAGGAGCTGCCGAACTACCGATACAAACATCAAAAGTAGTAGAAGCATCTGTAGCAGTTCCAAAACTGAAAATTCTAACATAATAAGTCGTTCCAGGAGTCAAACCTGTATAACTAGAAGTATTAGGGTCACTAACATTCAAACTAACAAGTCCACTGCAAGTTCCAACCAAAAGTTCGTGTACCATATCGGTCGGAGTTCCTGCAACATTTGAAAGAGTAATCGTATGTGATCCTGTAGTAGCTACGAAAGTATACCATACGTCATCGTTTGGAGTCCCTGCTCCATTATCTGGCACGCCAGAATCTGTAGCAGACTGCAAAGTTCCAGAAGTTTTTACACCACAAGCCGAGTCAGCATTTACTGTCAAAGCAATAGCTCCGCTACAGTTATCGTTAGCAGGTGGGCCAGGCAAAGTACCTATACAAATATCAAATGTTGTAGTATTTGTAATCGCTGCAGCAGCAAGGCTGAATACTCTAACATAATAAGTAGTTCCAGGAATCAAACCTGTTACAGTACTTGTATCAGGATCGCTTACAATCAAAGAGATAAGACCACCACCACAAGTTCCATCTAGTACTTCATGTACTACACTTGTTGGAGTTCCTGCAATATTAGAAATAGTGATTCTATGAGCAGGCGCTGTTGCTACGAATTTATACCAAACATCGTCATCTGGAATACCAGCTCCGTTATCGCCTTCACCAGAATCTGTAGCTGACTGTAAAGTACCAGAAGTTTTTACAGTGCAAACTAAATTAGGGTTTACTGTTAAAGTCACAGCTTCAGGACAATTGTCATTTGCTGGAGGTGGAGGGAAAGTACCTACACAAACATCAAATGATGTTGTAGCACCTGCTGCAGTTCCATAGCTAAAAATTCTTACATAATATGTATTTCCTGGTATCAGGTTAGACAAATTACTTATATCCGGATCGCTAATATTCAAACTGATTAGACCTCCGCCACAATTTCCTTCCAATACTTCGTGTACTAAATCTGTTGGAGTTCCAGTAACGTTTGTAAGTGAAATTCTATGAGATGTAGATGTTGCAACGAATTTAAACCAAACATCATCGTTTGGAGTACCTGCTCCGTTGTCTGGCTCACCAGAATCTGTAGCACCTAACAAAGTACCTGTTGTTTTCGCAGTACACGTTAAGTTTGGATTTACCGTCAAAGTAACGGCATTGATACAGTCATCATTAGCCGGAGGATTAGGAAGTGTTTTAAAACTTTTTGTTGTCCATGCACTGAATTCTGTACCACAATTATTTCTAACATGGAAATAATAAGTTGTATTTCCTGCTAAACCTGAAGCAGTATAAGGTGCAGCAGTAATTTGAGTTCCTGCCCCTGTCGGGTTTGTAGCTACCTGATCCAAAACATATTCATATCCTGCAGAACCAGTAACAGCATCCCAAGCAATGCTTGCACCAGCAGGTGTTATGCCTGAAACTGTAATATTCAAAGGAGCTTCACAGCTTGGAATTGCCTCAACTAGGAAATTATCAACATAAAAATTATAGTCAGGTGCATCATCAATTGGACCATCCGTTGCATAGAATGCAAATTTGGTATTTACTCCTACATAAGAAGGAATATTTACAGAATATAAAGTTCTTACATTGGTTGGAGAGTTCGTAGAATCCCAAGTATGTATTATTGTCCAAGTAACACCATTATCCTGTGATGCTAAGAAAACAACCTTATCATCAGAAACAATCTGTGCCGGGTCAGTACCCGAAAAAGTTGTTACTCCAACATCAAATCTAACTCTGTAACCACCAGCACTCATATCGATTGGAGGAGAAATCAACCAACCTTTTCTGTTAAGACTGTATAGGTTAACTCGAGCAGCACCTGTAGTTCCGTCATTCAAGAAACCATCTGCTGCCCAGATACCTGCTGCAGTACCAGTTGGTCCTGTTATTTCGTCTCCTGCTCCAGCTGTTGTCCAACATTGTGGAGGGAAACTACCATTAAAATCCTGAAGGAAAGTAGGAACGTTTGTACCACAAGCTGTTGTAAATGTAACTCGTACCCAAGTACTCTTATCACCAGGACCACAATTTGATCTTACCCAAACATACTGCTGAGTTGCTGAAGGCAATCCTGCAAAACTTTTTGTTGTTACACCTGCAGCTACAGAACCTGTTGGAGTTGCTGAAGGTAGTGGTGTAGTAGAAGAAGTACTCATGTAGTATTCATAACCTTCTGAAGGAGCAATTAACGGAGCTGTCCAGTTAATTGTTGCACTGTTTGAAGTAACAGCTGTTGAAGTTAAGCCTGTTGGCACGTTACATGAAACAAGAAAATCAAATCCTATCATTGGTCTTCTGTAATTCGTAGACGTCAAAGATGTAGGTAAATTACCAGTAGTACCGTTTAAATACTTAGTTGTATTTAAATTTGAGGTATTGATACAAGGAGTATCAAATTCATAACTCCACCCTATTGAAGTACTTGCTGTTGCATTGGAATACTCTGTGAAAACCGCTAAGTTTTGTGCTCCAGAGTAGGTAAAAGTATTTGTAAATGCAAAACTTTTCCATCCTGCTGTAGAACCAACCGCAGCTGCCGGATTAGAGTCATAAACCAATACAGCACCCGCAATAGCTGTTGCCCAATCCAAGCCTCCGGTTCCCCAATCTGTATTTGAAACTTCTTTCAAGTAGATTTTAAAATTCGGAGTTCCCGCCATTGTACCTGCAGCAGTATCTCTATCATAATAGGCTGCATTAAGAACCTGACCTGCTATTCCACTCAACTGTGAGGATGGATAGATTACGGCCATGCGACTCGCAGCATTAGCTGTCGCCACACTATGCATGGGTGCATATTCCGTAGTTCCAAGGTCTAAACATGTTGTTATTGTCCAGGCTTGCCCATAGGACAAGACACTGAAAAATAACATCAATAATAATGTAATTTTTTTCATAAAAAAGTATAAATTGATTAACAGACTGCTAAAATAGCAATTTTAAAAGACTAAAAAGTTAAAATTGAAGGTGGTGACAAAAAAATCAGAGGCTAAATACGGTAAGATTAACCTTATAATACGCAAAAAGCCTGCGTTAACGCAGGCTTTAAATTTTTATTTTATGACTATAATATTTTTTTTCTATTATAGTTAAAGTTTCGATATGATTATTCTTTTATGCTCTCAACAGCTACCATTTCATTAGCATCAGCATTATAATCTACTCCTTTGATGTCAAATCCGAAGAGATTATAGAAGTCTTTTCTGTAACCTTCTAAGTCTCCAATTTCTGAAAGATTTTCAGTAGTAGCTTTTTCCCATAATTCAGCTACTTTTTGCTGAATATCATCACGCATTTCCCAATCGTCGATTCTGATTCTTCCCTTCTCATCGGTTGGAACTTCACCTCCAGCATACAAACGCTGTTGGTATAGTCTTTGGATTTGCTCAATGGTTCCTTCGTGAACACCTTCTTCTTTCATTACTTTGTACAACAATGAAATATATAGTGGAATAACCGGAATCGCAGAACTTGCCTGAGTTACCAATGCTTTATTTACAGAAACATAAGCTTTTCCGTCAATATCTTTCAGACTATCTGTAATTGAAAATGCCGTAGCTTCCAGATGGTCTTTTGCACGACCAATGGTTCCTTTACGATATACCGGTTCTGTTAATGATGGGCCAATATACGAATAGGCAACTGTTACAGCTCCTGGAGCCAAAACACCTGCTTTTTTCATGGCTTCCATCCACATAGCCCAATCTTCACCTCCCATTACGGCAACAGTATTTTCAATATCGTCTTCTTTGCTTGGCTCAATTGAGATTTCTGAAACTTTTCCTGTATGGAAATCTACCGTTTTATTAGAGAACGTACTTCCTATTGGTTTTAAGACAGAACGATGCGTAATTCCTGTAACCGGATTAGTCCTTACCGGAGATGCCAAGCTGTAGATAATCAAATCAACCTGTCCTAAATCCTTTTTGATAAGTTCTATTGTCTGGTCTTTGACCTCATTAGAGAAAGCGTCTCCATTTATACTTTTAGCATACAGTCCTGCTTTGTGCGCTTCTGCTTCAAAAGCAGCTGAATTGTACCATCCTGGTGAAGCTGTTTTTCCTTCCATTGGCGGTTTTTCGAAAAACACTCCAATAGTAGCAGCATCAGAACCAAAAGCACTTGTGATTCTCGAAGCCAAACCAAATCCTGTAGAAGCACCGATTACCAATACTTTTTTAGCTCCGTCGATTTTACCTTTCGATTTTACATATTCAATTTGATTTTTAACGCTTTGCTCCGCTCCTTTCGGGTGTGCTGTCAAGCAAATAAATCCTCTCATTCTTGGTTCTATAATCATAAAACAGTATTTATATTGTATAAATTATGTGTTAGTGTTCAGCTTAGCAAATATACCTTGTTTTTTTAGTTCAGCAAGGCCTTGGCGTGATTTATGGCAGAGTCAGAAATATCTTTTCCGGATAACATCTGTGCAATTTCAATGACTCTTTCGTCGGCAGAAAGCAGTTTAAGTTCTGATTGTGTCTGGTCGCCCACAACCGATTTAAATACTTTAAAATGCGTATTTCCTTTGGCAGCAATCTGTGGCAAATGCGTAATCGCAAACACCTGCATTGTCTTGCTCATTTCTTTCATGATTTCTCCCATTTTATGGGCTATCTCACCAGAAACACCAGTATCAATTTCATCAAAAATAATGGTCGGCAGTTTTTGGTACTGCGCCAGGATTGATTTTACAGCAAGCATAATTCTCGACATTTCTCCTCCTGAGGCTGTTTTTTTCAACAATCCAAAGTCAGAGCCTTTATTAGCCGCAAACAGAAACTGTAAATCGTCTTTTCCGTTGGCAAGGTAGTTTTCTGATAGGCTGACTTCTATTTTGAATCGGACATTTGGCATTCCTAATAATTCCAAAATGGCAATTAATTTTTCCGTCAATACTGGAATTGCTTTTTGTCTTTTCTCACTGATTGCCTTAGCAATTACATCCAGTTTGGATGCACTTTCAGTGATTTCTTTTTCTGCTGTTTCTATTTCCTCTTGCAGGCTATCAACCGAAATAACCTTTTTATCAAGGTCATTCTGTATCAGCAATAGTTCATCAACAGTTTTTACCTGATGTTTTTGCTGCAAATTATAAATTGCCTGTAATTTTTGGTTGACCAATTCCAATTGTTCCGGATCACTCATTAAAGATTCCGCTTTTTGGTTCAGCTCTGAAACTACATCGTCAAGTTCTATGGAAACACTTGTTATCCTTTCAAATAAGGAATTATAATCAGGCGAAAAAGATGCTATTTTTTGAAGTGATGC
This sequence comes from Flavobacterium microcysteis, assembly GCF_006385255.1. GTDB lineage: Bacteria > Bacteroidota > Bacteroidia > Flavobacteriales > Flavobacteriaceae > Flavobacterium > Flavobacterium microcysteis. The sequence goes on from NZ_VFJE01000049.1 coordinate 70,822, forward strand.
CTTAATTTCCTTAAGATTGTGCTGCACTCCAAATTGCTCTTCTTCTGCAATTGAAACAGCACGATCTAAATTTTCCTTGATTAATTCAACATTATTCAGTTGCTCAAAAACACTTTCTAATTCTTCTTGTTCGCCTGTTTTTAGTTTGGCTGCAAGCAATTCTTCTAAAAGGAATGAATTATAATCTTGTTCTTTTGAGGCTTCCTGAAGTTTGGATTGCAATACCGTGAGATTACTCTTTAGATTGCGGTATTTTTTTAGCAGGGATTTGTATTCTGAAATTTCCTCCAAGTTTGCAGCCATCGAATCTATAATATCAAACTGGAATGTTTCTTCAGAAAGTTCCTGAGTTTGGTGCTGTGAATGGATGTCAATCAAAAACTCTCCCAATTCCTGAAGCTCCTGAAGATTGACAGGACTGTCATTGACAAAGGCTCTTGATTTTCCGGATGGAAGAATTTCCCTCCTAATGATGGTTTCTTTTTCAAAGTCTAAGTCATTAGCTTCAAAAAAGGGTTCCAGCTTGTAGCGTGCTATATTGAATTGTGCTTCTATGACACATTTTTCTTCTTTATTTTTTAGTGAACTTAAGTCGGCTCTTTTACCTAAAACCAATCCTAAGGCTCCTAGAAGTATTGATTTCCCTGCTCCTGTTTCTCCTGTTATTATTGAGAAATTCTCTGAAAAATCAATATCGAGTTTTTCAATCAGTGCGAAATTCTTTATGGATAGTGACGTCAGCAATGCCTTTACGTTTAAAGATAGTGATAAATTATGAACCGCTTGGATGCAAAAGCTGTTGGATAAACTAGTTCGATTTTAGAGTTAAAATCTGATTTTCCCCCATTTACTGGAATTCAGCGGAGAAATTCTGTTCAGGTTTTCAACTAAATCTGCAATTGCAATAGATGGGCCGCCTGTGTAAATCGAAACGATTTCATCTGACTTGGCATCAAAAAACACACGTGTCAGCAATGCATTTGGACGGATATCATATATTTGAGCCAGGGTTTTTACAGAATTTTTAATATTTTCCTTACCTCTTTTCAAATCTTCGCTCATCAAATCAATTCCTGTTGAGTGGTATTGGTACAAGGCATCTCTGTATGGAGCAAAAGTATTCGACATCAGGTCTGTAATCAAGAAATATCTCGAAACATTCCCATCTGCCTGGTTCCATCCTTTTGAGCCTCCTTGTTGGGCTAAAATAGCCACGTTTTGAGCCAGCTCATAATATTGTGTTCCTCCTTTTGGTGAAAAAGTATCTGCATCCATTCCCATAATGATATAGCTGTAGAATGCGATTACTGACACCAGATTGGAGTCGTAGCTGTTTGGGTTAAAGATCAGGTTTTCAAATTCAATATATCTGAAATTAAAGTCTTTATCATTAAAGTTGAATACCGGCGAAGAATACATTGAGTTATAACCAGGACGAGACGATTGTACCTGAATTGTTGCCGAAAACTGATCAGAACTGTATCCTGAAACGTTTATAAACATGGTCGATTCAATTCTTTCATTCTCCGCAAACGCCTGATTTGTCCAACGGGTCTTATTCACAAATTCATTTAGTGAACGTTCCAGCGTTTTAAAAATCTGCGTATTGGCATTTGTGATTCGGTCATAGTTTATTTTTACGGTACATCTCAACTCCTGAGCCTGGACAGATCCGACGGCGAACAACAAAAACAATAATATCTTACGCATAAAAATGTTGTATTACTTTATTTAAAATATCTTCGGCCACAGCTTCTTTTGTTTTCAAAGGCATAGGCTCAATTTCAAAATTCTTGTCGATAAAGGTAATTTTATTTGTCGATTTTCCAAAACCGGCTCCTTCATCCTGCAACGAATTGAGAACAATCAAATCTAGGTTTTTTTTCTGGATTTTCAATTTTGCGTTTTCAATTTCATTCTCCGTTTCTAATGCAAACCCAATCAAGAATTGTTTTTGTTTTACTTTTCCTAAAGAAGCCAGAATATCCTGTGTTTTTTCCAATTCGATGGTAAAAGCGTCTTCTGTCTTTTTTATTTTTTGTGTGGCCGGAAACTTTGGCCTGTAATCTGCAACCGCAGCTGCAGCTATTGCTGCATCAACATCTCCAAAATAACGGTGTGCTGCTTCATACATTTCTTGTGCTGAAGTCACGTTGACCAGATTAATACCTGATTTTTTAGGCTTCAGATGTGTTGGTCCTGAAATCAGAATCACATCAGCTCCTAATCCAGCGGCATGTTCTGCAATATCAAATCCCATTTTGCCAGAAGAATGATTTCCTATAAAACGCACAGGATCTATTGCTTCGTATGTTGGCCCGGCTGTAACCAGTATTTTTTTTCCTTTTAACGGCAGTTTGCTTGCTATATCAGCTTCGAGAAAGGCAATAATATTTTCAGGTTCGGCCATCCTTCCTTCTCCGGAAAGTCCGCTTGCCAATTCTCCAGATTCCGCAGGAATCATGATATTGCCAAATTGCTGTAATAATTTAAAGCTCGCTAAAGTTGATGGATGCTTGTACATGTCCAAATCCATTGCAGGAGCAAAATAAACCGGACATTTAGCAGAAAGATAGGTTGCGATTAAAAGATTATCGCAGGTGCCATTTGCCATTTTAGACAATGTGTTTGCTGTAGCCGGAGCAACTAACATCAAATCGGCCCAAAGACCTAATTCGACATGGTTATTCCAGACGGCATCTTCATCGTCGTTATAAAAAGTGGAATGTACAGGATTTTTAGAAAGTGTGGAAAGTGTGAGCGGTGTCACAAAATCCTTAGAAGCAGGTGTCATGACCACTTGGACATTGGCACCTGCTTTTATGAATAATCTTACTAGCGAGGCTGTTTTATATGCGGCAATCCCACCGGAAACTCCCAGCACTATTTTTTTACCACTTAAAACAGACATCGTAAATTATTTAGTAGTATCTCTGTGATAGATTTTACCTTCAAGCCATTCCTGTACAGCTAGTGCATGTGGTTTTGGCAATTTTTCGTAGAATTTTGAAACTTCGATTTGTTCTTTGTTTTCAAAAATTTCTTCTAAGCTGTCATTATAGGTAGCAAACTCTTCCAATTTTTCAGTCAATTCTTTTTTGATTTCAGAATTGATCTGGTTTGCTCTTTTAGCCATAATCGTAATCGCTTCGTACACATTACCTGTCGGTTCCTCAATCATCGTCTTATTGTAAGTAACTGTGTTTACAGGAGCATTAGTCTTTTTTAAATCCATGACTTTTATTTAATTAGAAAATTGTTGTAATTCTTTGTCGATTCTTGCCAATTTTTCATCGGCATCTTTTTTATACTGTGTCGATGCATTGAATTTCATAAGCAAGGCATACGATGCTTTTGCCAAATTCAATCTTTCTTTCTTTTTGTATTCCACACTATTGATTGCCAAAATATAGGCTGAATCAAATCGGTAATATAAAGCTTCTTCTTTGAACGGCGTTCCCGGATAGTCAGCAATAAAATTATCCAATGCTTTTATTGCAGCAGAATAATCTCTTGTATAACCTCCTACCGTATGATATTGTTTTGCATTTTCGAATGCTTTTTTCTCCAGCTTTTCACGTAACGATTTTACAAGCTCGTTTGCTTTTGGCAGAAGTTCTGAATTCGGATAATTATTGATAAATGCTTGCAGTTTATCGATTGCCTTGTCTGTATCTCCTTGATCTAAAGAATATCTTGGTGACAGCCTAGAGTAGCTTTCAGCACTCAAATAAGCTGCTTCTTCTGCCTTTTCACTCTTAGGATAACTGGAAGCAAAGCTTTCAAACTGATACGCTGCAAGATAATGCTGCTTTGTTTTATAATACGATTGCCCAAACATATAGAACATCTTTTCTGCAGCCGGCTTTCCTCTATAAGATGGTGCTATTTGCTCAAAAAGACGTATTGCTTTTGTATATTTTCCAGCCTCATACATTTTTGAAGCGATGTCATATTTTACAGCGATATCCTCTGATTTCAAAGCTTTTTGGTAAGGACTGCATGAAGCAAAAGCAACCGCAATTATAAGTAAGCAAAATATTCTATTCATTTTCAAGATTGTATTTACTGATTTCAAGCTGTTTGAGGTCTCTTAAAAATCAACCGCAAATTTAGTTATTAATTATAGATTAAAAAAACATTTTTTCAAGCCCTCTAAAAGACTCAAAAATAAAAAAGATGTCAAATAAATTATGACACCTTTTTAACGATTAAATTCTGTATTTATTTTGCAGTCGTGACCGGACTTGTAAAGTTCTTCATTTCATTGTCGAACAAATACAAACCTCCTTTATCATCACCAATCAGATTGATTTTATCCAGGATGTAACGTGCATTTGCTTCTTCTTCGATCTGCTCTGCTACATACCATTGCAAAAAGTTGTGCGTAGCATAATCTCTTTCATCCAAAGCAATACCTACAAGGTCGTTGATGCTTTCCGAAACTTTGATTTCGTGCTCCAACAATTGTTTGAAAAGGACTTTATAGCTTGACAAATCAAGCACAGGCTCCACTATTGAAGATATTTTAGCCTGTCCTCCTCTTTGGTTGATGTATTTTACCAATTTCAGCATGTGCATTCTTTCCTCTTCGGATTGTGCAAACATAAAAGTTGATATTCCTTCAAATCCCTGGACTTCTGCCCAAGATGCCATAGCCAGATAAACTTGCGACGAATCACCTTCTATCTTAATCTGACGGTTTAATGCTTCTTCTATTGATTTTGATAACATAATCTTAGGTTTTAAAGTAACTAAAGTACTGTTTTCTTAACAAATCGCTCAATTCTGCTTGCTAAATCTTCGTTAACATTCACTAATGGCAAACGTACTGTATTTTCTGACAATCCCAAAGTTTTAAAGATTTCTTTAACACCTGCCGGATTTCCTTGCTCAAAAATCATGTCGATTGAGTCGGCGATTTGGTAGTGTAGTTCATAAGCCTCATCTACTTTTCGTTCCAATCCTAAACGCACCATTTTAGAGAATTGTTTTGGGAATCCTTCAGCAATTACTGAGATTACTCCCGCTCCACCAGCCAAAACCATTGGAAGCGTTACCATATCATCTCCAGAAATTACTAAGAAACCTTTTGGTGCGCCTTGAATTAGCTTCATAGCCTGTACAATATCTCCAGCTGCTTCTTTTATTGCTACAACATTTTTAAAATCATTTGCCAAACGAATTACTGTCGACGGCAATACATTACTTGCTGTTCTTCCCGGAACATTATACAAAATTACAGGAAGCGGCGAAGCTTCTGCAATTGCCTTGAAATGCTGATAAATACCTTCTTGCGTTGGTTTGTTATAATATGGAGAAACCGAAAGCACAGCTGTAAAACCTGTAAAATCTCTGGTTTTTAACTCTTCAACAACTTCTGCAGTATTATTACCTCCAACACCCAAAACCAACGGCAATCTGCCATTATTAGTCTCTATTATGGTTTTGATGACTAATTCTTTTTCTTCTTTCTTTAATGTTGCCGGCTCTCCGGTTGTTCCTAAAACCACCATATAATCAATTCCATTATCGATTTGGTAGTTTACGATTCTTTTTAAAGCCTCGACATCAACAGAAAAATCTTTTTTGAAAGGTGTGACAAGCGCTACGCCTGTCCCTATAAGTGACTGCATATTATATTTTGTTTAGTATTTTTAAATATTTAAATAGTTCGAAAACAAAAACCTTATAGTTTTCAGCATTTGTATGGATCATAAAATGATTCAGCCTTTTATCGATTGTAGAAAATCCTACCTTGAAATTAGCTTTTGATTTAAAAGTCGTAATCATCAAAGGCGCTTTTTCAGTATCGTAATAGCTAATCAGCATGTCAAACTTCTTATCGGTAAACTCTTTTACATTTTTGTTTTCCAGTGTTCCTTTCCAGCTCAAATCTTTATGACTAAAACTTGGATAATTTACGGTTTCTTTTTTCTTGAAACGGTCTTTATATAACAATATCTGGATGTTCTCTCTTTTGATTCCGTTTGCTAAAAGTTCTTCTATCAGATTTACCTTGTCTTCAAAATAGGTCTTATCAATTAACAATCCGACAGTTGTTATCGTTTCGTCTGATGGGTTTCCCTTTACGTGCAGGGAACTATTTTTTAATGTTCTTTTTGCAGAAAAGTTCTTGAAAAAATTTAAAAACATAGTACTTTTACTTGTGATTACAAATTTAATTAAATAAGCCGTATTTCAGATGCTAAAACTAAAAAACTATAACGCTGCACTGGCACAATTTGTTTCAATCCTAACATTATTTCTGGCAATTTCCTGCTCGACCCAAAAGCCTTATGTTTCAAAGATTGAAGGAAAACAGATTGGCATTACGAACACCAATCCACAAACTCCTGCTATCGAGGAATTTATAAAACCTTACCGAGAAAATATCGACAAGGATATGAATCAGATTTTAGCCTATGCTCCAGAAACAATGGACAAAAGCAAAGGCGAATGGCAGACTACTATTGGCAGCCTACAGGCAGATATAACGCTTGCAACTGCCAACAAATTATTCCTGAAACGAGAAAACAAATCGGTGGATATCTGCCTATTGAATCACGGCGGTATCCGAAGCATGATTTCTAAAGGAAATGTGACAACCCGCACCGCTTTTGAATTAATGCCTTTTGAAAACGAATTGGTTGTTGTTGCTTTAAAAGGCCAACAGATTTTGGAAATGGTTAATTATCTGATTTCTGAGAAAAAGCCTCATCCGCTTGCAGGCATGGAAATCGTATTAAACAAAGATGCTGCTTCTTATAAAAGCATTACTATACAAGGAAAACCGTTGGATCTCAACAAAACCTATTATGTAGCTACCAACGATTATCTTTATAATGGCGGTGACAGCATGAATTTCTTCAAAAAAGGAACCATGACTTCCTTAGATTATAAACTCCGCAATGTTTGGATTGATTATTTCAAAGAAACAGACACGATTCCGGTACCAAGAAACAAAAGAATTATTGTTGAGTAATCAGAAAGCCTAAAAGACACAAAATGAAAAGAAGAGATTTTATACAAAAGACAGTAGCTAGTTCGGCTTTACTAACCGTTGGCGGATTATCATTAAGCAGTTTTAAGCCACTCGATAAAAAGCATATTACCATATTGCACACAAATGATGTTCATAGCCATATTGATCCGTTTCCACTAACCGATGCCAAAAACCCTAATATGGGCGGCGTTTCCAGACGAGCCAGCCTGATTGAAAGCATCCGTAAGGAAAATCCAAATGTTTTGCTTTTGGATGCCGGCGATATATTCCAGGGCACACCCTATTTTAATTACTATGGCGGCGAATTGGAATTCAAGTTGATGAGCATGATGAAATATGATCTTGCCACTATGGGAAATCATGATTTTGACAACGGAATTGACGGTTTCTATTCGCAATTGCACAATGCAAAGTTTGATTTTGTAAGCGCTAATTATGATTTCAAGAATACTATTCTGGAAGGCGTTGTTAAACCTTATAAGGTTTTTGTCAAGGACGGCATTAAGATTGGTGTTTTTGGGTTGGGCGTTGAATTGGATGGTTTGGTAGACAAAAAGAATTACAAAGAGACAGTTTATAATGACCCGGTTTCTGTATCGCAGGAAATGACGCGGATTTTAAAGACACAAGAGAGATGTGATCTTATTATCTGTCTTTCTCATATTGGATATGCTTATAAAAACGACCCGGATAAGATTTCCGATTTAAAATTAGCTGCTGCCACAAGAGATATCGATTTGATTATTGGCGGACATACACATACTTTTCTTGATAAGCCAACGATTGTAAAAAATCTCGATGGGATTGACACCTTGGTGAATCAGGTAGGTTGTTATGGTATTAATTTGGGAAGAATTGATTTTTATTTTGATACGGATAAAAACAAGATACATAGCGGAAGAACAATCGTAGTTTAATCTTTGATCTTGATATTTAGATACGTTTTTGAACGCAGATAGACGCTGATTTCACGGATTATGCGAATTAAAAAAGCCATTAAATCTTTCATTTTAATGGCTTTTTTGTTTTGTATGGATTTGTCAAACCGACACTTTATCCTAGCATTAGGATAAAATCATCTTCAGAGATAATTGGGATGTTCAGTTTGTTGGCTTTTTCCAGTTTGGCAGGCCCCATATTATCACCAGCTACCACATAATCTGTCTTGGCAGAGATAGAGCTTCCTACTTTTCCGCCATTATCTTCAATGGATTTCTTTAGGTCATCACGTGAGAATTTTTCAAATACTCCCGAAACCACAAAGGTTTTTCCTGCCAGTTTATCTGTCGCATCCGGGTTAAACACGGTTTTGGCTTCAAGTTGTACGCCATAATCACGTAATCTTTGGATAATGATTCTGTTTTCCGGATTCTCAAAAAATTCGATTACGCTTTGCGCTATACGCTCTCCAATTTCATCCACTAAAATCAGATCCATCAGGCTGGCGTTGCTCAGATTATCTATATTTTGATAGTGTTTTGCTAATTTTTTTGCAACGGTTTCGCCCACATAGCGGATTCCAAGAGCAAACAAGACTCTTTCAAAAGGAACTTCTTTCGATTTTTCAATTCCGTTGACCAGATTTTCTGCTGATTTTTGCGCCATCCTTTCCAGAGGAATTACTTGCTCAACTGTAAGATCATACAAGTCGGCGTAATTGTGCACCAGATTATTATTAAAAAGCAATGCCACAGTTTCTCCGCCAAGCCCTTCAATATCCATGGCTTTTCTGGAAATATAATGCTGAATTCTTCCTATAATTTGCGGCGGACATCCGTAAAAATTCGGGCAATAATGCTGAGCCTCTCCTTCTTTTCTGATTAATTCAGTTTCGCATTCCGGGCAATTTGTAATATAGACTGTCGGCTGTAAATCCAGAGAACGTTTTGTAAAGTCCACACCAATAATTTTTGGAATGATTTCTCCTCCTTTTTCTACAAAAACTTCATCACCAACACGGATGTCGAGTTTTTCAATCTGGTCAGCATTGTGCAATGAGGCACGTTTTACGATGGTTCCTGCCAATTGTACCGGTTCAAGATTGGCTACAGGAGTAATTGCTCCAGTACGCCCTACTTGGTACGAAATTGAGTTCAAGTGCGTAGAAACTTGCTCTGCCTTAAATTTATAAGCAATTGCCCAACGTGGTGATTTGGAAGTATAACCCAATTCATCCTGATAATGCAGGTTGTTTACCTTTACAACTACGCCATCGGTTTCATAAGGCAATTCATGGCGGTGGATGTTCCAATAATCAATAAAGTCAAAAACTTCATCAATACTTTTTACCAGCCTGGCTTCTTTAGGTACTTTAAAACCGAAGCTTCTGGCTTTTTCCAAACTTTCAAAATGGGTCGAAAATTTGACATCGTTGCCAATAAAAGTATATAAAAGGCAATCCAAAGGTCGTTTTGACACTTCGGTACTGTCTTGTAATTTTAAGCTGCCTGAGGCTGTATTTCTTGGATTTGAATAAGGTGTTTCGCCAATTTCTATCAATTCCTGATTCATTTTAGCAAAACCTTCTAGCGGCAGTATAATTTCACCTCGAATTTCAAAGCTATCAGGATAATCGCCTTTCAACTGCAACGGAACAGATCGGATTGTCTTGATGTTATTAGTCACATCATCTCCCTGGAATCCGTCACCTCGCGTTACAGCCCGTTTTAGCTTTCCGTGTTCGTAAGTTATGGAAATAGAAGCACCATCATATTTCAGTTCACAGGTGTATTCTAACGGAACATCACCTAATATTTTTTGGATTCTTTTTTCCCAATCCAAGACATCTTCTTTTGAATAGGAATTATCCAAAGAATACATCCGATTCTTATGGGCAATGGTTTCAAAGTTTTTGGTAATCATTCCTCCTACACGTTGCGTTGGGGAATTTTCATCAAAAAGCTCCGGATGTTTGCTTTCAAGCTCCTGGAGTTCTTTTAGTTTTGTATCAAAATCATAATCTGATATTGTGGGATTGTCCAAAACATAATAATTGTAATTATGCTGATTTAATTCGTCCCGCAACGATTGAATGGTACTCTGAATATCCATAAAAAAAATTGGCTAGTTTAGTTCTGTAAACAGAGCACTAAAATAACCAATTTTCAATAAATATTACGATTTTATGACGACTGAATTATACCGTTGATTTGCAAATATAACTGCCCATCACTCAGTATAGCTCCTTGTTGGATCAGATTAAAAATCGCATCGTTTCTTTCTTCTTCATACTCCTTCTGTCCTATCTTAATTTCTACCGTTTCGGTAAACATATTTTCACTCAGCCATTGCAATCCTTCTCGGGTCATAAAATCGACATCAGTAACTAACGCTTTAAGCACAATCGATTTGATTACTTTTTCCTGGCAATGAAAAAGGAAAATATAATTTTTAGAAAAGTGCTCCAAATAGTGAGCACCGGTCAAAACACCTTCCCAAATCAGGTCAGAAAACACATCTAATTCCTGTTCTGCAACTTCTGGTTTTTCAGCCTTGATTGTGTCCCATTCTTTTTTATCGATTGATTGCGTAGCCAGGAAATTAGCAAATTCCTGATGAAGCGCTTCAAACTGTTCTTTTGTTAATCTTTTGTATTTCATCTTTTATGCTTTATGCTATAAGCTAAACGCCATAGGCATTTTATAAAAAAAAAATCCCGACTTTCATCGGGACTTTTATATTTCAGTATTGAAAATACTATTTCTCAGCTACGATTTCGTAAGGCAAATCTACGATAACTTCTCTGTGTAATCTAACAGTAGCATTGTATTTACCAGTACGCTTAACAATTCCAGAAGTAATGAATTTTCTGTCGATTGTTTGACCTTGCTTCTCCAAAGCTTCAACGATATCGATGTTAGTGATAGAACCAAAAAGTTTTTCACCACCAGCTTTAGCTGAAATTTTGATTTCAAGAGCTTTTAATGTTTCAGCCAATTTCTTAGCGTCATCAACAATTTTAGCTTCTTTGTGCGCTTTTTGTTTTAGGTTTTCAGCCAATACTTTTTTCGCAGAAGGAGTTGCCATGTGAGCAAATCCTTGTGGGATTAAGTAGTTACGTCCGTATCCGTTTTTCACAGTTACGATATCATCTTTAAAACCTAAGTTTTGAACGTCTTTTTTTAAGATAAGTTCCATGTTGTTGTCCTTAATTTGTAGAAGTTAGGTTTCATTGTGAAACCAACAACTGTGTTTTTACTATTTTAATAAATCGGCCACGTATGGCATTAAAGCTAAATGTCTTGCTCTCTTAACAGCTACAGACACTTTTCTTTGGTATTTCAATGAAGTTCCAGTTAAACGACGTGGAAGGATTTTCCCTTGCTCGTTTACGAATTTCAATAAGAAATCTGGATCTTTATAATCGATATATTTGATACCTGATTTTTTGAAACGGCAATACTTTTTAGTTTTGTTTGTTTCAATATTCAAAGGCGTAAGATATCTGATATCTCCGTCTTTTTTTCCTTTTGCTGATTGTTCAATCGTAGACATAATAATTACGCTTTAGATGCTTTAAGTTTTTCTCTTCTTCTTTCTGCCCAAGAAATTGCATGTTTGTCAAGACTTACAGTCAAGAAACGCATTACTCTTTCGTCACGTCTGAATTCAGTTTCGAAAGCAATTAATACTTCAGGAGCTACTTTGAATTCAAATAGGTGGTAAAAGCCACTTTTTTTGTGTTGGATTTCGTAAGCCATCTTTTTTAGGCCCCAATCCTCTTTTGATACCATCTCTGCACCTCTGGAAGTAAGAAAATCTTCGAATTTGCTTACTGTTTCCTTTACCTGTACTTCAGATAAAACGGGATTCAAGATGAAAACAGTTTCATAGTGATTCATAATACAATGATTTTATTTGTTATAAAATTGGGTGCAAAAGTAACTATTTATTTTTAATCCGCAAGTGAAAATCCATTATATTCGATGAATTACAAAAAAATGCGGAAAATATTGTTTTTTAATAAAAAAATTGTTCTACATTTATCGTACCCAATCTATAAATTCTGATTTATTATGAAATTGAATTGTGTTGTAGTAGATGACAGTGCCATACAGAGAATGACGGTAACCAAATTGGTTGCGAATCATCCGAACCTGAATTTGGTGGGCGATTTTTCCAATGCCATTGAAACTAAAAATTGCCTTACCAATAAAGAAGTAGACCTTATTTTTTTAGATATAGAAATGCCCGTGATTAATGGATTTGATTTGCTTGACGGATTGAAAGTAAAACCGCAGATTATTTTTATTACATCGAAGGCTGAATATGCTGTCAAAGCATTTGATTATGATGCAACAGATTATCTTCAGAAACCTATTTCACCGCAACGATTCAATGCTGCTGTAAAAAGAGCAATGGATCTTTATTTGCTACGCAAAGAAAATATCGACGAGGATAGTGAGCATATTTTTATCAAGAGCAATCTAAAAAAACTAAAAATATTTACTTCTAAAATCAAATGGATCGAGGCTTATGGCGATTACGTAAAAGTAGTTACCGAAGACGAGAACCATCTGGTATTGTCGACCATGAAGTCTTTTGAAAACGATTTGTCAAAAGAACGCTTTATCCGTGTGCATAAATCGTTTATTATCAATATTGACAAGGTAGATAAATTCAACAGCAAGTTTGCTGAAATTGGCGTAACTAAAATTCCTTTGAGTAGGAATAAAAAAGAGGACCTAGTAAAAGCCTTGGCTTCCGCTTAATAAAAATCAACATTTGCAGCCACCTTAATTGGCCTGTATTGCGATATCGCTTCAAAACTATTCAGTATTTTCTGGATAGTTTTTTTTGTGCTTCCTAGCGGCTGATTTTGAGGAATCTTAATTAGTATCGTGCGGATATATTCATTCCTGATTCTGCTTATTGCCGGTTCTTCCGGGCCCAATACCGGCATATTAAGATTTTGGCTCATAACCTGATACAGCCACATCGAACCATCTTTTAGCTTTTCAAAATCACGGTGTTTTAACGTAATCTTGATAAGTCGGTAATAAGGCGGGTATTTAAAAATATGTCGGTCGTATAACTGCTCTTTATACATGCCGATATAATCGTTGTTTGTAACCTGCTGTATTGTATTATGGTTCGGGTTATAAGTTTGGATAATGACCTTACCTCTTTTCCCAGAACGCCCTGCCCTGCCCGACACCTGCGTCATCATCTGATAGCTTCTTTCAAAAGCACGAAAATCCGGGTGGTACAGCATATTATCGGCATTCATGATTCCCACCAATGAAACATTATCAAAGTCCAAACCTTTGGCAAGCATTTGGGTTCCTACCAAAATATCTATTTCCCGATTTTTAAAACTGTCCAATATCTTTTCATAGCCATATTTGCCACGAGTGGTATCCTGATCCATTCGGGCTGCTTTTTTGTTAGGAAACAAACCGGCTAATTCCATTTCAATTTGTTCAGTGCCAAATCCTTTTGTGGTAAGGTCAACACTTGAACAGTTATGGCAACGGGTTGGTTTTGCCATAGCATAGCCACAATAATGGCATCGCAATTGGTTTTTGTGCTTATGATAGGTCAGACTTACATCGCATTGCGGACATTCAGGAACGTGACCGCAAGTCATACATTCCAATACAGGCGAATAGCCGCGACGGTTTTGAAATAGTATTACCTGTTCGCCTAATGCCAATGCTTCTGCCATATTCTCCAGCAATGTATCGCTAAAATGGCCTTTCATTCTTTTTCGGAAGTATTTGTCTTTAAGGTCGACCAATTCGATTTCCGGCAGCATTACATTCCCAAAGCGTTCCGTAATTTCCACTAAACCGTATTTGCCTCTGGATGCGTTAAAATACGTTTCCAGGCTTGGCGTGGCAGAACCTAAAAGTACTTTGGCTTTGTAATAGTTGGCCAAAACGATTGCCGCATCACGAGCGTGGTATCTTGGAGCCGGATCGTATTGCTTGAACGTCTGCTCGTGCTCTTCATCAATAATGACAAGTCCCAAATCACTGAACGGCAGAAACAGTGCTGATCTTGCTCCTATTACAATCTTGGCTTTTGGCGAATTTTCTAATACCTGTTTCCATACTTCTACACGTTCGTTATTGGTGTATTTGGAATGGAATACGGCGACCTGGTTTCCAAAATGAGCCGTCAATCTGCCGACTAATTGGGTTGTAAGTGCAATTTCCGGCAATAAATACAACACCTGTCTGCCAGTGGCGATATGGCTTTCGATTAGTCGGATATAAATTTCAGTCTTGCCACTTGAAGTTACGCCATGCAATAGGCATACTTCTTTTTCTTCAAAAGCGTTTGAAATTTCATCGAAAGCTTTTTGTTGGGCAGTACTTAGCTGAAGGTTGTTTTCTTTTTGGTTTTTATCAAAAGAAACACGGTCTTCCTGTATGTAGTATTCTTCAAAAATGGCTTTGTCTACCAATGCCTTTACCACAGCAGATGTCGCTTGAGAATGTTCTAAAAGCTGTTTTACGGAAATTGGCTTTTGCTGTGACGCATTGAGTTGAAAATAACTCAGTAGGATTTCTTTTTGCTTTTGCGCCTTTTTATTCAGATTATCTATCAATGCTATCAGATTCTGTTCGTCAACGTAATCTGTATGCAGACGGATATATTTTGTAAGCTTTGGCTTGTATAATTCTACTACTTCTTCCTGAACGGCCAGTATTTTTTTATCGATGAGTTTTTGGATTGTAGGAAAAACATTTTTCTTACCCAATAAGGCCACAATATCCAATACTTTAAGCGAGCTTTGGTGTTGCAAGGCTTCATAAATAAGAAACTCATCATCCGAAAGCTGCGTCTCGTCTACTTCGGTTTCTTTTTTTTGTGATATAATAGTTTCACTTTCCAATAGCAAAGCCGAAGGCATGGCACCACGATATACATCACCTATGGCACACATATAATAAGAGGCAATCCATTGCCAATGGGCAATCTGGATTTCGGTTACTACCGGAATTTCGTCTAAAATCTGATGAATTTCTTTGGCTTCGTATAGAGCGGGTTCGTTTTGATGAAGCTCTATCGCCAATGCCGTATATACTTTGCTTTTGCCAAATGGCACTGCAATACGCATTCCTTTTTTAATGTAATTGTATTCTGCTTCTGAAACCCTATAGGTAAAAGTTTTAGATAAAGACAGAGGAAGAATGACTTCTACAAAATACATTTAAAGGCTGTTTGGTTTTTACAAAGATAAGGGTTTGCCGGAATACTTTTATATTCAAAAATTAAAAGGTTTTTTTAGACTAACAAGAACACTCACCACACTTTAGAGCCTTAAAATTAAACGTTGATTCCACGGATTTCGCTGATTTTCGTTGATTTTTAGCTGATCTTCAAATATTAGAATGAACAAAACTTAGAACCTCAGCAGCTTAGCTACTTAGAACCTTAGCAAAAAATCAATTAAACAAATTCTTCCTTTTCAATCGATTAATCGCTCCATTTAACTCAAAGCCTAACAAAAGAATCATACAATTCAACCAGATATAAATCATCAGAATCAAGAGTGTTCCGATAGAACCATATAGTTCGTTGTATTTTGCAAAACGCACTACATAAATACCAAACACAAAGGAAGTCAGGATAATCAAAATGGTTGTAAAAACAGAGCCTATGCTAAAAAAGGAATGGCGTCGTGTTTGTTTGGTTCCGAATTTAAAGAGTATAGAAGTAGCCGTCAGGATCATTAATCCTACGAATACAAAACGTCCGATGCTAACAAAATTGATGTTTTCAAACAGACCTTCGCTTTTCATTCGTTGTATGATGTATTCGAAAACGACAATAGCAGAAACGGTTACAATTAATAAGACAGACAATATAATGGCTATACCTAAAGCTACGGCATACTGTCTAAAAAAACCACGCGTAACGGTGATATGTCTTGAAATTTCAAAACCACCTAAAATGGCATTGACACCATTTGCCATCAAAAAGATAGATAGCAGGAAACCTGAGGAAAGCAATCCTTTATAACTATTGTTTAAAATATCATTGATGATTTGGTAGATAGCGTCATAGGTATTTGGCGGTACACTTTCTTCTACGAACTTCAGGAAATCGGCTTGAAATCCTTCAATAGGAATGTACGGGATTAGGTTTAGAATAAATAAGGCAAATGGAAAAAGCGCCATGAAAAAGCTAAAAGCAATGGCACTCGCTCTATAGGAAAAGGCTCCTTTGGCAATTCCGATAAAATAGAGTTCTAGCAGGTCGTAAAACGATAATCCTTCGAGCCACGGCAACTTGATACGCTGCGTGAGATGCATTAGCGAACGAATTACGGGAATTTTTTCGAGCTTGTCTTCTATTATCTTTGTCACCCTGTTTGTTTTAGATGGCTTTTAGGCTAAGATCCATATTATAGACTGAATGGGTCAACGCTCCGGATGAGATATAATCTACTCCGCATTCTGCATAATATCGGATGGTTTTCTCATTGATATTTCCTGAAGATTCCGTTTGGCATTGGTCACCGATTAATGCTACGGCAGTACGTGTCATATCGTAATCGAAATTGTCTAGCAATATTCTGTAAACGTTGTCTGATTGCAGGATTTCACGTACTTCATCCAAATTTCTTGCTTCGACTATTATTTTCAGGTCTAAATTATTTTGTTTTAGGTAGTCGTTCGTTTTCTGGATGGCTTTGGTGATTCCTCCGGCAAAATCGATGTGATTGTCTTTCAACATGACCATATCATATAATGCAAAACGGTGGTTTTCTCCTCCTCCTATTTTCACAGCCCATTTTTCAATAGCACGGATACCAGGTGTTGTTTTTCTGGTGTCAAGGACTTTGGTTTTTGTTCCTTCCAAAAGACGGGCAAAAGATTGGGTTTTGGTTGCTATAGCAGACATACGTTGCATGGCGTTTAATACCAAACGTTCTGATTTTAATATGGATTGCGAACTTCCGCTAACATGAAAGACAACGTCTCCGTATTTTACAGGCGTTCCATCTTGAATAAATGTTTCTACTTTTAGGTCTTTATCTACATATTGGAAAATCATTTTGGCAAATTCTACTCCAGCAATAATGCCTTCGTCTTTTACCAAAAGTTTGGCTTTTCCTTGTGCTGTTGCAGGAATACAGGCTAATGAACTATGGTCGCCATCGCCTACGTCTTCACGTATTCCGTTTTCTATGATTAGTCTTAATTCGTTTTGAAACTGTGCTTCTGAAATCATCTTGCAATTTTAAGTGAAGCTAAAATAATAAAATCTTTAGACTTCAATGCTGTTTGCTTTATTTAATTGCCCACAATTTACTGGGATTTCTATTTTTTGAATTCCTGATGAGATAGGCTTATCTTTGCCGTGCTTACTTAGAAACTTAGCATCTAAAATCTTAGAAAAAATGAACATCAAGCTTATCGCCATTGGCAAGACCGACAATAAATCTTTACAGACGCTGATTGATGATTATCAAAAGCGATTGTCTTTCTATATTAAGTTTGAGTTGGATATTATTCCGGATATCAAAAATGTAAAGAACCTTTCCGAAGCGCAACAAAAGGAAAAGGAAGGCGAATTAATTTTATCAAAATTGGCTGCTACTGACCAGCTTGTATTGCTTGACGAGAATGGCAAAAATTTTTCGAGTGTAGGATTTTCTGAAGAATTGCAGAAGAAGATGAACTCGGGCATCAAGACTTTGGTTTTTGTTATCGGTGGCCCTTATGGTTTTTCGGAAGCGGTGTATGCCAAGGCTCAGGGAAAGATTTCGCTATCGGCTATGACGTTTTCACACCAGATGGTGCGTTTGTTTTTTATTGAGCAGTTGTATAGAGGTTTTACTATTTTGAGAAACGAGCCATATCATCACCAATAGTGGATAGTTGATAGTGGAAAGTTTTTAGTTGGGGTTTGGGGTGGAAAATGATTTTTGATTTATGATTTTTGATTTATGATTTTAGAGCAGGTTAGTTTTATAAATAAATTTGTTTATAACGAAAGCCCTAACTAACAATTATCCACTATCAACTAAAAACTACTATAGCCTATCCCTTATCAACTATAAACTGCATTACAGAGTTTGATTGCTTCAACGGCTTCTTTCACATCGTGGACTCTTAGAATCTTTGCGCCTTTGAGTAGGGAAATTGTGTTGAGGACCGTGGTTCCGTTTAGAGATTCTTGGGGTGTTGTTCCCAGTGTTTTGTAAATCATGGATTTTCTGGAAATGCCTGATAGGATTGGCAGTTCGAGCATTTGGAATAGTTCGAGCTTGTTCATTACTTCAAAATTCTGTTCAGTTGTTTTTGCAAAGCCAAAACCGGGGTCAATAATGATATCGTTAATGCCGAGACTTCGGGCGCAGTTTACTTTTTCTGAAAAATAGTAGAGCATGTCTTTAATGATGTCGTCGTATTGCGTCAGGCTTTGCATGGTTTTTGGATTGCCACGCATGTGCATCATGATGTAAGGCACGTTGTATTTGGCAACGGTTTCCATCATTTTATTGTCTAAACCGCCAGCTGCAATGTCATTGATGATTGCCGCTCCATGTTCGATTGCTGCTTTGGCGACTTCGCTTCGGAACGTATCGACAGAGATAATGATTTCAGGAAAAACTTTTATCAATAGGTCGATTACAGGAATAATCCTGCCTATTTCTTCTGCTTCGGAAACAAATTCGGCATTGGGTTTTGATGAATAGGCTCCAATATCGATAAAGGTTGCGCCTTCATCAAGCATCTGTTTTACTTTATCGATGATGGCTTGTTCGCTGTCGTTTCTTCCGCCATCATAAAAAGAATCGGGAGTAATATTCAATATTCCCATTACTTTGGGAGTTGTGAGGTCGATAAGCGTTCCTTTGCAGTTCATTTGCCTGGTTCTCGTCTTTATAATTTTTGTAGGATTGGAAAATTGTCCATTGCAAGGCTTTTTGCTTTTCGCCTTAAGCCTTTTTTCACTATTTTTGGACAAATTTCATACAAAGATACACCAAATAATGAATACTACTTCTCAAGAATTTGACCGCGTAATAGGCATTTGCCGTACTTTATATACTAATAAAATGCAGGATTATGGTAGTGCATGGCGCATCTTGCGACTGCCTTCATTAACTGACCAGATTTTTATCAAGGCACAGCGAATCCGAAGCCTTCAGGAAAACGAAGTCCGTAAGGTAGATGAAGATGAAACGGGAGAATTTATCGGGATTATCAACTATTCTATTATGGCACTCATCCAGCTTGATTTGGGCGTAGTTGACCAACCGGATTTGGATACCGCAAAAGCTACGCAACTTTATGATGAAAAGGTGGCATTGACTAAAGCGCTTATGGAAGCCAAAAACCATGATTATGGTGAAGCCTGGCGTGATATGAGAGTGAGTTCCCTTACTGATTTGATTTTGCAGAAATTACTGCGTGTAAAACAAATTGAAGACAACAAAGGAAAGACAATTGTTTCCGAAGGTATTGATGCCAACTATCAGGATATGATTAACTATTCTGTTTTTGCCTTGATTCTGATGGGTTTTGCCAAATAACAACTCATTAACAAATTAGATATATCATTAGCTTTATTTTTGAGAAAACTTAAACTCATGGAAAACTTAAAAAAATACCTGCCTTGGGCCATCCGAATTCTGATTTCTTTCTTATTTCTAATTTCGGCCGTCGCTAAATTATACCCGTCACCTTATTTTGCTATTTCTACATTTGAAGTGAAACAGCTGTATCCGATGGGATTCTCAGAAGATTTTTCAGTTTTCTTTTCTAGAATATTAATCGGAATTGAGTTGGCATTGGGGCTTTTATTGCTTCAACCCCATTATTTAAAGAAATGGGTTATTCCGGCTACTATATTGATGCTTGCCGTGTTTACAACGCACCTGACTATTGATACCATTCAAAATGGTGGAAATACCGGAAACTGTGGCTGTTTTGGTAGCCTGCTTCCTATGACACCTATTGAAGCTATTATCAAAAATGTTATTGCAATTGTGCTCTTGGTATATTTACTTTATTTATTACCAAAAGGAGCTACTGATAAAAAGAATTTCTGGGTACTTACAACCGTTACCCTTGCATCTATATTAGCTATTTTTATGATGGCTCCTATACAGCCAAAAGTTGTAGAAGACAATGCTGATGATGCTTCTATCCTACCTATAGAAACATTAGATACATTCCCGACAAAATCTGCTGATTCTTTGGCAACTCCAGCTGCTGAAGCTAAAACGACTGAAACTCCAGTTGTTGAAGCTGAAACCAAAGCAGCAGACGAACCTGCTCCCCAAAAATCAGGTTATGCACAATATTTCAGTAAAGCTGATCAAGGCAAGAAAATCATCTGCCTTTTTGTTCCAGGCTGCGACCATTGCCGTGACGTAGCAAAAGAACTTGCTGAAATGAGGGCAAAAAACAAAAATTTTCCTGAAGTATCTGTATTGTTCATGAATGAAGAACCTGAAAAGATTCCTGAATTCTTCAAATTTGCCGGAGCGGAATATCCATATAAAGTTTTGGAAGTGATTCCTTTCTGGAAACTTCTAGGTACCAGCAAGGATACTCCAGGCGTGATTTATCTTTGGAATGGAAACAAAATCAAGGAATGGGACGGTATCAACGAAAAGAAATTCGTAGGCTCTGAACTGCAAAATGTCTTGAAAAAGAACTATTCTGAGCTCAAAAAATAAGCTTCATTGATCAAATACTTAGCACATAAAATAGGATATGCACTGCTAACACTTTTCGGAGTTGTTACAGTCATATTCTTTTTGTTTAATGTATTGCCTGGTGATCCGGCGCGAATGATGTTAGACCAAAATGAAAATTCGGAACAATTGGCAATTGTCAAGAAAAAATATGGTTTTGACAAGCCCATTTCTACACAATATTTATACTACCTGAACGATCTTTCGCCTGTTTCTTTTCATAGTAAAAATCAGGACGATTATACTTTTCTTACGGAAGGAAAATACAATGCGCTGCCTTTGTTTTCTATCGGAAATAATGAAGTCGTATTGAAAGCACCTTACTTGCGTGAAAGTTTCCAGAAAAGCGGAAAGAAAGTATCGGATGTTATTGGGAATACCTTACCAAATACCTTTCTGTTGGCTTTATTTGCCATTGTTATTGCTATTGTTATCGGAATCCTGCTTGGAATTGTTTCTGCTCTTTATAAAGATACCTGGATTGACCGAGTTATTGCTTTGCTGAGCACGCTTGGAATGAGTATTCCGTCCTTTTTCAGCGCTATTTTATTTGCATGGTTTTTTGGATTCCTATTACACGAATACACCGGACTAAACATGACTGGGAGTTTGTATGAGGTAGATGATTTTGGCGAAGGACACTACATCCAATGGAAAAATATTTTGCTTCCTGCTATTGTTCTTGGAATTCGTCCGTTGGGCGTTGTGATACAGCTAATGCGTAATTCGCTATTGGAAACATTTGGACAGGATTATATCCGAACCGCCCGTGCCAAAGGATTGTCAGAATTCCAGATTATTAGAAAACATGCTGTCAAAAACTCCCTGAATCCTGTAGTAACCGCTATTTCCGGCTGGTTTGCTTCTATGCTAGCAGGAGCTGTTTTTGTAGAATTTATATTTGGCTGGAACGGCTTAGGAAAAGAAATCGTAGAGGCTTTGAACAATTTAGACCTTCCCGTGATTATGGGATCAGTATTGGTGATTGCTACAACTTTTGTGGTGATCAATATATTGGTAGATATGGTATATGCTTATTTGGATCCGAAGATTCGATTGCAATAAACTTTATTTGGAGAACTTTCTCCCCAACCCTGCCAGGGTTTGGAACCCTGGCAGAGTAACGGTTTGAAACCCTGTCGGGGTTAAGGATGGTGAAGAAATCAACGAAAACCTTTGCGTAAAAAACCCTACAAACAGCCAATATTTAATAAATCTTTCTGAAAACTTAATAGTATATTTGCTTATCACATTAAGAAAAAAACAATGAAAAAAATATTCTTATCACTTCTTGTTGTTTTGGGAACTATTTCCTGTTCTAAAGCACAAAAAAGCGAATTTTCTCCTGAAGCCTTGACGGAAAAATTACAGACCTTAGACGGAAAAGAAATCTCTTTCAAGGAAATACTAAACAAACACAAAGGAAAAAACCTTGTAATTGATATTTGGGCTTCCTGGTGTGGCGACTGTGTGAAGGCAATGCCGAAAGTCAAAGAAATGCAGGAGAAAAGTCCAACGACAGACTATGTGTTTATTTCGATGGACAAAACTGCTGACAAATGGAAAGCCGGAATCGAAAAGCATGAGCTTAAAGGCGAACATTACCTTGCTCCTGACGGCATGAAAGGTAAATTTGGAAAAGCGATTGACCTGGATTGGATTCCGAGATATATTGTCATTGATAAAAAAGGAAAAATTGCCATCTATAGAGCTATTGAAACCGATTTTGATAAAATAAACGCTACTTTAAAAAAACTAAAATAATGAGACAAAAGATTGTTGCAGGTAACTGGAAAATGCACAAAAACGCCGAAGAAACAGAAGATTTACTAAACGACCTGATTGATAAACTTCCAAACGATGTAGAAGCCCATATTATTGTAGCTCCTACTTTCGTTAATCTGGCTTCTGCTGTTGACCATCTTGAGTTTACTAATATTGGCGTTGCTGCACAAAATATGCACCAGGCTGAAAGTGGTGCCTTTACAGGCGAAATTTCTGCCGATATGCTTAAAAGTATTGGTGTAGGTATTGTTATTTTAGGACATTCCGAAAGAAGAGCTTACTTCCATGAAACTGATGCGCTTCTTGCTGAAAAAGTAAATACTGCGCTAAAACACGATATGCAAGTTATTTTCTGTTTTGGAGAAGAATTAAAAGACAGACAGTCTGAAAATCATTTTACTATAGTAGAAAACCAATTAAGAGACGGATTATTCCACCTGGAAGCCAAAGATTGGGAAAGCATTGTTCTTGCTTACGAACCAGTTTGGGCTATTGGTACAGGCGAAACTGCTACACCGGAACAAGCACAGGAAATGCACAAATTTATCAGAGAAACGATTACTGCTAAATATAGCGCTACACTTGCTGAAGAAGTTTCAATCCTTTACGGAGGTAGTGTAAAACCAGACAACGCAAAGGAAATTTTCTCTAAGCCTGATGTGGATGGCGGACTGATTGGCGGTGCCGCTTTAAAGGCATCCGATTTTGCTGCTATTGTCGCTTCTATATAAGCATCAAGCATAGTTATCATAATAATTAGCCCGGATACGAATCCGGGCTTTTTTATTAAGGCAATATTAAGCCAGCATTACGCCTTAACATTTATAAAACATCTGGTAAGCTTCTCTTAAACATTCTTTTATGAGACAGTAATAGCTGATTAACACCGCATAGTGACTTTTGTCGGAATTAATCAACTACATACTTATGTCACACAACTACACCTCAAAAATCGGAAAAGCACTCCAGATGCTTCTTCTCCTTTTTACAGCCCAATTTACGTATGGGCAAACCCTTCTCCATTATTGGAATTTTAACAACAATGCTTCCGAAGCAGCCATCACAACTCCAACACAAACATTTGTTACTGGTGCTTCGTTAACTGCTATCGCAGGAGGAATCAGCGTTATTGACTTTGCCGGAGGAACCGGACAAGCATTTGATGTGCAAAACCTGAATGCCAGAAACAGTGATGCTCCTGGTACACATTTACGTTTTAACGACCCGATAGGTGGTGCTTTGCAATTTGCATTGCCTACAACCGGATATGAAAACATCATCGTAAAATTTGCTACACGCCGTTCAGGTTCCGGAGCCGGAAACCAAAGATGGTCGTATACTGTTGACGGAACTACTTTTGTTCCATTTGCAACTATCGCTCCTAACAACGGAAATCCTATGTTAGAAACATTAGATTTCAGCGCTATTGCAGCAGCAGATAACAATGCTAACTTTAAACTAAAAGTAGAATTCGAAGTTGGAGCTGGCGGAACTGTTGGCAACAACCGTTTTGACAACTTTACTGCTGAAGGTAGTAGTGTTGGCGGTGGCGATACTGTAGCTCCTACCGTAACTTATGTTCCTGCTAATTCAAGCACTAACATTGCAGTAGCTGCTAATATTACGATAAGCTTCAATGAAGCCATCCGATTAGTTAACGATGCAGCAATCGACAATACGAATGTTGATGCTTTGGTTGAATTACGTCTGAATAATGCATCTGGAACTTTGGTTCCGTTTGACGCTACTATTTCAGGAAACACGATTACTATCAACCCTACTTCAAACCTGGCTAATAACCAGACCTATTATGTTGCCTTGCTTCCAAATACAGTAGAAGATCTTAGCGGTAATGCAGTAACAGCTGTTACTTCAAGTTCTTTCACTACAATTGCGGTACAAACTCAATTCCAAGCCGGAGATTTGGCCTTTGTAGGTTATAGAATGAATGCTTCCGGAACAGAAGACGAAGTAGCTTTCGTTACTTTCGTAGATATCCTTCCGGGTACTTTCCTGACTTTTACCGATTCAAAATATACCTCTAACACACAGCCACAATGTCCAAACGGAATTGTATGGACTGTAGGTGCTAACGAATGTATTCCTGCTGGTTCAGTAGTGAAAATACAAACCTCAGCTTTAGTTGCCAGCAAAGGAACTGTTACAGGTTCTGGTTTTGGATTAAGCTCTGGTGGTGATCAGGTTATTGTGTATTCTGGAACAGCTGCTGCTCCAAATTATATCACAGCCTTAAGTTCAAACGGTTGGGTTGCTACAAATACTTCTTGCAGCGGAAGCTTATCGATGCTACCAGCCGGATTGGTTGACGGAACAAACGCATTGAACACTTCAACTGCTCCAGGAAACGATGCCGGAAATGCAGTAAACGCTTATTATAACGGTGTACAAACCGGAACTACAGCTGCTTTAAAAACAGCAATTCTTAATCCTGCCAATTGGCTTGCTATTGCCGGAGGTACACCAGCTCAAACTTGGCCGGTTTGGAACTTTCCGAGTTCATTGCAAGTACAGGATGCTGTTGTAATCAACAACACTACACTTCAGATCACATTTAATGCTAACCTGAATACCGCATCGGCTTCAAACGTTGCTAATTATACCGGAGTTGCTAACCTTAGCTCGATTAACGTAGTAAACAACATTGCTACTTTAACTTTCTCAGCTCCTTTTGCTTCTGCTACAAATTATGCTTTAGTGATCAGCAATATCCAGGATGCTTCTGGTACTACCATGGCTTGTCCTTACACTTACAACTTCAGCTTTAATGCTACATTATCATTGGCTTCTAATTTTATTACAGTTAATGAAGATGCTGGAGTTTTGAATTTTGTTGTCAATCTTGCTGCAGCTGCAACTGGCTCAGTAGACTTAGTTGTAAAATCGGCTCCATTCAGCACAGCTGATTCTAATGATTTTACGTTCACTACAAGAACATTAAACTTTACTTCTGCCAGCTCTTTGGCACAGACCATTCAGATTCCAATTATTGACGATACAACTCCTGAACAACAGGCAGAATATTTCGTATTAAGCCTTGAAAACCCTGTTGGATATACTATTACTGGAAATCCAATGGCTACTATCTACATCAAGGATAACGACAGAACTGCAAAAGTTCCAAATAATGATATCCAATTGAACTATATCGGAAGTTTTGATCCATCAGGAAGCAATAACAGTACTTGTGAAATTGTAGTACACGATCCTGTTTCTCAACGATTGTTCACTACAAGTGCTGTTGCAGGTTATCTTGACATTATTGATTTCGCAGATCCAACTGCTTTGACGATAGTGACCTCTATCAACATGAATCCTTATGGAGGCGTGACAAGCGTTGCTGTTAAAAATGGAATTGTTGCTGTAGCATCGCCAAATACAAACGAAGCTCTCGACGGTTCTGTAGTGTTTTTCAATACAAATGGTGTTTTCCAAAAACAAGTTACGGTTGGTGCACTTCCTGACATGATTACTTTCACACCAGACGGTACAAAAGTATTGACAGCTAACGAAGGGCAGCCTAATGCAGATTACACTGTTGACCCAGAAGGTTCTGTTAGCGTAATTGACATTTCAGGCGGTATTGCTTCACTTTCACAATCTAACGTAACTACGATGCTGTTTACGCAATTCAACAGCCAGGAATCAGCTCTTATCGCTAGCGGTGTTAGAAAATTAAAAGCATCAAGCACATTGTCAAGAGATCTTGAACCAGAATATATTACTATCAGTGCTGATTCTCAAAAAGCATGGGTTGCTTTGCAGGAAAACAACGCTATAGCTGAAATCAACCTGACAAACAATACGTACACTTCTATTTGGGCATTAGGCACAAAAGACATGAGCGTAGTTGGAAACGGAGCTGATATTTCTGATAACAACGGACAAATCCTGATTGCCAACTGGCCAATAAAATCATTCTACCAGCCTGATGGAATCGCTACCTACTCTGCTGGAGGTTCTAATTATATCGTAACAGCAAATGAAGGTGACGAAAAAGAATACACCGGATTCGTTGAGCGTATCACTGTCGGAGCTTCAGGTTACGGATTGGATGCTGTAAACTATCCACAAGCTGCTATGCTAAAAGAAAGCTATAATGCAGGTCGATTCAGAGTGTCTGCCTTTTCAGGTAATTCTGATGCTGATGCTGATTTTGAACAAATCTATGCTTTGGGTGGACGTTCTTTCTCCATCTTTAATACGGACACTAAACAACTAGTTTTTGATAGCGGTGACGATTTCGAAATGTATACTGCTTTTACACCATCTATCAGCGCATTATTTAATGCTGACCACGAAGATAACGTAGCTAAAGGAAGAAGCCGTGCCAAAGGTCCGGAACCGGAAGGTGTTACTCTTGCTGAAATTGCAGGAAAAACGTTTGCTTTTATTGGCCTGGAAAGAATCGGAGGCGTTATGGTATATGACGTAACCAATCCAAATGATGTGAAATTTGTAGATTACAAAAACAACCGTAGCGTTTCTGCTTATGCGGGCGACCATGGTCCGGAAGGTATTACATACATCAAAGCCGAAAACAGCCCTACCAACAAAGGTTATATCATAGTAGCTAATGAAATCAGCGGTACGTTGACTTTGTTTGAAATAAACGCTGAAAACCTTTCTGTCCCAGGATTCGAAAACGAGCCTAAAACATTCGTTTTGTTCCCGAACCCAGCAGTTGACGGAATCGTATACTTTAACAGAATAGCCGATATCGAAGTTTTCGACTATACAGGAAAATCAATTCATAAGGCGAAACAAGCCTTGACAATAGATACTTCATCATTCGCATCAGGTATTTATCTGGTAAAAACTTCAGAAGGAATTACAAAGAAACTTGTTGTGAAGTAGTAATCCTTCCTTTACCTTCCTCTTTCAAAAGCCGGTTTCGTCCTGAAACCGGCTTTTTATTTGCTATCTCACATAAGATTCTATGATAAAAAAAGCCCGATCGGATATGAACGGGCTTTTATGCTTTGCGACTCTGCGCCTCTGCGTGAAAATAGCTCGCAAAGGCGCTAAAACGCTAAGTTTTTAATTATTTACTTTATATAACTCTCCATAAGCGGGCAGCTATAACGCTTAAATATCTTCGTATCGCTATACTCTGAATAAAAATCGTAAAGCTCCTTCCCTGCCTTGTAGGTTTCTTTTGAATCGTAATCTTGATTAAAAGAAAAAGCATTCTCGTTACAGATATGAATCATCAGCAAAGCCATTGCTTTTTGTTCTTTGTTGGATTTTGCATTTTCAAGTACTTTTTTATAAAAGTCTTTCGCCATTGTGCAACTATAATAATTACCGTTTTGGAAAAGCTTACGACGCTCCGTAGTATCGGTCATAAAATAATAATCTGAATTTGCATCTGTATCATGATAATTATTATTTGCATAGCTCGACATCATCCATGAATTCCCAAAGTAACTGACATTATAATAGGCATGTCCCAATTTTAACAAGCTCTCAGGCGTATTGGATTGTTTGAGACGAATAAGCTCCTGTATAAACTTTGTTTTATTGAACTCATAATTAAAATTTTTCTTGTCTTTATACGCCAAAGCTTTCGGAACAAAAGGATTTTCATTCAGATAATTAGCATACTGATAAGCGTTCTTCCAGAAATTCTGATCCATGCTTTCAAATGTTTTTTCAGCAAGTTCAAGGTTATTGTTCCTAAAAGCAATAGTTCCTTTCACATCTCTGTAAAAATCAATTGGAGCCGTACCGCTGCATAAATAAGTTTCAAAAACAGTCTTATTCTTTTTCCCAAGAAGTACTATCACTTCTTCCATATCTTTTTCAGAAGCATATCGGTCAAAATAACCTATAGGATCATAATTCAATTCTGGATAATTACTAAAATAATCCGACTCATCATAGCCATAAGTAAAGGTCTTATATCGCTGTGACTTGGCAAATAAGAATCCAGCCGTAGCAATATCTTTCTTTTTTTCATATTCATAACCTATAAGTCTGGTGAGCGAATAAAGGCCTTTAAAAAGTGAATGGTCTTTTTCAGCCAAATCAGAAAGTCCGTTTATGGAATTGAGTATGATTGTTTTTGTCTTTTCAGAATTGATATCGCCCAACTTTACTTCAACCAATGCCAGCTGTATGTTCTTTTGAGCCACAATTGAAGGATTTGCGTTAGGAGAAATTAACGAAGCATATTGCTTGCCCAACTGTATTTCATCATCCATAAAACAAAGCTGCGCAATGGCACTGCTCATATAATCTCGCTGTTCTCCTGATAAGTTTGGAAAAACACTAATCAGATAATCCCTGAATTCTCTAAGATATTTGATGTCTTTTTCATAGTTCTGCTGCCTGGCGACTTCATAATCTTTATACCATTGCTCTTCAGAAAGTTTTACAGATGGGCCATTCCTGGTAAACTTTGGTGTAAAAATCCAGTCTTCAAGCTTATTGATTTCCCTTCCTACCAAAAAACTGAAATACTCGCTCTGCGGAATATATCCATATACTTTTTTAATGTCTTCAAAAGCAGGTGCCGGATTTCTTAAAGCACGCATTGCTATAATGTTTCCCTTTTCGGTATCGTTCTTAGCTAGAGAAAGTGCCTGATCTGTCTGTTCCCTACTAAATCTTTGCATCGTTACAAACGATTTATCATCACAGGAAGCCAAAACCTGACTCAGATAATAGTTCGCTTCTGCTGTATTTTCTGTACTGATTGCCTTAAAGAAAAGTGCCCAAGGCTGCAGTATGGTCTTATTTGTTGAATTTGCAAAATAGGTGTCATACAGACGAACCATTTCTTTTGGTGAAACAGTATAAGAACGCATCAAAAGATAAGCATAACGTTGTTTTAAAAATTCGGTTTTAGCCGATTCTAATTTTTTCTGAAACTCTGGAAATCCTTTTTCTTCTGTATCATAATTTCGGTCCAGATTACCCCAGCTTTCCCATTTTCCAACTCCGGAATAGTAATACTCTGTATGTTTGGCATCGGAGAAATAATCTAGAAGCTCCTTATTTTTAGGCAAAGTCAGGTTTTCTATAAATGTATTTCCTTTGAAGGTTTCTTTTAAGGTATTGCTTTTAT
The DNA here is from genome assembly GCF_006385255.1 of Flavobacterium microcysteis. Lineage (GTDB taxonomy): Bacteria > Bacteroidota > Bacteroidia > Flavobacteriales > Flavobacteriaceae > Flavobacterium > Flavobacterium microcysteis. Next base: position 100,372 of record NZ_VFJE01000049.1, read on the forward strand.
AGGCCGTCTGGAATTTTTCAGAATCGGTTTCATATTGCAACTTATACACATCTTCCCATTTCACATTGCCTCCCAGTTCCTTCTGCCATTCTTTGCAGTTTTCTATTTGGTCACGCTTAGAACTTACATAAGTCTGGAAATAATTATCTGAAGAATAATAAAAACTCCTCAATCGTTCCGAGCCAGCTCGTTCTGAACGAAACAGGGCAAGCCGGATTGTTTCGGCTGTTTCATACCAGCCGCAAGCCAAAGAAGAAACCGTGAAAAGCAAAAAGAGGCTAACGCTCAAATTGCGCATAATACGAGTTGATTTTATCGGTGCCATAATTTTGTATGAATTTAGTATCCCAAGAAAAGAATGTGATTTTTGCGTTGTCCTCCAGCTTGATTTTCTTTTTTATATGCCGGATCATCTTTTCCATTTCATCGTCTGAAATTTGCTCAATCCGGATTTCGTCTCCATTCCTAAAATAGCTTTCGCCTATAACCATATCACTTTTAAAGACATATTTATTATCTGCCGTTTTCTTGAAATTCAGGGTGTCTTTCTTGAAATCGGCAATACTATTATCAGAAATAATTCCTTTAAATTGGTCGCCTCTAAATACTACCGACCAACTAAATATTGGTAATGCAATATCCAACGGAAGCTTGTAGTCGCTATGTGTTATGTATTCTTGTATTTCACGGCTTGTACCTATGGAGTTTTCTGTTTTCCGTTCACTCGGACTGCTGAGGTTATAACACATCAGCAAACCTTTATCTACCGGCGGAATTCCTGCCTTTTCAAAATATTTATACTGCCATAAACGAATCGTGGCACTTAACTTATAGTCGGGCTGTTTTAATTTTTCCAAAAGGTAAAAATAATTGTCTTTTGATTTGACCGTCCAGTCACAGTCAATAAGAACTTCTTTAGGCATCTTGGTACCTTTCTTTTTTTCGTCCTCCATGATATGATCGATAAGCTTAGATTCATAAGGCCTATTAACCTTGGCAGCATAATCATAGGCATGTTTTCTGCTCTCTTCCTCCTGAATTTTATCAAGAACCAGACGCATTCTTTTCTGGATGTTTTTTGCCAGCGTATCCAGTTGCTCTTTGCTTGAATTCAAAAGCACATTATTCGTGATAAAAATACTTGGAGTAATTTCAGTAGTTGCATACGATTGGTAAGAGACCTGTAAGGTTGCCACCGGACGCGGTTCTTTGTCATAAGGATTCCAGTCTACATCAAAAAAACGGACATAAAAGTGCTTTACTCCCATTTGGCTTTGCAGTGTTGAATCTTCATCATTAGTGTACCATTCCGTTTTCCAAAAACAGAAAGAATGTGTTATCTTTTTCTTCTCGCAAGAAAAAAAAGCTACACACAAAAACAAAATCAGTCCAAGCTTTTTCATAACAGAAATTTAATCAAATCTGTAACGAAAATAGTATTAAATAAATTATGTTTTACGAGGCTTAAAAATTTATTTTTTTGGAACAAAAAAGCCGACTTCAGAATAGAGAGCCAGCTTATTAAATTATATATTTTTGGTAATTAAATTCCTATTTCAACCTGGAATCTCAAATACCAATTCTGTTTAGTACTTCCGTCAAAATAATTCAAGTCGTCTAATGTCAACTCACCTTGAAGTTTAAAAGCGTGTTCCCAGATGTATTTTGTAAGTCCAATGCTGTATTGTTTGGTGTTTGGTGCATATTGCCTGATATCATCATTTACTTTTTGTGTAGAGAATCTTCCAATAATTTCATAATTGGTAGGAAAAAGATAACTCAACTGATAATCCATTCCGCTCCCGGTAAATACATACTTTATATCTTGTGCATCTTCGGGATTAACTGTAACCGGATTATTCGCTGTTCTTGACATATAGCTTGACATGGCCGCCCAACCATTGTATTTTACAATTGCATCCAACATAACCGATTTCATGGTTCTCTGCTCAAACAAATCATCACCCAACTGTCCTTGTGTTCTTCTGGCATGGTTGTTTTGTTGGAAAGCTGCCGAAAGCATCAATTTTGGCTTTTTCTCACGGGCAATATCTCCTTCAAAATAAACTCCGTCTTTTGTAAAAGCACCAAATGGCAAGATTTCAACTTTTCCGGTAAGCGCTACTCCATTATCGTTACTTTTTGTCCAGTTTCTTCCTTCTCCGGTACTCACGGCTGTCTTGACGTTATAGGAGAACTTTTCAGCATAATCATTTAAGTAATGTGCCTGGAAACCAAAATCTCTATCAATCGTAAACTTTGCATTGTTGATAGATCGGTCTGTCAGCTGCAAACCACCCGAAGAATTAACTCTTTGTCTGTTACCCGGAAGTTTGGTTTGTCCAAAGTTAAAACTCCAGCTTTTATTAGGTCTGTAGTAAACTACCGCATCACGAATAATATTGATATTTTCTCCTTCTTCTATTTCCCCAACATCACCCGGAGCAAAAGAAAGCTGCAATGCGTATAGAAATTTCGGATTACCTACATAACCATCAAAACGCAATCTCAATCGTCTCACCTGTCCGTCATAAGCCGCTTCTTCGCCCTCATTTTGGATATAAGTTACCCTATTCTGCATCCTGAAACGGATATTCAACTGGAAAAGGCTATCTGGAGATGTCAGTCCCAAACCGCGTCCAAAATTATAATAAGGCAAGGTTGGAAGTTTCAGGTCATTGTCTTTTGTACTAACCTTAATGTCTTGTGCTTGTGCGGCCAATCCCAGAAACAACAGAAATAGCGGTAATATTTTTTTCATTTTAAATTTTGATTAGTGTAATTTTCGACAAAAGTTAATTCACATTTTGGAAACACTCAGGAAACAAATGTTATTTTTCTTTGTATAAAAATAAGCATACGTTATCATAGCGCAAACTTAATATTAATTTTAACTGCCGAATGTTATGATAATATTACCTTTGCAAAAAATTAATGTTATGGCAAATACCTATCTGGGATATCACTTCAAAGTAGAACCAAAAGAACTGGGTTCGGAAATTCTTGTAGCCGAATTGGGCGAAAAACCATTTGAAAGTTTCGTTGAAACTGAATTTGGAGTTACAGCTTATATCCAGAAAGCACTTTGGACTGAAGATGTACTTGAAGATATTTTCATATTGACCTCACCTGAATTTACCGTGAGCTATACGATAGAAGAAATTGAGCAGGTAAACTGGAATGAAGAATGGGAAAAGAATTTCGAAGCAATTGATGTTGACGGAATCTGCCATGTACGTGCTCCTTTTCATGAAAAGACGGATGCTAAATATGATATTGTTATCGAGCCTAAGATGTCTTTTGGTACCGGACACCATGAAACGACACACATGATGATACAACACCTGCTTGAAACGGATGTAGTAGGAAAGAAAACGCTTGACATGGGTTGCGGAACAGCGATTTTAGCCATATTGGCCGAAATGAAAGGCGCTCAACCTATTGATGCCATAGATATTGACAACTGGTGTTACTTAAACTCCATTGAAAATGCAGAACGTAACGACTGTCATCATATTTCGGTTTACGAAGGTGATGCGGCTTTACTTGCCGGACGCAATTATGATGTAATTATCGCCAATATCAACCGAAATATACTATTGGAAGATATGCAGCAATATGTAGATTGCCTGAATCCTGGAGGTACACTTTTCTTGAGTGGTTTCTATGAAGAAGACATTCCCGTGATTGATGCTTCATGCACTGAGAAAGGACTAACCTATGTTAAAAAACATCAAAAAAACAACTGGGTAGCCCTGAAATACGTAAATTAGACAAAATTTTGAATATGAGTACTAAAGAAAAAATTTTAGAAGAAGTACTGGTTGAAGAACTGACTTCCTTAAACAATGAAATTATTCTTTATAATGACGATGTGAATACCTTTGACCATGTAATCGATACCTTGATACGGGTCTGCAATCATACTTCCGAGCAAGCTGAACAATGTTCTATCATTGTGCATTATAAAGGAAAATGTACTGTAAAAACCGGTTCGTTAGACGAATTGAAACCCCAGTGTACCCAGCTGTTAGAAGCCGGGCTAAGTGCTGAGATAGTTTAAATTAAAAAGGCTCCTAATGTAGGAGCCTTTTTTATTAATCCGGAATCAGTTTTTCGTAAAAACCTTGACGACTTTTACGGGAACGCCGCTCACATCTACCGTATTTTCATACCGCAATTCTGAGCCGTTTAATTTTGTAACCTGATACGTATCTGTCCCAATCGTTAACGTATTTCCGTTTTTCGCCCAGGTAGACTGGCTGGCATCTTCAACACAAGCATTATTCTGGTCTTTGTTCATCAAAACATTTCGGAAAATGCCTCCTTCATTAAACTCGACATGGTCTTTCTCACAGCCGTTTTCGTGACCTACATAACTTTGGTCAACCGGAGTGCCATTTCCTGTTGTAACTATCGTTTTGTTGTAATTCCATTTTCCAGCAATGCTTCTCTCAAAACTGTCATTATCTGAATTGCAGGATGTGAATAGCAAACCTATTCCGGCAGCCGTGCAAATCAAAATCTTATTCTTTCTCATAGGTTGTGTTTTGAAAATATAACTAAAAAACTGGCTAAAAATTGTGATATAACGGCAATACATCAAAATTACGCTTGCAAAGTTTTCATTTCAAATCGTATATTCGTAATGCTTAAAGAACCTAATCCCTATACATTTTGTCGAAAAAACTACTCATATTAGTCCTATTTAGCTATTTATCAAGTTTTTCCCAAGAGCTTCCTCCTATCCTAAAATATGCCTCCAATATGTATGGTGCCGGAAATCAAAACTGGATGATAACCCAGGACGATAACCAATTTATCTACTTTGCCAACAATGAAGGACTTTTAGAGTTCAATGGAGCCAATTGGACGCTTTATCCATCGCCAAACGAAACCATTATCCGGTCAGCCAAATCCATCAACAATAGGATTTATACAGGATGTTATATGGAGTTTGGTTATTGGGAAAGGCAAAAAAACGGCTTATTAAAATATACTTCACTCAGCAAGCCAATTATAAACAAAATGTTGGATGATGAACAAATCTGGAATATCATCGATTATGACCAATGGGTTATCTTTCAATCGCTCAACCAAATATTTTTATACGATACCAAAACATCTAAATTTAAGATTATTTCTCCAAAAGGAGCTATTTCAAGAGCCTTTAAAGTTAATGATGCTATCTATTATCAAACCTATACCGAAGGGCTTTTTGAAATTGAAAACGGGCAAGGCAAGCTAATTTCCAATGATCCTATCCTATTAAAAAATAAGATTGTCAACATTTTTTCCAGAAATGGCGGACTGCTCTTACAGACGCAATTCAACGGGTTCTACACCTATTCCAATGCTAAATTTGACAAATGGCATACAGAAGCTGACGCTGATTTTTCCGCCAGCAGCATTTACAGCAGCCAGATACTTTCTGACGGAAGCTTTGCTTTAGGCAGTGTTTCAAACGGTATATTCATCATTTCAAAAGAAGGAAAGATGCTGTATCATATTACCCAAAACAAAGGATTGAGTAATAATACGGCACTTTCGATTTTTGAAGATCATGATCGGAACATCTGGATTGGGCTTGATAACGGAATCAACTGTATCAATATTAACTCTCCGGTACGTTCTTTTGCTGACGATACCGGAATACTGGGAACCGTCTATACTTCCATCCTCCATGATGGAAAACTATATGTAGGAACAAATCAGGGATTGTTTTATAAAAATTATGGCTCGGCAGAAGATTTTAAATTCATCGACGGTACTAAAGGACAAGTCTGGGCACTCTATTCCTATAAAGGCACTTTATTTTGCGGCCATGATTCTGGTACATTTATCATCAATGGAAATAAGGCAACCTCTATTTTTATTACTTCCGGAACCTGGAAATTTGAAAACGTACCGGGCCGAGAAGATTTACTAATCCAAGGCAATTATTACGGAGTCTCTGTCATAGAAAACAAAAACGGGCAATGGTCGTTTAGAAATAAAATAGATGGATTTGACTACTCCTCTAAATATTTCGAGATCACAAAAAACCTGGAAATATATGTCAGTCATGAATACAAGGGCGTTTTCCGTTTTCAAGTGGATCGTGACCTGCGCAAAACAAATGAAGTCATAACCTACTCCTATCCAACCAAAGGAAAAAATGCCGGTCTGACAGAATTTAACGGAAGTCTTTATTATTCTTATAAAAGTGGCATCTTCAGACTGGATCCAAAGACCAAAAAATTTGAGAAAGACACCATTCTGAGCCGTGTTTTTGAAAAAGACGGTTACACATCGGGCAAATTGATGGTCGATAATTCCAACAGGCTTTGGTTCTTTACCAAAAACTACATCAATTATTTTTCATATGGAAAATTGAGCACCCAACTCAAGCACAATATTATCCCTATTCCGTCTTCACTTAGCAATTCGATGCTCGGTTATGAGAATATTACCCAAATATCCGATTCTGTTTACTTAATCGGAACAACAGACGGCTATTATACCATTAATATAGACGATCTCAAATTCAACAAATACAAGGTTTTTATGTCGGGTATTCTGGTCAATAAGTCCAACGAAAGTCCAAGGCATGCCTTAATGGATGAACATTCCGATTTTAAATTTGCAAACAATAATATCACTTTCTCCTATACTGTTCCCGAATTCAATAAATATATTAATGCCGAATACCAGTTTCTTCTTGAAAACTATCAGGAAGAATGGAGCGAATGGAGCAATAAGCCAACTATAAATTTTAAAAACCTTCCGCCGGGCGATTATACGTTTAAGGTACGTGCCAAAATAGGCAGCGAATTGTCTGAAAATACCATCTCTTACACCTTTACTATCTTAAAACCTTGGTATAGGACTACATTAGCGGTTATTATCTACATCATCATTTTCATAGTGATGGCCTACTTCATCAACCGTGCCTATAAAAATTACTATCACGAGCAAAAAGAAAAGCTAATCGAAGAAAACAACCGACTGCTCGAAATTAAAGAATTGGAAAGCCAACAGCAACTGATGAAAATCAAAAACCAGCAGCTCGAACAGGACTTTGAAAGCAAAAACCGTGAACTGGCAGCTTCAACGATGAGCCTCATCAAAAAGAACGAATTGTTAAGCCTGATTAAAGATGACCTGAAAAGAAATTCCGAAGAAGGCAACAAGAATATCAAATCGGTTATTACAACCATCAATAAAAACATCAGCGAAGAAGATACCTGGAATATTTTCAAGGATGCATTTAACAATGCCGATAAAGATTTTCTGAAAAAGGTAAAAAACTTGCATCCTTCGTTAACGCCAAACGACCTGCGACTTTGTGCTTACCTCCGATTGAATCTTTCTTCAAAAGAAATAGCTCCATTACTTAACATTTCTGTACGAAGTGTTGAGATAAAAAGATATCGTTTGCGTAAAAAAATGGATTTATCCCATGAAGATGGGCTTGTAGAGTATATACTTTCAATATAACAAACCACAACAAACACAAAATTTACCTATACATTACCACAACAACAACGTTGTAATTGGTTTTTTCGGCTTAGGATTAAGCATGTTAGCAAAAGTTTAAAAATCTCTTAAATTACTGTTAATACTCGCTTTCTTTTGCTGATAATGCAATTTTTAAAATATTTTTTTGAATTGTATATTTTTTGTTGTGGTTCTATTTATCATATTCTCATACAAGACTTCCTAATTTTAGATATCACAAAAAACAAATTATATGAAGTCAAACTTTTTCCTCATTGCTTTCATCTTACTTTCATCTTTCTGTTATTCGCAGGAATATGAAATAAGTGGTAAGGTAACTGAAGCTCAAACAGGACTCCCACTACCTGGAGCAACTGTCGTCGTAAAAAACGGGACACTACAAACAATAGCGGATTTAGATGGAAACTTTCAAATATCCGGCGTTCCATCGGGTGCTACTTTAGTATTTAGCTACGTTGGCTTCTCCAAAAGTGAATTCAAAGTAACTAAAAACGAAACAATCACAGTAACACTAAAACCGGATGCAGAATCGCTAGAGGAAGTCGTAGTGATTGGTTACGGAACCCAATCAAAAAGAGAAGTAACCGGATCTGTTGGAATCGTAAGCAGCAAAAATCTTGAAGATTTACGCCCAATAAAGCTCGAACAGGCTCTACAAGGAACTGTTTCCGGAGTCAATGTAACCACACAATCCGGAAGACCGGGTGGTAATCTTGATGTACGAATCAGAGGTATTGGTACCAATGGTGAAAACAGGCCTACTTTTATAGTAGATGGTAACGTTATTCAAGATATCGGATTGCTGAATCCAAACGATATCGAAAGCCTTACGGTACTAAAAGATGCACAAGCAGCCATTTATGGAACTATTGGTGCGAACGGTGTTATCTTAATCACTACCAAATCAGGAAAGAAAAACTCAAAAACAAGAATTTCCTATAACACTTATATGGGTTCTCAGGAAACCAGCAGAAAACTTCCGTTATTAAATGCTACGGAATATGGTTTGCTATTGAACGAAAGTTATGCCAATGCAGGCAGCCCATTACCGTTTCCGAATGTTTCAGCATTAGGAAAAGGAACGGATTGGCAGAACGAGGTTTTTGATACCGGAGTGCCAATCATTAGCCATGACCTATCAGCAAGTGGCGGAACAGATAAGGTTACTTACAACATCAGCGGATCACATTTGGACCAGGGTGGTATTGTAGGCGGCTATAAGTCTAATTTCCTGCGAAACACGGCACGTTTGGCTCTAAATGCTGACTTGACTGACAAATTAAGAGCAAAGGCTAACGTGATGTATTTGTATACGAGCTCCCGAACTTTCAGTGAAAATGCTTTGGGATCAGTTTTATTTAATGCACTCAACACGCCTTCCATCTATAAACCTTACGATCAAAACGGGAACCCTACATTATTGCCTAGTGGTGATGTAAATGTTCCGGGTAGTAATATCGGTTTTGAAATCATCAATCCGATAGCACAAATTGACAACACTTTTAATTCCTATAATCTTAAAAGAATAAACGGTTCCTTTGCCCTAGAATATGATGTAATTAAAGATTTAACAGTAACTGGCCGTATTGGTTTTGAAACTTCAAACAGCGAAGGAAAAACTTTCAATAAGATGGTTAATTACGGTCCTGGAAAAGTCTTTAATAACCCACGAAGCAGCGTAGATCAAAGTGCTATCAACGATAACAGATATACTTTTGACTTGTATGCAGCTTATAAAAAGACAGTGGCAGAAAATCATAACTTTGGTTTAACCTTAGGTACTACCGTATATAAAGAATATGGAAACGGTCTGAATGCAACAGGATTCGACGTACCGAACAACTCATGGGAATTTGCCGATATTTCACTAACAACAGGTTATGTTGACAGAAAAGCAGCCGGTTCCTACACTTATGACGAAAGAAGGCTATCTTATTTTGGAAGATTCCAATACGACTTTAAAGGCAAATATTTATTATCGGCAATGCTTCGCAGGGATATGTCTACCAGATTCGGGCCTTCTAATCGTGTAGCCTACTTCCCTTCTGTAACAGCAGGCTGGGTAATTTCTGACGAAAGCTTTTTCAAAGAATCCAAATTCATCAATTTCATGAAATTAAGAGGAAGCTATGGTAGTCTTGGAAATGACCAAATTACGACAAACGCTTATATCTCATCACTGGGTGGTGAAGGAACATACATCTTTAACGGACAACTTGTCAATGGAAATGCTATAGGGCTATTGGCTAACCCTGCCGTTAAATGGGAAGACGCTAAAAAATTTGACGTAGGTTTGGATTTTCGCCTACTCAACAACAAAGTTGAAATTGCTACAGATTATTTTATCGATACCCGAAAAGATCTACTACTTGGTGCTGTTCCAGTTTCTGCAATTACTGGAATTGGAGGGCCGGGAGGACTGTTACCTGTAATAAATGCAGGAGATGTCCGTAACTCAGGTTTTGAATTTGCAATAAATTATAAAGAGCAAATATCTGATAATTTTTCTGTCAATGTCAACTATAATATTACCACGCTAAAAAACGAAGTAACCGGAGTAAGAAACGGTACAGGATTTATAGATGGAGGCCTATTTGGGACTAGCACGACTACTTCCAGAATGGAAGTTGGACATGAAATGGGATACTTCTTTGGCTATAAAACTAACGGAATTTTCCAAAACCAGGCCGAAGTTGATGCGCATCCATCACAATTGGCTTTGGGAGCAGAAGCAAAACCGGGCGATTTGCGTTTTGTAGATGTTAATGGTGATAACGTAATCGATGCTAAGGATAGAACAGACCTGGGAAGTCCTATACCAGATGTGACCATGGGACTAAACATTAACCTGAACTACAAAGGATTTGATTTCACTGCCTATGCTTTTGCATCCATCGGAAACGATATGGTGAGAGCTTATGAAAGAACACAAAACGATGTCAACAGAATGAACTATACATTAGGCAGATGGACAGGTGAAGGTTCTACCAATAGCGTTCCTAGAGTTACTACGGCAGCTACAGCCAACAATGTATTCTCAGATTATTTTGTTGAAGACGCTTCTTATTTGAGAATTCAAAACGTACAATTAGGTTATACGATAAATTCTGCATTCACAGAAAAAGCAGGAATCTCAAGATTAAGAATTTATACTGGCGTAAACAATCTTTACACTTTTACAAAATACATGGGTTACGATCCGGGAGCTTCTAACGGAAATCCTATTGGTGGTGGCGTTGACAGAGGATTTTATCCAATCCCAAGAACGTATCTGTTTGGCGTAAATGTTAATTTTTAATTGATGACAAAAATGAAAAAGAATATAATCACAGCCTTTATGGCGCTAACGCTCCTCTCAACCGTTTCCTGCGGCGACGATTTTATAGATAGGGAAATTCCTTATTCCATTGGAGCAGACAATTACTTCAATAACGAACAAGAATACTATAATGCTTTGGTTGCAACTTACGATATATTGCAATCTACTTATGTCAATGTATTATTAGGCGAAATTGCTTCTGACAATACCTTATCAGGTGGAGAAAGTGCGAATGATGTTATCGGATTCCAACAGGTAGACGAAATGATCCACACGCCCATCAATGCGAACGTAAAAAATGTATGGGATTGGATGTTTGCCGGGGTCAACAGAGCCAGCTATATCATGGAATTCAAAGACAAAACTGATTTTGCAAACAAACCTCAAATTATTGCAGAAGCACGTTTCCTTAGAGCCTACTTCCAATTTGAATTGGTAAAATGGTTTGGAGGTATTCCTTTGAAACATGATGCAAGATTTAAACTGGGTGATGAAAAAACTATTCCAAGATCGTCTAAGGCAGAAGTATATGCTTCCATCGAAAACGACCTGATTTTGGCTATTGCCGATTTAAACCCAACAGCTCCACAAGTAGGGCGTGTTACAAAAGGCGCAGCGCAAGCTTTGTTAGGAAAAGTATACCTATACCAAGATAAATTTGATTTGGCGGCGCAAACGCTGGAAAATTTAATTACGGTAACCGGAGGTTATTCCTTAATCACAAACTACGACACTATTTTTGAAGAAGCACAGGAAAACGGTGCCGAATCAGTTTTTGAAGTGCAGTATACTGATGTTGAAGGTGCAGGGTTCGAGTGTCTTCAATGTAGTGAAGGAAACGTAGCTGTTGGATTCAACGGGCCAAGAAACTATTCCGGACCTAGATTTTCATCGGGATACAGCTTTAATGTACCTACACAGGCAACTGTTGATATTTACGAAGCAGGCGACCTAAGAAAAGATGTTGCCATTTTAGACATCGCTGCCTGGGCTGCTGCAACAGGTGCCACTTATGGTGTAGGTTACAAGCATACAGGATATTTCAACAAAAAATACATCCCAAGAACCCGAAGTAGCGGTGCTGCAGGGGATTTGAACCTGACCAACCCGAACAATTACAGAGCTATTCGTTATGCCGATGTGTTATTGATGGCAGCCGAAGCTTTTAACAGAGGCGGAATTGATGATACAAAAGCAAGATTCTACCTTAATCAGGTAAGAAGACGCGCTTTTGGAGATACCAATCATGACATCAACGGAACCGGAACAACGCTTACTTCTTTAATCTGGCAAGAAAGAAGAAGAGAACTTATGGGAGAAGGACACCGCTTTTTTGACTTGGTAAGAACCGGAAGAGCAGCTATCGAAATCGACGGTTTTACCGCTGATAGAAACGAACTGTTCCCTATTCCTCTCGAAGAAATTCAATTTTCAGCCGGAAACTGGCAGCAAAATCCTGGATATTAAAATTTAAGATATATGAAAAAATTCAAATCAATAATAAGCTTAGTGTTGCTGACAATCCTCATAGGATGTTCTGGCGACGATACGAGCCTTGATTCTGTTACAAATGCACCTGCCCCTACTAATCTTTCCGCTTTGTTTACCATTACGCAGGACAACTCCGGATTGGTTACCATCGCCCCAAGAGGAGAAGGACTGGTCAAATATGATGTCTATTTTGGCGATACTACCACAGAACCAGCAGAAGTAAGCGTTGGAGCAACAGTAGACCATACCTATGCAGAAGGCCAATACAGCGTAAAAATCGTTGCAACAGCCATCAACGGACTAACAAGCGAAGTTGAACTTCCTTTGACGGTTGCCTTCAGAGCTCCGGAAAATCTGGATGTATCAATCACTCCGGTTGTTGGAGATTCTTTTTCAATAGGTGTCACGGCTGCTGCTGATTATGAAACTTTCTTTGAAGTCACTTTCGGGGAAGATCCGCAACAAGAACCTATACAGTTCATGCAGGGTGATCCGGCTGTAACACATACTTACAGCAATACAGGTACATATACCGTAAAAGTCGTAGCCTATAGCGGTGGAGTTGCAACAACAACACATACAGAAAATGTGGTGATATCTAACCCTATCCTATTGCCGCTAACTTTTGAAAATGCTGCGCTAAACTATTCTTTTAGCGATTTCGGAAACGTTACAACCAGCAAAGTGAACAACCCTGATATTTCAGGAATCAACCTGAGCTCAAAAGTAGGAAGAACAGTAAAGAACAACGGAGCAGACACTTGGGGAGGAACCACTATGGTACTGGACAGTCCAATTAACTTTTCAACTTTAAACAAATTCAGAATCAAAGTATGGTCGCCACAAGTAGGTGCTGTCGTAAAATTAAAGATTGAAAACCTTACAGATGCAGGAATCTTCCATGAAGTAGATCAGATAACCACTGTCGCTAACGCATGGCAATATCTAACTTATGATTTTTCAGGAGTCAACACTTCACAATCCTATTCAAAAGTCATTCTTTTCTTTGATTTTGGAAATCCAGGAAACGGAGCCAGTTATTATTTTGACGACATCTACCTGACAAATGGCGATGAACCTAAAATCTTCCCATTGACATTCGAATCTCCGACAATCAATTATGGTTTTGGCGATTTTGGAGGTGCTTTTGCAACAAAAGTCGCTAATCCTAACGTATCAGGAATAAACACTACGGCAAATGTGGCCCGTGTTGTCAAAAATGCAGGTTCAGAAGTTTGGGCTGGAACAGCATTGACACTTACAGAGCCAATCGACTTTTCAGTCTATCATAAGATAAAAATCAAAGTATGGTCACCACAAGCCGGAATTCCAGTTTTGTTGAAACTCGAAAATTCAGCAAACACAAGTATCAACATTGAACGTCCTGTCACCACAACGGTGGCTAACGGTTGGGAAGAACTGACTTATGATTTCTCAGGAATCAATAACAACAATGCCTATCAGAATGTAGTGCTCTTCTTTGATTTCGGAACTAATGGTACCGGAGCAACCTACTACTTTGACGATGTCAAACTTTCAAATTAAAAGGGATGAAAAACATACTAAAAAATATCGGAAAATTAGCCCTATTGCTATTTATAGTCAACGGTTGCCAGGATGACGACAAAACTTTTGGCAGTCTTGATGCTCCAAAAAACATAGAACTGACCTATGAAATCGTAGGCAAGGATGCAGCTCATCCTGATGGCGACGGTTCCGGAAAAGTCATATTAAAAGCTACTGCAGATAATGCCGTTAGTTTTAAATACCTTTTCAGTGACGGAACTAACCAAAATGCACCGGGAGGCGTATACACAAAAACCTTTACCCGAAATGGAGTGAACACCTATACGGTTACCGTAGTTGCCCTCGGAAAAGGAGGAACAGCAAGTAATACTTCGTTTGAAGTTACCGTATTCAGCAATTTCTCTGATCCGGAAGCTATCACGCTTCTGACAAGCGGAAGCTCCAAAAAATGGTATTGGGCTGCAGCCGTACCTGGCCATTTGGGTGTTGGGCAAAATGACGGAGATGTTACTAAAAACTTCTATCCTAACTATTATTCTGCGGCTCCTTTTGAAAAAGCAGGATCTCCGGATAGTAGCTGCCTGTATGATAACGAACTTCGTTTCTTCGTTGAAAACGGTGTTTTGAAATATGAATTAAATAATGGAGGAAAAACATTCTTTAATTCTTCATTCTTAGGCGTAGGAGGCGGTTCCGGAAGTTCTGACCTTTGTCTGAATTACAATACCAGCGGTGTCAAAACAGTTGCCTTAAGTCCTAGTGAATCATTAGTACCAGCCGATAAAAAACGTGGTACGGCTATGACTTTCTCTGATAACGGATTTATGGGGTATTACATTGGACAAAGCACTTATGAAATCATGGAACTTACTGAAAGCAAACTGGTAGTAAGAGCCGTTATGGGCGGTAATCCTGCCTTGGCATGGTATCATACTTTCAGCAACCAACCACCGGTTCAAGGTGGCGGAAACGACCCTGATTATACCAATATGGTATGGAATGACGAATTTGAAGTTGATGGTGCTCCTGACCCTACTAAATGGTCGTACAATCTTGGTGCCGGCGGTTGGGGCAATAGCGAATTGCAACACTATACCGACAGACTAGACAATGCAGTTGTACAAAATGGTGTATTAAAAATCACTGCTAAAGCGGAAAACTTCTCTGGTTCAAACTATACTTCTGCCCGATTGGTTACAGAAAATAAATTTGAGTTCAAATACGGCAAAGTTGAGGTAAGAGCCAAACTTCCGTCAGGCGGAGGAACATGGCCTGCTATATGGGCGCTTGGTGAAAACTATGCTACCAATCCTTGGCCAGCTTGCGGAGAAATTGATATTATGGAACACAAAGGCAATTTCCCAAACACCTTACACGGAACGTTGCATTATCCGGGACGTTCAGGTGGAAATGCCGACACCGGAACCACTACGGCCAGCAATGTATCATCGGAATTTCACGTATATAAAGTGATATGGAGTCCAACGTCAATTAAATTCTATATTGACAACCAACCGGCTTTCCATTCATTTGTAAACTCAGCTTCTACCCCATTCAATAGCAACTTCTTCTTAATTCTGAATGTTGCTATGGGAGGAACTTTTGGCGGAACTGTCGACCCTGCATTTACACAATCTGCTATGGAAGTCGATTACGTAAGAGTCTACCAATAATCCAACTCTTGCGCTTTTAATCAGGAAGGTTAGTCTTACTAGCCTTCTTGATTATTGCCTATCATAAAATTTCGAGACCAATAAAATGAAATATAAAACAATACGATACGGATTTGCCGCAGCCGTGCTTTTGGCTATGGGATGCAGCAGCTCCAAACAACATAATTTTTCAGAAAGAAACAGGCTTCCCATAGACCGGAAAGTAGATTCTGTGTTGAAACTGATGACTTTGGAAGAAAAAGTAGGTCAGATGAACCAATACAATGGCTTTTGGGATGTTACGGGACCGGTTCCTAAAGACGGACAAGCCGCTAAAAAATACGAAAACCTAAAAAAAGGACTCGTAGGCTCAATGCTCAACGTGCGTGGTGTTAAGGATGTAAAGGCATTGCAGAAAATTGCTGTGGAAGAAACCCGTTTGGGTATTCCGTTAATTTTTGGCTTTGATGTCGTTCATGGTTATAAAACCATTAGCCCTATTCCGTTGGCAGAAGCAGCTTCATGGGATTTGGAAGCCATGAAAAAATCAGCTGAAATTGCTGCTGCAGAATCGGCCGTTGCAGGATTAAACTGGACTTTTGCTCCTATGGTTGACATTTCCAGAGATGCCCGTTGGGGTCGTGTTATGGAAGGTGCCGGTGAAGATCCTTATCTGGGAAGTCAGATTGCAATTGCCCGTGTCAAAGGATTTCAAGGCGATAAACTGAATGAGTTCCGATTGGCTGCTTGTACAAAACACTTTGCAGGATATGGTTTTTCAGAATCCGGCCGTGATTACAATACGGTTGACATCAGCGATAATACGTTGCACAATATCATCCTACCTCCTTTTAAGGCAACCATCGATGCTGGTGTGCTCACTTTTATGAATTCGTTTAACGAGTTGGAAGGAATTCCTGCCACAGGAAATACATACTTGCAGAGAGATCTTCTCAAAAGAGACTGGAAGTTTGATGGCTTTATTGTTTCAGACTGGGGTTCGCTTGGCGAAATGATTCCTCACGGTTATGCAAAAGACCTTAAAGATGCTGCCATGAAAGCCGCTAATGCCGGTTCTGACATGGATATGGAGTCTTACGGTTATGTGAGCCATTTGGCAGATCTGGTAAGAGAAGGCAAAGTTTCTGAAGACAAAATCGACGATGCCGTTCGAAGAATCTTAAAGGTAAAATTTGAATTGGGACTTTTCGACAATCCTTATAAATATTGCGATGAAAATCGGGAAAAAGAATATACCGGGAAAAAAGAATTCCACGATGGCGTTTTAGATATGGCGAAAAAATCAATCGTGCTCCTAAAAAATGAAAACAGCCTGCTTCCTTTAAAAAAACAAGGACAGAAAATCGCTGTTATTGGAGCATTGGCTGACGACAAAACCAGTCCGTTAGGAAGTTGGAGAATTGGTGCCGATGATAATACGGCTGTTTCTTTCTTGGAAGGAATGGCAAATTACAAAGGCAATCAGCTTGTTTATGAAAAAGGAGCTGATGTAGCCCTAGGCCAACCGAGATTCATGCTGGAAACAAAAATAAATACGACTGACAAAAGCGGTTTCGACAAAGCCATAGCTGCTGCAAAACAAGCTGATGTTGTAATTATGGTATTGGGTGAACACGGTTTGCAGAGTGGTGAAGGACGAAGCCGAAGCGATATTACGCTTCCGGGCGTACAGCAAGAATTGCTTGAAGCGGTTTACAAAGCCAATCCAAATATTGTGCTCGTATTGCAAAACGGGCGTCCGCTTGCTATTCCATGGGCTGCAAAAAATATTCCTGCCATTGTTGAAGCCTGGCATTTGGGAACACAAAGCGGCCATGCCATAGCTCAGGTATTGTATGGAGATTACAATCCTAGCGGCAAACTGCCAATGACTTTCCCTAGAAATGTAGGTCAGCTTCCTATCTATTACAATTACAAAAACACAGGAAGGCCATCTACAGATAATCCGGAAAGCGTATTCTGGTCGCATTATACTGATATTGAAAACACGCCACTATATCCTTTTGGATATGGATTAAGTTATTCAAAATTTGAATATTCTAACCTGAAATTGGACTCGAAGACTTTAAGCAAAAACGGAAGAATAAAAGTTTCTGTTGAGGTAAAAAACAACAGTGCAGTTGACGGAAAAGAAGTCGTGCAACTATATATCAGAGATTTGATTGCAAGTGCTACACGACCTGTTAGAGAATTGAAAGGATTTGAACTGACAGAAATAAAAGCCGGACAGACCAAGACCATCACGTTTACTATTGACGAAAAAACAATCGAGTTCTATTCGGCAAGAAAAATATGGGAAGCAGAACCGGGAGACTTTCAACTATTTGTAGGTGGTAGCTCCATGGCAACATTACAAGCCGATTTTAATTATAGTAACTAAAGAATCATTTATGAAAAAAACAGCAATCCTACTACTGCTTGCCAGCTGCTCTGCTTTTGGACAAGTCAAAAAAGGAAAACTCATATGGGAAGAAAATTTCGACGGTACTACACTGAATGAAAAAGTCTGGAACTATGAGCTGGGTGACGGCTGCCCTAATATTTGCGGTTGGGGAAATAACGAACGTCAGTTCTATACCAAAGAAAACCATAAAATTGTAGACGGCAAGCTGGTAATCACTGCAAAAAAAGACGGTAACAAATACACTTCTACCCGAATTACCACGGCCGGAAAAAAAGAATTCCAGTACGGCTATATGGAAACCCGTGCAAAAATTCCAGTTGGGCAAGGCATCTGGCCTGCTTTCTGGATGCTTGGTTCCAATATAAAACAGGTTGGATGGCCTAAAAGCGGCGAAATTGACATTTTAGAATATGTTGGTAAAGAACCGCATATGGTTTATACGACATTGCATACCAAAGCCAATCACGGTGACCATGCCAGTTCACACAAAACCCGATTCGATGACATCGAAGAAGGCTTCCATACCTTTGGCGTAGACTGGACCAAAGACAAAATGGATTTTTATGTTGATGGCACTTTGGTCTTTACTTTTAATCCCGCAGATAAAACAGAAGATGTTTGGCCTTTTAACCAGCCTTTCTACTTTATATTAAATGTAGCTGTTGGTGGAAATTTTGGCGGCCCAGAAGTAGATGATTCCATTTTCCCTCAAGAATTTATCGTTGATTATGTTCGAGTATACTCCAACAAGTAATTAGTTTAAGTTTTGAGTTAGTAGCAATCGCAGGAAATTCGTTTCCTGCGATTGTTTTTTAAGGCATTTTAACTTAGCGCCTTTGCGTCTTTGCGAGCAATTATTTTCACGCAAAGACGCAAAGGCGCAAAGTATAGAATTACATTTATTGAAATCTATTTTGATGTGAAGTTTTCTATAATCATCATCCCTTTTCATTTAACTTTGTGATGCAAAAGCAGAAAACGGGCATATGATGAACAACGTTAAAACTTTGAGAGAGGCAAAAAACATGACCCAGATGGAGCTTGCCCAAAAATCTGGACTTTCATTACGAACCGTTCAAAGAATTGAAGCCGGAAGTATTCTCAAAGGTTTTACACTAAAGGCTATTGCCGAATCATTAGAAACCCAGCCCGAAAGTTTAATTGCCAGTACAGACGACAATAATAAAATAGACCGGGCAAAACTAATCAATCTTTCCGCACTGTGTGGACTTGTATTTCCTTACGGAAACGTCATTCTGCCTTTACTATTGACCTACAAGACAAAAGACGCAAAAAATAAAGAATTAGGGAAGAATATAGTAAGTATCCAGATTATTTTGTCTGTTATTGCTTCGATACTTATGATTATAAGTCCGTTCATTCAAAAAGCACTTTCCATACGATTTCCGCTCTTTCTGGTTTTTCTGATAGCGATCATTAGTATAAAATTAATCATCATTTTAAAAAATGGCATGAGTCTAAATCAAAAAAGCGATCTTTATTTCAAGCTAAAGACCAGCTTTTTATAGAGAAATCCTATATTCTTTATAGTCCCATAAGAAAATTTTATAACTCACTTGTTTCGTATTATAAAAAAGCAGTAATTTTGCTTAACGGTGTTAAACTATTTAATACTATATAAAATGGCAAGCAAAGATCGAATTTTAAGACAAAAAGAAGAGACCAGGCATAACATCCTGGATGCTGCCTATTATATTGTGAAAGAAGAAGGATGGCAAGGTTTGAGCATGCGAAAAATCGCAGACCGCATCGAATATACTGCCCCTATTATTTACGAATACTTTTCAAACAAAGAAGCCATACTACACGAACTCACTAAAAAAGGGTTCCTGTGCCTGACTTGTAATCTTGAAAAAGCAAAATCCATATCAGAAGATCCGGCGCAACAGTTGGAAGAAATGTGGATGGCTTACTGGAATTTTGCTTTCGAAGATAAAGAACTCTATCAGGTAATGTTTGGCGTAGAAATGACATGTTGTATGCAACGTGTACCAGAAGCTGAAGCTCCTTTCCAATTATTCACGGAAGCAATAGCTAAGCTAATGAAAGGACAAAAGCCAACAGATGATGTCATAAAACAAAAGTATTTCACTTTTTTCTCAGTTATCCACGGACTGATTTCAATCAACATGGTAGGCAACGGGTTAGCATCAAGTATTAACAATCAAATACTTAAGGATGCAATTGGAGGAATCATTAAATCAATTCAGGTAGTAGAAGTCTAATTTTTTTAAATTTCACTTAACACTGATAAATGATTTAATAACAATAATATAAAGTATCAATTCTATTTTTTTAACCTGATACTTAACAGTGATAAATAATTTAATGCTAATCTAAAGTACTAGGTAAGCCAGCAAATTTATGGATTTTTTCGTCTTATCACTTAACAACGTTAGATAATTTAATAAGGTTAATTATAATTCAACAATGAATACCAACAAACTAATAACTATCACAATGTAGCGATTTAGAAAACAGTGTAGCAGTTCTCAGGAAGAACGCTTCGCAGAACAACAGAAATGGTTTACAACAACATGAAATGCTGATTTCAAAACAATTAGCTCTATTTTAAAATCCTTACAAAAAAATGTATCGCAGCAAAAACCAAGAATCAATCCAAATGTTCAACAAATTCAAAAATCAAAAAAAAATGAAAAATATAATTTTAACCAGCCTAGTTCTCGCTGTTGTCCTTGTGGGATGTTCCGGTAAGACCGAAACCCAAGCAGCTCCCCCACCACCAACATTGCCAGTTTACGCCATCCAAAGTGCTAACACTACTACAGATTCTGAATATCCAGCTTCTATCCAAGGAACTGTTGATGTAGAAATTCGTCCACAGGTAAGCGGAAACTTAGAAAAAATATATGTTGACGAAGGGGCTTTCGTTTCTAAAGGTCAGCCGTTGTTCAAAATAAACGAACAGCCTTTTCGTGAACAGCTTAACAATGCGCTTGCAAGCCTTCACGGTGCCGAAGCAGCTTTGATTAACGCTCAATTGGAAATTGATAAATTAACGCCTCTTGTTCAAAACAAAGTCGTTTCTGAATATCAATTAAAAACAGCTAAAGCTTCTCACAGAATTGCTACGGCTAATTTAGATCAGGCAAAAGCAATGGTAGCTTCAGCAAAAATCAATTTGGGTTATGCAACCATCACGGCACCAGTTAGCGGTTACATCGGAAGATTACCAAAAAAACAAGGAAGCCTAGTTTCAGCAACAGATATTGAGCCGTTGACAAAACTTTCTGATGTTCACGAAGTATATGCTTACTTCTCTTTAGGAGAAAGCGATTTCATTAACTTCAAGGCACAATATGCAGGAAATACTATCGATGACAAAATCAAAAAATTGCCACCAGTTACTTTAATATTGGCTGATAACAACGCTCATACCCAAACAGGAAAAATTGATATGGTTGACGGTCAGTTCGACAAAAACACAGGCGCCATCACACTTCGTGCTACTTTTCCTAATGCAAACGGAACTTTGCGTTCTGGAAACACAGGTAGAATCCGTTTAGGAATTCAGCACGATGCTGCTATTCTGGTTCCACAGTCGGCTACAATCGAAATGCAGGATAAAGTTTTCGTATTTACTGTAGACAAACAAAACAAAGTGACCAAAGCACCAATCACAATTATTGGCAAAAGCGGTACCAACTATCTTATCAAAGATGGTGTAAAAACTGGCGATCAGATTGTATTAAGCGGTATCGACAAACTTCAGGAAGGTCAGGCAATTCAGCCTGAGAAATCGAATAAAATTGCTCAAGTAATTAACAAAAAATAATTTTCGCGAAAAAATGTTCAAAATATTCATACAGAGACCTGTACTGGCTACTGTTATCTCCATTTTATTGGTGATATTAGGGGTACTAGGACTTACAAAATTACCGCTACAACAATTTCCGGATATTGCACCGCCATCAGTTTTGGTTACTGCAGTATATCCAGGAGCCAACGCTGAGACCGTCTTGCGTTCTGTGGCACCTTCATTAGAAGAATCTATAAATGGTGTTGAAAACATGACCTACATGAGTTCAACTGCCAGTAATGATGGTACTTTAGCAATTACGGTTTTCTTTAAATTAGGTACAGATGCTGACCAGGCTGCCGTTAACGTACAAAACAGAGTAGCACAAGCAACAAGTCAGTTGCCTGCAGAAGTAGTACAACAAGGTGTTATTACGGCAAAACAGCAAAACAGTTTTATTATGGCAATCGGTATGTATACCGAAGATGAGGCCAAATACGACCAGACATTTGTTGCCAACTATGCACAAATCAATATTATTCCGGAAATCAAGCGTATTCCCGGTGTAGGTTCTGCTTCCATCTTTGGAGGTACAAAAGACTATTCTATGCGTGTTTGGTTAAATCCAACACAAATGGCAACTTACAATGTGACGCCAAATGAAGTTATGGCTGCTATTCAGGACAAAAGTTTAGAAGCCGCACCAGGTAAATTTGGAGAAAGAAGTAAAGAAGTTTTCGAATACGTTATCAAATACAAAGGAAAGCTAACCAAACCGGAAGACTATCAAAACATAGCCATTCGTTCTAATGCCGATGGTTCTATCCTTCGTCTGAAAGATGTTGCCCGAGTAGAACTTGGTGCGTATTCCTACAACAGCTTAACACGTTTGAATGGTAATAAAGGTGTTGTAATTGGTATCATACAGTTGGCAGGTTCCAACTCAAATGACATTCAGATTGCGATTAACAAATTGATGGTTAAGGCCTCAAAAGATTTCCCAAAAGAAATAAAACACAATATATTCTATAGTACGAAAGTATCATTAGACCAATCGATTGCACAAGTGGAACATACCCTATTGGAAGCATTTATACTGGTGTTCATCGTTGTTTTCCTTTTCCTTCAGGATTTCAGATCGACCTTGATTCCGGCTATTGCAGTTCCGGTAGCGATTTTAGGTACGTTCTTCTTCATGCAATTATTTGGATTCTCGATTAACCTATTGACGCTATTCGCTTTGATTTTGGCCATTGGTATTGTCGTCGATGATGCGATTGTCGTCGTCGAAGCCGTGCATGCCAAGATGGAACACAAACGTTTGTCTCCAAAAATAGCTACGCACGAAGCGATGCACGAAATTACGGGTGCTATTATCTCGATTACGTTGGTAATGGCTGCTGTATTCCTACCGGTTGGTTTTATGGAAGGTTCAACAGGAGTTTTCTATCGCCAGTTTGCCTTTACGATGGCAATTGCAATTGTAATTTCGGCAATAAACGCTTTGACGTTAAGCCCTGCCCTTGCCGCTTTATTCTTGAAAGACAATCATGGAGGAGAACACGGTGAAGAAGATCCACATGCTAAAAAAGGATTCAAAGAAAAATTCTTTATCGGATTTAATAAGAGTTTCACTGCCTTAACGAACCGTTATGTTGGTGGATTGAGATTCCTGATTCGTAACAAATGGGTTAGCTTAGGAGGTTTGGTTCTGGTTACTGTTGCTACAGTCATAATGGTTCAAAGAACTCCAACCGGATT
Organism: Flavobacterium microcysteis; assembly: GCF_006385255.1. Classification (GTDB taxonomy): domain Bacteria; phylum Bacteroidota; class Bacteroidia; order Flavobacteriales; family Flavobacteriaceae; genus Flavobacterium; species Flavobacterium microcysteis. The sequence goes on from NZ_VFJE01000049.1 coordinate 123,828, forward strand.
TATCCCAACAGAAGATCAAGGGTTTATCGCTATTGCAGTAAACACACCTTCAGGAACATCTTTAGACGGAACCCAAAAGGTAATGACGGAAGCTGAAAATACCTTAAAAGCTTTAGAATCTTCCCGATTTGTAACCGCTATTTCAGGTTTTAACCTTCTGACAAACTCTACAAGCCCATCATCAGCAGTTGTTTTCGTATTGCTGAAACCAAATGAAGATCGTGGTGAGGTTAAAAACATTGATGATATCATGAATCAGGTTCGTGGCCAACTAGGTGCTATTTCAGGAGGAAGTTTCTTCGTATTTAGTTTCCCAACCGTACCCGGTTTTAGTAATGTTGAAGCTTTGGATTTAGTATTGCAAGACAAAACAGGTGGTAAACTGGATAAGTTTAGTGGTATTTCACAAAACTTCATCGGAGAATTAATGAAACGCCCTGAAATTGCTGTAGCCTTTACTTCATTTAAAGCAGATTACCCACAATTGCAATTGGATATTAACGATGAAAAAGCAGACCAGTTAGGCGTCAAAGTAAAAGACATTTTACAAACGATGCAGGCTTATTTTGGTAGTGCCCAAGCTTCTGACTTCAATAGATTTGGAAAATACTACAGAGTGGTTGTCCAGGCAGATATTGCTGACAGAGCCGATCCAACAACCATCGACCGTGTATTTGTAAAAAATAAAAATGGCGAAATGGTTCCGATAAATACTTTGGTAAAACTAACCCGTATTTATGGTTCAGAAACCGCTTCGAGATACAACTTATTTAATTCGATTTCGATTAACGCCATCCCGAAACCAGGTTTTAGTTCCGGAGAGGCCATCAAAGCCATTGAACAAGTAGCGGAGCAGCAATTACCGGCAGGTTATAGTTATGAATTTTCAGGACAAACCCGTGAGGAGATTTCTTCCGGTGGACAATCAACAACCATTTTCCTTTTGTGTTTGGTATTCATTTATTTCTTGCTTGCAGCACAGTATGAAAGTTATATTTTGCCTTTAGCGGTAATCTTATCTATCCCAACAGGAATCTTTGGAGTATTTGTAGCTATCGGTTTGACTGGTATCCAAAATAACATTTACGTACAAGTTGCGCTCGTCATGCTTATCGGATTGCTCGCCAAGAATGCCATTTTGATTGTGGAATTTGCGGCACAAAAACGAAGATCCGGTCAGGCATTAGGCAAAGCTTCAATTGATGCAGCCAAACTCCGTTTACGACCAATTATCATGACCTCGTTGGCCTTTGTTGTAGGATTGATTCCGATGATGAGCGCCACTGGACCATCAGCACAAGGTAACCATTCCATCAGTATTGGTGCAGCCGGAGGTATGCTTTCAGGAGTAATATTAGGTTTGTTAATCATTCCGGTTTTATTTGTAGTATTCCAGTACTTACAGGAAAAAGTCAGTGGAAAACCAATAGCCGTAATCCATAACGAAGAAAAATAAAAATGTGAAATTATATCACAGTCCCAGTAACTGGTGACTGTGGTATAATTGTACAGAAATTTAATGTTGAAAAACTAAAATGAAAAAAAACATCAATAAATATATAGCTGTATTGGTTTTGATTACCACGTTTACAGCATGTAAAGTTTCGAAAGATGTCGAAACTCCAAAAGATGCCTTACCCGAAAGTTTCAGGAATACAGCTTCTCAGGACACTACGAGCATTGCCGATTTGAGTTGGAAAGAATTCTTTACAGAACCGTCATTGCAGAAACTGATAGACAGTGCCATCGTTAGAAACAACGACCTGCTTATAGCACAAAAGAATATTGAGGCAGCACAATGGCAACTGACACAGTCTAAATGGGGAAATGTTCCTAAACTTGACTTTCAGGCTACAGCAACCTCTACCCGACTGTCTGACAACAGCTTAAACGGGTTGAGTACCAACACATTCTTGAGAAGAAAACATATCGAAGATTACAATGCTGCGCTCAACCTTTCATGGGAAGCAGACATCTGGGGAAAAATCCGAAGCCGTAAGAAAAGCGCCTTGGCGGAATACTTGCAATCTGAAGAAGCAAAAAAAGCATTACAAACTACTATTGTAGCTAATGTTTCTAACGGATTCTACAACCTTTTGATGCTGGATGCCCAATTGGAAATTGCCAGAAAAAACCTTGCTCTAAATGACAGCACACTGTTTGTTATCAACCTGCAGTTTGAATCCGGACAAGTTACTTCTTTGGCAAAACAACAAGCCGAAGCACAGCAATCTGTGGCAGCTCAGCTTATTCCTGAATTGGAACAGGCGATTGCTTTACAGGAAAATGCACTAAGTATTATCACAGGAAGTTTCCCAAGTGCTAAAGAAAGAAACACTACACTGGAAGCCATAGCGTTGAAAGAAAAACCATCAGCTGGTATTCCTTCCTCATTGGTAAGCAGAAGACCTGATGTTAAAAATGCGGAGTTGGCATTACAAGCTGCAAACGCAAAAGTAGGCATCGCAAAAGCTTCCCTTTATCCTAGCCTGAATATTACGGCTGCGGGAGGACTTACCTCTTTCAAATCAAGCAACTGGTTTAATACTCCAGCCTCATTGTTTGGAATGGTAGCCGGAAGCATTGCACAGCCTTTGTTAAATGGAAGAAGCCTTAAAGCGCAATATGAAATCTCAAAAATTGAAAGAGAAAAAACCGTGCTTAGTTTTAGACAGGCTGTTCTTGTAGCTGTTGGTGAAGTATCTGATGCGCTTGTAAAAGTTGAAAAATTAAAAGAACAACAATCTATAGCTGCCGGCCGTGTTGCTACTTTACAAAAAGCAGTGAAAAATGCGGATATGCTTTTCAAAAGTGGAATGGCAACTTACCTTGAAGTTATCGTGGCACAAGGAAATCTGCTCCAAAGTGAGCTGGAACTTGCCACATTAAAACGTACTAGCCTTGATGCCGATGTTGAGCTTTATCGCTCATTAGGCGGCGGCTGGAAATAACGGCTACCCATGGCCTTTTGAAATCAATTGTCTGGAAATCAATTCAGGCAGTTGATTTTTTTATTTCCAAAAACTAAAATCTTTTTCAAAATAGCTATTTTTATAAACAGTAAATGAATTATATGCAGGACACTTTCTTCTTTCAGGCAATGATCTACCTGGCTGGAGCCGTAATTATGGTTCCAATTGCCAAACGACTTGGTCTGGGTTCTGTGTTGGGATATCTCCTGGCAGGAATCATCATTGGCCCCGCCTTTTTAGGTCTCATTGGAACCAAAGGACATGATATTATGCATTTCGCCGAATTTGGCGTGGTCATGATGCTGTTCGTTATTGGACTGGAACTCGAACCCGAACGCCTCTGGAGAATGCGAAAAAAAATAGCCGGTATGGGAGGCATACAGGTAGCAGGAACCACACTTGTGCTCACAGCCATTACGCTAGCTTTTGGGCTTGACTGGAAAACGGCTTTAGTATTGGGAATGATCATTTCCATGTCGTCAACCGCTATTGTCATGCAGACACTTAACGAAAAAGGCTGGATCAAGACAGTAGCCGGACGAAGTTCCTTTGCGGTATTGCTTTTTCAAGACATCGCCATCATCCCTATGCTCGCATTGTTGCCGTTACTTGCCAGTAAAGAACTGCAAGAGTCAGCAGTGGCCACGCATGCCACATTAATGGATGGCTTGCCGAAATTAGTACAGACTCTTATTGTACTTTCTTCCATAGCTGTAGTGATACTTTCCGGTAAATACCTCTTACGCCCTATTTTCCATGCTATGGCAAAAACAAAACTCAGCGAAATGTTTACCGCAATGGCGTTACTTGTTGTTGTGGGCATTGCTGTACTGATGACATCCGTTGGATTAAGCCCAGCTTTAGGTGCTTTTTTAGCCGGAGTTATGTTGGCCAATAGCGAATACAAACACCAACTCGAAATCGCCATCGACCCATTCAAAGGTTTACTTCTGGGACTTTTCTTTATCTCGGTAGGCAGCTCCATTGATTTCCAGCTTCTTCTTTCAAAGCCTTGGTTCATTATGGGACTTGTGTTGGGTATCATCACAATCAAGATTACAGTGCTGTATCTCCTAGGAAAGTTCTTTAAAATTGGATATACTCAAAACTTTATTTTTAGTTTCGGTCTTAGCCAGATAGGTGAATTCGCATTTGTACTTCTGAGTTTTTCCTTGCAAGAAAACATACTCAGCAAAGAAATTACAGACCTTATGATGGCTGTTACCGCATTAAGTATGGCCTTTACACCTTTGTTGATGATGTTCAATGAAAAAGTACTGTTGAAATCCAAGTGTTCCATGATTGGAAGCGAGGAAGAACCTGAAAGCGATGTTGATTCGGAAAGCAATCCGGTTATTATAGCCGGTTATGGTCATTTTGGAAATACCGTTGGCCGATTTCTTAGAGCCAACAATATACAAGCTACAGTACTCGACAATAATAGCGATAATGTAAACACACTTAGAAAACTTGGTTTCAAAGTATATTACGGTGATGCTTCACGACACGATCTTTTGGAAATTGCAGGAGCCGGCAGAGCACAGATTATTATCATTGCCATTGGCAATCGGGAAAAAAGAATGGAAATGATTGAAATGGTCAAAAAACACTTTCCTAATCTTTACATACTGGTACGTTCTGAAAACAGAGACGATGCTTATGACCAGATGAACGCCGGTATCATGCATATTTACAGAGAAACTCTTGACACCAGCTTGCGTGTAGGTATAGATGTCATGAAATTACTGGGGCACAACACTCATGAAGCTACACGTTCTGCGAGAACTTTTTTCACACACGACGAAAAAACGCTCAAGTACCTCGCCAGTATCCGCAACCAGGACGAATATATTAGTGCGGTTCGTGAAAAAATCGAAGAACTCGAACGTGTGATTTTGGCTGACAGAGAAGCCATGTCTCTTGAAAATGCAGAAAAAACAATGCTCACATAAAAAAAGCCCCAGGAATTCCTGGTTTTTTTTTATATACTGATTAACCGTTTTGTTAATTAATGAGGTAGCTTGTCTTTTAGTAAACCGTATAGAAACGTACCAATCAAAGCTCCTAAAAATACGATCCCTATGCTGTAAAAACCGGCGCCAATCAAGATAAAGATAGGTCCCGGACAAGTTCCAATCATACCCCAGCCCAATCCGAAAATTGTTCCTCCAATGATATAATTTTTAAATCCTTTTTCCTTATCTGCAATCTGGATTTGCTTACCATCAAGCCCTACTACTTTATTTCTTTTATAAATCTGGATTCCTGCAACACCCACAGCGATAGCCGTCATGATGATTCCAAACATATGGAAGGATTCAAACTGGAACATCTCATAAATACGGTACCATGATACCGCTTCCGATTTGGTTAATACAATCCCGAAAAGGATTCCAACAAGTAAATATTTTATAAATTTCATCGTATATATTTTTATTTTAAAATCGTCAACCCTGGCAAGGTTCTAAACCCTGCCAGAGTTTTAAACTCTGGCAGGGTGAAACGGAAAATATTAAAAAATCAAAGGAAGTAAAAAGTGAGCTGCAATCAATCCGCCAACAAAAAAGCCAATTACCGCAATTAATGATGGCAATTGTAAGTTACTCATCCCGGTAATAGCATGTCCAGAAGTACATCCGCCCGCATATCTCGAACCAAAACCTACTAAAAGGCCCCCAAATAGCAGGAATCCGAATATTTTTGGAGTAAAAACATTTTCTCCTGAAGTAAACAATTCCGGAAGTAATTTTCCATTAGGTGCATCGATATTCATCTCTTGTAATTTAGCTACTGTAGCCGGATTCAGGTTTACTCCAGAACCATCGCTTAAAAAGTGTACGGCTATAAAACCACCAATCATGGCTCCTAGTACAACTACCAGGTTCCAACGTTGGGATTTCCAATCAAATCTGAAAAAATCAGAAAATTTTCCAGCTCCGGAAATAGAACATAGCGTACGGAGATTAGATGACATTCCGAATGTCTTTCCAAAATAAATCAAAGTAAGCATTACCGCTCCGATTAAAAAACCGGAAACATACCAAGGCCAAGTGCCATAAAAACTGTACATAGCTAAAAATTATTTGCACAAAAATAGACATTCGCTCCCATACCTCCATAATATTCCCATTTAAAATATAGCCCAATTAAAATAATCACTTAATTTTGGGTCAGAATTACACTTACCTATAATGAAAAAATTTGCGATTGAAATCAAATGGGGCATCCGATACATTTTTTGCTATCTGGCATGGGCCATTCTTGAAAAAACTTTAGGCATTTACGGAGAAAACATGAGCTTTTATATGCTATCCTCCCTATTGTTTTACATTTTTGCCGGACTTATCTACTCTCTTGCTTTAAAAGAAAAAAAGATTAATTATTTCAATGGAAACATGGATTGGAAACAAGGCTGTGCTACAGGACTATACATGACCATTGTTATAGCCATATTAATGCCTTTGGCGCAAGCTTCCCTTCACGAATTAATTGCTCCTGAGTTTTTTGAAAACATGATTAATGCTTCAAAAGACAAAGAAGGAGCAGCAAATTATTTTAATCTGAGAAGCTATATCATACAGAGTATCTTTTTTACGTTATCTATTGGAATGGTAATTTCGGCTATTGCGGCTTATTTTATCCAAACAAAAAAGCAAACTAAATGAAAATAAAAACTCTCATCCTAGTCTTGTTTACAGGAATTCTTGCTGTTTCCTGTATTAGTACCCGTTCAACCATCAAAAACATTGATGACAACGCACCTGAGCCTATTATTACAAAAGATGGCTGGTTTTTGCTTACAGAATTCAGCAAGGATAAAAAGTACGGCTACGACAAAGACTACCCGATTAATGTGTATTACCGAAGTGTAGCAGATGAAGACATTAACCCAAAACGCTTTCTGAATGCCCTGACCGGACCAAAAGGCGAAACCATTACTTATAAAAAAATAGAGAGCTGCTGCCCTTTCCCGACTAAAAGAAATGAAATGGGCGCCGGATTATTAGATGTATATGAAATCACCTGGCCGGGACTTGCAAAACCCATCCGCCTCTATTTTAATATCTTCGAAAAAGGATATCTTTTTGTTCCAAAAGGATTTGGACTAAAGAAAAACGAATAAAACGAACTCATTTTACGGCATAACAAAATTGAAGAAAACTTTATAATACCTTCTCAAGCAGTTTGTGCTGTATCCTTGATTTTATGGCAATATAATGAGTTTTTAATTTAAACATTTTTTTTAATCTTAAAAACACCCTATCTAAGATAGGTGGCTTTCTATATCAAAATATTGGATCATTCTTATTGAGAAAAAGTATATTGCCGTATAATTATATTTTTAATTTGTTCATAATTTTTTGTACTGATTATATACTTTTTAGAGTCTATTGGCAATTCTATACCTCTTCCGCTTTTTGTATTGTATAAAACAATTCCGTTTCCAAATCTTATTCCAACTCCATCATACCATGGAATTATAGTTTTCTTTATCCCTTTATAATCTATATTGGAAATATTTATTGTTTTTTTTATCAAACCTATTCCAAATGAAATAGAAACAGTATCATCATCGATAATTATTGTCATTTTATAGGTGACTAATATAATGACAAGAAAAATAAAAACAATTATTATGGTCATATATAATGGGATAGGTTTTGTTCCAAGCTTATATAGATAAGCAAATATTGTAACAGATAAAAACAACAATGCTGGTATTATTGATAACCAAAAAAATTGAACTTCTTTGTAAATTATTTTTCTTTTTTCCATAATGTAAATTTTAAATTGTGTTGAAAAGGTAAAATATACAATAACAAAACTCCCATCATTACTAGGCTAAAACTATATAGGCCTAAAAAAACAGCAATACTGGTATGAAAGAAAACACCTATTGGAAGAAATGATGTTTTTTTTCTCCTATCAAGTAATAAAATATATGATAGTAATAAATGAGATAAAATAACCCACCATGTCAGAAAAAAAACAAATTCAGAATTAATCAGAGGGTTAACTAATGACAAAATACTGTCATTTAATCCGAAATAAGAATTATTGAAAATATAATATAATGCAATTCTCCTTAAAAATTTCAGAATTTACTTTTAGATTATAAAGAGATGGGACATGGTTGACTAATTCACCCTGAAGAAAAAAAATAGCCCTGAAAATCTCTTCGGAAGTATAATCTTTTACTCTCTTTTTTAAATTTTTATCAATTCTGACTTCTTGTTGGTCATCATTATTTGTACAAGAAGTAAAAGATAAAAATAATGTTAGTATTGCGAAAAATAGGGATAAATGGTTTTTGAATCCTTTAATCTTCTTCATATCCTTTAAAATTTAGAAATTAGAACTATATCTTGGAATAAGATTTCTATTATAAAATAGTTGAAGACAACATTTTTTTCATAACTTTTAGAGATCAATACTTTTTAAGATTTTTTAATGCTTATGAATGTATCATAGTTTTAAAAGATTAATCATATAAATCGATAGAAGTTGCTTATTCAATATTAATTTTTCGAAAAATAAACATAAACCGTTTGATTACCTCTACACAAAAGGGTAGAATTAAGGGATAGTATGTAAATTCCACCCTTTTGTGTAGGCTATTAGGCAATAAAAATCCGTTTTCTGAACGTTTATATATTCTAAAAACAAATCTTTAAAAAAAGAAAAAAGAAAACTTATAAATCCCTGTGTTTTTGCTTCTTAAACTTTTAACAGAAATTACCTTTCGATTGATATAATTTGTAAATTTGCGCTTTCAAAAAACAACATATGAATCTACTAGATATCCCAAAAATAAAGCATCTTGACAGTAATAACTTTTTCCTTTTAGCTGGTCCTTGTGCCATCGAAGGTGAAGAAATGGCTCTTCAAATTGCTGAACGACTTGTTGAAGTTACAAACAAGCTTCAAATTCCTTACGTTTTCAAAGGTTCTTTCAAAAAAGCCAACCGTTCCAGAATAGACAGTTTCTCTGGAATTGGTGATGAGAAAGCCTTGAAAATCTTACGAAAAGTTTCTGAAACTTTTGATGTTCCAACTGTTACTGACATCCATACCAACGAAGATGCAGCTATGGCAGCAGAATATGTTGATGTGCTTCAGATACCTGCTTTTTTGGTTCGCCAAACCGACCTTGTTGTTGCAGCTGCTAATACCGGAAAGACCGTAAATCTGAAAAAAGGACAATTTATGAGTCCGGAAAGCATGAAACATGCCGTACAGAAAGTATTGGACTGCAATAACCAAAAAGTAATGGTTACTGACAGAGGAACTATGTTTGGATACCAGGACATGATTGTTGACTATCGTGGCATTCCTACAATGCAGCAGTATGCTACGACAGTTCTTGATGTTACCCACTCTTTGCAGCAGCCAAACCAAACTGCCGGTGTAACTGGTGGAAGACCAGACATGATTGAAACCGTTGCCAAAGCAGGAATAGCTGTTGGTGTTGACGGAATCTTTATAGAAACCCATTTCGATCCGGCAAATGCAAAAAGTGACGGAGCAAACATGCTAGATTTGAAATATTTCGAAGGACTTATGACAAAGCTGGTAGCGATCAGAAAAACCGTAAATAATTTCTAATATTAATATTCCCTATTTTGAAACATCCATTACTAATGGGTGTACTAACTTTTTTTTGTGCTTTTTCACAGTACACCTTTGCCCAAGAACTGGCACCGAGTCCTGAAAAATACACTGCTCACAACAAAGGAAAATTCTTTATCTATTGGGGTGGCAACAGAGAATCATACACAAAATCAGACATTACCTTTAAAGGAGATGGATACAATTTCACAGTAAATGATGTGAAGGCGCATGACAAGCCAAAAGGGTACCATTTAGATTACGTGAATCCGGCCAGGATGACTATCCCGCAAACAAACCTTAGGATTGGTTATTTCATCAGCGACCATTACAACGTTTCGATTGGTGTTGACCACATGAAATATGTAATGACACAAGGCCAAGTTGCCAATGTAACAGGAGAAATCAACCTTCCGGCATCAGAAGCCGGGGCAGTACATAACGGTACGTATAACAATACACCAACTGTTATGTCTGAAGACTTCCTGAAATTTGAGCACACAGACGGACTTAACTATGTGCATGCACAAATCAACCGTGTAGACGATATTTCCAAACTCTTCAGAATCTGGGATACGGACAAAATCCAGATTAACCTGACAGAAGGTATTGGTGGCGGACTTCTATATCCAAAAACAAATGCAACCTTGCTAAGCAAAAAAAGACATGATGATTTCCATGTTTCCGGATATGGAGTATCAGCTCAAGTAGGTCTAAACGTGACCTTCTTCAAGCACTTTTTTATTCAAGGTGAATTAAAAGGAGGTTATATTGACATGCAGGATATCAAGACAACATCAAGCAATGCCGATAGTGCTTCGCAGCATTTCGGGTTCTTCCAGAGAATTATTACTGTAGGCGGAATCTTCAAGCTATAAGCTTTTAAAAAAATAATTAAAAATCCTCCGAAAATTTCGGGGGATTTTTTTTGCCATTCCATTTTTATTACTTTACTTTGTTATTCAAAGTACTTTTATATGGAGACAAACAAATATCTTAATGACATTTCAGAAATCAAGAACATGATGAACCGTTCTTCAAGATTTATTTCCTTGAGCGGCCTGTCAGGTGTTTTGGCTGGAGTCTATTCCCTGATTGGTGCCTGGCTGGCTTACGAAACCCTCTATAGCGATTCGACTCCATTAGGTACTTACAAAAACCTTGTTGTTAGGGAAAGCTCCATGATGCGACTTTTTGCCATTGCCATTATTGTTATAGTCCTCTCCATTATAACCGGAATTACATTAAGTATCAAAAAAGCCAAAAAGGAAAATGAAAAAGTCTGGGATGCGTCTTCTAAAAGATTGCTGATTAATTTTGCAATTCCTTTAGCAACCGGAGGTTTTTTCGTACTGTTTCTGATTGAAAAGGAAGTGTATGGATTTGTTGCTCCGGTAACCTTAATTTTTTACGGCCTTGCCTGTGTCAATGCCAGCAAATACACTTTAGGCGACATCCGCTATTTAGGAATAACACTGATTATCTTAGGTCTGGTTTCCTCCTATTTTATTGGATATGGATTGCTATTTTGGGCACTAGGTTTTGGAGTCTGCCATATTTTTTACGGCTTCAAGTTGTATTTTAAGCATGAAAAAAATTAAAATTATATTTAAATCCCTACAAATAGTATCTTTGGCAGCGCTGCTTTCATGCGGAGGAACCTGGGAAAACGAAGATGCTGTCTGGGAAAAAACATTTAATGCAGAAAAGCCAAAAGAGGTAATCCTATTGAATTCAAAAATTTGGATTTCATCACACTGGAGCTACGAATTTCAGTCGTTTATGGAAATAAAATCCAATACCAAGTTGATGGATGCCTTTGAGCAACAATATAAACTGGAGAACAGTTCGGATTTTCAGGTAGTAGAAATAACCGAAAAACCGTCGTGGTTCACACCAAAAACAGAAGACCATTATATCATTAAAGAAAGTAATCTCTATAATGATTTCAAGATTTTTATTGATAAGGAAACAAAGAATATATTTATAACCTGTTCACAATTATAATTTGAAAAATATCATCCAAAATATAAACAAAGCATTCGACCACAGAATCAGGCTCGGGATCATGTCTGTTTTGATGGTAAACGAATCTGCCGATTTCAACATGCTGAAAGAGCTTTTGGGTGTAACCGATGGTAACCTGGCGAGCCATACCAAAGCCCTGGAATCCGAAAACTATATTTCTATCGAAAAGCAATTTATTGGCAAAAAACCAAATACACGCTACATCGCTACAAAAGAAGGCAAGAAAGCTTTTAAAGAGCATATTGATGCCCTTGAAAAACTAATACAGAAGAGCTAAGATTTTTTTTATCTATTAACTTTGAAATACAAAGTACTTTTAAAAAATAAAACATGAGAGATTTATTTATCGAAAAGCTATACGATATGAGCAAAAAGCCTTACCAAAAGTTTTTTAAAAAGAATGCGCCTTGGAAGATTACTAAAGAGGAGCTGCTCCTTATGCCCTACGAAACTTTAGGTTTTCATTTGGGCAGTTTTCTTACCCGACATCATTTCGATATGCAATCCAAACTCGAAGACCATGATGTATTCCATGTCCTTACCAAAACGGGAGTTACAGTTCCTGAAGAAATAGGCATGCAGTATTTTTTGTATGGAAACGGCAAACGAAGCCTGTATCTGTATATGGTAATGGCTACCGGAACACTTTTCTATCCTGACCAGCTAAGCTATTTTAAAAAACAATACAAAAGAGGCCAAAGTGCTTTCTCCTTCCATAGCCTGGATTATTCCAAGATGCTTTCAATTCCTGTGACAACAATCCGAAATACTTTTAAAATCAAATAATTATGAAAAACAAGCTCAATTTAAAAAGCTGGTGGCAAATAAATTACAAATGGTTCCTTTCATTATCTGGCTTTATCATAGCCTGCCTGATATTGGCCTATGGCATAAGTCAAGGTAGTTTTAAAGAAATGACACAAGCTTATGCTGATCCTGTCCTATTTCAAAAAGCCATAACGGAAGCAAACAAAAATAATGAGGTAATAGAAACCCTCGGAATCCTGGAGCCTTTGGATAATATGGCCATTCTTGAAGGAAATACGAGATATTCTAACGACAACAAAGCGATTGAAGCTAGCGTAAGAGTTACCGGAAAAAAGGCTAAAGGAAAAATGGACATTTCTGCCCAAAAAATCGGTTCAGAATGGAAATATGAAGGCATTAAAATCCGGGTTCATGAAACCAAACAAGAGATCATTATCAAGAAATAACAACTAATCATTAATCTATAAAAAGTCATATCATGAAAAACGAGATTCCTTTTCTCCAATCGACAACAGCCAAGCTAATTATGATAGGCATGCTTACGCTTGTCCTTTTTGTTCCTTTGGCATTTGTTCAGAACCTTATTGCTGAACGTTCTTTACGCAAACAGGAAGTCATTTCTGAAATTACAGCTAAATGGGGCGACAGCGTCCTGCTTTATGGACCAATAATTAAGATACCGTACACGGCTCATTATCCTGTAAAAAACGCAACAGAAACAATTACAGAAACCGAATATGCTTATTTTTTCCCTGAACAGCTTGAAGGCCATATTGATGTGAATACGACCGAGAAAAAAAGAAATAATTATGAAGCTGTAGTTTTTAGTTCGGCCATGAAATTTAATGGGACTTTTACCAAGCCTGATTTCAGCTCGAAAGGTATTGCACCTGAGGACATCCAATGGGATAAGGCAACATTGTTGGTTAAGGCCAATAATCTCAAAAGCATAAAAGATGGTATGAAAATAAAACTAGGAGAAAAAGTAATGGCTTTTGAAACAGCTACAAATGATCCGGTAACATTTGTTTCGACTTTAGAAACGCCCAGCTTTTCTATTTCAGAGTATTTTACAGACGAAAAGATTCCTTTCAATTTTAATGTCGCTTATGACGGAAGTCGGGAATTAAAGATTGTCCCTATCGGAAAAACAACTTCTGTAAGTATGAAATCCAATTGGCAAACTCCAAAATTTACAGGATATTTTTTACCTGGTGGCAATGAGAAAAAATCTGATAATGCAGGTTTTGAAGCCAGTTGGAAAGTCCTTGACTTTAACAGGCCTTTTGCACAACATTATTTTGGAGATTTCCCGGAGCTGAAAGATTATTCTTTTGGGGTGGATTTTATAATTCCTGTTGACGAGTACCAAAAGAATGAACGTGCTTCAAAATATGGCTTTTTAGTAATTGGACTGACATTTCTTGTCTTTTTTGTGATCCAATCCATTAGCAAAATCAGCATTCATATTTTTAATTACACTATGATTGGACTTGCTTTGGTTATGTTTTATACGCTTTTGATATCCATTACAGAACATAGTAGCTTTTTGAAAGCCTATTTAATTGCTGGAATTTCTGTCGTCCTGATGATTTCATTATATTCCCTTTCCATTTTAAAAAGTAAAAAGTTTGCCATCTTTATTGGCTTTTCTTTGACAGCGCTCTACACCTTTATTTTTGTTATCATCCAGCTTGAGAATTATGCCCTTTTAGCAGGCAGCATTGGGCTTTTTGCCATCTTGGGACTTGTGATGTACTTTTCCAGAAAAATTGACTGGAATGCGATAAAAGAAGAAAATTGATTTGTTATTATAACAAGAAGGCCCGACTAATGTCAGGCCTTTTGTTTTAAGAGCTTTGCGGCTCTGCGCCTTTGCGAGCCTATTTCACGCAAAGACGCAGAGCCGCTAAGTTTGAATGCTATACTTATTAAATCTTACTTCTCTAACTCCCGAACAGTAATATAATTATCGTCCTCCATTTTCCATGAATTCCCTTTTACTTTGATGGTTTCACCAATCGTTACAGAGCGATACTGTTTTGGGTCTTTCAAATTAGGAATACTGATTGTGGCATAATAAATCTTTCCATCTTCTGCAGTCAGGATTGCTGTATAGCCATCTTTCCCTTTGTTGATTTCATTGACTTTGCCTTGCACAGCAATCGTATCATTTTTCTCTTCTTTTCCTTCTTCCTGAGTCCTGATTTTTACGGCTTCTGTTCCGTCTTCCTTAATGGTTGCCTGTTTGTTGGAGTTACAACTAGAAACAGCTATTACCGCTGTAAACACCAATGATTTTAAAAATAGTCTTTTCATAGTGATTATAATTTTCATAAAGATAAAGATAGCGTGGCTAAAAAAGACAAAACAAGGCATAAAAAAAGCCCCGATACTTCGAGGCCTTCTATTATTTACCGTCTACAAACGGCTGTAGGTATTCAAATCTTTTAGTCAGCTTTCCTTTTTCGGTTATTTTGGCACGTTGCAATATGCCGTCTTTATCACCATTAAAAAAGGCCGGGATGACATGCTCCATAAACATTTCACCAAAACCTTCACTGGCATCTTTTGGCAATTCGCAAGGCAGGTTATCAACCGCCATAACTACTATTGCAGCCGGGTGAAAGATTTCAACTTCTTTGTGTTCGCTTGGCAAATAGCCATACAAAGGCTCAGCTATTGTCGAAGCCTTAATTGTTGAAGCAATTGGGCCGTCAACATCGCAAGAAATATCCGCTACGACCTTGATTTTATTGTCTTTCGAGTTAAGCATTTCCCTTGTCAGGATAACCGGTGCACCATTACCATAGAAATGTCCGGCCATAAAAATATCCGCAACTTGTGAAAAACGCTCAAAATCTGAGGTATAGTCTTGCGGATTATTATAAAAATCTTCTTTGTCGATAACGGTTCCATCCATTCGCTTATTGTAGTCCAGTACATCAATCTGAGTATAGACCGGTTCCGTATAGTTCTTGGTTAAAAAGTTTTCAGGCGTTACTTCCTTAATTTTCATTCCGTCAAGAATTTCCTTAGCACCCATCCCTACTTTTCCATGTCCAGTCAAGACAATCTTGATTGGAGGCAGAATTTGTCGTTTCAATCGTGCTACTAAATCACTTTTACCTGAAAGCGTTTCTGCTTTAGGCAGGTTAAACAACTCAAATTTAATCCCGAATGCTCTTATTCCGTTATAGGCTCCAACGATTCCGGCATATCTACCAAAACCAATAAGTCGTCTATTTTCGGCATCCACAATCGTTTCATGGTCATACAAATCAATATTCTTTTCCAGGATGGCCTGCAGGAGTTTGCGGTTGTGTGGCTGTTTTTTTATGGTATGCGAAAAGAAAAAATATTTTTTATCAGGAATCAATGCATCAATCGGAACTTCTTTTACTCCAAAAAACACGTCAGAATCTGAAATATCCTCCGTTACTTGCAAGCCTTGTGACCTGTATTCGTCATCACTGAAGATTCTGATATCTGAACTTTCAACTTTCAGTTCTACTTCCGGGTGTTCTTTTAGTAATCTTGAGGCTTCTTCTGGGGTAAATACTACCCTTCTGTCGGGCGGGGTTTTTCTTTCCTTAATAATTCCGAATTTCATAATAGTTTTTAAAAAATAAAGGGTGGTGTTTCGGTTAATTTTCGAAATGATTGAGAGTATTGCAATATTTTAACAAAATCATTTCTTTAATTATAACTTTATAACTACATCGTTATAATTTGTTCCAAATATAACATTAACCTCCAAGCCTTGCAAAACTTTTAGGTATAAATATTTCATATATTTTCTTAATTAGTTCAGGAAAATGTTAAAGCAAGAATATTGCACAATAAGTTGCTTTTTATTTTGTTAAAGTAGAAACCACAATGTGCCTGTTTTTCTATATTTGCTACCCAACCATTATAATTGCAATGACATTTTCAAAATATATATATCCACTACTTGCTTCGGCATTGTTTTTTACATCATGCCAGGAAAAAAATAAACAGATTGCCTCTAACGAACCAACAGAAAATAATACCGATGCTCTTTCACCCTACAGTATAAAATCAAAAAAGCTTCCAGCCAGCTATGTCAATTCAAAACAAGAGAGTCTGGAGAAATTTTATGAAAAAAACTGGCCTAATAATTCCATGAATGGCGGTTTTCTGGTAGCTAAGAACGGGCAGATTATTTTTGAAAAGTATGAAGGCAAGTCTAATTTTTCAAAAGACGAGGCTATTGATGCGAACACTCCGCTACACATCGCTTCCGTTTCTAAAGTATTGACAGCAACAGCTATACTAAGACTCATAGACAGGGAGAAATTACATCTGGAAGACAAGGTCAATTCGCTTCTTCCAACGTTTCCTTATGACGAAATTACCATCAAGATGTTATTGAGCCACAGAAGCGGCTTGCCAAACTATGCTTATTTTGCAGATGATACTAAAGTCTGGAATCGTTCAAAAATGCTTCATAACCAAGATATTCTTGATTTGCTGGCCCAGCATAAATTCGGATTGTATTTCAAGCCTGACAGAAAGTTTGGCTACTGCAACACCAATTATGCTATCCTGGCATTGGTAATCGAAAAGATTACAGGAAAAAATTATCGCGAGGCCATGAAAGAAATGATCTTTGAACCACTCGGAATGAAAAACACCTTTGTGTACGATTACTCAAAAGACAAGGAAACAGCAAGTCTTTCTTATAAAGGCAACAAAGTACTTTATGAACTGAATCATCTGGATGATGTATATGGCGACAAGAACATCTATTCTACGCCACGTGACCTGCTCAAATTTGACATGGCTACCTATTCAGATAAATTCCTGAATCCGGTATTGGTCAGCGAAGCGTTCAAAGGTTACAGCTACGAACATAGAGGTACAAAAAATTATGGGCTTGGTATTCGTATGCTGGAATGGGAAACCGGCGAACAGCTATTTTACCATAACGGATGGTGGCATGGAAATACATCTTCGTATGTAAAACTGAAAAAAGACACGGTGGCACTCTTTGCCATTTCAAACAAATACACTCTAAAGACTTATAAAATATGGAAATTGGCGCCTCTTTTTGGCACTTATCCGATTAAACTTGACAAAGACGACGTAATCAATTAGCAGGAATTGGAAATGTAGTTTTTTTGACTACTTTTGCGGTATGGTTTTTGCTTTATAGCAGAGTTCTTAAACATAATGGGGTCGACTGGTTTTGACAGCGAGTCGAATTGAAAAGTAAGCACGTCGAGAACTGGGACAATTCTCGTTACTAAATGGTCCTACACTTTTACACGGCGAAAATAATTACGCTTTAGCTGCTTAATCCGAATTATAGTACGATTTGCCTAGTTCCTGCAAGGCAGGAAAGCTAGATTCTCCTTGAAAGCCTTGGTTTGTGGCGTTCTTAAAAGGGGAACCGTAAAAATAAACCTAGAAACAGTCAAGCTTCGGGGCTGTTTTGACAACTAAGAAGATAAGCATTGTGTGGCTGTTCCTGGCCTTGCACAATGACGAAAATCCAATCAGGAACTAAACGTGTAGAAAGCCTTTTGGTTGCTTGTTTGGACGGGAGTTCGACTCTCCCCGACTCCACAAAAAAATCCCCATCGAATTGATGGGGATTTTTTGTTGTTAAAAGGTTGGTGGTAATAACATCAATCAACCAAAGAAAAAAGCACCAATCTCACCTCTAACGGCCATTATCATCGGGGCTTTCCGAATAATATACAGTGATAAAACATGATTTAGTGCTCACTTGGAAATACTACAGAAAATCTGACACTATTTTCCTTTCTGTCAATATGAAAAGTTCCGCCATTGTTTTTAACGTATTCTTTGCACAACACCAGACCAAGCCCTACGCCCATTTCATTTCCGGTGCCACGCGTAGCACTTGCCATTTTATCCCCATTCATCTTATCCATATCAATATCCAGATTGTCTTCAACCTCATTTTCTACCGAAAAGCTCACGCCTTCTGTTGTAGATTGCAGGTTAAACCAAATCCGTCCATCAGGCGGGGTGAACTTGATGGCATTATCAATCAGATTTCGCAACACAATGTTTATCTGATTGCGATCGGCAGTAATTGTATTAGCGTCCTTGACAAGCTGTTCCATTTGAATGCCTTTCTGTTTAATCAGAGGAAGATATAGCAACAATAATTCATCAAATACGGGCTTTAATTCAAAACTATCCTTGCTAGTTACCATTCCGCCCATCTGACTTTGCGCCCAATACAACAGGTTATCCAGTGTACTATTTACCGATTTGATCGTTTTTTTATTCTCTTCGAGCAGCTCCTGTAACTCTTCGGAAGTCAATAGCTTCATATCGCTCAGCGTCAAGATACCCAGCAGACTGTTTAATGGGCTTCTGAGATCGTGTGCAACAATCGAAAAGAGTCTGTTCTTGACAGCATTGGAACTCTCGAGCTGCTTAATGGTACTGTTGAGCTGCAGCGTACGTTCGTCTACCTTTTCTTCCAACCGCTGGTTCTGCGTTCTTACCAGGAACAGGTTCTCGTCCCTTACCTTTTGTTCAGCTCTGATAATCATCTTGTACCGATCGCCCAATGCGAAGGAAAGCAGTAGCAATTCGAGGGTAGAGCCAATAGGCACCAATTGAATCGTGAACTCACTCGACGGAATTACCCCGCCCAAACTTAGGGTAACAATTGCTACGGTTACCCAGATAAAGAACCAGGCGACAATATAATATTTTGCTGGCTTGTGTCCGTTCCTATAGGCTATTACGCCTGCAATCCATGCCACTATTGCAACCGTAACGGTCAACAGCTGGGCAATTACAGTTGCTGTGTGTTTGAATCCCAATGCACTGACAAAGAAAAGAAGTATTCCCACCCCCCCGATTACATAGAATAGACTTAGCATTTTAGGTGCCCTTCGCTTCAGGTGGAGGAATTTGTTGCAGAACAGCAGTGAAGCTACTACCGAAAAGCTCAAGAGTATATGGGGATACTTATTTAAAAAAATCCTTAGTTCATCGCCGAAGATGAAACTATAGCCCCTGATGTAAATCAGCAGGTAGCTCGATAACGTCAGCACATATATTGCATAATAAAGATAGGTGACATCCCTAATACTGACAAACAGGAAAAGGTTGAATAGCAAGAGTCCTATCAGCAAACCGATATAGATATATTCGATGCCCAATTTGAACTCCTGTCCCTGTATCACACTTTCTGCGGTTGCAAGCTTTATGGGTGCCAGCAGGATATTGTTGGTCTTTAACCTTAGATAGATAGTTTCCTTCTCAATCTTTGAGGCGACCGGAAGATTTAGCATAAAGTTATTTCGGACAAACACATTGGGCTGCCTGGTCCTGAGGCATCCCGTTTTCATAACGACCGGACGACCTATGCTGTCGGTTGCGAATGCATCGATATATTCGATATTGGGCGCATCAATAATAAGATAAAGGGGTAAGTCCCGTTGTGCAGTGTAACTGATCTTTATCCACCAAGCTGAAGAAGTATTGCCAAAATTCAAGATTTCATGGTCGCCTCTTGTAAATTCCGCATCGGAAAGCTTTTTGACATCATCCAGCGACATCGTCGCACTTTTGTCCTCCACATAGGAAAGCTCTTTACCAATATTTTGATAACTGAAATCATTAGCCGACTGCCCGCTGCAGCATAGCGAAAAAAACAGCAAAAAAAAGGTCGCTCCTATAGTGAAATGGGCATTTGTCCTGAAGCTAATTTTATTTAGTAAACAGCTTTTCAAAAAATCTCCTTGCAACATATTTCAAAATCTAAAATTAGCAGATGACAAAAATAGTACAAAAACCGTATGTTCTTTGTAAGGTTCTATATCAAAAGATTACCTTAAGGTTACCTACAATAAAAACACATCTGTCGCATTTAAAGTTTTTGGTGGAAGTTCCGATATTAATTAAGCATCGAGCTAAAGTACCGACATCAGATCAACGACGGAGTCCTTTCCTTCTTTCTGGCTTGAATATTTCATTCAACCTGTCTCCATAGCACTAATATTCTCTCCTATTGAACTTTATTTCACAGAATTTACATTATTGTTTTAGCCGTTCAAAGAAAGATAAAAGAGAAATAAGGAGTTCGACTGACATCCCAATCACTCCACAAAAAACCTTGTAAAACACTTATTTTACAAGATTATAATGTCTATTTTGGAAGAGTAAAAGAAAGAGAAAAACTCAAGAAAATTGAACGCAGGAATGAGTATCAAAAATCAAAATTATTAACCAAGCAAAAAATGATATATCTTTGATTTTTTAACTAAACACTCACTTAGAAAAAGTCAAATTTAGTTTGAATACGTACATTTATAATAAAATTATATTAATTGTTGAAGTCCTAATTTTTATGAAAAAAATTTTAATCCTGTTATTTTTACTCCCAAGTTTTTTATACTCCCAAGATGGCACAATAGACCTAGGCTTTAATAATCCTGTACATCTTAATAATCCTATATATAATGGTTTTAGTAGTTTGGGTTCTAGTGGCGGGGCTGAAATTTATACAACTAAAATATTAAGAAATGGAAAAATTGCTGTTTATGGCGATTTTAATGTTTACCAGGGAATTCCTACTAACAAATTAGCGATTTTGAACCCGGATGGTTCTTTGGATACGTCTTTTAATGTTGGATTAGGCCCAGATTATGTTGATCAATATTATGGAAGCTCATCTATGATTTGTGAGCAACCTGATGGAAAACTTATAGTTGTAGGGAGTTTTACAACATTTAATGGGGTAAGTAAAAAAAATATTGTCCGTTTAAATCTTGATGGGACAATTGATACAAGTTTTAATGTTGGAACTTCGTCTAATGGTTACATAACATGTGTCAAGATTCAGAGTGATGGCAAGATTTTGTGTGGCGGAGAATTTACACAGTTTAATGGTCAACCGTATGCAAGTATGGTTAGATTGAACACTAACGGAACTATTGACAATAGTTTTAATATTGGACTTGGCTTTAAAAATATCATTAATTCTTTTACTGAAAATGGAATAATTAAAACTATCGATATTCAAAATGATAATAAAATTATTGTGGGTGGTAAATTTCTTAAATTTAATAATTTCATAAAAATTAATCTTGTCAGATTAAATAGTAATGGAACGATAGATAACAGTTTTAATATTGGTATTGGAGGAGGAAATAATACGACAAATGGCACAAACAATGGTCAGATTTACAGAGTAATTTATGACAATTCCTTAAACAAAATTTATATAACTGGAATCATTAACAATTTCAACGGCAATCCAAGTTATAACCTATTGCGATTAAATATTGATGGAACTATTGATACAACATTCAATTTCACAAGTGTAATTGGCTATAATGGATTGAACAGCAATGGATATATTTATGATATGAATTTACAATCCAATGGAAAAATACTATTGGGAGGAGAAGGTATTAATTTAAACAATTGCACAGGTAGTTATTGTAGTAGGATAGTACAAGTAAATCAAGATGGCACAATAGATACTACTTTTGACTGTAAGTTAGTGGGCACCTACACAAGAGTTTACTCTATTGATTCAATTAACGATTCCATTATTGTTTCTGGTCAATTTACTTCGGTTAACTTTGAACCAATATATAAAGGTAGCATAGTAAAAGTTTTACAAAATGGATTAACGGATTTGAGTTTTAATCCTAATTTAGGTACAGATCCATATACGCCATCTTTTGCGTCATCAATTAGTTTAAACGATGGTAATATAATAGCAAATCCGACTTATTCCATAAATTACGTGTATCCAAATGGAGATACAAATGGCATTTACAATGAACGAATTACAGCTGGTTTAATAAAAATAAATTCAGACGGATCTATCCATCAAAATGACTATGCTAATTTCTTAACATCTAATTTATACTCCTATTACTTAACGAAAGACAATGCCTCGAATCTTATTTCTTCAAATCCTTTTACTAAAAAAATAGGAGAAAATGGTTTGATTAATAATTCATTTGCGTCAACCGCTTCTATAATTGCCCCCTATAATGTTAATATTTTTGTTTGCGACCATGCCCTTCAAAATGATGGAAAAATAATTATTGGTGGAAATTTCAGGTATTCTTCTCCGGGCAATGGTTCTTACAGACAACGCTTGATGAGAGTAAACTCCAATGGAACATTAGACACAAGTTTTAATATAGGAAAAGGCATAAACGGAATATCTGTTGCAGGAACAGAAGGATATTCTGTAAATACTATTGCATTGGTACCAAACAACAAAATTGTTCTAGGAGGAGTTTTTACAGATTATAATGACAATATAATTTCAAATATAGTTAGATTAGATAGCAATGGAACTTTTGATCCTACATTTAATTCCGGAACAGCATTTAACAGTGACGTTTACAAAATCATATACCAGCAAGATATTGAAAAATTAATAGTTATAGGAAAATTCACAAGCTATAATTCATCCAATTCAAACTATATCATACGGCTTAATAACGACGGAACTATTGATCCTACTTTTACATCGCCGTTTGCTATTGGTTCAACTAATTCACGCGTTGTGAATATGGTTATACAGCCAGATAATAAATATATAATTTCGGGTAAGATTGACGGTGTTGAGTTTTTAAAGCGATTAAATTCCAATGGAACAATTGATACTTCATTTGCTAATAGCACATACACAGCTGTACAAAATAGTTTTGGGGACTATGATCTAGTTAGAAATATAAGTTTATTGCCAAATAATAAAATTTTAATTTCAGGCAATTTTAACCATATAAATAGTACAAGAAGAGATGGAATAGCTGTTCTTAATAATTCCCCATTCTTAAGTACTGATACATTTAATAAAAATTCATTACATAATATTTACATCTATCCTAACCCCGTAACTAATGAATTTGAATTTAATTCTCTTATTGAAGAAGTTTCAATATATTCTCTTGAAGGAAGATTTATAAAAAAATTTAAAGACTACGAGACCAAATTTAATATTAATGAGTTAAAAGAAGGGGTGTATATTTTAAAAATCAAAAATCAAAAATCATTCACTCACCTAAAATTAATTAAAAATTAAACAGTATTAGGTTTAAAAAAATGACAGTTTATAAAATAGATTAAGACTTGAAAAATACATTGCATTTTCAACTCATTGGACCCGATAAATCTCTTTCTGATTTTGTGCATTGTTTTACTTCCTTGTAAAATTTTCCAAATCAACAAGAAGCGGTAATACTTGTTTTTACTTGTCAACAACCTACATAGTCATCAACAATTCAATACTCCCTGACTCCAACACAAAAGACGATTTAACTTAATTAAGTTAAATCGTCTTTTTTATTTAAACAAATAAAATCAAATAGAACTATAGCGCCAAACGTTGTTAGCAGTAGCTTTAGTAATACTTAACTCCGCTTTCGACATACTTTCCATTGATTAATTTTCGATGATACACAACTTCCGGATTAATTGAATCAGGTGTGCTGTATCTGACAGTTTGTTCTTTTAAAATAATTTGGTCATTTTTCCAAAAATAGGTTTCAGAGTGAAATACTTGAAGAGCTATTCTCCATTCTGAATGAATTTCTTTTTTATTTTTGTCAAAACCAGCATTATAGATACTGTCCAGGGATTTAATGTGTTTATATTTTTTTAAATTCTTTTTATACACCCAATGAGTATGTGATGAATTATATGCTCCCTTGTAGTTTATGAGGCTAATGTCATCAAAACCATCAAAATTAATATCTTCGTCTACTAATAAACAATATTCTGTTTCCCAATCTGATAAAAAAGTTTCTTTTTTTAATTTAATTTTCTGAATAGTTTTATCCAATTTGTTTTGTATTACGATTGAATCAAAAAAAACATGTTTATTCTGGTCTTTAGAATAGAACAGATTAACAAAACTCTCCCTATTCTCATTTTTAATGACATAAACGGAATCATTCAATTTATTCTTAAAATCGCTTTCTAATTCTGTAGTGTCTTTTTTACTTATTACCTCGTTTGTTTTAATAATTGCATTTTCATCATGCTTTTTAGTACAACTAATTAAAAAAAGAATACGATAAGATATTTAAATAGGAGCCATTTTACGATTTTTTCAAAAGTTGTTGAAGGTTCCGCAGCTTGGCGGTGGTGGTATAAAATTATTATAAAGCTTCTAAGTTCAAAAGGTTTCTACCGGTTATTGCTCAAAAACGGCTGTTGGCCTACTTTTTTCTTATCCTCTAATGTTAATGATAATTTGTTTTCCAGAATCTACTTAATCCTTTGTTTTACAAGAAATTGTTTTTTCATAAGAATACCCATTTTTTTAGTTTTGGGTATAGGCATCAATAATTTTGGAAGTCCACTCCCCGACCATCTCCTCCGTAGTCCGATCGGCACGGTCAAAAAAGAAATGCTGCTTGATGTTGAAACCGCAATAGGTATAGATACCTTTATCCGAAGTTAGTTTTAGCGCATTATCCATTCCTATCTGTTCGTATTCCGCTGCCGACTTTCCATGCGAATTGATGATGTAGGCCAATTTGTCGCCCAGCAATCCCTTTTGTACGCCCTGATCATAACGGTAGGCAAAACCATAGCTGAACACCCGGTCAATATAGCCTTTCATAATGCCCGGCATGCCTGTCCACCAGATGGGATAGATAAAGGTAATGACATCGGCCCACGTGATATATTCTTGCTCCTTCTTAACTTCTTCACTAACTGTTCCCCTGCGTTGTCCTTCCATGTCTTCCAGAGATAGTACAGGATTAAAGCCAATTTGATACAAATCCCTCACTATTACTTCGTGGTTCTGTTGCCTAAGTGTTTTTTCTACAGTTTGTCTAAAGTGGCTGTTCAGGCTTGCTCCATTGGGATGGGCATAAATTATAAGATGTTTCATGTTTTTGCTTTTTAAATGATTATCTGAAGCAAAAGTAGAAGGCCTGCAAATGGGAAAATTGTAAGAAAACGAAAACCGCTAATCAGAAGCGGCCTGGCAAATGTCTTGCTGGAACTTCAAAAAGGTTTTGGGAGAAAAGCCCAAAAAATGTTGAAAATCATGAATAAGCTGGCTTTGGTCATAATAACCGCACTGACTGATGATTTCAAACCAGTCGATTTCGTTTGCGGAGGCTGTTGCCTGCTCAATAAGACCTATTGCCTTTATAAAACGCTGGTATCTGTTGACTTCCTTTGCGCTATAGCCAAAATATTTCTTTTGGGCCAGTTGGATATTCCGCTCGCTCTGCCCCATTTCCTCGGCAACAGATTTAATGGGGTTTACATGACCTGATTTGAGGTTGGCCAACAAAGTAGAAACTGTATTTTGTAATTTTAGATACGGTCTGCAAAAGTCCAGGATACGGTTTATTTTTTCAATATCCGTAGCAATATTGTTTAGCTGGTGCCACAAGTAGGTAAAACAATTTTCCTCCATGGCTTTGTCCGGATGGATAGGCAGATGGTCGGAAAGAAAGGCCCTGCCAAAAAAGCGATAGAAAGCATCTCCTTTAAAATTAGCGACCAGTATTTTCGCCCCAGCCGAAAGCGTATATTCAAACGCTTGCTTGATAGGTCCCAGCACTATGCATTTGTCTACCTCTATTACCGTACCTAGTTTGGAAACCAACGAGGCAGGAGTTCCAAAATTAAAGACCATAATGGTTTGGAATGACGGCAACAAAATTCTGGTTAGGGAGACTTCGGTAGTATTCTCGGCAATATAGAAATGGGAAAACACGTCCTCAAACTCTAGTGGAACGGGAAGTCTATAATTTTGATATGTCTGCTCGTCTGACTCCATTATCCCTTTTCCTTAAGGGTATCGTAAACATATGTAAACTCACTTAGCTATAGGTTGGTTTCTAGCCATCCTTTTATTTTCTATTTTAAATTTGGTTTCAATATTCTCTTTCTGAAATAAATCAACATAAACAACAGCAAAACACAAACAGCAAACAGTATTTTCAAATTTCTAATTGTATCACAAAGATTTTCACCGCTAACATTTGAAACACAATCAGTAATATTTTCAGTTTCATATTTCAAACTTACCATTGTGTTTAAAATTGCGTATGGTGTTATCAGAATTCCTAGGATTGGAATTCCAATTAACAAGAAATAAATTAGTTTACGTATATTCATTTTGGTTTCAGTTAAGGGCATAGCCTGTTTATATGCAATATTGGAGTTGATACCTTCTTTACTATAAAAACTAAGATAATATTCTTCAAGGGATATCAGGTGTTTTTTAAACGAAAAATATTTCTCTCGTCTACTTTAATACACCAACCTAAAATATACTTCAAATCTAATTTTTAACGTTGTTTAATTAAAGTAAGTATATTTGATTTAAACTTAAGATATAGATTTATGAAAAAACTAATTCCGTTTGCCTTATCCTTGCTTTTATTTTCATGCGCTAAAGAAGTCGCTCCAGAATACACAATCATTTCGGGAAAGATGACTAATGCTGAAGACGGCAAATTTGCCATTAGAGGAAATTCTTTCCAAAAAGAAATCAGTGTAAAAGAAGACGGAAGTTTTACGGATACGCTTCAGATAGGATATAACGGAACATACGAAATTGGAAGACAAAACATTTATCTCCACAAAGGCAAAAATCTCTCTTTTGATGCTAATTTCGAAAAACTGAATGATATTACATTTACAGGAGATTTAGCTGCCGAAAACAATTATATTGCTAAAAAAGGAAAACTTCAGGAAGAAATAATAGGTAGTGATGCCAAAACTCTTTTTTCTCTTAATGAAACCAATTATTTGGCAAAAATTGACGAATTGGCTAAAAAACGCACTAAACTATTAGAAGGCAGTACTTTTACAGTTAGCGATTTTAAGGATAAAGAAGCTAAAAACTTAAATTACCATAAAGAATATCTTTTAAAAATTTATCCTGATTATCATGGCGTTTTTGCAGGAAATGAAAATTTTAAAGTTTCTGAAAATTATCCAAAAACTAATGAAACTATTGATTTTGACAACGGAGCTGATTTCGATTTTTCAACACCTTATCGTCAACTTGTCCTAACACATTTTGATGATGAAACCCAGAAAGAAGCCAAAAAAAGTGGAGATTTTCATGATGTTATGATAGCAAAAATAAAAGCACTAAAAAATCAAAATATTAAAAATGCTTTGGCAGAAACGTTTTCCTACGAAGTCTCTCTTTCTAATCAAAAAATGGAACCATTTTATAAGGGGCTTTTATCTATTTCAACAGATGAGAATTTCAAAAAAGAGTTGACTGAAAAATACAATAAATTAAAAAAGCTTACCAAGGGAAATCCCTCTCCAAAATTCAATTATGAAAACATCAAAGGCGGAACAACCTCACTTGACGATTTAAAAGGAAAGTTTGTTTATATCGATGTTTGGGCAACCTGGTGCGGCCCCTGCATGGAAGAACTTCCGTTTATGATAGCAATTGAAAAGAAATATCATGACAAAAACATTGCTTTTGTAAGCATTTCTGTTGATGAGAAAAAAGACTCTGAAAAATGGAAAAAAGTTGTCACACAGAGAGAAATGCAAGGAATTCAACTCCATGCGGATAACGCATTTCAATCTCAATTTGTTACGGATTATGCCATTGATGGTATACCTCGTTTTATTTTAATCGACCCTAACGGAAATATTGTTGCAGGTGACGCTCCCAGACCATCTGAAGAACAATTAGTCAAATTATTTACAGAGCTTGGTATTTAATTAATAAACTCAAGAATAGAAACATCTAAAAAGTTTTTTTAGTTATTAAAGCCTGCAAAAATTATATTTGCAGGCTTTTTTGTATGTCACGTTAAGGCGTCATACTACCCTATCTTTGTAATTAATGACAGGAACAATTCATGGAGAGCACTGCATTTCCAGACATTAAAATTTACACGCAGTAAACACTAATGAAACTACATTTTTATAAACCAAACAGTACAATTTTAGAAAAGTATATTGAGGGTTACTACTTCATCTCTGAAGATAAAAGCCTAAGTCCGGTAAAATATCGAACTTTCCCCAATAACTTTTGCATACTGACTACCAACCAGAATATAGCGGTTGAAGTCAAAAATAATGAAGTTACGATACAGTCTTCGGCAGAAGAAAACATGATGACTTGTGTGGTATCTCGCTATACATCGCCCATACAGATTCATTATAAGCATCCTATAAATGAAATCACCATTTACTTTAAGCCTTTAGGAATCAATCACTTTTTAGAGGATACCAAAGAAGTATTTTCGAATAATACGATTTTGGATTTTACCTTTTTCCCGGATTTTAATGCTAAAATATTAGCGATTTTCAGTTTAGATAGAGACAAGCAGATTCAGGAATTGGAAGATTATTTAGTCTCAAAACTGCGAGCCAAAGACTTTTCATTAATTGAAAAAATACTTGCTGATATTGAGACCGATATCAAAATTGAAGACATTGCCAAAAAGCATCATATTACAAGACAGTATCTTAATAAGATATTTAAAAAACATGTGGGTAAATCGCTTTCAGAGTATAGAAAAATACACCGTTTCAGGAACTCACTGATTCAACAAAAAGAGAGCAAAAACTTCACCGATTTATCGTTATTCGGTTTTTATGACCAATCTCATTTTATCAGAAACTTTAAGGAACTAGCCGAGATTAATCCGCAACTATTTTTTAAAAATGTCGATCTGGACAAGGAAAATAAATGGCTTTTTATTTAAGTGTTTCCATTAGTACAATCCTATGATTGGAAGACGGCCTAATTTTGCAGTATAACACAAAAACAGGGTTTACCACATAATTTAAAAACATGGATTTAAAAAAGGCACATTTATACCTCTATACATTTTGTCGGTATTTTTTAGCAACGATGATAATTTCGTATGCATTTGCTAAAATATTTGAAACACAGTTTACCTCACAACCTAGCATCTACGACAAGCCAATAGGTTCATTAAGCGGTTTCCAGCTTACGTGGTATTATTATGGATATTCCTATTGGTACGGACTTGTAATAGCCACCACGCAAATAATCAGTTCTATACTATTATTTTTTAGGAAAACCACAAGAATCGGAATCATCCTGTTTCTCACCTTTATGGTTAATATTCTTTTGATGGATTTTGCTTATGATATACAGGGAGCAAAAGGAATGGCACTGACATTAACCCTAATGGCTTTGTTTGTGTTGTTATCCGATTATAAGGCTTTATTTAAATATTTTGTTCAGGAACCGCCATTATTTCAAGATAGTGACAGGCCTATACGAATGAACAAAATGAGCAAAATCAAATTCATTTACATACCGCTCGTATTCATTGGTTTCTTTGTTTTAATAAGCACTTTAAAGAATAAGTATATGGGTAAAAACGAGTTCTATGGAACTTGGGAGAATGTCGAAACAGCAGAAAGATTGCATTTTGAAGCTGCCAATACTTTTCAAATCAACAAAAAAAATGAATTAGAAAATTTTGCAAATGGTAAATATACATTCACAAAAGACTCTTTAGCTTTACTAAATGCTACTAAAACTGCACCAGAAAAAACAGAGAAGTATTTAAAAGGAAAGTACAAATTAACGGGAAACAATCTAATTATAATGACTCAAAACAGTACCTTGAAGTTCAAAAGAATCAGATAATAAATCGCATATAATCTAAAATCATTATATTTACTGCATCACTTTAATTCTCTTCATAAATGAAGTTACTGTAAAAAGTGACCTTTTTTGATGACGAGTAAAATTATCGGGGTGGGAAACTATATTCCTTCCCAAACCATTACCAATCTATTTTTTGATAAGCATCACTTTTTAGACCAAACGGGATATGCTTTAAAACAAGACAACGCAACCATTGCCACCAAACTGAAAGAAATTACGGGTATTGAAGAAAGGCGTTATGCTACTTCTGATCAGGTCGCTTCTGACTTAGGTTTTTTTGCCGCTCAATCCGCTATAGAAGATTCAGGAATCGACCCAGAAACATTAGACTACATTATTTTTGCACATAATTTTGGCGATGTCAGAACAGGAACAATTCAATCTGATATGGTTCCAAGTCTTGCTGCACGAGTCAAACATCTTTTAAAAATCAAAAATAATTTTTGCGTAGCCTATGATGTCTTGTTCGGATGTCCGGGATGGATTGAAGGTATGATACAGGCCAATGCCTTTATTAAATCCGGAATAGCCAAAAGATGCCTTGTTATAGGCGCAGAAACCCTTACTCGTGTGGTCGACATTCACGATAGGGATAGTATGATTTATGCTGATGGTGCGGGTGCTGCTATTCTTGAAGCCAGTACTGACGAATCGGGGATGAAATCCCACATATCGGGTTCTTTCACCCTAAATGAGAAAGATTATCTTCATTTTGGGAAATCCTATAATATTGATAATTGCCCTAGTGTACGCTACCTAAAAATGGAAGGTAAAAAGATCTATGAGTTTGCTCTTTTGAACGTTCCTAGCGCAATGCAGAAATGTCTGGACAATAGCGGTTATTCAATAAATGACCTTACTAAAATAATAATCCATCAGGCTAATGAAAAGATGGATGAAGCGATCGTAAACCGTTTTTACAAACTTTACAACACTCCGGTACCTGAAAATATAATGCCAATGGTTATTCATAAGCTTGGAAATAGCAGCGTAGCTACAATTCCATCGTTGCTAACCATGATTTTAAAAGACGAATTGCCTCAGCATTCTATCAAAAAAGGCGATGTTGTCCTTTTTGCTTCCGTAGGAGCCGGCATGAACGTCAATGCTTTTGTCTATACGTTTTAAAAATAAAAAAGGTGTATAAAATAAAATTATTTATACACCTTTTTACAAACTAGTACAGGTAATTACTTTCTTTTGACATTTACAGCGATTAAGCCTTTTTGTCCTTTTTCTATATCAAAAACTACTTTGTCGTCTTCACGAATTTTATCTAATAATCCAGTACTGTGGACAAAAATATCCTCATTACTTCCTTCTTGTGAAATGAAACCAAATCCCTTAGTTTCATTAAAAAATTTTACTGTGCCTTCTTGCATCTTTTTTTTAATTTGTTATTTATTACTTTTTATGTCAGTTGCCTGATATCCTTTTACTGTTTTTTCTTTTCTGTATTGTACCTTATCATTTTTCTTGACAGGTTCATTTAATTGTCCGTAATGAAAGAAGATATTTTCATTGCTGCCTTCTTCTGTAATAAAGCCATATCCTTTTTCACTCATGTAAGAAACTACTCCAGAGAAAACTGTATCTGCTGTAATTGCTTCTGCTTCTTTAGCTTGTTTTGCTCTTGCAGCATCTTCTTCCCTATTCTGGGCATGTGGTGGTAATGAAGTGAAATTCCCATTGATATCGACATAAACAATCATGTCGTCAAGTTCTTTCCCTTTATTGTTATTTGTCTTTCGTTCTTCTCTTCTGGATATTTTATCCTGTTGTTTTTTTTGTTTTTTCTTGTTGTTTTCTTTCTTAAAAAACGAATCTGCCATGCTGGGTTTTTAGTTTAAATGGGATATGAAGATAAGCTTTCGAATGCATTACCATTCACATACACTTCTTCCGATTCGCCGAACATAGGTTTCAGAAACATTCGACGATTGATAATTTACAATATGTGGCGCTCAGGCCAAAAATGAAATAGGGATCGATCTAGTAGCGTTTTTTATTAAAACGGTTATCGTTTTCTTTTGGCAATGCTTCTTTTACTGCCATTGTACGTGAGTCAAGTTCTGATTCGTTCAGGTTGTTGATTGCATTCTGTGCTTCCTCATTATCAGGCATTTCTACAAAGGCAAACCCTCTTGAGTTTCCTGAAAATTTGTCTGTAATGATTTTAGCTGAAGTAACTTCACCAAAAGCAGCAAACAAGTCAAACAATTGTTCTTCAGTAGTCCTAAAATTCAGGTTGCCAACAAAAATATTCATAAGTAAATAAAATTAAGATTAAAAAAATGGCACCTGAAAAAGCAAAAACTGAGAGAGAGAAAAAGAGTGTTTTAAACTATTCCAGAGAAGGCAACAGAAACCTGTTATATAATTATCGCCGACAAATGTAGTCAATGATTATTGATAATCAACGAAATATATTGTTTTATTTTAAAAATAAATAGGTATTGAAATCAATTCTAGAAAGATAGAGTCTGAAAAATAATCTTGTAGTGATTCCTATTTTCTAAAAACACGGAGAAATGAGCGCCTAATATCAGGTTATTAATTTATAAAATATTCAATTACAAGCCTTCGCATTGCAAAGAAACACCTATACTATTATTCCTACTTCTACAGAAAACTACTTCGCATTATTATAATCCTTATTTTTACAATCAAAAAATAAAAAGATGCCCAAACCATTCCCCACAAGACGCTTTTTACTTTCGGTCATATTTTTCTTTTGTTTTTCCCATTCTTATTCTCAAACAAAGGAAATACAAAAACTTCAAAAAAGCCTGCCTTCAGTAAAAGACAGTATTTCTTACGTCAATAAAATCAACCGTATCGGTATGTTGATGTACATGAAAAATGCTGACAGCAGTTTGATTTATGGTATGAATGCCCGTACGGTAGCAGCTCGAATCAATTATAAAAAAGGAGCCGTTGATGCAGAAAATGTTATCGGTATTTCATTAGCTTTAAAAGGACTCAGCAGAGAGGCTCTAAATATATTCAGTCAGGTACTGGCTGACTACCAAGAAATGGGCGACAAACCCAATACAGTCCAACTCTACATGAATTTAGCGAGTCTTCAGATGCAGGTCGGAAATCAACTTCGTGCCATAGAGTATAACAAGGAAGCTATGAGAATAGGAAAAGACATCCCTACCGACAGTATCATGAGCAGGGTTTATGCCAACTATTGCATGGCAAACACCCAACTTCCTGAAGATAGCGTCCACTATTATTTGGGAAGATCCAATCAAATTGGCGAAAGAATAAACGATAAGTCGTTACTTATTGGTAACAAGCAGATTCTTGGTATTTTTTATATGGTGCGTGGTTTAAGAGATAAAGCCTTGCCACTATTGGAAAGCTCACTTAAAGAGGCAAAAGAAGCCAAATTGGAACGATTAGAACTTCAAGGTCTTAACGCTATGGCCGAATATAACGCCACTAATCCGGAACTAGCCATGAAGTATATGGAAGAACAGATGGCAATAATAGAATCCAGCGGTTATGACGAATTAAAAGCGCCAGCCTTATTTTCAATGTTGCGGTTTGCCAAAATGATGGGCAATATTGATAAAGAGCGGGAATTAAGCGAGAAGATGATTGATGCACAACTAAGACGGCAGGCAAGTTTGCAAAAATTTATAGGAGACTACGTCCATTACTACCAATTACAGGAAAATAACAAAGATCTTGAAAGATCGCAGAAAGCATCGCAACAGAAAATCATGATGTTGACTATCTTTTCAATAATCTGCGGTATCCTGCTATTACTCCTATTCCGTGCTTATAAAAAAATCCGAACCGACTCCAAAAAGAAAGCTGCTTTATATGATATCATCGATAAGAAGAATGTTTCTTTGTCTGAAGCCGATGCCATGAAATCCAATCTGGTCTCGATCTTGGCCCATGATTTCCGCTCACCTCTTATTTCAACGCTCTACATGATTCGTTTACTGGAGCGAAATACAGAACTTACCGAATCTGAAAAAGAATCGTTTTACCTGACAATAAGTAGCGATATTTCCGGAACGCTGGAAAATTTTGATGCTACTCTGCAATGGATTAAGCGCCAACTGGGCGAATTCAAGATTAATTTTGAGACTGTCGAAATCCGTTCGCTCCTTGACGAAGCCATTAGCGGATACAATGCACAACTGAATGAAAAAGGCATTAATGTTATCAATAATGTTCCTGAGGGTATTTACGCTACTTCCGACAAAGAAATGCTACAATTCGTGAATAGAAACCTATTGTCAAATGCGTTGAAGTTTTCTCCAAAAGGAAAGACAATTGCCGTAGATGCGTTCAAAAACGGATCCGAGATTGTTATTTCTGTAAAAGATGAAGGCCCTGGATTATCAGACGGCCAGATAGAAAAACTGTTTTCTATAAGTAGCAAAGGCGGTTCGATGCATGAAGGCGCAGGTATAGCACTTTCGTTTAGTAAGGATTTTATCGTAAAACTTGGTGGAAGAATTTGGGCGGAAAACCGTAATATAGCGGGTAGTATTTTTAGCTACGCTGTTCCATCCAATCCGATTAGTAATAAAGCTATGGAGACACATTCCAAAATTGTAGCTTAATCATTACCAGTAGAGACAGGCAAAAAATAAAATACTCCCACAATTTACTTATTTGCCTGTCACGAAAAACTGGTAAGGGAGCGTATTCCCCCATCTTTAATAGTCCAAAGGTTTGAATTCTTTTCCATAACCTAAAGTGAGAAGTAGTAAGAGGTCGTATACAAGAATAACTGGTTAGTTTTTTAGGATAACTGGTAAAATCGCTTTTCAGAACATATTGTTATTTATTTGCGTAAAAAAACTTACTTTGCATAGTATAATTTATTTTTTATGCATTTCCGCATATCTATACTTTTTATGCTACTTACCGTTCAAGTGTTTGGACAGGATTATGCATTGAAAGAAGCGCAGATTCGGGATGGATTTAATACCTACCTGCTCTCAAGTTCTGCCTTTATTGACAAAGACCGCTTCATTTGGTATGCTACCAATCGCGATGGTGATTTTTATCGATTTGACGGGAAAAACAAGCTCCGATACCAATTTTATAAAGATGAAAACAGCTACGACGATAGCTTCTACCTATCTAATAATGCATGGATACAAGACCATAACAATATAATTTGGGCTGCCGAACTCGATAAGGTTTATATTATAGCACCTGGTAAACTTCAGGTAGAGCGTATCCAATATTCTACGGAAAAGCTAAGTTCTAAATCTTTTATTGCGCAAGACGAAATAAACAACCTTTGGATCAGCAACGGATCTCGATTCTTAATCAAAATTGCTCCCGACCGAAAGGCTACTCAGGTTACTCATCCTCTTTTGAAAAACGGAAAAGAAATTGAAATAATCAAGATTTTAGATAATGGCAAAATCTTCGCAAAATCGGGATATAACCTTTTTTATATAGATTCCGGAGGCATCCATTTTTTTGGCAATCTTCAGGCTATAGATAAAGATATCAATCCCGACTTTGCCGTTTTTGAAAATGGCAAAATTGCAACAGAAAACAGCAGTGGCTACTATAAGTACAACAACGTTCCTTATAAATATATCTATATAAAGAAACTAGACGTACAATTGTTTAACTATCCGTATGAGGAAAACTGTTTTTTAGGCAATTGCAGTTGGAGTACCAATGCTTTGGTCACTGATTCAAAATTGTATATAGCCAATGACGCAAATCTTTTCATCAATAACATCAACAAGAATTCCAATGAGATTACTACTTTAGATACGCTGCACTTTAAAAAGCAAATTTCTATATCCAATAACAACCATAGTCCTAATTTTATATGGATATCTACCTATGACGAGCTTTATAAGCTACTGATTATACCAAATAATTTTAAAAGGAGCCTGCAATTCGACGACAAGCAATACAGTACGAGAGGCATTATTTCCGATTCAAAAAACAATTTGTATATAGCCACATACGAAGGGCTTTACAAGCAAGAGAATGGTAAAAAACCAACGCAGCTTTCAATTAAGGGCGAGAAAAATGGTTTGTACGATATTCTCGTTTTAGAAAAAAATGACTCTATTTTATGGGGTTCTCAACAATACCATAGGATTAAAAAGGTAAATCTGATTACCCGTACTAAAAAAGACATCGAGCTTCCTAAAGGTTTCAAGATTGAATACATGAAGGAAAAATCGTCAGATGAATTGTGGATAGGTTCTAATAAGGGTCTATGCGTTTT
Organism: Flavobacterium microcysteis; assembly: GCF_006385255.1. Taxonomy (GTDB): domain Bacteria; phylum Bacteroidota; class Bacteroidia; order Flavobacteriales; family Flavobacteriaceae; genus Flavobacterium; species Flavobacterium microcysteis. Next base: position 160,090 of record NZ_VFJE01000049.1, read on the forward strand.
CAATAAAAAAACGGAGGAAGTAAGTCCCTATCTGGAAGATGGTTATTATTTAGGAAATATTCCCGTTCTCGGCTTCATAGAAGCAAAAGATGGAAAGAAATGGATTGCTACACGCCAGGGGCTTTTCCTAAAAGAAAAAGGAAAAGATTTTATAAATTACCAGAAAATCAACCCATCCTTTGATTATAAAAACCTACAGACATTATACGAAGACAAGAAAGGCAACCTATGGATTGGGACAAATGGAAAAGGAATCATTTTCTTAGACTCAAAAACAAAACAGTTTAAAAACCTAACACAGTCTGACGGGCTTTCAAACAACATTATCTGCGGTATATTAGAGAGTAAAGATGCCATGTGGTTTTCTTCCTACTACGGACTTTCACGATTTGACAAACAAAAAGGTTTTTTTGCAGTGTATTATAAGGAAGATGGACTCGCTGATAACGAATTCAACACGAGGTCTTCTTATAAGAAAAATGACAGTGCTTACTATTTTGGAGGCCTGAATGGTATTATAGAATTCAATCCCGAAAAAATACAACTCAAAGGAAAACACCCTCACACCATTTTTTTATACAGCTCTACTTATTTTTCTAAAGAGGAAAATAAAAACGTAACCAATTACTTGAATATCAACAAAAAAACGATTAACCTTCCTTATAACAAAAACTATTTCTCAGCAGTATTCTCTATTAATGAGCTGTTTTATATCGAAAAGAACATTTATTTCTATAAAATTGAAGGACTTAGAAATGAATGGATTAATGCTGGAACCTCTGGTCTTGTTGAACTTCCCAGCCTGCCGCCCGGAGATTATGTATTACGGGTAAAAGGAAAAGATGCCAAGAATATTGAAACCATGAACGAAATAAAAATCAATCTTCATGTAGAACAAATTTTCTTCAAGACACCTCTCTTTATTTTCTTAATGGCACTTATAATCATAGGTTCTGTTATTTATTTCTTTATCAGGCGAAACCGAATACAAAAAAGATTTTTTGAAAGAGAAAAAGAAGTTAAGGAATTAAAATCCAGTGCTCTCCGAGCACAAATGAATCCTCATTTTGTATTTAACATCCTAAACAATATGCAAAGCGTGCTGATTCTGAAAGGAGAAGCCGAGGCAAACAAATATTTTGGAGCTTTTTCCAAAATTTTCAGACAGACACTCGACATATCCAGGCAGGAACACATTACACTCAAAAGCGAAATCGAATATCTTGACAATTATTTGCTGCTCAACAACCTTCAATTAAATAATGAATTAAAATATACCATAAATGTCCAAAATAGCATTAACGACACCAGCATGATATTTCTGCCCGGCATGCTGATCCAGCCTTTTGTGGAAAATGCAATCCTGCATGGACTTTCCCAAAAAAAAGACAAAAAACTAACTATCGATTTTTCTGTTGAAAAAGATTATTTGGTAATTGTTATCGAAGACAACGGAGTTGGTAGAGTCGCGGCTGCCAAATACGCTGAGAATAAAAAAGAAGCGTATAAATCATGGGCTACTACCATAGTTAACGAACGCATCAGTATCATGAACTATTCTAATAATGAGACGAAAGCCGCTATTTTAGACATTGATGATTTAGAAGAAAATGACACTATTTGCGGAACGCGCGTTACCTTAAAATTACAGCAGGCATCCAATGATTCTTAATTTTTGATTAATTATATAACTTTATTGGTACATCTGGAGAATATTCTTAACTTTAATCACCACCAAATTCAAGTATATGCACGCCCATAAAGCCCTCATAATTGACGACGAAGTCAACAATATTGCCTTATTAAAGCACTTTGTTACCAAATACTGCCTGAACGTAGAAGTAGTAGGAGAAGCCATGACTATAGCAGAAGCCGTTTCCGAAATCAATGACAAAGAACCGGATATTCTTTTTTTAGACATAAAACTAAACGAAGGCAATTCCTTCGAAATTCTTGATCAATTGGAAAACCTGAAAGCGCAGGTAATTTTTGTCACTTCTTATGACGAATATGCACTTAAGGCATTCAAATACAATGCTGTTGATTATATACTCAAACCAATCGTTATTGAAGACATAATATTGGCCGTAAACAAAGCCATAAAAAATATCGAACAGCAGGACTTTTTCGATTTTGGAAAGTTGACATCATTTAATAACGACTCTCAATCCCTTTCAGACAGTAAAGAATATATAGCTATTCCTTCTCTGGACAAGGTTGACATGGTTAAGAGCAACCAGATTACCTATATTGAGGCCGACTCAAAATATACTGTTTTCCATACCCAGGAAGGCAAAAAATATACCTCTAGTAAAAACCTTTTGAGTTTTGAAGAAACCATAGACAAGACTCGTTTCTTTAGGATCCACCACTCTTTTATTGTCAATATCGAACACTTGGTCACTATTATTAAAAAAGACGGAAGCTACTGTGAAATATCAGACGGTACGCTATTGCCTATTGCCAGGCGAAAGCTGGAAGACTTTCATCGTTTTCTTAAAATCAAAAATTAACCTCCACATTCCTGATTTTTCTTTTTCAAAAGGATGGTTTTTAGCTTCTTTAAAAACCACTTATCCTTCTATACTTCCAGTTATTCTTCACAGAGACCAGTTATTACTTTATGATTGATTATTCATTTATAATCAACAATCTTTGTGTAAGCAAAATTCAAAAAACAATTAGGATATTACGTATTAGCTAATATCTTGCGCTATAGGGTTCATCTAGCAGATATAGTGTCTCTCACTACGTTCTTAATAAAAGTTTAGTTTAGATAAAAATATCAACGAGGGACACTATATTACCTAAGAGTAGCAATACTACCAAGTATTCTAATAAGTCAATAAAAATACGACACCTATAAGAAAGTAGGCTTTATATTTTTTTCATAATGGATTATTTTGATCAAATGCAACAAGTTAGGGATAAATAAAAAAGCCGCTTTCTTTATCAAATCATAATAAAATAAGTGCCTCTAATAACTTCTTTAATCCTCAGATATGTTATATGAATGGTAGATTTGGGCTTCTATCTATTCAGAATATCCAGTTAAAGAGGCACTTTATAATAAAAGGAGGTTTCCAGCCAGTTTCATAAAATATAATTAAGTTAATTATGTAAAAAACACATCGTTATACACTTTGGTATAGGTAACCTCCCTTATTTTAATACAAATATTCTATTCCAAAATTTACAAAAAAAGCGTTCCTATTCAGAACGCTTTTTTATCCACTATTTCTTCATCAATTCATAAAAATCATCAAGAAAACCGGATATTTCTGCCACCAATTGCTTCTTGTCACGCCTTCTGACAGCAAGGCTCCATTTTTTTCCGGTTTTAGTTCGTACACAAAGCGTATAGGTTTTCAGATCATGCAATACAAATAGCAAAGCATAGGAAACAGCTAGTCCTATAGTCCAATAAAGCGATTCCAATTGTATACACAATACTATTAGAGGAAACAGGAAAATTAAAAGAATAATACGGGCAAGACCATGATAAGGTATTTTCTTTTTACCAATATAGAGGGAATTAAGTTCTTCAATACTAAACTCTTTATATTCGCCTATATAGCTTATCAATAAAGTAGTATCTCGAACAGTCAGATGTTGAGGTTTGGCTGGCGTAAAAGTCATATATATAAAATTTAAAGTTACTATTCATTATAACATAGGAGTTTCCTATCAAAGCATCCTATTTTTTGTATTTCACAAAAGATAAAATCCCGATTTATTTGCATAAACCGGGACCTAATAATCTGATTTTTTGTTTTGAAACAATAAATCTTCTAGGCATTTATCCCTGCTTTTTACGGCTTATTTAATTGGCTTATAACTTGGCTTATTTTTATCTTTTGCTTTGTTTGGTGCGCCCAGCGGGATCCGTACGAAGAACTTTACCCCTAAAACTCTTACGGCTTTCCCGCTTCCGCAACCTGAAAAAGCGGCTGTGCCGTGTCTACCACAATACAGCACCCATGAAGGACGAGCGTCCTAAAGAAACATGTTGAACCGGCTTTTTATCTTGTATTTTTTCATAATCATATACTAAAAACATGGCATCTGAAAACTATTTTCATGAGAAACCATAACCTTCATAAATAATCTACTTGCAGGCATGCCCCTATTCTGTCCAGAATATTTTAAATAGGCAGATGTATGTAATCCTAATGAATTGTAGATAGCCTGGGCTAGCCTTAAGATTTGAAAGTTTACAACTCTCAATCACTGATACAAAGATGGGAGGCATACTTATAACAAGATAGCAGAAAGTAGTAAGTGGCAGCATATAAGAATAACTGGTCATTTAGAGGGTTGAAACAAATCTTAACATAATGTTAGAACAGCCCGTTTTCCTTAAACTTCTCTTAAAACCGGCCGTCAAAAAAGCCTTCATTCTTTAACCCTAACTTAATCTTCTTCTAATTCCCAACAATTCTGACCAACCTACTTTTGTGCCATCAAACAACATAACACATCATGAAAAAAATCTACATTCTATTACTGCTTTTTGCAGGATGGATGGGCAAGGCACAAACCCTGTCGCCCTACTTGCAAGCTCCAACCACCAATTCAATTTATGTCAACTGGAAAACGGAGAGCAATCCGGAATCTATAGTAGAATATGGAAGCACACCCACTGCGCTTACCAATTCTGTTACCGGAACAAACAGCATATTTACGGATACCGGATATCCGAGCAATTACTATTACCACAGCGTAAAAGTAACGGGGCTTAACCCAAATACTAAATATTATTACCGTGTCAAGACCGGAACCAGCACTTCACAAACCATGTCGTTCAAAACGCTTCCGCTTCCTGGTCAAGCTGCCACGGCAGACGGCCACCTGCGTTTTTTGGTTCTGGGTGACAACCAGATGCGAAATGTTCCTCGATTTGATACGCTTGTAGCACAAGCCAAAAGAAAAATTGCAGAAAAATGGGGAATCACAGCAGATCCATCTGACAATATTGCATTGACAGTAATGGTTGGTGACCAGGTAGATGTTGGTACTTTAGATCATTATGAAAACGTACATTTTAAAAAGAACAAAGCTTTATCCGGTTACCTTCCAATTCAAACTTTAGTAGGAAATCATGAAACTTACGGTACATTAGCCATGCAGGCCTATTATGACCATTATGTGCTTGATGAAATGTCGTATAGAGGAATTTCATCAGGAACAGAGAATTATTATGCTAACCAAGTTGGAAATGTTCTTTTTATAGCGATGGATACGGAGCATACCGGAATCCAGCAATTGAACTGGCTGACACAGGTGGTACAAGCTGCCGATGCTGATTCTACAGTGGACTGGATTGTTTCCTTGGGACACAGACCTTATCAGGCGGAACAGTATGTTGGTGATATTTCCACCTGGATAAGAAATTCTGCTATGCCTATTTTGGTTACTTCTTCAAAACACATCTTGCATATTGGAGCCCACCATCACTTATACCACAGAGGTCAATTGAAAAACACGCCAACTTACCAGATTATTTCAGGAGGTGTGGCTTGGGACCAATATTGGGGAATGGCTGCTGAAAAAGATTATGATGACGTACAAAAAACAATTTCTAACTGGATGTATCAGATTATAGATGTTGATGTCAATAACGATACTTTTGAAGTGGAGTCCTATTCTATCGGAAGTGCCTATACCTGGAAAGACAATGAGCTTATGGATGTATTCCACCGTTATAAAGGATTGGATTCACCGCAACAGCCAACAATCTTAAATGATTTTAATGGTGGTGATGTAGAATTGCCACTTGAAATCTCAAGTTCTGCTTATACTACCACATCCAACCAATTATTAAACTCTACTGAATTTTTGATTGGAAAAACGGCCAATTTCGAAATCATTGAAAAGGATATTTATAGAGATTATGAAAACCTATATGGTCCATTAAACGGTCAGGTTGATGTATCGAAAGATGTCAATGCCGGAGTCGATATCACAAAGGTTAATTTGGCAGCCAATGAAATTCCTAACGGACAATACTTTGTAAAGGTGCGTCACAGAGACAGAAATTTGAACTGGTCTCCTTGGAGTGCTGTAAAATCTTTTAACATAACAAATAGTGGTTTTGCAAATACGCAAATTCAGCTGGATACTATTGCTTACCGACCAAATACTCCAATAAGTGTTTCTTTTACGGACGGTCCGGGTAACCAAAGAGATTGGATTGCTTTATACAAAGTGGGCCAAACACCAGGAAGTTCAAGCCCTTCACAATTGTGGACTTATGTAAACGGTCAGCGTAGTGGTACAGTTACTTTTAACGGTTTGACAGCGCCAGGAAGATATTATGCAACATTTTTAGAAAATGACGGTTATACGGAATTGGCAGGCAGAAAAGAATTTTATGTTGGCCCATTAGTAACGCTTTCTTCAAATGCTCAGACCTATGCTTCAGGTAGTCCGGTAACCTTGTCTTTTGCCAACGGGCCTCAACTTACCAATGACTGGATTGGAATTTATAAAGTAGGACAAACTCCTGGCGGACCAGCTTCAACGCAATGGCGTTATGTTACTACAACTTCCGGAAACTTTACGTTCAACAATTTGGCCGATGGTTATTATTTTGCTGAATATTTCCTTCAAGATGGTTATAACAGTGTTGGAAATAAAGTGTTCTTCCAGGTTGGAAACCAGATCACACAGCTAAATATCAACAAAACCATCTATAACTTGAATGAAAATATCATCGCTACATGGACAAATGCACCGGGAATCGTTAAAGACTGGTTAGGAATCTACCATGCAGGAGACGACCCGAATGTAGACGAATTGGTAAGCTTTACGTATTTTGAAGGACTTTCTGAAGGAACAAAAGTGATTCAGGACGACAAACTTCCAACTGAAGCTGGAGATTATTTTATCGTGATGTTTACAAACGACTCTTATAATGAAGTTTCTAACCGAATTTCATTTGTAGTTGAAGAAACATTAGGAACTGGAGAGTTTTCTTCTCAAAACGGGGTAAAAGTCTATCCTAACCCGGTAAAAGCAGGCGAAAAGACCTATATCAAATCAAAATATCCAATCGACCAAATCGATATGTTTGACATGACCGGAAACCTGTTCTATTCTTCAAAAAACATTAATGATTACAACTATTCGATTATCAACCAGAGTTTGCCTTCAGGAACTTATATATTAAAAATTCATTCCAATAAAGTGTATACCATTAAAGTAGTGGTAAACTAATCAAAAGTTATAAGCCTTTAATAGTGCAGAAGCCTCCATTAGGAGGCTTTTGTATTTTCAAAACATCACATTAGAAACTGGATTACTGTATTTTAGGATTCTATTAAGCCTATCCGAAAGAAACTTTTTGTAAATTCAGTTAGTAAAAAGTGATTATGAGAGATATTGCCAACCGATTTCCCGAAAATCCATTGCTCAGCCCTAAAGATCTGTCGGCCAGCAACGACCAGTTCCAGGTAATATGCCTTCTTAATCCGGGTGTTTTTGTTTATGAAAATAAAATCTGGCTCATTGTAAGAGTTGCCGAAAACATAGCCCAAAAAGAAGGTTCTATCTTCTTCCCTATTGTGGATGAAACAGGAGAAATTGAAATTCTCGAAATACTATTAGACGATCCTCATCTTATTGCTAATGATGCCCGGGTAATCAATTACAAAGGAAACGACTATCTGACTACTCTTTCGCATCTTCGATTGTTGAGCAGTGACAACGGTATACGTTTTCAAGAACCCGAAGACTATTCCATCTTATCAGGAATTGGACCTCTTGAAAAATTTGGCATTGAAGACTGTCGTGTCAGCAAAATAGGTGCTACATACCATCTGACCTATACGGCTGTTTCCAACAATGGCGTTGGTGTTGGTTTGCGGACAACAACCAATTGGAAAGATTTTGACCAAAAAGGAATGATTTTTCCGCCCCATAATAAGGATTGTGCCATTTTTGAAGAACTTATAAATGGCAAGTATTATGCCCTACATCGTCCCAGCAGCAAAGAAATAGGCGGCAATTATATCTGGATAGCCGAATCACCTGATGGCCTGCATTGGGGAAACCACCAGTGTATTATTAAAACCCGGGAAAATCATTGGGATAGCGCAAGAGTTGGTGCCGGAGCAGCTCCTATTAAAACAGAACACGGGTGGCTCGAAATTTATCACGGCGCCAATGCTGAAAACTTCTATTGTTTGGGTGCTTTTCTTATGGATTTGGACAATCCTTCAAAAGTAATTTCCCGCACCGTAGAACCTATCATGGTTCCTACAGAAGTCTATGAAACCAATGGCTTTTTTGGCGGTGTTGTTTTTACCAACGGACATATTATTGATGGAGACCGACTCACCATTTATTATGGCGCTGCCGATGAATTTGTTTGCGGTGCTCATTTTTCAATCAAGGAAATTCTATCTTTGCTGGAATAAGCATTTTTCTTATTTGTTTATTACTTTTCCCTAAAATCTGAATACAATCAAACAATGATACTTACCAAAAAATACGCCCTATTCTTACTATTCATCCTTTTACACACAGGCTTATATGCTCAAAAAGAAATCTCAATCACAATTGACGATCCAAACACCACTGTTACACCCAAGTTAGGATGGCAGGAACGAAATGATGCGATTTTAAAAACATTAAAAAAACACCGTATCAAAGCAGCATTATTTGTTTGCGGTATGCGGGTTGCCGACTCGAATGGGAAAACCCTATTAAAACAATGGGACGATCAGGGTCATATGATTTGCAATCATTCGTATTCGCATTTGTATTTCAATTCCAAATCAAATTCCTTTAAAAAATTCAGTGCTGATTTTAGCAAAGGCGATAGTATCATCAAACAGTACCGTCATTATTCTAAATATTTCAGGTTTCCGTATCTTAAAGAAGGCAATACGCTTGAAAAAAGAGATTCAATGAGAGTGTTTATGTCACAATCCAATTATAAAAATGGCGCAGTTACGATTGATGCTTCTGATTGGTATATCGATGCAGAAATAGCCAAAGCATTAAAAGAAAATCCTACTGCCGACCTGACTCCTTACAAAGAGTATTATATAAAACACATTCTTGATCGTGCTGGTTATTATGATTCTCTTGCAATGAGCGTATTCAACAGGCCTGTCAAACATACGTTACTGATTCATCATTCTTTGTTAAATGCTTTGTTTCTCGATGACCTGTTAGCAGCCCTCAAAAAGAATGGATGGAAACTGATTAATGCAGAAACAGCTTTTAAGGATACTGTATTCGATCAGACTCCAGATATTGTACCATGTGGAGAAAGTATTATATGGCAATGCGCTAAAAAAATAGAGACCATTTCTCCATCATTGCGTTATCCGGGCGAAGATGGCGAATATGAGAAAGTTCCGCTTGAAGAAGCCGTTAAAGCTTACAATAAGAAGTCCTGAAAATTTATTGATATAATAGAAAAAGCACCTGAAATCAGGTGCTTTTTTTATGGATTGTAAAAATCATTCTATTCTTTAATAGCCTTAAAAGCTTTAGAAGTTTGGCCTGCTATTACCTTAACAATATAGGTTCCCGAAGGCATGGTTGAAAAAGGTAATGTAAAGACTGTTCCGTTTACTGTTTTCGCAAATACCTGCTGCCCTAATACATTGAATACCGCTACAGAATCAATAGTTTCTGTATGGCTAACAGTCATTATATCTTTAACCGGGTTAGGATAATAGTTGAAATTTTCGTTTCCAAAAACAGGTGTTCCCAAAGCAGTTCCTGCTATAACCTTCAATCGGTCACTACTCTCACCACAATCTAAAGTTTGGGAAGCATAATAAATTCCTCCTGACACTATCACATCTGCTGGTGACAGCAAATTGCCTCCTGTTGGAGCATCATACCAAAGAATATTTTGTCCCGTTACCTCAAAATCAGCCAGCGTAGCGCCTTCAAGAAAGTCCTGAATTTCTTCACCTGTAGGTGCTGCAACCAATTCTTTAATAGTTACTGATACCGTCTGGATTGCAGCGCATGTTCCTTCTGCCGGTGTAAACACATAGTCCGAAAATTCCTGCTTGAGTTGTATTGACAGTTGACGGCGACCAGGTTCCTGCAATGCCGTTTGGAGAAGTCAACTCCAGAACCGGAGCTGTTGCATTTTTACAAATTGGTTCCATCGTAGCAAAATTAGGTATTGCCTGTTCTGTTATCGTCACGGCAACCTGAACTCTTCTGCTTTCACATCCGTCCACTGTTTGCGATACATAATAAGATCCTGTTGTTAGCAGATACGTGCTGCCTAATACTTCGCCAAAAGTTCCTCCCGCATACCATTGTACCAAAGCACCTGTAATGGTTGTCGCTTGCAATTGTGCTACGGTAGCACCTTCGCAATAGGTTTGAGATGCAACTACAGGATCAGGCGTATTGATTAGCACAGAAATTTCTGTTCTTGGTCCTTCACAGCTTCCTGTTTTTTGCGATACAAAATAAGTTTGTGTTGCCAATGTAGCCGTTTCTGCCAATGCTTCTGTAGCATCTGCAGCGGCATACCATAAAATAGTTTCAGAAGGTGCAGGAACTAAAGAAGCTGCAGTCGTGACACCGCAAAAAGTCTGATTGGCAGCGGTTGGAGCTGCAGGCAATTGGGTAACTGTTATTACAACAGGAATCCTTTCACTTTCACAAATGCCCAGGGCTTGTGATACATAATAAGTTTGGGAAGTAAGGCTGGCAGTATCTTCTAAAGCAACTGCTGAAACATCGGCAGAAGCATACCATTTGGCAACTGCTCCAGTAATAACAGCAGCATCCAAATCGGCTACGGTTGCCGAAGCACAAAAAGATTGCGGCAAAACAGTTGGAGCATTAGGTACGGCACAATTAAGTTCATAAGCTCCCATATCTGGAGTACCGTCATAAAATCGGTCATTACCAATTATATCAGTAGTAATGGCTGACAAATTAGGCGTACTTCCTGAAGCATAATAACTACTACTTCCTGCATCTACAACAGGACTTCCTTGTTGTATTTTATAATTACCATTCGCTGCATTAACAAACAACGGATTGGTAGCACCATCTATATTTCCATTAGCATCATTTGTAGTAGCACCCTGAACCAGACTGTGCCTGTATTGAGGTGCCGTAGCTGGCTGAGATGGCGAATAATAAACTCCGGTAGGGTTATCATAAATAATACAGTTGCGGATTTTTAGCGCTACTGCAGTGTTGTATATAGCGCCACCATTCACACTTGCCGAATTTTTTGCGAAGGTAACATTAGTCAGAAATGGTGATTTATTACCGGTAAAACGTTCGATGTACATTCCACCTCCATAGGCTGCCGTATTATCCGTAATAAGACAGTTAGTAATAATCTCATCCGAATAATTACTATAAATTCCGCCTCCCTGATTCAAGCTTGAATTGTTCTTAATCACAACGTTAGTCATTATAGTCGTGGTTGTATTGTTAACAATCCCTCCTCCTAATTTAGTCGTATGATTCTCGCTGATTTCAACATTGATAAGTGTTGGCGATGCTGCAAAATTATTCATAGCTCCTCCTCCTTCGGCATCTCCTCCTCTGGCCACATTTCCATTAAATACTCCATTTGAAAAGTACGGTTTGGATTGAGATTCGTCATTTTGCACTCCGGCTCCCTGCAATGAAACATTTTTACTTATCGTAAAATTGGTAACAGTTGGCGAAGAAGAAATATTTAACATTCCGCCTCCTCTTTGGTCTCCTACATTTCCAATAATGATAATATTGGAGATGATTGGCGACGAAAAATAATTATACATTCCCCCGGCTATACTATTACCAACATATTTAGTAGTACCTATAGGTTGTATTGTACCAACCATATTGGCATTACCACCACGGATTGTAAAACCGTCCAAAACTGTTGAATTGGTAATTGGATTAGAGGCGTTTGCCCCCAAACTCATAACAACATGATACGCATTTTCGTCATTATTGGTTATAACCAATGTACTCCCGTTGCCGCTTATCACATCATTGTTGTTATAATCTCCGCTCAAAATAGAAGCGTTTGCTGTCAAAGACAAATCTCTTTGCGACAATTGCGTTTCTATACCTGCGAATCCTCCATATACCTTGACATTTTTTACCAACAGAAAAGAATTATTCCTATCAAGAGGATTGGCTCCGCTAAGATTATCCGGTCGATATAACGGATAATATGTACCGCCTGCTACCCATATTTGGCTAACCGTTCCCGCTGTCAGTTCTCTTGCGGCTTTGAGCGCATCGCCTACTTCGCCAAGAGCACTTGTCCAACTGCTTCCATTTCCGGTCGCTCCTTTTTTGACGTATAAAACACCGTTGACATCCGGAGCAATTTGCCCCCAAGAATTAGCTGTAATGACCAGCATTAAAGACAGCGTCATCTGCTTTATTCTTTTTTGTAATTTTTTGTTCATAATTGCAATACAAGTTTAGTTATTCTTAAGCGCTTGATTTTCAAGCGGAACAAACTTATGCTTCCTGTATTACGCTAAGTTTTCAAAACGAACAAATAAAAATTATGGTTGTGTTAACCAGATAGTTATAGTGTTAAGGCATAAAAAAAGCTCCTGATTTCTCAGGAGCTTTCTTGGTACAGTTTATTACAGATCAGGCAAAGAACCTTAGGCTTTTGCCTTAGCTTCTTCTTTTTTTACTTTTGCAACCTCAGTCTTTTTAGCTTTCTCAGCCTTTTTCATTTCTTTGTGTTCAGCCTTTTTTGTTTCAGCTTTAGCTTCCATTTTTACTTCAGCTTTTGCAGGTGCTTTTTGTTGAGCATTTACCATAGCGCTTGTTCCTAAAACTAAAGCAGCTAACATCATTAATTTTTTCATGATTTCTATTTTTTGAATTAAACAAGAATATTATTTGTTTCTTAATTATAGGTCAAAGTTAGATTCGTTAAATGAAGATAAAATGAAGATTTTGCCGTTAGGAGATAATTTAACATTTTATTTTTTTACTTCTGGAAAAACAAGCCTAAAAGTCGTTCCTACATTCAATTCTGAACTTACCTTAATCTCTATTTTGTGTAAGTTAGCAATACTTGACACTATAGCCAGTCCTAAACCTTGTCCTTCTTCTTCAAGATTTATTTTCATAAACCGGTTAAAAATCTGAGACAATTGCACCTCTGTCATTCCTTTACCGGTGTCTGCAATAGCAATGCAATAGCGACCTTCTTCAAAAGAATCAGAAATAATCAGGCTGCCGCCGTTGGGCGTAAACTTGATGGCATTAAAAACAATATTGTAAATCAATATGTGTATTAGCGTTTTGTTGCCTTCAAAAACAAAATCGTTTTCTACTGTGTTCAAAACATGAAGCTGTTTCATTTCGATACGATCGTCAAAATCAGCCAACAGTTCGGAAACCAGATTGCGGAAATCAATCGATTCAAAATTGGAATACTGGTGGTTTTCTATTCTTGAAATCAGCAACAGGTTATTGATGATGCGTTTTAGCGTATCCAGATTCCGAAGCGAGACGACAATCTTGTCCACTCCTTCATCGTTAATGGATTCATTATTCAGCAGGTTTTCCAGCCTGTTCTGGAGAATAGAAATCGGAGTCAGCAATTCATGAGAAACATTGGCAATAAACTGCTTTTCTTTCTTGAATTGTTCCTGAATGCGATCCATCATCTGATTCAGACCATCATCTAATACAGCAAAATCAGATGTTGTTGTATGTACTTTAGAATGGTCAAATAGTTCCGGTTCGTTGATAAGATTGATTTTTGTGTCGATTATTTTCTGAAAAGGTTTAAGCAAATAATCTATAAATACGGATTGGGCAAAATGAGACACAATAAGTGTTGCCGTAAGTAATAATAAGATAACCAGATGGAATTTGTCAAGCAATTCGTCCACCTCGTTCAGGTGTTCTCCTATTTCAAGTACATAATTGGTGTTTTTATAACTGAAATGATGATAAAGTACACGGTATTCATTAGTTTCGTTTTCTACCTTCCTAGATTCATTAACGAAATAATCTTTTGGGCGTGTTATATTGTTTGAGCGATATAGGCGGAGAAATTCACTGTGGAGATTGGAAAAACTGACATATAACTCCGTACTGTCATTCCGTTCTATAAAAGCGTTGATTTCGGAAGTATTGAGACGATTAACAAACTTATCCCGTTTTTCAATCATCGTGTTTTCGATGTTCTTGTAGGCTACCTTTTTAATAACAAAAGACAATGTAAACCACATGATGACTAACAGCAACAGGCGGATTACGGCACTGAATATCGAGATTTTATTTTTGAGCTTCATGCCTAACTTATGATTCTATAGCCTACATTCCGAACGGTCTCAAACCATTCAATAGTAGCATGCTTATCTAGCTTTTTACGCAGGTTCCGTACGTGTACATCTATAAAATTAGAATCGGAGCTGACTTCCAATACATCACCCCACACATGTTCTGTGAGTTGTAGGCGCGTAATAACACGATTTTTATTCAACACCAGATATTGAAAAATATCAAACTCTTTTTTGGTAAGCGCTACAGCATTTTCCTGGTAGCTTACTTTATAATCCTGCAGCCTGATTTTAAAACCGTGAATATCCAATTCATTAACTGTAAATCCGTGGATTCTCCGGATAACGGCATACAAACGAGCGCCTAACTCTGATAATGCAAAAGGTTTGGTTAGGTAATCGTCTGCTCCCAAATCGAGACCATTGATCTTGTCATCAAGCTCTCCTCTGGCAGTAATTACTATAACCGCCATTTTTGATTTGGAATTGCGTACGCTTTCCAAAACATCAAATCCGTTCCCATCCGGCAAACCCAGATCAAGCAATAGCGCATCATATTGGTTTACCGAGACTTCTTCCAAAGCTTCTTCACAGCTAGCTACCCATTTGCAGATATAACCGCTCTTGGCAAGGTAGTCTGTCAGCTCTACAGCTAATTCTTTGGTATCTTCTACAATCAGGACATTCATAGCGTATATGTTGTTTTCAAACTACTTCTAAATTAGGCACAGGATTGTCCTTTAACGATCTTTTTCTACCATCTGTAGAAAGTCGCCTTGGTCGCTAAAAACGGCATCATAAAATTTTGAATCACTGCTAAGTCCAACTTCATAAGTATAATAGTTTGGAATTTGACGCACTCGTGCTGCTTCTACAATTTTATAAGTTGGGTAATTTTTTTTGAGATAGGATTGGATATTTTGCGGAAGCTTGTTAGGCTTAACAGCATGTTCCAGCACTTGCATTTCCCCTTTCAGGTTATAATAAGCTGAAACTTTAGTTCCTTGTACGGTAAAGTCTGCCACATACAATTCTTCATCGCCATCATCACCGTCAAATTCACTTCGCCACACAGCATTAGTCTTAGGAAAATCCTTCTCAAAAGCTAAACGGGCTTCATCAGGCGGAGAATAAGGTTGTTTTTTATCTGTTTGACCATAAAAACTGGCCGTAATGAGTAACAAGACTGCTAAAAAAGTATTTTTCATGATGCATAGGTTTTAAAATTATACAAAAGAGACTTCATAACGAATTTACCATTTTTTTATCTGATTTCAGGTATTCATAGGACAAAAATCCTTAACAAATTTAGCATCCAAAAATGAAGAAAAAATGAAGATTTCTTGTGTATTTACCAAAGTCCAATAACCCGTATTTTCTTTTGAAATCGTATTTTAGCAGAATACCTTAATTACACTTGCCTTATGAAAAATTATCTTTTTTTACTGGTCGCTATTCTTTTTGAAACCATTGCAACTTCATCCCTAAAAGCGTCAGAACAATTCACTAAACTCATTCCAAGCCTTATAACCGTAATTGGCTATATTGCCGCTTTTTATTTTCTTAGCCTGACACTAAAGACGATTCCTGTGGGTATTGCCTATGCTATCTGGTCCGGAATTGGTATTGTTCTTATCACCTTAGCAGGTATCGTTTTATTCAAACAGATTCCTGACTTGCCTGCCATTATCGGGATGCTATTGATTGTAGCTGGCGTAGTTGTGATTAATGTTTTTTCGAAAACGAGTGCGCATTGATTTGGGATTGATGATTTGAGATTTTAGATTTATGATTTATGTAGCCTGACTTCTGATTTGGGATTTAAGATTTTAGATTTAGGATTTATGTAATCTGACTTCCGATTTTTGATTTCTGTTATCTGCCAACTGCAATCTAATTTTTAAAAGCGGACTTCTGATTTTTGATATACTCCCAACTATTCACTTTCCACTATCAACTATCCTCTATTTATTGACTTATGTCAAATTCTATGATGCAAAATAACCCCAACTTTGCGCCATAATAATTTTAAACATTAGAAAAATGAAAAAGAAGCATTTTAAGTATATCAATACTTTATTTGTAGTTATTCCCATGACGCTTATCATGGCTTTTGTAGGATTGATACGGAATTATGGTTTTGGTGAAGATTGGTTTTTGAAGTTCCTAAAAGCATGGAGCGTTATGCTGCCGGTTGCCTATGCCGCAGCTTTCCTTATTATTCCTCAAGCCCGAAAATTTGCAGAAAAAGTAACGGCAAGGAACTAATCCGAAAAAACAATAGGCAACTATTGCCTAACTTTGCCTATCATCTTACAACTGCAATGCAAGAACAGCTCAGCCGTTACATACAGGAAAAAATAAACATTTCCGACACGGAGCTCAAAACCGTCATGACTTATTTCAAGAGTATAAAAGTCAAGAAAAATGAATTCCTAGTTAACCACGGAGAATCCAGCCAGCGGACATTTTTTGTCGGCAAAGGCTGTTTGCGCATATTCTTCCTTAACGAAGACGGACAGGAAGCTACCCGATACTTTGCTTTTGAAAACCAATTTGCCACAGCATTGACCAGTTTTATTACAGGAGATCTCTCGGCTGAGTACATCCAAGCCGTAGAAGCTACCGAACTACTGTACATCAGCCACGATGATTTTTACCACCTTTTGGAAATTATTCCGGAATGGGAAAAATTCTATCGCAGCTATCTGGAAAATGCCTATGTAACCAACACTAACAGGCTGATGTCTTTTATTACTATGGATGCTACAGAGCGGTATAGGCAACTGCTTAGCCAAAGTCCGATAATTGTAAAACGACTGCCAAATAAAATGGTCGCTTCTTATCTGAATATTTCGCAGGAAACGTTGAGTCGACTCAAATCGAAAGTGTAGCTATCAAATATTACTCCGGATTGATTTGAGATATGGGATTTATGATTTTGGATTTGTGATTTTAGATTTTAGATTTCTGCTACCTGTGATCTGAAACCTGATTTATGGAAGCGTCTGTTTTAAGCTTCTTTTTTCTCATACCGCAACGCATCAATACTATAAGGCCCAGCGCCAAAATAAGCAAGCATCAGGGCTGCTCCTATAATCGACATGTTTTTCATAAATGTCATCAGCACTAACTGGTGCAACATGGGGTCATCAACCTTCCAGAAATCGTGCATGATAAAAGTAACCGGAACCAGAAAAATAATAATCAACCAGGCGCCCCATTTGGCCATAAAGCCAAACAATATACTAAGTCCAGCGGCCATTTCTAATACGCCAACAAGCGGAATCAGTATATACGATAATGGAATTCCTTTAGCAGCTGCTTCATATACAAACGTATCTGAAAATTTAGCAACAGAAGAATACATAAAGATGATGCTGAAAAGAAACCTACCAATCAAAGGGATATATTTCATAATATTTAAGTTTTAATGAACTATGAATAACTGTATTAAATTTACGGTTAAAACGGCAATTGGACTTCGTGCCAATTCGTCCGAAATTGGTCTGAAACCCGCCTTTTTTCCTGCAACAACTTCATGGTGAGCTTCTACTGTTATAAAAAAGAACGGTTCCATAATAATGACTAACTTTACGACACTAAAGACGTTTGATTTGGAAAAGACAAGCATCCGAAAGCTGTCGATCAGCGATATCCTGGAAATACTTGGCGATGTGCCGCAATCTGAGGGACTGCATGTGTATATGGGGAAAGGTGCCATCACCACAATTCCCTTTCCATATCCGTATCGTTCTGATAATTTTTCGGTATTGCTTATCCTTTCCGGAACCATGAAGCTCCAACTGGATCTTATTTCGCATACCGCCTATCCTAATGATTTGATTATCATTTCGCCAAGAACCATAAACCATATACTTGAGATTACCGGAAATTTGGAACTGATTGCTGTTAGCTTTACTTCCGACTTTGCCCGACAATCCAACCGAAATAGAAATGAAATCGATGCTTTTGAGTTTTTTGCTTCAAAAGCCATCCCGAAACTTACATTTACAGAGGAAGAACGCCAGGATTTTATTTTTCTGGCCCGGATGCTGATGCAGGAAAACATTGAAAAAAGCCATGAGCCTTACAACGAAGAAGTCCTTCATCATGCTTTTAGCCTACTGATGTATATTGTTGCTTCCCGTTATAAAAAAGAAAACTCAGGGCTGAAGCCAGAACTGTCACGCCAAGAAGAACTCACCTTAAAATTCCTCAAACTGCTTGACATCAATTTTAAACAGCAGCGCAGTGTGCAGTTTTATGCTGATTTGCTCTGCGTTACCAGCGGCCATCTTACCAAAATACTAAAAGAAGTTTCCGGAAAAACAGCCGGAGAACTCATTGAAGAAGCAATCCTTCTGGAAGCACGCATACTGCTGTCAGACCCAATGCTGACCATTGCGCAAATAGCAGACGAACTCCAATTTAGCGATCAGTCTTCTTTTGGAAAATCTTTCAAGAAGAATATAGGGCTGACGCCTTCGGAATACCGAAGAAAAAACAGTAGTCGATAGAAGCTTTACGACTTTACAACTTTACGACTTTACTACTTTACTACTTTACGACTTTACAACTTTTGTGATTTGGTACAAACTTCCTTACAGTGACTAAATATTTATATCTTTGAAATCCTTTTTACTATCAAAAAACTGCCATGCGCTATAACCGGCCGCTCCTACTCTTGCTTTTGTTGCTGCTATCTTTAAGCGGCATGGCGCAGCCTTCTTCACAAAATACACTGATACAAAAAGGTTGGGACGCTCTTGTAAAAGACCATGACGACGAAGCTTTCCGATATTTTTTCTTATCCTACGAAAAAGCAAAAAAAGAGAAGAATGAAACAGATATGGCAGAATCACTGCTTTATCTTGGTATTTGTTCATTTGGTTCCAGCTATGAAAAAGGACTGGATTATGCTTTTCAATCGCTTAATATTTACACCCGATTAGAAAAAACCAATCCCGATGTTGGGCAAGTAGGTCGCAGCAAGTGTTTACAGCTCATCAGTACGATTTACTCCCGACAGAAAAAATATGCCCAGGCCAAACCCATCAGTCGTGAAGTAATCAGTATTCTTGAAAGCCGGGAAGACAAAAGCGGTACTTTGGGACTCGCCTATTCCAGTTTAGGTTCTTTATACGAACAGGAGCAGCTTCGGGATTCAGCTTACTATTTTTATACACTGGCACTAAAAGATTTTGAAAAATCAGGCAATCAGGCCTATTTGCCTAATGCTTACATCAACATAGGCGAAAGCGAACTCGGACGACATAATGACCAAAACGGCCTCGATTACTTTCAGAAAGCACTGGATATAGCCAATACTACCGAAAATAAGCAGGCACAAGCTTCGGCTCTTCTTGCCATAGGCCGATGGCATCTGAACCATAAGCACAAAACAGAAGCTTTGCATTATTTCCAAAAAGCACATCTGATATCGGAAGCACTTTCGGACAAGCTGTTTGAAATTATGACCGTCGAGGCACTCATCGAATTAAACGAAAAAGAAAAAAACTATTTCGAGACATCGCAGCTTCAGAAACGTTTAATTTTCCTTAAAGACCAACTCCACTCTTTAGAAAGGGAAAAAATCGTCAAGAGTCTTGAAATGCAATTTGAAGTGGCCGAAAAAAACAGAAAGCTCGCTTTGGTTTCAAAAGAAAAAGAAGTGGCACGGCTTACCAACTATCTTTTGGCAATTTGCATTATCGTATTACTGACAGCATTAGTGACCGGATATCTCTACCTAAAAAGCAGAAATAAGCGTGACAGAAGCCTGCTCAAAACCAAAGAAGCACTACTTGAAGCTTTAGAAAAACAGCGTGAATTGGAAGAAATACGCTTCCAGAACGACCTTGATCATAAGGAAAGCCAATTGAGTGCCATTACTTTGCAGATGTTGCAGAAAAACGAACTGTTAACCGATATCAAGTCGGCTATTGAACACCAGCAGCCACAATCGGAACAGCAGCTTATCAAAATGGTGAACCGCCATTTTGAGCAAAATAACAATTGGGACGATTTCAATCTCTATTTCGAGAGTATCAACAAAAACTTCTATACGCGTCTCAAACAACTCTATCCGGAAATCAGTGCCAACGATTTAAAAATATGTGCACTTATCAAACTAAATCTTTCCATTAAGGAAATGGCTTCCATATTAAATATCTCTCCGGATAGTGTCAAAACTGCACGTTACCGCTTGCGTAAAAAATTGCAGCTTGCGGCCGACGAAAATCTTACCAGCTTTATACTTTCGGTCTAAAAAAGACCTTTGTCTACTTACTTTCTACTGTATTATCAGGGCTTGTCTACCTTTTGTCTACCTGATTTTCTCTGGGCTTACGAGCGTATCAATTAATTTTGATAAAAGTTTTTGGTTGTTTAAGAAACTCCCGGGAATAGATTTCAAATTTTTAAAAATCTTCTTCCGGGAACTTAAAAAAAAAAAAAATTATCGAGATCATGAACAAAAAAAGATATGCGTGGATTGCTGCCATAGCCCTGCTGATTATCTGCGGAGCTTATCTCTATAATGGTGTCCTATATAAGGAAGCGAGGAATATTGCAGAAGAAAAAGCGGCATTCCGACTCTCCTCCGTACAACTTGTTGCTGAATATAAGACTAACATGCCTGCATCTGATTCAAACTACCTGAACAAAACCATTGAAGTTCGTGGAAAAGTTACACAGGTTTCTGATTCGCTGTTGACTCTGGATTCTGGCATATCCTGCAGTTTTAGCAAAAAGATGGGTGCTGATATCCAAGGCAAGGAAATAACCCTAAAAGGAAGATGCATCGGTTTTGACGAACTGATGGAAGAAGTAAAACTAGACCAATGTACCCTAATAGACTAATACTACCCATGAAAAAAATGCTTTTACAGCTAGCCTGCTTGCTGCTTGCGGTTTCTGCCCAAGCTCAGGAAGACCTGCTGTCGCAACTGGATTCAACCCAGGTGCAAGATACTTATGCGACTGCCGCATTCAAAGGATTACAAGTCATTACTATGCAATCGACTAAAATGCCGGCTAAAAAAGAATTTTATTTTGTTGTATCCCACCGATTTGGAACCGTAAAAGGCGGTATTTCCGAGTTTTTTGGTTTTGACGATGCTACTACCAAAATTGGTGGTATTTATGGCCTGACGGACTGGCTTTCGGTTAGCGGTTCAAGACATACGCTTTCTAAAGTATATGAAGCTTCTGTAAAATACAGGCTGGCCCGACAGAGCGATCTGTTTCCATTTGAAATTGTAGGTTACAATACGTTCGATATCAATAGCCTGCTAAAAAAGGATGATTATCCAAAAATTGAATTCTCAGACAGGCTGACCTATATCACGCAATTGATCGTTTCCAGAAAAATATCGGAAAGGCTTTCTCTGGAACTCGTGCCTACCTACATCCATAAAAATCTGTACAATCCTGAAATAGAAAACGACAACCAATTTGCTATGGGTTATGGTGGCAGGATGAAGATATCCAAAAGGCTGTCTGTCAATCTGGAATATGCCTATAATTTCGACAAGCCTGGTTTTTACAATAACCCGCTGTCTGTTGGACTTGATGTGGAAACAGGAGGTCATATTTTCCAACTGTTGTTTACCAACTCACAATCAATGACAGAAAGTGGCTATCTGACAAGCGCTACCGGAGATTGGGGCAAAGGCGATTTTTTCTTTGGATTTAACTTATACCGTGTTTTTTAATTAGCTGACATGAAAAAGATATTCTTATTATTTGCCCTGGGTGTAATTTTTGGCTGTGATTCCAATACGTATGAAGATTTGGAAGAACCTACCATTATCGACGGACCGGTCACTTACCAAAACACCGCTAAGGCTATTATTGATGCCAATTGCATCCGATGCCATTCGCCAGGAGGCGTATCTGCTTTCCGTCCGCTGACTACTTATCTTGAAGTCAAAGATGCAATACAGAACACCAATCTGCTCGACAGGATACAAAGACAGAACGGAGAAACGGGACAGATGCCACAAACCGGAAGAATGCCACAAGACAAAATCAACCTGATTCTACAATGGAGATCTGATGGCTTGCCAGAAAACTAAACTAAAAATATGAAAATGCTTAAAAACAAATTACCGTTACTAACATTGTTTCTGTTGGGTGCCCTATCTGCCAATGCGCAGAAATACATCACCAAAAACGGAAACGTAAAATTTGAAGCTTCCGTTCCTTCATTTGAAGAAGTTGCCGCAGAAAGCAAAAGCACCTCTGCCGTTTTTGAAACTTCTACAGGTGACTTTGCTGCGCTTACGCTGGTGAAAGGATTCCGTTTTAAAGTAGCTCTGATGGAGGAACATTTTAATGAAAATTATGTAGAATCTGATAAATACCCAAAAGCAAGTTTTAAAGGCAAAGTAGATGATTTTGATGCTTCACAAGTCACTACGGCCGAAAAGACTGTTACTATTACAGGCGACCTTACGCTGCATGGAAAAACAAAAAGAGTATCAAGTACTGCTAAAATCTCAAAATCCGGGGCTGCTTACAAGATAAGCGGCAGTTTTAGTGTAAAACCTGAGGATTTTGGTATTGAAATTCCAAAGATTGTCAGCAAAAAAGTAGCCGACAAGGTTTCTGTAGATTATAATTTCTTACTCAATAAGCAATAAAACATGAAAAAACTTTTATCACTTCTATTTCTGGTTACTGTTTCTGCAATTGCACAAAACAAAGGCCCAAAAGATGTTTTTGATACTGCCCGATATGGTACTGTTGAAGAAATAAAAGCTTTGGTTGCCAAAAATCCAGATACTATCAACAAAACGAATGCAATGGGTTTTACGCCCTTGATTCTGGCTTGTTACAGAGGCAATCTTCCTGTTGCCGAATATCTTACAGAGAATGCCAAAAACATCAATTATAGCAGTTCAAGTGGCACAGCACTGGCTGCAGTTGCTGTAAAAGGAAATATTAAGCTGGCCGAAGCCTTGCTGAAAAAAAAGGCCGATCCGAATATTGCTGATCCTGCCGGAATGACTCCGCTGCTTTATGCCATACAGTTCAAGAACAAAGAACTTATCGAATTACTACTGCGCTATAAAGCAGACAAGACACAAAAAGACAAACAAGGCAAGGCACCTTTTGAATATGCCATCGATACCAGAAATCAAGAAATCATTAACCTTTTTAAAAACTAAAAACTATGAAAAAAACACTACTCACAGTGTCTCTGGGACTTTTAGCACTTGTTGCACAGGCCCAGACAAAATCCACAGGAACAGTAAACCTGCTTGCGGGTATGACTGCTAAAATTGACCTGAACAGTACCAATTCTACTGCTACGTTAACGTTAACCGGACCTTCTGACCGCTGGTTTGCTTTACAATTCGGATCATTTGGTCAAGGTCAAGGAATGGAAGCCGGACAAGATGTAGTTTACTATAACGGAACTACATTGATAGATGCCGTTCATAATGGTATAGGCTCTGCTCCAACTCCAGATACCAATAACTGGACTGTCACGTCAAACACGGTTGCTGCAGGAACCAGAACTATTGTGGCTACAAGAGCTTTTGACACAGCAAGTTCAAGCGATTATACTTTTGTATATGCTAATACTTCTATCGATTTTGCTTTTTCAAGAATGAGCTCAGCCAGTTTTGCTTTGGCCTATCACGGTGCAAACAGAGGTTACCAGATTGATGTTCCATTGGCTCCGGTTTTGGGCGTTGACGAGATAGAGGCAGCAAAAAAGTTTGCCATTTACCCGAATCCTTCCAACAATCAATTTTCAATCAGAACAGATGAAGATGTGAAATCGGTTGTGATTTATGATGCTACCGGAAAACAAGCGGCACGTTTTTCTAATAGCAAAGAAATGCTTGACATTTCTTCGTTACAGTCTGGATTATATTTTGTAGAAATTCAATCAACAAATAATGAAACTTCTATTGAAAGACTTGTGAAAAAGTAAAATTACTATTTTGTTTAGTTTCATTATGAAAAGAGCAGCGGTGGGTAAAGCTGCTCTTTTTTATTTAAGATCTTTTGATTTTAGATTTCTGATTTAAGATTTAAGATTTTTGACTTGAGACTTTTGATTTTTGATTTTTGACTTTAAATTTTAGATTTGGGATTTTAGCCACAGATTAGATGATTACACAGATTTAAGTTTTCAAACTAAACTTAGCTCCTAAAACCTTAGCCACTCTTTTCACTTTCCACTTTCCACTTTCCACTTTCCACTTTCCACTATTCCCTATCAACTATCCCCTACCAACTATTTTAAGCTCATCAAAAACTTCGCAACTGCATGATAAGCCGGGATTGAATACGGGTCATTGGCTGCATTTGAGGCGACGGGATGAGAGGCAAAACGCACAATAACCATATCGGCTTTAGGGTCAATGTAAATAACCTGGCCGTGCACACCACGGGCGCAAAATGCACCATGTTCGTTATGGGTAATCCACCACATATTTCTGTAGCTCCATCCTTTTAGCAGCGGATAACCTGCTTTAGCAAAAGCTTTTTTGTTGCCTCCTTTTTTGATGTCTGCTATAGCAACTTTCGGGATGATTTGGTATCCATTTGCAAAACCGTTATCCAGAATGAGTTGGCCAAAACGTGCCATGTCTCTTAATCCCAGATTATAGCCGCCACCTGCAAAAGGTGTTCCTGTAGCATCAACAGATATATAAGCGTCCTGCTCTGTCCCTAGTTTTTTCCATATTTTTTCAGACAGTACCGTTGCGACATCTTTTTTTGTAGCACGTGCAATGATCCAGCCCAGCACATCAGAATTTACCGTTTTGTATCCGAAAGCCTTGCCATGCGTACCTTTTTTCTTAACCAACGGCAGGTATTCATAATAGCTTTTCGGGCCTTTATAGTCTTTGGGTTTTGGAAGCGGATTGCCGGCTGCAGAAAATTGCCATATCTCAGCATTCGAGTCTGCATAGTCTTCGCTAAACTGCAAGGCTGTTGTCATATCCATGACCTCTCTTACTGTAGCATCGCCAAAAGCCGATTTTTTGAGTTCCGGTATATAGTCGGTTACTTTTTTCTTTTCATTGATTATTCCTTCTTTGGCTAGCATTATGCCCAATGTGCCGGTAAACGATTTTGTTACAGACATGGCCGCATGCTGACCGTCGGCCGTAAGAGCTCCAAAATATTTTTCATATACAATTTTGCCATGATGCAATATGACAACTCCATCCGCATAGGTTTTTTGAAGACTTTCATCCCAAGTCATGGGTTCTTTTTCTCCTAATGGTATAAAAGTCACATCTGCAATATCGCCCCGAAGCGCTTCATGTAATTGATTTGAGGGTACAAAACCCCGTGAAACATTGACAGTAGGCATAAATTGCCGCATGTGTGCTACGCTCCATCGCAATGCCGGAAATTCAAAGAAACTGCCATCTTCAAAACGGAGTATGCGATTTTCTGGTGGCGGCGAACCTACCATCCATCCCATTTTTATAGGATCGCTTTCAGCGGCAGAAGGATAAACCGTTTTTTCTTGGGCTTTGCTTGCAGTAGTAAATAGCAGACAGGAACAGAAAACCAATCGGGAATAAAAGTAAGGCTGTTTCATAGATATAGATTTAGGATTGATTGACGTAAGGCAAAGAAAAAATCACAGCAAGAACTAATCATAAATTACTGTGTACCAAACTAAAGTTACAATTTTATTTTAAAAAGAGCTGTGCTTTTTTAAGAATTTTCTGTAGAAGCACTTTTACAGTTCTTGCTGTTCTTTATCGTAACAAGAACTATATATCGAAAAAAACTGTTATTTTTTAATGGTTTTCTTTTAGAAATATAAGATAAAATTTGCATTTTTGTCTTACGCATGATTTGTGACATGCCACTTCCCCCGCCTGATTAAATAACGATGTATCTTTTGATACGACTAGATAATACCTACGACCCATGAAAGTATTCCGATCGGCCCTTTTATTTTTGTTGATTTCCAGCAGTTCTCTATTTGCTCAGGTTCCTGTAACCGACCTTGATTTTGCCATACTTCGTTGTGAGAAAGCTTTTGAGTCCGGAACAGAGGACGATATCAAAACTAATTTCCCATTAGCAGATCAGCAGGAATTGCTACTTAGCCTTGATAAAAGCAAAACGAAGATTATACGCAAAGCCGGCCCATCAAAAATACTCGAAAGTGACAAGAAGAGTGCCCTGGTATTGCTTACAGGTACATTGCTTTTTGGAAATTCAGGAAATGAAACCCTTTACTCGGGACACTACTCCGGCATTTACCGTTTTAAATATAGCGAGGGAAAATGGACCATTGCAGAAAAACTGTCTATAGACCGTAAAAACCTTCTAATGGGGCATATCATAAATGCTACTATTGATCCAGTTAACAGTAGTTTGGATGTGAGCGATAGCATGAAAATCCTCACTCAGGAATCTTATGGATTTGCTGTAATGCTGAATCATAAGGCCAAAATAACATCACTACAGCTTGATGGAAAAGATGCCGATTATCAGTTTAATGGTGGCATTCTCTGGGTACGAACCAAAGCTAATGCCGAGCAGCAGTTATCACTTTCTTATACGCTTATTGTCGATAAATTAGAGAAGGATAAAAATTCCGGTTATTTTGATGATACGTTTGGACACGTCAGAAATCAGTTTTTCTGGCATCCGTTTTTTAGTTTTTCAAGCGCTAACGACCGTGCCGATTTTTCTGTTCGTGTAGCCATACCATCGGCTTACCAGTTGGCTACCAGCTTGCCTCAGGAGGAAACTATTTCAGAAAACCAGAGAGTCATAAAAGCCAGATCAGCCGGGCGTACTTTTGCATTGGGACTTTACTACGACAAGAAATGGAAAACCTATCGTTATAAAAAGAATGATTATCAGTTGGAAGTTTTCTGTGATACTGATTTCAAACCCAATCCAGATGTCCTACATAAGAATTTCCTTGAAGCTTATGATTTGCTGGCCGAAAAATTCGGAAGTCCGAAAGGCCAATACCTTTCTATAGTTCAGGATCGTTCGAATGCTTCAAATGGCTGGCTTAACCGAAGTAATGATATGATTGTAGCCGCTAAACAAGGTAGTGATTTTTTGAGAGACAAGCCTTCTCCTCGTGCTCCATTTGCTCATGAGGTGGCTCACGCCTGGACAACACCTATTGGGCCTGCAACTAATTTCCTTTCGGAAGGTTGGGCTTCTTATGCAGAACGTTATTTTCTTGAAAAACAGTATGGAGAAGCTATCTTCACCGATTATTTAACGAGTTATAAAAACATTTATTTTTCGGAAGGTTTTGATACCAAAGTTTCTTTATGGAATGATGTTTCCAATGACGGAGTTTCTTATTATAAAGGTGTTTGGGTGTTTTATATGCTTGAACAGTTACTAGGAAAAGAAGATTTTGAAAAAGGATTGAAAGCCTTTATGCAATCAGAAGAGCCTATGACTATCCAGCATTTTATGGACAAGCTTACTAAAACTACCGGTAAAAAAGTACAGCCATTTTTGGAGCCTTGGCTTAAAAGCAAACAGGTTCCTCACATACGTTATACTTTGAAAGATAATGCCTTGCTGATTGCCCAGGAGGGTGATGTTTTGCCTTTTTTACTGGAAGTGGAGTTTACATTGGGTGATGGAACAAAAACGATAGGTTCTTTTCCAATTAAGGACAAGCAGCATCGTTTTAAGCTTTCCAGCGCTAAGTATGCCGGTGCCAAGCAGGTTCGATTGGATCCTAATGGCAAACTGCTTCTTAAAATTCTGGAATAAGACTGGCTCATCGTTCGTAACCACAACGAGTCTTCCCTGCTTTCCGAGCTTCTTTGAGGGTTGTTTTTTCTATTTTATGGGTACAGTTTTGTAGTCCTTCGCAATTTTCTTTGTAGTGGAATCTTTTCCCGTTTGGGCTATTGCAGATGTATACTTCCTTCTTTTTAGACGGTTCTGCCTGATACAGCAAAACGCTTAACATTACGGTTATCAATAGTTTCATTTTTACTGGCTTATATGGTGATAAAACAGTAAATATATAAATAATTTTGTTTATTGTAAATATTTTTATTTACAAACAGTTAGTTATTAAGGTGCTAAGGCTCTAAGGTGGTAAGGTTCTGAGTACCCTTAAAGCCTTAGAGCCTTTTTCCTTTAGTACCTTCTTTCCTCAGTACCTCTTCAACCTTACTTCCCTTGAAAATAATTCCTAATAATAGGTATTTGTGCCAGCATTGCCAGCAATAACGCTACTGCTGCATACATGGTTGTTTTAGAGAAATTCAAGTCGCTTGTGATGTTGTTTAATTTGCTGTTATATATCTGTTTTATATCTACTCCATAGGATATTTCTTCTTGTGGTGTTCCTGAGAAATATGCGTAGCATATCAATCCGATTATGATTATGCTCAACACCAGCCAAAAACTTTTTGGCAGTATGGGTTTATAGGCCGAAATGACTTTTTGGGGAGCTATAGCGGTCTGAGCCATTACACGGGATGTAAAATCAAAGGAAGGCGTTTCCAACGGCATGTTTTTCATTGCCTTGTCTATCAAATTTTCCAGTTCTTTATTTTCGTTCTCTTTCATATTCGCTAATAATTTCAGGTTCAAGCTTTGCTCTTAGTATTTCACCTAGTTTTTTCCGGCACCGGAAGAGTTTTATTTTTACGTTATTGGCTTTGATGCCTATTACCTTGGCTATTTCTTCAAGCGATTGTTCTTCAAAATAATACAAAGTCAGTAAAAAAGCATCTTCACCCGGCAACTGTTGCAGGCATTCCTGCATGACACGATGTCGTTCTTCATCGTCTAAAGTGTCTAACACATTTTCGGTCGACCTAAGTTGGCGTGTGCCATAATCGTCAATAGCTACAGCTAAAGGTACTGATTTATGTTTTTTTATCCTATCCAAACAAGTATTATAGGCTATCCTATAGATCCATGTCGAAAATTTTGACTCTCCCTTGAACTTTTCTAACGACCGGAATACTTTTACAAAAGTGTCTTGTGCTGCTTCTTCTGCCTCTTCGGTATTTTTAACCATCCGTAGGGCTAAGGTATAAACAAGATTTTTGTAGCGATCTACCAATGGCGCAAAAGCCTGGGAGTCGCCTTCCATAATCCGGTCAATATAATATCGGTCGTTAGGTAGTGCCATATGGATGTAAGACGATATTAATAGTTGATGGGTTACAGCGAAGGTAAAAAAAATTTAGTTGCTGAGGTACTGAGGTGCTAAGATGCTAAGGTTCTGAGGTACTAAGGTGCTAAGGCTCTAAGATGTAAAGTTTGTGGGAAATATTAGGAAGTTTATACTAGACAGGTAAATTCATTATTTCTATTATTAGGAACTTTGCGGCTCTGCGCCTTTGCGAGCAATTATTTCACGCAAAGGCGCAGAGTCGCAAAGCAAGAAAAATATAAACTTTTAGAAGTTTGTTTTTGAGGTAAGGTTTCAAATAATCAATAAAAATAAATGTGAAATTTTTATTTCTTTTACATTTGGTATAGACTCTTTAAATCTGTGTAATTATTTTAATCTGTGGCCAAAATAGAAATTCATTAGTAAAGTTAGCTGTTCAAAATCGGCTTTCTTTATTAGGTATGAAATTCCCAATAATTATTTTTTTTAAAAAGATGTAACCGGAATCTGAAAGCTGTCGTCATAAGGTGCAGATACAATTAATAAACATTTAAAAATCATCAATCATGGAACGAATTATTATACCCATTTGCTTATTCGCTACAATTTTCGGAATTTTCTATATCTATCTGACTACCCGTAACCGCGAACGTCTTGCATTAATTGAAAAAGGCGCAGATGCCAGCCTGTTTAAAAGTAGCCCTCAGAATATACCTGTATGGAAATTGCTCCTTCTAAACCTGTCTCTGTTGCTTATCGGTATTGGAATTGGGCTTCTCATTATCTCTATTGTCCGTGCTTACACCACTCTTGACAGCGATGCAGCGAATACGGCTATTGTTTTTATCATGGCAGGAATCAGCCTATTCACAGGTTTCACGCTTTCCAAAAAATTGGAAAAATAATTTTTGAATTAATTATATATAAAAAACGCAGGGTATTTGCCCTGCGTTTTTTTTTGGTTGATTGATTGGTTAGAGCCATTAAAGGCTTAATTTTTTATTTTACAATTCTTAACAGTCTTCAACGAAAACCATCATCAATTAATAACTAACGTAAATAGTATCTTATAAAATTACCCAAACCTACTAATAACAATCTTAGTTTTATTACGGATTTCCATAAAATGAGTAGAAAGTTGAAGGTTGGAAAGTTGAAAGTTGAAAGGTCGAAAGTTTGGAAGGTCGAAAGTTTGGAAGACTGGGAGAAATTATAATAAAAAACGCAGGGTGTCCTGCGTTTTCTTTTTCCTATTTACGGTAACTATCAATCTTTTTTCAGAAATTTTCCATCTTTTGTAAATTCCAAATCGATATTGTTGGTCAGGTCGACATCTACATCTTTGTGGCCATAATCAATATGGGTAATCTTTTCGTTTGGATAGTTTGCTGCGACATAATCTTTAATTGATGCCGGAATAAAGGCTGTTGGTATCGGGTTTTTGCCTCCATCTACTTCACGATAGGAACCATCTTTCCAGAATTCTACTTCTGTCCCATCTTTTAGCTTGACTTCATAGCCTTTTTCGCCATGTTCAGCATCTTTCTTGGCTTTTTCTATAGTGGTGTGGCTAAAATGCTTTTGCAGAAATTCCTGTGCAGGTTTTGGTAGTTCACTTTCCGTTATTTTCTTTTGGGCTACTGCCGGTATTGCCAATCCCAGCAATAATACGGCTAACGCAATTTTTGTTTTCATAACTCAAAAATTTTAGGTTGTGTTCTTACTAAGTTAACACAACTTCAATCACATTTCTATTTTTTTAAGAAAGGTTTAGTTTTTTGTTAGGAATTTACAAAATATAACTTATTAAATTTTAAAACACTGACAATCATTTAGTTAAAATCTTATCATTCAAACTAAAAGCACGTTCACCTTTATAAAGGTGAACCTTTTTGCCTGTACGAATCCTAATTTTGGGGCAAAAAAACAATTTAGCTATGAAAAAATGTTACTTACTGCTGGCCTTTTTAGGCTGGCAAGCGAACTCGTATTCGCAAACGTTAAATCAACCGGCCAACTGGCCCAATTCTTCCTGGACAATTACAGGTAATTACAATTCAGACACCGAAGCTTTTGAATCGGATCCCAGAACCGCATCAAGCTTTGCTTATAATGATCGTTTTTCCGGCAATCCGCATGAGGATAATATTGCGGCTGAATCGCCTGTAATTAACCTGAGTGCTGCTTTTGCAAATGGTGAAACTTTATTGGAACTTACTGTACCCTACGGTTATCGTTCTAAACCTAACGATGTCTTAAGACTGGAATATTGGGATCCCGTCTCTTCTACCTGGATTTCATGGGGCGAAAATATTCCCGCCAATGCAAACACGTCTTTTGTTGTTAGCAATTTTTGCTCACTTCCTAAAACCACTTATATCTCGGAAACGCTCAATATTGCAAGTTTTAATCCGGCACAACTCGCAGGTTTCCGTTATCGGCTGTTTTATGACGATGATCCGGCAGGAACTGCCTGGAGCTACGGCTTCTGCTTTGATTCGCCAACATTACGTTCCTGGTCATGCGGAGCACCTACCCGACTTACCGTTACCGGTGTAGGATCCAGTCCTATTACCTGGGATGCCGCTCCCGGAATTGCAGGATTTGAATATGTATTGAATACTACAAGTGCTGATCCGGTAGGCGCTGGTACACCTACATTATCTAATATTTTCCTGCCTTCGGGATTGTCATTACCTCCAAGTACTAAACATTTTTTTCATGTTAGGAGCGTCTGCAGCACTTCACAAAGTCCGTGGCGAACGGTTTCGTTTTTCACCAGTCCCGTTAACGATAATTGTTCGGAAGCAATTGCCCTGACTGTCAATCCTACAGCAGCGTGTACGTTAAAAACAGCCGGTACGCTTGAATCGGCTACAAATTCTGATGAGCCTCATGCAGGTTCGGGTTCGCCTGATGATGATGTATGGTATACGTTTGTTGCCACAGGAGCTACGCATCGTATCGAATTGACGAATATCACCGGAAATGGTACCGAGTTTGTTGTCCATGAAGTATTGGAAGGAACTTGCGGTGGTGGCCTGTTAAGTGTGCATATTAGTGACCCGAGTCTCAATCCTACTTCGAGTTCCTTGCGTGGATTAGTAATAGGTCGTACTTATTTTATCCGTGTGTTTACGTATGGTTCTGATGCCAACACCCAAACAGATTTTGACATCTGTATCACTACGCCACCGCCACCGCCGGCAAATGACAATTGTGCCGGTGCTTATGTACTTACTGTTAATCCAAATGCTACTTGTACGGCTGTTACAGCTGGAACCCTTCTTTCAGCCACAGATTCTGGCGAAGGAAATCCAGAAATAGGAACGCCTAATGATGATGTGTGGTTTAAATTCACGGCAACACAAACTGCCCATCGGGTTAGCTTACGAAACATAAACGGAATGCCAAGAGAACTTGTTGTAGAAATACTAAGCGGTAGTTGTGGTAATCTGACCAGTATGAGAATCAATACTTCGTTAACAAACACTGTTTTTGGACTAACTATTGGCACTACGTATTATGTAAGGGTATTTAGTGAATCGCCAGACACTGGTGCTACTACTACGTTTAATGTCTGCCTGAGCACGCCGCCTACTGGTGCTATTTGCGAAAAACCTATTGTGATATCCGGATTGCCTTATACTACCAATGATAACACTATTAATTATGGCGATGATTATGATTTCCATCAAGGTGGTGATTCCGGTTGTGAAGGAACTAACAACCATTATTTGGGTGGCGATGAGAGTGTTTATGCCTATACGCCTACAACCAACCAGTCAATCAACATTCAAATTCCAGGTGCTCCGGGATGGACGGCAATCTTAGTCTATCCAAGTTGTAGCGCTATAGGAACCGGTGCCATAGCCTGTGCTGCAGGAGATTTTCTAAACGGTAACAGAGAAATTAATGGACTTGCCGTGACCGCAGGAACAACCTATTATATCATATTATCTACTCAGCCTGCTCCTCAAAGTTTTGCCTATACGCTCAATATTACAGAAAACTCACTAGGCACACAGCCTTTTGATGATACGCATTTTAAGGCGTATCCAAATCCTGTAAAAAACATATTGAGTCTGTCGTATCAAGAAGATATGTCTGAAGCTGTTGTATTTAATCTTTTAGGTCAGCAAGTGCTCTTTAAAAAGATTAATGCTTCCGAAAGCCAAATTGATATGTCCGGCCTGCTTAGCGGTACCTATCTGGTAAAAGTACATGCAGGCGATCAGGTCAAAACATTAAAAGTAGTCAAGCAATAATAGTCTGACGCACTAAATAACATAAAAAAGGCCGCCCATTGGGGCGGCCTTCTTGTATTTATAAAACGATCAGGTTTATTTTTCTGGGTTAAGAACTCCTATAAAGCTGTTCTTTCCGTCAAAGAATTTGTTTGCTGCTGCCTTCATATCCTGAACTGTAATCTTATTGATTTCTTTTTCAAAATTCAAGAATCTGTCTACGCTATTTCCTGAGAATTGAAGCTGTTGCAATTTACCAATCCAATATTGGTTTGTCTTGATGTCTTCTCTTCTTTTTTCGATAATAGCAATCTTTACTTTTTCTAAGTCTTTCGCTTCCGGACCATCTTTCTTAAGCTTAGCTACCTCAGCTTCAGTTTGTTTTAGGATCGCATCAACACTCTCAGGCCCTGTAGGTAGTTGTGTTTGGATAACATACTGAGAATACGGTTCTTTTTCCATCGATCCGCTAAAGCCACCGCTATAGATAGATCCCATTTCTTCACGAAGTTTCTCGATAACACGAATCGTAAGGATATCACCCATCATATCTGCTTTAAGCGCCATGTCTTCAGTATATGGAAGTTCTCCAAAATATTGCATTACTACAAGACTCTTAGGTTCTGTTCCTTTATTGAACATGAATTTGTTGTTTCCTGATTTTAATCTCAATCCGTTATCCACAAACTTAGGTTCTTTTCCACTTGTTGGCAGAGAAGCCAAATATTGCTCTAATAATGGTTTTAGTGTGTTTTCATCTACATTTCCTACCAAGAAGAAGTGGTAACCATCTGCTTTTCCGAATTCGTTTTTGTAGATTTCTACAGCACGTTCTGGGCTTATTGATTTGATTTGCGCTTCTGTAGGTATTACCATAGGTCGAAGCGGATTGTTGTTATACATTACATTAACAAGCGTATCAACAAAAGCTGCCTGTGGGTTTGATTTGATGAATTTAAGCTGCATCTGCATTTTGCTAACATATCCGTTGAACAGGTTTTGGTCCAAACGAGGTTCTGTTAGTTCCAGATAGTTCAATTGCAAAAGGCCTTCAAGATTTTTAATATCAGATCTTCCTCCTATTTCATTGGTAGTTTCACCCATAGATTGGTCTACCGAAATATTTCTTCCTGCTAATGATTTGCTTAGGTCTGTAGGCGTAAATTTACCATAACCCATTGTTTCAATTACAGTAGTCAACATAGATACTGTTGCTTTATCAGCAGCTCCATACGCATTTGTCCCTCCTTTTTTAACACCTGTAAAAAGGATTTCATCACTTTTGAATGTAGTTGGTTTTACGGTAACTTTAACTCCGTTGCTTAACGTATAGGTAGTCGCTTCTAATTTTGCGTCTTTCTCTACTTTAGTAATTTTCCCTTTTGCAGGCATTTTATCCAAAAGCGTAGTGCTTATTGCAACTTCTGCTTTTTTCTCTGCTTTTTGGGTAAATGATTTTTGTATAGCGGCTAACAAGGTAGCATCATTATTGATAAGCGCATCTTTTGTTTCAGAGCTCATAACATAAGCAAAGAATTTCTGCTTGTCTTCTTTTGAAAACAGTTTTTTGAAAGCAGCAGTAACTTCTTCTGGTGTAATGCCCGGAAGTAACGTTTTGTATAATTCTACTTCTTTTTCAATACCAGGAGCAGCCTGACCTATGAAGAAGTTTTCTTCATAATCGCCCAAATAAGCTGCCGAATTGGTCGTATTACGTTCGTTATACTGTTTTTCAGCATAGCTTAGCAAGTTCTTTTTAACCAGTTCTAATTCGTCTTTAGTAAAACCGTATTCTTCAATGCTTAATAGTTCTTTTACAGCAGCATTAAGAGCCGTAGTTAAGTCTGCTACCGGTACAACTGTAAGGCTTAATGCCTGATAGTTTCTGATATAGCTTGAATTACCTGTTTGTGCTGCTGCGAAAGGCGGTACTCCTTCTGCTGCAAGATCACGGTAACGACGGTTTATAGCACTAAAAGCTAACTGTTCAACTAATGTATTTCTGTAATCACCAACTGTTTTGTCAGCTTCTGTTTTTCTTGGAGAGAAATTAAGAGATAATCTTGTTGTAGTTTGCTCAGGATCTGTCAGGAACATTACTTCTTGTTTTGTATATCCGGCAGAACCATAAGCTACACGCTCTCTTGGGTTACTTGGATTAACAAGCGAGCTGAAGTATTTTTTTACCAAAGCTTCTCCTTGTGCAGCCGTAACATCTCCTACTACCACTACTGCCATTAAATCCGGACGGTACCAGTCTTTGTAGAATCTTCTTAAAACATCTGGTTTAAATGTCTTTAACAGCTCTTCTTTCCCGATTGGAAGCCTGTCGCTGTATTTAGAATTTAAAAGAGGCGGAAGGAATTTTTTTCTAAGTCTGCTAATAGCACCCAGGTTTGCTCTTGCTTCCTCAAGTACTACTTTTCTTTCTTCGTCAATATCTTTATCTGTCATCAAAGCACCTTGAGCCCAATCTTGCAGGATTTGGAAAGCTGTTTCCAGGTTCTTAGGATTATCTGTAGGAATAGGCAACATATAAACCGTAGTATCAAATCCTGTTTCTGCATTCAGGTCGGCACCAAATTGTACTCCCATTGACTGCAGGTTGTCTACCAGTTTATTTTTTGGAAAGTTCTTAGTTCCGTTAAAAAGCATGTGCTCTGTAAAGTGAGCAAGTCCCTGCTGATCATCGTCCTCCATAAGAGAACCTGTATTTACAAGCAGGCGAAGTTCTACTTTTTTCTCAGGCTTGCTATTTGGACGGATGTAGTATTTCATTCCGTTTTTCAATACACCTGTAGTTGTCTTAGGATCCGTAGTCAACTTCTCGCTAAGATTCTGCGCAGTCACGGTTTCTGTAGCCATGAAGAATACCGCTCCATAGAAACCCGCAGATAAGATGATTTTAAATAATTTGTTTGTCATTTCGGTTTTAGTTTTAAGCTTAATAGTTTACTAATAACATACCTCTATGTTATTACAATTACACATTTGTCATACATTATTATTTTTTGTTACAAATTTTATAATGCGTATTGTATCAAATTATTTTAAAAAATTGTTATGTCTTTGTTTATGGGCATTTCTGGATTAAAAAAATATTTGACTAGATTTCTTAATCATTTATTATTTACTGTTTCTTCTGTAAAGCTTCACTCATTTTATTAATAAGCAGTTTATACTTTTCCTGTTCTTCAATTCCAATCTGTTTGTCATTGATGTAGAAATCAGGTCTGCCGTCGCCTATTTGTATCAGTTTGTATTTTGTACCGTCAGTATCGATGGTCGTAATAGTATGAGCGTCTCCATTAAGTTCCGGATAAGGCATTTCCATCGGCTCCTTTTGCACTGGTTTGTTCTTTTTAATTGCATTGGGAAGAATGACAGCCAGTACTATAAAAACAGCTATTGCTAAAAGAATGGGAATTAGTTTTTTTGATTTTGGTTTGGATACAGCTACTGTGTTACTTTTTGCATCTGTACTAACGGCATGCAGTACATATCCTTTTTTAGAAATCGTTTCTATAATTTCTTTGTTGGTGTCATCCAAAGCTTTTCTTAAATGAAATATGGCCTGTGAAAGACCTTCATCACCGCCTCCATAGTCGTTCCAGATTTCCTTAATGATATATTCTCGTGTTACAACTTCTCCACCCTGTTCTGCCAAAAGGCATAACAACTGCATCAGGCGTGCTTCCAGCCTTATTCCTTTTTGGGTTTGTAAATTCGTAATTGCGTTTATGGACGGTGTGACTAAAAAACGACCGTTAATGATAAATTCCTGCTGCTTCATTTTTAAAGGTAAAAGATGACTGTAAAAATAAGAGTGTTTTGTTTTTATAAAGCATTAAAATATTTTCTAAAGATAAAACAAAGCTTTTGTAAATAGCCTCTATCATAAACCTCTGTTACTTTCGGGTAAAAATTATGTATATGAGAAATCTTGTTTTATTTATCACACTAACAGCCTGCCCTTCTTTTCTTTTTGCACAAAAGACAATCATTAGCCAGGAAGAAAAACTTCAGTTGCTGGAAAATCTGACACATGTGATTCATGCGTATTATGTCTATCCTGATAAGGCTGAAGAAATAACAGACTACCTAAAGAAATTGTATGCGACAGCAAAATATGATTCGCTCAACAATCCAACCGAATTAGAAAATGAGCTGACCAAAAACATTTTCTTTATCAGCAAAGACAAACACATTCGCATAGCGTATAATCCCGGACTTGAAAACGACATCCTAAAATTCAATGCTTCTGGCAAGAATGCAGAGAAAATATCACTAGCTGACCTCAACAAAGAGAGGCAAAAGAATTTCTATTTTAGGAAAGTTCAGATTCTTCCATCCAACATAGGCTATATAGAATTTACAAACTTTGCGAAACCAGGAAAAGAAGCCAATAAAACGCTAGCGGCTGTAATGCAATTTATCAGTAATACAGATGCGCTGATAATAGACCTGCGTAATAACTATGGTGGCAATGGAACTATGGTAAATGAAATACTCAACTATTTTTTTGAAAACCGGACTTATTCAGGCAGGGCTTTTAACCGGATAGAAAACAAATGGACCGATAGTTATGTAGGCAGTGCTAAAAAGAAATCTGAAAAATTATTCTTTAATAAGCCCATCTATATTCTTACAAGCTCTGCTACTTTTTCTGCTGCCGAAGGTTTTGCTTATGCTTTGCAATACCTAAAAAAAGCGATGGTTATTGGCGAAACTACACGTGGCGGTGCCCATCTTACACGAAGTTTTAGCTTAGGTAATGGTTTTGTTGGATTCATACCCTACGCCCGATTTGAAAATGCAATAACTAAAACTGATTGGGAAGGCAAAGGTGTCATTCCTGATATTCCTGCAACTTCTGAAAATAGCCTACTGATGGCTCAGCAAGATATTTTAAAGAAGAAATTACTATCAGCAGATGAAAACGAAAAGAAGAAAATAAGCTGGCTGCTTAATTATTATAAATCAAAAACAACAGTAATAACTGTCAGCAGTAGTATCGCTAAAAAATATGAAGGACGCTATGCTGAATTTGAAGTGAAATTTGAAAATAATGAGTTAAAAATACGTGATACGAACCAGCCTACTATTCAGTATAAAAGTCTGAAACCTATAACCGAAACCCTTTTTCAGGCAGGCGAAGATTATCAGATTGAGTTTTTAAGTGATAGTAATGGTATTATTAATGCTATAAAAATGTATTGGGAAGATGGTTGGAGTGAAGAGATAGAAAGGTTAGAAAACGATAGGATAAAATAAGGCAAGATTCTAAAACCCAATTAAAAAAAGGTCTTTTAATATAATTGTATTGCCCTCTCTTTTGAATAAACACAACCGGTTTGCTCCTCCCATCTTAAAATCATTCTCTTCAAAATATAAAAAGAATTCCGTTCTATCTTTATTATAAATGGGCAAATAAAATTTCCAATAGCCCGATTTGCCAATAGATTTTTCATATAGATTCCAAAAGTCTTCTCTTTTAGTCATTTTCAGATAAATATCATTCAGTGTTTTAGCTGAAAATATTTTTTTATTTGGAATTTTCTGTAAAAAAACTTTTTCCTGCGTTTGGTTATTAAAATAGCCATCAATATTGAAGTCAGGATATACATCTTTTTTTGAAATAAGATATTCTTTTATGCCAAGAGCGTTATCAATCGGTAAAATTTCATCACATACATAAACCGATGGCTTTCCAGCGGAGTCTTTGATTCTTTGTTGGTCAAAAACATCAATAACACCAGCGATATCATTTTCAATATCTTGTTGGTTAATTGAAATACATGATAAAAAACACAATATTATTGACAAATGTTTCAACATAAAATTAAAATTTAGGTAATCGTCTTTATGATAATGGCTCCATGAATTGCCAATGTATTTATGTTACTACTTTCTTATACTATTCAAAGAAATTTTTGCTTCACAATCTAATTTTTAGGAACTTTTACGAACTCTATAGGAATTGTGCCTTTATCTGATTCAAAAAGAAAGATAAGTTTATTTTCTTTCTGTTCAGAATTTATTAAATGCGTAAAAAGTCTATGATTTGTTGTTCCAAATTCTCTATTTTTTTCACCTAATCGCCGACCTTTTAAACTTGTAAGTTCTTCCATTTCTTTGTCAAATCGAATAATAAAATTTACATTCTTTAGTTTTTCAATGTTCCTATCTGTATCCTTATAACACCATGAATTTTCTGACCATACTTCTATAATTTTTACTTTCTTTCCCTTGTTTATTATTTCATTATTATTTGGACGGTAAACGGAGATAAGAACTTTATTTTGTTTTGCCATCTCTATAGAAATACTTTCAAAAGGAATTCCTGTTTTTATATCGCTTGTACAACTTATCAGTAAAAAAATGATCCCTATATATACTAGTGTATTTTTCATAGTTTAATTTCTTGGAAATAACATTGGTGTGCCAACTGAAGCCAGTGGGCATTCTACTCATTTTTTTAAAATCAAAGGAACTCTATTAGAAATAATTTTCGGTTCATATAATTCATATCCCATTTGTTCTAAAGAGTCTTTAACGGTTTTAGGCAAAGCATTTTTAAAATACTCGTTAATAATAGAATACCTCATATAAACATAATATTGTTTATTTGGTACCATCATGTCAGTTTTATATCCATAATAGCAATCTGTAGAGATATTCGTTTTCATTCTGAAAGGAATACTAAGTTTTACTTTTTGTTTGGGTTTTAATTTTAAAATATCTTTAGTAGTATGGGTAATTATATCAATGGGGCATGAACCATCATGTAGTTCAATATCCGGACTCGAATTTTCATCAGTAACAAGAACCGCACTTATAGTATATAAAGATTCGCCATTGTTAAATTCTTTCATAATATCATTGGCACTTTTACCACTATATAAAAGATAGTAATTCTTAAGAGAATTGTTAGTTATGATTATTTTTAAATCAGTGCTATCTTTTATTGAACGATTAGTCAGTTTGATACTTATATCCGATCGTATTTCACCTCGATGATATTTTGCACATCCTATAAGGACGAAACAAATAAAAATTATCTTTTTCCAATCATTTACGAAATCGTTTCTCTTCATTCTGTTCATTTTTTTAAAATCAAAGGAACCTTATTAGAAATAATTTCTTTCCCATACAATTCATACCCCATTTGTTCTAGAGAATCTTTAACGGTTTTAGACAAAGCATTTTTAAAATATTCGTTACCAATATAATAATTCGCAGAAACGTAGTATTGTTTATTAAAATCCATCATGTCAGTTTCATATCCATAATAGCAATCTTCAGAGATATTCGTTTTCATCTTGAAAGGAATACTAAGTTTTACTTTTTGTTTGGGTTTTAGTTTTAAAATATCTTTAGTCGTGTGGACATGTATATCTATAGGGCATGAGCCATCATGTAATACAATATCCGGTCCCAAATTCTCATCATCTCCAATAACTGCACCTATCGTATATAAAGATTCTCCATTATTAAATTCTTTCATTATATCATTTATGCTTTTACTGCTATATAAAAGATAATAATTCTTTAGAGTATTGTTGGTTATAGTGATTTTTAAATCAGTGCTATCTTTTATTGAAGTGTTAGTTAGCTTGATACTTATATCGGATTGAATTTCACTCCGATTATATTTTGCACATCCTATAAGAAAGAAGCATATAAAAATTATGTTTCTCATATTATTTAAATAGAATTAATCTTTGTCAGGTTTATACTAAGGCGTAAATTTATAGTGTTTACTCAAACATTATTAATCGGGAAACAAAAAAAGTAGCTTTAATTATTTTGATTGGTATAAAATAAACCTTTTTATCAAAAGAATTTTGAACCTAAGCAATACAATTTATACTTTTATTCCAACACCATTTCTTGATATTTATATAAAAATTGCCCCGCAAACTCCTACATCAATTCCTTGGCTTTGGGTCAAGATAGGAATTGATAAGGTGCCTGCGGGGCGGTAAAAATCAACAGTCAACTCTAATTGGGTTGAATACCGTTATCTTTTGTTATAATTGGAATATTCTGAAAGCGTTTGAACTGGTGTTGCTTGTCCTAAGAATTTGGCTAACATATCCAGATTTTCGGTGGTAGTAAAATAACGTTTTGCCTGTTCGTTCCAGCTGTATTTTATAGTAAGATCAAACTTTTCGGCATTCAGCATTTTGATTTTTAAAGGTTTTTCATTGATTGCCTGTACCTGTTCTACTTTTTTAGTCTTAAGATTGATGGTCATATACATTCGGCAGTCTTTCATAAAAGCGGCATCTTTATCAGAAGGATTTGGATTCTGCTTGTAGCTTATAATCAATTGGGCTGGTGTTTCTTTTTCAACTCTATAGGTCGCATCATCTGTCTGGGCAGCCGGCTGCTCTTTTTTCTGATTCTTACGAAAAGAATTGGTATCTGAACGGGAAGCCGATTTACCGTCTACCGTAAGTACTGTCCATTGTTCTTCTTTAGGCAATGACGGATCAAATTGTGCCCTGATTACTTTTTGGCTTGCAGAAGTTATTGTAGTCTGTTGGAGTTCATAAGCATAATTCTTAGGCAGTTGCAGGTTTTCAGGATTAAGAACACCCGTATCAATACCATGTTTGGCAAAGGCATCCAACACTGCGCTTTTTTGAGCTGAAACACCCATTGCAGACAATACCATAAAAAGAGCCAACAGCAATTTCATTCCATTTTGCACTCCCAATTTTGTTTCTCCATGAGCCATTCCCATTCTGCCCATTGCATTACTTTTTTTCATAATTCTTCTGTTTTATTATTTTGATGGGGCAAAATTATGAGCAGCGTTGGGGCCTTTGGGAGGTTTCCTGAGTGAAACGTCCAAACTAAAAGGTGAAATGTCTGTAGAGCGAAGTGAAGTGATTTTTAACTGGCTAGATTCAGTTGTATTTTTTGTTTAGTACGCAGATTATCACGGATTAAAATAATTATGCGGACTTAAGAAACCTTTTAATCTTAGTGCCTTAGAACCTTAGCACCTCTTTTTTAGCCACAGATTTACGAGTTTGTATAAAATGAAAGTGAACTTTGCGGCTCTGCGTCTTTGCGAGCAATTATTTCACGCAAAGACGCAGAGCCGCAAAGCAAAAAAAACTTATTTAGAATTTGTTTTGATGTGAAGTTCTGTTATCAATTTCCATTTCTAATAATCGAGCCACTCCTTAAACAAAGGTGCTTTTGTACGACTAACAATAACTTCTTCCGGGGCATTTTTGATTTTAAGTTTTAGCTTGCCATTGAAGTAATTCTGTACCTGTTCAATAGAATTAGCCTGTACGATATACTGACGGTTCACTCTGAAAAAATTTCTAGGTTCCAATTCTTGTTCCAAGGCTTCTAAAGTTTGTGGCACTACGACCTTTTCATTAGTAAAAAGATAGGCATAGCTAATGTTCAGATGCGAATAAAAAAAGGCAATATCTTCAACATTGATTTTGCGATAGGCATCACGATAGGGCAACAGGAAACGTGTGCGGTATTCCTTTGGTTGCATTTTGGCTAACAATCCTTCCATCAAAGCCTGCGGCAATTGTGGTGTTTGTACGGCCTGTTCAAACTTGGCTAAAGCGGCCTCTAATTCGTCCTTATCTATTGGTTTTAGCAGATAATCCAAACTATTATATTTGAACGCTTTGACGGCATACTCATCATATGCGGTCGTAAATATCACGGGACATTTAACCTCAACCCGATTAAAAACTTCAAAACTCAACCCGTCAGCCAGTTGTACATCCATCAGTATCAAGTCCGGGCATTCGTTTTCAGAAAGCCAGTCTGCAGCTTTAGCAACACTGCTCATAATGCCTGCAACCTTGACATCTGGCCGAATTTGAGACAATAATCTCAGCAGACGTTCTGAATTTAGTTTTTCGTCCTCAAGTATCAATATGTTTCGTAATGCGCTCATGAGATAAGTGGTACTTTAACGGTAAAGGTTTTACTATCCTGCTCAACAGAAGGTTTCCTATCGCTTAATAAAGCATAGCGATCGATGATATTTTTTAGTCCGATTCCTGTAGAATCCATCTTGTTAACCAAAGGCAACAAGTTGTTAGATACGACCAATTCCTCATTATCATTCGAATAAATGGCTACTAGTAGCGGATTTTCTTCTTCTGTGCGATTGTATTTCAGGGCATTTTCAATAAATAACTGCAACGTAACAGGCGGAATCATCATTCTGAGTTTTGATGCTTCGATATCAATCTTAAAAACACAGCCTTCTCCCATCCTATGGCGTATCAGAAAAAGATAAGCGTTCAGAAATTTCAATTCTTCAGATAAAGGTATCAGCTTTTTTTTAGAATTGACAAGCAAATAGCGGTAGACTTTAGTAAAATTTTCTGTGTACTCATACCCCAATTGCTGGTCTTTTAATATCAATTCTGAAAGTACGCTCAGGTTGTTGAATACAAAATGCGGGTCGAGTTGTAATTTAAGCGCCTGCAATTCGATTTCGGAAGCCAATTGTTTGTTCCGGGCTGCATTGATTTCATGCTCCGCTGCTTTTACAGTAGCTTCTTTCCAGTTGTGCAACAGAAAATCACCCGTATTAAGAGCGCTGACCATCAAGGCCCATAACATAATCGAAATAACGGTATACAATCCTTCACGCAAACCAATGGGCGAAGGCTGAGCCGTATTGGCGGCACCAAATATCAGGTACAAAAACGCCAGACAGATAATTAGGAACAAAGCCCCTAAAATCTGAAACAAGGCTTGTATCAGCAACCGTTTCAGAGGATGCACCATCCACGAAATTCTCTTGTTGAGTTTACGGTCTATAAAAAGGCTAAACCATACAATAGCAATACAAAATACCAGGTTAACCAACATGTCTTCTACCTGCTTGTAGACTGGCATGGCAAAAAAATTATGCCAATACGAATACGGAAAGATGATAAACACGGTCACATAGGATACAACAAATGTAAAAGTAACCAGCAGTACGTTCTTGATACTGTTCCTTTTTCTAAGATTTGTTTTTTCCTGTTGTTCCATATAATTCTTTAGGCTTAACCCAATTATGGGTTATTAGTTGGTTTTTTCCGGTTTTTGTTACAATAAAAAAGCACGGGCTGAAATCCAATCCGTGCTTTATATAATTATGTTTATGGCTGAGAAAGCGTATTACTCTGCTTCTCTCTTTAAACCTTTAATATCTTTTAAAAATATTTTCTTGCCTTTGAGCTCGATAAGTCCGCTTTTATTAAAGTCAGACAAGAGACGGATACAACTTTCCGTTGCCGTT
This sequence comes from Flavobacterium microcysteis, assembly GCF_006385255.1. Lineage (GTDB taxonomy): Bacteria > Bacteroidota > Bacteroidia > Flavobacteriales > Flavobacteriaceae > Flavobacterium > Flavobacterium microcysteis. The sequence goes on from NZ_VFJE01000049.1 coordinate 205,006, forward strand.
CCAATCATACTACCAATTTCTTCACGGGTTAGTTGGGTTTTAAGGCTTCCATCTTCGTGCGTACCAAAGGTATCTTTCAAGTGTAAAAGTGTTTCGGCTAGACGTTCTCTTACGGTTTTCTGTGCCATGTCAACCACATGATCGTCGGCTTCTTTAAGGTCGCCGCAAATGGCTCGCATCACATTCATCGAAAACGCATTATTCTGGTTGAATAATGGCATGATTTCGCTCTTTGGTATAAAACATACTTCCATGTCTTCAAGCGCTATAGCACTCAAATTGGCAGGTTCATCGCTTATCATAGAACGCTGTCCTAACAATTCTCCTTTCGATACCAGTTTGATGATCTGATCCTTGCCATTGGCACTCAGTTTAGACAACTTGCAGACACCATCCCGAACGCAAAAAATACCGTTTACATTCTCTCCTTCTTCAAAAATAGGCTCACCCTTTTTGATGATATAGGACGACTTGCAGTCCGCTATCTTAAGCAGTTCCTCTTTATTGAGGGCCTTAAGCGAGCTAAACTCTCGAACGATACATTGTTCACACTTACTCATGGGCGGGATGGGAATTAGTTTTGCAAAGATACGGAAAAGCATGATAATTATCATAGTTTACGCCTGAGGCATTTCCAAACTTTGCATCAGGTAAATGAGCAAATTTATGGACACGCACAGTTGTTTCCACTGCGGTCTTGAAGTTATTAAAAAAGAAGAAATCGTTTTTGACGGAAAATCGTTCTGCTGCAAAGGCTGTCAGACCGTGTATGAAATTTTCACAGACAACGGACTTTCTTCCTACTATGACTTTGAAAAAATGCCGGGCGCTTCGCCTCAGGCCGTAAATGGAAAGTATGATTTTTTAGACAATGAAAAGATAGCTGCAAAGCTGTTGGAATTTGAAGATGAAGGCACGAGTATTGTGTCTCTTTATATTCCGCATATCCATTGCAGTTCCTGTATTTGGATTTTGGAAAACCTCCACCGACTCCATCGGGGCATTGGTTCTTCTCAGGTTAATTTCTCCGAAAAGAAAGTGCGTATTATTTTCAATCCCAAAGAAACCACTCTCAAAGACATCGTATTGATGCTCTGCACCATAGGTTATGAGCCTTATATTTCATTAGAGAATTATGAAAAAGGAAAGACTGCATCAGACCGCAGTCTTATCTATAAATTGGGCGTGGCCTTTTTCTGCTTCGGAAATATCATGCTGCTTTCCTTTCCTGAATATTTTGAAACCGAAGAATTTTGGTTGGACCAGTACCGTGGTTTTTTCCGATGGTTGATTTTTGCGCTGTCGCTTCCTTCTTTCCTTTATTCCGCCAGCGGCTATTATGTTTCTGCTTATAAGAGCATCCGAAACGGCATGTTTAATATCGATATCCCAATTGCGTTAGGAATCATCGTGATGTTTATCCGTAGTACGGTAGATATTGTTTTGGGTTACGGACAGGGATTTTTTGACAGCCTTACCGCTCTTGTTTTCTTTATGCTTGTAGGTAGGCTGTTCCAGCAAAAAACCTACAGCTTTCTTTCTTTTGAAAGAGACTTTAAATCCTATTTCCCAATTGCTGTTACGCAAATTAAGGCACAGCAGGAAGAAGTTTCTGTTCCCGTATATGATATCCAAAAAGGTGACCGACTGCTTATCCGTAACCAGGAGCTTATTCCAGTGGACGGCATTCTTATCAGTAACGACTGTCAAATCGATTACAGTTTTGTGACCGGAGAAGCAGATCCTATCCATAAAAAATCGGGTGATAAGGTTTTTGCCGGAGGCCGATTATTAGGACAGGTAATCGAAATGGAAGTACTGAGTTCTGTTTCCCAAAGCTATCTTACCCAATTATGGAGCAATGATATTTTCCAAAAGAAAAATGAAAGTCACCGCAGAAGCATTACTGATGCTATCAGCCGTTATTTCACGCCTGCCCTACTGTTGATTGCTTTTCTTGGTTTCAGCTATTGGATTTTTATAGATGCCAATACGGCCTTTAATGTATTTACAGCTGTTTTGATTGTTGCCTGTCCGTGTGCATTGGCATTGACCGCTCCTTTTACGTTAGGTAATGTACTGCGAATTATGGGCAGGCAAAAGCTTTATCTCAAAAATGCCGGCGTTATCGAACAGCTTGCCAAAGCAGACATGATTGTTTTTGACAAAACCGGAACCATCACAACCAGCAAGGCATCTGATATTTCTTTTAAAGGAAAACCGCTTTCTGCTGTTGAATTGTCTTATATCAAAAACCTGTTGCGAGGTTCCAACCATCCGCTAAGCCGCAGGCTCTATGATTTCCTGCCGGTTGCAGAATTGCGTATCGTTCATGGTTTTGAAGAAATTACAGGAAAGGGCATTGAAGGTATTATTGACGGAAACTGTATCAAATTAGGAGCTGCTGCTTATGTTGGATATGAAACTTCAAAAACAACACAAACAGCCGTACATATTGCTATCAACAACGATTATAAGGGAAGTTATGTTTTCGACAACCAATATCGCAAAGGTTTAGAACAGTTGTTTAACAGCCTGAGTAAGAATTATGATATAAAAATCCTTTCGGGCGACAATGATGGCGAGCGTGAACAATTGGAACAGATGCTTCCAAAAGGCACAGAATTGCTCTTCAACCAAAAGCCGGAACAAAAACTGGAAGCCATCAGAAAATGGCAGGAAACAGGCCATAACGTAATGATGATTGGCGACGGACTGAACGATGCCGGAGCCTTGGCACAAAGCAATGTGGGCATTTCTATTTCTGAGAATGTCAATGTATTCTCCCCGGCTTGTGACGGTATACTCGACGCAACGGAGTTTTCAAAGATTGCTTATTTCCTGAAGCTTTCTAAAAAAGCCATCACTACTATCAAAATGAGTTTTACGCTTTCTCTGCTTTATAATGTCGTTGGATTGGGCTTTGCTGTAAGCGGAAAACTATCTCCTTTGGTAGCCGCTATTATCATGCCGCTGAGCACGGTAACCATTATCAGTTTTGTCACGTTGGCAAGCAATTATTATGCACAAAAACTAAAATCTAAAACTGGCCGGGCATGATAAATATCATGTTTTTCCCGAAGCCGCCAAAGTAATTTTGTTCTTATAAAATCTAAGGTATGAGTGTCATCTATTTATTAATCTCCATCAGCATTGTCGTAGCTGTTGGCTTCTTTATTGCCTTTGTCAGAGCAGTAAAAGGCGGACAATACGATGATGACTATACTCCATCGGTTCGGGTTCTTTTTGACGATGAAGTCGTTTCGAAAAAGCAGGAGCCTAAAACCGAAATCCGGAAAAGCAGTCCGAAAACCAATCCTTAACAATCTGATAATCCAATAAATCCAAAATCAAGCATGGAAGTACAACAGTTTTACTATGACAACAAGATCGTAAAGAAATTCCTTTACGCGACCATCATCTGGGGTGCGGTAGGGATGCTTGTGGGGCTTTTGATTGCCTCTATGTATCTCTTCCCTAACCTTACGGAAAACATTTCATGGCTCAGCTACGGAAGGTTACGCCCGCTGCATACCAATGCGGTTATTTTTGCCTTTGTAGGTAACGCTACCTTTGCAGGTATTTACTATTCGTTACAGCGTCTCCTTAAAGCAAGAATGTTCAGCGATGTGCTGAGTAACATCAACTTTTGGGCATGGCAGTTTATTATTGTAGCTGCCGCTATTACCTTACCGCTGGGTTATACTTCTTCAAAAGAATATGCTGAGCTGGAATGGCCAATTGACATTGCAATCGCAGTAGTTTGGGTGGTATTTGGTATCAACATGATAGGAACGATTCTCAGAAGAAGAGAGCGCCACCTGTATGTAGCCATCTGGTTTTACCTTGCTACTTTCGTAACCGTTGCCGTACTGCACATTTTTAACAGCCTTGCGCTTCCGGTTGGAGCACTAAAAAGTTATTCTGTATATGCCGGAGTTCAGGATGCACTGGTACAATGGTGGTACGGACATAATGCCGTGGCCTTTTTCCTTACAACTCCGTTCTTAGGACTGATGTACTATTTCGTGCCTAAGGCAGCCAATCGTCCGGTTTACTCCTACAGATTGTCTATCATTCACTTCTGGTCGTTGATTTTTATCTATATCTGGGCCGGGCCTCACCACCTGCTCTATTCTTCATTGCCGGATTGGGCACAGAACCTGGGTGTTGTATTCTCCATCATGCTGATTGCTCCATCCTGGGGTGGTATGATTAACGGATTGCTGACATTACGAGGTGTTTGGGATAAAGTACGAACAGAACCGGTATTGAAATTCTTTGTCGTTGCCATCACGGGTTATGGTATGGCAACATTTGAAGGCCCGATGTTATCACTTAAAAATGTCAACGCTATTGCCCACTTTACAGATTGGATCGTAGCTCACGTACACGTAGGTGCCTTGGCATGGAACGGATTCCTGACATTCGGTATGATTTACTGGTTATTACCACGTATGGCAAAAACATCATTGTATTCTAAAAAACTGGCCAACTTCCATTTCTGGATTGGTACTTTAGGAATCATCCTGTATACGTTGCCGATGTATGTTGCCGGATTCCTTCAGGCTTCTATGTGGAAACAGTTCAATCCTGACGGTTCTTTAGTGTACGGAAACTTCCTGGAAACCGTAAAACAGATCATGCCGATGTACTGGATGAGAGCTATTGGAGGTACTCTGTTTATCATCGGGCTTTTTGTGATGATCTATAACATCGTGAAGACCGTAAAACAAGGAAAAGCAATCGAAGATGAATTGGCCGAAGCTCCTGCTTTACAGAAAATCACAAACAAGAGATTGAAAGGTGAAAAATTCCACCCTTGGTTGGAAAGAAGACCTATACAGTTAACGATATTGGCAACCATCGCCATCCTGATTGGTGGTATCATACAGATTGTGCCAACTATTATGGTAAAATCAAACATTCCGACAATTACATCGGTCAAACCGTATACTCCACTGGAACTTGAAGGGCGTGACTTGTATATCCGTGAAGGCTGCGTAGGCTGTCACTCACAGATGATTCGTCCGTTCCGTTCTGAAGTGGAACGTTATGGAGAATATTCCAAATCGGGAGAATATGTCTATGATCACCCATTCCTTTGGGGTTCAAAAAGAACCGGACCAGACCTGATGCGAATTGGAGGCAAATATTCAGACAACTGGCATTTCAACCATATGTGGGATCCAAGAAGCACTTCGGCCGGGTCAATCATGCCGTCCTACAAATGGCTTTTTGACAACAAACCTATGGATTATTCCGATATCCAGAAAAAAATGGAAGTTATGGTACAGTTGGGTGTTCCTTACACCAAAGAAGAAATCGCTAATGCACAGGCAACCATCAAAGAACAAGCATTGGCCATCGAAAAAAACCTATATGCTGATCCTGATTTCAAGAAAAGTTATGAGGAAAGCCAAAAGGCAGCAGCTGTCAAAGGCGAAACCTTTGTACCAATGCATCAAAGAGAAATTGTTCCGATGATTGCCTATCTGCAACGCTTAGGAACCGATATCAAAGTCAAAGAAGCAAAAACCAACAACTAACGCCATGCTGAAATTTATCAAACACAATATGGAAACCATCTCGGGTATCGAGATCTATCCCATCATTTCACTGCTGATTTTCTTTCTGTTTTTTGTAGTCCTGTATGCCTGGACATATACGTACAAGAAAGAAAAGATTACAGAACTGAGCCGTATTCCTTTTGAAAGCGAAAACGAAATCGATAACCTCAAAAACAACAAGCCATGAAAAAAATCTTTCCAGTATATCTGAGAGTACCGATTATCTTTTTTGCCGTATTTCTGGCTATGGAGTATTTTATAGATTCTGGCGACAGGCCTGCTTTTGTGAAATATCCAATGATTTCAGTCTTTTTGGTTGTCTTCCTATTCCTGCTTATCGCTATTGAACTGGTCGTGGCAGCAGTAGACAATGTAACCTATCATCTGTTGACCGACGAGCAGCGCAAACAACTGGAAGAAGCCAATGAAATAAAGATTACCGATAGCAAGCTGTTCCAAAAAATCAAAAAATGGTTTGTCAAAGAAAGTCAACCTATCGAAACCGAAAGCGACATTTTGCTCAGCCATGATTATGATGGTATTAAGGAACTCGACAACGACCTGCCGCCATGGTGGACGAAACTGTTCTATGCCTGTATTGTATTCTCCTTTATTTATCTGGCGAAATACCACATTTTTGGGCATGACGACCAGGCTAAGGAATTTGAAACTGAAATGGCCGAAGCCAAACTAGCTGTTGAAGAATACAAAAAAACAGCCAAAGACCTGATTGATGCCGAAACCGTGACGCTGCTTACCGATGCAGGTGATATCGCAGCCGGAAAGGCCGTATTTGAAGCCAACTGCGTGGCTTGCCACAGACCGGATGCCGGAGGTGCTATTGGTCCTAACTTGACAGACGACCATTGGATTTTGGGAGGCGGTATCAAAAATGTTTTCCATACCATCACAGAAGGTGGTCGTGATGGTAAAGGAATGGTAGCCTGGAAAGGCACATTGAAACCTTCCGAAATCCAGCAGGTCGCTAGTTATGTACTATCGCTGCAAGGTTCAAATCCAAAAGACCCTAAACCTGCTGAAGGTGAAATATGGGTAGAAGAAAATGCACCAAAGGCAGCAGACACAAAAACGGAAGAAGCAAAAACGGTAGCCCAAAACTAAGGGCTGCCGGCTAAAAAATAAGAATTATGCCAAAATTGCGGGATGAGTCTTTTCGCGATGCGATTGGGACAGTAGATGATAAAGGAAAAAGATTGTGGGTCTATCCTAAGATACCTACAGGAAAACTGTATGAAAAGCGGAAGATTGTCAGCTATTTTTTACTGCTGTTTTTGTTTGCAGCGCCTTTTATAAAAATCAACGGTAATCAGTTTCTGCTGTTTAATGTAATGGAACGCAAATTCAACATTTTTGGATTTCCGTTCTGGCCACAAGATTTCTACCTGTTCGTGATTTCAATGTTGGTAGGCGTTGTGTTTGTAGCATTATTCACAGTAGCTTTTGGAAGGATTTTCTGTGGCTGGATCTGTCCGCAGACTATTTTTATGGAAATGGTTTTCCGCAGGATCGAATTTTGGATTGATGGTGACCGTGGAGCGCAAATGCGACTTGACAAACAAAAATGGGATGCAGAGAAAATCCGAAAACGGGTATTGAAATGGAGTATCTTTTTTATCATTTCCTTTCTGATTGCCAACGTGTTTCTCGCCTATCTCATCAGCAGTGACGAATTGATACGGTTGGTCAAAGAACCGCTAGCCAATAACCTGAGCACTTTTATTGCCTTATTGATTTTTACCGGAGTTTTCTACTTCATTTATGCCTGGTTCCGTGAACAGGTTTGCATTATTGCCTGTCCTTACGGACGATTACAAGGCGTATTACTGGACAACAAATCGATTATTGTGGCTTATGACCATGTGCGTGGTGAAAAAGAAAAAGGTAGAGCCAAAATCGATAAAAGAGAAGACCGGACGCTTAGCGGCAAAGGTGACTGTATCGATTGTAAACAATGTGTCAATGTTTGTCCTACAGGTATTGACATTCGTAACGGAACTCAGCTGGAATGTATTAACTGCACGGCCTGTATTGACGAATGCGATGCCATTATGGAAAAAGTCAGCCTGCCAAAAGGTTTGATTCGCTATGCTTCTGAAGACGAGATTACAAAAAACAAGAAGTTTGAATTTACGGCTCGTATGAAAGGTTATACTTCTGTTTTGTTGATTCTTACCGGAATTTTCATAGGACTATTATTCCTGAGAAATGATGTGGAAGCTACCATATTGCGACTGCCCGGACAATTGTTTGAGCACAAAGGCGAAAACATCAGCAATGTGTATACCTACAAAATTGTCAACAAGACGGTAAACGATTTTGAAGACATCCATTTCGAACTGCTTAGCCCAAAAGGAACCATAAAAACCGTAGGAAAATCATGGTTCGGCATTGCTAAAGAAGGAATGGCACAGGGAACGCTGTTTGTAGAAATTCATCCGGCTTTCCTGAAAGGCGACCGCACTACTATCGAAATAGGCGTTTTTGAAGGCGGAAAACTCATTGAAACCGAGCGTACCAATTTCCTTGGCCCTAGAAGCTTTAATTAAAATAATCGTACCGTCAAGTTCACAAGACATGGCGGTGCTTAAAAATAGAAATCATGAAAAAAATAAACTGGGGAACCGGAATCTTTATTGCTTTTGCCCTGTTCATGTCGTTTATCTTATTCTTTGTCTTTTTGGTACAATCAGACCACAAATACGATAACGAACTTGTCATTGAAGATTATTATAAATACGAAACAGGACTGCAAGCACAGCTCGACAAGGAAGATAATGCTTCAAAACTTGAACAGAAAGTATCTTTTGAAGCCGGAGAAAATGGTATTATCATCACATTTCCCAAAGGTTTCGACTATAAAAATATTACAGGAAAAGTGTCCCTTTACAGGCCGTCAAGCCAGAAATTAGACTTTGAGATTCCAATCGCATTGTCTTCTTCCAATTTGCTCATACCTAAAAGTGATTTGGCTGGCGGTCGATGGGACATTGTTACCGACTGGAATTACAACGGTACCGGCTATATCAATAAAAAACAGCTCACGCTTGATTAAACCCTAATGTTATACTCTGCTTTTTTCTTCGGGCTTATTTCCAGCTTCCACTGTGTAGGGATGTGCGGTCCTATTGCCATGATGCTGCCTCTCGATCGTAGCAGTCAGGCAAAAAAGACAGCCCAACTACTGCTCTATCATTTGGGAAGATTAACGGCTTACAGCAGTCTGGGACTTCTATTTGGCCTGTTAGGAAAAGGTTTTTATCTAGCCGGAATGCAACAGCAATTGTCTATTATTGTTGGTGTTTTGATGATATCGATTGCTGTCATTCCGGAAAAGATTTTTATGAGGTATAATTTTTCACGACCGGTTTATACCATCATTTCCAAAGTAAAATCTGCACTGGGAAAACAATTCAAGAAAAAAAGCAACAGTTCCTTATTTCTCATTGGCCTGCTAAACGGATTCCTACCCTGCGGATTGGTTTATGCCGCTTTGTTTGGCGCACTAGCTATGCAAAACGCACCTCTTGGAATTGCCTATATGGCACTCTACGGACTGGGAACTATCCCAATGCTAAGCGCAGCAGCCTATGCTGGCAGTTTTCTAAGCAACGGCTTCAGAAGTAAATTACAAAAAGTGATTCCCATCGTTACCGTAATTATAGGAATGCTATTTATTCTCCGTGGTATGGGATTGGATATTATGTATGTTTCGCCTGGAGATATGAGTTTGTTTGTGAAGAGTGGAGCAGATTGTAGATAGAGGTTTGTTTTAAATAGGTACTGAGGCACTAAGGTACTAAGGCGCTGAGGTTTGGTTCTGTTTTCCGAAAAGAGATTTCTTTATAAATAGTTTTGTTTATTCTTTACCTCACACAAAAGACTTAGAACCTTAGTACCTTTTTACCTTAGTGCCTTTCACCTCAATACTTTTCAACCTTAGAGCCTTAGTACCTCAGCACCTTCTCTAAACAACCAACGAAAACACCTGCGTTTCCGGTATTCTACGTTTTAAACGAAGATCAAACGCCATACAGGCATTGCGTAAGAAAGGTTTTCCTGCTTCGGTAATGGTAAGTTTGTTATTTTCAATATGAAGCAGGCCATCATTCTCCATTTCGGATAATTCGGTGAGTACGGCAGGAAGTTCTGGAAAATGCGCTTCTGTATGGTTCCATTCGGTTTCAAAACGGCACATGAGGTTGAGTATATGCTGTCTGATAATCAGATCTTCTTGGGTAAGGATATGACCTCGGTTTACGGGTACCTGGTTCCATTCGAGCAATTGGTAATAATCGTCCAAATCTTTTACGTTCTGAGCAAAACCATACCAGCTGTCGCTTATAGACGAAACGCCCAATCCTATCATGAGTTGTGTTTTAGAATGGCTATAACCCATAAAATTACGATGCAGTTTTCCTTCTTGTGCTGCTTTATAAAGTGAATCGGTTTCCAATGCAAAATGATCCATTCCAATTTCATGATAGTCGTTAGAATTAAGCAATGCCTTGCCTATTTCATATAATTTGCGTTTTTCTTCATCTTTTGGAATATCCTCATCTTTATAGCCTCGCTGTCCGTTGCCTTTAATCCATGGCGTATGGGCATAGCTGTAAAATGCCAAACGGTCTGGCCTTAGTGAACGGGTCTTTTCGATCGTATCGACCACATTTTCCAAAGTTTGGAATGGCAGGCCAAAAACCAAATCGTGCCCGACTGATGTATAGCCAATTTCCTTTGCCCATAAAGTTGCCTTTGCTACATTGGAAAAAGGTTGGATGCGGTGGATGGCTTTCTGTACGGTTTCGGAATAATCCTGTACGCCAAAGCTTACCCTGCGAAATCCAAGGCCGTATAATTTTTGAAGATGTTCTTTTGTAGTATTGTTGGGATGTCCTTCAAAACTAAACTCAAAGTCTTTCGCCTTTGTTCCGGTTTTTAATATACCATTTACCAAATCTTCTAAATGCTTTACGGCAAAAAATGTAGGTGTGCCACCTCCCAAATGGATTTCCTTAATTATAGGTTTTTCATCCATTTCATGGCAATACAACTGCCATTCTTTTAAAACGGCTTCCAGATACGGTTGTTCTACATTATGGTTTTTGGTAATGCGTTTGGTACAGCCACAAAACGTGCATAGGCTTTCGCAAAACGGCAAGTGAATATAGATGCTGATGCCTTCTGCACTATTACTTTCACGAAATGATTTCTTGAAGGATTGCATCCATGCTTCATAGCTGAAATCGCTATTCTCCCAATACGGAACAGTTGGATAGCTCGTATATCTTGGGCCGGGAACATTATATTTCTGGATAATGGAATTGCTTGGCATAATCGGTAATTTTATGCCAAAGCTACTTCTCTCCTTATCTTTAAAAAATGATAATTGTCATGTCTATTTATTTTAACAGCATGACTTTGAATAGAATATCTTAATTCACGAAATTCTTGCGGTATTCGTTTGGACTCACACCTACTTCTTTTTTAAAAAGCCTTGAGAAATAAGGCGGATTGTCAAAACCTAAAGCATAAGCCGTTTCAGAAACCGAGTTTTCAGAACCTTGTAACAAGTTTTTAGCTTCAGAAATCAGGAAGATATGAATCAATTCAATTGCCGTTTTTCCGGTTTCCTGTTTCAAAAGATCGCTCAGATAACGTGGTGAAAGGTTGAATAAGTCAGCGAGTGACTTGACTGTTGGGAGTCCTTTTTCTTTCGACTTTCCTTTTTCAAGATAGGATGCCAGCAAGTCATTAAACTTAGAAACTGTTTTTCCTGACAATTCTGTTCTGTTGATAAACTGCCGTTTATAGAAACGCTGCGAATATTTCAAAATGGAATCGATATGCGCAATGATAATTTCCCTGCTGTATTCGTCCTGATTGTTATAATATTCCAATTCAATTTTGCTATGTAGGTCCCAAATAATTTGTTCTTCACGTGCCGAAAGATGAAGCGCCTCATTGGCTTCATAATCAAAATAGCCGTATTTTTTTATTTCAGAATGCAGATGGTAACCATTTAGAAAATCTTCATGAATCCAGATGATAAATCCTTTTTCTTCGAGTTCCACATTATTGATTTCGATTACCTGTCTTGGCTTCATGAACATCATCGAGCCGTTGTCATGGTCGTATTTGGTTCGTCCATAAAGCACATAACCCGATTTGATTTTCTTAAAAGCAATCATGTAAAAATCGGTAGTGAACTCGCTCTGTCCGATTGAACATTCGGACAGCTTTTCGCACATTACCAGGCTAATCAACGGATTTTCCGGTGGCGGATAGCCAATAGAACGGTGCAGTTCGCTTATGGTCTTAAAATGTCTCATAAAAAAGTAGAAGAACTACGCTTTTAAAGGCGCAGTTCTTTTTAAAATTAGGTACGTAAATATACTAAAAAAGCAGATTAATTTCCGTGGGCTTTTGCGGATACTTCTTTCCATTCTTCCCATTCTGAAAGGCGTTGCGCGTATACTTCTTTTACCCATGGCAGGGCAACTTTTCCTAGAAAAAGACGCAATGGCGGATTGGCAGCATCGACCAATTTCAATATTGCCTCAGCAGTCGCTTCCGGTTTACCAAAAGAATCGGTATCAGCCATTCCGGCATGGAAAGCAGCTCTTACATTGTCATACGCATTGATTGTTTCTGACTGGATTGCAGAAGAACCCGCCCAATCAGTAGAAAAACCATTTGGTTCTACCAAGGTTACATTGATTCCAAATTCCTTAACTTCTGTAGCAAGCGTTTCGCTTATGGCTTCAACCGCAAATTTTGAGGCATTGTATATCCCTAAAGTTGGCAGTGTAGCCACGCCTAATACGCTCGATAGCTGAATAATATGTCCATGGCCTTGCGCTCTCAAAATTGGAAGTGCCGCCTGCGTAATCCACAATAATCCAAAAACGTTAGTCTCGATTTGATCTCTGGCTTCTTTTTCGGAAGTTTCTTCAATCGTTCCAAACAGTCCATAACCCGCATTGTTGATAATAACATCCAGTTTTCCGAAATATTCTTTAGCCTGGTTAACAGCTGCAAAACTTTGTTCACGATTGGTCACATCCAATTGTATTGGCAATATCGCATCGCCGTATTGTGCTTTTAATTCTTTGAGCGAATCCAGATTTCTTGCTGTTGCAGCAACTTTATCGCCACGTTTAAGAAAGGCTTCTGCCCATATTTTCCCAAATCCTCGGGAAACTCCTGTAATAAATATGATTTTTGACATCAGTAAATATGTTTAGATTAATAACAGGACAAAGTTAGGATGGAGACTCGCCAGAGAATTTATACAAAAGGCGGTAAAGCATATACATTTTGTTTTGAAGCATGAGCCTTACAGCAAAGTAACTTTGAGCTTTCTAGCAAAGCAGACCGACTGTTTGTATACGAATTTTGTCCTATAAAAATTAATCAAATAATTTATTAGGATATGAAAACGATTGACAAAATCTACATCAATGGCGAATTTGTAAAGCCAAAAGGAAACCAGGTATTTGACCTTATCAATCCAACAACCAATCAGCTAATCGGGCAGGTTACTTTGGGAAATAAGCAGGATGCTCAAGATGCTATTGCAGCAGCCAAAGAAGCCTTCAAGACTTTTTCTCAAACCACCAAAGCAGAACGTATCGACTATTTGAAACGTTTGCATGAAGTGGTTTCCAGACGAAAAGACGAGCTTATTGATGTGATGGTTGAAGAATATGGAGGTACCTACCAATTCTCTAAAATGAGTATGGAATTTACATTGAGTTCTTTTACTTCTGCTATTGCTACCTTAGAAAAATTCGACTTTACAAAAAAGATGGGCTTTTCTGAAGTACAGCTGGTTCCGCTGGGAGTCGTAGGAATTATTATTCCATGGAATGCCAGCAACGGTTTTATTGCCGGAAAACTTGCTACGGCAGTTGCCGCCGGATGTACAGTGGTTATCAAGCCTAGCGAAATGAGTGCGTTGCAGACACAAATTATGACAGAATGTTTGCATGAAGCAGGATTGCCTGCCGGTGTGTTTAATATTGTAAACGGATTGGGCGATGTGGTTGGTGCTGAAATCAGCAGCCATCCGGATATAGCTAAAATTTCATTTACAGGATCGAGCAATGTAGGAAAGATTATTGCCCGTGAAGCTTCGGCTACTCTTAAACGTTATACTTTAGAACTTGGAGGCAAATCGCCAAATATCCTTTTAGAAGATGCCGACTTTACCAAAGCTATTCCAACGGCTATTGCGGCTGCCTTTATGAACAACGGACAAGCCTGTGTGGCAGGAACCCGACTTTTGGTTCCGGAAAGCCGATTGGAAGAAACCAAAGAATTAATACAAGCGATGCTTCCTCTGTTTCCGGTTGGCAATCCTAAAGAAGAAACAACAGCTGTTGGCCCAATGGTGAGCAAAAAGCAATACGAACGAGTGCAGAATTATATCCAATTGGGTATTGAAGAAGGTGCTACATTATTAGCAGGCGGACTCGGACATCCAGAAGGATTGGAAAACGGAAATTTCGTAAAGCCAACTGTTTTCTATAATGTGAATAACAAGATGCGTATCGCACAGGAAGAAATTTTTGGCCCGGTGTTATCCATTATCACTTATAAAGATGAAGCCGAAGCTGTTGACATTGCAAATGACACCATCTACGGATTACAGGCTTATGTAAGTTCTGCCGATAACGAAAGAGCGAGACGAGTTGCTTCTCAGATTAATGCCGGTCGTGTATTGGTCAATGGATTAAACCACGATCCGGAAGCGCCTTTTGGAGGATTTAAGCAATCCGGCATAGGAAGAGAATTCGGGGTTTATGGTTTAGAAGCTTATTTGGAACCAAAAGCCTTAATCGGTTAATTATAACTAATAATGTTTCAGCAATACAGCTAAAAAAACGGCTGTATTTCTGAAGCTATTTTTTTAACTTTACGCTCATGACAGCAATAAGAGAAGACCTTCCACAAGTATTATATTCCTGCTACTACCAACGCAGCAGAGAGGGCGAACATTTTATTCCCGAACATGTTTTTAGTTACCAGATATCGGGTACCATGTCGGCTTGGGATGCTAAAAACGCTTATGAAAGTAAAGAGGGTGATTTCCGTCTTGCCATTCGAAATCGTTTGGCTAAATTCGTCAAGCAACCACCAGAAAACGGAGAATTCAAACTTCTTTCTTTATTTCTAGATCGGGATACGTTACGTGAAGTCAGTCGGGAAATCAATTATACAGCTACAAAAACGACTACAGAAGCAGCGATTCTTCCTATTGCTTCCAATCCACTTTATGTTAGCTTTATGGAATCCCTACTCGCCTATCTGCAATTACCTCAGGAAAACAATACCGAACTTTTAAAACTAAAGACCAAAGAAGCCATTTATCTGCTGATTAAAATTAATCCGGAGCTAAAGGACATTTTATTTGATTTTAATGAACCCGGCAAGATCGATCTGGAAGCTTTTATGAACAGGAATTTCCATTTCAACGTACACCTTAAGCGTTTTGCCTACTTAACAGGACGAAGCCTGGCTACATTCAAACGTGATTTCCAGAAAATATTCCAGGATACGCCAAGCCATTGGCTACAACAACGTAGATTACAAGAAGCCTATTACCTGATTACAAAAAAAGCCAAGACACCGTCTGAGGTTTATATCGATGTAGGCTTTGAAGACCTGTCGCATTTTTCATTTGCGTTTAAGAAAAAGTATGGGGTATCGCCTTCCAAAGTATAATAGAAAGGTAAAAATAAAAAATGTATCTCTTTAAATGTTGAGTTTAGATTCGTAGCGATTTTGGGCTATAATCCTCTAAAAAGTGCTTTTTTAGGAACCCTTTTTTGAGCCTTTCCCCAACCCTTCTTACGGAAATCCGTAATTTCTAAACAATCCATATTAATGTAAGAGATTTCCAATTAAAATTAGGCTATTTCTCTCTGAGGCAGCATAAAACAAGGATTTATTGTTTTTATCCTTTAAAAAAATTTAATCATAAAATAAACTTCATAACCTTAAAGTCACGCTTTCTTAAAACGACATCTCCATACATAAAAGTTCTTTAACAAAAAGGTAATCTAAAGCTCAAGAGCCTTGGGACTCAATCCTATAACTTTGGCTCTCAAACTTTTAACTTTTATTGATGAAAACAATTCTACGAACAAATTACATCAAGTCACTGGGACTAGCGGTACTTGGGTTATTTTTCGGCACTGCATGGGGGCAGGCCACATTGCCAGTAAACAGGACTTCATGGGGAGGAACAGAACCAACTGGATGGACAAACAGCGGTTGCACGCACAGATCTACATCCTCAGCCTGTACCAATAACAGTGCGACAATTTTTGACACGACAGGTGACAACAGGATACTTTTTATTAATGCTGCTCCACAAACTTTGTCGATGACATTAAAGAACCAAAACATGACCGGACAATCCTATCTTGTAGTGGAACAGTCTGCTGATGGTAGTGATTATACTGAAATAGGAAGATACGGTCCTGCTTCTGGAGCGACACCAATTACCAATGCTCAGTGTGCTGATATTGATCTAGCTTTGTCTGCTTCTACACGTTACATTCGATGGACTTATACCAAAGCCAATGGTAACTGCGATATGGATGATGTTATCGTTACAGCTGCGCCAGTCGTTCCTGCATTTACACTAAGCTCAACATCTATTTCTAATTTTGGTAATGTCAATGTAGGATCTTCTTCTAACAGCTCCTCTGTTAATGTGGCAGGTACTAACCTTTCAGGTAGCATTACCGCTTCGGCTCCTACAAATTTTCAGGTGAGTACAAACAACTCAACATGGTCAAGCTCTGTAAGCTTTGCTCCAACATCAGGCACAGTAAGCAGCAGACCGCTTTATGTACGTTTTTCACCTTCAAGTACGGGAGCTAAGTCTGGTTCAATTACAGTAGCTACTTCAGGAGCATCTAACCAGACCATCTCTGTTTCCGGAACAGGAGTTATTACTTCTACTACATGGAACGGTTCAGCATGGAGCAACGGAAATCCAACTGCTACAATTGACGCTATTATCAGTGGAAACTATAATACAAATACAGCAGCACCGCAAGGTCCAATTGTATCCAAAAACCTTAGCATTACTTCCGGTACTGTAGTTATCGGCGCTAACGGATTGAATGTAAAAGAAACTTTGTCAAAAACTGGTGGAACCATCGATGCTACAGCAGGAGACATTACTTTCTCAGGAACTGCAGCACAAACGCTACCAGCTAACTTTTTTGTAAATAATACTGTAGATAAATTAATCTTAAATAATACTGCAGGACTAACATTAGGTGGTGCAACTAGCCTAACAGGAGTTCTTGATATAGTATCGGGTAATTTAGCTACTAATGGCAACTTAGTATTGAAATCAACAGCTACAGGTTCAGCACGAATCGCTGCTGTAACAGGTTCAATTACAGGAGAAGTTACTGTAGAGCGTTATATCCCACAAGGAAAACGTGCTTTCCGATTCTTGACCCCGGGAGTTACAACTACTAACTTTATCAGCAATAACTGGCAGACTGGAACTCATATCACAGGTTCTGATACAGGCGCAAACGGATTCGACACTACATTGACAGGAAATCCATCAATGTATGTATACAATAACAATACTGCTACAGGCAGCGGATGGGGCTCGATCGCAAACACTGATGCAACTAATTTAGTAGCAGGAAATGGTTACAGAATCTTGGTTCGTGGTGACCGAAATGTAGACTTAGGACAGTCTTCTGCAGCCGATATGAATGCTGCTGTAACTTTATCTGCAAAAGGAACTTTAAAAACTGGTCAGGTTGTATTTGATGCTGTGAGCACTCCAGCCATCAATGCAACTGATAATGCTACAACTAACGGTTATAGCTTAATTGGAAATCCATACGTAAGTCCGGTAAACTGGGATTTAGTAGGTAAATTAGGTGTAGAAGATGTATATTATACATGGGATCCAAATATGGGAACTGCTGCACAAAGAGGCCGTTATGTAGCCTATAGCCAGACTGTTGGAAGCAACAACTTACCAGAATCAGCTGTTAATCAATATATTCAACCAGGACAGGCGTTTTTCGTAAAGAATACGGTATTAGGTGTAGCTGGTGCAGTTACTTTTGAAGAAAGCAACAAGGCTTCACAGTCTACAAATGTTTTCAGAACCAATGCTACAGAAGAAAAATCACTATTAAGTATTTCTGTATATGACGCTAATGAAGCTGAAGCAACATATCCTATCGACGGTACAATTGCCGTATTTGGAAGCAACTATGATAATACTATCGGATTGGGTGATGTTGAAAAACTTTACGGTTCTGGTGAGCACCTGGCTTTTGGAAGAAATAACAAAGTATTAGCTATCGATGCTTTGGCTCCTGTTATGGCTAATGATGAATTACAAGTAAAAACACTTCAATTCGCAGCTGGTAAATCCTATACTTTTAAAATCAATGCAGCTAACTTCTCAGAAGACATGCAAGCGTATCTTATTGACCAATTCGCCAATACAGAAACACTGTTAAACTTGTCTGGAGCTAATTCTGTAAATTTTACAACAACATCAGCCGCTAACTCTTACGGAAGCGACCGTTTCAAAGTAGTATTCCGCTCTGCCGCTTTAGGAAATGGAGAATGGAACAACAGTACTGTAAAAGTATATCCGAATCCAATCCAAAACAACCAGTTCAACATTGCATTGCCAAACAATGTTAGCGGAAAAGTAGCAATCACGTTATTCAACCTTGTTGGACAGGAAATCTACAAGACCAGCGTAGAAAGCTCAAGCATTATAACCGTAAATCCATCATTGCAATTAAGCCAGGGAATCTATATCCTACAGGTATCTAATGGAACCAGCTCGGTAAAACAAAAAATTGCAGTAAAATAAATCCCTATCAAGATGAAAAACTTCAAAACATTACTTATAATACTGATGCTGTCGGTTGGAATTCAGAACATGAATGCCCAAGAAGATTTCGACGACGATACGCAAGACGTTCCTTCAGCACCAATCAATGACTATATCGTTCCGATGCTTTTAGTTGGTGTCTATTTAGGCTATCGATTGCTAAAAAGCAGAACTAAAGAAGCATAAATTGCTTTAAATAAAAAAAACGGCTGTATTTCTACAGCCGTTTTTTTTATTAAGTTGCTGAGCGGCTAAGGTACTGAGTTTAATAGACTTCTAAATTCGTGTAATTATTCTAATCTGTAGCTAAAATCAAAAATCTCAAATCTCAAATCTAAGGTGCTAAGGTGCTGAGGTACTAAGTTCAATAGACTTCTAAATTCGTGTAATTATTCTAATCTGTAGCCAAAATCAAAAATCAGAAATCAAAAATCTCAAATCCAAAGTCCTCAGACTACAGATAACCAATTAAATTTTAATTGATGTAGGTAACACAATCATAATTTTGATTTTACAGTAATAAAACACCTACGTAAAGTCCATCGGAAATATATTGATAATCTTTGTATGTATCTGTAAATGAACAATTAAAAACAGATTCCTCAAAATTACAGCCCTATGAATACAACTTTACACAAAAAACTCATTCTCCCATTTCTTTTTATTCTTTGCCTACTCTTTCCCACCTCAGATTATGCCCAAATTCTTGGTTGGGATGCCAATAACACTGGCGGCGGATTTGGTACCAGTCCCTGGACACCAGCTACCCGAAACGCCAACCTGCAAACTTCCGGACTTGTCCGTGGTTCCAGTATAGCAACAAGTGGTACTCCTGCAGGAAACTGCTGGGGAGGTTCCGGAGGATGGTCAACAGGCCAATCCGACTCCAACAGCTTTTATTTTACTTTCCAGGCTGCTGCCGGATATAAGGTAAGCCTTAGCTCTATCTCTACTGCAACCCGAAGATCCAATTCGGGCCCATCCGGATGCGTTGTTTATTATTCTATAGGTGGCGGCCCTTTTACCAGCGTAGCCAGCTGGTCGACCTCATCTACAAGTGGTACTACCGGAACGCCTAACTCGGTTTCTCTGGCAGGAATCAGCGCTTTGCAAAATATTGCAGCAGGTGTTGTGGTTAAGTTCCGAATTATTCCGCAAGGTTCAACAGGAAACTATTACCTAACCGGCGGAACAAACTCTTTAAAGATAGATGGTAGCGTTGTTGCTGCAGTGAATCCTTTAATTACTCCTTCAACTACATCATTGGCTTCTTTTGGTGATGTTATGGTAGGAAACAACTCAACTGCAACAAGCTTTACATTTAATGGTGTCGGACTTACTGACGAT
Source organism: Flavobacterium microcysteis (assembly GCF_006385255.1). Taxonomy (GTDB): domain Bacteria; phylum Bacteroidota; class Bacteroidia; order Flavobacteriales; family Flavobacteriaceae; genus Flavobacterium; species Flavobacterium microcysteis. The sequence goes on from NZ_VFJE01000049.1 coordinate 224,848, forward strand.
GTAAGCATTTTGGCTCCGGCAGGATTTGAAATCAGCACAGATGGCATCAACTGGTATCCTGGTACTGACATCAGCCCGGTTGGCGGCACATTAAATAACGTTCAGGTATGGGTTCGTTTCAGTCCTACATCTGTAGGAACTGCTTCCGGAAATATTGTGCTATCTTCACCAGGAGCTACTAGCAAAACAGTTGCTGTTACCGGAAACGGTATTCCGGCAGTAAGTTCTATTGTTGTTGACGACGAACCTTATGGCCCTTACTGTAATGGAATCGACAATACTTTTGATTTGGATTTTACACCAGCAGGCACTTTCAACAGTGTTAACTTTTATGCTCAGCTTTCTAATGCCGATGGAAGTTTCCCAACAACACCAACCAATTTTGTAGGTGTATCTGCAACCAGCCCTATCACGGTGACAATCCCTGCTGATATAACGCCAGGTTCTAATTATAGAGTAAGAGTCTATAATGAAGATCCGCTGACTTTCAGTAACAACGATAACGGACATAATATTACAGTTACAGGAGCGGCAACGCTTTCTGGAGTTACGCAATCCAACATCCTATGCGATGGAGGTACAACTACTATCAACCTAACCGGCCTGATTCCAGACTCGACCTCATCTATTAGCTACACTATTAATAATGGTACTGCCCAAAACGTTGCAGGTATTCTTGCCGATGCAAGTGGTAATGCCAGCTTTACTGTAAGTATTCCTTACAGTAATAACGGACAATCTTTAGTTGTAGGAACCATCGAAAGAACGGATGTTGCTTCTTGTCCAAACACACTTGCTGCAAACAATTCTGTTGTATTAACCGTACATCCTTCTCCTACTGTAACCGCTGCAACTACAACTGCTTTATGCGGAACTAATGATAACGCTGTTATCAGCCTAACCGGATTAATTGCAAGCAGCACTTCAGATATTACCTATACAATAGCTGGTGGAACAGCCGTAACTGTTACTGGAATTATTGCTAATGCTTCTGGAGAAGGTAGTTTTGAAGTACCAGTTTTATCAACAGATAATGGTCTGGCATTAGAAATTACTTCTATTACCAGAACCGATCTTACACCAAATTGCCAAAGCACACTTACTGGCGTAAGCACACTTTTAGTTATCAATTCAAGGCCAACAGCAGTAATAAGCGGCGATCAGTCAATCTGCCAAGGTTCGACTTCATCCGACCTGAGCATTGCTTTGACAGGAACAGCTCCGTGGACTATTACTTATACTGATGGAACTTCTACCTTCCCAATATCTAATATCCTAACCTCACCTTATACTTTTACGGTTACGGTTACTGAGACAAAAACCTATACAGTAACTGCTGCAGAAGATGCCAATTGTGTCGCACAAACTGCCGATATGAGCGGAAGTGCTACTGTTACTGTAGTAGAAGCCAGCAATGGCGGAACTATAACAGGAAGTACTACTGTATGTTTTGAAGCAAACAACGGAACGCTTACCCTGGCGGATCATGTAGGAAGTATCATAAAATGGCAATCTTCAAACGTTGCAGATTTTAGCGGTACAGTTATAGATATCCAAAATACTACTACAACCCTAGATTATACTAATCTTTCAGAAACTACTTATTACCGTGCTGTCGTACAAAATGCACCATGTGCAGAAACCAATTCAGCCCTAGCGACAATTACGGTTAACCAAACCGAAGCCCCTACCACCGCAACGCAAACTTTCTGTAATGCTGCAACTGTAAACGAACTGTTGCCGAATGCTACAGGAATACAATGGTATGATACTCCAACCGGAGGTACTGCTTTGCCATTGACACAAGCATTGGCTAGTGGCGATTATTATGCTACCATGACAATTGACGGATGCGAAAGTGCAAGAACACTGACTTCTGTTATCTTAAATACGGTTACGGCTCCAACTACAGCAGCACAGACTTTCTGTAATGCCGCAACCGTGAACGAACTGTTGCCGAATGCTACAGGAATTCAATGGTATGATGCTCCAACCGGAGGTACTGCATTGCCTTTGACACAAGCATTGGCTAGTGGTGATTATTATGCTACCATGACAGTTGACGGATGCGAAAGTGCAAGAACACTGACTTCTGTTATCTTAAATACGGTTACGGCTCCAACTACAGCAGCACAGACTTTCTGTAATGCTGCAACTGTAAACGAACTGTTGCCGAATACTACAGGAATTCTATGGTATGATGCTCCAACCGGAGGTACTGCATTGCCATTGACACAAGCATTGGCTAGTGGCGATTATTATGCTACAATGACAATTGACGGATGCGAAAGTGCAAGAACACTGACTTCTGTTACCCTAAATACGGTTACGGCTCCAACTACAACATCACAGACTTTCTGTAACGCCGCAACTGTAAATGAACTGTTGCCTAATACTACAGGAATTCAATGGTATGATGCTCCAACAGGAGGTACTGCATTGCCATTGACTCAGGCATTGGCAAGCGGTGATTATTATGCTACTATCACAATAGACGGATGCGAAAGTGCAAGAACGTTGACTTCGGTTACCCTAAATACGGTTACGGCTCCAACTACAGCAGCACAGAATTTCTGTAATGCTGCAACTGTGAACGAACTGTTGCCAAACGCTGCAGGTATTAAATGGTATGATGCTCCAACCGGAGGTACTGCATTGCCATTGACTCAGGCATTGGCTAGTGGTGATTATTATGCTACAATGACAATAGACGGATGCGAAAGCCCAAGAACACTGACTTCTGTAACTCTAAATTCTGCTGCTCGACCAAACGGTAATGAAAATCAGGATTTTATAGAAGGTGAAACATTAGCTGCTCTGGAAGTTACAGGAACAAACCTGGTATGGTATGCTACTGAAGCAGCAGCCGAAGCCGGAACACCAACATTAGGTTTGGATGAACTCCTTGTTGACGGTGCAACCTACTATGCCGTACAAACAATCAATGGATGCAGCAGCAACCCATTAGCGGTAACTGTTTCAATGATGTTGAGTAATCCTGATTTTGACCTTAAGAACCTTAAAGCTTATCCGAATCCTGTGACTGATATATTATCTATTTCGTATTCAGAAAACATTATTTCTGTTGAAGTTTTTAACCTGATAGGACAAAAGATAATGGACAAGACAACTAATAACACTCAGGTAACCATTAATTTATCAGATGTAGAAACAGGAGCCTATCTTATAAGAGTCTCTTCTGGAAAAACACAAAAAACTTTCAGAATCTTAAAGAAATAAGAGAAAACAATTTCTTAAAAAAAGCCTGCTATATGAGCGGGCTTTTTTCATATAGTTAACCATAAGTTAACACAAACTTAACATTAGGCGGTACTCACGTAACATTTTGATAAAACTAACAAAGGCTTCAGTTAATCTGTTAGTTATAGATTGCGCCGGTTTTAAACTGACTCAAATGAAATTACAAAAGTTCAAACATTTTCTGGCTATAATTATCCTAGCTCTTATGTCTTACCAAGACGCTTTTTCTCAATGTTTTCAAATCGAAAGTATCTTAGTTGATGCCTGCGGTGTACAGGAAGGATTGAATGAAATGGTACGTTTTAAAGTGGGCAATACCGCTATAAATACAAGTAACATGAGCGTGTCATGGCCAAACAATCCATGGCAAGGACTTGTAAAAAATTCTGTCACCGCTGCAAAAGTAGCTACTCTTAATGCTGATATTCTTGATGCAGGCGGATGTGGTCAATTAATAGAACCTACAGGAGGTGTTTTGCCTGCCAATGCCAGCGTGATTTTAGTTACCAGCCATAATTTTGATACTGACCTGAATTCATTTGGAGCTTTAACCGATAACGTTTATATCATTTTCCAAAATAACCCGAGTACAGCGTCAGGACATTTTGCCAATTTCGGAACCGGAATCAGGACATTAACCATTTCTTTCGGTTCCTGTTCGGATACTGTTTCCTATGACCGTGCCCTCTTAATTGATCCTAACGGGAATGCTGTTGCTGCCGATGGCGCTATCGTACAGTATACTCCTGCAGGAGCTGCAACCTATATCAATAACGGTTGTTCTGCACCTGTACCTCCATTTACGGTTGATGCCGGGCCTGCTACTATGTCGACTTGTGCCGGAGTTCCAATTTCTTTGAACGGAACTGCCCAAGGTCATCAATCGGTAAGATGGTCAGCACCTAGCGGTACTTTTTCAACATCTAACAGCTTGGCCACAACTTATACTCCAACTGCATCACCGGGAAGTGTTGTTACGATAACACTCTTCGCTACAAATAGCTGTGGTCTTGAAATAAGAGACACCATCAATCTTACAATAACCAATAGTACGACGCCTAATTTCCCTACTGCGCTTTCGATTTGTACAGGAAGCACAGCACCAGTACTGAATACTACTTCACCAAACGGTATTCCTGGAACATGGAATCCCGCTGTGGTTAGCAATACAACAAGCGGAAGCTATGTATTTACGCCAAACGCTGGGCAATGTGCTCCAAGTGTGACTTTAAACGTGACCGTATCTAACAGTATCACGCCAAACTTCACTACTGCACTTTCAATTTGCACAGGAAGTACAGCACCGGTATTAAACACTACTTCGCCAAACGGAATCACTGGAACATGGAACCCGGCAGTTGTGAGCAATACCGCAAGCGGAAACTATGTATTTACACCAAATGCAGGACAGTGTGCCACAAACGTAACTCTAAACGTAACTGTAACGAACAGCATCACGCCTAACTTCCCTACTGCGCTTTCACTATGCACCGGAAGTACAGCACCCGTATTAAATACTACGTCACCAAACGGAATTACAGGAACATGGAATCCTGCAACCATAAGCAATACAGCTAGCGGAAGCTATGTCTTTACTCCTACTGCAGGACAATGTGCTCCAAATGTTACTTTGAATGTGACTGTAGCTAACAGCATCACGCCAAACTTCCCTACTGCACTTTCAATATGCACCGGAAGTACAGCTCCAGTGTTGAACACTACTTCACCAAACGGAATCACAGGAACATGGAATCCGGCAGTTGTTAGCAATACAGCAAGCGGAAACTATGTGTTTACTCCAAATGCAGGACAGTGTGCCATAAATACAACATTAAACGTAACTGTGTCTAACAGCATCACACCAAACTTCCCTACAGCACTTTCAATATGTTCAGGAAGTGTGGCTCCTGTATTAAACACGACTTCACCAAACGGCATCACAGGAACATGGAATCCGGCCGTTGTCAGCAATACCGCTAACGGAAGCTACGTATTTACTCCTAATGCAGGACAGTGCGCTACAAACGTAACTCTGAACGTAGCCGTAACAACTAGTATTACACCAAACTTCCCTACTGCACTTTCACTATGTATCGGAAGTACGGCACCAGTATTAAATACGACTTCGCCAAACGGAATTACAGGAACATGGAACCCTGCAGTTGTTAGCAATACAGCAAGCGGAAGCTACATATTTACACCAAATGCAGGACAATGTGCTCCAAATGTTACTTTAAACGTGACCGTAGCAAGCAGTATCACGCCAAGTTTCCCTACTGCGCTTTCTATATGTACCGGAAGTACAGCACCGGTATTGAATACTACTTCACCAAACGGAATTACAGGAACATGGAACCCTGCAGTGGTTAGCAATACAGCAAGCGGAAGCTATATATTTACACCAAATGCAGGACAGTGTGCTACAAATATGACCTTAAACGTAACCGTGTCTAACAGCATTACGCCTAACTTCCCTACTGCGCTTACATTGTGCTCAGGAAGCGTGGCACCGGTATTGAATACTACTTCGCCAAACGGAATTACCGGAACATGGAATCCGGCGGTTGTTAGCAATACTACAAGCGGAAACTATGTGTTTACTCCTAATGCAGGACAGTGTGGCACAAGCACAACTTTAAATGTGACGATTACCAATAGCATCGTTCCAAATTTTGCAACGGAATTGTCATTATGTAATGGAGATGGCGCACCGGCTTTGGCTACTACATCATCAAACGGAATCACAGGAACATGGAATCCGGCCACGATAAACAATACAACAAGCGGAAGCTATGTATTTACGCCAAATGCAGGGCAGTGTGCATCAAATGTGACATTAAACGTAACAGTAGGACAAATTGATTTTAAAATAGACAGCGGATGTCAAGGTGGAAATTATATACTGACAGTTACTCCGTTATCTGATTTTGATATCAATGATGCCGATTATGAATGGAAAAACAATCAAGGTATTAGAGTGGGAACCGATTCGTCTTTAAACGTAACAGAACTATTGAATTCTACTCCAGCTGAAGAATTTCCAATAACCTATACCGTACAAGTCACCACAGCACAAGGCTGTACCTTAACAAGACAAGAAACTGTTTACAGTATTTTCTGTAGTATTCCAAAAGGAATATCTCCTAACAACGATGGTAAGAATGACGAATTTGACCTGAGCGGATTAGGAGTAAAAGAGCTAACTATTTTCAACCGATATGGTGTAAAAGTATACGGATACAAGAATTACACAAATCAATGGAAAGGACAATCTGATGACGGTAAGGAACTTCCAGATGCAACGTACTATTATGCTATCAGCAAAAGCGACGGACAAACTGTAACTGGATGGGTTTACCTTAACAGACAACGATAAGAAAAACAATGAAGTAACTGTTTATTAAACATTTAATAAAGAAAACCAATCCTTCTAAAGTAGAATAAACATTACTTTTCGCAGGTTTTGAAATAATGCTAATCTCCCATACTATGTCAAGAAACCTTAGCAATTCTGTCAAGAAAAATACGCTTTTATTTTTGGTCTTATTTTTTTTGATGACCGTATCTAATACTACGGCACAGATTTATTATCATAATTTTGGAACAACGACTATTTCGGCGCATCCATACACGGTAGCGCCAACGACTTTAAATACAAATCTGTCTGGTTCATCCTGGAGCAACAGCCTTAATACCTGGACAAGTACAGCCGGAGCTACAGGAGAAGCTTTACGTCTTACTACGTCAACAAACGCTACTATCACCTTGACATTTAACGTTGCTGCCAATTTTCAGGTAAACGTTACTTCATTTGATTTTTGGAGACAGCGAAGTAATTTCGGACCTCAAAACTGGTCGATGACCATCAACGGCATTAATGTCGGAAACGGCACTGTTGATGCTACCGGTGGTGCTATAGGAACCACCAATGTTGCCAATACTGTTTCCGGACTTACCGGAACTGTTACTGTTGTGATTTCGCTTACCGGATCTACAGGAAATGGTACATTCCGTCTGGATGATTTTACATTAAACGGAAGCGTAACTTCCAATTGTGCTGCACCAACGATTACTTCTTTTACACCTACTTCAGGGCCGCAAAATACACTAGTTACTATAAATGGTAGTGGTTTTACGAATGGTAGTGGAACTTCTGCCGTAAAATTTAACGGCATACCAGCCACCAGCTTTACTGTTGTTTCCAATACGGTTATCAAAGCTTATGTACCAGCTGGAAATGCCTCTGGTCCTATTAGCATTACTACTAACGGATGCGAAGGATTTTCTGCTGGCAATTTTACCAAAATATCAACAACCAGTGTCGGAAATTATTCAAGCGACATCTATATTTCCGAACTTTATGATGCGCAAGCAGGCGATGGCGGGGTCATAGAAATATATAACGGAACAGCCTCTACTGTCAATCTGGCCGGATATACGATTCGAAGATATGGAGATATTGGCGGTTCTACTTTTTACACTATTGTATTGAGCGGTTCCATACCTCCTGGAGGAATTTTTTTAATCGGCATTGGAACCGGTACTATTCCTTGTGGTATTACTTCAAACCAAACCTATCCTACCGGATTTAATGCTAATGATGAGTTTCAATTGCTTAACGGTGGAGTTATTATTGATAATGTCCATGCTCCAAACAACGTAGGATATTCTGTTATCAGAAACCCAAATGCTGTAGCCCCAAAACCTGTTTTTAATGGCAGTGATTGGAATACTCAAACATCTGAAAGCTGTGCCAATATCGGAATCCACAATGTAAGTAATCCTACTCCACCCACCTTGTCAAATCCAACGACGAGGGTTATTTGCGAGAACAATACAGCTACATATACGGCTTCTCTGGCAAACAGCACAGGCTTTACTTTCCAATGGAAAAGACTTGACGCATCTGGAAACTGGATTAATATTACCAATACAGCACCATTTTCAGGAGCAAACACCAATACGCTTACCATCACTCCTGCGCCTTTGACGCTCGATGACAGCCAATATTATTGCCAGGTTACTTCCACTCAGCATACTTTGATAAGTAATGCTGCGCAGTTAGAAGTAAATCCGTCAACTGTTCCTGATTTCCCAACATCGCTTGCTTACTGTACGGGCGCTACTATACCGGCATTGAGCAATACTTCGCCAAACGGAGTTACCGGTACTTGGAGTCCTGCAACAATAAGCAATACAGCTAGTGGAAGCTACGTATTTACACCAACTGCAGGACTATGTTCGCCTAACGTTACCTTAAACGTCACTATTTCAAGCAGCATTACTCCTGATTTTGCAACAACCCTCACTTTGTGCTCAGGCGCTACTGCTCCTGCCTTAAATGCGGCATCACCTAATGGAATTACAGGAACATGGAGTCCTGCAACCATAAGCAATACGGCTAGCGGAAGCTATGTGTTTACACCTAATGCCGGACAATGTGCAACCAACGTAACATTGAACGTGACCGTTACTAATACAATCACACCGGATTTCCCAACTACGTTGACACTTTGTAACGGAGCTACAGTTCCTACATTAAACACAACTTCTCCTAACGGAATCACTGGAACTTGGGCTCCTGCAACCATAAGCAATACGGCTAGCGGAAGCTATGTGTTTACGCCAAATGCCGGACAGTGTGCAGTAGCAACTACCTTAAACGTTACCGTTAATAACAATATCACGCCAGACTTCCCAACTGCATTGGCATTCTGTAACGGAGCTACTATACCTGCATTGCAGGCCACTTCGCCTAACGGAATCACAGGAACCTGGAGTCCTGCTACCATCAGCAATACCGCTAGTGGAAGCTATGTGTTTACACCTAATGCCGGACAATGTGCCACGACAGCTACCTTGAATGTAACTATCGACACTAACTTAACACCAGATTTCCCAACTACATTGGCATTCTGCAATGGAGCTACTGTACCTGCATTACAGGCAACTTCTCCAAACGGAATCACAGGAACATGGAGCCCGGCAACGATAAGCAATACGGCAAGCGGAAGCTATGTGTTTACGCCTAATGCCGGACAGTGCGCTACGAATGTTACGCTAAGCGTAACCATCAATAACAATATCACACCAGACTTTCCTACTACATTGGCATTCTGTAACGGAGCTACGGTTCCTGCATTACAGGCAACTTCGCCTAACGGAATCACGGGAACCTGGAGTCCTGCTACCATCAGCAATACCGCAAGCGGAAGCTATGTATTTACGCCTAATGCCGGACAATGTGCTACAACAGCTACGTTAAACGTAACCATCAATAACAATATCACGCCAGATTTCGCTACTACATTGGCATTTTGTAATGGAGCTACTGTACCTGCATTGCAGGCAACTTCACCAAATGGAATCTCAGGAACATGGAGTCCTGCAACAATAAGCAATACGGCAAGCGGAAGCTATGTGTTTACACCAAACGCAGGACAATGCGCAACAACGACTACGCTAAACGTAACCATCAATAACAATATCACGCCAGATTTCGTTACTACATTGAATTTCTGTAACGGAGCTACAGTACCTGCATTACAAGCAACTTCTCCTAACGGAATCACTGGAACCTGGAGCCCGGCAACAATAAGCAATACGGCAAGCGGAAACTATGTGTTCACGCCAAATGCTGGGCAATGCGCTACGAATACAACTCTTACAGTTACCATCAATAACAATATCACGCCAGATTTCGCTACTACATTGGCATTCTGCAACGGTGCTACGGTTCCTGCATTACAGGCAACTTCTCCTAACGGAATCACGGGAACCTGGAGTCCTGCAACCATTAGCAATACGGCAAGCGGAAGCTATGTGTTTACGCCAAATGCAGGACAATGTGCTACAACGGCTACGCTTAACGTAACCATCAATAACAATATTACACCAGACTTTGCTCCTTCTTTAGTTATCTGTACAGGAAGCACAGCCCCTACTTTAAATGCGACTTCACCAAACGGAATTACCGGTACGTGGAGTCCTGCAACCATAAGCAATACGGCTAGCGGAAGCTATCTGTTTACGCCAAACGCTGGACAATGTGCAACTACAGCAACAGTAAACGTAACCGTTACAAACAGTATCACTCCTGATTTTGCAACTGCCCTATCTTTCTGCCATGGTGACGGAATCCCTATCTTAAATACTAGTTCACCAAACGGAATTACAGGTACATGGAGTCCTGGCACAATAAGCAACACGGCAAGCGGAAGCTACGTGTTTACGCCAGATGCCGGACAATGCGCTACGACAGTTACATTGAATGTCACTATTAACAACAACATTGTTCCAGATTTCGCTACTACATTGGCATTCTGCAACGGAGCTACAGTACCTGCATTACAGGCAACTTCGCCAAACGGAATCACAGGAACATGGAGCCCGGCAA
>NZ_VFJE01000050.1 GCF_006385255.1 Flavobacterium microcysteis
ACACCAACGTGCTGGTGGGCTACGAGTTCCAAAAAGGGACAGCCACCGTATACGACCTCTCCGGAAGGCAGCTGCAGCACTTCGACATTACCGACCGCACCGTGCCCGTTGACCTGGGAGGAATGCCCGAAGGGATCTACATCATCGAGATACGCACAAACGTGCAGAACGACTCCGTCAAGGTCGTAAAAGCCATAAACAAACAATAAAAATACACTACACATGAAAAAAATATATGCACTTTTGGCAATAGGGCTGGGAATGGCAGCCCAGGCCCAGGAACTGCCGGCCACGCTGGAATACGGCTCGGGAAGTCTACCAAAAGAAACCTCGTCTATGTTCAAGTTCGACGACGTGCCGGTGAGCCTCTACACGGGCGTGCCCGACGTGTCCATACCCCTACTATCGCTACCTACCCGCAGCAAGGACATTTCCATTGACATGACATACAATTACCACCCTTCAGGAAGCGGATGGAATATCACCCATGGTGGGGTTATCACCCGTGTCATCGAAAACTCCTCTTTTGAATTTAGGACCAACGAATCTGGATTCGCCAACAACACTAGGATTTCCAGTGATGTATACAAGTTTAGCTTCATGGGGCATTCCGGATCATTTGTCCTAAAGAAACAGCCCGACAACACTCTCGTCCCGTCAATATTATTTAACAAAGGTCAGTACATAAAAATAGATGTGGACTATAATCCCACTACCTATTTCATAAACTCTTTTACAGCCTACGACACCAAGGGATATAAGTTTGTCTTTGGCGTATATGACAAAAACATCACTACTATTCCTGGCCTAAGCATGACGAAAGAGACCCGAACTAGTTTCAGATTAACAGCCATATATGACAACAACGGGCAGAAACTTGCTGGGATCACCTATACCGAAAAGTTCCAACAGGATCCGGGCTCAAGTAAAAAGGAATACATCAACATAACGTCCATAGTAGAGTCAGAAGGCTTCGGAAAGGCTCAATTCACCTATTCGCCACTATATGAAGGAAGAAAGGTAGACGAAATTACCCTTTCAGACCTTAATACGAATGTGGTCAAGAGGATCGATTTCAGGGATTCCGAAAAACTGGTATTCAGAGATGTTGCACAGGCCAAGAATGAGGAGTACCGTTTCTACTACAGCGACGGGATATACGGAAACTACGATGCCGAACGCGGCCTACATCGTATCGACAAGTTCGGCTATCCAAATTTTATTCCCTTTCATCTCTATGAAGGCAGCTACATGGATGAAGGGGCATATATCACCAATTCCGTCAATCCGAATATAATTACCAGAGGGGTCTTGGAAAAGATAGGGCTACCTACTGGAGGATCAATATTGTATGAATACGAATCAAACACCTATTCCTACTTTCAGGGAACATCCATCTCAGAATTCCTGATAGGAAATACATTCCAGGAGGATCCCGATTTCTATTACAACTATTGGGACTATGAGACCACGTTTGCATATAACCATATCGTTGAGGAAATAAAAAGAGGCAGCATGGGAATGCTTTCCTTCTTTGATGTGGATGGGGTCGGACCGCAGACGATCCACATATCCGTCAGACCCAGACAATATTACAGCAACCTTAGCCTTACATGGGTCTATCCTCCTGTAAATATATCCGGACCAGGTTCAAGTTTCCCTCATTACAGGCCATACAATCTCGAAAATTACGGTTATGGCAGGGGGTTTGTGCTTAATCCAGGACGACATACAATACAGGTGGGCAATTTCACAGAACAGGGCGATGGTGCCGATTATATCATAAGCCGTATCCGCAGGAACCCGGATGTCAAGAAATGGAAGTACGGTGGAGGAAGGCGCATCAAGAAGATCGCCTACTTCGACACGAATGCCCCGGCCGATCTTTTCAGAAAGGGTCCCGGCTTTTATCCACAGGAATACGTGCCCGTAAAGGAAACCTATTATTCCTACAACCTGTTTAACGAGCCTAACCGAAGCAGCGGAAATCTGGTGGCCGACAGCTATGAAGGCTTTTCCGACAAGTATGGCCAAGTGGAATTCGTCGGCTACAGCAACGTTACGGTGACCGACAGTGGAAACAACGGGAAGACAGAATATACCTTCACTTCCGCTTTTGACTATCCCAACGGCTTAGTCGGCACAGGGGAAAGTCAATCCTCAGACTACAAGCGTGGCCTGTTGAAAAACAGGAGGGACTATGACAGGAATGGTGCCGTAGTACAAAGCACAAACTACGAGTACATCTTCTTTGATGAGAACTACCAGGTAAGCTATTTTGATAATAGAACTGTCGTGGATAGAACAGGAAAGTCAAGGCTTTTGGCAGAGTCTACTACTTCCTACCCTACCAACTCAACCCCGATTTCAAAAATCACGGTATACGATTACTATAATGATATCAACCGAAACCTTGAGTCAAAAACGGCCACCTCTTCAGCCGGTGAAGCCCTCAAGTCCAAATACTATTACCATACGGGTAACTCGACATTGTCAAAGAACAGGATCTCCATAATCGAGAAGGTCGAAGACTACAGGAACGGAAGCCTTATCAATACCAGCAAGACGGACTATTCCAACAACTGGCCCGATAACGTGTCTTGGTTGCCCTCTGCAGTTTCCGCCTCAACGGGAAGCACGCCGCTTGTCACCAAGGCAAGATTTAACCGCTACGACAAGAACAGCAACCTGCTCGAAAACGAGCAGTCCAACGGAACGAAGACGAGCTACATATGGGGCTATAACAATACACAGATAGTTGCCAAGATAGAAAACATGGCCTATGCAAGTATTCCTCAAAGCCTTATCGACGAGATAAAGACAGCCACAAACAGCGGAACGGAAACCACGGTGCTGCAGAAGCTTGACTTGCTACGCAGCAGCCCGGCACTGGCTGGTGCGATGCTGACTACTTATACCTACAGGCCGCTGGTGGGAGTAACCACAGTGACAGACCCGAAAGGCGACAGAGTTACCTATGAGTACGACTCCTTCGGAAGGCCCAAGGCCGTTAAGGACAAAAGCGGCAATACCCTTGCCGAGAACCAATACAATTACAGACCCTAAACCATGACAGCCATGATACAAAATATAAAGATACTCAGGGCATGCCTGTTGCTGGCCCTAGCGCCTGCCGCCGCAATGGCACAGACCGCCACGCAGAACTACACGAAAACGACCACTTACAGGGAAGCCGGAAACGGAAGGCCTGCAGCCTCCATCACCTATTTTGACGGGCTCGGACGCCCCATACAGCAGCTGGCACACCAGATGTCCCCTTCAGGCAAAGATATCGTGACCCACATCGAATACGATGCCTCAGGAAAGAAGGCAAAGGAATTTCTACCTTACCCAAGCCAGTCAGTCCCGTTAGGATACGACCCCAATGCCGCAACGGAAGTCTCCACATTTTATGCCTCTCCCTCTCTGGCAAGGACCGGAAACCCTAATTTTGAGGCCACTGGAAATCCCTACACAGAGAAGCAGTTCGAGGCATCTCCCTTGGGACGTGTCCTGAAACAGGCAGCGCCTGGAAGCACATGGAAGATGCCAGAATCACCTACCGACACCGACCATACCATACGCACCGAATACCTTTCCAATTCGGCTATCGATGCCGTAAAGCTCTACAAGGCCACAAACGGCATTCTTTCAGGAGGCTATTACCCCGCTTCGCTATCCCAGCAAGGAACCTATCCTGCAGGAGCGCTATACAAGACCTTGGTAAAGGATGAGAACTGGACCATTTCTTCCGGCAACAGCCATACCATGCAGGAATTCAAGAACAAGGAAGGACAGATTGTCTTAAAAAGGGTCTGGGGTTCATCCATCGTAAACAATGTGTCTACCGAAGGCTGGCACGACACCTATTACGTCTATGACAATTACGGGAACCTGGCCTTCGTGCTACCCCCATTATCTGACGGGAGCGGAAGCCAGGCTGACCTGAACGGGCTCTGTTACCAGTACCGCTACGACGAACGCAAAAGGCTCGTGGAAAAGAGGCTTCCCGGAAAGCAGTGGGAGTTCATCGTCTATGACAATCTTGACCGAATCATAGCTACAGGGCCAGCCCGTTCGCCTTTCAATAATATGGCAGGTGCTGTCGGGTGGCTGTTTACCAAATACGATGCCTTCGGACGCATCGCCTATACCGGATGGATGCAGGCTAATGTGACCAGCTTGAACAGGAATACCCTGCAGGCTGATCGGAATGCCCAAACAACCAACCTGAGCGAGGCCAAGACGGTTTCCGACAATAGTGTCAGCGGGGTAACATTCCGATATACCAACCAGACATGGCCTACAGGTTCCGGATGGCATATCCTTTCCGTAAATTACTATGACAACTATGATTTTCCAGGTGCACCCACTGGCTTTGCTGATGTGGAAGGACAGCCCGTATACTACAACCTTTCGGTACTTCCAAAAGGCCTGCCAACAGGTTCCTGGACAAGGGTCCTTGAAGTCCCTGCCGTCGTTAACGGGGAGCTTTCCTACACCTTATACGATTATAAGGCAAGGCCTATACGTACCCATATGCTTAACCATATGGGAGGCTATACCCAGGCGGATGCAAAACTTAACTTTTCAGGAAAGATACTCTATACGGTAACCGGGCACAAGCGTACGGGTTCAGATTCGCCTATTATCGTAAGAGAGGACTTCACCTATAGCAGCCAGGACCGACTTCTCACCCGCAGCCAAAAGATCGGGAACAGGGCAGCAGAACTACTGTCGCAAAACACCTATGATGAGCTGGGGCAGCTCATCTCCAAGAAGACGGGCGGATCCGCCCTTGTTGCACCACTGCAGAAGGTTGACTATGCCTATAACGTGCGTGGATGGCTCAAGGAAATCAACGATACGGGAGCACTCGCTAAGCAAGGAGACCCTGCAGACTTGTTCGCCTTTAAGATAAACTATGAGAATCCGCTGGCGGCACAGCCTCAGTTCAACGGGAACATATCCGAGACCTATTGGAGGACGGCTAACGACAACATACTTCGCAGGTATGCCTACCAGTTCGACAGTATGGGACGCCTGACATCTGCCTCCTACCACAAGCCTGAAAGCGTGTCGGCTCCTGATTCTTACAAGGAGAGCCAGCAGTACGACAAGAACGGGAACATAAGGAAGCTCCAACGCTTCGGGGAGTTTGACGATGCCATAACCGCCATGATGGTCGATGACTTGGATTATACCTACCAAGCCAATTCCAACAAGATCGCCAAGGTCACCGATCATACCGGCAGCCCTGCCGGCTTTAGGGACGACATTCAAGACACTAATGACTCAGAAGACGATTACAATTACGACTCGAGCGGAAACATGACTTTCGACCAGAACAAGAACATCGACCAGATTGTATACAACCACCTCAACCTGCCGATAAGGATCAGCTTTGCGGAAGGTGCTGCGACCATCGAGTACCTTTACAATGCCGGAGGGAAAAAACTGAGGAAGACCGTGACCGAGAGCCCTAATGTCAAAACACAGGAATACCTGGACGGTTTCGACTATGCCAACGGCACGTTGGAAGCCATACATACGGCCGAAGGCTATGTGAAGGCGACAAGCGACGGGACAAGGCCCGCTTTCAACTACATCTACAACTATAAGGATCATCTGGGCAACATCAGGCTCAGCTACACCAAGGACCCGGTATCGGAGCAGGTGGTCATCATAGAAGAGAATAACTATTACCCGTTCGGGCTCACCCACAAGAACTACAATACCACCAAAAGGATGTACGACAGGATGGGCGGCGGAGTCATAGAATTCTGCCCGGGCTGCCCGTTACCGTACTCCTACAACTACAAGTTCAACGGAAAGGAATTCCAGGAGGAGCTTGGGCTGAACGTGACGGCCATGGACTTCAGGCAGTATGACAATGCGCTTGGAAGATTTAATGGAATGGATGCATTGGCCGAAATACAGTATTCGCGGACACCCTATCATTTCGGCTATGGAAATCCTGTATATTGGACAGACCCTAGTGGTCTATTAAGCGATACCTTTATCCGCAGTATTTGGGATAACAGCGCTTCTACTGGATGGACATACTGGAACAACAGTTTTACTGGTTATTTTTCTGATAATCATGGCAAGGGCACAGTTGATACTGACACAGGAATATTTACTCCGTCAGTTTCTCTTGATGAAGTTGAAGTAACTTTGTACCGAGGCAATACAATAGGTGCTAGTTATATATTACAAGAGCATGTTTATGACAAAAGCAAATATTATGAACAATTACGTAGTGAGAGAAATGAAAAACGTTGGAGAGATTTTGCAGGAGGATTACAAAATACTGGAGATTTAATCTCAGCTGCAGGATTTCTTATATCTGTTACTGGTGTAGGCTTACCTCTTGGGGGGGCGCTTATGTCACTTGGAGGAGTTGTATCTGGAATTGGTACTGGTATAGAAATCGCAACTGATATATCGTATGACAAGTTCAGCGTAAGTAAAACTATTGTTAAAGCTTCTTTACAAGTGCTTCCATCGGCTTATAACAAAATAGTTCCTAATAGCGCTTTTGAAATGGATAATGCGCTTATTGAAATGGGTTCTACGGCATCCGATAAATGGATTGACTATACAAACGAATTAAATTCAAAAAGAGGACAAAGATGAAAAATGAAAGTATAATTGGACTAGTGTTAGGTGCAGTTCTATTTCTATTTATAATATATTATATATATAGAACAGACAAAAACCACAAAAAAAATAATACAAAAAACTACTATACAATTTCTCTGAGCTTTAGAATATACTTAATCGCAATAATTGGACTTATAGGTTGTATAATTTCCATTTTTAGAAAAATTTACAATTCTTGATTGACTTAATGTAGATTTTAAAATTTAAAATTATGCAGAAAACTGCTTTTTGCCTCATGGGTAATGGATCAAATTATGGCATCTACTAAATTTTAAAATTAAATTATTGAAAAACAGTGTTTAGTGTAAAAACTAAATGCTGTTTTTTGTTAAATGGTAATCATGTAAATTCTGATGGACTTTCGAATTCAAAATTGCAAAACTAAAATTTGAATTAACATCAAAACCATTTATAACTGGGACATCGGAAGATGTCCCAGTTTTTTTTAAACAATTCAATCAAATGGCAATATACCATACTATTAGTCAAGCATGCTCAAAAAACAGGATAAAGCAAGACCTTATCTTATCATAAAACGCCCTATACTATATAAAATCTCAAGTATTCCAATACACACAGCTACTTTAAAATAAAATACAGCCACTAAGACTCCTAAAATTTCATCAAAAACATAAAAACACCAGTACTGTTACGTCAAAGCGTATATATTGCTTATTTTTATAGCCCTAAAAACGAAAAACAGCTATGAAAAAAATCCAAACTTTATTACTTGCATTAGCCTCTACAACGCTATGGGCGCAACAGACTATTTCCTTTGAAACTTCTGAAGGATATCAGCCCGGTACCCTTCACCAACAAAATGGCTGGGAAGTCACAGAAGGTTCCGACGGCTATATTGCCAATCAAACCGTGAGTAACGAAGCCGCTTCAACGGGTAGTTATTCTTTTAAGAATGCTTATGAGCCTAGCTTTGACTGGCAATATTTCCCAATATTTGGTGCTTCCAAAATATTTGACTCTCCTAAGAGCTATAACAATTTTACTATTTCTTATGATGTGATGGCTTCAGCAAAATTGGGTTCCGATTTTGAGTTTACACTATTCGCTATTGACAGTAACGAAGAATATGTACCTGTTGCAGGCGTAGGAATTGAAAACAGAGGATTCATCTATCTAATCAAGAATGTTGACTATGGTTTTGATTATGCCGTTACAGAATGGGCTCCGAACCAATGGGTTAATATTAAAATTGAAGTTACTGCCAGTGAAATCAAATACTATATTAATAATACGCTTGAAAAAACTATTGCCAACTATACAGAGCTTAATATCGTAGGGTTTAATATGCTCCACAACAATTATGGCAACAATGCTTTTTATGATAATTTCGTAATTACAAGTGAAAATCTGGGCACAAAACCTTTTGAGGCAATTTCTTATTCTGTATATCCAAATCCGGCCCAAGACATAGTTTCTATAGAATTACCAGCTAATACTACACTATCTGGAGCTTCTATTTATAATATAGCCGGACAAAAAGTGATGCAGACTGAAGCCAGCCAGACTATCAATGTGAGTTCACTTTCTGCCGGAACTTATTTCCTAAAAGGACTTACAACCGACGGAGCTTCTTTCACAAAAAAACTTATAAAAAAATAAATTATTAAAACGCCGGATTATTGTCCGGCGTTTTTGTTCTTACAAAGAAATGAAGACGATTATTTAAAAGAGAATTCTATTTCAATAATTAGTAACTATCTACATTAACCTTGCGGGTTCCATAAACCGCTTGCCGCAATCTCTTTTACATATTCTGAAAAATCCTTTGGTTTTCGTCCCAAGGCTTCCTCGATTCCATGGCTTATGGAGGCATTTCTCCCGTCTAGTACTTCAGTAAAAAGATAGGTAGACAAATCGATATACTCTTTCGGGATTTGATAGGCAGCCATTTGAGCAACATATTCTTCTATTGAAGGCTGTTCATAAACAATTGTCCTGCCTGTTGCATCAGAAATTTCAGCAACCGCTTCTCTAAAGCTCAACAATTTGGAGCCTGTCACTTCGTAGAGTTTTCCATCGTGTCCTTCTTCGGTAAGCGATGCAACAACTACATCAGCAATATCATCAGCATCAATAAAAGGTTCTTTTACATCTCCTACAGGCAAAGAAACATGCCCTTGCAAAATAGGATCCAGGAAAAAGCTCTCGCTAAAATTCTGGCTGAACCAGCTGGCCCTTACAATAGTCCATTTCAAGCCGCTTTCCATGATGATTTTCTCGCATACTTCGGCTTCTTTTTCACCTCGACCCGAAAGAAGTACCAGCTTTTCAACACCCGCTTCTTTTGCTAATATTGAAAGCAACCGTATCGCATCATCTGAACCTTCTACAGCCAAATCAGGCTGAAAAGTAATATATATGCTGCTGACACCTTTCAATACTTCTTTCCAGTTTTCTGAATATTCCCAGTCGAATTTAGGAACCGCTGAACGGGAGCCTTTTCGGACTGGCAAATTAAGTTTTTCCAATCGTTCCACTACCCGACTTCCTGTTTTTCCGTTTGCGCCTAATACTAAAATCTGTTTTGTTTCCATTATGTTTCTATTTTTAAACAAAGCTAGACACCTGAATTACGTTAAAATAGAACAGAACCGACAGCATTATTATTTTTTACATACTCACTCCAAAGTACACCTCTAATCACTCCTCTTTTTTTGTAAATTAGCTTGGCCTAAAAAACAACTCCATGACCCAGCACGACATTGCAAAATTCCGGCTGCTATCACAGCAAATTACCAAACCGGAGCTAAAATCTGCCCCAGAAATGGTGGCCTATTTTGGAGCCATTCAAGGACAAGAATATGCCCAAACAAAATGGTCACTAGGCATACGGATACCGCATTTGAATGATGTCGATATTGAGAAAGACCTCAACGAAGGCAGAATTTTAAGAACGCACCTTCTACGACCTACCTGGCATTTTGTAGCACCAGAAGATATTCGATGGATGTTGATGCTGACAGGCCCTAGAGTGGAAGCAATAAATGCTTACATGTACCGAAAGATGGAATTGGATAGCACCACTTTTAACCAATGCAATACGATCATGCAGCGTGCCCTTGAAGGTGGAAAACATCTGACCCGTGAAGCATTGAGCCAGGAATTTCTAAAAAACAACATACAAGCAGATGGCACTCGCTTAGTCTGCATCATGATGAAGGCTGAACTCGAAGGATTAATTTGCAGTGGCGCCAGACAAGGCAATCAGTTTACCTATGCTCTGCTTGAAGAAAGAGTTTCGCTAGTCACGAAAAAAGACCGAGATGAGGCACTAGCCGAACTTTCCCAACGTTATTTTATCAGCCATGGTCCAGCAACAGCCAAAGATTTTTCAACCTGGTCAGGATTAAGTCTCACCGACTGTAAAAAAGGAATCGAAATGGTCAAAGCACAACTGGCAGAGGAAAAAATAGAATCCGAAACCTATTATTTCTCTCCAAAATTAAATCTGGATATGGGAAGCTTCGGGCAATTACAATTGCTTCCTGTTTATGATGAAATGATTATGGGATATAAAAACAGGGATGCATTGATGCAGCACCGAAATTCCGTACAACCCGGAAAAAGACTCCGATATGATAATACTCTGCTATTTGACGGACAGGTTATCGGTTCCTGGAGAAGAAAAATAAAACCAAAAGTAATTGATCTCGAATATGAATTTCTTGAACAACCAGACAAAAAGCAAGAATCCGAATTTGAAAAAGCCTTACTTCGCTTTGAAGAATTTTATGGCCTGACCATTAATACAATTAATAACTCCAAATAATTTTATGAAATCCTTTTTAACGCTATTATTTTCCTTTGCAATTACCTATTTTTCTTTTGCACAAAAAACAAATCCGAAAACCGAGCCTTTTGTTTTGGGCCGAATTGAAAAAATCAAATCAAATGTTTTGAATGAAACCCGAACACTGAACATTTATATTCCTGACAGCTATAATAAAAATCCAAAAACTGCTTATCCTATTATTTATCTTCTGGATGGTTCTGCCAACGAAGATTTTATTCATGTTACCGGGCTCGTACAATTTCTTACTATGATTCAAAAAATGCCTGAATCAATTATTGTCGGAATAGCCAATATCGATAGAAAAAGAGACTTCACGTTTCCAACAACCAATGCCCAGGACAAAAAAGATTTCCCAACTACGGGTCATTCTGAAAAATTTCTGAGTTTTGTCGAAAAAGAACTGATTCCATACATCAAAAAACAATACCGCACCAGTACTTCAACAATTTCCGGCCAGTCGCTAGGCGGGCTTTTTGTGACGGAAACACTTCTTAAAAAACCAGACCTTTTTGACAATTATATCATTATAAGCCCAAGTCTATGGTGGGATGACGAATCTTTATTGGTTAAAGCCCCAGAATTATTAGCAAAAAAGAGAGACAAAAAAATTCAGGTGTTTGTAGCTGTTGGTGCCGAAGGAAAACAAATGGAAGACGATGCTTTTCAGCTTTCGGAAATTCTGGCAAAATCAAATGACAATCTTGTTTCTTCCTTTGTAAAAATGTCAGAAGAAAATCATCTTACTATACTGCACAATTGTCTGTACAAAGCACTTGAAACAATAAACAAACCACAATAATATTACAATTCCAATATTTACTGAATATGTACACTCCTCAGCACTATAAAAACGAAAACATTAATGAAGTCCGGGAATTTATTAAGGCCAACAGCTTTGGTATATTGGTTAGTCAGACTAAGGGAAGGCTGTGGGGAACTCATATTCCGATGGAACTTGATTTTGATGAAAATGGCACCGCTATCCTGTATAGCCATATCTCTAAAGCCAATCCGCAATGGGAAAATTTTGCTTCTGGCGAAGAAGTTCTGGCAATTTTCCACGGACCACATAGTTATGTCTCTTCTTCATGGTACGAAAAGGAAGATGTGCCTACCTGGAATTATATCGCTGTGCATGCTTATGGAAAAGCACAGATTATTGAAGGTGCAGAATTAATGGATTCGCTGAAAAAATTAGTCGACACATATGAACATGCTTCAGAACATCCGGTTTCGGTAGAAAATCTTTCTGAAAAAACGATGCGACAGGTCAACGGGATTGTAGGTTTCAAAATCATTATTTCAGAAATCCAGGCAACTTATAAATTATCCCAAACCCGAAAAGACACAGATTTTCATACTATTGTCAATCAACTGGAAAGCAGTCCTGATTTTATGTCAAAGGCTACTGCCGAAGCCATGAAACAATCCAGAGAAAAAGAATAATCCCGCAAGTTTCGGGTTTCAGGACGCAGAGGCTCTCACTAGCTTTGTATCATAAATTTCAAAGAAATGAATGAGCAAGAACACATCAATTATATTCGGATAGCAGAAGCCATCGAATATATCCGTGAAAATTTTAAAGACCAGCCCAACTTAGATGATGTGGCTGCAAAGGTACATCTGAGTCCTTTCCATTTTCAGCGCCTTTTTACGGAATGGGCCGGTGTCAGTCCTAAGAAATTCCTGCAATACATCAGCGTTGAGCATGCAAAACACATGCTAAAAGAAAAAGAAACGACATTGTTTGACGCTGCTTACGAAACGGGATTATCAGGTACTGGAAGATTACACGACCTTTTTATCAAGATTGAAGGAATGACACCCGGAGAATTTAAAAACGGCGGCGAAAATCTTTCTATCAACTATAGCTATGCCGAAAGTCCGTTTGGCAATATTATCGTGGCATCAACACCAAAAGGCATATGCTATATGGCTTTTTCTGAAAATGAAGACCAGTCCTTATCTGACCTGAAAAGCCATTTCCCTAATGCAATTCTTAAACAAAAGCTTGATCTTATACAACAAAATGCTTTGTATATTTTCACGCATGATTGGGATAAGCTCCATCAGGTAAAACTGCATCTGAAAGGAACCGACTTCCAGTTGAAAGTTTGGGAAACCTTGCTAAAAATTCCAATGGGAGAATTAGCTACCTATGGCAAGATTGCCGAAAAAATCCATAAACCGAGAGCCTCCCGAGCAGTTGGAACAGCAATTGGAAACAATCCAGTAGCTTTCCTGATTCCTTGTCATCGTGTCATTCAATCCAGCGGACATTTTGGAGGCTATATGTGGGGCAATACCCGAAAAACAGCTATTATCGGATGGGAAGCTGCACAATCACATGCTTCAAAACTATAAGCCATGGAAAACATACACGAAAGATTTACAGCACTTGATTGGGCTGCATTTAACGATGAAATGAATGAAAAAGGATATGCCATCATTCCTAAGCTGATTACAGAACAGCAGTGCAATGAACTGATTAAAAATTATGACAATCCTTCTGGCTATCGAAAAACCGTTGTTATGGAACGTTATCGTTTTGGTTTAGGGGAATATAAATATTTTAATTATCCGCTTCCTGACCTGATTCAAAACATACGAGAAAATCTCTATCCAAAATTAGCTCCAATTGCTAATTTATGGATGAAAGTGCTGAACATAAATTCCCGTTTTCCGTCTCATTTTAAGGAACTGCAAGCACTTTGCCATGCAAATAACCAATTAAAACCAACGGTATTGATTTTGAAATATGGCAAAGGCGGACATAATACGTTACATCAGGATTTATATGGAGATATCTTTTTTCCGATGCAGACCGTGCTTTTTTTAGACAATCCGGATGAAGATTATACTGGAGGCGAATTTGTATTAACGCAACAGACACCAAGAGCGCAATCTAAAGCAATTGTCTTAAAGCCTAAAAAAGGCGATGCATTGGTATTCACTACTAATTTTAGACCTGTCAAGGGTTCCAAAGGCTATTACAGAGTGAACATGAAACATGGTGTAAGCGAACTCCATTCGGGGAAACGACATACGCTTGGCATTATTTTTCACGATGCCTTAAGTTGATTATGACAATACACGAACAGATTACAGATGTCTTGCTCCGCAGAAAAATAATGCGGAAGGAAATCACATTGGGAGGAAATAAGAAGTTGAAAATTTACGGTACCTTGCACTGCCAGTCTGGAAAAAGAATGCTGCGAAAGAATAGGGTTTTCTTCAACTCTGAAGAAGAAGCTTTGCAAAATGGCTACAGGCCTTGTGGTCACTGCCTTTCAGAAAAATATAAAATCTGGAAAACTAAAAACAGTAATGGATTTATTTAACGATGACATAACAGCCAATCTGTTACCTTATGATGGAACCGTAGTTTACTATGGAAAAGTCATGAATCATGCCCAGGCGCAACTGTATTTGGAAAGATTGCTTAACGATATTGAATGGAAAAATGACGAAGCCATCATTTTTGGAAAGCTTATCATTACCAAAAGAAAAGTGGCCTGGTATGGCGACAGCGATTACCTGTATACATATTCCAATACTACCAAACAAGCACTGCCGTGGACGAAAGAGTTATTGGAATTGAAAAAATTGGCCGAAGAAATTTCAGGGACATCCTTTAATTCCTGCCTTTTGAATTTATATCATGATGGAAACGAAGGCATGGCCTATCATAGCGATGATGAGAAATCTTTGGGTAAAAACACGACTATCGCTTCACTAAGCTTTGGTGCAGAACGAAAATTTTCATTCAAGCACAAACAGACAAAAGATACGGTTTCTGTACAATTGGAACACGGAAGTCTGCTGGTGATGAAAGACGAAACCCAAAGCCACTGGTTGCACCGCCTGCCGCCATCAAAAAAAATAATACGACCAAGAGTCAATCTGACATTCCGGACGATTGTTTTATAAAATTAAAAAGGAAGATTTCGCTAAGAAAAAACTTCTTTAAGCACTTCTAATGATTTTGGCTTTTTAAAGCCGTCCAGATGGAAACTGTAATAGTCAAGGATGATCTTTAGCAATTGCTGCCTCTCCTTTCCGTTAAAAACCTGCTGGTTGCTATCAAATCGCAAGGCAAGTAATTTCCTAAACAAGGTCGTTTCATTTTCCGAAAGACAAGACAACGATTGGAAAGGCGTAAAAATACCTTCTGTCATTTCAAAAAAAGCATAATCGTTAGTAGAGGCATCAGGGTAAAATCCTAGGAATTTGGTAATTTCCAAAAGCAGTATCAAGTGGAAATTGGCAATCTCGTCATGGCTGTCGAGCCATAAAAGAGCCGTTTCCAAAAAATGAAAAAGATCCTCGTTATTTTCCTCTTCACGAATGCTGTGGTGCAACATTTCTGAAAGAAAGATAATAATTGTGCTTTTTACAATATCGATATGTATAGTATGATAAGCAGCCCAAAGTTTGATTTCCTTAAAGCTTTCCAGCGTTCCCTTATTTTTATGCGCCGCTTCAATCTCGAGGATATTTAACGGTTGGAAATAGGCAATTTTCTGCTTGTTATTTTTACCGGAAAAAGCGTTATGAACAAAATAAGATTTCAGTCCATCAGTCTCAGTAAAACACTTTACGATCAGGCTTTTCTCCTGATATTTGAGCGAACTAATAACTATGGCTTTTGTCTTGACTAACATTTTGGAATTACGTATTTAAAATTATGAATTACGATAGTCTTATGGAATTCCTGATTTGTAATTCGTAATTTATCTTATTATCATGACTTTTTTGACCTTGGTTTCAGAACCATCTTTAGAAGACATGAATACCATATACACTCCGGAAGCTACTCTGTATTTTCCGAAAGCCTTAGACTTTTCTCCTGATATTTGAGTGAACTGATAACTATGGCTTTTGTCTTGACTAACATTTTTGGAATTACGAATTTGAAATTATGAATTACGATAGTCTATGGAATTTCTAATTCCTAATTTGTAATTCGTAATTTATCTAATTATCATGACTTTTTTGACCTTGGTTTCAGAACCGTCTTTAGAAGAAATGAATACCATATAGACTCCAGAAGCTACCCTGTATTTTCCAAAAGCTTTAGTGTCCCATTCAATAGTTCCTCCTTCGGAAGTGGTTTCATAAACAAGATTGCCTTCAATATCAGTGATTTTAATATTGGCATCGTTAATCAGGCCGCTTATCTTAACTGTCCCTAGAAATTCCGGGCGTACAGGATTCGGATAAATATACACCTGAGAAAGGTCATCATTGCCTTTAGTTGAAGTACCTTGGAAAGAAACAAGACCTGCTGTAGTTGCAAAAAACACTTCGCCTGTCACTGCATTAACATCAATATCGTTAATCGAATTGCTTGGCAACGGTGAATTGTCTCTCGTAAACCTGTGAATTGTCTCTTGCCCGTTCGAAGACACTAAGAAAACACCTGAATCGGCCGTCCCTATCCATTTGTTATTAGCTCCATCAACTACTATATCTGTAATAAACTGCTCATAAAGCAATTCTTGGGGAAGTCCATCTTCAATGATGATAATCGGATTGGTTTCCAAATCACCTTCTCCCATAAAACGGTCAACGCTTGGCAAGACTCTTAATCCTTGCATGGTACCTATCCAAAGCTGATTTCTGTTATCAACTGCTACAGCTATAGCATTTTTTATAAGCGGATTTCCGGCATCTTCTTGTGAGGCTGCCAATCTGAATTTGGCGGTGGCATTTTCATTAAAACCAATAACTCCGTTTAGAGAAGACACAAACCATTTTGTTCCGTTTTTATCGATTGCCATACGCCCGTAATCCTGTTCTAAATAACCGGTGGCAAAACCATCAATAGAATAGGACTGCCAGGAACCGCTAGCATTCAAAACTTTTATCGCATTCTTAACCCTTGAATTATTAAACCACAAATTCCCCGATCTGTCAAATCCGGCACCATTAATACGAACTGATTTATAATTTGGATCCGGAGTATATAAAAGTGATTCCGGGCCGTTTTGTGTAGTATGGTCATATTTTGTCACCACCACATCATTTTCTATTTTCAATAATCCAGAATGAAAAGAACTTACATACACCTGGTTTTCATTAGATGGATTTATGGTAATTCTTGAAAGCGAATGGGCTTGTAAAACATCACTATAGGGAATATTAAGCCAACCATTTTCAGAAAATTTGCTGATTCCGTTTGAGCTCACATCCGGAACATAAAACACATTATAACCTCCATACACTGCCCAAAGCTTACCTGTTGGTGTTGTTTGTATGGCAAAAATATTATTCTTTGACGGTCCGTCAGGCTTGATTACCCTAAATGTAGCCGTATTTAGCACCTCTGTCGAGACTATCCCGTTTTCTTTCGTACCAATATAAATTGTGCCATCAATAACGGTTGCACAATTGAAAGCAGCTGTCATTTCCGGAATACTGGTACTAACTATATGGGCTGTTTGTGAAAGGTTTTCATTATAGGTGTAAACGTGATTCTCAGTGGTCACAATCAGATTATTTTGATACGATCTAATATCTACCCCAGGCTGCATCAGGCTTGTTATGGTAGCAAATGCCGCTCCCGTATGCCTGGCAACTCTATTAGCACTTATCCCTACAATTTGGTTATTATGCGTTACGATTCCTGTCCAAACACCGTTGTCAAAAGTCTGCCATTGGTTGAAATCATTAAGATTTGGATTGGATAGGTCGGCTCTTCTAATACCGTTTTCTGCGGTGGCCACATAAATAAAGTTATTTAAAACTGTAGACTGGTAGGCTTTGACCTCTTGTCCGGCAGTTCCCAGCAAATAGGTATCGCCAAATCCAAGCGTTGCCAGATTATATTGTACTACCCCAAAATCACAGGAAATGTAAATCTTTCCATCATGTTCAAAAAAATGGTTGATTCGTTTTCGGTTTGGCGTAAGCCCTGCCTGATCACGGATTCCTGGAACAATCAAAATATTTCCGGTGCTTTCCGTAAGGATAAGTATCAATCCGTTAGCATGGCCTATAATTGTTTTATTAAAAGTCGGGCTGTAATAAACGGCTGTAATATCCTGACCAGAAAGTCCGTTAATTGTGGTTACAGTCTTTAGCTCATTGGTAGCCAAATTTTTGGAAAACAAGCTTTTTTGTGTAGCACCCGTTATTCTTGTAGGTGATTCTGTAAGATCGTTTACTTCATTATAGGAGAAATAGCCCTTCCATAACTGATTGTTCTGGGCAAAAGCGATTTGTATAAAAAAAGAAAAAAGAAAAATTAGGAATTGCTTTTTCATTATCGATTAGGAATTGCATACAAATATAATACAAACGGATATATTTCCCTTTTCATATATTTTATGTCTGAAACAGGCAAAAAAAATGCCCTCTAACTGAGGGCATTTATAGTATAGTAAGGATTTCCGATTATACAACTCCTTGTGCCAACATCGCATCGGCTACTTTTACAAAGCCTGCAATGTTTGCTCCTTTTACGTAATCAACATATCCTGTTCCGTCAGAACCATATTTTACACATGATGTGTGGATATCAAGCATAATTCTTTTCAATCTTTCGTCAACTTCTTCAGAAGTCCAGCTCAAACGCAATGAGTTCTGAGACATTTCAAGACCAGAAGTTGCTACTCCACCAGCATTTGATGCTTTACCCGGAGCAAAAAGAATTTTAGCTTTTTGGAAAACCTCAACTGCTTCAGGCGTTGAAGGCATGTTAGCTCCTTCGGCTACGCAGATACATCCGTTTGCTACTAATAATTTTGCTTCTTCTCCGTCTAATTCATTTTGGGTTGCACATGGCAAAGCGATATCACATTTTACTTCCCAAGGACGTTTTCCAGCCACATATTTTGCGCTTGGATATTTTTTAGTGTACTCGCTGATTCTCGCATAGTCTACATTTTTAAGTTGCATAACATACGCTAGTTTTTCAGCATCAATTCCGTCTGCATCATAAATGTATCCAGCCGAATCTGACAATGTAACTACTTTACCACCTAATTGAGTTGCTTTTTCTGCTGCGTATTGGGCTACGTTTCCAGAACCGGAAACCACAACCGTTTTGCCTTCAAAACTTTGTCCTTTAGTCTGAAGCATACTTTGTGCAAAATACACATCGCCATAACCTGTAGCTTCAGGACGAATAAGAGAACCTCCAAAAGAAATTCCTTTACCAGTCAAAACACCTGTAAATTCATTTCTAAGTCTTTTGTACTGGCCAAACATATAGCCTACTTCTCTTCCTCCAACACCAATATCTCCAGCAGGAACGTCAGTGTTGTCACCAATATGCTTTGACAATTCCGTCATAAATGCCTGGCAGAATTTCATGATTTCGTTATCTGATTTTCCTTTCGGATCAAAATCAGCACCACCTTTTCCACCGCCCATTGGCAATGTGGTCAAGCTGTTTTTAAATGTCTGCTCAAAAGCAAGGAATTTTAAGATACTTAAGTTTACGGAAGGATGGAAACGGATACCTCCTTTGTAAGGTCCGATTGCCGAATTCATCTGGATTCTGTAGCCACGGTTTACCTTAGTATTTCCGGCATCATCCATCCAGCTTACTCTGAACATGACAACACGTTCAGCTTCGACCATTCTTTCCAAAAGCATCTTGTTTTGGTATTTTTTATTTTCTTCGATAAAAGGAATTACAGTCTCTGCAACTTCTTTTACAGCCTGTAGAAATTCAGGCTCATTAGGATTTCTTGTAGCAACTGCTTCAACAAAAGAGTTAATACTTTCTGACATGATTATTAAGTAGTTATTAACGTTTTCAATGAAAACGTTTTCGTTTGATAGCACAAAGATACATCTTCTCCAAATACGTGAAGTTTTTTTTTTGATTATCAATAGATTTATTTTTTTATGAGAAAATCTTAAACAAATCCATTTTTAGCGGGGTGATTTTAGAGTTTTTATGATATTTTTCGAGGCAAAAAACTATTTTTCTTTTTTTTTTATAAGTGCCTGATGTTTTTATATATTTGTCTCGAATTCTTTAAATTTGATTAGATGCCCAGAATCTATTTTTTAATTCTAGCATTAGCTTTTGGAGGGCTGAATACGGCTTTTGCCCAATTTGGCTTTTCGCATGAGATTGGTGTAATCGTGGGTCCTGTAGCACTGCAATCAGACTATGGAGAGCGCCATGACTTAAGCACAAACGCTGGAAACACAGGAATTGGGGTTGGAATTATTCACTACCTTAACTTTTCTTATAAAGCAGAATGTAACTGTTATGCACGTGAGACATTTTTCAACGACCACTTTAAAGTGAGAACAGAATTGTCTTACAGCAAGACTAATTTGCAGCACTTCGGAAAATGGGTAGATGACAGCAAAACTAGTGTTACAGCTCAACAGCTAAGAAACATGAGAGGAAGCACTGCTATTACGAATATCGGAATGCAGCTTGAATATTATCCGCTAAGTATCCGTGACTTTACGGCTTCTAATGGAAGCTGGGCGCCTTTTGTGAGCTTAGGGGCTCAATTCAGCCATTACAATCCGGAAGCGAAGTCTACAACTGGCCCGTTAACAATTATCAATACACCTGTAAAATACCGTGATGCTTTTAAAAACGAATCAGGAACTGTATGGTCTGTCGTTTCAAGTGTAGGAACCCGATACAAACTGAATGAATTATCAGATTTGATGGTAGACTTGAGATTCCAGTATTATTTCTCTGACTGGGTTGACGGATTACGACCAGATCCAGCTCGTTATTCAGAAAACAAAGCCAATGACTGGTTGGTTTGGTTTAACGTAGGTTATATCTACTATTTGAATTAAAATAAAATATCCCAAAATAAAAAAGTCCCGATTTTCATCGGGACTTTTCTTTTTATTGCAATGCCTGTTTTAGGTCTTCAATCAAGTCATCGATATCTTCGATACCTACACTTAAACGAACCAGGTCATCTGTAATTCCTATTTCTTTTCTTTTATCTTCCGGAATAGAAGCGTGTGTCATCAGAGCTGGGTGGTTTGCCAATGATTCCACTCCTCCTAAAGATTCAGCCAAAGTAAATACTTGTAGTTTTTCCAAGAAACGAACAGCATCTTCTTTTTTTCCTGATTCAAAAGTAAAAGAAACCATACCTCCAAAACCGTTCTTCATTTGTTTTTTAGCAATTTCGTGGAACGGATGCGATTCCAATCCCGGATAAAAAACAGTTTTTATTTTTGGATGGTTGCTCAAAAACTCCGTAACCTTTGCTCCATTCTCGCAATGTCTCTGAACTCTTAAATGCAAAGTCTTGATTCCTCTCAATACTAAAAATGAATCCTGGGGACCCAATGTAGCACCAGTAGCAAATTGTTGGAAATGCAACTGTTCTGCCAAAGCCTCATCTTTCACAACCAAAGCACCTGCAATAACATCAGAGTGCCCACCAAGATATTTTGTTGCCGAATGCATAACGATATCTGCTCCTAAATCCAATGGCTTTTGTAAGTATGGAGTAGCAAAAGTATTATCGACAGCAAAAAGCAGCTTGTGTTCTTTTGTTATTTTGGCAATAGCTTCAATATCTGCTAATTTCATCAAAGGATTGGTTGGTGTTTCTACCCATACCAGTTTTGTATTTTCGTTGATTAGCGATTTGAATTTCTCCAAATCATTCATATCAACAAAATGAAACTTGATGCCAGAATTTTTATAAATTCTCGTAAACATTCTGTAAGTTCCACCATATAAATCGTCCATGGCAATAACCTCATCTCCTGCCTGGAAAGATCTCAAAACGCAATCTGTTGCTGCTAATCCTGAAGAAAAAGCAAGACCTTTTACTCCGTTTTCAATACTTGCCAAAGCATTTTCTAAGGCCGTACGAGTTGGGTTGGCTGCTCTGCTGTATTCATAATCTCCAATAGGCTGTCCTGGGCTTGACTGTACAAAGGTAGAAGTCTGGTAAACTGGCGGCATTACGGCTCCTGTACTAGGATCGTGATGCTGTCCGCCATGGATCACTTTAGTGTTAAATTTCATATAAATGATTATTTAAGTATCAATATTTTGGACAAATTTACCTTTTAATTTTATTCTAAAAACGCTATATTTATAAATAATTAACACTGCAGTCATGAAACGTCTCTTATTATTTATCGCAATACCGCTTGTTTTTGCAAGCTGTCAGAAAGACAAAAAAGAAGGATCTGAATTGAAAACAGTTGATTTCCAATCCAAAACTTTTGAAAAGAAGACAACACTGCCTTGCAAGGGCGATCTTTGTGCCGAAGTAAAGATAACGGTTCCGGAAGCTTCTGCTGTTCCGGTAGTAGCAGACAGCATCAATAAGAAAATCTTCAATACGGTTCGTGGTATTGTCTATTTTGGTGAGAAGCCATACAACGGAAAAAACTATGAAGAAATCATGGCTTCCTTTATCAATTCGTATGAGGAGTTGAAAAAAGAATTTCCTGATGAAACTTTAGGTTGGGAAGCAAAAATAGATGCCAAAGTAGATTACACTTCAGACAAAGTCTTAAATATCAAATTGCATCATTACACCTACACAGGCGGTGCCCATGGTTATGATGGAAACCGTTCGTTGCTTTTTAATCCTGAAACAGGAAAAGAATTGACCCGAAAAGATTTCCTGAAAGATGAAGCCGACTTTAAGGCTTTTGCCGAAAAGGAATTCCGAGCAAAATATAAGATTCCCGCAGGTGCCATAAATGCAACAGGACTGATGTTTGAAAATGAAGTCTTTGACCTTCCGCAAAGTATTTTCTTCACACCAAAAGGACTGCTGTTATATTATAACACCTACGAAATTGCTTCTTATGCTGACGGCCCTAAAGAACTATTGTTGCCTTACGACCAGCTAAAAAATTATCTTCTTATCAAATAAGGCTACACAAATTTGCGAATGCTCATCATCATTCCCAAATGCATGGCTTCATGATAATAATTATAGGCAATTGCGCCTTCTGCACTTCGGATTGTAAATCCTAAATTATTTGTGAATTCGTGATAGGTTTTAAAAATCTGGTTGTCAAAATCAGCTTGGGTTTGCTCGACAGTTACATAAAGTAGTCGCTTTATCTCATCGACTTCTTCTTGCGTCACATCAGCTTCCGGCTTGGTTCCTTTTTGGTATTTCGAAATCATTTCGTCAGAAATCATTGTAGAAAGTCCGGACAATTTATAAACCAACAATTGCTGTACGACAATAATATGACCAATGTTCCAGATCAAATTATTATTAAAACCTTCAGGAACTTTGTTTAGTTGTTCTAAAGAATAATTTTGCAGATAGTTTTCTAAAACTTTTCTGTTCTGCAGAGTGATATTGAATGCTTCGTGCATGGTATTTATTAATTAAAAAGTTGTTTTTGAAATGAGACCGCTGTTTTTTTCTTAATCTGGTATTGAGCGGATTTTGAAAAACACTTTCCCTTTCTCTCCATTGTCTTTCACATCCAGTGAAAGATCACCTGAAATCATCTTACATGTTTTTCTATCCAAAACATACTGCCCTGTCGCTACATTATCGAAATAGCCTTTTTCATTTTTAAGCCTTGAAGTTATAGAAACAATAATCTCTTTGTCATTAATCTCTGTTATTTTATAAGTAGAGGTAGTTTTAATTTTTGCCAACGGTTCTTCCCGTTCTGCTTCCCATTCAGAACCCATCCCAACCGGTTCTTCCGGAAAAGGAATATAGATATTAGAAATATTAATAATCTGATCCGTAGGTCTGCGTCTCTCTCCGTTTTTGTTTCTGAAAGATTCTATTACTTTTCCTTTATTATTTACGGAAACCTGAAAGGACTGATTCAATATCTGTTGAAGTTCTTGATGCATGTTTTTTTCTTCATCCGTCATTTCGTTAATATCCTTATTAGAATCATAACTCCCATTTTCTCCAAAAGCCCCTGAAGTCATACTCAGCCTGGCAACTTTTACACCAATCACATTCCTGTCAGGTTTTACAGCTTCTGTTGTGAACCTCATCTCTATAATACTCTGACTGTTTACAAGACTCCCTTTTATTACCGTAGCTACATATACTCTATCTACTTGTCCAACCTCAAGTTTTAATTTCAAGTCAATAGTTTCTTTTTTAGCGCAACCAAATAAAATTGCCATAATTCCTCCAAGAAGGAGTCCGCCGATAATCTTAGATTTCATATTTATAATTTGCCGATAATTTTGATAAAAATACAGCTTTTAAACTTTAAATGATTTTTCTTTGTACTATTAAATTTCACTCCAATGAACAATAAAATATATTACTTAAGCTCTTGCGATACCTGCCGAAAAATCATAAAGTCGCTTCCTAATACGGACAGGCTGGAATTTCATGATATCCGCCAAAATCCTATTACTGAAGCAGAATTAGAAGAAATGTACAAGCTGTCTGGAAGCTATGAGGCACTATTCAGCAAAAAGGCACAGCTTTACAAATCACTGGATTTGAAAAACAAAAATCTGCAGGAAGCTGATTTTAAAAAATACCTTCTGGAACATTATACTTTTTTGAGCCGTCCGGTTTTTATCAT
This sequence comes from Flavobacterium microcysteis, assembly GCF_006385255.1. GTDB lineage: Bacteria > Bacteroidota > Bacteroidia > Flavobacteriales > Flavobacteriaceae > Flavobacterium > Flavobacterium microcysteis. The sequence goes on from NZ_VFJE01000050.1 coordinate 23,984, forward strand.
TGATGGAAAAATCTATATCGGCAATAGCCAGAAGAATATCCTTGAAGTGACCAAAGTGCTTTCGTAAGATGTCTACCCGAAATTGGGCCTTATTAGGCGCCCTGATGGTTTCGATTATTTATGGCGTGACCTTTACGATTGCCAAAGATGTAATGCCGGAGTTTGTCAAGCCTTTCGGATTTATCGTCTTGCGGGTTGGCGGTTCAACATTGCTGTTTTGGCTTGTCGCACTTTTCTTAAAAACAGAAAAAATTGCCTTAAATGATTTCCCAAGAATCATTGCTTCAGCTTTTTTTGGGGTGGCTTTTAACATGCTTACTTTTTTCGAAGGATTAAGTCTTACTTCGCCAATTATGGCTTCGGTAATTATGGTTACGACACCTATGATTGTACTGCTTCTTTCCGCCATAATCATGAAGGAAAAAATTCTGAAATGGAAAGCTTTCGGGATTCTATTGGGATTGGCAGGAACTTTACTGTTGATTTTATACGGAAAAAGCGTAGGCAATGCTTCCAATGCCATGTGGGGCAACTTTTTGGTTTTTGTCAATGCTGTTTCTTATGGTTTTTACCTGATTATCGTCAAAAAACTAATGGAAAAATACAGTGCTTTTTCATTCGTCAAATGGATTTACCTTTTCGGATTTATTATGGTACTGCCTTTTGGATGGAAACAGGTTCAAGAAATAGAATGGGCCGTTATTCCAACACCTGTATATGCTAAAATCCTTTTTGTTGTTGTAATATCTACATTCCTGACCTATCTGCTGAATCTTTTGTCAATGAAAGAACTCAAGCCTACGATTGTGGCTGTTTTTATCTATTTGCAGCCGTTTTTCGCAACACTGTTCGCTATTGGTTTAGGAAAAGACCAACTGAGTTTGATTAAGATAATTTCTGCCGGAATGATTTTTCTGGGAATCTATCTTGTAACGCAAAAGAAAAAAAACATACTAACAAACTGATTCAAATCCTTAATTGGATAAGAATCTAATTTCAAGCGTCTGAAAACGGACTCAATACTTTTTATTACATTTGTAGCTACTTAAATTGGAATATGATACAATCAATGACTGGTTTCGGCAAAGCAACTTTGCAATTGCCTAACAAAAAAATTACCGTTGAAATCAAATCCTTAAACAGCAAAAGTTTGGATTTGAATGTGAGAACGCCTTATGTTTATCGCGAAATGGAATTGACGCTCCGAAATCAGATTGCTCAGAAATTAGAAAGAGGAAAAGTAGACTTTTCTTTATTTATAGAAATCACCGGCGAAGAAACTTCGTCCAAGATCAATGTGCCTATCGTAAAAGCCTATATCAATCAGCTGAGACAAGTTGTTGATGGTGATGATACGGAACTACTCAAAATGGCTGTCAGAATGCCGGATGCGCTAAAAACCGAACGTGAGGAATTAGACGAAAATGAATGGAAAATCATACAAGGTGTTATTGACCAAGGATTGAAAAACATTCAGGAATTCAGAACTTCAGAAGGTATTGCGCTTGAAAAAGAATTCCTTATCAGAATTGGCAACATTCTTGCGTTAATGAAAGAGACTGTAGCTTTAGATGGCGAAAGGATTGAAACGGTAAAAAACCGCCTAAAAACTGCTATCGAAGAACTGAATGTCAATGTTGACGAAAATCGCTTTGAGCAGGAACTTATTTTCTATCTTGAAAAATACGATATTACAGAGGAAAAAGTACGTTTGGAAAACCACTTGAATTATTTCATGGAAACATTGGCAGGAAACGAAGCCAATGGTAGAAAATTAGGCTTTATTACTCAGGAAATTGGTAGAGAAATCAATACAATGGGTTCCAAATCCAACCATGCACAAATGCAGAAGCTTGTCGTCCAGATGAAAGACGAACTGGAAAAAATCAAAGAACAAGTTTTGAACGTTTTGTAAAAACAAACAACAACGCAACAATGAATAATGGCAAATTAATAGTATTTTCGGCTCCTTCTGGCTCTGGAAAGACTACGATAGTACGATACCTTTTAGCTCAAAAAGAACTGCACCTGGATTTTTCTATTTCGGCAACTTCGCGTGAAAAAAGAGGAGAAGAAATCAACGGCAGGGATTATTATTTTCTATCTGCAGAAGAATTCCAAAAAAAAATACAGGAAAATGCTTTTGTCGAATACGAAGAAGTTTACAAAGACAATTATTATGGCACCCTAAAAAGCGAACTGGAACGAATCTGGGCAGACGGAAAGCATGTCATATTTGACATTGACGTAATCGGTGGCCTGAATATAAAAAAGCAATACCCAAAACAGACCTTAGCAGTATTTGTGAGTCCTCCATCTGTAGAAGAATTGGAAAGAAGACTTCGTTTTCGTCAGACTGAAACCGACGAAAAGATACAAATGCGTATTGCTAAAGCCGAGAAAGAAATTGCCAAAGCCGAAGAATTTGACGTAATCCTAAAAAATTACGACCTTGAAATAGCGAAAAATGACGCTTATAAGTTGGTTTACGATTATTTGAAAATGATTTAATGAGGTGCTGAGGCATTAAGGTTCTAAGGACCTTAGCAACTCAGAACCTTAGTCGCTTAGAGCCTTAACAAATGAAAATAGGATTATACTTCGGAACGTTTAACCCAATCCATGTAGGTCATATGATTATTGCCAACCACATGGCTGAATTTTCAGATCTAGATCAGGTATGGATGGTTGTGACGCCACATAATCCTCTCAAGAAAAAAAGTACTTTGCTGGAAGACCATCATAGGCTTCAGATGGTTTTTCTGGCAACGGAAGACTATCCAAAGTTAAAACCTTCCGATATTGAATTTAAGCTGCCACAGCCAAATTATACGGTAAATACGTTAGCCTATCTTCAGGAAAAGTTTCTCCAATATGAATTTTCTTTAATTATGGGCGAAGACAACCTCAACTCTTTCCATAAGTGGAAAAACTATGATGTTATCCTCCAAAATCATGATATTTATGTTTATCCGAGAATTTCTGATGAGATTATCAGTCAGGAATTTACAGGGCATCCAAAAATCCATGTCATTGACGCTCCAGTAGTCGAAATTTCTTCGACTAAAATTCGGGAAAGTATCAAAAATGGAAAAAATGCAAGACCTATGCTTCCTGAAAAGGTATGGGATTATATCGATCATAATTTATTTTACAAAAAGTAGATTTCAGCCACAGATTATGAGATTAAAATAATTTTATCAGTAGCAAAATCAGCGAGAATCATTCCAATCTACGGCTAAAAATAAGAAGTAAGTTTATGCCACAGATTATGAGATTAAAATGATTTTATCAGCACGACAAAATCAGTGGAAATCATTTCAATCAGTGGCAAAAAAAGTAGATTTTAACCGCCCATTATAAAGGCTAAAAAAATGAGTCAACTATTACGTCAGCAAATCGAGAAAATCACGCCGCTAACTGATGGCGAATTCGATTATATACTGTCGCATTTTACTCCCAAAAAATACAAAAAACACCAATTTTTAATCCAGGAAGGCGAAGATGTCCCTAACGACTTTTTCGTTTTAGACGGTTGCCTAAAAGCTTATCATGTTAGCCAGGACGGAAAAGAACATATTCTTCAATTTGCACTTCCAGACTGGTGGATTTGTGATTTCAACGCTTATTTCAATCAGACAAAAGCTACCCTAAATATTGACTGTATAGAAGACACAGAGGTACTTTGTCTTTCTCTATACAACCGAGAAAAGCTCTGCTCTGAAATGCATAAGATTGAGCATTTTTTTCGCAGAAAATCCAATTCCGGATACATCGCCCTACAGCAGAGAATCTTGTCCATGCTGAATAACAATCCGCAGGAACGTTATGAAAAATTACTTCAGCTCTATCCTGCCTTATTCCAAAAAGTCCCTAAAAAACTGATTGCTTCCTATCTGGGCGTTTCAAGAGAAACCCTGAGCCGTTTTAGTTCATAAGTGTGACAATTGTCACTTCAAATTGGTGACTTTTTACCTTTTCAGACCCTAAATTTCTTCTGAATTTTGTAACTTAATTCTAAAGAAAGTTACTATGAGAAAAATAATCACTCCGGGTTTGATGGCTATTGCATTTTTTGCCCTTTTCTTAAACCCTGATTTTGCAAACGCACAAACTAAAAAATCAAAAAAGATGGAAAAGAAAATCTTATTTGTGGTTTCGAGCCATGACAAAAAAGGAAGCACAGGCGAACCAACCGGTTATTATCTGGGAGAAGTTACCCATGCCTGGGAAGCCTTAAAAAATGACTATACAATTGATTTCGTAAGCCCAAAAGGCGGAACACCACCTGTTGACGGTTTTGACTTGAACGACCCTATTAACAAGCAATTTTGGGATGATACTGTTTACCACAGCAAAATCAATAATTCGATGAAACCGTCACAAGTAAACCCGAAAGAATATGTTGCTATTTACTATGCTGGTGGACATGGTGCTATGTGGGATTTTGCAGAAAATACAGAAATTGCTAAAATCGCAACTGCTATTTATGAAAACAATGGGGTTGTTGGAGCCGTATGCCACGGACCAGCCGGATTAGTAAATATTAAATTAAGCAATGGCAAGTATTTAGTAGACGGTAAAAAAGTAAACGCCTTTACAAATGAGGAAGAAATCGCAGTTAAATTAGAAAAAGTGGTTCCGTTTGCTTTGGAAACAAAACTGATTGAGCGTGGTGCAAAATTTGAAAAATCAGGATTATGGCAGCCTCATGTTACGGTTGATGGAAGACTGATAACTGGCCAAAATCCGCAATCCGCAAAAGGTGTTGGAGAAGCCATTTTAAAAGAGCTGAAATCGCTGGGGAAATAATTTCATGAATAAAAAAAGCCTAAACGTTACCGTTTAGGCTTTTTTTATTATTATTTTTTAATCGTCTCCCGAATCTCCGCAAGAGAGTGATTAACGAGTAGTTTTCCATCTCTGAAAACTTCTTTCAGCTCGCCTTTTCTTTCTTCATCCCAAGAAACCTGATCTACGAGTTTATAGGTTCCGTTTTCCAATTCAATTTTCATCAATCCTTTTGCTGATTTTTTTGTTCCGTCATCTGTAATCGGATCTTTAAAAATAGCTCTTCCTTCTCCGTTTACTTCTCCATAAGTCGCTTTCATCGCAAAACCAAAAGTATCTCTGGTATTGTATTGGTACGTAAACGATCCTATTCCCAAAACCACATTCGTAGAAGCAAAACCTTTTTCTTTTAGCTTTTCGCAGATTTTTGTTGCTCGTTCAACTGTGATGCTATCGCCATAAATCGCTCCTATTTGCGACACTAGTTCTTTATAACCTTTATCATTAGTAGTTCCTCCAAAAACATCCCATAACAGCTCTATGACCCCTTTTCTTTCTTCTTCGGTTTTTCCATAAGGATTACCACATAAAATATGAATCGGATCTCCACTATCCGGTCTAACTACTACTTTTCCTTCTCTGGAAATGATATCATTTTTAAGTCTTGGCAAATAGTCTGTCAAAACCTTCCATAAATCCCAGGTATCAGAAACAATAGAAACAATACCTTTTGGATATACTTTTGTAATCAGTCGTTCAAAGGTTTCAAACTCGCCTTCAGTAGTTCCCATACACATAACTGAATGTTCAGTAGCTGCTACAGAACCGCCAATAAGTTCATTATCAGAATTTGCATTATAATATTCTTCAAAAAAATCAATTGCCGGAATCGTATCAGTACCCGTAAAACTCAGCAAATGTCCTGCTGCAGAAGTCACTGCCGCTTCCACTCCACCCATTCCCCGCATAGAGAAATCGTGTGCCTGCCAGTTTACAAATTCCGGCACAGAAGAAGTTTCTTCTGCAAAACGGTCCAAAACTTTTCGGTATTGTTTTGCTATGGTTGCCGAATTGCAAGGCAGCCAAATTACGGCAGAAAGCAAGGTTTCAAAATAGTTAGTCAGCCAGAAAAATTCTGGTTTCGTATTGTACATCGTAAACATAGGAACACGAATAGGAACACTTGCTCCTTCAGGCAAAGCCTTAAAAACCATAGGAATGTATCCTAAATCATGCAAATCTTCAATATGCTTTGTACCGACTTGATTTTCGCCTAAATAATTGTTGATTCTTCGCGCATATTTTTTCACGACCTCCTCTTTTGGTTGCTTAAAAAAAACCCGTTCAAAATCTTCAATAATATATTTCTTGATGAAGTACTGCAATCCAAAAAAGACTACTTCCTCTACATTTTCAATTCTTGATTTTCTTGGTGTCCAGTTAGAATAAACGAGTGTTGTTCCATCTGGGTATTGTCTTCTGTGATCGACTTTGTATCCGTCTGTTAATAAGAGTGGGTTCATATTTATTTTTTGAATATTGTTTTTACTATTTCTGTTGCAAATTTTCGATCGAGGTTTTTCATTTCCTCACTTAAATCTTTATAATCCATAAAACATTCATCTTTCCAACGAGTTCTTCTTTCTATTGAGATATTAGGCTCTGATTGCAATAGTTCTTTCGCCCAAATCATCCAATGGTTATGAACTTGTTCTGAAACCAATTCGATAATTTCATTCTGATTCTCTATGTAATTTTTAATTTCTTCCTTTTTCATTTGGATATAATTCAACAAGTGGGTCGCTTTGCCAAAACAGTTTTGATTCTATGTCTAAAACGGAGAGCTTTCCTTTAAAAGCAGCTCCTGTATCTATATTCCAGACATTCATAGCATTCATAGGAATATCCTTATTGAAATTTGTTGTTGGTGTATGACCGATATAGATTTCGTGATAATGGCGTAATAGTTTCGGATAAGTAAACAGCTCTTCGTCAATATTTTTATCCATTGCTAAAACCATTTCCCATAAAGTCCTGTCAAAATAATAATTGGACTCATACTCTTCTTTTTCAACTCCATGGATTGAGGTATATCCGGCATGAATAAAAAGTCTTTCCTCTTCGTCAATATAGAAATTTTTTAAGTTTTCAAAAAAGGATTTGTGTTCTGGATGAGTCAATAAACCTGTTTTCAAATAACTTTCTTTGGTAGCCCTTCCACCATTTTCTTCCCACACAGGATTAGAAGCTCCTAACAACAACCATCTCCCGCACCACAAATCATGATTTCCTCTAATAAAAATACATTTTTGTTTTTTATCCAATTCCATCAAATAATCAATAACCTGAGCCGATTCACTCCAACCATCTACATAATCTCCTAAGAAAATCAGGGTGTCATCAGTCGTGACATTTGCTCGTTCTAAAACCTGAATCAGGGCTTTAAATCCACCGTGGATATCACCTATAACTAAAGTTCTCATGGATTAAAATTGAATATATTTCGCAGGAACATTATCTGTCAACCAAACGCCATTTTCTGATTGGTAAAATTTATAACCCTCTTTCTGCATTTCAGCACTGTTGACAATTAAAATGACAGGATTTCCTCTCCTGCTTCCTACTTTAATTGCGGTTTCTTTATCAGTACTCAAATGAACATGCTGGCGGCTCATTTTCAGAAGTCCTTTATTTTTGATTTCGGGCAAGAATTTCTCTACTGTCCCGTGATATAGACTTTCTGGCGGTGTGATTTCTTTCAGATCCAGATTAATTTCTACGGAATGTCCCTGGCTTGCCCTGATTTTTGTTTTGTCATCATTAAAGGCAAAACGTTTCTTATCGTTTGTCAAAACAATTTCTTCCAGACTTTCAAAGTCTAGTAATCCTCCTTTGGCATTCATCTTAGATAAAAATTCTGAAACTGATGCCCAGCCATTCTCATCCAACAGCAATCCTATTTCCTGAGGTTTGTGTCTGAGTACCAAACTCATAAAGGCGCTTATTTTTCTTTTATATTGTTCGTTCATACTATTCTAAGCTAATAAATCTTTGTATAAGCTGTAGTTTTCTTCAGTTATTCTTTAAAAATATCTTCAAAAAATTTAAAATTCGATTTCTTTTCTGAAGTATCATATACTGCAAAAACGATTTTCTGAAATGCGCCAGAATATTTTTCTGAGATAATTTCTTTAAATAATTGCGCTACTTCTTTGGGTTCGTTTCTAAAAACACCACAACCCCAAGCACCTAAGATTAATGTTTCAATCTTATTTTTGGCTGCAATTGCCAGCACTTCATCCATTCTCCTTTTAAAAACTTTTTCGATATTCTCGATTTCGTCTTTTCTGTTATGCTGTAACATAGCACCTTTGTTTGGAGCCGGAGAAGTAATCACATCTGCAACTAAGGGTTGTCCAAAATAATTTCCACTATCGTCGTTCCAGAACAAAACATCTGGGCTGTAAATCATATAATCTGAATATAAAAACGACGATTGGCTTCTATTAAAGTCATACATTTTTTTGTCTTTAATCTGCGATTCGTAAAGACTTGATGACCTCGCCAAACTTTCTTCCTGTGCTGATGCACCACCCAAAAATCCACCGCCTGGATTCTTTGCAGAAGCAAAATTCAACACTCCTATTTTGCCTTCTTTTTCTTGAAATATCGCTTCAATCGTAGAACAATTTTTAATGCTGATTTCTGTATTGTGCTTATTATCGATTGGAATTCTCAAAATAGTCTCCCAATCCTCTGGTGCTATTGTAACCGTATTTTCTATTGAACTCCTTAGCTCTTTTTCTATATTAACTTTTTTTCCATTGACCTCATAAAAACCATTCTTGATGATTTCCAGTGTCTTATTTGCTATTTCTACTCTATAATTTTTGTTCATAATTTTAATTTTACCACCTCTACCATCTCATTGTCAAATTCCCTAAAAGAATTTGTCGTAAATATTTTCTCGAAATCTTTTTGAAAAACATCAAATCCTTTGTTGAAAATTCCATGGCTTACGGCTAAATATAATTTTCCGGCATTTTTCTTTTTTAATTCTTCGGCAAGTCCGACGAAGGTGCCGCCTCCATCACAAATGTCATCTACAATCAAACAATCTATTCCTTCAAGGTCATCATTGTAAACTTTAAAACCAGACAATTTTCCGGTCTTTACATCACGACTTTTGCTGCATTCCACTACCTCAACGCCTCCTAAATACTCAGAAACTTTATAAATCTTTTTTAAAGCACCACCATCAGGAGAAATCAATTTTACTTCCTTACCTATTTTTTTCAAAACCTCTGCGATAAAAGTATGGTTTGAAATCACTTCGCAGTTGTCAAGTAATGCCGGAGTTACTTCAGAATGTGCGTCAAAAACAGTAACTTTATTTAGTTTCAGGCTATTCAAAATGTCGGCATAGACCTTTACAGACAATGGCTCTCCTGAAATCATCACACGATCTTGTCTTGCAGCCGGAAAATAAGGAATAAAAACATTGATTAATTTCACCTCCATTCTTTTCAATGCATCGATTGCCAAAAGCAACAAGCCAAAATCATTAAAAGAATTGATTCGATGTGTAATCGTTACCGTTTCGGAAACATCAAAATCAGGATTGATCTTGATATGAGGTTCACCTCCTGAAAAAGTAAAGCTTTGGAACTGTATTTCTCTTTTGCCTGGAAAAGGATTGAAATGGGTATCTAAATTGAGTATCATGTCTTTTAGTTTGTGTAATTATTACGCAAATATAAGACAAAAAATACAACAGTCAAATTATTTAGTGTAATTTTTACGCAAATTTTATTTCGAAGTGGAAGCCTTCTTTTTCAAGGTCGTAATATTTCTGCTTGTTGAATTTGAAAAGCTTGGCTGGACGCCCGCTTTTTACAGGTGAGAACTTCTCGGTTTCTTCAATAATCCCGAAGCTTAAAATCTTCTTGCGAAAATTTCTCCTGTCGATTTCTTTTTCTAAAATGGTGCAGTATAAATTTTCAAGTTCAGAAAACATAAATTCTTCAGGAAGCAGATCAAAACCTACAGGTTGATAGGTCAATTTTGCTTTTACTCTTTCCACTGCTTTATCCAATATCAAATTATGATCGAAAGCGAGTTGGGGAACGGCTCCTATTTCAAACCATTTTACTTTTTCAGCATCTGAATCTGCCTTGATGTCAAATTTTGAGGAGTCAACCAAAGCAAAATAGGCTACAGAAATCACACGATTTCTGGAATCCCGATGTATGTCATCGCCAAAAGTATAAAGTTGTTCAAAATAATTGATCGCCACATTGGTTTCCTCTTGCAATTCCCGTTGAACAGCCTCTTTTAAGGTTTCCTCTTCTTTTACCAAACCGCCAGGCAAAGCCCAATAGGCTTTTTCTGAACCAAATTTTTGCTGTATCAGAAGTACATATAGCTTATTGTTTTGATAACCAAAAACAATAGCATCAACAGCTACTCGTATATTTTGAATTGGCGACATAATAAATGCGTAATTTTTACACAAATATAAAAATTGTTTGCCATAAAGCAGCATTCTTATATCGTTTTCAGGTTATTTTCTTAACAGACCTTTACCACTTTTCGCCTGACGGATTCGTAATTTTACATAAAATTTTAAAATCATGCTGAACTTCGAATTATATAACCCTACCCAACTTGTTTTTGGCAAAGGACAAATCGCAAAAATTTCAGACCTCATCCCAAAAGAGGCCAAAGTATTAATTACTTATGGTGGCGGTAGTATCTTCAAAAATGGTGTTTATGATCAGGTGCGAAAAGCACTTCATGGCTATGATATCACCGAATTTGGAGGAATTGAACCCAATCCTCGTTATGAAACCTTAATGAAAGCCGTTGAAATCATCCATGAAAAACAGCTGGATTTTATATTGGCTGTAGGTGGAGGATCTGTAATTGACGGAACAAAGTTTATTTCTGCTGCCGTAAAATTTGACGGGAAGCCGATGGATATCCTGCAAAAAGGAATACGGATTCTTGAAAATACCGTTCCATTTGGGACCGTTCTTACACTTCCGGCAACAGCAAGCGAAATGAATTCAGGAGCTGTAATCACCATTAATGAAACTCAAGAGAAGCTTTCGTTTGGAGGTCCGGCCTTATTCCCTAAATTTTCAATCTGTGACCCGGAAGTTGTCGCTTCGTTACCAAAAAGACAAATCCAAAACGGTATCATTGATGCCTATACACACGTACTGGAACAATATCTTACTTATCCGCACGATGCTTTGTTACAGGACAGGATTTCTGAAGGAATTTTGCAAACCCTAATCGAAATCGGACCGGAAGTAGTAGAAAATCCAACCGACTATAAGTTGGCCTCTAACTATATGTGGAGCTGTACAATGGCACTGAACGGACTAATCCAAAAAGGTGTTCCTACGGATTGGGCAACACACATGATTGGCCATGAACTGACTGCTTTGTTCGAAATCGATCATGCCAGAACACTAGCTATTATTGGCCCAAATCTTTACCGTGTTATGTTTGAAACCAAAAAAGATAAGCTGGCACAATATGGCAAAAGGGTTTGGAATGTTGCCGATGCGGGAGTTGAAGAAATGGCTATCGAAGCCATCGAAAAAACGGTCGAATTTTTCCACCGTATGGGAATGCAGACTAAACTGTCTGAATATACCCAAGACTACGAAAAAACTGCCGATTTCATAGCCAAGCGATTTGAAGAAAGAGGTTGGAAAGGCTTAGGAGAGAAGAAGAATATTACTCCTGAAAAAGTAAAAAACATTGTTGAACTGAGCTACTAATAGCAACTCATTTTAAAGTCAAAAGGCACTCCTGAAAACAATTTTCAAGAGTGCCTTTTTCAAAACACCAAAAACAAATCTTAACTAACTTAATAATACGAGGACGTATTATCATTCAACGTGTATTGTAATCTAACCAACTCAATATCAATAACGGCAACACAGGCATTGCATTGTATTGATAATCATAATTTTAAGTTAAAATTATAAGCGTGTTTGTTTTATGGTGTAGGTTTCTGACAAAAAAGAGGTGACAGGGTCGAAATTAATTTCCGATTACCACTAATTTGAGTATTTTTGGCAAACAAACGAAGCGAAATGAATGAACATCCAAAATTTGCCGTAATTGGCGGCGGAAGCTGGGCGACAGCAATTGCAAAAATGCTTTGCGTTAATCTCACTGAGATTGCGTGGTATATGAGAAATGAAAGCGCGATTGAACACATCAAAAAATTCAAACACAACCCTAATTATTTGAGTTCTGTTGAATTTGATACCAAAAAACTAAAACTTACCAGCAATATAAACGAGGCGGTACAGTATGCCGATTATATTATTTTCGCTATTCCTTCTGCTTTTTTAAGCGGCGAACTGGAGCACCTTACAGAAAGCTTGGATGGGAAAATTATTTTTTCTGCCATCAAAGGTATTGTTCCGGAAACCAGCCTGATTGTTGGAGAACATTTCCATGAAAAATACAATATTCCTTATGACAGTATCGGAGTCATAACCGGACCATGTCACGCTGAAGAAGTTGCTATGGAGCGTCTTTCTTATCTGACCATTGCTTGCGGCGATTCGCAAAAAGCAAAAATCATGGCAAACAATCTTAGCGGTAACTATATCAAAGCGAAGATTTCTGATGATATTATCGGAACAGAATATGCTGCCATGCTAAAAAACATTTATGCTATCGCAGCCGGAATGGCGCATGGTTTAGGCTATGGCGACAACTTCCAGGCACTGCTGATGAGTAATGCAATACGCGAGATGAAGAAATTCATCCGAAAAGTCCATAAAATGAAACGAAACATCAATGATTCTGCCTATCTGGGCGATTTATTGGTAACCGGATATTCTATATTTTCCAGAAACAGGATGTTTGGAAACATGATTGGAAAAGGCTATACCGTAAAATCGGCTATGATGGAAATGAGCATGGTTGCGGAAGGGTATTATGCTACAAACAGTGCTTATAAACTCAATCAAGGTTTGCGTGCCAAAACGCCAATTATCGATGCTGTTTACAGTATTTTATATGAAGGAAAAGAGCCTAAAAAAGTATTTAAAAAATTAACTGAAAAACTTAATTAATTCCAGTCATGCAAGACAACCACGTCGATCACCTGATTAACCATCCCGGAATCCTAACCGCATTTTCTGTTGTAATCATCATTATGTTGCTTCTTGATTTAGGAGTGTTCAACAAAAAAAGCCACGTAGTTTCTAACAAAGAAGCAGCTATCTGGTCAATCGTGTGGATTTCGCTAGCCATGGGCTTCAGCGGCGTGATTTATTATTTGATGGGAATAGAACAGTTTACGCAATTCCAATCGGCTTACTGGATTGAAAAAGCGCTTTCTGTTGACAACCTTTTTGTTTTTATTCTTGTCTTTGGATTTTTTAATGTTCCAAAGCATTTACACCATAAAGTTTTATTTTGGGGAATCATTGGGGCTTTGGTTTTCAGGGCCATTTTTATTTTCTCCGGAGTTGAGCTTATCAACATGACCTATCTTCCAGAAATGGAAATCTTTGGAAAATTGGTTAGCATCAATGTTGTTTTATCTGTATTTGGATTTTTCCTGGTATTTGCCGGATTCAAATCGTGGTTCTCAAAAGAAGACAACGACGAAAACAAAGATTTTACAAAAAGTCCGGGAGCCAAATTGGTACACCGTTTCTTCAAGGTCTCTGAGAATTATGACGGTGACAAATTCTTTACGGTAGAAAACGGAATCAAAATGGCAACTCCACTTTTGGTTGTTGTAGCTGTTATCGAATTTACGGATTTGATTTTTGCAGTCGATTCTATTCCAGCAATTTTTGCCATCGCACCTAATGATCCTTTTATCCTGTATACTTCAAATATTTTTGCCATCTTAGGACTAAGAGCTTTATATTTCTTGTTGGCCAACTTTATGTATATGTTCAGCAGACTAAAATATGGATTAGCAATTATCCTGGCTTTTATAGGTGTAAAAATGCTTATACAGCCTTTCTATCACATTTCTTCGCCTGCTTCTTTAACTGTAGTAGGAAGTGTGTTGATTTTATCTGTATTCGCTTCTTTGGCTTTTCCGGTAAAAGAAGAAAAATAGTCTATTTGTGAAAATAAAGTGAAAGTTCTCGGCTGGTGTTATTATTTTTCGTAATTATGATAAATAATAACCATCCAACCTATGTTAGAACAACTTTTAAACTCGGGAAAATTCTCTGAGGTTTTAGATCAGATCGCCAATGGCGAAAAACTTCCAAAAACACTAAACGAATACAGCAAGTCGAGCATCTTCGACCGACTATTCCAACAGAAACAATTTGAAATCATCCGACTCTTTTTAGAAAATGGTGTTATCGAGACTGATGTCTATGAATTCGACAGTTTTGATAAAAGCATTTTCCAAAGCGTTACCAGAGGTTTGCAGACAGATGACGAATCACTTGCCTTTTTCAGAGAATTTATTTCAAAATTTGACAATATCAATGATGAAGTCGGTGCCAAAACCTTATTGGGCTACTTTTTCGAAAAGGGTGCTAGTCTTGAAAGCATCAAAATATTAGTCGAAGCAGGATGCGATGTAAACTTTAAGAACAACGCCGAAGAAAATTTCCTGCAGCAGGTTATTAAAACCAACCTGATGAAACCGGAGCTTTCTCTTTCTTACCTCGAATTTCTGATTGGAGAAGGTTTAGATGTCAATGCTCAGGATATCGTTCAAAAAACGCCTTTGATTACAGCTATAGAATTCAATAGAAACGAATATATCGATCTTCTTCTGCAAAACGGAGCAAATCCTAACCATGCAGACAAAAACGGAAATACAGCCTTTTTCTATGCTGTCGCCCATAAACTAGATGTAAGGCTATACGACCTGCTGCGTAATTATGATATGCCGCAATTGGATATCCTCAACAAAGACCAGGTTACCCTGTTGTTCGAATACATGAGAATGATGTACGACACTTCAGAAAAAAGCCTGGAACTATTGCGAAAGCTGATTGAAGATGGTGCTGATATTTATCAGACCAGCAGCTATTATAGCCGAGATGTTACTCCAATTGACTTGGTTGCCGAAAAAAAACCGGAAGTCTTGCAGGCTCTATTGGACATCGGAATCTCAGATATTAATCGTCAAGATGATAGCGGAAATACACTATTGCATAAAGTTTGTGCCTACAATGTGAATTATGATACTGAAAAAGCAAAGGAAATGTACCGAAAAGTAAAGCTTCTTCTTGAAAACGGTGCTGATGTATCAATCACAAATGATAAAGACCAGAAAGCGCTAGATCTGGCATCTGATGATAACCTGAAAATAAAAACTGTCGAACTGCTGATGAAGCAATCCTAATCCAAAAAAGAAGAATCATGTCAATGTCATTTATAATCGCCTGCGAAAGCGGAAAAAGAAAAATAGCCGAACTTTTATTAGCCAACAAAGAAGTTGATGTAACCTATACCGATGAAAAAGGTCGGACAGCACTGCATTATGCTGCCCATCATGGTTATCTCGACCTGGTAAAAATACTCGTTGATGAAGGCTCAGACATTGATTATGGAGACCATGCCGGTGAAACGCCTTTCTATTTTGCCTGCCTGCAAAAACAAAAGCAGACTGCATTATTCTTATTAGAAAAAGGAGCTAAAACAGACAGTAAAGATTTCAAAGGCAATAGTCTTTTGCATCTTACAGCCCAAACCGGACAAATTGAGGTTTTGGAAAAACTACTTGAACAAGGCTTGGATGCCGATTTAGAAAATAACGAAGCAGAAACTCCGCTTCTTATAGCTGCTAGTTGGAGAAATGCAGCAATTGTCAAAAAATTATTAGAAAACGGAGCCGATATCAATACAACTAACAAGCAGGGTAATTCGCCTTTGTTGTTTGCCGTAAAATCCAAAAACCAACCTATGGTTGAATTGCTTTTGGAAAATGGAGCGGCTATTAATCATACCAACCATTCTGGAGAAAGTGCTTTGCTTCTGGCTTGTTATGACAGTAACCGAATGCTGACCAAACTTTTGGCAGAAAAAGGGGCTGATCTTTTTGTTTCTTCAAAAAACGGATTGTCACCTGTTTGGTATGCCTGTTCCAATAACCAAAAAGAAATCGTCGACCTTTTTATCGAAAATGGTGTTGATGTCAATTATTCCAAACCAGTAACCGGAAACGAAACTTCTATGTATTCTTATCTGGATTGGGTTGAAACGGCAGACAGCCTTAGTATTTCCAGCAGTTTTTCTTTAGACACTACGTATGGTTATGGCGGTGAAAGCTTGTTACATGTTGCTGCTAAAAGTGGCCATGTTAGTATGGTCAAACTACTTTTAGATAAAGGTGCCAATATCAATATTCAGGATGAAAGTGGCAATACTGCCTTGCATTATGCCGCAGCCAATGGTAAAAAAGATATGGTGAAGCTGCTATTGGAAAAAGAAGCAGATGCTTCGATAGTAAATGCAAAAGAGCAAAAAGCAATTGACTATTCGAATATTAAAGGATTTAATGAAATTACAGAGTTGTTGCTGAAATACAGTCCATCGAATATTGCTAATCCAAACAGTTCAAAAACGGAAACTGCGCCAACTTCTGCTCCTGTAGACATGGCTTCAAAAAAACAAGCTTTGTTGGATTTGAAGGAACTTTTGGATGCCGGGATATTATCTCAGGAAGAGTTCGATACTGAAAAGACTAAGATTTTGAAAGGCTGATTTATCTGACGATAACTCCGTTTACAAATAAAATAGGCACTTCTTCTGTAGCACGCTCATTGATGGTATTCGTACGGAAAACGAATTTCTTGTCATACAGCGTGTTTCCTATAAAATAAGTAACCATGAATTCGTTGTTAAGGGCCAAAACGCTCTTTTCAACCATTTCTACTTTTACTACAGAAACTGCCGGAACCTGCGTAAATGCATGGCGTAAAAGTGAGGTTTTTTTCATCTCACCATCTATCGTTCCGAAAGCCTTTGACACCACCATGACGCTATCCAGATCAAAATCGCTGTCATTGACCAGATAGACATACCATACCTTTTCCATAAAGTCGTCGTTCCATTCCTGGACAGCAGCTAGAAACACGTTTTCTACTTTTGGGATAACGATATCTTTTTTCATAATGGAAAGGGATAATTTATAGTGGATAGTTGAAAGTGGATAGTTGGAAAGTAATCGTCTAAAATAAGACTACTTACTTTCCAACTTTCGACTTTATCACTTTATGACTTTTGTCTTTATTGACTTTACGACTTAGATAGAAGATTTAAATTGCTCCAGGAAACGTACGTCGTTTTCATAGAACATTCTGATGTCGCCAATTTGGTGCAACAACATTGCTATTCTTTCAACACCCATTCCGAAGGCAAAACCTGTAAATTCATCTGCGTTGATACCGCAGTTTTTCAATACATTTGGGTCAACCATTCCGCAACCACCAATTTCTAACCAACCAGTTCCTTTGGTAATTCTATAATCGGTTTCTGTTTTTAATCCCCAATAAATATCTATTTCAGCACTTGGTTCTGTAAATGGGAAATACGACGGACGCAAACGGATTTTTGATTTTCCGAACATTTCTTTTGTGAAATATAAAAGCGTCTGCTTTAAGTCCGCAAACGAAACATCTTTGTCAATATACAAACCTTCCACCTGATGGAAAATACAGTGCGAACGTGAAGAAACAGCTTCATTTCTAAAAACACGTCCTGGAGAAATCGTTCGGATTGGCGGCTTGTTTTCTTCCATATAACGTACCTGAACTGATGATGTATGCGTTCTCAACAGTATATCCGGATTGGTTTGGATAAAAAATGTATCCTGCATGTCTCTTGCCGGATGGTATTCCGGAAGGTTTAATGCCGTGAAGTTATGCCAGTCATCTTCGATTTCCGGACCTTCAGAAACATTGAAACCAATATTTGAGAAAATATCTATAATCTGGTTTTTGACCAAAGAAATTGGATGGCGTGAACCTATTTTCACAGGTTCTGCCGGACGCGTCAAATCACCATATATACCTACGGTTTCTTCTTTGCTTTCAAATAGTTCCTGAATTGATTTTAGCTTATCTTCAGCAGTAGTTTTCAATTGATTGATAACCTGCCCGAATTCTTTTTTCTGTTCGTTAGGAACGTTCTTGAATTCTGCAAAAAAATCTTTTATAAGGCCTTTGCTTCCCAGGAATTTTATCCTGAATGCTTCTAGTTCCTCTTTATTTTGGGTTTGAAACGCTTCTACTTCGCCAATATATTCTTTAATCTTGTCTATCATCTTCTTTAGTAAAGGTGCAAATTTAATATTTTTCCATGAAAATAGCCCGTTCTAAACGAACGTTTCAGTCTCTAATCGATAAATTCTCTTTCCAGAAAATAATTTACGATTGCTTCTTTCATCAGTACTGATTGTTCACCTGCTTTCAAAGGCGGCAATTCTTCTTTAACCTTATAATGCGGCCATCCTTCATTATCAAAATAATCAAATTCATAGAAACCATATGGCTCAAGCAAGCGGCATATCGCAATATGCATCAGGTTTAGCTTTTCGTCTTTTTTGAATTTATTATGAACCTTACCCAGTTCCTGCACGCCTATAAGGTAGATGATCGAATCTAAATCGAGGTTATCATCGCCTTCGGCAAATTGATGGGATAATTGGCTGACAACCTTTTCCCATCGTTCTTTTAATTGTATATCTCTAGACATTTGAATCTTAGTTTTTTAAGTTATGATTAGAGGATTTCCTCTCACAAACTGTAAATTTAATCTGCAAAGATACATTGTTGATTTTTGTTTTTCTATGCAAAGTCATCTATCTTGGCTGCTTATTATTTTTTGATGGGATTTTTAGATATTATTTTAGGCATTTTCCTTGTCTATGGATTGGTTCGCGGGCTGTGGAATGGCCTTTTTGTAGAATTTGCTTCCTTGGTTTCGCTGCTTTTAGGAATTTATATTGCTATAAAGTTTTCTTTCGTTACCGCTGAATTCCTTGCAAATGCATTTTCCTGGAATCCAAAAACCATTGCTATCTGGGCATTTGTACTGACTTTTATTGGCGTAGTTATCGCTATTTCGCTGCTGGCAAAATTCTTTACTTCTATTGCTAATTTTGCAAGCTTGGGATTGCTGAACAAAATTGTCGGCGGAATTTTTGGTGTCTTAAAAATGTGCCTGATCCTGAGTTTTGCCTTGTCCCTATTCCAAAAAATAAATTCCAGCAACACTTTTGCAGAAAAGAAAACACTTGATGATTCACTGTTTTACAACCCGATTCTAAAAATTTCAGAATTTGTCTTTCCTATTTTTGAAGAATGGTTTGAGGAGTTGAAGAAATAATTTTTGATTAGGATCTAAGATTTATGATTTCTGTGCTTAGCAGATTTAGACCGCAAATCAAAAGTTTTTATTTCTAAAAAATAGAGAATTTTTGATTTTTGATTTTTGATTTTTGATTTTAGTTTGCGAACCCTAGACAAAAACCTTAAATCTAAAATCATAAATCTTATATATGCATTAAAAAAGTAGGATGCCGAATTTCAGATTGCAAACTCCAAACTCAAATCATAAATCTCAAATCATAAATCTCAAATCTTAGATCCTAAATCTACTTTATCTCCTTTAAGGCATCCTTATTCACCCAGCCTTCTTTTTCATCGGCTAGTTGAATTTTTCTCCAGTTATCTAACGTTTCAATAATCTGGACTTTTGTTCCTTCGTGAAGCATAAAGGCATTGTCTGCATTTTCTTTCGGTTCATTTTTAATGCCTACTGAATCGGCAAAAATAATAGCCGGTCTATCGTTTTCATAGCTGGCTTTTTCAGCAATAGCAGAAACCACACTTACGACCAATGCAATTAATGCTACGAACAACCCAACAAAGAAAATACGTTTGAGCAGAGTTGTGGCCGAAAAATAATACCCAATAAAAAACAACAGGAATAGTATTGAAAAACCAATAGCGATTTTTGCCCAGCCGTCATAAGTATAGGAAGAAGTAAAATCATGAATGATTTTTCCGAATCCTACCTGCTGTACAGGCTTGATATCGTCAATTGTCATATTTTGGGCAAACTGCAGGTTGTTTTTAGCATCAGAATAGTCTGGATTAAGCAATAATGCTTTTTCATAATTATAAATCGCAGGAGCCGTCTTATTCAGCTTGTAATATGCATTCCCTAGATTATAATACAATTCTGCCGAATGCTGTTTTGTTTTCAGAACGTTTTCATAGGCTTTTACAGCATCTTCAAACTTATCCTGGCGGTAGAACTTGTTTCCTGCCTCAAAATTGTCCTGAGCCCAAAAAACCTGGGTAAAAAGCAACAGTATGTAGACTATGTTTTTCATTTTTTGTTCAATTTTCAATCCTTACGTGAATTATCAATGGTTAGATTTGTTTTTCCAATTCGGAAATAACGGTCACGGCCTTGTCAAAATCCTGCTGGATGGCTACGCTTGAATAAGGCGCATATCTTGCAAATTCGCAGTTTTCCGTAAGGTTTATAAAATCATTTATCGTTTCCGGTCTTGCATTTCTCTCCAAAAGAATCTCACGAATCTTGTCTTTGCTCATTTCTGAGGTTTCAATATGCAATTTGGCTTTCAGGAAGTTGTGTAATGCCTTTTCAAGAGCAATATAAAACGGCTCTTTGTTATTGATTTGTTTTTTAGCTTCAGACAGGTATTTTTTAGCCAGCCTGTTAGACATCTTTCTCTTGTTTCCAACAACATCGCTATCAATCGCTTCTTTTCTCTTTTTAACCAAAATAATTATCGGGATAAAAAGGAACGGCAAGAATAACAACGTATAGAATAATCCCGAACCAAAGAAATGTTCTTTATGTGTGGAATGTAACTGCGTTTTAAGAGCAATAAATCGGAATTGATTTGTGCTTTTTACTGCCTGCTTGTTTGTTGTAGTTCCCGGAGTTGCTGCTAAGGCAGAATCTGAAGATGTTGGTCCGTCCAAAACTTTAATGACGATGTCGTTTGAAGTTATCGTCTTATAAGTTTTTGTAGTCAGGTCGAAATATGAGAACGTTAATCCCTTAATGGTATAATTACCTTGATATTGCGGGATGATAGTGTATTTATCCGCTATTTTTCCTTGCATTCCTGAAAGCGGTGTCGTAACCTGTTCGCTGTGTACCGGATCATACATTTCCAAGGCACTTGGCACAATTGGTTTTGGCAAGGTAAATAGTTTTAGGTTTCCATTTCCGGAAACGCTGATATCCAAATCAAGCGACTCTCCGTGTTTTAATTCGGTTTTAGATGGCTTGACAACGAAATCAAACTTTCCTACAGCTCCAGTAAAATCTTGTGGTTTTCCAGCTTCCGGTAACGGCTTCACGGCAATGGCCTTGCTTCCTGCCGAAACGGTTTTATTGGTCGTAACAAATTGAACTCTTCCAAAAATATCTCTCCTGTTAGTTGGCTGGTCAACAACAATATCCAATGAAAGCGGCTCAATGGTCAGCTTACCCGATTTTTGAGGATATAATACTGTTTTTCGCAGCACTACATAGCGATAATCTTCGCCATTGTATTTCCCATTTTCAACGACAAGATTCTTGATATCGATATTCTGGCTCCAGAAATCGTTGAATTTTGGGCTGTCTATTTCTTTCCAGTTCCTAACGCTCACATTATTGCTGACATACAGTTTGTAGACAACCGTGATTGGCTGGTTGAGATACGGATTGGTATTCGATATTTCAGCAATAAGATGGATTCCTCCACTTGGCACATAATCCGGACTACTTGGATCTTTAGATTCGTCAATCGGAGCTGTTACGTTTATTTTTATGGGCGCTGTTTTATAAGTCTGCCCTTTGATTTCTATTGTTGCCTGCTTGATGGTAACGGTTCCTCTTTGCAATGGAAGCAGTATATAGATATAGGATTTATTAAAAGTCGCCCTGCCATTAATCCAGGTCTGGCTCACCTGTTGGCTTGGCCCGCCAACCACACGGAAACCTTCAAAAGAAGGTGGAGTAAAGTTATCGCCGTCTTCATTCATGATGAAGTCGATACGGAGCCTTTCGTTCAGTCCGAGTGTCTGTTTACTGACTTTCGCTTCAAATTGTACCTGAGCGGAAAGGCCCTGGAAACAGATTAAAATTAATGCTACTATATATTTTCTCATTGCAATCAACATCTTACCAGTCTTTTTCTGTTTGAACCGGCTTGCCTTTTACTTTTTTGGCATTGACCTTTTCTTGAATTTTCTTTTCTTCATTGTTTACTGCATCGAGTAAGTTCTCGATTCGCTGTTTAGACGGACTGTTGCCTGGCTGTGGTTTTGGCTCGCCTTTCTGATCAGGATTTTTATTATTTTTTCCCTCATCATTTTTACCGTCCTGCTTGTCTTTTTTATCGTCGCCTTTGCCTTTGTCGTCTTTCTTATCGTCTTTGTCGTCCTTATCTCCGTCTTTCTTCTGATTCTGCTTATCCTTGTCCTTTTCTTTCTCGTTTTTGTCTTTTTTCTTATCGTCTTTTGGCGGTTTCGGAGGATTGTTTTTCAAATATTCTTTAGCCAGAGCATAATTGTATCGGGTCTGCTCATCGCTTGGATTGTTTCGCAATGCATTTTTATAAGCGTCAACAGCTTCCGTGTATTTTTTTTCGGTCATGAAAATATTGCCCAAATTATGAAAAGCCTTGTGTTTTTCAGCTTTGGTTTTGGCATTTTCTATGGTATTGACATACGCCAGCTTTGCTTCGCTTGGTTGTTTTTGTCTATAAATAGTATTTCCTAAATTATACGATGCTATTGCCTTCGTTGGTGATTTGGATAATGAAATTCTGTAGTCAGTTTCAGCATCTGCATAGTTTTTTTCTTTAAACTCTTTGTTCCCTCTTGGCAGATTTTTATCTTTCTCCTGTGCGATTGCTGCAAAGGAAAAAAGTAGAAGTGCATATATAAATAGCTGTCTCATATTATTCCTTTTCATTAAATAAATTCATCTTTTTCACCCAGTTTGTCTTTTTCTCCAAAAAGAAAATATCGATAAAAAACAAAAAGAATGCTATTCCTAAAAGCCATTGAAACTGCGATTGGTAATTGGCAAATTGCTTGGTTTCAAATTCACTTTTTTCAATGTTCTCCAAAGCGTGTTTTACATAGTCAACTACTTCTTTGGTATTATTTCCGTTTATATAACCTCCTTTGGTGTTCTTTGCGATTTCTTTCAAAGTAGCTTCATTGAGTTTGGTCACTACAACTTCTCCGTTTTGGTCACGCTGGAAACTTTCAACTACACCATTTCTTTTTAACGGAATAGGGCCACCTTTTTCAGTACCGACACCAATTGTTATAATCTTTAATCCGTTTTTATTCGCTTCTTCCGTTGCTGCTTCAATTCCTTCAGAATGATCTTCACCGTCAGAAATCATGATCACCAATTTGCTTACTTTGCTGTCTTCGCTAAAAAAAGTTGACGACAAATGAATGGCCTCGTCAAGCGAAGTTCCTTGCGATGACACCATTCCCGGATTCATGCTTTGCAAAAACATTTTGGCCACGCTGTAATCTGTTGTAATTGGCAATACCGGAAAAGCACTTCCAGCATAGGCTACAATCCCAATTCTGTCACTGCCCAACTGATTGATGATTTGCGAAACAATCTGCTTGGTTTTTTCAAGACGGTTTGGCGCTACATCTTCTGCCAGCATTGATTTTGAAACGTCAATAGCAAAAACAATATCAATACCTTCCCTCTTAACTGTTTCTACCTTGGTTCCCAATTTAGGATTAACCAAACCTAAAATCAGGCAGGCCAATGCCAAAAGAAAAACGGTAATCTTCAGAGTCGATTTAAAAACCGATTTTTCCGGAGTTAGTTTTCTAACCAGTTTCAGGTCCCCAAATTCTTTCTGTTTTTTTCGTTTCCAATAGAGATTGAATAGGAAAATCAGTACCAGAATTGGTATGACAATCAGTAGGTATAAATATTTTTTTTCGTCTAATTCGTCGTACATAATCTTTTAAATAAAGCTTCTAAAAACCGTATTTTTCAATAAAACTTCCAGTAGCAGAAGTATTCCTGCTGCTATTGCAAAAGGTCTAAACCTTTCATCATAATTGTAGAATTTCTGTTCTTCAATTTCAGTGGTTTCCAGCTTGTTGATTTCATCATAGATGGCTTTCAGGCTCTGGTTATTTTTAGCTCTGAAATATTTCCCATCCGTATTTCTTGCAATTTCTTTCATCAATTGTTCATCGATTTCCACCTGCATCATTCTGTAAACGAATTCTCCGTTAGGAGCTATGGCATATGGAGACTCCGCCATTCCTGTTGTTCCAATACCAATCGTATATACTTTTATTCCGTATTCTTTTGCTATTTCCGAAGCCATTCTCGGATCGATAAAACCTGAGTTATTGACTCCGTCCGTCAGCAATATAATTACCTTACTTTTTGCCTTGCTGTCTTTTAATCGGTTAACGGCTGTTGCCAATCCCATACCAATTCCTGTTCCGTCCTGCAAAAGCTGGTCGTATTTTACGCTATTTAAAGCATCAAGCACTACTGCTTTGTCACTAGTCACCGGCGTTTTCGTATAACTTTCTGCTGCATAAACTACTAATCCGATTCTGTCGTTTGGACGTGCTTCAACGAATTCAGAAGCTACACGTTTTAATGCTTCCAATCGGTTTGGCTTTAAATCGCGTGTTAGCATACTTCCCGAAACGTCAATAGACATTACGATGTCAATTCCGTTGGTTATGTTGGTCTTATTGCTGATGTCTACGGTTTGCGGTCTTGCCATAGCAACAATCAGAAAACCTAAAGCAAGAATTCTGAAAACAAACAATAGCGGTTTCAATTTCGACCAAAAAGAGGGCTTGGCTTTGAATCCTTTTAATGAGCTTATTTTTAACGAGGCTTGTTTTCTTCCTTTCCAGATGTGCCACGCAATAGCAATCGGAATTAGTATAAACAGCCAGAAAAACTCAGGATTTAAAAAGGTAACATTTTTCATCTTAGTTTACTTTTTTAAGTTCGACCGAGTTTACTATTCTATCTGAAATCTTGGAACCATATTCATCACTATCACGGTATGTGATGATTATTTCCTGAAGACCTCCTTCTTGTGCAAATACCAAAATCTCATACCCGATTTTGATCCCTTTATCGCTGTCTTCTTTGAAAATCACCATCGTTCCATAGGCTTTTATTCCTGAAATGCCTTCTTTGGTGTCAAATTGATCCTGCTTTACAAAAACATCTTTGGCTTTGTATTTCTTCTCAAACGACTTGATTTCTTTTTCGATTACTTTTTCCAACGGTCGGCTTAATGTATCTTTAAACGATGTTGTAGAAATATTTACGGAAAGGTCATCAAACATATCTCCATACGAAAAAGCCTGGCTTTCTTTTACGCTTGCCTCTTTTCTGCCATTTGGAAGTTGTGTTCTCTTTAATACTTTTGGCGTTTCTATAGTCACAGCCGGGTTTCCGTAATCACTCTTAATCCATTCACCCTCATACATTTCTTTTGTAGGATTGCCCAAAATTGAATCTAATCCTTTGGTCGTAATAAAATAAGTTAATGTTCCTACTACCAAAAATGCTCCAATAAAGGTTGCAATTGCTATCTTACGTTTGCGTTTTTTCTTTAACAGTAATTCTTTTTTCTGCGCATCAAGTAGTAACAGTTCTTCATCCTCTTCTTCTACTTCAGGTACAGCTTTGTGCAGCGTGAAAATGGTTTTTTCGATTTTTTTTCTGTCTTCAGCGATTTCAAAATCAAGCGGTTTCGATTTGGCAAATTTCACCAAGTCGGCCTGGCGTAAAACACGCTCCAGATTTTCGACCGTTTCCTGAGAAATCTTCATTTTTTTGCGGACAGCCGCATTTCTCAATCCTATAATAACTTCGGAAGTCGTACTTTCCATTGCCGGAACCTGAATTTCTTCTTCAATATACGTTCTTGCAATATCGGTCAGTTCCGAATAGTAATTTTTAACTTCTCCTTTTTGCCAAAGTTCCTTTTGTTCCAGGCTTTTTAGAAGGCTTACCGCTTTTTCTATTGGTGTTGCATATACAACTGCTTCCGGTTTTTCTTTCTTTTTATATTTTTTAGAAAAGTAGTAAATCAGGTATCCGATTCCGCCCAAAAGAAATAGCCCTAGAAGGTATTTCCACCAATTGCCCATGGATTGCTTGACTTCGACTATTCCTTTGATGTCGTACATTTTTTGTTTTAATGTATCAACCTTGATTCCAGCAACGGAAACAAAAATAGAGTCTGTAGAAAAAGGCTTGTCGTTGATGAGCACTTTTAGGCTCGGGATCATGTATTTTCCGGAATCAAACTGAGTAAGTCCATATCTTTTGGTAAGCAGATAGCGGTCTTTTTGCTTGACCGTATCTGTTGGATAGGATTCCAAAACTTCTAATTGTCCGAAATTGGTGCTTTCAGGAAATACTACATTGGATAAAGTATCTACTGAAGTTTTTAGCGTAAGATTTATCTGTGCTCCTATTTTTATCTTAGTCGAATCTACAGCTGTGGTTACGCGTTTCTGCTGACCAAAAGCAACCGTTCCAACCAATAAAAAAAATAGTATGTAAAGCTTGTTGTTTTTCATTTTTAGTTCCTAATCTTAATTCATGAAAGGGGAAAAAAGATTATCCTCTCGATTTAAAATAGCCCAATAGTTTTGTCACGTAGCTTTCATCAACTCTGGTGTTTACTGTTCCAGAACCGCATCTGCTAAACGTTTCCTTAAAATATTTCATTTTTTCCTGATAGTATTTTTCATATCCCAGACGCACCGCTTTTGAACCGGTGTTGACCAATAAGGTCTCTCCTGTTTCGGCATCCAGCATATTAACCATCCCGATATTCGGCATTTTTTCTTCCCTTACATCATAAACACGTATTCCGGTAAGGTCGTGTTTTTTTCCTGCAATTTTCAGCGTATGCTCATAATTATCATCTGCCATAAAATCAGAAATCACAAAAACGATAGCTTTCTTTTTCATGACTCCAGATAAAAACCGTAAGGCCTGAGAAAGGTTAGTCTTATGGCTTTTCGGTTTGAATTCTATCAGTTCACGGATGATTCTCAAAACGTGTGATCTTCCTTTTTTAGGCGGAATAAACAATTCTATTTCATCCGAAAATAAAATCAAGCCTATTTTATCATTATTCTGCGTTGCAGAAAAAGCCATGGTTGCGGCTATTTCAGTAACGATATCTTTTTTAAAACCGTTTTGCGTTCCAAAGCTTTCCGAACCGCTGACGTCTACCATAAGCATCATGGTCAGTTCGCGTTCTTCTTCGAAAACCTTGATATAGGGCTCATTATATCTTGCCGTAACATTCCAGTCAATAGCACGCACATCGTCTCCAAATTGGTACTGACGAACTTCGCTAAACGTCATCCCTCGCCCTTTGAACGATGTATGATATTCACCCGAAAAAATATGATCGCTCAATCTTCGGGTCTTGATTTCTATTTTCCGTACTTTCTTGAGTAATTCCTTTGTATCCATTTTTGTGAGTTGATAATTTTTAGTGGACAATGACAATGGATAGTTTTTAGTGGATAGTGGATAGTTAGTTTGAACTATCGATAAACTATCAACTATTCACTGTCAACTATCAACTTTCTAAGGTACTTCAACTTCGTTTACGATTTTGTTTATGATATCAACAGAAGTTACGTTTTCGGCTTCTGCTTCATACGTAATTCCAATTCTGTGGCGAAGTACATCGTGAACAACAGCACGTACGTCTTCAGGAATTACATAACCTCTGCGTTTGATGAAGGCATAACATTTAGCTGCATTAGCCAAATTGATACTTCCACGAGGCGACGCTCCAAAACTGATTAATGGTTTCAGGCTTTCCAGTTTGTATTTTTCCGGATAACGGGTTGCGAAAATAATATCCAGGATGTATTTTTCGATTTTCTCATCCATATATACTTCACGAACCGCTTCCTGAGCACGAAGAATCTGGTCTGTAGAAACAACCGCATTTACTTTTTCATAAGATCCTTTCAGGTTCTGGCGGATGACCATTCTTTCTTCGTCGATTTTTGGATAATCGATAACTGTTTTCAACATAAAACGGTCTACCTGAGCTTCCGGCAACGGATAAGTTCCTTCCTGCTCTACTGGGTTTTGTGTAGCCAATACTAAAAATGGCTTATCTAACTTGAAAGTAGTATCTCCAATTGTAACTTGTTTTTCCTGCATGGCTTCAAGCAATGCCGACTGCACTTTTGCAGGAGCACGGTTGATCTCATCTGCCAAAACGAAATTAGCGAAGATTGGCCCTTTCTTGATTGAAAATGCGTTGTCTTTAATATTATAGATCATGGTACCTACAACGTCGGCAGGAAGTAAATCCGGAGTAAACTGGATACGACTGAAAGATCCTTGAACTGCTTGCGAAAGTGTATTAATCGCTAATGTTTTTGCCAATCCGGGAACACCTTCCAGCAAAATATGTCCTTGTCCCAAAAGCCCAATCAATAAACGCTCCACCATGTGTTTCTGACCTACGATGACTTTATTCATCTCCATCATCAGCAAGTCGATAAAAGCACTTTCTCTTTCTATTTTTTCATTAATTGCTCTAATGTCTAATGCAGTAGCATTTTCTTCCATAATCTAAAATTTAAAAGCCGTGAAATTAGTATTTAATTTTAACAGTGCAAATTGAAAATTTATTTAAATGCAAGTTGTTAACGTTACGTTAAAATATGGTTGAATGCCTTGGTTTTAAGGATGATTTATGATTTTGTTTTCATAAATTTAAAATCTCAAAACTAATCATCGTGAAAACAACATTATCTCCCATTATTGCGGGAACTATGAGCTGGGGAGTCTGGGACAAAAATCTCACAACTTCTGAAATGGCGAACCTGATACACGTTTGCTCTGAAAATAAAATCACAACTTTTGATCATGCCGATATTTATGGCGGCTATACGACTGAGGCTGAGTTTGGAAAAGCTTTTTCCGAAAGCAAGATTGACAGGAAAAAAATACAGCTGATTTCAAAATGCGGTATACAACATGTGCTTGGAAACAGGAATAATAAGATCAAGCATTATGACTACTCGAAAGAGTATATTATCTGGTCTGTAGAAAATTCGCTGAAAAATTTACATTCAGATTATCTGGATGTTTTCTTGCTTCACCGTCCAAGTCCGCTTATGAATGCCGATGAAATTGCAGAAGCTGTAGAAAAATTAAAATCGGAAGGAAAAATTCTTGATTTCGGACTGTCTAATTTTACGCCTTCACAAACGGATCTGATCCGTTCCAAAACAGAAGTCAGCTATAACCAGGTACAGTTTTCTGCAACCGACTTTAAAGCTATGACTGACGGAAGTCTCGACCATATGCAGGTACATAACATTCGTCCTATGGCATGGAATCCGCTTGGAACTGTTTTCAGAGAAAAGACTGACCAGACCCGACGTTTAAAAACGCTTTTGGCTGAATTGGTTGGAAAATACCATGTAGGTTCAGATACTATACTATTGTCATGGGTATTGCAACATCCAGCTAAAGTCATTCCGATTGCAGGAACTGTGAATGTTTCCAGAATCCAGCAACTTTATAAGGCAACCGAATTCAAATTAGAAAATGAAGAATGGTTTGCTATCTGGACGGAAAGCATGGGAACCAAAGTGCCTTAAAAGTCAACTATTATAGGATGAATTATAAATTCTGACAAGAAATTAATGAAAACAGTATTAATAACAGGTGCTACCAGCGGCATAGGAAGAGCTACGGCTATTGAGTTGGCAAAACACAATTTCAAATTGATTCTCTGCGGAAGACGAGAAGATCGTTTGGCTGAGTTACAAATTGAACTGGAACACCGCACCAAAGTACACACGCTTAATTTTGACGTAAGAAAGAAAAAAGCCGTACAAGAATCTATCGATTCGCTGCCCAAAGAATTTGCTGAGATCGATATCCTTATCAATAATGCAGGAAATGCACATGGCCTTGATCCTATTCAAAATGGCGACCTGGAAGATTGGGACGCTATGATAGACATCAATATCAAAGGGCTTTTGTATGTTTCGAATGCCGTTATCCCGAAAATGGTTGAAAGAAGAAGCGGCCATATTATCAACATTGGGTCGACAGCCGCAAAAGAAGTCTATCCAAACGGAAATGTGTATTGCGCCACAAAACATGCTGTTGATGCTATCAATCAGGGCATGCGAATGGACCTCAACCAATACGGCATACGGGTTGGTGGTATTCATCCGGGCATGGTAGAAACCGAATTTTCGCAAGTACGCTTTAAAGGCGATGCGGAAAGAGCTTCTAATGTTTACAAAGGTTTTGAACCTTTAAAACCGGAAGACATAGCCGATATTATACGATTTGTAATTACGAGGCCTTATCATGTCAACATTGCCGACCTGATGGTAATGTCGACGGCGCAGGCTTCCTCAACCATAGTAAACCGTATACTCTAAATTGATGCATGGCCGGGTTTTGGTTCGAAGAACTAAAAACCCGGCCTTTTAACTTTCTATTCCATGATCAACAAGCGCCTGCTCATAAAAAACCTACTTGCTCATAATGACGAGAGCAGCTTTTATGACAAAAAGCGACAGTTGAATCTCCATACCCGGGAAGGCAAAGGCAAGTTTTTAAAACACATTTGCGCTTTGTCAAATTCCAATCCCGCTAATAACTCCTATATTGTTGTGGGTGTTGAAGATCATGACAATGAAATTATAGGTGACGATTTTTTTGACGACAGCAGAATCCAGAACCTTGTTAATGCATTTCTGGAAAATCCGCCAAAAATCCAATACGAGAATGTCCCTTTTCCAAATCTTCCAAAAGATAAAGTCATTGGACTGGTAACCATCAAACCTAGCAAGAAAGTTTCTTTTTTCAAAAAAGGAATTCATACCATCCTGGCTAAATCCATATTTATACGCATTGGGAGTAACTCTGTCCCCGTTGATGAAATTCCAAGTGATATTGGCCGAAACTACCAAAATGTAGAAACCGTTATCAGCATTGAAAACAATTCCCGGAACAGTATCGAGCATACTTTGGAAGGCGTTATCGATTTCATGAACAACCGACATAAGGATATGTCACCAAAGTACAAAGTCTTCAAAGAGCTGTTTGTGGTTTGCTGGGCCGGACATAAGAAAAAGGTTAAAGACATGACTTATCTTTCCCGTGTTGACATCGAGCTGGTTAATGAACAGGTCAAACTTTTTTATTCGGCATTGGATGAAGTTTCTATTGAATACGACAACCATACTTTTTCCATAACAGAATACCTGTCATTAGGGTTAAACGATAAGACCACTTATTATCCGTTAGAAAAACAGACTATCTCCTTTTATGACAACGGTTATTATAAAATCGAAACGCTGTTTCTGTTTGAACCTCCACAATACAATCGTAAAATGCTTTTCCATATCTACAATTCTAATCTGTCCCTACTTTCTAAACTAGACAAAGGGCTTTTCCTCTCTGAAAGAGAAAAAAAGGATTTGGAAAATCTTCCCTCTACTTTTATGATTTGCTACCTCAACGGTTTTGAAGAAGCAAAACAAAAACTTATTGACGCCAAACCTTTGCTGAAAAGTTTTGAGAATCCTACGGTTTATGTCAGTTTTAAGGAAGCCATGCGTATTTTGCGAAAGATGAAATACGACACATCACTTGATTGACATTGACATTGAGAATTTAAACGCAAGATTGTCATTAAATTCAGGATGCGAATAGGCTCCATAACGGTAATAGACACCAAACCCAAGACCGAGATAGGCAACATTCATATAATTAAGCTTCAAGATATTGTCAATCTGCAAACCTGTTTCTGTAAAAATCTTATCTTTTGTCTTGAAACCGATGAGCTGATGGGCGCCTTTATCAGACAAATTTCCCCAACCAAAATTATTATGCCAGGTCACGCCAGGTTGGAATTTGCCCGTTTTGAAAAGCAAACCACCAAAATTGTGCGAAAGAAATAAGTTGGCATAACTATTCGATAAAAACTCATACGGACGCAGTGTTTGGAAAGTGTTTTTCATAATAATCGCTGATTTGCTATCATAACTTCCTTCACCTGTAAACAAAAGTCCGTAGGGAAGCGGCTTATCTATAAAACCAGCTTCCAAACGATAATCCGTCTGTCCAAAATTCTTTGTAAAAAAGGACTGTTGCACGCTAGCTTCAACTCGATTGTAATCAAAATCACTATCTATAAAATCCTTGATTCCTTTGGTATATGCCAAATTAAAGACCGGATATTTTGTACCCATGGAATAGCGCTGGTTCATGCTGTTTATAAATTTTTCTTTGTAGGCAAACCGTAGATGAAATGTCAGGTCAGATGTTGTATAATTACGAAAATCCCGATTTCCATCGTGGAAAAGATATTCATATTTAGGTGTAATTTTCGTATGGTTGAAATCGACTTTGAATTTTAAATACCGCATTGTCCTAAAGCTAAAATTCAGGTTGTTTTGTCGGATCATGTCGTATTGGTAGCCAATATAGTTTCTGAAATTATAAAGACTCGGCTCATAGGTATTCAAACCATAATTTCCGGTTTCCATCAGGTTTTGCTGGTGCTTTGCCCCCACAATCATTTCGTTTTCTTTGGAAATTCTATATAGTATTTCGCCTCCATATTTCCAATCATGATCTTCCATTCCGTATCCGAAAAAACCACCCAAAGTCAAATCCTTGAAAAGCTTTTCATTGGTATAAAAACCGGTCCCTAATCTTAATTTTTCGTATTTATTATAGCTAAATGTTTTTGACAAGTCGATGTCGATTGGACCAACAGGAATACGTCCTTGTGCAAATTTCTCCATAAACGTCAAGAAGCCGTCAAAATTGGCTTTCTTCCCAATGCTGTCAATAACCCTGTATGTTGTTATTTCGGCACTGTTCAGTTTTTCGGCACGCGAACTATCCCAAAAGAGGCTATCTTTTTTTGCGGCTTCCGGATCCATGCGGATGGCTTCTAATGAAAATTCTTTTTTGTTTAGCGGTATATCGACTTCAACCTGATCGATATAGCTTTTCCCATCGATAATCATTCCGATGGTTTTCGATGGAAATTCATTAAAAATCAGCGCATAGTTGAGCTGCTGCGGAAACCAGTATTTATTGTCTACAAAAACATACTGCTGTTGTATCCTGATGTCTATTTTTCCTTTCTCGAAAGGCGAAGCGATAACATTCTGCACCGCATATTTATTGGTATTGATATACAAAAAGCCTTTTAGTCCATCAAAATTTTTGTTTGCCTGTGGCCGGAATGACAAGATATACACCGTGTCTTTTTGCTGATAGAGTGTATCTTCAATACGGAATTTGTATTTCTTCAAGCTTCCCTTACTAATCGGGTTCAGGTAATTGATATTAAACAACTTAATATTGTCTTTGTAAAAAGAAAAGGGTTGAAAATCGGTTGCTAACGAAGCAAAGGTTGGATTTTGGAATCCTGAAACTTTAGTGCCAATTACAACTTCTTCGCTAATATCGGGTTTTATGAATTTTCTATTTGTTACCGACTCCATCATAAAAAGGTGACTTCCTTTTAGTTTTTGCCGGATTACCAAACTGTCTTTTTTATCGGGCGAATCCGACTTAAAATCATAAATCAGTTTGTTATAACATCTGTATTTAAAGGAATTGATGTTTTCCGGATTATTGGATTCTTTGTTGGCAATTACTTTCCGCATTATAGCATTGGCAGGATTCTCTCCTGATTCAATGACGACTTCGTTTAAATCAAATTTGGAGCGAACCATAGCAATTACTATCTCGCTGTCCTTTTTTAAAACCGGAGTAGAAAAATTCTCATATCCCATATAACTACAACTGATGCTGGAAATAGGCGATTGACTTTTATAGACAAAAACACCATCAATATCAGAAGACACACCCTGCCTGTTATCTCCATTAATGATAACCGAAGCAAAGGCAAGAGGTTCTTTGGTTTCTGAATCAATAATTTTTCCTTTTATGGTATTCTGACCGTATAAAATTGGCCCTATAAGCAATAAAAAAACAAGTTGGGGGTAAATTTTTTTCATAGCGTTTTTTAAAAAGTAAGAATTTTAAACCAAAAAATTTCTTTTTCAATCCTAATTAAACGCTAAAAGTCAATTATTCTTTTATATAATCAATTGTTTTTTATGATATTTGAGGGCAATACTTATAGAATGAACAGAACCTTAATTATTGGAGATATACATGGCGGATTAAAAGCCCTGCACCAAATCTTCAAAAGAGCCGACGTTACTACAAACGACACCCTGATTTTTCTTGGAGATTATGTAGACGGCTGGAGCGAATCGCCTGAAGTAATTGATTTTTTAATTGCTCTAAAAACCACACATAATTGCATCTTCCTAAGAGGAAACCATGACGACTTGCTGATGCACTGGCTTGAAGCTAAAAAAGACAATCCGCAGTGGTTCAATCATGGCGGGCGTCTGACTATGGAAAAATACAATTTGTTGTCGCCAGAAAAGAAACAGATTCATATCGATTTCCTAAAGACTTTAGAGAATTACCATCTGGACGAGCACAATCGCTTGTTTATTCATGCCGGATTTACCAACCTCAACGGGGTTACTTATGAGTATTTCCCAAAAATGTTTTATTGGGAACGTACTTTATGGGAAAATGCACTTTCGCTTGACAAGTCTATAGAAAAAGACAGTCCCTATTATCCAAAAAGATTCAATCTTTATTCGGAAATTTTTATAGGCCATACGCCGGTAACCCGAATTGGAGAAACCGTTCCTGTCAATAAGGCGAACATTTGGAATGTAGACACAGGCGCCGCATTTAAAGGCCCTTTGACGATTTTGGATATCAAAACAAAGGAGTTCTGGCAAAGCGATCCGGTTTATCAATTATATCCGGAAGAAAGTGGTCGAAATTAAATTGTTTCAAAAAATGCAAAAATCTCATATATTTGCATAAAATTTTTACTTATGAAGAAAATTATAACAATCGCTTTGCTTTTGAGTGCTTTTTTAGGAAATGCACAATCTTTTAGTGGAAAAGGCGACAAGAAATTCCAGGTCGGAGCCAACTTTCAGGATCATGCAACAGGAATCATGGCTACTTATGATTATGGAATCGGAGAAAACATGTCTATTGGTGGATATACAACTTATCTATTAGGTGTTGATGGAGACGGTTCCAAATTTGAAGACCGTTTCGATTTAAAAGCCCGTTTTAATGCCAACATCGGAAATGTTATGGGCTTGCCGGAAAACTTTGATATCTATCCTGGTTTGGATTTAGGATTAAGAAACTTTGGTGCTCATTTAGGAGGGCGTTATTTCTTCACGAATGGTTTCGGATTATTCACTGAATTTAGTGTTCCGATTGCAAAATATAAAAGCGATGTATTTGGCTATGATCGTCTGAATAACCAATTTGTTTTTCATGTTGGTGCTTCGTTCAATCTGTAATCACCACACATTATCATATTCAAAACCCGATTCCAATGGAATCGGGTTTTTTGTTTCTTGAATTCCGTAAAAAGAAAAAGTCCCGGTGGTATCGGGACTTTTTTATTCCGGTTGTAACGCGACAGTCACACTTCGGAATAACGTGACATGCAGCTGCTGTAATCATAACCAAACCTGAAGCAAAGATTGATAGTTTTTGCAGCTACTGTCAAATATAGTATCCGGGTTGAACTCGGCTACAAGGGAATCTTTTTCATAGCAATTACTATATAGACGCAAAAGATTTGAAAAGGTTGCTTCAGTTGCGTAAAAATTTTTAGCAATGTTATAAATAGGTTAAAATCAGTTAGTTTAAAAGATGCTGTAAAACATTCTTTGTAAATTAGATATACTAACTATCCTATAAAATGACACTTTCAGATCGTTATAATTCCATCAGAAAACACACAGAACATCTCTGCACTACGCTGAAGACTGAAGATTTTGTACCGCAGCCTGCCGATTTTGTCAGTCCTCCAAAATGGCATTTGGCGCATACTACATGGTTTTTTGAACAGTTTATCTTAAAAGAGCATTTGCCGGATTATAAAATCTTTGATGACGATTTCAGCTTCTTATTCAACAGCTATTACAATTTTGTGGGAAAACGCGTCTTCCGTGCCAATCGAGGAAACATTACCCGTCCGGGTGTGCAGGAAGTATTTGAATACCGTTCGTATGTAGATATGCATATGCAAATACTGTTACAACTCAAATCGGAAGAATTGAAAGACTTAATCGAACTGGGACTGAATCATGAACAGCAGCATCAGGAACTGCTCTTGACCGACATCAAATATATTCTTGGCAACAATCCTATTTTTCCAATATATGATGAAAATATCGATTGGGAAAAACAGGAAAATGAGGAATCCGGATTTGTAAAGCTTGAAGAAGGCATTTATGAAATAGGATTTGAAGGCGAAGGATTTTCTTTTGACAATGAGCATGGAAGACATAAGGTATACCTGCATGATTTTGAAATTTCAAAGTCGCTGGTTACTAATGTCGAATATCTGGAGTTTATCTCAGGTGGCGGCTATACAAATTTTGATTATTGGCTGGATGAAGGCTGGTCCTGGATTATCGAAAATAAAATCGAAGCTCCGCTGTATTGGCATAAAATTGATGGCATATGGCGCCATTATACTGTAAGCGGATTGGAAGAAATAAATCCTGACGCCATCCTCACACATATCAGTTTTTATGAAGCCGCTGCTTTTGCCTCTTGGAAAAAAATGCGACTTCCAACCGAATTCGAATGGGAAGCCGCATCCGACAAATTCAATTGGGGAAAACGTTGGGAATGGACAAACAGCGCTTATCTGCCGTATCCGTATTTTAAAAAACCGGAAGGCGCCATTGGAGAATACAACGGCAAATTCATGATTAACCAGATGGTGCTTCGCGGCGCCTCTTGCGCAACACCGACTCACCATAGCCGAAAAACATACAGAAACTTTTTTCATGCCCAGGAACGATGGCAATTCAATGGCATTCGTCTCGCAAAATAACTGCTTATGAACACTGCACAACCAATCCATTATACCGCTTTTGCAGAAGATGTCCTAGAAGGACTGACCGCAAAAAAGAAACATTTGTCTTCCAAATATTTTTATGACGATAGCGGAAGTCAAATTTTTCGACAGATTATGAAAATGCCGGAATATTATCCAACTAATTGTGAATTGGAAATCTTATCCTGGCAATCGGATGCTATTCTGGATAAGATTGCTTTTAATGGAAATTTCAATATCGTAGAATTTGGTTCTGGTGATGGTACAAAAACAAAACAGCTGCTCAGTACTTTCTTAAATAAAAATGCTGATTTCACTTATATGCCAATTGATATTTCAGAGGAAGCCATATTGATTCTGGAAGAAAGCATGCTTGCTGCATTGCCTAACCTAAAAACAGAATCTAAGATTGGCGATTATTTTGATGTTCTTGAAGATATAGCCAAAGAAGATACTCCAAACTTATTTCTATTTCTGGGAGGCAACATTGGTAATTATAAAAAAGGAGACGCTTTTAGATTGCTTCAAATGTTTGCTTCGGGAATGAAAAAAGGAGACAAATTATTACTTGGCATCGACCTACAGAAAAGCCCGAGGATTATCCAGAATGCGTATGACGATCCGCATGGAATTACCAAGGCGTTTAACATGAACCTGCTTCACCGAATCAATCGGGAGCTGGATGCCAATATTGCTATAGATCAATTTGATTTTTATTGCCATTACAACCCTGAAAACGGCGAAGTCAACAGTTATTTGTACAGCCTGACCAAACAGCAGTTTTATAGCCGGGTGCTAAACAAATCGTTTACTTTCGAAAAAAACGAAACCATTTGGACAGAACTTTCTAAAAAATACAGCTTTGCAGAAATTGAAGAATTGGCAAGCCGGTTGAATTTTAAAGTAGTCGAAAACTTTTTAGACAGCAAGCAGTATTTTACAGATAGTTTGTGGGAAAAATAAAAAGCAGACTCGTTTTTTCTTCTCCTATGAGCTATAGTATTTGCTATTAGTCAATCTGTAGGTACCGTTGGTCAAATATTTTTCAAAAAAAGCAATAATCTTTACTTCTTTGCATATTCTATAATTTAACGAAGCAAGATTATCTTTGCCTTTCCACATGAAAAAAAATTCTCAATACAAGCATTGGCTATTTATAAGTGTCTTTTGGTGCGCATTAGGCTTTGCCATCTGGTCACAGATGATTCAAAATTTTAGTTTCTTGCATGCTGTCTACCAAGCACTGCTTTTCATAGTATTTTCTGTTACTATAGCTCATACGCTTAGCGATTTTTTGCTACCTAAAGCTTTGAATAAAGGTAAGATGGGCTTTTTTGTGGCCCAGTTTATTTTTATGGTATTTCTACTGGCGGGATGTCTCGCATTGACATCTGTTTTGTTTGCAGATTATGAAATACGAGGTATGTATCCTCAATCCAAATTGCCGGTTTTAGAGCATTTCTGGTTCCGTTTTTATACTGCAATTCCGGCTGCTTTATTAATTAACGGTACGGCCTGTGGCCTGCGTTTTTATCAGGAACATGGCATAATGGAGAAAAAGCATGCGCTGTTAAAGCAAAATCATTTGGAAGCCCAACTCAAGATATTGCAGGATCAAATCAACCCACACCTGATGTTTAATGTGCTTAACCATATCCATATCCTTATGCAGCGCAATGTGCCTCTTGCATCTGAACTGCTCATCAAATTTTCGGATATTCTCCGTTACCAATTGTATCAGTCCAATCGAGAATATGTGATGTTGGATGCTGAAATCAAGTATTTAAAAGATCTTGTTGGGATTGAGCAGGTACGTTGGGGAAATGAACTGGATGTGGATTGCCGATGGGAAATCCAAAACGGCAGCCTACAGATTACACCATTGCTGTTGATGCCGCTGGTAGAAAATGCTTTTAAGCACGTTTCAAGGCTTCCTCATGAAAATGGCTATGTAAATCTGGTGTGCAGACAAGAAGGACATAATCTAATGCTGAAAATAGAGAATTCCTATACAGAACAGTATAAACCATCATCACACGATCATGGACTCGGATTAGAGAATGTGCGTAAGAGGCTTGATATTCAATATGCAGACCGTTATGATTTGTCTATTGAGAAAACGGAAGATACCTATACAATTATTCTTACTTTAGTACTCAATTGATATGAATATGAATCCGGAACTGCCTTCAAAAGTAATAATCAGGTGTCTCGTTGTTGACGATGAACCTTTGGCACGGCATAGCATTATCGATTTTATTGAAAAAGTAGATTTTTTGGAAGTTGTAGGTTCCTGCGCTTCTGCACTCGAAGCCTCAGAATATGTCCAAAACGGGCAGGTTGATTTGCTGTTTCTGGATATTAATATGCCCTATCTTTCCGGTCTGGAATTTTTAGATTCTCTGGAGCGTCCTCCTATGGCCATTTTTACAACAGCCTATTCTGAACATGCTTTGGAAGGATATCGCCTTCAAATTGTAGACTATCTGCTAAAACCCATCACGTTTCAACGGTTTTATCAGGCTTCTTTAAAAGCACAGCAGTTGTTTTTATTAACTGCTTCAGCAAAACAGCCTGTTCCGGTTGATCCTTTTTTATATATCCGTCAAGGTGAAGGTTTCCAGAAAATATCCTGGACTGATATTCTTTACATCGAAGGAATGCAGAATTATGCAAAGTTGCATTTCAAAAACCAAATTTTGGTTATTCATCAGACTATGATATCGTTAGAAGAAACGCTTCCTAAAGAAAAGTTTTTCAGGATTCATAAATCCTTTCTGGTAAATATCGACCATATCGATTCTATAGCCGGCGGGCGTCTTTCTATTAACGGACAGCAACTACCCATTTCAAGAACACGCAGGGAAGCGCTCCTGAAAGAGGTAGTGTATAAAAACCTTCTGAGCCGATAATCTAAAACTTCCATTTTAAAGCTGCCGCACCATAAAACGTGGTCGTAAACTTTGGATTGGCCATGTCTTTTTCCTTAAAAATATCGCTAAGCTTCCTGTCATTTGTCTGGAAGGAACGTGTGAGTGTAGAGCCAGCTGTAAAATCAACTGTCCAATGTTCGCCTAATTTAAACTGAGGACGTATTCCTGCAATTACTTGTTGGTAGCCTAACAGTTTTGATTTTCCATCTCGAGAAACTTCGGCAGTCATACCATCCAATTCTACGACTGCTTTTAAGTCAAAATTAGGCGTAAATCTGTAGCCTATTTCGGCACCTTCAGGAAATGCTATCTTAAAATGCAAGGCAGTTTGGGTTTCCCAATTGAAATAAATCCCTGGCAATACCATAGGAACACCAAAAGCATTGGTCAATACCGGACCAAATCCGAAAGCCAAATTAGGCTTGAAATTTTTGATAAAAAGCACACCACCCTGTAGCAAAACATCATCGGTAGTAATCTGTTCCAAATCGGTATAAACACCAACGGATAAGGTTGCCATCATGGACCATTTGCCTCCAATTGGCCGGATGTGTTTTACTCCTATCTGCGCATTTAGCAATTCTGTAGGAAACAATTTCTCTTCATAATATTTGTTTTCCATAGCCGCATAGCTTCCCTGAACATACAGCGACCATAATTTTGGCTTGTTCTCATCAACCATTTTAAGAGAGAGCGGTATTTCCAAAGCCGCTTGTACTCTCTTAAAGTCGCTTTTGGAATCTGTCTTTACGCTATCTATTGGGCGTACATAATTGGAAAAAGGCACATAATCCGCCTTGACTTGTCCTGAAATACCCGTTTGTGCTTTGCTGATAATTGGTGCAAAAAATAGTACCAGATAAAAAACCTGTTTCTTCATGTCAAATTTATTTTTGTGCGAAGTACGCAGTTCAGTCATACATCAGGAAATTCATTTGACCAATGGCTTGGTTGTTTTGACGAAAGGTTTTTATTTCCGGAAATGTAAAATGATTATCGGGGAGTTTATACCAAATTTCCATTATTAGGAACTTTGCGGCTCTGCGCCTTTGCGAGCAATTATTTCACGCAAAGGCGCAGAGCCGCAAAGCAATAAAGACGTACACTTATTGGAGTTTGTTTTAGGCATAAGGTTGATATAATCAATTAATTTTAAACAAAAAAGTCCCGCTTTTCAGCGGGACTTTTATTATTTATAAAGAATATCTAAATCTTACAAATCGAACTTAATACCTTGTGCCAAAGGCAATTTGGTTGTATAGTTGATTGTATTGGTTTGTCTTCTCATGTATACTTTCCAAGCGTCAGAACCTGATTCACGTCCACCTCCAGTTTCTTTCTCACCACCAAACGCTCCACCAATTTCAGCACCTGAAGTTCCGATGTTTACGTTAGCAATTCCACAGTCAGAACCTGCAACAGAAAGGAATCTTTCTGCTTCACGCAAATTGTTTGTCATGATTGCAGAAGATAGTCCTTGTGCTACGCCATTTTGAAGGTCGATTGCATTTTCAACTTCTCCGGAATATTTCAACAGGTATAAAACAGGTGCAAATGTTTCGTGCTGTACGATTTCAAAAGAGTTATCTGCTTCAGCAATTGCTGGTTTTACATAACATCCGCTTTCATAACCTTCGCCAGAAAGAACGCCACCTTCAACGATAATTTTTCCGCCTTCAGCAACTACTTTTTCTAACGCTTTGTTGTACATTTCAACTGCATGCGTATCGATAAGCGGTCCAACGTGATTGTTTTGATCTAATGGGTTTCCTATTTTCAATTGTCCGTAAGCAGCAACGATTGCATCTCTTACTTTATCGTAAATACTTTCGTGGATAATTAAACGACGTGTTGAAGTACATCTTTGTCCTGCAGTTCCTACAG
Source organism: Flavobacterium microcysteis (assembly GCF_006385255.1). Lineage (GTDB taxonomy): Bacteria > Bacteroidota > Bacteroidia > Flavobacteriales > Flavobacteriaceae > Flavobacterium > Flavobacterium microcysteis. Next base: position 65,636 of record NZ_VFJE01000050.1, read on the forward strand.
CCCCAAAAACAGCTCCGATAACTGTCATTTTGATATCTGCATCCGGAGTTACAATGATAGCATTGTTTCCTCCTAATTCTAATAATGATTTTCCTAAACGTCCTGCTACAGCCTGAGCTACGATTTTACCCATTCTTGTAGAACCTGTTGCAGAAACCAACGGAACACGAACGTCAGAAGTCATCCACTCACCTACTTTGTAGTTACCGTTGATCAAGCAAGAAATTCCTTCTGGAAGGTTATTTTCTTTCAAGACTTCTGCGATGATGTTTTGACAAGCAACACCGCATAATGGAGTTTTTTCAGATGGCTTCCAAACGCAAACATCACCTGCGATCCAAGCCAAAGCTGTATTCCAAGACCAAACGGCTACCGGGAAGTTGAACGCAGAAATGATTCCAACAACTCCTAAAGAGTGGTATTGCTCATACATTCTGTGTCCTGGACGCTCAGAGTGCATTGTCAATCCGTGCAACTGACGAGACAATCCTACAGCGAAGTCACAGATATCGATCATTTCCTGAACTTCTCCAAGACCTTCCTGTAATGATTTACCCATTTCATAGGAAACCAATTTACCCAGTGCATCTTTTTTCTCACGCAATTTTTGACCAAACTGACGAACAATTTCTCCACGTTGTGGCGCCGGCATTAATCGGAAAGTTTTGAAAGCTTCAGTTGCGCTTTTCATTACTCTTTCGTAATCTTCTTTAGTAGTAGTTTTTACTTTTCCGATCAGCTGACCGTCAACCGGAGAATAGCTTTCAATGATCTCGCCATTTGAAAACCAGCTGTTTCCTGTTGAAGTTCCTTCGTTAATTGCTGCCAAGCCCAATTGTTGCAAGGCTTCAGTCATTCCAAATTGATTTGCTATTGTTGCCATTTATAACTTTTTGATTGTAAATTGTATTATTTTTTGCGAAGTTATGATTTATAGGTGGATTTTGCGAATCAAAATGTTTTTTTAGCAATTGCCTTTCCTTTTCTTAAAGAATTAAAACAGATTTCGCTTCTTAAATATAAAGACGCCCAGAACCGAAATCAGTAACGACATGAGCAGGATAATCCAGAATCCCAGCGGACTTGCCTGAAGATTATTAGGCACATTCATTCCATACAAGCTTGCTACAAGTGTAGGGATCATCAGAATAATTGAAATGGAAGTCAGTCTTTTCATGATAACGTTCAGATTGTTCGAAATCACAGAAGCGTAGGCATCCATCATTCCGGTCAAGATATTACTGTATACATTGGTCGTTTCTTCTGCCTGACGCAATTCGATTTCCACGTCTTCAACCAGATCAGGATTAAGATCTGTTTTTTGGTTTTTTAGATTCTTGATTCTGTGGAATAGTATGTCATTACCTTTTAAAGATGTTATAAAAAACACCAAACATTTTTCAATCTGTAGCAGTGCCTGAAGTTCTTCGTTTTTGATTGATTTTTCTAAATTGCTTTCGGCCAATTTAATACGCTGGTTGATGTGTTTCAGGTATTTCTGATACCAAACGCTAGACGACAACAGTAATTTGAGCACTAAATCATAATGTGAAGCGATTGCTATTTTTTTACGTTGTGTGTACAACACAAAATCTTCAAGCATGTCGTTGGGCTGAAAGCATAAGGAAACAAAAACATCTTCATTAAAAATCAGTCCCAATGGTGCCGTATTAAACGGAAGCTTTTCGTCATTGCTTTTAAAAGGAATTCTTAGGATAATGAGATTCCAGCCGTTTTCGGTTTCAAGACGCGGACGCTCGTCAATATCTTCAATATCGTTATAAAAAGCTTCGGGAATTTTTAAATCTTCGAGAAGGTATTTGATTTCTTCTGCTGTTGGAGAAACCGCATTAATCCAGCAGCTTTCGTTTGGGTTTTGGGCAGGGATAAGCCCGTTGTCATTTTTGTAGAATGTGATCATAATGCAATGCTATTTCTAAGAACAGCCTGCAGGATGACATGCTGTCCTTAAATTAATAAAATGTTCTTCTGATAATAATCGTCCATTTTTTAAGGATAATTTTAAATGCGGCGCAAAGGTAGGGCATTAAAGGTAAAACTGTTATCTGAATTATGTTTTTTTTAGCACTACAAAAAAACCTCGCCGATTGGGCAAGGTTTATAGTTTTTGAGAGTACAAAAAATTATCTCTTTAATGTATATCTTTTATCGGCTTCCATAATGGTTCCGCATTTTGTACATGTCCTTAATGTTTTGGAATTGTAAAAATGCTGAAAATGCGGCAAGAAGTCTTTTTCAATATCGTTGAGTTCAAAATAAACATCATACAATTTATGGTTGCAATTGTCGCAGAACCAAAGTAGTCCATCCGTATAACCTTTTCCTGCTCTTTTTCTTTCGATAACCAGACCTATAGAGCCTGCCGAACGAACCGGAGAGTGAGGCGTTTTTGCCGGATGAAGATACATATCTCCGGCGTGGAGTTCCATTTCCTTGCGTTCGCCGTCTTCCTGAATGATTACTTTTATACTGCCTTCAAGCTGATAGAATAATTCTTCCGTTTCATTATAATGGTAGTCTTTACGGGCATTGGGTCCGGCTACTATCATTACGATATAATCTTCTGAATCTACATAAATGTTTTTATTTCCAACAGGCGGTTTTAGCAGATGCCTGTTCTCTTCAATCCACTGATTGAGATTGAATGGTTTTGAAATTGCCATAGCTTTAATATTTCTACTAAATTACTAAAAATAAAAAAGGCTAGTGAAAAACTAGCCTTTAAAATTATTTTACTTCTTTTATCAGATACAGATACACCGGGAAGTGATCGCTGAATCCAACTTGTCCGTTGGAGTTTCTAAGCGGATATCCTTTGTATTGTCCTGTTGTTTGCGTAAGGAAAGGTTTGTTGTAAACTCCTGCTTTCCAGAAACGGTAGGAAGTATAGTCTTTTCTGATTAGTGGCTCTGAAAGGATCATCTGGTCGAATAAATCCCAAGCATCGCGGTATGCCAATGTCCCGATTCCTTTGTTGGCCATTTCTTCCATTGGATTATACATGCCTCTTTCTTTGGTTTCTTCTTTTTTGGCTTTCGCTCCTAATTCCACTTTAACGCTCTTGTTATATGGGCCGTCATTTAAGTCACCCATTGTAATGATTTTTGCGTTTGGATTGATATTATACAACGAATCGATAATCTTTCTGTTCAGTCTTCCAGCTGCCTCACGGTTTGGGCTTGACTTTTGCTCACCTCCTGAACGTGATGGCCAGTGGTTTACGATAAAGTGCATTTCTTCACCATCCAGCAAACCAGTCACCAACAATTGGTCACGAGTATAAATTCTTTTTGTCTTATCTGTCTGGTCGTAAATGATTAACGGAACATTAACTGAGCTCGTTGGCTTGAAATGCTTTTTTTGGTACAATAGCGCCACATCAATTCCCCTTTTGTCTGGAGAGTCATAATGAACAATCCCATAATCTTTGTTAATCAAAAGCGGCTGCTTTATCAAATCTTCAAGAACACCACGGTTTTCGATTTCAGAACCACCAATAATTACTGGAGATTCCTTCTGCTGGTCGCTGGTTCCTATTTCATTTAGGACTCTGCTAAGGTTTGCCAGTTTCTTCTTGTACTTCTCTCCTGTCCAATTTTGTGTACCTGTTGGGGTATACTCCTCATCATTCACATTTGCATTGTTGATCGTGTCAAACAAGTTCTCAAAGTTGTAGAACGCAATAGTTTGCACCTTAAACTTCTTGTCCTGAGCTTGCGCTACATTTATTGAAGATAATACAATGAAAAGGGCAATAAATTTTTTAATTCTCATAAATCCAATATTAATTAAATATGAAGTTTAACATAAACTTGGGAGCAAAAGTAAATAATATTAATTAATAATGTAACTTTGCCGCCGTTAAGAAATTGTATTTCTAACAAAAAGGGATTAATCATTAAATTTATTTATGAAAAAACTTGTAATTAGCATTTTATTTGTAATGCAAGTCGTTTTTGCTTTTGCTCAACAAGGCGCTCTAGTTAAGGGTAAGGTTGTTGATTCAAAAACACAAAAACCATTGCAAAATGTAGTAGCTACAATTCGAAACACAACATTGACCGCTTTGACAAATTCAGACGGTATATTTGTTTTCGAAAATGCGCCAAACGGCAGCCATCTTCTTGAAGTTTCAAGTTCTGGCTATTCTCGTCAAATCCTGTCTATTGACGTTGAGGGGCAACCTTTAGACTTGGGAGTTGTTGTTTTAGCAGAAGACATTACTTCTGAACAACAATTGAGTTTGATTACCATTACCGAAAACGATTTGGGTGATGACAACAGTGGTTCTGAAAGTACTTCAGGATTATTACAGGCAACAAGAGATGCTTTCCAGCAATCTGCAGCTTTCAACTGGGGCCAGGCTCGTTTCAGAATCAGAGGTTTAGACAATGAATACGGAACAACCATGATTAACGGTATCGTCATGAACAAAGTATATGACGGTAGACCACAATGGAGTAACTGGGGAGGTTTGAACGATGCTACTAGAAACCAGGAATTTACAATGGGTTCTGCTCCATCTGATTACACTTTCGGAGGTATCTTAGGAACTCAGGAAATCAATACAAGGGCTTCATTTTACAGACCTGGTACCAGAATCTCTTTCTCTGGAACCAATACAAACTATAGCTGGAGAATGATGGGAACTCATGCTTCAGGAATGAACAAAGACGGAATTGCTTATGTAATTTCTGCTTCAAGAAGATGGGCTCAGGAAGGTTACTTTGATGGAACTGACTACAGCGCTAACTCTTTCTTTGCAAGTATCGAAAAAAGATTTAATGATAAGCACAGCTTGAACTTTACATCAATCTATGCTCAAAACAGCAGAGGTAAAAACTCTCCAAACACAGCTGAAGTTAATAAAATAGCTGGAGAAAAATACAACTCTTACTGGGGATGGCAAGATGGCGAGAAAAGAAACTCAAGAGACAAAGATGTTGAAGAGCCTATTTTCATGCTAAGCCACTACTGGAAAATTACTGACAAGACGAATTTAAACACAAACGTTTCTTACCAATTTGGTAAAATCGGAAACAGCCGTCTTGATTTCCAAAACGTAAACAACCCTGATCCTACTTACTACAGAAATCTTCCTAGCTACTATACTTCAATGTATGATGGAAATACTTTCGTAGGTGATTCAGAAGCTAACGTTTTAGAAGCATCAAGAGCTCGTTTCTTGACTAACAGACAAATCGACTGGAGAGCTATGTATGCTGCTAACGGTAGAACTGCTGCAGGAAACAGTGTTTATGCACTTTATGAAGACAGAACAGATGATAAGACTTGGACTGCAAACTCTATCTTAAACACTCAGCTTTCTGACAACATCATCCTTAATGCTGGTGCGACTTACAGAAAACTAAAATCGCATAACTTCCAAAACATGCTTGACCTTCTTGGAGGACAGTATTTTAATGATATTGACAATTTCTATACTGGAGATTTCGCACAGTCTGACTTGAACAATCCAAACAGACAAGTAGGTGTGGGAGATACATATGGTTATAACTACAACTTGCTTGCTGATGTAGCTGATGCTTTCGCACAGTTTAAATTCAACTACAGCACATTTGATTTCTATCTTGCTCAATCATTCTCTCGTTCTCAATACCAAAGAGAAGGTCTATACAAAAACGGACTTTACGCAAGTAACTCTTTCGGAAAAAGCGACAAGATCATTTTTGAAAACTTTGGATTCAAAGGAGGTTTTACATATAAAATGACAGGAAGACAGATGTTTGATGTGAATGCAATCTACATGACTAAAGCGCCTTCATTGAGAAACACTTTCCCAAATGCACGTTTGAACAACATCATCGTTCCAGATATCGACAGCGAAAACATCATGAGTGTTGATGCAAGTTATATCATCAGAGCTCCTAAATTGAAAGCAAGATTGACAGGTTTCTATTCAACTATCAAAAATGCTACTGAAACTTCATTCTTCTTTGCTGAAGGAGTATTTGAAGGAGACGGATCAGATGCTAACGCTTTCGTTGCTGAAACAGTAACAAACATCAACAAGAAAAATATGGGTGTTGAATTGGGTATCGAATACCAAATCATACCAACATTAAAATTCACTGCTACCGGTACTTACGGACAGTATACTTATGACAACAATCCTACTGTAAGCATCAACAATGACGCTCTTGCAGCTCTTGTTCAAGAAGGTTCTGTAGCAAGCGTAGGTGCTCCAAACACACAAGTGAATTTTGGGCAAGCTAACTTGAAAAACTACCGTCTTCCAGGTATGCCACAACAAGCTTACTCTGTTGGTCTTGAGTATAGAGATCCTCACTTCTGGTGGATTGGTGCTAACGCAAACTACCTTGCAAGCAATTATTTAGATGTATCTGCGTTATTGAGAACACACAATTTCTTCGAAAACTCTGCAGATCCTTACGGAATGGATTTCCCATTCTCTGATATTGACCGTGAGAATGCAAGAAAATTGTTGAAACAAGAGAAATTTGATGATTTTTATTTAGTAAATTTAACTGGAGGAAAATCATGGAGAATCGATGGTAAGACTGTAGGATTCTTTGCAAGTATCAACAACGTGTTTGACCAGACTTACAAAACGGGTGGATTTGAACAAGCAAGAAATGCTAACTACCAAGAGTTGAACAGAGACGTTTCTAGCGGAACTCCTGCTTTTGCTCCTAAGTATTTCTATGGATACGGAAGAACTTATTTTGTAAACCTTTACATCAACTTCTAATAATTGCGTATTATGAAAATGAATAAGATAACAACATTATTATTCGCATCTCTTACGATGGGAATGATGTCAAGCTGTGTAAATGATGACGATACTACACTTCCTGAATATACTCCACTAATTTTTGGTGAAGATTTTTCCGGAGCTGCTGACAATACACTTTTTGAAAAAGAAGGATGGTTAAACTTTGCAGAAGCGGGTACTCCTCGTTGGACAAACCAAGTTTACAGCGGTAATGGTTATGCAGAATTCACATCTTATCAATCTGGCCAGACTTCTAACATAGCATGGTTAATTACACCAGGTATTAACCTTGATGCTCAGGAAGGTGAAAAATTAGTTTTCCAGACAGCTCAGGCTTTTGTTGACAATGCTGCCAACACAATTGAAGTATTGATTTCAACTGACTTTGACGGAACCAATGTTACTGCTGCTACATGGCAAACATTGAATGCTACTTTCCCGACAACTTCTGCTACTTACTACCAATTTATTAAATCAGGAGTAATTGATTTGTCAAGATTTACAGGAACTGCTCATATTGCATTCAAAGTAAAAGGAAATGGTACGACACTTGACGGTACATATCAAATTGATAATATTAGAGTTTACAACTAATTCTATTAAAAGTAAAAAAATGAAATCTATTATATTTAAATCTATATTTGTCTCAATGATTGCTGCCGGATTAATTTCTGGTTGTGCTAATGATGACAACTATGGCACGCCAAACTTGGATTGCGTTGATCCGGGATTGACGGCTACCAAAACTGTTCAGCAGATTATCGCAATGGCTTCGGGTACTCCAAAGCTATATGAAGACGATGATATCATTGAAGGATATGTTACTTCAAGCGACGAGAAAGGAACTTTCTTTAAAACTATTTCTATGCAAACGCTTCCTGAAACAGGAGCTCCAGTAGGATTCAGTATTGCTTTGAACGTTTCTTCAACTTTTGCAGAAGGATTTACGCCTGGAACTAAAGTTTACATCAAGCTAAAAGGTTTGTACTATGCAAATGTTTTCAACTCTTTGCAGATTGGTGCTCTATACCAAGGAACTCAGATTGGAAGAATCTCTGAAAACGTTTGGAGACAATCAATCTTCCCTTCTTGTACAAGAGTGAATGAGGATGATATGGTAAGAACAGTAACTCTTGCTCAAGCGTATACTAATGCTAACTTGAACACGCTTATCGAAATCAATGATGTACGTTTTGCAGATGGTTCTGTAGGAAGAAAGTATTATGATATTGATTCAGGCGGTGGTGCAACAAACCACTTTATCACGTCTGCAACTACAAGTAGTGCTTCTAACATTATCCGTTTTAGTAGCTTCGCTCCTTTTTCAGGAAACAGAGTTCCTTCTGGAAGCGGAAAAATCAGAGGTGTAATGACGAAATACAATTCTGACTTCCAATTCATCGTAAGATACGAAAGCGATATCCAATTGAGCGGTACAAGAAGCTTCAACTATTTAGGAAGCTTTACTGAAAACTTTGAAAGCTATGTTGCTAACCAAACTAGTTTCCCTAACTATTTCAACAAACCATTTCTTGGAACTAAAGTGTGGACTATCAAAACGACAGCTTCAAAATATCTTGAAATGACATCGTTTGGATCACCAAATGAAGATAACAAAACAATGTTCTTCATGCCGGTTGATATGACAGCTGCAAGCACTATGAGTTTCAAATATAAAGTTTCATTCCCGGTAGCAGGACATGCTCCTCTGAAAGTATATTATACAACGAATTACACTCCTGGTCAAGACATTAGAAATGCAAATCTTGTAGATATTACTTCAAGCTTTACCATTGGAACAAGCCAAACTTTTGTAAACGCTGGAACATTCAATATTCCTGCAGGTGTTACAGGAAACGGATTCTTCGTCTTTGAATATACTGGTTCTGGACTTTCAAACCCAAGACTTACAACAAACTTTGGTATCGACGATATCGTAGTTAACTAAGATAAAGGTTACATAAATAAAAAATCCCCGTTGATAACTCAACGGGGATTTTTATTTATAATGACTTCTCAGAAAAACCATTATAGCATCGTTTCATCATTATCGTGGTCATTTCCAGCGCTTATAGTATCTGTTTAATATACACCCATTAAATCGAAGCTTCATTCGCTTTTACAATCTCGTTCGCTTTCTACAAATTCCCGGAATATATTCTCACCAGGCATCTGTCAATTTCCTGACCTGTTTACGGCCAAAAAAGAATTGAGGCTACATCTTTAGCTAATTCAGGAAAAAGCCTCTAAAAAGGCTTATAAACGGCCTTATCCGTATTGTATTAATTAAAAAGAGTCCGCCCTCTAAAGGCAAACATAAAAAACAGAACTGTTTTATTGACAAAAATGCCTTAAAGCTAGCATCAATGAAATTAAAGCACATCTGAACCTAAAACAGTTTTTAAGGATTAGCCACAGATTAAAAATAATTAAGCAGATTTAGTGAATCCAATGCCAAACAAAAAAAGGTATGCAAAATTCATTTTATACATATTCGGAAGAATATGTTTTTGGTGTAAAGTTCTCGATAATCAAATGCCCTTCTTTCTCTCCTATTTCGTTCACAGAAAAACATCTCTAATTATTTGACTTATTCTCTTTAAAAACAAATTTCAGATATTGACATATAAATCAAGAGAAGGCCTCTCAGGAAGGCTAAAAACAGCCTTCACGACGCAACTTATATCCAAAAAAGAAATAAAGACAAAACAAGTAGTACTATCAGCAAGTCAAGAATTACCAAAAAGCTTTTAATCACACAAAAGCAGGTACAAAATCATTCATTTCTATTTATCCCTTTCCACTAACTATAAACTATCCACTATAAACTTCCAACTATAAATTATCCACCATAAACTTTCAACTATAAATTTTCCACTTCCAACTATCCACTATAAAAAAAGGGAAGCTTTTCAGCTTCCCTTTTTTATATTCACTTTAGAAAAATTACTTCTTAACAATCAAGAATTCACTTCTTCTGTTTTTAGCGTGATCTTCTTCTGTACAGTTTTCTTTGCAATCCACTTTAGGCTCGCTTTCGCCATAGCCTTTTCCAGAAATTCTAGATTTGTCGATTCCTTTAGAAATAACGTACTGAACAGTTGATTTTGCTCTTCGGTCAGACAGGTTTAGGTTGTAAGCATCGCTACCTCTATTATCGGTGTGACTCTTAACCATGATAACCAACTGATCGTTATTTTTCATTACTTGAACTAGCTTGTCTAGCTCAAATGCACCTTCTTGGGTGATGTTGCTTTTGTTAAACTCGAAGAAAATCTCTTTTAAGACAATTTCTGTAGGTGTAACAATCACATCAATAGGTTGCAATTCAGCATTAACATTTACGATTCCACCGTTAGTTTTAGCAACAGGGAATACATTGCTTTCGTAACCGTCTTTTGCCACCTGAAGTGTATAAGCTTTATTACAGTCTACACTGTAAACCACTTGCCCGTCAGCAGCTGTAGTTCTTGTTTCGATAACATTTTTCTTTTCATCAAGAATAGCAACTCTTGCATCTGATAAGATGGCACCAGTTTTAGCATCCTTAACAATAGTAACTACTTCTACACCACAAACTGGAGTTGCCTGGTAGATATTGTCATTACCTGTTCTGTTACTAGAGAAGAAACCAATATTCTTAGCTGTATTAAATGTAAACGCAAAGTCATCTTTTGATGTGTTTACCGGAGCTCCAACGTTTATCGCATCTGTTTTCTTATTGAAATCAATTACGAAAACATCCAAGCCTCCAAAACCTTTTCTTCCGTCAGAAGAAAAGAATAATCTGTTATCATCAGTAATGAAAGGGAAGCTTTCGTTTCCTTCCGTATTTACTTTAGATCCAAGATTTTCAGGAGTTCCAAAACCACCGTCAGCATTAACAGCTACTTTCCAGATATCATTCCCACCAAGAGAACCTGGCATGTTAGAAGAGAAGTAAAGCGTTTTACCATCTTTGCTGATGCTTGGGTTACTTACAGAATATTCCTTACTGTTAAATGGAAGCGCTTTTACATTGCTCCATTTATCACCTTCTTTAGTTGCTTTAAACAAATATACTTGTCCGAATTTAAGTTTTTTCGATTTGTCTTTTTCGAAATCACCTTCTTTAAAACTTTCACTGGCAAAATACATAGTGTTTCCATCTGCAGTAATCGAAGCTGGACCGTCGTGGAATTTTGTATTGATTTCCGAAACAGTTACAGGCTCGCTGAATGTTCCGTTAGCATTGTAAGTTGATTTGTAAAGATCCAAGAATGGTTCTTCATTCCATCCGTAAGTCTTTCTTGACTTGTTTCTTGCACTGGCAAAGTACAATGTGTTGTCATTTGTCAATACAGCTCCAAAATCAGACTGGTCACTGTTAATATCTAATGACTTTTCATCAAACAGCTTCGTTTGGCTTTTTAACTTTGGAAGATAGTTTGGATCTTGCTTAAATGCTACAGCTCTCTGGTCGTTTGGAGACATACTTGCAAATTTCTGCATTTGCGCATTTGACTCTTCATACTTTCCTTCTGCTTTTAGCATTTGGGCATATCTGTAATAGGTTTCGGCATCTTGCTTTTCTTGTGTTGCCTTAGCATACCACTTGATAGCTTCTTTGGTATTAAATACATTATAGTAGCTATCGGCCAGTTGCTTATATACATAATTATCAGCCTTACCTTTTTCAATAAGCTTCAGGTATTCGTTAGACGCATCAACATATTCAAATCTATTGAATAGTTTGTCAGCCTTTTCGGTATCTTTATTTTGTGCTGATAGTGTCATACTAGCGATCACAAAACTTAATGTAATATATAAATTTTTCATTGTCTAGGTCGCTTTTAGGTTAGAAATATCTTGGTGAACGTGATACCTTTTTCGGGAAATTCAAATCAAATAACAATATAACCTCGTGAGAAGCCGGAGTAGTTACTTTCAGGTCAGAAATGATTCTGTCATAAGCATAACCAATTCTCAGGTTTGGAGTAATTGCATAGTTAACCATTCCTCCAAAAGAGTCATCCAATCTGTAAGTTGCTCCAATCTCAAACTTTTCACTGAATAAAAAGTTAGTCGAAACGTCAAATGATACTGGCGCATCAAAAGCTGACTTAACCATTGCAAACGGTTTAAATTTGATGTTATCTGTCAATTGGAACACATAACCTCCCGTTAAGAAATAGTGCTGTGTTTCTTCACCATAGTGTCTTTCTTGTCCATCTCTCCTAACATTCAAGTGCTTTGATTTAAGCATGTTTGGAACCGACAAAGCGATGTAATAATTATTAGTGTAATAGAAAAATCCTGTTCCGATATTGAAATAGGTATTGTTGCTATCTTCAGAGAATGCTTCATCACTTGGATCAGGCAACGTTCCGTTAATATCTGAAAACAAACCTATTTTTTGGAAAGTAGCACCTGCCTTAATACCTAAGGCCAAACGATGCTCTCCACCAAGATTTAAAGTATAGGAGAAATCCCCATAAACATTTTGTTCTTTAACAGGACCAATTTCGTCAGAAATCACAGACAAACCTAAACCTACGTTCTTTCCGGCAGGAGAGTGTCCTGAAAAAGTAAACGTTCTAGGAGCGTCTTCGATTCCTTCCCATTGCTGTCTATACAATAATCCAAAAGACAGATTTTCTTTTGAACCCGCATAGGCTGGATTGATCACGTTCATATTATACATATACTGCGTATAATGCGGGTCTTGCTGCGCTTCAACATCAACAAAAACCGACAGTGTTATCAGTGCGGTGAAAAGTATTTTTTTCATTGGTTTGATTTTTTTATAGTATCAAAACACTGCCCGCCATACAGCAGGCAGTGTTATTGACATATCTATTTTGTTTGTCTATTGATTTGAATCCATCCTGTTTTAGAAGGTACACCGCTACGCTCTATTACATAATAGTAGGTTCCGTCAGGTAACTCTTTGTCTTTGTTAGACTGACCTCTCCATTGATTAGTATAGTTCGTACGACTGTAAACTTCCGTTCCATAGCGGTTAAAGATACTCAATTTCTTCACATTGAAACCAGCTAGGTCAAAATAATCATTTTTACCGTCGTTGTTTGGCGAAATACCCTTCTGAATATCACAGAAAGTACTTTCCACTGTTACCGGTTTCACATTCTGACAACCAGTAGCTGTACTGATAGTTACCGTAAAGTTCAATGGATACTGAGGCTCCCCTGAAAGGTTTGCAACATATTGCGAAACATTAAAGATATTGCTGTTTGTTCCAACCGGAGCACCTAGAGCATCTTTCCATACGAAAGTATAGCTTGGATCTGAAGGTTCAGCAATAAGAACATATTCATTGTTTCGGCATTCGTCAGTAATAGTGATATCAAATGTATTCTCAATAGTCACAGTATATGAAGACTCTGATCTGCTACGGCATAGTGCAGGGTCAGCTTCTATTACATACTTAATCACATACGTTCCTGGTGTAGTTGTGCCTGGCATAAATTCACCTGTAGTAGTATTAACATTTAATCCTGTAGCAGGTTCAACCGTAAATCGTCCACCGGCATCAAAAGTACCAGTTGGCAATTGTCCTACTTGAACACCACCTGAACAGAAACTATCATCAGCATAACCAAAGCTTGTTACTGGTGTAATAGCATTAGTAATTACAATAGTTGCATCAAACGTTCCTCCTGCTTTACATTGTGCAGGATCAGCTGGTATTAAATAGTTAATCGTATAAGTACCAGGCTGTGTATTTGCCAGGTTAATTTCTCCTGTTGTCAAATTCACAGAAATGTTAGCATCTGTCGAAGTGAACTGTCCTCCAGTTGTAAAATTCGGTGCCAAATTAGGCATTGGATTTGTAGTAGCGCTTTTACAAACTGGTGTTGTATAATTGAACGTAACCACTGGCAGGATAGTAGTACCGGCTATAGTTATTGCAAACTGGCCTATCTTATCATCTGTACAATTCGTAATTGCAGGAGTTACTGTATAAGTAACAATATAGTCACCTGCTGTTGCTCCGTCAAGAGTAATTGTTCCGGTAGCCGGATCAATTGGCAATGCTGGAGAAATTGTATAGCTTCCACCTGCTGTAAATGTCGCAGCTGTTACTGGCGTTGGACTAATAGTACCTGAAGGACAAACCGGTGTAGGATAAGTGAAATCCGTATCGATACTATTTACTTCTACAGTAAATTCTAAGGTTTCATCACAACCTGTTGTAACTTTCACACTATAAGTTCCAGCATCAGCAGCTGTTGCCGCAGTAATATCGAATGTAGGTCCTGTCTGGGTAGAAATAGTTCCATCAGGCAATGTCCATTCAAAATCAGCATCACCAACAACAAAGTTAGTCGCCTCTACAGTTATAGTAGTAGAATCTCCTTCACAAAGTATTCTGTCTCCTGTTACTGTAAATACAGGTAGTGGAGAACTTGGATCAACATTAAAGTCTCTTGTCACATAACATCCAGTTGAAATCTTTTCAATTCTAACATAAATAGGAGCTAAAACTGTAGAAATAACAGAAGTAATTCCTGGAGTAGATCCGTCTTCAGCTTCTTCCGGTGTCAAGTAGTAAGATATTTCATAATCAGCAGCATTAGCAACGCCATCAAGGATTACCGCTGTATTTACTGTTAAATCAAACGGAGCAGTGTTACCTGTACATGCAAGTAAATCATTTGGCTCATTGATTGGGAACTCATCTACTTTTAAAGTTACTTCAGCTTTTCTTTCAAAGCTAGTTCCATCACACTTGTCATACAAAGCTACAGCCTGCATTAAGTTTACATCATCAACACAAACGTTAACAGTTAGGTCATTACTGTAAAACTCTCCATCTTTAAGCCATTTGAAAACTACGTTAGAGTTAGCTCCGTTTGGAATAAATCTCCAAGCTTCACGCTCTGCTTGCCAAGTTCCTGTATTTCTTCCAGGAGGAACAGCAAACTCTGTATTTGTATCTCCTTGAAGACCAATAACACCACGTCCACCATTATGGCCCGCACAAGAAGTTCTTTTTTCTACATATACATCAATGATGTTACTTCCCTCATATAAAACAATCTGGCTGGTCTGCTTTTCACCAGTGTTACAAGCACCACCCCAAAGAGACAGTTTATAAAAATTCAATACGAAAGCTCTACAAGGAGCAGTACCAAGAACTGTATAGTTGATCGAAGCATCTATAGGTGAGTTACCTGGATCCAAATCCTGTAATACTCCAGAAATAGAATTTCTGTATGGCAATTGAATTGTTTGAGTCATAGCCGGAATCAATGGAATCGTACTATTGTTAAATAGCTGATATCCTGCATTAGGTCCTGATGGTGTATACATACCTCCATTTCCTTGCGGTCCCGCAATACTAAATGTAATTGCGCCGTTATCTGTTACTAATAATTTGCTATAAGAGTCTCCAAAGAAACAGAAATTAAACGGTCTGCTATTTCCTGTAGGATCACTTAATAGCGTCAAATCAACAAGTGGCGACCAGTCATCATCTACAGTAATAGGAAGTACAATACTTGTAGAAGTACCCGCTAGTGGGAAAGGTGGCGCATAGTCAACACTTTCTACTCTATAACTTGTAGTTGCCTGTGTTTGGAAATAAGTTGCGGTCAAATCAATACAATTATCGCTAGGACAAAGAAGCTTTTCTTCTCCAATTGACATTGTCACACCTTCAATATCGACACCAATACAACCTGGTGAGTTGTAAAGTGTAAATTCATATGGTCCTGACCAATAACTAATGTTATCTGGTCCACAAATAGCTCTTACATAATATTCTTGAGGTATTGCAACCGGCAATCCTAAAATGTTTGCATTAGGCACGTTTACACGTGTTCCAGGCAATGACCCTGGGTAAGGACCTCCTGCAGGTTGGAAAACATATTCCCATAGTGTTTCTGTTCCTCCTGGCGTCCAGCTAATGTTGGCTGAAGAAGACGAAGTCTGCTCCACTGTCAGGTTAGTTGGATAAGGACAGGTAATTGTAGAACAATAAGGCATACCTCTATACAAACGACTGTTTGGTCTTCCTGTTCCAGCTGGTTTAGTATAAACCACTTCTCCGTAGAAATTAGTAATCGATACACCTACCTGAGCTAAGTTAGCCGGAGTAGCACCACTTGGGTTCCAGAATAATTCAAATTGTACTCCTGGACAGAAATTAACTATCTGTGTTGATGAAGCCTGTCCGTTTGCAGGACCGTTCAAAGTAGCAACAACCAATCCGTTTTGGATAACGCTCATATTAACTCCTGCTCCCCATCCGTTAGACGCAGTATCAGTCATTGTGAAAGTATACGCACACATATCAACCGTTTCGCAAAGAAGCGTTCTGAATACGATAGGTCCTATCCATTGGCTTACATTTGGATCAGCACATATAGCTCTTACATATACTTCATATTGATTTCCTGGTTGTAACGGAGTACCGTTAACGGTATTCGTATTCGCAAGGAAGTTGATGTTATTTGTTGTAACAGGTCCAGCGAAAGTAGCTGCAGGAACTCCTGTTCCAAGTGGCTGAACCGCTACCTGCCATTGTGTTTCCTGATATCCAGGTGTCCAGAATACTTGTGCAGAAGTAGACGTGATGCTACCTGTCACTATTCCTAAATCCATAGGATCCGGACATGGCGGGATTGGCTCAATTACTACATCGTCAATAAAGATCTTGTTTGCGTTGTTTGTTCCTGGTGGAATACGGAAAGCAATGTTTACTACATCTCCATCAACAGTAGCACTACCACGACCAATAAGATTAATAATACGCTCCTGATACACTGTATTTGTCAAGCTACCGCTCCATAATGGAGTTGTTGTATTAAAATCAGTTGGAGCAATATTTCCATTACTTCCAACATTTGTAATCAAAACTTGAAGTGTATTAGCTGCTGTTGCGCTACCTGCCTTGTATTTATATCGAATTCTATAGTTTTGTCTTAAATCTAACTTTGGTGAAATCAACCAGTCGTCATTAGCTGTACCATTATTAGGAGTAAAAGTAGCTACTTCGTTTCCTTCAAAAGGAGTAGCTGTATCATTCATGTTCCATGTGTTAGTACCTTGAACACTCAATACAGACCAGCAAAGCTGATTAGCCGAAGTACTGTTGAATCCTTCAGAATAAGGAACTGGTAATGTTTCGCAAGCAGTTGAGAATACGAATGGTCCTACCCAACGACTAACGTCTAACGGAGAAGTTGAACAAACCGCTCTTACATAATACTCATATTGTCTTGCCGGAGTCAATGCCGAACCAACAGCTCCAGCAACTCCAGATCCATATGTTCCTCCGTTTGTTATATCAACAGCTCTGGTGTCATTATATGTAGGAGCTCCTGCTCCTACGTCTTGTACTACTACCTGCCAGTTAGTAGCTCCTCCTAACGCAGGTTGCGTCCAGAATAAGTCTACTCTTGTTGTCTGTTGGTTTCGTACGCCTTGAGCTGTAGGAATACCACAAGATACTCCTGTTCTGAATGTAAAAGGACCTACCCATGCACTTGTCCTGTTAGGACCACAAATAGTTCTGATATAGTATACATATTGAGTATCTGAAATCAATCCGGTTCTTGGATTAGGACGAACTGTTGTAGCATTAGCCAAATCGACCGGAGTAGCATTATTAGGTGCAATTGCTATATCTTGTCTTTCCAAATAAATTTCCCATTCCGTAGTTGGTCCTGAAGGAAGTGAAGCCGGTGTCCAAGTTAGAGTAGCTCCACTAGATGTAACTGCTGTCACTCCTAAGTTAATTGGAGGAGGACATTTTGGGAATTCGCAATCTACCATTTCCGTATGCAATGGCGTAGCACCTGGTGCTCCTGTACCTGCCGTTTTTTGATATAATAATTGTCCGAATGAGTTTTGGACAACAATTCCAACGCTAGCCTGTGCTGTACCTCCAGTTACCCATACTAGTTCAAACGGAATACCGTTACATAACGGCACCGGAACCACCAAAGAACTACCTGATGTAAATTGCGGACCTAATACTTTAACGGTAATACCGTTTTGACGTACATGCATAACCGCTCCTTGCCATCCGTTAGTACCGGTCAGCCTGAAATTATGGATACATTGCGCATTTGGCAAAGTAGCGTCACATATTGGTGTAAAGAATTCAAATGGACCTGCCCATGGGCTATAAGTCGTACCACCTACCACACACAATGCTCTTACCCAATATTGGTATGCAGTTGAACCAACAATTGGATTTCCTGCAAGATCTGTCGCAAATGGAACATTTGTACTTGAAGTTACTGGGACACCTGAAACACCTTGACCAGGAATCGCTGCTCCTGCTGGTTGGATAGCCACCTCCCAAGCAGCATACGTAGGGTCAGGGTTATTCCATGATAATTCAACTCCAGTCTGATTAACAACCGGCGCACTTAGGTTAGTAGGCTCCGGACAAGTTACATATTGCAACTCTAAATAGTAACCTACAGTTTGTGTAGCACTAGTAGAAGAAATAACAATAATATAAGTCTGTCCTGCCACAACGTTTATTGCAGGAATTACTCTTGTACCGCTTCCAGTGTTTGCCACACCCGCAATACAGCTTACTCCAACGTTAATACAACTGTTGTATACAAATACACCGGAGTTTGGCCCGGTTGGTGTCATTTCAACTCGGATATCTCCGGTTGTTGGAGCCACGAAAGAATAAAACACTTCGTTACCCGTCATATAATTTGTACCTGCCGGAACAGCTCCACAAGTAGCTCCTTGAGCTATATCAGTTCTGTCATTTGAATTGGCAGTATTGTTATTAGTAGAATACGGTATTCCTGGAATCACGATAGGATCCGCACACGTTTCTCCCAAAGCGGCCGTCGTAAAGAAATACGGTGCCGTCCAGTCACTCTTATTAGTAGGAGAGCAGACTGCTCTTATATAGTACTTATAATTGGTATCAGGAGTTAATGTGTTAGGTGTAGTATAGGTCAAACCTGTTACGTTTATAACTGTGCCTTGATCAATTGTTTGGTCATCACGAACAATAACCAATTCAAAGTCATTAGCACCTCCCGCAGGAACATTCCATGTAAGCACCGCATTGGTCATATTAATGGTAGGTGCCCCCATGCCTATAGGCATCTCACATTTTTTAGAAACACGTACATCGTCAACATACCAACGGTCACCTCCAAGGGCACCTGTTGGTTGCGCAAAAACACGGATAAAAGCAATATAAACCTGTTCACCGGCATTATAGCCCAGCGCTTTCAGATTAACTGTTTTTTCATCCCAATGTGGCGTGGTACCATCCTCTTTATAAATCCCATCAGGATTTAATTCCTGTTCGGACCAGTCTTCAGCTAAAGTATAAGCTGTTGTAGTTGCCGGATTCGCATCTCTTGAAACACGAACCTCATAGATGGTTCCTTGATCTTGATTCAGGAAGGCCCTGGTCATAAATTGTAATTGGGCATTTTCTGGAAGGGTGACCCGAGTAGTGACTAACCAGTCTCTCGAAGTGTTTCCCATTCCAATTTGGTAATTCTGTATAAATGCAGAATTATTAGGTGACACAGAAAAAGTTGGATTCGTATTGATCGTCCAAACTCTTTGTTGTGCACCCTGCCCGTTATTGAACTGGGTCCAACCACCAGGGAGTGTCGTACCTCCATCAAAATTCTCTGTCAGGCCTTGCCCATAGGCGACTAGAGAGATGAAAAAGGTAAGAAGTAATAACGTAATTTTTTTCATAAAATGAAAAGTTTAGGTTGTTTAATATATTTTGATAAAAATTTAAGAACTCCAAATTTAACTATTTTTAAGAATATCGTAACAAAAAAATGACATTTAACTAAATTGTTTTGTGAATATCCATAGTTTTTGGGTCTATAGCTTGTTTTACACGGAACATTTATTCTTTTTTTAAGGTAATTTTTATTGATTTTTTTAAAGTTTATGCCAAAAAACCTGCTGTTTTACAAAAAACATTGCATTTTAACATCTTTTGTGAAACATTATGCAATAAATCGTATTTTGCATTAAAATTCATGCAAAAAGACGATATAAGGCGTCATGAGAAACCCTAAAACAGTCTTTGCGCCTAAAAAGCATCTAAGCTTTATAAAGGAAAAGGATTTTTCTTATATAAATATGTTTACTTCTTTTATTAACCATTTAATTTAATTAATTTAATAATTGCTTTTTGGCCCTTGCTTTATTCGAAATTAAAATGGACTTACTATTGGGAATAAATTTGTCGAATCTTCCAAGCGGATATTATTATGCTCAAATAACAGGCGGCAATAGCACCGTTCAAAAAGTACTCATGAAAAAATAATCTTTTGGCACTCCTGTTATTAGCCAAACTGTTTTTATCTTTGCACTTATGTTAGAAAAGGAAACTATAAAGTTTGAAAAGACGGTAGTTGTGGGGATTATCACGCAACACCAAAATGAAGAAAAACTCAACGAATATCTCGATGAGCTCGAATTCCTGACCTATACGGCCGGTGGAGAAGTTGTAAAACGCTTCTCACAGAAAATGGAGCGTCCTAATCCGAAGACCTTTTTAGGTACCGGAAAAATGGACGAAATCAACCACTACGTAAAAGAACACAGTATCAATACGGTTATTTTTGACGATGAACTTTCGCCTTCACAGCAAAAGAATATCACCAAAATACTAAACTGCAAAGTACTGGACAGGACGAACCTCATCTTGGATATTTTTGCACAACGTGCCGAAACATCTTATGCTCGGACACAGGTAGAATTGGCTCAATGCCAATACCTATTGCCTAGGCTATCTGGTATGTGGACGCACTTGGAACGCCAAAAAGGAGGTATCGGGATGCGTGGTCCCGGGGAAACGGAAATCGAAACGGACAGGCGTATTGTTCGTGACCGTATTGCCTTGCTAAAGGACAAGATTAAGGTCATTGACAAACAAATGTCAGTACAGCGAAGCAACCGAGGCGCTATGGTTCGTGTGGCTTTAGTAGGTTATACCAACGTGGGTAAATCAACATTGATGAACGTTATCAGCAAGAGTGAGGTTTTTGTCGAAAACAAACTGTTTGCTACATTGGATACTACTGTACGGAAGGTTGTTATCAAAAACCTGCCGTTCCTGTTATCCGATACAGTGGGATTCATTCGCAAATTGCCTACTCAGCTTGTTGAATCGTTTAAAAGTACGTTGGATGAAGTGCGTGAAGCAGATTTGTTACTGCATGTTGTAGATATTTCACATCCTGATTTTGAAGACCATATCGAATCTGTAAACCAGATTTTGGCCGACATCAAAAGTGCTGACAAGCCAACCATCATGGTCTTTAATAAGATTGATTCGTACAAACACCTGACTATAGATGCCGATGATCTGATTACGGAAAAGACAACCAAACACTATACACTAGAAGAATGGAAAGATACCTGGATGTCACGTATGGGGGAAAACAGGGCTCTGTTTATTTCTGCGCTTAACAAGGAGAATTTTGAAGAGTTTCGTGAAAAAGTATATGAAGCCGTAAGAGAAATTCATATTACACGTTTTCCCTATAATAAATTCTTGTATCCGGATTATAAAGAAGCTCCGGAAGACAAAAACGCCGACTAAGAATATTTCAATAAAAAAAGCCTTCCAAATCGGAAGGCTTTTTCTTTATATATAATTTCTTAAAAACCATAGTTGGCTCCTACCCCAAATACTTGCCTGATTTGGAAACCTCGGAAAGCATTGTCGTCATAAATTGTCTGAAACGACAAATTGGTAGAAAGATACTTGTTGATTTTCATCACGATATTCAGCTGATAATCTATATCCACATTTTGCGGATCTTCAAGGTAATTTGAATACAGGCTCAATATATTCTCAAAAGTTACATTGGCCATGATGTCCAACTTGTAGTAAGCAGATGCATAAGCACCCAGCTCATAACGCAGCGACTTGCCTTCCTTTACGCCAAAATACCCTTCGTTCGGAAGCGTAAAATTCTTGTCTACAAAAGTGATTTTTGAAGTAGCAGGCGCAAAGTTGAATTTCAAATTATCGTCCCTTTTCCATAAGATACCCGGACCAAAAGTAAGATAGGCAGGAGAAAGGAAATTGGTAATTTCTTTTCTTATTTCCGCTCCATCAGGATCTTTTCCATACTCATAACCTTTGGTAAATTGTGTTCTGAAGTTTAGGAATGCTGAATAATACCAACGGCTGTCCGGCTTAAACTTTTTACCCAGTAAAGAGTTCAGTTCTAAACGGTCGTCTGTTTTCTTTGCAAATGAACTGGTTCGTGTTTTAACGATACCGTACGATGCGATAACCTTGTTATCCCATGTCACATCATCTTTCTTGTAATTAAAATCATAATTGACACCGAGGGTTCCTGAGATGTTGTTCTCACCACCCGCCAGCCAGTTGTCAAAGGTAGATTGGTTAAAAAGAAGAGACGCATTTCCTTTGGTTTGCCATGTTTTAGTAGTATCTGCTGCTGCAGCTGATGGCTCTTGGGCTTTGGCATTTGTCATTCCGAAAAAGCAAAGCAGTAGTAAGGTGAACTTTTTTATCATCTTTCCTGTTTTTTAACAAAGGTATTAAATACAGCTTTTTAACACAGAAAAAAGTACTAAAAATGTTATTTTTTCTTATACAAGGGCACTGCAGAACAAGCCTCACCATACATAATGCTTCGGGCAAAAGGATGCAATTTTTGTGCTGCCAATAGATAGGCTCCTGTTGGAACTGGCTTTCTGGAACATCCTTTAATAATGACCGGCTTACCTTCGTATTGGGTATAATCCAGAGTTGGAAGAATTTCTTCATACAGCGAATTTTCCAAATCTTCCAGCCTGCCATTGGCCACTTTTTTAGCAAAAGGAGTCAGATATATAGTCACGAGAATAAAAGCCCAACCCGGAATGATAGCATCCGTACTGCAAAAAACTGCAACATACTTATCTGCATACTGTGACCAATCGTGTTGTTTCAGATGTTCACGAAAATCCTTTTCACGCAAAAGAAAACCTTCCAAAAGCCATTGCGAAATATCTAATTCCACACGCTCCCCTTTTGGATAATAATCTTCTAAATCAAATACTTCTAATGTGCTGTTTGCTACTTTATTTATAATCTCTTCCATAGTGGATAGTTGAAAATGGATAATGGATAGTGGGTAGTTTTTAGTTGAGAGTGGATAGTTTATAGTGAGAGTGCACTTAATATAATGGCAAACCCCAACTATAAACTATCCACTTTCAACTCTCAACTAATCTACAGCATTCCTAGTTCTAATTTAGCTTCTTCACTCATCAAGTCTTTGCTCCAAGGCGGATCAAAAGTGATTTCGACTTCGGTAGCTTTTACGTTGTCTATTTTGTTGATTTTTTCTTCCACTTCTTTCGGAAGACTTTCTGCCACAGGGCAGTTTGGAGAAGTCAATGTCATTAATATCTTGACTTCATAATCTGTATTGACCATTACATCGTAAATAAGCCCAAGCTCATAAATATCTACCGGAATCTCCGGATCATAAATGGTCTTCAATATTTTGACGATATCCTCGCCCAATTGATTAGTGTCTATTTCTTGTTCCATACTATTTTTTTATAACTTTTTAGTCTATTAAACAATTATTCATAGCTAACAGATTTAAGGTAAGCAATACCTCGAAGAGTGGAAACTGTATTAACTCCTGCAGTGTTGTTTAGCAACACCATATCCGGAAGAACGACAGCAGGCAGGTTCTCTTTAAAATCAACAATTACTTTGATTTCTTCGCCAGTATCTTTATTCTGAAAAGCATAAAAACCGCTGCTTTTCCCTTCATATGTAATTTTTAGGCCTACCTCATCAAAACTTTTTACAGTAGTAGTGTTTACATTGCTATTTTTATATTGGCGTGTAGCATAATTAATTTCAATCGTAGAATTTACCCCATCCACATTTCTTTTAAGATATTGTTTAATTTTCTTAAAAATGTCATGGTCTTTCCTGATAACCTGAAGCACAGTTGTATTGGTCTTTTTGTCGTATTCTCCTGAAATTAATTCCGCATTGTGGAAAATAGAGCTGGCAATTCTTTTCTTTTCTTTTGAAGACAGCTTATCATAGGCTATAAACCCTAAGATAGTCTGAGAATCAACCGGAGAAGCTACCTTTTCGTACTTATTCTTTTTCAAATCCTGTTGCAACAGCAATGTATCGGCATATATACCTTTTTCATCCAAATGATAGTTTGACACTTTTTCATAAACAAACTTAATCTTTGAATAGTCCTTCGGCTTGGCATTTTGACCAAAAGTCAGGCTCACAAAGAAAAGAGAAACGAGAAAAAAGCATTTTTGTATCATTTTAAATTTGTTTGGGTTAGTTTTTAGATTGAAAAGCCAAGGCATACATCTTAATCTGCTTAATCATGGATACCAATCCGTTGGCACGTGTTGGAGACAAATGTTCCTTTAATCCGATGTCATCAATAAATTTAGTATCGGCATCCAGAATGTCAGAAGCTTTCTGACCTGAAAAAGCACGAATCAGGATGGCAATAATTCCTTTAGTCAGAATGGCATCACTGTCTGCCGTAAAAACAATCTGCCCGTCTTTCTGTTCTGCATGTAACCAGACTTTTGATTGGCAACCTTTGATAATATTAACATCGGTTTTGTACTGCTCATCAATCAAGGGCAGTGTCTTGCCCATGTCAATTACATATTGGTATCTTTCATCCCAATTCTCCTCGTCAAACATGGAGAATTCGTCCTTAATTTCTTCTTGTATTTCTTGAATTGTCATTGTCTTACTCTTTGTTCAAATCAGAAGCCGAAATGATTTTTTCGACCAATTTTTTTATTTCTTCTGGTGGATTTCCATGATCAAATGAATTGCTTTTATAGGTATCCTGCTTGTAAATTACCGTAAGGCCTGCAATCATGGCACCATCATAAAACCGTTTTTCAGAAGGCGCTTTCAGATTTTGCATATTTCCCTTATCTATTTTTGCCAACAGATCCAGCATACTGTTCCAATCGCTACGTGAAAGTTTTTTTTCAACGGCCTCCCCTTTTCTGCTTTTTATCGTAAAGATGGTGTCCTGCTTCGCAATTATTTTACGATAGTTGCCACGGGTTGTAGCCTCATATTCAAAAGAAATGTTTTCGCTCTCTTTTCTTAGTTCTGAGCTGTTACAGCCTTTTGCCAGAACTAAAATCATTACAAATGCAGATAAAATTTTCATACTACTCTATTTTTAGGATAACATGGTTTTAGCTTTTTTGACAGCCTCTACCAAAGCATCAATTTCTTCTTTCGTATTGTAGAATGCAAAAGAAGCTCTTACGGTTCCCGGAATATTAAAGAAACTCATAATTGGCTGAGCACAGTGATGCCCCGTTCTTACCGCAATTCCTAACTTGTCTACAATAGCTCCGATATCATACGGATGGATGCCTTCTATATTAAATGAAATTACAGAAGTCTTATTTTTAGAAGTTCCGTAAATCTTTAACCCTTCAATCTCTAGCAAACGTTGGGTGCCGTATTCTAAAAGTTCGTGTTCATAAGCTGCAATGTTATCAAATCCCACCGAATTCAGATAATCGATTGCTGTTCCAAGCACAATTCCACCTTCAATATTAGGAGTTCCTGCTTCAAACTTATGAGGAAGTTCCGCATAGGTTGTCTTTTCAAATGTGACTTCCTTAATCATTTCACCTCCACCTTGATACGGCGGTAATTTATTCAACCACGCTTCTTTTCCGTATAAAATCCCGCTGCCTGTTGGCCCGCAGATCTTATGTCCAGAAAAAACATAAAAATCACAATCCAGCTCCTGAACATCTGGCTTTATATGCGGTGCGGCCTGCGCTCCGTCAATTAAGACAGCAGCTCCTACCTCGTGTGCTTTTTTGATAATTTCCTTTATTGGATTAATCGTTCCTAACGCATTCGAAATATGGTTGACTGTAACTATTTTGGTTTTTTCTGAAAGCAATTTTTCAAATTCTTCCAGTATTAATTCTCCCTCGTTATTCATCGGAATCACAATCAGCTTTGCGCCCGTACGTTCGCAAAGCATTTGCCAAGGTACTATGTTCGAATGGTGTTCCAAAGCTGAAACCATCACCTCATCTCCTGCCTTTAAAACAGAAGCAAATCCATTGGAAACCAAATTGATTCCATGGGTAGTTCCTGAAGTAAAAATTACTTCATGGTTGTACTTAGCATTAATATGATGTTGTATTTTGCTACGGGAAATCTCATATGCATCAGTCGCCAGTTGGCTTAGCTTATGCACACCACGATGAATATTGGCATTGATTTCTTCATAATAGGCCGAGATGGCATCAATAACCACTTTAGGTTTTTGTGAGGTAGCCGCATTATCAAAATAAACCAACGGCTTACCGTTCACTTTCTGCGAAAGTATTGGAAATTGGGCTCGAATGGATTGAATGTCTAACATTTTATATCTGGAAATAGATGCAAATTTACGGTATGTTTATTTAATACAGTTAAGAATTAAGATAGAATTAAAATTTAGTTATGTCCGTTCAAAACAGACCTGAAAATTCATCCAAAAAGCCTTAGATTAGTAAGATAACCCAATCGTAGGCAGGAAAAACCTATATAATAGTTGCCAAAACATCGTCTTACAGTAATTTAAGGAAACTTTTAAGATTTTTTACTTTCAAGGCTACAAAAATAGTTATAGTTTTGCCATTATTTAGATTTATTTAAAATAACAAACTCAACTACAATGAAAAAAATAAGCGTTCTTGTCCTTGCAATTGTTTCATTAGCAGTCTTTTCATGTAAAAAAGAAGAAGCTAAGAAAGAAGAAACTCCAGAAACTCCGGTTGAAAAAGCCGAAGGCCTAAAAATTGTTTCACTAAATGGAGCTGTAACAGAAATTGTTGCCGCTTTAGGTCATGAAAAAGAAATAGTAGGTGTTGATGTAACTTCAACTTATCCTGAAACGGTTAAAGCAACTGCCAAAGACTTAGGCCACGTTCGCTCTATTACTATCGAATCGATTGTTGCATTGAAGCCAACAGTAATCATTGGAACTGATAAAGACATGAGTCCTGAACTAGCTGAAAAAATCAAAGCTGCAGGAATCGAAGCACATATCCTGACACAAGAATTTTCTCCGGAAGGAACAAAAAAATTAATTGCTGATGTTGCTGGGATTATCAAAAATTCTGACTTCAAAGCGCTAACAGACAAAGTAGACGCTGATTTAGCAAAAGTACAGCCAATTGCTAAAGCTCCAAAAGTATTGTTTATTTATGCAAGAGGTGCCGGAACATTGATGGTTGCTGGTAAAAACACTCCGGTTGAAAAAACAATTGCTTTGGCTGGCGGACAAAACGCTATCACAGAATTTGACGATTTCAAACCTTTAACTCCAGAATCTTTAATCAAAGGAAATCCTGATGTAATCTTGTTGTTCACAACAGGTTTGCAAAGCCTTGGCGGTGTTGACGGATTGCTTAAAATTCAAGGCGTTGAAAAAACAAATGCCGGAAAAAACAAAAAAATTATTGCTTTAGATGGTGCTCTAATTTCAGGTTTCGGACCTCGCGTTGGTGAAGGTGCTGCAACATTGAATGCAGAATTGATTAAAGCTACTAAATAAAAACTAAAAGCCTTTAAACCTGAATGCGTAGCGTTTAGGAAATAAAATGCCACTGATCCCTTAGGGGAAGAAATAATTATAATGCAAAATAAGTTACCGTTATATCTATTTTTAAGCCTGCTGTTGTTACTGATTTTGGCAACGGCAGCCTTATATATGGGAGTTTACGAATTCGAAAAGCATTCGTTCTTTGAGATTTTTAAGGCCCTTATCAATGATGACAATTCCATTTCTGAAAGTGACAAATTTGTTCTGATGGATTTGAGATTGCCGCGAATTGTAATGGCCATCCTGATTGGAAGTGCATTGTCGGTTTCGGGAACCTGTCTTCAAGGTATGTTCAAGAACCCACTCGCATCTCCTGATTTGATTGGAATTACTTCCGGAGCAATACTTCTTGGAGCAATTACTATCGTTCTTGGAACCCATATCAAGCCATACATCCCTGAAGTGTTTCACTTCTCGTTGTTGAGTATAGCCGCATTTTTGGGAGCCTTGCTAACCATGACAATCGTTTATAGGATTTCAACCTCAAACGGAAAAACAAATGTGGTTGTAATGCTGCTTTCTGGAGTTGCTGTTACCGCTATGGCCTTTTCTACCACAGGTTTTTTGATTTATCTTTCGAAAGAAGAAGAATTAAGAGACTTGACATTCTGGAATTTGGGAAGCTTGGGTGGCGCAACCTGGACAAAAAATGCAATCCTTGCCGTCGTGATTGTTGTAGCTTTTTCTTTCCTGATTACTAAAGGAAAAGCACTGAACGCAATGATGTTGGGCGAAAGAGATGCGCAGCATTTGGGAATTCCGGTTGAAAAAATCAAAAAAAGAATCATTATCCTGACGGCTTTGCTAGTTGGAACCTGTGTTGCTTTTTCTGGAAACATCGGCTTTGTCGGTCTGATTGTTCCTTATATTTTGAGATTAATTTTTAAATCGAATTATCATATCATCCTGCCAATGTCGGCTGTTTTTGGAAGTATTTTGTTGCTTACAGCAGACACCATAAGCAGGACCATTGCGGCACCATCAGAAATTCCAATCGGAATCCTGACTGCCTTTATGGGAGCGCCAATTTTTATCGCTATTTTAATTCGCAGCAAAAAATCGATGTAATATGTTAGAAGCTTGTAAGATATCATATGCACATAAAAAGTTTTCCATTTTGGAAAACATCGACGTTTCTGTAAATTATGGTGAATTACTTGTCATTGTCGGGCCAAACGGTGCAGGAAAATCAACACTGCTGAGCATGTTGGCCAATGAAATGAAGCACGGTGAAGAGCCAATCACATTCAAGAAAAAAACATTCGAAGAATGGGACCAGAAAGAACTTCCGCTTCATAAGGCTAAATTTTCACAACAGAATAGCAATGACATCCCGTTGACCGTAACCGATGTCGTAATGATGGGTCGTTATCCGTATTTCAACTCCGTACCTCATCAAACCGATTTGGATGCTGTAATGAAATCGATGGAAGAAACCGACGTTCTTTCTATGAAAGACCGTGATTATAATACACTTTCAGGAGGTGAAAGACAACGTGTCCATTTGGCGAGAGTACTTGCCCAACTGGAAAACAATATCGCTCACAAGCTAGTCTTTCTGGACGAACCCCTGAACAATCTTGATGTGCTACACCAGCACAAAATATTGCACACTATCAAAAACTTTACAGAACTTGGCAATACAGCCATTGTTGTATTACACGACCTGAATCTGGCAGCACAATTTGCTGATCAGGTGCTCCTATTGAAAAAAGGAAAAATCGTGAGCCACGACAAACCTGAAAAAGTCTTTACAAAAGAAATCATAAGCAAGGTGTATAATTTTCCTTGCACAATTTGCCTTAATCCGGTAAATCAGAACCCTTTAATAATTTTTGGAACATAATAGTTACACAGATGGATACATTAACAAACAACCTGAAGTCGCAATGGGATAAGCTAAAAGCTGAAAACCCAAATTTAAGAATCCGCAATGCTGCTGAAAAACTAGGAGTAAGTGAGGCAGAATTGCTAGCTACACAAGTAGGAGAAACCGTTACAAGGCTTCGTCCGGAATTTGCTGCAATACTGACTGATGTTGAACAACTAGGAAAAGTAATGGCTTTGACACGCAACGAAGAGTGCGTTCATGAAAGAAAAGGAATTTATCTTAACCCTGATTTCAGCTCTCCTCATGCAGGACTGTTTGTAGGTGAAGATATCGATTTACGTATCTTTATAGGTCATTGGGCTAAAGCTTTTGCTGTTGAAGAGAAATCAGAGCACGGTGACAGAAAAAGCCTTCAGTTCTTTGGAAAAGATGGCTTGGCTATACACAAGATTTATTTGACAAAAGACAGCAACGAAGCTGCTTTTGACGAATTAGTTGCTAAATACATGTCTGACGACCAATCAACTGCAGAATCTGCAATCGAAGTACCTTTAAACATCGATGAAAAAGCAGATGCTGATATTGATGTTGCCGGTTTCCAAACAGCTTGGAAAAATCTGAAAGACACACACGAATTTTTTGGTATGCTTCGCAAATTTGGAGTAACAAGAACGCAGGCATTGCGTTTGGCTCCAAACGAAAATCTTGCTAAAAAAGTAGAAAAGGATGTAATCGTAAAAATGCTTGAAGGAGCTGCTGAAAGCAAACTTCCTATCATGGTATTTACAGGAAACAGAGGAAACATCCAAATTCACACTGGTTTGGTAAGAAAAACAATGTGGCACGGTGACTGGTTTAACGTAATGGACCCTGATTTCAACATGCACCTGGATATGTCTAAAATTGCTCAGACATGGATTGTAAGAAAACCGACAGAAGACGGAGAAGTTACAGCTATTGAAGTGTTCAACGAAATGGGTGACATCATCGTTCAGTTCTTTGGAAAAAGAAAACCAGGTATCCCTGAATTAAAAGAATGGAAAGACCTGGTAGCTACTTTGTAGGTACTTAGTTTACTATATTTTTTATCCTGCCTGCCATCTCAAACAGATGGCAGGCTTTTTTTATGGGATAAAAACATTGTTTTTTTTGCTCTAACGAACGAAAGAGCCTCGAATGAGCTATATATGTCATTCATGACTTTTTGTGGCTTAAAAACAAAAAAACCGAGCCAATGGCTCGGTTTGAATATAATATGGTTTGAAAAATTATTGATACACTATTTTTCCTGTTTTGATTTCTTCATTTCCAGAAAGGATTTTATAGAAATACAATCCTTTAGGATAATTTGACGGGATGTTCCATTCTATCACTTGTCCTGGATTTACATCTCCTTTAAAAACAACAGCATTAATTCCAAATTCATTGTAAGCTGCAATCTCAACAGCTGTAGTTTGATTTAAACCCGTTTCGAAATTTACTGCTTTTGTTGTTGGGTTTGGATAGATTTTTGGTTCAGAATTAAAGTTCTCACTCCCTTGCGTAAACAACATTTCTTTTTGTCTTTGCCTGCCACTATAAAAACTTAAATTATTACTATAAGAACTTCTATTGGCAGATTTCACTAATCTATATAAAACCGCCGTTGGATAAGTCTGTAATACCCGAATAGCATTCGTATAAGGGTTTAGATCTAAATCTTTTGTCGTATCAGGAAAAAATATTGGATCTTCTGGACTCGATATAAACCAAGAATATTGATATATGTTATCCCCGCCTGTTGGTTGACTTCCAATAATTTGAAGTCCATTCGCCGAAATCGTATTATTTTGTATTTGTGGCAAAGGAACTAAAGTAACATTATTACTATAAGAAACCTTATTCCCAGAATTCACGGTTCTGGATATAAATAAATTGGGATACGTTTCCAGATATTGAAATATAGACGCAGAAAGAACTATGCTTTGACTTGTTTCAGGAAAGACATAAGGCTCTTCACCTCCCACCAAATTCCATGTATATGTATAATTACCATTCCCTCCTGTTGGCAAACTTCCTGTAACTGAAGATCCGTTAAGAGAAATGGTATTATTTTGTATTACTGGAAGTGGAGCAATTACGATACTATTACTGCTCAAAATCTGGCTTCCTGAAGTTACATTTCTTACAATAAATAAATTCGGATACGTATTTAAATAATTATATATATCTGCAGTTATAACCAAATTTTGGCTTGTATTTGGAAAAGTATACGGTTCTTCTCCTCCCCATAATATCCAAGAATAATTGTAAACACCTATTCCTCCTGTTGGCTGGCTACCATTTATTGTTCCATTATTTAAAACAATTGTATTATTTTGGATTGGCGGAGCCGGAATAACCGTTATTGTTACTTCATTGCTTGTAATATCTGCAGCATTACCAGATTTCACAATTCTTCTATAGTTTGTAGTAACAAATGGAGTTCCTGGTGAATAGTTTTGATTAGAAGCATTAGGTATGGTAGTCCATGTACCATTTCCTGATTTTTTTTGCCATATATATCTGTAACTATCAGGTCCACTTCCACCAGAAGGACTAGTTCCTGTTATAAAAGACGCTGTATTTCCTTCGTTGATGGTCTGGTTTCCAGAAATTGAATTATTAGTTATTGGTAATGAATTTACTATTGTTACCACAACAGCTCCACTAGTATGATCGGTGGTTCCATTAGACATAACTATTCTTCTAAATTGAGTTGTCTGCGTCAATAATTCAGTTAAGTAATTTTGCTCATGAGCTCCAACAATATTTGACCAACTTCCTGTTGTATTTTTTTGCCATTGATAAAAATAACTACCGTTACCTCCTGAAGGAGTACTTCCCGTAATTGTTGCACTTAGACCATAAAATTTTGTTTGAGTGCCAACAATGCTATTGTTAGAAATTGGAGGTGCTCCAGGTTTAATTACAGGCCAATTGGAGCTCCTAGGCACTGCCCCATTATTTCCTGAAACAGCAAATTGAGCAAAAATAAATCCTCCAGAAGCATTAAATTGTGCACCATTTAATTCAATTGTAAAATTGCGGGATCCTGAGCCAGTAATTGTTCCCCCATAACCGCCAGAAGGAACAATAGGCTCATAGCCCGAACCTCTTTGATAGTATACGTTCAGCATTCCCGAATTTCCAGTACTACTGTAAACATCAACAGAAAGCTTCACCGTAATAATGTCATTAGCTCCAAAACTAATAGCGCTTCCCTGATTAACCCATTGATTATTGACATAAACATTACTCATCGTCACAGTATAGGTTTGCCCATAACTAAGAGATGTAAAAAACAATAAAAGGCTCAATGAAAAGAAATTAAGATATTTTTTCATCATAAATATTTGTTTAAAATGTATAAAAAAACCGAGCCTATCGGCTCGGTTAGTATAATTCTATATGTTAATTATTGTAGCAAAGCATATTGGAAAGTAGGATAACCTCTTTCTCCTGATGCATTAGCACCACCAGTAAATTTCAATTTGTAGATGTTTCCAGCTGGGTCTTTGATAACGAAGAAACGATCAGTTTTCAAAACGAATGCTGAAACTGGCAATCCTCCAGGACCTGTAATGCTTGTACTTCTCCAGTTAGAACCAATGTTTCTTTGGTCTTCAGTAAAGTTACCTGACACCACATTAGCAAGTGTGAAAGTGTCATAGTTCAAAGTTTCAGTGTTTACAACTTGGTAGGATCTTGCACCACCTTTTAGGTTAGTTACTACGAAATCTGGGTAGTAGTAAGGAGTTGTTGGACCTACTAGGTTAGTGAAAGTTGTAAAGTTGATATCCCACTGGTTTTTTTGTGGCTCAACATTTACTACGTTCTTAGTAACCAAACTGAAGAATGTAAAGTTGTATGCTGAATTTTTAGAGATGATTTTCTCTTCGTGAGTTGTTGCATCAATATCAGCATATTGGATTTTATAATCCATTCCGCTTCTAAGGATTCTTACTTTTTTCCAACCTCTTAAAGTACCTGAAGCTGAACCTTCAGAACCTGTTGATGGAGCTGTTTCGGAAGGATTGCTTCCCATGTTAATCAAATATACCTTGTTGTCAGCATCATTAGCAGAAACTGCTTCGATAGCTGTACCTGTGATAAGTCCTGCTGGATGGTCAATTTGTGAAGCCACACCTTGTCCTTGAGAAATAATCATAGACTCGTCTGGTGATTGAACCTCATCAATATTAGTAGTTTCTAATTTCTTAGCAGCCATTTTCAATGAACCGTTGATAGTCACTCTGAAATCAGTACCTCCATAGAATCCAAGATCCCAAGAAGTTCTTAGTGCTGTAGCATTACCTCCGCTGCTCAAATCAATATATACCTGATTTGGCTGATTTGGTCCTCCAACTGCTGCTGCCATAGCTTGTCCTAAAGAAGCGGCTTCGTTAAAGTTAACTTGAATTCTATTGTTATTAGAAACAGTAACATTTGTAGCATCAATGATTGTGAATTTTACATTTTTTACATCTGTTGGAACTGCATTCGTTAATTTATTGAAGTTGAATGAAACAGAACTTACATTAGCAGCGTAAGGAATAGTCAAAGTAGTTCCTGTAGCAGCAGGAGCAGTAGTAAAATCTGTACCATATGCAACCGCAGTTGTAACAAAAGAAATATTCAGGGAACCAGCCGCTGTAGTAGGCTTAGAGAACACAATTTGTATAGGTGTTGTTGCGTCAGTCAAATTTAAAGACGGCACACCAAAAGCAACAGAAATAGGATTAGAACCTTTATTATCATCATCGCTACAACCTGCGAAGGCCAGCATTACCAGTGATAGAATAAAAACTAGATTTTTTTTCATATTATTTATAGATTAATTAAAATTGAGATTATACGTAAGTTTTAAGAAATAGGATCTTCCATATCCTAATAGCAAGTCAGAACCTGCTACGTGTACGCCAGTAGTTCCTTGTGTAAGCTGTACACTCGTAACATCCAGAAGATTTCGAGCTCCAACAGTAACTTCAAACTGATTTTTGAAAAATGATTTTCGGATCGAAGCATCCATCCAGCCGTAAGATTCTAGCTCAGACAAGATGAACTCAGCATTTCCTGCAGTATCTGTAGACGATATAAATTGCTGTTGTTTCCCGTTGAATTTGTAATAGATTGAAAATAATGTATTCCATTTTGGAACATTATAGGATAGATTGGAATTCACTTGTAAAGAATACAGGAATTTATCATCTGAAGTTAAATTTAACGCTGCTAAATCGATTTTTTGGGAAATACCCACTAAGGCCAGCCCTACTTTTGCATTCCAGTTTTTATATGCAAACTGGTGTGTCGATGAAATATTCCACATCTTGTACTTGTCGATATTCATGTATTTATAGCTTTGCATCGGTGTTACCTGTGTTAAAACCATACTTATCCTATCGTCAACATCCATATAAGTAACTGCAAGGTTGTTTGAAAGTTGGGCTCCTGAATCAAAATAAGTTGCTTTCTTTACACTTAATTCGTAAGAAGAACTTGTTTCTGGGATCAGGTTTTCATTTCCTTGAAGATTATGATTGGAATCCACAAAATAAGTATACAGTTCATCAAAATTTGGAGTTCTGTATGACTTGCCTAAAGATCCTCTGGCTTCAATTCCATGAGGAAAAATATATCTCAAGCCCAATGAACTTGCATATTGATCTTCAAATTTAGATTGTATAGAATAACGTATTCCAGGACGCACAGAGAATTTTTCTGTAAAGCGGATTTCTGCCGCCGTAAAAATATCGTAGTTCTCCAATCTTTTTCTGACATCTGTTACTTGCTGCTGATCGTCTTTAAAAATTCCGGCAGTAGCATCATAAAAACCTCTTTCGTTTACTGCTTCGTAACCCAATTGAAGATCTACTCTTTTATCTTTAAAGAAATTGCTCAAAGCTCCTGTCGAATAAATTACTTCTTTTGACTGGTAGGTTTCTCTATTATTAGCCGTTTCACTCTGGCTTTCTAATTGGTAATTGAATTTTTCAATATCGCGGTTTTGCTTTTGGTGAGATACCGAAACATTATAGTTCAACTGTGAAAACAATTTCCCATATGAGTTCAAGTGATGGTAATATCTATTGGAAATGTATCTTCTATCATTAGAGAAGTTCGTATCCGGAAAAGGATAATTAACTATTGGAATTACAACCGGATTGTAATAATCTACATTTTCGCCAAAGTAATCAAACTTATAGAAAATCCTGAAATCACCTTTGGTATATCCAACCAATCCGTTGCCGACTAACTGTTCTTTTGGAAGCCAGCTATAACCTCTTTTCCCATCGTTTTTGATATAATCCTTACCTTCTTTATCATCAAAGAATCCAGCAAAATCATTTCGGCTTCCACCAACGGAAACAAACCAATTTTCATTGAAGTTATGCGAAATCTTAGCATTCTGGATATGTCTTCCTTTATCAAAAAAAGCGAACTCATTAGATACAGTTTCTTCCTGAGCGGTAGCTGTAATCTCCCATTTATGCTTTGAACTCTTTTTAGTAATAATGTTCAATACTCCCGTTACTGCATTAGCACCGTGAGTAACACCCATAGAACCTTCAATGATTTCAATTTGCTCAATATCGTCAAGGTTTACCTGAGTAAGATCAATATTGGTTCCTAAACCTGTATCACTGACCAAGGGCACGTTATCTACTAATATCTTGAAATATTGCGCATCAAGACCAAACATTGAAACAGTTGAACGTCCGTCACTGCCGCTTGTTCTGATAGAAATATTAAGATATTGGTTCAAAACATCTCCCAAATTATTGGCTGCAAGACGCTTTATGTCTTCTCGAGTAATAACTCTGACGTTATGGACTGATTTTTTAAGAGATTGCGGTTCGAACTGACCCGTAACAACTACTTCTTCAAGTTGACTGGTTCTTGTGGTATCTTGAAGTTTTTCTTGCGAAAAAGCACTAAAAGAAAGAAAAAGGGATAAGGAAATATAAGCCTTAGTATAAATCTGCATTACAATTCATCTTTAGATTAATTCTAAATTGCAAATCTAGGGAGGCTATCTGGTTTATGCAAATTATTTTTACTAATTCTAAATAAAAATGTCAGCCCCTTAATTTGAAAACATTCTGATAATGATTTTCTTCTTAAATTTACCAAAATCAAGAACTTTCATGAAGAAAAAACTTAAAATAGCGGGTATTCTTTTGGCCATAATGATTGTGTATTTGGGATTCACGAATTATCCTAAGCTGGACTTGATATCAGGATTTTCGGCAAAAAGCATCGCTTCAGGATATTTTATAGGCCATCGTTCACAACAAATGATCGAATCGGGTGATAATGATATTAAGCTTATTACACTGGCTAGCAATACCATTCACGAAAAAGAAAATTATGCCTCGACCTCTGTTTATGGCTTAAAAGAACGTAAGGCAATATACCGTGAAGGTCTGGGTGTAACATTAATCGATGATAGTTTTGACTTTTCAAAACCTTATCTGACCCCAAAAAGAGCCAAAATTAACAGCAATCTTCCCTATCCATATGGAAATAACGAACCTGCCGACACTACTTTCGCTGCTATTGATTATAGCAAACTAAATAAAGCGATCGAAAATGCTTTTGACAAAAAGGGCGAAAAGAACAAAAGGACACGTTCGCTCCTTATTATATATAAAGACAAGATTGTTGGTGAAAAATACGATTCGGGTTTTGATAAGAATTCCAGGATTTTAGGCTGGTCAATGACCAAGAGCCTAACAGCCACTTATTTTGGGATTTTGCAAAAACAAGGGAAGATAGACATTTACAAGCCGGCGCCAATTGCCGAATGGAAAAACGACAAACGTTCTGAAATTACCATAAACGACCTGCTTCATATGAATTCCGGTTTAGAATGGGAAGAGAAATACGATAAGATTTGTGATGCTACACTTATGCTCTTCCAGGCTGAAGACATGGCAAAAGTCCAGAGAGAAAAGCCATTGGTAGGCAAGCCAAACGAAAGCTGGAATTATTCTTCAGGAACCACCAATCTATTGTCCGGTATTTTAAGAAGCCAGTTTAAGACACAGCAGGAGTATTTGGATTTCTGGTATTCTTCATTAATCGACAAAATTGGAATGGATTCGATGTTGGTAGAAACCGATATGGCAGGGAATTATGTAGGTTCTTCTTACGCTTGGGCTACTACAAGAGATTGGGGCAAATTTGGCTTGTTATATCTCCATAAAGGTAATTGGAATGGCGAACAGCTTTTTGATGAAAACTGGGCTGACTATGTGGCTACACCAACCTCAACATCCAAAGGTCGTTATGGCGGGCATTTCTGGCTCAATGCTGGTGGTAAATACCCCGATGCTCCAAAAGATTTGTATTATGCCAGCGGTTTTCAGGGACAGAAAATCTTTATCATTCCATCAAAAGATTTGGTTATTGTCCGTTTTGGACTGACTGACGATGAAGCTTTTGACTTTAATAAAATGTTGAAAGGAATTCTGGACAGCATCAAGAAATAATTATTTGTCTGATTTTCCTTAAAAATCCTATCTTCGTAAAAAAACATAACAAATGAAAAAAATTGTTCTAGCATTAGCATTCGTTTCAGCGCTGTTCGTCACTTCGTGCAGTAGCGATGATAGCAATAGCGTATCTTATGGTGAGTCGACAGGAAACTATTGGCCAATGGCAGTAAATAATACCTGGATTTTTGGTTCCGACATTGGAAACTCAGAATTAAAGATCATTGGCAGCACCGCAATCAATGGCACAACATATTATGAAATTTCTGATCAGGCAGACAATGTTTTTGGTGTTCAGAATTGGGTCGCAAAAAAAGGAGCAACTTATTTACAAAAAATAGCCGACTCTTCTATTAATCAAGAAGGTATTACAATGAACATGCAAGGATATGAAATTCCAATTTTCAAAGACGATCTGGAAGCCAATGCTTCCTGGAATGGGAATTTATCCTCCAAAATCACCTATTCTTTTAACGGACAAACCACATCGACCACCGCTAAAATTAAATACACCGGCACTATACTAGAAAAAAATTCAACCGTTGTATTGAATGGCATTACTTATCCTAATGTCATAAAGACAAAAACAATAGTAGAGATGAAAATTCTCGAACAAACTGTCATTATCGATTTGCAATACTGGTTTGCTAAAGATGTCGGGCCAATATGGGAAAACACATCTTACAATGGCTCAACACAAGAAAGAGCATTAATAAATCACATTTTACACTAAACAGAAAAGGCTTCAATTATCTTGAAGTCTTTTTTGTTTCTTTATGTATTCAATTATAAATCAAATCCCATATTAACGCCTAATTTAGTCGCAATAATCTTAGTGACTCTGGCTTTCATTGCCGGAATCTTGATACTTTCGATTACTTCATTTGAAAAGGCATACATCAGCAAAGCTTTCGCTTCTTTTTGAGGAATACCTCTAGATTGCATATAGAACATTGCTTTTTCATCAAGCTGGCCTATCGTACAACCGTGAGAACATTTTACATCATCTGCAAAAATTTCCAACTGTGGCTTTGCATTGATAGAAGCTCTATCGCTTAAAAGGATATTGTTATTTTGTTGGAAAGCATCTGTTTTCTGAGCTTCTTTCTCTACATAAATCTTTCCGTTGAATACTCCTGTAGCCTTATCATCAAAAATTCCTTTGTAATTCTGATGGCTTTCACAATTTGGAGTCGCATGATGTACCAAAGTATAATGGTCAACGTGCTGTTTTCCTTCAATAATTGTAATTCCTTTCAGCGTAGAGTCGATATGCTCGCCCTGGTGGAAGAAATTCAGGTTGTTCCTTGTCAGATTGCCTCCAAAAGAAAAAGTATGCACAGAAGCGTTGCTTTGGTCTTTCTGGGCGATATATGTATTATCAATCAAAGATGCCTCTAGATTGTCATTCTGAATCTTGTAATAATCTACAATCGCTCTTTTTTGAGCAAAGATTTCGGTAACAGAATTTGTCAGTACCGGGTTTTCATTCAAACTCTGGTGTCTTTCGATAATCTGCACATGCGCATTTTCACCAACGATAATAAGATTTCTCGGCTGGACTAGTAATGCTGCTTCTGTACCTGTAGAAAAATTGATGATTTCTATCGGCTTTTCTACCACCTTACTTCGCGGAATATTGATATAAGCTCCTTCGTAAGCAAAAGCAGTATTTAAAGAAGTCAGGCTTTCATCTTTACTGGCAATCTTATTGAAATATTCATCGATTACCATTTTGTATTTTGGCTTATTCAGTGCAGAAGACATCAGGCAGACATCCAAACCGTCATGTGTTGTAGAAGAAAGAAATGAGCTGAAAACACCATCTACAAAAACAACTTTGTAGGTGTCTATTTCATGAAGGAAAAATTTCTTTACTTCCGAAAACTCAACTGCATTTTCCTTTTTTGGAAAAACGCTAAAGTCATTTTTTAAAATCGAACTCAGCGAAGTATATTTCCAAGCTTCCTCTTTTTTAGTAGGAAAGCCTTTCTCTTCAAAATTTTTAAAAGCTTCTGTGCGAACATCGTGCAATGCTGAATCAACATCTACACGTTCTTCAAAAGCCATAAAAGATGATATTAGTTTTTCTTTTAATTCCATTTTGTTAGTCTTAAAGTTGAGAGTCTTAAAGTCTAAAGTCCTAAAGTCAAAAGACTTTTGCAATCAACTATTTTTTTTGTCTTAAATCTAAAATCTGCAATCCTTTTCGACTTGCGACTTTATAACTTTCGACTTAGATATTTAATAAACCCACTTAAGAGTTTTGATATTTCAATTATTTCAAAAAGTAAATCTTCAAAATCTTTTTCTTCAATATAATTTAGGTCAAATGCTAAATATAATTGGGAACGAACTTCACCCGCCGATGCTTTTGCAACGTAGAGAAAATATATAAATTCCTTATCTGTATTGCGTTCAAAACCTTCTGCAATATTTGATGAAATCGAAATTGAGGCTCTTCGTATTTGCCTGACAAAATCAATGTCTTTTTTAAAAATTTCACCTTCTGTTATGAGGTAAACTTTTTTATTGAAAATTCTAGACTTTTGCCAAGAATTAATCTCTTCAAAGGAATTAAACTTTCCCATTTGTATGGGTTTTTATGGCGTATATTAATTTTTTCCCACAAGCCCTTTCAGACTTGCAACTTTACAACTTGCGACTTTCCGACTTTCGTCAAATTAATTCTCAGCCTTAATCCAGTCGTAACCTTTTTCTTCCAGTTCGTAAGCCAATTCTTTTCCTCCAGATTTTACAATTTTTCCATTGTATAAAACATGTACAAAATCCGGAACGATATAATCTAAAAGTCTTTGGTAGTGTGTGATTACAATAATCGCATTGTTCTCGCTTTTTAGCTTATTAACACCATTGGCAACAATTCTCAAAGCATCGATATCCAAACCTGAATCCGTTTCGTCAAGAATAGCCAATTTTGGCTCCAACATTGCCATTTGGAAGATCTCATTTCTTTTTTTCTCACCACCAGAAAAACCTTCGTTAAGCGAACGTGACAAAAATTTTCTGTCAATTTCCAAAAGTTCTGATTTTTCACGAATTAATTTCAGCATTTCATTAGCTGGCATTTCCTCCTGCCCTTTTGCTTTTCGGGATTCGTTAATAGCAGTTTTCATAAAGTTCGTTACAGAAACTCCCGGAATCTCTACAGGATACTGGAATGAAAGAAACACACCTTTATGTGCTCTTTCTTCAGGTGCTAAATCAGACAAATCTTCTCCATCCAATTCAACTGTACCTTCAGTAACTTCATAATTTTCGTTTCCTGCAATTACAGCAGAAAGTGTACTTTTTCCAGAACCGTTAGGTCCCATAATAGCATGAACTTCGCCGGCTTTCACTTCAAGATTGATGCCTTTCAGGATATCTTTGTCCTCAATTCCAGCGTGTAAATTTTTTATACTTAACATTGTTGCTTTTGTGTTTTTATAGAGTCTTGAAAGATTATCCAACGGAACCTTCAAGTGATATTTCTAATAATTTTTGCGCCTCAACTGCAAATTCCATAGGAAGTTTATTTAAGACTTCTTTACTGAAACCATTTACGATTAAAGCAATAGCTTTTTCTGTAGGAATTCCTCTTTGGTTGCAATAGAAAACCTGGTCCTCACCAATCTTACTGGTCGTTGCCTCATGTTCTATTTTAGCCGACGGATTTTTAGATTCGATATATGGAAAAGTATGTGCTCCGCAGTTATTTCCCATCAATAGCGAGTCACATTGTGAAAAGTTTCTTGCGTTATCTGCTCTTGAACTGATCTGAACTAGTCCACGGTAGCTATTTTGTGATTTCCCGGCAGAGATTCCTTTGGAAATAATCGTTGATTTCGTGTTCTTCCCTAAATGGATCATTTTGGTTCCGGTATCAGCCTGCTGGAAATTATTGGTTACGGCGATAGAATAGAATTCTCCAACCGAATTATCTCCTTTTAGCACACATGATGGATATTTCCAGGTTACGGCAGAACCAGTTTCTACCTGTGTCCAGGAAATTTTTGCGTTTTTCTCGCACAAACCTCGTTTGGTTACGAAGTTGAATACTCCACCTTTACCTTCTTTGTTACCCGGAAACCAGTTTTGAACTGTAGAATATTTGATTTCAGCATCATCCAACGCAATCAATTCCACTACTGCAGCATGCAATTGATTTTCATCACGTGATGGAGCAGTACATCCCTCTAAATAAGAAACATAACTTCCTTCATCAGCAATAACCAATGTTCTTTCAAACTGTCCGGTTCCGGCTTGGTTGATACGGAAATAGGTTGAAAGTTCCATCGGACAACGAACGCCTTTTGGAATATAGCAGAACGATCCGTCTGAAAAAACAGCCGAATTCAGAGCCGCATAGAAATTGTCTTTTTGCGGAACTACAGAACCAATATATTTTTGAACCAATTCAGGATGTTCTTTGATAGCTTCTGAAATAGAACAGAATATAATTCCTTTTTCAGCTAGCGTTTTCTTGAATGTCGTCGCTACAGAAACCGAGTCCATAACAATATCCACAGCAACTCCTGCTAGTACTTTTTGCTCATCAAGAGAAATCCCCAACTTTTTGAATGTCTCCAAAAGTTCCGGATCTACCTCATCAAGGCTTTCGTATTTAGCTTTTTTTAGAGGTGCAGAATAATACGATATATCCTGAAATTTAGGCTTTTCATAATGAACATTTGCCCATTCAGGTTCAATCATCTGTTCCCAGGCTCTGAACGCTTCTACTCTCCAGTTGGTCATCCATTCTGGCTCTTCTTTTTTCTTTGAAATAGCACGGACAATATCTTCGTTTAAGCCAACAGGAAAAGTATCGGACTCTATATCAGTATAAAACCCATATTCGTATTCTTTATTTTCAAGCTCGATTTTTAAATCGTCTTCTGTGTATTTGCTCATATTTTTTTAAATTCAACCCTTTCAGGGTTTAAAACCCTGAAAGGGTTAGTTTTATAAAGAAAAACTTTCTCCACAACCGCAAGTTCGGGTGGCGTTCGGGTTATTGAAAACAAATCCTTTTCCATTCAAGCCTCCGGAAAATTCAAGAATTGTACCTGCTAAGTACAAAAATGATTTTTTCTCAACGGCAATCCTTACATTATTATCTTCAAAAACCTTATCGTTATCTCCTAGTTCTTTATCAAACTTTAACTCATATGACAAGCCGGAACACCCACCGCTTTTTACGCCCACACGAACGTAATCTTTGGTAGCATCAAAGCCGTCATCATTCATCATATCGATGATTCTTTTACTTGCTGTATCAGATACCTTTATCATAGTGATTTAAATTTAGTCTAATTAATTTGCAAAGATACGTCATATTTAGCTTTTTCCATAATCAGTAACATTTTTCTAACTATGTTTCTATAGAAAAAGTTTATTTCTGGTCTTTAAAAGCCAATCGATTTTAGTAATTTGCGAACAAAAAGCAGTTTTAACCCTTTATATTCTCATAAAAATGAAATTATATCCAATCGAAGCAGGAAATTTTAAACTAGACGGCGGAGCCATGTTTGGCGTAGTTCCAAAAACGATCTGGAACAAAACCAATCCTGCTGATGATAATAACCTAATTGACATTGCCGCAAGATGCCTTTTAATTGAAGATGGAAACCGCCTGATCTTGATTGACACCGGAATGGGCGACAAACAATCAGAAAAATTCTTTGGATATTATTCACTTTGGGGTAACCATTCCATTGACAAATCTTTAGCTCTTTATGGTTTTCATCGTGACGACATTACAGATGTTTTCATGACACACCTGCATTTTGACCATTGCGGTGGAAGTGTTCAATGGAATAACGACAAGACCGGATATGAAGTCGCTTTTAAAAATGCCAAATTCTGGACAAACGACAATCATTGGGAATGGGCAACAAAACCAAATCCTAGAGAAAAAGCCTCTTTCCTTACCGAAAATATTATCCCAATGCAGGAAAGCGGACAATTGGAATTTATCAAAAGACCGGACGGAGATTTGCTTAAAAAATCAGAACTCGGATTTGATATTTTCTTTGCCGATGGTCATACAGAAAAAATGATGATCCCAAAAATTCAATATCAGGACAAGACTATCTGTTTTATGGCAGATTTATTGCCAACAGCCGGACACCTTCCTTTGCCTTATGTAATGGGATATGATACCCGCCCACTCTTAACATTACCAGAAAAAGCAAAATTCCTAACCGAAGCTGCTCAAAACAACTACTATCTGTTTTTAGAACACGACGCTCACAACCAAATCATAACTGTTGAAAACACGGAAAAAGGCGTACGCTTAAAAGACGTTTTCACCTGCGAAGAAATCTTATAACAACTTCTTTTTAAAAATCTCTCTTATAAATTTTGTGACTTAGCGTCTTTGCGAGGAATTATTTTCACGCAAAGACGCTAAGTAATATTTATCCCTATTCAATTTCAAATAAAACGTTAAATATTTATTTGATATATCAATTATTGATAAATCATATTTATATTTGATTCAAAATCAGCCCCTAATGGAAAAATTAAAAGACATTACTTTTTATACAATGGACAAAGCAATCAGAACCTATCGCATTTTTGCTCAGAAAAGACTTCGGGAAAACGGTTATAAAATCACGATTGACCAATGGCTTATCATTAAATCAATCATGGAAAATCCCGGCATTTCGCAACAAGAAATCGGAGAAAAAGTTTTTAAGGACAATGCTTCTGTCACGCGCATAATCGAGCTTTTAGTAAAATCTGAATATTTGGAACGTGAAGTAAACCCGGACGATCGAAGAAAATCAAATCTAAACGTAACAGACGAAGGAAAATCTATTGTCAAAAAAGTCC
Source organism: Flavobacterium microcysteis (assembly GCF_006385255.1). Classification (GTDB taxonomy): domain Bacteria; phylum Bacteroidota; class Bacteroidia; order Flavobacteriales; family Flavobacteriaceae; genus Flavobacterium; species Flavobacterium microcysteis. The sequence continues at coordinate 110,237 of NZ_VFJE01000050.1, forward strand.
ATAGCTTGGTATTGGAAAACCGAAAAACCGCTTTAGCTGGAATTCTTCCTGAAGAATTAGAAATAATGAACAAAACGTTGAAGAGAATCATCTCTAACTGCAATTAAATCATCATCAATCATCAATCAAAAAACGAACAATTATGCTAAGATTTATATTCATCCTTGCTATACTTATGGTTTCGACCATGACAAGCTTGCTTTTTGGACAAAACTTGGAACAGCCGGAAAAAATCTCTATTTCTGGAAAAATAACATCTGACAAAAATGAAAGCATCTCCAACACTATTGTGTATTTAGTCGATTCGACACAAAAACTGGTAAAAACAGAGTATTCTGATGAAAATGGCCAATTCGTTTTCCAAAACGTGACCAAAGGAATGTATCAGGTTCAAATTGTTGAAAATGGAAAAACCCGATACGAAAGCCAACCATTTGAGGCAATTCAAAATGTAGAACTACCTCCTATTGTATTAAAGGCGGACATACAAAATCTTGATGAAGTTGTAATCACCAAGACAAAACCATACATCGAACGGCAAGACGGCAAAATGATCCTCAATGTGGAAAGCAGCATTACAGCCACGGGCTCATCAGCTTTTGAGGTACTTGAAAAAGCTCCAGGCGTCAATGTTGACAATAGCGACAATATTAGCTTACGTGGAAAAGGAGGCATTTTGGTACAAATCGATGGAAAGGCCGTGCAAATGACGGGTAATGATTTGGCTAATTATCTCCGTGGTATTCCTTCCGGCGCTATAGAGAAAATCGAATTTATTACTAATCCTAGCTCAAAATACGATGCGGCAGGTTCGTCAATCATCAATATCCGAATGAAAAAAGACAAACGAAAAGGAACAAACGGAAGTATTACTACTGCTTATGGTCAGGGAAGATATCCAAAAAGCAATAACAGTTTGAGCCTGAATCATCGAAATAAAGACATAAACATTTTTGGAAATTATAACTTTGCATACCGTGAAAGCTTTACGGAACTGATTTTAGACCGAAGATTTTATAACGACGGGAATTTTACCGGTGCCTATGAGCAAGACAATTTTTTAAGAACCAATTTTAGAAATCATATCGGTAAAATTGGTGCCGATTTCTTTGCCAGCAAAAAACATACTTTCGGAATCGTTGCCAATACGGTAAGCAACCGCTATAATCCAACCGGAAAAAATGCTTCCGATGTTTTTGATGAGACAAATTCCCAAACTTCCCGCTTTTTCACCAACAACAATTCACGTAACAATTTGAAAAACTATTCTGTAAACCTCAACCACAAATATGCGATTGATACTTTGGGTACAGAATGGACTACAGATTTTGATTATGCTAATTATGGTAATAAAACCAGGCAGAATTTCATAACACGTTATTTCGATCTCAATAATGTAGAAAATCAAAATCCTTATCTGCTCAATGGAAATATTAATGGCGATTTAGACATCTATTCCTTGAAAACCGACTTTGTAAAAACACTAAAAAATGATGTCAAAATCGAAACTGGGCTAAAAACAAGCTATGTCAAAGCAGACAATAATCTGGAATTTTACGATGTCAGCAGCGGCATTCCTGTTTTTGATCCCACAAAAAGCAATCATTTTATCTACAAAGAAAACATCAATGCAGTATATATCAATGCCTCAAAACAGTTTGGAAAATGGAGCGCATATCTAGGTTTTAGAGTGGAAAACACAAACATAACTGGAGAACAACTGGTTGACAATACTTCATTCACTAACAATTATACACAACTATTCCCTAGCGGGTTCTTGAGCTATGCCATTAACGACAATAACAGCCTGGAATTTAATTACAGTCGAAGAATTTCACGTCCGAGTTATGACCAATTAAATCCGTTTAAATTTTTCCTTGACCCAACAACCTACAAAGAAGGAAATCCTTATCTCAAGCCGCAAACGACTCATTCTTTTGAACTCACGCATATTCTCAACCAGAACATCTTCACAACACTCAATTTTTCACGAACAACAGATAATATTACCGGAGTAATTGCGCCATCGGAAAACGACCAACAGCTAACAGTTCAAACCGACAAAAACTTAAATACTGCCGATATTTATGGCCTATTCATAATTGTTCCGGTTAAGGTTGCAAAATGGTGGGACATTGCCAACAGCTTTAATTCTTATTATGGATCTTATTCCGGAACCGTAGCAGGCACAACATTGAAAAACAGAGGGAATTTTACTTTCAACTGCAATTCTGTCAATAATTTTAAAATTGGAAATGGCTATACTGCAGAAGTTACAGGAAACTATCGCGCTAGGGAAATCTATGCGTTTATGGATGTAGATCCGATTTGGTATGTCAATCTTGGAGTTCAGAAAAAATTCAAGAACAGTACACTGAAATTAGCCGTAAACGATGTTTTTTATACCAATCGAACAACTGCAGATACTGAATTCACAAATTATAGAGAACATTTCAAAGTAAGTCGCGAAACCAGAGTGGCGGTTTTATCCTATACTTATAACTTCGGAAACAGCAATGCTAACGACAGAAGAAAAACTGGCGGAGCAGAAGACATCAAACAGAGAGCCGGGTCAACCAATGGCTAAACTTAATTTTGAATTCCCTAAAAGCCAATTCATTGAATTTAAATCATCAACCTTTCTAAAATAAAGTTAATTATTTATAAGTTTGTGGTAAAGTCAGTGTACTTTTGGCAAACTAATTGAAATCAAATTTTTTTTGAAAATGAAAATACTAAAACTGTCCTCCCTTTCACTGCTTTCAGTGTTGGTTTTATCAGGATGTGGTGCTTCAAAAAGCATGACTCCAATCACAAGTATAGAGAACCTCCCATTAAAAACTTCAAAAATCAAAGAAAATGATCTGAAAAGATGGAGTCATCTTGATATCATAAAAGATACAATTCCGGGAATGAGCGTTGATAAAGCCTATTCAGAATTGATCAAAAACAAAAAAGGAACGAAAGTAATTGTGGGTGTGGTAGATTCAGGTGTAGATATTGAACATCCGGACTTAAAATCAGTTATTTGGACTAACCCTAAAGAAATTCCTGGAAACGGAATCGATGATGACAAAAACGGTTATATCGATGACATTCACGGATGGAATTTCCTTGGTGATGTTGCCAATGAAACTTTGGAAATGACAAGGATTGTCCGCAAAGGAGACGATGGTTCTGAAAACTTCAAGAAAGCAAAGGCAGCCTATGATAAGGAATATCAGGAAGCTTTGGCATCAAAACAGCAGTTTGATTTCATCAATAATGCCGATAAAGTAATCCAAAAAGAATTAAAAAAGGAAAATTATACAGTAGAAGAACTTAAAGCTTTAGAGTCGAAAGATCCTACTGTAAGCCAGTACAAAAGAGTAATGCTTTCTGTTATTGCACAAGCTGGGCCAGAATTCAAGTCGGAGTTGAAAGAATATCAAGAGCATATTTACAATCAGCTAAACTACAACCTGAACCTTGAACACGATGGAAGAAAAATTTTAGGTGACAATATTGATGACCTAAAAGATTCAAAACACGGAAATAACAATGTTACAGGTCCTAAAAAAGAAATCGCTTCACACGGTACTCACGTTTCAGGAATTATCGCTCAGGTAAGAAACAATGGCCTTGGTGGAGATGGAATTGCTAACAATGTTGCTATTATGGCAGTGAGAGCTGTTCCTGATGGTGATGAATACGACAAAGATATTGCACTAGGAATTCGCTATGCTGTTGATAATGGTGCTAAGGTAATCAACGGAAGCTTTGGAAAAGGATTTTCTCCGCATAAAGAATGGGTTTATGACGCAATCAAATATGCTGCAAGCAAGGATGTATTGATTGTTTTGGCAGCTGGAAATGAAGGTGCAGATCTTGATGTAGAAGAGCGTTTTCCAAATGACCGTATTGCATCTGGCGAAATTGCAGATAACGTAATAAAAGTAGGTGCTTTAGACACAACTTATGGAACAAACCTGGTGGCAGACTTCTCGAACTACGGTAGTAAAGATGTAGATGTTTTCGCTCCTGGAGTTAAAATTTATGCTACTTATCCAAATAACGAATACAAATACGAACAAGGAACTTCAATGGCTTCACCTAATGTTGCCGGAGTTGCTGCTTTAATCCGTTCTTATTATCCATCGTTAACTGCTTCGCAGGTAAAACATATCTTGATGGATTCAGGAATCCCGACCAATATTGATGTAGTCCTGAATGGTGAAAAAGCGAACAAGCGTTCCTTCTCAAAAATCTCAACATCTGGTAAGATGGTTAATGCCTACAATGCTTTGATTATGGCAGAAAAAATGGCTAAAACGAAAAAATAAAAACTAGGAAACTTTCAAAATGGAAGGGGATTTCCCTTCCATTTTTATTTTATATGCTTATGAAACAACTATTTCTACTTTCAGTATTTTCTGTATTCTGTATAAGTGCAAAGGCACAAAACGGGTATTGGCAACAGCATGTCGATTATAAAATGGACGTGAACATGGATGTAAAAACATACCAATACAAAGGAAAACAAGAACTGGTCTATACTAACAATTCTCCAGACACGCTCAAAAGAGTCTTTTTCCACCTCTATAACAATGCCTTTCAACCTGGAAGTGAAATGGATATCAGGTTACAAACCATTGTAGACCCGGATAAAAGAATGGTAAAAACTTCAAAATCCGGTGGTGTTGAAAAAACAGAAAGCAGAATCAGTTCCTTAAAACCAAATCAAATTGGTTACCTGAATGTGACTAACTTTATGCAAGATGGTGTTTCGGCTACAACAACTGTGGTAGGAACTATTTTGGAAGTAGACCTGGCAAAACCGATTGCACCAAAAGGCAAAACCAAATTTACTTTGGATTTTGACGGACAAGTTCCAGAGCAAATTCGCCGTTCAGGAAGAAACAGCTCAGAAGGTGTAGCGCTTTCCATGACACAATGGTATCCAAAAATGGCAGAATATGACTTTGAAGGCTGGCATGCAGACCCTTATATCGGAAGAGAATTTCACGGTGTATGGGGCAATTTCGATGTAAAAATCACCATTGATAAAAAATACATTTTAGGAGGATCAGGATATCTTCAAAATAAAAATGAAATTGGATACGGTTATCAGGATCAAGGTGTTGAAGTAAAAATACCTCGAAAAGTTAAAACCCTAACCTGGCATTTTAATGCGCCAATGGTTCATGATTTCAGTTGGGCGGCAGACAAGGATTATATCCATGACGTTTACCCGGGTCCAAATAATGTAGAATTGCATTTCTTATACAAAGACAAAGCAAAACTTAAAGAAAACTGGAAAAAAATGCAGCCAAAAACTGCAGAATTGATGGATTTCTTTAATAAAAATGTAGGTCCTTATCCATACAAACAATATTCAGTCATTCAAGGTGGCGATGGTGGAATGGAATATGCTATGTGTACGTTAATCACAGGCGAAAGATCTTATGGTAGCTTAGTAGGCGTTACAGCTCACGAAATGGCTCACTCTTGGTTCCAACACGTTTTGGCGACTAACGAGTCCAAACACGGATGGATGGATGAAGGTTTCACTTCTTACATTTCAGATTTGGCTATGGCTAAAGTACTGCCTAGTAAAGATGAAAAAAATCCATTCGATTCAGCCTATTCTAACTATTTCTACATGGCTAAAACAGGTAGAGAACAACCACAGACGACACATGGTGACCGATTTGAAGAAAACATGGTATATGGTATATCTTCATATAGCAAAGGCGAATTGTTCCTGACACAACTTGGTTATATTATTGGACAGGAAAACCTGGCAAAAACGCTTAAAAGATTTTATGACGATTTCAAATTTAAGCATCCAACGCCAAACGATTTCAAAAGAACCGCAGAAAAAGTTTCAGGAATGAACCTTGATTGGTATCTAATAGACTGGACGCAGACCACAAACACCATCGATTACGGGATTAAAGAAGTAAGAGATGCAGACGGAAAAACAGAAGTTGTACTTCAAAGAATTGGAAGAATGCCAATGCCATTAGATATTATGGTTACTTATGTAGATGGAAGCAAGGAATCGTTCTATGCTCCGTTGCAAATGATGAGAGGAATCAAAGAAAATCCATATCCGGGCGTCAAAAGAACGTTCTTAAAAGGATGGGATTGGGCTTATCCTTCATTAAAATTCACTATTGACAAAGGAATGGGAACGATCAGCAAGATTGAAATCGATCCAGAAAACCTGATGGCTGATGTGAAAAAAGACAATAACGTATATCCGGCACCAATTCCGGACAACAGTAAGATCTTGAAAAACTAAATAAAAAGGCGGACAAAATTGTCCGCCTTTTTTAATTCATAGCATTAATTCGAATACTGGCTTTGACAAGAGCCAGCGCTTTTATTTTTGAAAGCTCTACATCTTTATCCTGATGGTGCTTATTTTGGCTTACGAGCCTCACACAGCCCGGATTTTCCGATTTTTGGATATATTTCACAGTCACATACTCTTCGCCGCTCATATCGATTCCTAAGAGGTACATTTCGCCCCAGAAAATCTCATTAGCAACATCGTGAATTTCTTTATACAGAACGATATCGCCACTTTTTAGCAAAGGATACATACTATCACCCGTAACATAAACCGCTCCATCACATTTTGGTAAATGCGGAATGGAAATATGATCGATTGGATCCTGTGCCTTACTATCCTGAAAAAGAGGCACCAATCCTGCTACTGCTTCAATATCATACAGTGGAATCTGTTGATTTTCAACATAACTGTCTGTTCTAAGCCTGTAGGTTTCAATCTGCTTATTGTTCAGGATTTCTTCATTATCCACAAAAATATTTCCTTGGCCCGTCAGAAGCCAGGTTGGATTTAAATCGGTATAAACGGCAAGAATATTTTCTAAAACCTGCGATCCAATACTTTTTCCATCTTTTACAGCTTTAGAAATACTTCCTCTGCTGGCACCAATGCTATTTTCAAAAGCATAATAACTTATGCCTTTCTTAGCCATGTATTCTCCTACTCTTTCTGAAACCATATGATTATAATATTATTTATTGGGCAAATTTATGAAAAAAATCTTTACACAATAAAAAATATCGCTAAATTAAGAAAATAGTACTGTTTTAAATTGAATGAAACGTTTGAGTGAAAACATTTTAAACAACTCATTTATAAGCAATAGTTAACATAAATAGAAGCATTTCAATAATTATTAGCCGATTACAAAATATTTGAAAATAATCTTATTTTAATTTGTTTTGTAGATTATTTTCTTCTATATTTGCAATGTAAAAATCTTTATAAGCCAAACAAAATTAAACTATTGCTGTCCGGAAAGCGGTTTTGTAATTTTTGAAAGGTTATTTACTAAGATTTATTTCTTTTAAATTTTAAATTAATAACAAAATGAGTACACAAATTAAAAACACACTTTTCAGGTTTATGACCATGAGAGCGCCAGAGTTGATTAATGACGCTGAAACAAAAAACCATTTCGTACAAATCGATCAAGAAACAGAATATTCTGCAAGCCATTTTCTTTCTGCGATTCAAAGTAACCCAAACATTGAAAGAAAAAAACAATTACAAAGCTTGGCCACTAGTTTTGAAAGTCAAAATTTAAAACTAAAAAAAGAAATTGGTTCTATTGTAAGCGATCCATTTCTAAAATTTTCTGAATGGCTTATGGCCAATAGGAATTCTTTGACCGAATTGAAATTGGCAGCAAATACCCCTCCAAACATCGGCCCTTTAGATTTCAACACAAAGATTCAAATGTGGGATAATCTTTTTTATCAAATCATTTCTCAAAAATCACCCTATCTGCGTGAAATCTTTTTATCGCTCTTAGTTGCCGATCAATTTGTATCAAATAAAAGCTTGACATTTGAGCAACAAAAAGAAATAGCCAAAGCCAGGATTATTATTCCTAAAATCTTTGTTGAAAACGAAGCCAATTACGAGGCTCCAATAAAAGGAACACCGCGTTCAATTCCTGTAAACTCTAAAGCACTGGATAAAAAATTGGATCTGTTTTTAGCCGAACAAAAGATTTCGCGATACCAAGAAACAATAAAAGAACTGTCTGTCATTCAAAAATCCTACAATAAATCGACGCAGTTGGCTCGAGAAAGTGCTTATAAGCAATATGAGCAAGACCTGAAAGACATTTATGCTTCTGCCCAAACTGTTGAGAAAAAATATACTGATAAGGATTTGGGTATTGAAAAAACACTTGTCGAATATGTTGGAGTCACTGTACCACCTTTTGAGTTTAATGCAAACTCAGAAATTGATTTTGCATTAAGTTCTCCTAATATTTCCGCATTTACGGAGAGTGTCATTTTGAATCTCTCAAATGACTTTGGCACACTTACTGGGATTATTGGAGCTATGGAGGGCGGAATAATTGATGAGTCAAATACGCTCATCCAGCAAAACCCGGGCAATCCGGAGATTGTTAATAACGGTGGTATTTTAACGCCTATAAACACAAATACGATAGGCTTGGGTAATGTCTTCTCATTTATAGGACAAAACCACATGGGCAAATCTCCTTTAACGTTTTTATTTAACAACGCCCCGCAAGGAGCTGATGTTATTGGTGCTAGCTATAACGTAAAATTTCCAAATGGAACGATAATTTCAGGCACTTCCTTTGATGACACTTGGGTTGATGACAAATTAAAGGTAACTCTTTTCAGAGAAAAATTAGACTATTCAGTGGCAACAAATTTTACAGTTGACGGAGAATTACTGTTGAGCAATAACACTGCCATACAAATCACAGGAAGAGGTACCGTTGGAGGCGGTGGAATAATTTCTGGAATGATACAAGAACTAAAAGCCTCTGGAAATGGAAGTTATAAAATAGTTGACATTTATGATGAAAATACCCCCGGAGAGCCCGATACAACTCCTGCCCTTGAACCGGTTCGAACCTTTGGTTTTAGAAGATTAGGTATTACCGATTACAGGAAAGTAGAACAAGAAATTTGTTGCTATGTTCCGGGTGAAGTTTCGCATATCGAAAATATCATGGCGAGAGAGTTTAAGGAGAAAACCACCAGACGTTCCAGAAAAACTGAAGATACGACTACGACAAGCAGCGAACAGGAAATCGAAAAATTAACCGATACCTCCACTACAGAACGCCATGAAATGAATCAGGAAGTTGCTTCAGTAATGGCTAAGGACACCAGTATAGGTGTTCAGGCGGGAGTTCATTGGGGATCAGGGAATTTTGGAGGAGAAGTAAATGCTTCCTATGCCAACAATACTTCATCAGAGACATCAAACAGCCAGGCAGTTATGTATGCCAAAGAAATTACGGAACGAGCACTTGATCGTGTCGTACAAAAAGTAAAAGAAGAACGTACGACTAAAATTATTGAAGAGTTTTCTGAAGAAGACACACATGGTTTTGACAACCGTAAGGGAGACAATCATATTTCCGGGGTATACCGTTGGGTAGACAAAATTTACAAAAATAAGGTTGTCAATTACGGAAAGCGTCTGATGTATGAATTTATGATTCCAGAACCGTCTTCTTTCCATAACGAAGTAACTTCTGGTAAAAAAGACACCTTTACAGAAGTTTTGGTAAAGCCAATTGACCCAAGAACTGCTACCTTGTTAACTTTAAAAGACAGCAACGTACTAGTTCAAAATACCTATAAGCACTGGGCAGCTATTTACAATGCAGAAATAGAAGCTTATCCTGATGAGGAAATTACCGTGGGAGAATCCTTTACGATTTTGGGATATCCGAATGGAGCAAAAATAGCTGACACTGAATCCAACTCTGGAAATGGCAAAATAAAAATCCCTGAAGGATATAAAACCACTGATGCATTTGGAATTTTTAATGCCAGTAGCACAAATGGTTATCAAGGAAATATTCTGTCTTTATCTATTGGAAATAAAACAGTTATGGATCCTGCAAAATTCCATCAGACTACCATGACTCTAAATTCTCCTATAGATAATTTTGAGATAGAAGTTCCAGTTTCCTTTACACTCGGAAACCATGTTGCCGGAGATATTGTTGCATCAGTAAAATGCAAATTGACTGAGAAAGCAAAACAGCAATGGAGGTTAAAAGCATTTAACGCCATTATCGAAGCTTATGAGGCAAAATTGGCAGAATATCAGGGAAAACTGACCGAAGCTAAAGCAACAGGAGAAGCTAAAGCAAAAACAAATCCAGGATTTTATCGTCAGGTTGAAAATACGATTTTGCGAAAAAACTGTATTGCTTACATGTTGGGCCATGAAAATATGGGCAAAAACATGCTGTTTGGAAGTAGTGCTATGGACTTAAAAGTTAAAAACGATGCCAATTTAGATATTTATACATCGCAGGTTAAGTTTTTAGAGCAGGCTTTTGAATGGGATTTGATGAGCTACCATTTCTACCCATTTTATTGGGCTAACAAAGAAAAATGGGCAGAACTATACAACCCGAATGAGACAAATGACCCAATATTCAGAGCTTTCCTTCAAAGCGGTATGGCAAGAGTAATCCTGACCGTACGTCCGGGATTTGAAGAAGCCGTTAACTGGTTTATGGCTACAGGACAAGTCTGGAATGGCGGACAAGTACCGGCTCCTGAAGATCCGTTATTTGTTTCTATCATCAAAGAATTGCAAACACAGGAAGGCGAAGTAGAAGAAACATGGGAAAGCCGTGTACCAACTTCACTGACTATTATCCAGGCAGGAAGCATGGGCTTGAATGTGGTCAACGCTTTGCCTTGCAATTCGGACTGTGACGACAATACTCTGTTTGACAGCGATGGGCAGCCTATATTGGATTCCGAAGGCAATCCTATAAAATCATTTGTAAAAACAGATGTCTTGATTGGAGATAATTCCCAAACCGCATAATATAAGCCAAAATTAATCCTTAAGCCCTGCTCCATGGAGCAGGGCTTTTTAACCACACAAAATATGAGAGCGACAGAATATGGACTACTCCATCAGGGAAATTATTCCTTTACAGACGTAAAAAACAACATCTACGTTTTCAATAATGAAATCAGCATTGAAAATGATGAAACAAATGAAAATGAAAGCAATGCTTATTCTGAAATGATCTATGTAGAGGTAGAACCACATAACGGAAATTCTAACGAATTCGAGACTGTTGAAGACGGTGAGATCCTCGATTATAGGGAAGGAAATTACATCTTCGTCTCCAACGTCGTTTCGTCTACGGAAATATCAGATTCCGCAACGGTTTATCATCAAAATTCGAGCATACAGACACGGATCTATAAGTTTGGCGAAAAATATTTCGCTCGGGTTACCAATAACATGCCCGTTGCATGGGGTTCCTTAATGGAAAATGTAGAAATAGTAGCGATGCGAATAAAGAAGAAAAAGAGGGAAAAGATAACCCAGTTGAACGACATTTTGATAGAAAAGAAGCTTTCAGTAGTGCTTTTTATCTCAAAAGACGGGGCACTGCTGGAAACTGCCTACCAATCAATTGATACCCTATATGAGAACGAAATAGTTCTGTTTATTGAAACCCATGACAGCATGAATATCTTTGGCTCTGTAGTCAGGATAAAAACAGGTGCTAACGTAACCTCTTCATCAGGCGTTCCATACAAAAAACTAAGCTGGGTTGTTGACTATTTTAATACAAAAGTTTCAAGCTTGGCCTTGAAGGAAATTATCAAGGACCACATCATTGACAAATCAAGCAGTTTTTATCTGGTCAAAAGAATGATTGCTGGATATTTTAAAAATGTCGTACGGTTTTCATCAGATTTGACATTGGAAGGAATCCACGGGATCTCTGACGGGATTGCACAAGCCATCGGGGAACTCAAACTGGACGATAGTCGATGGAAATATTATGATGATAATGGCTTGCCACTAAAGAACATCAACTTGTTTTTACCAGGATTGGGAGTCATCAAATCCCTTCAGGAAAAGAACAAAAAGGTAAAACCGCTCAAACCTGAAGAAATCAATGCCGAAGCAATAAACAGAATTGTTGAGTTAGAAAAAAAACTAAAAGACAAGAAAAAAACTGTTGGCAAGGCTGATTTTTTCAAAAAGATTATCAACCAACTGTTATATATGCTTCGAAAAGTAAAGGATTTTTTAAGCGATTCATTAGGCAAGGCTCTTGATTTCGCAGAAACTGTTTTCGTATTGTATAACGCCTATATCGTTGGGATTATAAACAGCATCATTGACGCCATAAAAGGAATTTTCGACATGTTATCGATAATCTGCAAGTCATTGGCCACTTTACAGAAAAAAGGTAAAAATGCAGCACTAAATCTGCCAAGCTACCTTAGTCTGTTCTTTGAAATAATTGAAAACATGCTTGAAACGCTCGAGAATCTTTTTAGCAAAGAAAACCTGAAAGCCTTAATCGAATTCTTTACAAAAAGCGCATCATTTCTCCTTACACTCCCAACCAAAATATTTACCTGGTTAACTGAAGATGCAGAAATGCCCAATCTCGATACGGTTGCCTATTATTATGGCTATATCATCGGGTTTATCATCCAACTTATTTTGGAAATACTGTTTACCGGCGGTGCTAAAACAGTAGCAGACGCATTTGAAAAACTGGCAGAGTCTTTGATAAACATTTTTAAGACCATGGAAAGGGTTGTCTTTAATGTCTCAGACAGAGTGGTTGCCAGCTTTGAAAATCTTTTAGCTATTTTTGCTTACATTAGAGAAAAATCTAAAAATTTAGGTATTTTTCTAGAAAATATTCTCAAATGGCTGAATAGTATTTTTAGAAATGACGAATTAAGGGTCTTTTTCCAAAAATTTGATGTCGAACTGAAAAAGGTAGCCACTAGTTCTCCTTTATTTTCGGGTATTCCGGTTAAATTAGAAGATGGTGTTTATGCGCTTCTTAAAGATGGAATAGAAATTTTCAGAGGTAGTAAAAAAGAAATTAATGCATTAGCCAAAAAACTAGAGAACCTTTCTGATAATGCTGTAGAAGAATATTTGGAAATACTAAGAAAAGAAAAAAGGTTGATGAGTGAAAAGCAAATTGTTTTTGATGGGCAAACCTGGAGTTGGACAAATCCTAAGAATATAGCATTAAAATGGTCTGGTCTTTCGAAAGAAGTTATAATTAAAAATATTGATAATATTTTAAGTAAGGGAGATCCGACTGCTGTTTTTGAAGCATCTGTAGCAAAAAAAATTTTAGAATTAGTTGAAAATGCGGCAGATGAAATTACTGATTTTTCTAACAGAGTCTTAAACAAAATAACTAGTATGCACATTGGAGACATTGATTGTGCTACTAAGAAATATATTATAGAGGCAAAAACTAATCTGGGGAGTGAAAAGGCAATTAAAAAATTAAACATACAAATTCAAAAATATCTGCCACAAAACATCAAGTCTACAGAAGGATTTATGAATCCTTTAGGGAAAAAAGTCGTTGTTGTATATGATGATTTGGGAACTTTTACTTTAAGCCATCCTATTCTAAAAGAATTAGAAGAAAAAGGAGTAATATTTATAAAAGGAATTGATAATCTAAAAAAACTATATTAAAAATGAGAAATAAAATAATTGTTTCATTAGAACACAGAGACAAAGAGCAGGTTTTAAAAAAAATCATAGAGTTTGGAAAGAAAAACAAATTTGAAATTATTCCAAAAGAAAAGACTTTATCATCAGGAGATATGGGTTTAAACAAAGGAATTGATAACGATAACATTTATATAGAATTTTCCATAACTGACAAAGATGAATTTAAAACTCAACATATATCAAATAGTAGTGTAATAAATGGCAAAAGGTATTATTTTTATATATGGATAGACCACACTAAAAACGTCGAAACCTATCACTCAATGAATAAATTTTTCAATGAAATCCTTTCAGATTATCCAGATATGCTAGTTACTGATGAAACATGCAAAAACTTTTATTCATTTGAACAAATCAAAAAGAAGCAAGTTCCAGAATGGTTATTAGTTTAACTAGAAACATTTCATCAAAACACAATCAAAATTAAGCTACTTTCGAGTAGCTTTTTTTATTACCTTTTACCTCACATTTAAACCAACAATCTAAAAATCTGTTTATTATAGCTTTTTAATTAGTTGAAAATAATCTTATTTTCTTTTATTTAATTGATTTTTTTCATATATTTGTAATGTAATTAATTGAAAACAAATGGATAAATATACTAAACAACGAATCGAAAAACTTCATCCAACTGTTAGAGAAGAAGTTACAAAAGTCATTGAAGAATGCGACAATGCTTTGACGGGCAGAGCAAAAATTCGGGTGACGCAAGGCCTTCGGACTTTTGAAGAACAAGATGCCTTATATGCACAAGGAAGAACAAAACCTGGAAAAAAAGTCACGAATGCCAAAGCGGGCCAATCCATACATAATTACGGTTTTGCTGTTGACATCTGCCTGATAATTGACGGAAAGGACGCTTCCTGGGACACTAAAAAAGACTGGGACAATGACAAAATTGCCGACTGGTATGAGTGTGTGAAAATTTTCGCCAAACACGGTTGGGAATGGGGCGGCAATTGGAAAACATTTAAAGATATGCCCCACTTTGAAAAAAGAAACTTAAGCTGGAGATCATTGTCAAAGCTTAAAAAAGACAAAAACGGATATGTAATTTTAAAATAAAACAGCTATGAAAACAATCAGAAAAAATATGATGCTCTTCTTTTTCCTGTCATTTGCAGCAGTCTCGTGCGAATCGACAAGAACGGCAGTTTTTGATCAGTATTCTTATCAGAAAACGACCGAATTGAAAGTAGAAGCCTCGAAATTAATGGACAAAGCAACAACGCCGTATGCAAAGAATCAGCAGGAAACAGAAGCATTTTTCCTTCAGGTTGAAAAGCTTATCGAATATGAAAAAAATAAGCCCGACAATGAAATCACGTTTGCCATGTGGAAACTCCTAACAGACGAAGAAAAAAACTTACTGTCTGGATTCTTCAAACGCTGGAAAGAAAAAGAATCGTTATCGCCTGTTTTTCTTCAGGAATCAAAAAAACAGGTAATGGAAGCTATAGACATGCTGATCCAATATGAAATCAAAAAAGACAAGACATCAAAAGACGGTCTTTTAGGCCTTATCAACAGCAATAAATAGAAATCATGGATATCGAAAAATTATTAAAAGAGCTGAAACAGCAACTGGTTACGCTCTTAGGCGACAAATACAAAGAATTCAAGCCTGAAATCCAAAAAGACATTATTGCTTTTCTGGAAGGTTCAAAAGAAAAATTAGAACGCTGGACCTTGCTTTTAGCATCGTCATCGCTGACGGAAGAAGAATTTTCTTGGTTGTTGAAAAGCCAACAGGATCTTATTGCCCTAAAAGCATTACAAGGAGCAGGCTTGTCGAAAATAAAAATTAATAATATCAAAAACACGATCATACAAACTGTTATCAAAACAGTGATACTAAGCATCTAAATAAAATCAAAATGAGCACCCAAATCTCAAATTATAAAAGCCATGTCAAAAAAAATCAAAATCTTAAGTCTGGATGGAGGCGGAATCCGAGGGATCATAACCTGCGTTATTTTAAAGTATATTGAAGAACAACTTCAAAAATTAGACAATCCAAATGCAAAAATCGGTGATTATTTCGATCTTATTGCCGGAACCAGCACAGGAGGAATACTTGCCGCTATCCTACTCTATCCCGATAGCGATAAAAAAGCGAAGTATTCAGTAGAAACTGCCTTAGACCTTTATGCCAAACATGGTGAAAGTATTTTCAATGTATCGTTTTGGCAACAACTTATCAATCCGTTCGGACTTTTTAATGAGCGGATTTCACAAAAAGCTTTAGAAAGACAGCTAGAAAATGTATTTGGCAATCTTGAAATCAAAGATTTCACAAAACCTTGCCTGATTACTTCGTACGACATCTTTCACAGAAAAGCGAAATTTTTTACAAGCCATGAAGCGGGTTCTGATTTAGAGAATTTTTACGCCAAAGACATCTGCAGGGCTACTGCTGCTGCACCCACCTATTTTGAGCCCGCCAATATAAAATCGCTTTATGGGCAGGAATTTACGCTCATTGATGGTGGTGTATACGCCAACAATCCCGCTTTGTGTGCTTATGCTGAAGCTAGGAAAATAGAATTTTCAAAAGTGCTGGATCAGCCTGGAAAAAAAGATTTTCCTAAAATCAGCGACATGATTATCGTCTCTATTGGAACGGGTCAGGTATTAAAGCCCTATACGTACCGCCAATTTGAAAATGCGGGAAAAGTAAAATGGATTCAACCACTTATTGACATTCTGCTTTCTTCAAACGTAGAAACCACAGACTATCATTTAAAAAAAATGTATGAAACTTTGGGCACAAGGAATAGGCAAAACTATCATCGATTAATGCCTTCTCTAAAAAATGCTTCGCCCGAAATGGACGATGTTTCATCAAAAAACATTTACGAACTGATACAAGCTGGTCTGAGTTATATCGACCAAAACCGTAAAGAGTTAAATGAGATTGCTAAAAAACTGATTAAAAATAGTTGACACAAAAAAACCTTTGGAATCATCCAAAGGTTTTTAGTTAAATAGTTGGTCGGTTAGGATTTATACTATTCTTTTTTTGCTGTTTTCACTGCAGGAGCTGCTGGTTGGGCAACTTCGGCTGTTTTAGTTGTGGTTGTTTCGGCTTTTTTCGTAACGGTAGCTTCTTGTTTCACTTCTGTCACCTTAGGAGCTTCTGCTTTCTTTTCAGTGTTAGCTGTAGATGCTGCATTTTTTACAACTTCTTTTGTGGCTTTCTTAGGTGCTTCTTGTGCAAATGCTACAACTCCAGTAAGCATAATTGCGCTTAAAATTAATTTTTTCATAGTAGTTTTTTTGTGGTTATAGTGGTTATCGTGATTTTCATTATGTAAGACAATTTCAATGCCATCCTTACAAAATATTTTTATCCCTCAGATTAAACAAAAAACACAAACATCTGTAAATCACAAGTTTATATATTTTTTTTAATCATTTTTAAAGATTAAAACCGCTTTATTTCAATTGTTTATAATTCCAAAAAAAATCTACATTTTTGGGGATTATGTAGAAATTTTATGTTAAAATCTTGTGGAAAAACAGAAGTCCCGTTCCTTTCCAAATCGAACAATCCATCTGAAATAATACAATTCAAATATATTTGTAACTTTACCACCCATATAAATTTCAAGATGAAAGCATTAAAAATATTGGCTGTGCTATTTTTTATAGTAGTCGGAACACAGCAGACTTTTGCCCAGAAATACAGGTTCAAGACTTCCAGCTATAGTGTGATGGAAAAAAACGCCAAAGGTGATTGGGGAAAATGGTCGGATTTTAAAGACACCAGCCTTATTATTACCCTTGATGGTGACAAAAACCGTATTGTCATTAACTCCACTCAAACACAACTGTATAACATTGATGTCTATGGAAAAACCATCGAAAACGAAACAGACAAGACAGTAACTTTCAATTGCATCGACAACAGTGGTAACCGTTGTGTTATTGAAATCATTACCCGAAAAAAACAAGGCAATCGTATCCAGTTTTATATCAATTACCCTGATTTAAAAATCGTCTATAATATTTATCCGTAAGACTGAGGAGAATGAATACCTATCCCAAATCGGAAAAATTAAAAAGTAGGACGGCGATTGATGAAATGTTTCGTGAAGGAAAATCGGTTTCAAAATTTCCGTTACGGCTTGTATATAAAAAACAGGCTCTCGAAGAAGGTCAAATATTAAAAATTGGTGTTTCAGTTTCAAAAAAATACTTCAAGAAAGCGGTTGATCGGAATTATTTCAAAAGAGTACTCCGTGAAACCTACCGCCTGAATAAAAACCTACTACTGGATTCATTGGACGACTCCTATTCTTTTATGCTTTTATACCAAACAAAAGAAAGACTATCCTACGAAGATATAAACCGTAAAACCATACAGCTGTTTGAAAAATTCCATCTTCAGATAAATCCAGAGATTGAAAAAAATACCGATTCCTAAATTCCAATACTAAAAAAGCAGCAATTCCCGTTACTAGCCTATATTCAATGCTATTCAGTTTATTTTAATGGAGATGAAATGTTTAGCCATTTATTATTATTTTAGTGGTCTTGTTTCTCCTAAAAGGAAAGAAACGAAGAAGAAAAAGAAAAACTTAAAGTTATGTATGCATTTTTAAAAAAGAAATATATCATTCCGGTCGTAGCTGGAGGCCTTTTGTATGTTGGAGCGAGTTTCAGAAATGATTTCTTTGAAATTGCAAAACAGATTGAAATATTCACGACCATGTTCAAAACCGTGAACATGAACTATGTAGACGAAACCAATCCAGGAGAGCTGATGGATAAGGCTATCAAGAATATGCTTATGGAATTGGATCCTTATACGGTTTATTTCAACGAACAGGATGTCGTAAAATTCAAGATCAATAACACTGGCGAGTATACCGGAATCGGGGCCATGATCACGAGAAAAGAAGGAAAGCTGATTATCAAGGAACCTTACAAAAATTATCCTGCCGACAAGGCCGGCCTAAAAGCCGGAGATGAAATCATCCAGATTGGCGATGTAAGTCTTTCTGATTTTAAAGATGATGCATCACAGCTTTTGAAAGGAAGCAAAAATGCCAAAATTGACATAAAATACCTCCGTCAGGGCAAAACAAACAATACAACCTTAATCTTAGAGGAAGTTGACCTAAAAGCTGTTCCGTTCTTCTCAAAAGTAGACGACAAAACCGGCTATATTGTTCTTTCTCAATTTAATGCCAAGGCATCACAAGAAACCAAACAAGCACTTGAAAAGCTTAAAGCAGATGGTGCCCAAAAAATAATTTTGGATTTAAGAGGAAATCCGGGCGGATTATTAGGCGAGGCTGTTAATATCTGTAACCTGTTTGTGCCAAGCGGCGAGACAATCGTGACT
Source organism: Flavobacterium microcysteis (assembly GCF_006385255.1). Lineage (GTDB taxonomy): Bacteria > Bacteroidota > Bacteroidia > Flavobacteriales > Flavobacteriaceae > Flavobacterium > Flavobacterium microcysteis. The sequence continues at coordinate 129,163 of NZ_VFJE01000050.1, forward strand.
ACAAAATCGCATATCGAAAAACACAATAATACCTACAGAACATCAAGAGCTCCAGTCGACACCGAAATTCCTTTGGTGATTTTAGTGGATGGAAAAAGTGCCTCGGCATCTGAAATTGTAGCCGGAGCTTTGCAGGATTTAGACAGGGCTGTAGTTGTTGGTGCGAGAAGCTTTGGAAAAGGTTTAGTTCAAAGACCTATCGATTTGACTTATGGAACACAAGTAAAAGTAACCATTTCGCGTTATTACACACCATCCGGAAGATGTATCCAGGCATTAGATTATGCACACAAGGATAAGGACGGAAAAGCAATACGTACTGATGAAAAAAATTATACTGCATTTAAGACTCGCAAAGGAAGAACCGTATATGACGGAGGTGGAATCCAACCTGATGTAGAACTGTCTGAAACAAAATTAAGCGCCATTACGGAAGCATTGGTCAAAAACGATGGTATTTTTAATTACGTGACGCGATACTATTATAAAAATCCGGCTATGGGAGACAAAATCCCTACAATTACGGATGCGGATTACACCGACTTTAAAAAATTCCTGAAAGACCAGAAATTTGCTTTTGATACAGAAACCGAGCAATCGATGAAAAAAACGCTTGAGGCTGCTAAAAAAGAAAAAATAGACGAAGACATCAAGGTGGAAGTACAACAGCTGCTTACGGCCCTGCAAAAAAGCGACGAGACCCAATTGAACAAGCATCAGGCAGAAATAAAAGAACTTATTTTGGACGAAATCATCAAAAGATATCAGTACAAAGAAGGCTTGTATCAATATTACACCAAAAATAATTCTGAAATCAAAAAGGCTACTGCCTTGCTAAATAACCCAACAGAATACAACAAAATACTACTGAAATAATGCTTCGCATCCTTAAACTTCTCCCCCTGTTTATTTTTGGATTTGTCTCTGCGCAAGAAGAGGTAGTTCATTCTGTTTATTTCGATACGAATAAATACAATCTGACTGAAAATCAAGTAGACGATGTTCTCAAATTCATACAGTCGACAGATTCTGTCAGGATTGAATCCATAAGCATTTATGGCTATTGTGATGACCGGGGAAAAGACGAATACAATTTCAAGCTTTCTAACAATCGCGCCAATGCTATTAAAGAAAAGCTGATTGAAAACGGAGTCAAAAGCAAGATTATCGTTACTATTGAAGGAAGAGGAAGGGTTTTGATTGAAGATGATATTGATAATATTTCTGAAGTACGCTCCAAAAACCGACGTGTGGACGTGGTGATGAACTTCAAAGAAATTCCTATCGAAAAGCTTGAAATCCCAGGAGTTTACAGCGAAATCCATAAAAACCACGTTGTTGGCGACCGTATCTATCTGGAAAAGTTATTGTTTGAAAAAGGAAGCAGCAAGCTCACGATGAAATCAAAAAATGAACTGGACAGGATGGCACGACAACTCTTAAAATACAAGAACCTGGAATTTGAAATTCAGGGACATGTGTGTTGCACGCCGCCTTTTCACAAAGAAGCCATCGATAAACATACCAAAAAGCGCAAGCTTTCTGTGAATAGAGCCGAAGCAGTGTATAAATATCTGGTTTTCAAAAAAGTGCCAAAAACCAGAATGACATTTAAAGGCTATGGAAATACCCAACCGCTTGGCAAAGGTTCCGATTTGGATCGCCGGGTTGAGTTGGTTATAACCAAAGTTTAAGCCTTTTTCATTTCTATGTGAGGAATACCATCTTCGAGATATTCTTCACTGGTTTGGGAAAATCCGTGGTTTTCGTAAAACTTTTTGAGATATAACTGGGCCGAAATCGTAATTTTTTCTTCACCAAAATTATCCTTGATTGCTTTAATCGCTTCACGGATAAGATCGTGTCCCCATTTTTTATCACGATACTTTTCTTTGACGATAACTCTTCCTATGGAGGATTCGTCAAAATAATCGCCTGCTTTGAAAAGCCTGCAATACGCTACTGTTTCGCCTTCAAATTCGCCAATTAAATGAATTGCTTTCCTGTCTTTGCCATCGATATCCTGATATACGCAGTTTTGCTCCACTATAAAGACCTCGCTACGCAATTCCAGCAAATTATACAGTTCATCAAGAGAAAGCGCCTTAAAAGGCTTTATTTTCCAAATTAGGGACATTGGGTTTGTTTTTATAAAAATGAAATACTTTTAATTATCGACTCTAGTTCGTGTATCAGATCTCTTTGCGGAGTCGATGGCGCATAGCAAAATCCTTCAACGACAAGAATTCTGTTGTTTTTAGGATCAATTATGCTGTAGTTGATAAAAGGTCCGGACATGGTATCGTTTCTCAGTTCCCAATTCCCTTTGGTCTGATAAGCTTTCAGGCCTCCTATGGTTGTATTTAACAAATAGGGCGAATAAGAATCTTCCGTTACCATTTGTGAGTTTTCGGTTGTGCCATGAATGTAGAGTCCTCCAATAGAATCACGCGACTTTATGATGTTGTTAATCGCATCGTCACTTTTTCTGATAGCATGTAAAGGAATCTGGTATATTAAAAGGCTGGAATTTCCACTTTGGATTTCTTTCTTCAGCCATAGAAACTTTTCTTTCTCCAGCACCACCTTATACGTTTTTGGAACCTGAAGCGAAATATTAAATTTATTCTTGAACTTCTTACTATCCATTAACTCCTTTTGGGTCTCTTTCTGGGTTACCTCAATTTCTGTTTGTTGCATCTTTGCAATTATTTCTGCAGCATTTTTCTCCAGTTTGTCAATAATAGAAGCTGTAGAATTTCCTGAAATACGGATGAGGTTTTGAGGCAGGGCATATTGGTTCTCAGAAATATCAAAATCATTTCTGGCCTCTTTTTTTATGTAAAGAATGTTTCTGTTTTTGGCTAACGAACCTTCGAAAGCGTGTAATGGATATTGGTTAATCGTGAAAAGCGGCTCTTCTTGAGGAAGTCCGTCAACAGGAGCGGCAAATTTTTTTCGGATAGTATCCCCTATTTCGCCAATCCAAAGCTTGTCATCAATAAAAACAGCAAGAGAATTTGTATTCCCGATGGATTGCTTATCGGAATTTTTTACTTCTTTTTGGGTGCAGGAAAAGGAAAAGGCCGCTAAAATTACGAGCAGCAGTAGCTTTTTCATTGTGTTGCTTTTTGCAATGGAAAAGCTAAAATCCAAGGAGATTATCCTTGGATTTTAAGCTTCATTCCAGGTTTGATGTTTTCGCTGCTAATATCATTCCATTTTTTGATATTTTCAACTGTAACTCCTGGATATTTTTTAGCAATACTGAAAAGCGAGTCGCCTTTTTGAACAAGGTATTGGTGTACTTTTGCTGAAGATGCAATCTGTTGCTGTGCTTTTTCAGCCTTAGTTTCGATTACCGGAACATTTTCGTTTGGAATCAATTTTAATTTGCTTCCTGAAAGTACATTAGTATCTTCAAGACTATTCCATTCTTTAATTTCTGCAACGGTTACGCCATATTTTCGGGCAATCGAATTAAGATTGTCGCCTTTTTGTACTACATAAAATTCTGATTTCTCATCTTCTTTGTTTTCAGTATCGTCTGCGGCAACTTCTTTAGTTTTTGCTTCTTGCTTTTCAACAGCAGCAATAGCAGTTTCTGTAGTATCTTTGGTTTTAGCAGCTGGCTTTGGAGTTTTCTTAACTACAGTGGTAGCCACTCTTTCGTTAGTTTGGATCTTCAGCTTGGCGCCTAGCATTACATTATTGTTTTTCAAACGGTTCCATTTCTTGATTTCAGAAACGGTAACGCCATATTTCTGAGAAATCTCACCAATATTGTCACCTTTTCTAACCGTATGATATTTTGTCTTAGTAACAATTTTGCTGCCTCTAACAATTTCCGGTTCTTCCGAATAATCTACATAAGGACTTCTCGCCTCTGTTGAAGCAATCGCCGTTTCAGTTGTATTGCCTGTAGGCGATGTTGCTTTTCTGGAAAAATAAGGCTTTTCTCTTTTGTCTTCCTCAATTTGCGCATAAGCATAAATCTTATCCTCATTTGAAGTGAATACTGCAATTTTTGGAACTGGCAATCTCAGATAATGGTTTTTTCCTTTAACGGAAGGAATTACATCTAATTTATAGCCTGGGTTCAAAAGTTTGATTTGCGCTTCCGGAATATCCAACAAGTCAGAAATCTGTTTGAAAGACATTTCACGTTTTACCATAACCGTATCAGTTGCGAAATAGCTAATGGCTGCTCTTTTTGGTTCAATTCCATGTTCTTTATGATATTCATAAATATACATTGTAGCTAAGAAAGCCGGAACATATCCTTGAGTTTCTTTTGGAAGATTTTTTCTGATATTCCAGTAGTTTTGCTGTCCTCCAGAACGTCTGATTGCTTTTGAAACATTACCTGGACCGGCATTGTATGATGCTAAAACCAAATCCCAATCTCCAAATATTTTGTACATATTCGATAAATATTGGCAAGCTGCTTCTGTAGCTTTCAATGGGTCGCTTCTCTCATCAATGTAGGAAGAAACATCCAGATTGTATTGTTTTCCTGTGGCGAACATAAACTGCCAAAGTCCTGTGGCTCCTACTCTTGATTTTGCGTGTGGATTCAAAGCTGATTCTACAACGGCCAAATATTTAATTTCTAACGGAACGTCATATTTGGCAAGGGCGGCCTCAAACATTGGGAAGTAATATTCTGATATCGCCATCAATCTTTCATACGATCTTTTTCTATTTTTTAAGAACGATTTGATGATATTTTCCAATCCCTGGTTGTATTCTATGTTGAAAGGCGACTTAGCGTCCATTTCTTTCAAGCGGGCTTTTAACAAATCAGTAGACAAATCATAATCTACTTTTTCGTCAGGATTTATATGAGCAATATCAAATTCCATTTCTTTGAATAGATCTTGATTGGTCAATTCATCCATCCATTCCTTATCGACACATGAAGCAATTTCATGGTCAACAAATGTGCTTTTTATAGAGTCTAAAACAGATAATTTAGGAGTCGTTATTTGCGGAGCGGTTTCTTGAGAAACGGCATCCTGAGCGAGAATATTTAAGGAGAAAAAGGGTACTAAAAAAAGTGCTATTTTGGTTTTATTCATAACTGAAAATTATAACTTATTATATTTCAAATAATTATGCATATTGCAAACTTAACTTTTTATAACTAACTTTTAAAACGTTTAGTATAAAAATTTTGTTTTTTAACTTATTATTGCATCTATTCCTGGCAGTGATTTTCCTTCCAGCATTTCCAGCATTGCCCCGCCCCCAGTAGAAACATAGCTCATTTTTGGCTCTAAACCGAACTGTTTAACGGCTGCAACAGAATCGCCACCTCCAACAAGAGAAAAAGCGCCTTTTTCAGTAGCTTCTGCAATAAATTCTCCCAAAGCGATGGTTCCTTTTGAAAATTTTTCCATTTCAAAAACGCCTAACGGCCCGTTCCATAAAATGGTTTTGGAATTTAAGATGACTTTCTTGAAAATTTCCAACGATTCCGGACCAGCATCAAGTCCTTGCCATCCGTCAGGAATGTCTTTTACATCTGTTATTTTTGTTTCAGCATCATTTGAAAATGCATTGGCAGCGATAACATCAACAGGCAAATGGATCTCGACATTTTTCTCTTTTGCTTTCTTCAAAATCTCCAATGCCAGCTCCATTTTGTCGTCTTCGCAGATAGAATCGCCAATTTTTCCTCCCAAAGCCTTGATGAAGGTAAAAGTCATTCCTCCACCAATAATCATATGATCGATTTTATCAAGTATGTTTTCAATAACGGTAATCTTTGAAGAAACTTTTGAGCCTCCCAAAACAGCCGTTACCGGCTTTTCAGAATGCTTAAGTACTTTGTTCAGGCTTTCAATTTCTTTAGCCAATAATGTTCCGAAACATTTGTCGTTTGGAAAGAACTGCGCAATAATAGTAGTTGAGGCATGTGCTCTGTGTGCCGTTCCAAAAGCATCGTTTACGTAAACATCTCCTAGTGAAGCCAATTTTTTTGAAAATTCAACATCTCCGGCTTCTTCTTCTGGATAGTAGCGAAGGTTTTCCAAAAGCAGGATTTCACCCGGTTTCAGGTTTTTTGCTGCTTCTTCAGCCACCGGACCAATACAGTCATTTGCAAATTTTACTTCTTTGCCTAAAACTTCAGAAGTTTTTTCCAGGATATGCTCCAGAGAATATTTTGGTTCTTTTGCTTTTGGCCTTCCTAAGTGTGACATTAGGATTACGCTTCCGCCATCAGCAAGAATTTTATCAATTGTTGGCTTTGCTGCTTCAATTCGGGTGGCATCAACTACTTTAAAATTGTCGTCTAAAGGAACGTTGAAATCTACCCTGATTAGTGCTTTTTTGTTTTTGAAATTGAAGTCGTTCAAAGTTTTCATTAGTGGTATATTTTATTTGTTTTTTTATTGGATTCACAAATATATGATTTTTAACGAACTAAAAAATATGAAAACATTTAAAATAAGCTTAATTCATTAGCGAAAACGTTATAATTGGTGAGAATGCACTTAAAGAAAATCTGATTTGAAAATTTTTGTACATTTATTTCTTGTTAAAAATTTCCCAGCCACTTCTATACGATAAGAAAGCCTTTTGTCCCTCATTATCAAAAAAATAATCAATTCTTTGGAAACCTATGAAACACTCTTTCTTATTTGATTTAGATGCAAAATATGTTGTAATCTTCTTGTTTTTTGCCATGCTGCTGGCGATTAACATTGGGTATCGGGTTGGAGTAAAAAAAACAAAAACAGATTCTGATAATTCCGGCATCCTATCTTCGTTATTAGGATTGTTGGCATTGATCTTGGCATTTACTTTTGGAATGGCGGGTTCCCGATTCGAAAACCGAAAGGCAAGCCTTATCGATGAAGCGAATTGCATAGGAACTGTGATACTCCGGACTGATACGTATCCGGATAGTTTAAAAAACGCTTTCAAAAAAGATTTGGCAGTCTATCTTAATTCCCGGATTGCTTATTTTGAATCTGATAGGGATGAAGAAAAAATCAATGCCGCTTTAAGGGAATCTGGAAAAACAAGCGAGTCTTTATGGAATAGAACTTCTTTATGTTCAAAAGACAAGGATTTATTCTTGCCTTCCAATATGATGATTCCGGCCTTAAACAGTATGTTTGATTCTGCGACCACAGCAAACATGGCGTATAACTCAAATGTTCCAGAACCAATCGTTTATCTGCTATTGTTTTTTTCTATTATCATTTCCTTCTACATCGGCTATAGTTCCGGCTTTAAGAAAAAAATAGATCGATTTTATATTTTAGGATTCTGTCTTTTGACTTCAGTCGTGATCTATATAACTTTAGATTTAGACAGGCCAAGGCGTGGCTCCATAAATACGGAAAACGAAATGTTTTTGTTTAATGATTTGAAAAGCAGTTTATAAGTTTTTTTAGCTGTTCATTTTTTTGAAGCTTGCTAACTCTTCATCGTTTTTCCCCTATATTTGTTCCATGCTATTTTCAGAAATCCTAGGACAAGAACATATCAAAAGCCATCTTACAAAAAGCGCTGATGCCGGACGAATTCCGCATGCGCAACTGTTTGTTGGTCCTGAAGGTTGCGGTACATTACCCATGGCTTTGGCCTATGCGCAATATGTGTTGTGTCAGAATTCTGGGGGTGAAAATCAGGGGAAAAATGAGGCCTGCAATTTGAAATTCAATAACATTTCGCATCCCGATTTGCATTTTATCTATCCTACCGTTTCAACCGATGACGTGAAGTCAAAGCCAAAAAGTCTTGATTTTATTGCCGACTGGCGTTCCTTTTTGCTTGAAAACTCATATGGCGGGCTATTCGACTGGTATAAATATCTTGGTGTTCAGAATAAGCAAGGACTCATTCGTGTGGAAGATGCGCAGGAAGTACTGAAATCGCTTTCGTTGAAATCATTTGAAGGTGGTTATAAAATCATGATTGTATGGATGGCCGACAAGATGAATGTCGAAGCATCAAACAAGCTTCTGAAAATTCTGGAGGAACCGCCGGAAAGAACGCTTTTTATTTTGATTTCTGAAGATGAAGAATCTATTATACAGACGATACGTTCCCGCTGTCAGGTATTGCATTTCAACGGAATCCATGAAAATATAATTGCAGATGTATTGGTTTCACGTGAAAATATGGAACCTCGCGAAGCCAAAAAAATTGCACATCAGGCACAAGGAAATTTTAGCAAGGCTTTGCATTTATTGCGTGAAGACAGTGAAGAACAGCCTTTTGAGCAATGGTTTGTTTTATGGGTTCGTGCCGCCTTTCGTGCTAAAGGAAATGCAGCAGCCATTAACGACTTGATTGCCTGGAGTGAACAAATTGCCGGTTTGGGGCGCGAAGCGCAAAAGAAATTTTTGCATTTTTGTATCGAAATGTTCAGACAGGCGTTATTGCTAAACTATCAGGCTTCCGGCCTGGTTTATATGGAGCCGAAAGTTGAAAAATTCAAACTGGAAAACTTTGCTCCTTTTGTTAATGGCAACAATATCAACGATATATTCAAAGAACTTTCCGATGCCGTTTACCATATCGAACGAAACGGAAATGCCAAAATTATCCTCACCGATCTATCTATAAAACTAACCCGATTAATCCACAAAAAATAGTAATCATGAACAACACTGCTTCCATATTGATTTTAGTATTTTTGGCCGTAACCTTTTTACAATCTGGCTATGACAAAGTAATTGACTGGCAAGGCAATGTAGGCTGGCTTAAAGGTCATTTTGAAAAAACATTTATCAAAAACAGCGTACCACTATCACTGATGCTTATTCTTGTTTTGGAAATAGTAGCAGGAATTCTTTGCGTTGCCGGTATCATCCAGATGCTTATGAATAAAGGAACTACGTTTGGTTTTTATGGTTCTGTTGTTTCTGCGGTTACGCTGATTTTTCTTCTATTCGGACAACGAATCGCTAAAGATTATGATGGAGCCAGAACGATTGCTATCTATTTTGTTCCGGCTGTTCTAGGTGTGTTTTTTATGCAATAATTTACTGTGAAGCCCTAAATAACTTCAATTCATCCCAGGTAAATTTATTTCCGTATTTTTCTTTCAATCCGTTGAGAGATTCTTCGTTGTAGCCTTCAAAAGCTTCGGCTAAATCTTGTATTATGCCTTCCGGAAGTACGTCTGATAATGCGACTTTTCCGGATTGGATCAATTTGACAAAGTGAGACACTATGGTCTGTTGAGTTAGTTTGCGTAGACGTGCGATTTCAGGTAAAGAATTGTTTTGCTGCCAGAGTTCGTAGGTTTCCTCTACGGTTGATTTCTTAGGAAGCTTTTTCTCTTTTTTCTTTGGCATATAACGGTTTTCATCATAGTCATCTTCCACCAGCGTAGCATGTGTATTCTTGAATTCTTTGCGAATCGCATCCAGTTTTTTAGATTTATACGATCGTATTTCCTGCGAATCCAGATTTTCTTTACAGATTTCCTGACCTGATGCTACTATTTCTATGAGTCTTTTAGCTTTCATCAATCGCAGCACTGCCTTAGTCTGCAGTTCTTCCAAAGCATATAGTTCCTGAAAAAAGGTTTTTGCTTTTTTAACTCGTTTTACTTCTTCCAATTTCCATAGGATTTCATGTACCAGCTGGTCCATTGGTTTTAAGAAATAATCATGGGCAGCCTGTATTCTTTCCAAAACAAACTGAATATCATGCGTTTCATCAAAAAAGAGCTTATCCAGTTGACGCATGAATTTTGTAGCCGGCTCGGTTAGCGCTCCTATAGATTCTGCCTGCCGTTTTGCCCATTGCATATGCTTTGATTTTTCAGATTTTTCTGCATCCTCGTTGTAGCTATATTGGTGGTTTCTCCATTCCTGTGCAAGTTCTTTCCAATCAAAGCTGTTTTTGAGGTAGTTATGAATAAAATTTTGTGTTTCTTTTTCCAAAGAAGACTGCAGCAGTTCTTCCGAAGCTTTGTTATTGGAATACTGCATGACATCATAATCATTCGAAATGCCATTCATTTGTAGCGGAGAAAGCAAAATAAGCCCTTCTAACGAACGAAGTCGTGACAAAGCCACATACGCCTGTCCGGGAAGAAAAACCTGCGATACATCAAGCGCAGCTTTGTCAAAAGTCAATCCTTGGCTTTTGTGTACCGTTATCGCCCAGGCTAATTTTATCGGATAATGAGTAAAAGTCCCTAAAACATCCTCAACAATTTCCTTGGTATCAGGATCAACAGAATATCTGATATTTTGCCATTCGTATCTTTCTACTTCAATTGTTTTATTTTCTTCAGGAAAATGAACCAGGATTTCTTGCTCAGACAATGATTTGATGGTACCCATTTTTCCATTGAAATAATTCTTTTCCAACGAAAGGTCATTTTTCACAAACATGACCTGGGCCCCTACTTTTAGATTCAGCCTTTCATCTACAGGGTAAATCTTTTCAGGGAAATCCCCGATAATTTCAGGTAAAAATGTCCGTTGCATTTCCTGTAAATCAACCAATGATTGTTCGTTTATAGCATCGGCTTTTGCGTTATGTGTTGTCAGGGTTATATATCCCTTGTTTTGCTTTAGGTCAAAATTCGGCTTTACGTAATGGTTTAGGTTTTTGATATCTTCCGCATCTACCTGATTATTACGGAGATTGTTCAATATCGATATGAATTTATCATCCGTCTGGCGGAAAATCTTTGAAAGCTCAATGTATAAGGGCGGATATTGCTGCATTACGTGAGAATGGAAAAAGAATTTTCCACGGTAATAGTTTTTCAATACTTCCCATTCTTCATTTTTAACAACAGGCGGAAGCTGCAACAAATCGCCAATAAATAACACCTGAACACCACCAAAAGGAAGCTCTTTTCTTCGTATGCTCCTCATTGTAAAGTCAATAGCATCCAGAAGATCAGCACGAAGCATACTCACTTCGTCAATAATCAGCAATTCCATATTCTGGATCACTGATTTTTTAGTACCATTCATTTTAAAATGGCGCTTAAGTGTGTCTTTGGTTTCGAATTTTATGGTGTCAGAAAAGTGCGGTGTCTTGTTGTATTCCGGTATAAATCCCGCAAACGGAAGCTGAAACATGGAATGGATGGTAACACCGCCCGCATTCAGAGCCGCTATACCTGTTGGAGCTACGACCACCGTATTCTTGTGGGTGGATTGTATGATTTCTCTTAAAAGGGTGGTTTTTCCGGTTCCGGCTTTGCCGGTTAGAAATAAGGAACGCTGAGTCTGGTTGATGAATTTCAGCGTATACGATGCTGCTTCAGATATTGGTTGCATTGGCTTGTAGTTTTCGAAATGGAAAAATAGTCAATTTTTCGAAATATTTCCCAAAAAAAATGCCTTCACTCAGGAAGGCATTTTTTAGAATTTATTTTTTCTCTTCAGCTTTTGCAGTGTCCTTTGTTTCTGTTTTTTCTGGAGCTTTATAATTGTCATTCAATTCTTTAACGATTTTCTCAGTAATATCATACCCTTCTTTTGCATAAAGAACCGTTGCAGCATCACCTGTTCCGTAGATATAAGAATAACCATTCTTTTTACCATAATCTTTTATGTATTTTCTCACTTTACTAACTACAGAATCTCTTTCAACAGCCGCTTCTTTTTGTAGTTGTTGGCTCATAGCTTGCTGAGCATAAGTAAGTTGCTGTTCCTTTTTCTGTAACTCTGCTCCTTTTCTTTGTGCCCACTCAGGACCATTTGCTTGTGCATTTCTACGGAAATTATCGGCTTCATCCTGGAATTTTTTAATTTCAAGTTCAAGCTCTCTGCCCATAACTTTCGATTTTTCTTCAAATTTAGCCTGAAGGTCTTTTGATTCTGTATATTCATCCATCAATTTTACAGTATCTATATATGCTGTTTTTTCTGATGTCGTTTTTTCTTCAGCTTTGTTGCAAGAAAATAATGAGATTGCAATTGCAATGGCTACTATTGATTTTTTCATTCTGAGTTCTTTATTTTTTAATTGGGTCAAAAATAGAAAAAAAATGTTACAAATACCCTAAGTGTTAATTTTCGGTTTTTTTCTTTATATAAAATTATTTTATCGTTTAAAAAACGGGTATAAATTCTAACTATCAAAAACGAATTGAAATAAGGCGATTTAAGAGACTTTTAAAAAAAGCCAATATTTTTTCATATTAACCTTAAAAATCTTCCAACATCTGCTTTTATTTTAATTTTTAGCATTTTTTAGCACATAAATATGCGAAGAATATTCAAATTTTTGCTTTGCTTTCCAATTTGACTTCAAACCGATAAAAAAAGCTTTAATAAAATTCATTTTTCCGGTTTTATATTTTTCTGACAAAAGGCTAACATAAAATGAATCGAATTTCATCGGCAAGATTTTTATGAGCTCGATATTTTCGTTTTGAAATAATTTCTTAATTGCTGTTTTTGAAAAATGCCATAGGTGTCTTGGTGTATCAAATGCCGCCCAAAATTCGCCATAGTATTTTGCATCATATGATTTAAAATTAGGTACGGCAATAATTATTGCACCGTTTGGCTTTAGCAATCTTTTTAGTTCTTTTATCTGGCTTTGCAAATCAGGCACATGTTCTAAAACATGCCACATGGTTATAACATCAAAAGAGTGGTCTGCAAAATCAACCGTTTGTTGTTTTAACTCCACTCCTTTTTGACTTGCGATAGATCTGGCTTTTTCGCTAGGTTCTACTCCTATCACATTCCAGCCACCATTTTTAGCTACCAAAAGAAAATCTCCAGTTCCAGCTCCAATATCTAAAAGTGCTCCTTTTTTATCCTGTAAGCCGTTAACCAGGTTTAATTTATTTTTTAAAGCGATATTTTTTATAAAATGGTATGCTTTTTCAAAAAGTGAACGTTTTCCATCAGTATGCGATATATAATCGTCACTTTCGTAATATTTAGAAAGTGCCGCACCTTCTGGTTGAGGTGAAGTAATGAGCATGTCCAAATCTTCATCGTGCAGTAGCTCAAAAATTTCTTTTGAGACAGAGTTATCTTTTACGGTTTGGTAATGCTTATGATTTGCTGAGATCATTGTTTAAATTGGATGTATTCGTCTTTAAGGTTTTTAAGATAGGCTGTTACTTTATTTTGAAACATGGATTTATTGGAGAGGCAATCTTCATTAAATTCATTAATCACTGAGATCGCAATAAATTTTGGCTGGCCTCCTACAATGTTGGCGATATTTTCTTGGTTTTGTACTGCAAAGTTTGAAAAACCAAAATATTTATCAAATTCTGAATTTTCATAGACAATGAGCTTATACTTATCACCATCAATCGGAATCCAAAATTCTCTTGTTAGATAATTATTCAATTTGTACTTGAGGGCGAGAAATTGTTCAAAGGGAAGATTCTTCAGGTTATTTTCAAAAATAAAAGCATTGAGCGGTTTAGTTCCCAAGACTTCTTTCCCGTTTTCAGAAACATAATAATCGTCTATCAGAAAAGCCGGCTTTGTTCCGATGCAGCTTTGTAAAACAAAAATTATCAAAAAAATTGAGACAATTCCTTTGATAATGCGGTTTTGAGTGTTTCGTTCCACGTGAAACATATTATCTTCCCATATGAATTAATAATACAGAAATATCGCTTGGAGAAACTCCGCTAATACGAGATGCCTGCGATAAAGTCACCGGGCGTATCTTTTTGAACTTTTCACGAGCTTCATGCGACAATGATTTTATCTTATCATAATCGAATGCTTCTGGAATCTTTACATCTTCCAAACGTGTTAGTTTATCAGCATTGTTTTTTTCTTTTTCGATATAGCCAGAATATTTAACCTGTATTTCGGCTTGCTCTAATACTTCTTTATCAAGATTGTTGTCTTGTACATATTGCGCCACCTTTTCAAATTTCAGAATATCTTCTAAATCGATTTGTGGACGAGAAAAAACTTTAAACATTTTATCTGGCTGTGAAATCAGTGCTGAACCTTTTTCTTCCAAAATAGGGTTTGTTTCTGCAACTGTCACACTAGTCTCTTTAAAGAAATTAACCATCGCTTCTGATTCGTTCAATTTCTTCTCCATTCTACGCATACGAGACTCCGAAGCCAAGCCAATCTCAAAGGATTTTGGCGTTAAACGGAAATCTGCGTTATCTTGACGCAATAAAGTGCGGTATTCTGCTCTGGAAGTAAACATACGGTATGGCTCTTCTGTTCCCTTTGTAATCAGGTCATCAATAAGAACTCCGATATACGCTTCATCTCTTCTCAAAATTAAAGGCTCTTTTTCATGCACTTTTAAATGCGCATTGATACCAGCCATTAATCCTTGTGAAGCTGCTTCTTCATAACCTGTAGTTCCGTTAATCTGTCCGGCGAAATACAAACCTTCAACCAATTTTGTTTCCAGTGTATGTTTTAACTGCGTAGGTGGGAAATAATCATATTCGATAGCATATCCAGGACGGAAGAATTTCACATTTTCAAAACCTACCACAGAACGAAGTGCTTTGAACTGTACTTCTTCCGGAAGCGATGTAGAGAAACCATTTACATACACTTCAACCGTATTCCATCCTTCAGGTTCTACAAACAATTGATGTCTTTCTTTATCTGCAAAACGGTTTATCTTATCTTCTATCGACGGACAATATCTTGGCCCAAGGCTTTTGATTCTTCCATTAAACATTGGAGAACGATCAAATCCTTCACGAAGCAAATCATGTACCTGTAACGACGTATAGGTCATGAAACATGATTTTTGATGTGCCAACGGCTTTGTTTCGTCAGAATAGGAGAACTTATCCGGGTTTACATCACCTGGTTGTTCTTCCATCTTAGAATAGTCTAAAGAACGTCCATCAACACGTGGTGGCGTTCCTGTTTTCATTCTTCCTGAAGTAAATCCGGCACGAACTAAATCTTCAGTGATTCCATAGGCGGCTCCTTCTCCTGCTCTACCTCCGCCAAATTGTTTTTCTCCAATATGAATCAATCCATTCAGGAAAGTTCCATTTGTCAGAACAACTGACTTGGCTTTTATTTCAATTCCGAGCGAGGTCTTGATTCCTTTTATCTTGCCATCTTCAATGATCAAACCTTTCACCATTTCTTGATAGAAATCAAGATTTGGCGTTCTTTCTAACATCAATCTCCATTCTTCAGCAAAACGCATTCTGTCGCTCTGAACTCTTGGCGACCACATGGCAGGACCTTTTGATTTGTTGAGCATCTTGAACTGTATGGCCGTTTTGTCTGAAATGATTCCAGAGTATCCGCCCAAAGCATCAATTTCTCTTACGATTTGTCCTTTTGCTATTCCTCCCATTGCTGGATTACACGACATCTGGGCTATGTTCTGCAAGCTCATTGTGACCAATAAGGTTTTCGAACCCAAATTGGCCGCTGCCGCGGCCGCTTCTGAACCAGCGTGTCCGGCTCCAACAACAATCACATCGTAGATTTCTTGAAACATTTTTTATCCTCTCTTTACGATTTTGGAGAACCAAAATCTTATTGTGTTCCACGTGGAACGTTTAGTAATTTTTAATTCTTTTGGAAGAGATGTTTAAGCTATTGTTTCACGTGGAACATCGCTATCTTTTCATCTTCTTTTGAGCGCATCTTCAACTCGTCTGCTTCAGACTTATCCTTGTATCCTGCAAAGTGTAATATCCCATGGGCAAGTACTCTTTTCAACTCTTCATCGAAACTCACATTGAAGTCTTTTGCATTATCTGCTACTCTTTCAATGGAGACGAAGATGTCACCATGCAATTCATTCCCTATGGAATAATCAAAACTAATGATGTCTGTTAAGGTATCGTGGTCAAGATATTTGACATTGATTTCATGCAAGTATTCATCATCACAA
Organism: Flavobacterium microcysteis; assembly: GCF_006385255.1. GTDB lineage: Bacteria > Bacteroidota > Bacteroidia > Flavobacteriales > Flavobacteriaceae > Flavobacterium > Flavobacterium microcysteis. The sequence continues at coordinate 144,985 of NZ_VFJE01000050.1, forward strand.
AAGATATAATTGATATCTCCTTCTTTCTTGGATTCCGAAACTATAACCTCTGAAAGCCACTTTTCAATTTCATTTTCATTAGGCAATTCAAACTCGGTTTCGTAATTAAAACTAATCATCTTTTCTAAAATATTCTTGAACCTTCTGGTTAAAATTTGGCCGCAAAGGTAGTGTTTGTCTGTTTAATATTTCAATACTATTTAAATATTGCTTTAAGGCAGGAGAAATAGCATTCGTTTGGTTATTGTAATCTTTTGTGTTGGTTTGCGACTGGCGTTTCTTTTCTTCTCCTTGCTGCTGTATCGCATTATCCAACTTCAATAATTCGTGTTTTAGATTCAGCATCTTTTGAAGTGTTTCGTTTTTGAAACCTTTGTTCAACAAATCCTTTTCAATTTGCTTCATTTGGTTGAGTGCGTTTTGTCCGTTACCACCCATACCTTCTTTCTCTAATGCTTTTTGCAAAGCTTCACGCAAGCGTTGCTGCTCTTTGTAAATCTCTAATATTTCACCTGCATTACCTTCACCATCTTCACCACCTACTCCTTCTTTGTTTCCGCTCTTGGCATTCTTCCCTTTTCCTTCCTTACCCGGTTTTCCATCTTTACCTTCACTACCTTCACCTGGTTTTTCTCCTTTCTTCATTCCATCTTTCATCTTCTCACCAAGTCCTTGTTGCTTCTGAATAATATCCGGAAGCTGCATTCCCTGACCTTGTCCCTGCTTAGGCTTGCCAGCACCAGAACCCGACATTTGCATCTGCATTTGCATATTGGTTAAGATCTCGCTTAAGAAATCCGCAAGCTTGTTGGATGATGATACCGCATACTGCTGGTGTGAAACTCCTTTTTGAACTTGGGCATCGGATAGGGTTTCTAAAGCCTTATCAACATTGTAATGTACGTTACCAATTTCCGTTGTAATATTCTCACCTATCTTAGGGTTTCTCAATGACATTGCAAACAAACTATCATCAACATGTTTAAATTGTTGTTTTAAATCCTGTTGGATTTTTAGGTTTTTATTGAACGAAAGCGAACCCTTTTTGAGGCCTTTGAAATTCTTCATCAGGTCTTCCTGCGAAAACGAGTAAGCCAATAAGTTATCAAGGATCTGACGTAGCATTTTCACATCCTCTTCCATCTGTTCCATTTCACCTCCGGCCATACTTTCCATCATAGCGCCACTCATCTGCTTCATCTTTTGGGCAGCACTTTTTTGTTTTGGCTTGGCTTTTCCTTTCTGGTCTTTTTTTAATTCATCCGATGCTTTCTTTAAATCCTCATCGATACTCTTTTCCGTTTGCTCATCTTTTGGCAGATCAATCGGTTTTTTTAATTGCTCATTATCCTTTTCAAGCTGGTCTAATTCCTTTTGAATCTTATCGAATTCCTTATTAATTTCTTCCTGGTTTTCGACAGAATTTTCTTTATCTTTATTTGATAAGGCATCTTGCTTTTCTGAAAGCTTATCCAATTTTTCAGCTAACTGTTCCGCCTTTTTCTCTACATAATATTTCTTAGTAAGCTCTACCAATTGTTCAAGATTCTTAGTCTGGCTTTTTGAGCTTTGTTTGAATTTGTCAATCTTTTCAAACAGTTCTTCTTCACGTAGTTTTTCAGATAATTTCTGCAACTCATCTAATAACTTTTCATTCTTTTCAATTTCTTTTTCAGCTTTATCAAGACGTTCTTTCAGTTCTTCTTTGAACTCATCTTTCTTATCCGTCTTAAACTTATCAAGGTTGTCTTCCATCTTTTTGGAAAACTCTTTCATCATTTGCTCTTGTTGTTTTTGGCGTTGGATAAAGTCATTTACCTTTTGCTGATCTTTAAATTCAAGGTTGGTTTTTTCCTTACCTAACTTTTGCAGTTTATCAATTTCAGATAATTGTTTGTCTTGATTTTTAATTGACTTTTCTAAGCTGTTGATATTGTCATTTTGCTGTTGCAAATTCTGCTCTTCTTTTTCTTCAATTGTAGCTAACCTATCTGAGAAAACAGAAGATTTAGTAGACTTGAAACCATGTAAGGCATCGTTATCAAAAACTTCAAAATAATATTCATAGGAAACTCCTTGTTCTACCGGAAGCTGACCTGGAAAAGAAAAAATGAACTGATCAAAAACATCTTTTTTAACCGGCAAAGCCATCTTCTTTGCTTCGTTGGTTTTGCTTTTCGGGTAGAAAACAATCTGTAATTTAGACAATCCGTTATCATCTGAAACTTGTCCTACAATAACATTCTGGTTTAGCTTAAGGCTATCTGGTGCATTGTTTACGGTAATGGTTGGAAACTGGTCTTTGATAACAGAAATCTGATAATTCAACTTTTCATAATGCTTTACTTTAGCATTTGAAGTCAAAATTTGATAATCTGTGTTCTGAAGAATGCTTTTTGTAATCTGAAATGTGTTTTCGTTAGAAGAAAATGGTGTAATCGTTTTTAAATCAGACCATTCCACAGACTTTGTTGCTAAAGTAGCTACTTTCCAGGTCACTTTTGTCCCTTCTGGTACAATTGCGTTTCCAGAACCTTGAATTGTTTCCGATTTCTTATTCAAATAGGATGGGAAATTCAAAACCATTTCAAAATTGGCAATGGTTGGAACGGCTACAACAGCCAGTTCATAATCTTTAGTTGTTACCTGATTGGCTTCTATATGAAACTTTATGTTTTTAGATGGCCTGGTAAACTTGTATTCAAAAACTCCTGTTTTAAGACTTTGCATAAAATAGCTTTCTCCATCTATGAAAATCATCGCATTTTCAGGAACAACCTTTCCTTGTGATTTTACCTGAAGTACAAAATCATTTCCCTGTTCAGTTTGCAAAGAAGGATTCACAATCTGGAAAGCAAATGGAGCCGGCGGTGAAAAACGTTCGTTATAACGCACTACCCTATTGAAACTTTGCGTAATCATATCACTGTTACCGGATATCATAAAGAAAGCAAAAAACAGAATTGGAATAATTGCCCAAGGAAGGTATTTAACGTTGCCTTTGAAATTAATAGCGTTTCCAAAAGGAATTGGGTTTAAGGTCTGTGCTTTTTGGTCGATTGAAGCCAACAATAATTCCGACTGGTTGTTGTCATTCGACAATTGAAGGAAGTTTTTCAGTTTGTCATCAACTTCAGAAAAATGACTGCCTATGATTGCCGATGCTTCTTCATAGTTAATTCCCTTTTGAAGCTTGAACAGCTTGAAAATTGGAAATAGGATAAAACGTAATAAAAGGAAAAGTTCCACGGCAACAAATGCCCAAAACAGGATTGTCCTGCCCATAGGTTTCAGCCAAAGGAAATATTCGACAAAAAGCGTAAACAGCAAATACAATAATCCTAACCCAACAAAGAAAATCAATCCTTTGAGGAGTTCGTTCGCATAATACTTCTTGATAAATGCTTCTAATTTGTCGTATATCAGTGTTTTATTTTCCAAAATAGTCAGTCGTTTCTTTATAACCGATAAAAATAGTAATTTATATTAATATGAAAGGTTAAAATTGAGAGAGGCAAATGGGGATTTCCGATTGAAGATTTAGGATTTTAGATTGCAGATTTCTTAGGAGTTATTGTCTGAAAACTGCTTTTAGTGAACTGATAACTTTTAACTAAAATCGTATCTTTGCACCAAAATTTATTCAAAATGTCTAGACCTATTCGCGTTCGTTTTGCCCCAAGCCCAACAGGGCCTTTACACATTGGAGGCGTGAGAACTGCCCTTTTCAATTATCTGTTTGCTAAAAAACATGGTGGTGTGTTTTACCTTCGTGTTGAAGACACCGACCAAAACCGTTTTGTACCTGGAGCCGAGGCTTATATTCTGGAAGCATTAGAATGGCTTGGAATTGCTCCTGACGAGACAGTTGGAAAAAATGAAAAATTTGGACCTTATCGCCAAAGCGAGAGAAAACATCTGTATAAAGAATATGCTGACCAGCTTATACAATCTGGATGGGCTTATTATGCATTTGATTCTGCTGAAGATTTGGACCAATTGCGCAAAAACGAAGAAGAACAAGGAAAAACATTTATTTACAATCACGGAAATCGTGAGCAATTGGATAATTCCCTAACCAATTCTGCTGAAAAAACAGCACAGAGAATTGCAAATGGTGAAGAATATGTCATTCGTTTCAAAACTCCGGTTAATGAAATTTTGCATTTGAACGATATGATTCGTGGTGAAGTAAAATTCGACACCAATCTTTTGGATGATAAGGTTTTGTTTAAAGGCGACGGAATGCCGACTTATCACTTGGCCAACATCGTAGACGACCATTTAATGGAAACATCACATGTTATCCGTGGTGAAGAATGGCTTCCTTCTATGCCATTGCACGTTTTGTTATATAGAGCTTTTAATTGGGAAGCTCCGGAATTTGCCCATCTTCCATTGATTTTAAAACCAGTTGGAAATGGTAAGCTTTCAAAAAGAGACGGTGATAAACTTGGTTTCCCTGTATTTCCACTAGAATGGAAAGATCCAAGCTCAGGAGAAATATCTTCAGGTTATAGAGAAAAAGGATTCCTTCCTGAAGCAGTAATCAACTTCCTGGCATTATTAGGCTGGAGTTCAGGAACCGATCAGGAGTTATTTACTCTTGACGAATTAGTAAACTCTTTTGATTTGGGAAGAGTTCATAAGGCTGGTGCAAAGTTTGATCCAGAGAAAAACAAATGGTTCAACCATCAGTATTTCCAAAGAGCAGATGATACTAAATTGGCGCACCAACTTTCGCACGTATTAGTTGAAAAGGGAATCAACAAACCGATAGAGTTTGTAACAGAGGTTGTTCGTTTGGTAAAAGAGCGTGCTACTTTTGCTTCTGAACTTTGGGATTTGTCTGAATTCTTTTTCCTGGCACCAACATCGTATGATGAAAAAGCTGCAAAAAACTGGAAACCAGAAACTGCTGAATTAATGGAGAAATTGATTGGCATTTTGGAAAACACTTTAGATTTCTCAACCGAAAATGTTGAAAACACAGTTAAAACCTGGATGACAGAAAATGAAATAGGAATGGGCAAGATTATGCAACCTTTACGATTGAGCCTTGTTGGTTCTTTAAAAGGTCCTCACCTATTTGACATTATCAGTATGATTGGAAAAGAAGAAACAATCACTAGAATTCGGAAAGCGATTGCTAGCCTGAAATAAATTAGAAGAGCCTTTCAGAAATGAGAGGCTTTTTTTGTACCTTAAACCCGATAAACTTTAAACACTCTATTATGGACTTAAACATTCCTTTGTATGTATTTTTATTCTTCGCCTTATTTATTTTCTTTTCATCGTTCTTTACGGTTAAGCAACAAACTGCTGCTATTATAGAACGTTTTGGAAGATACCAAAGCATCCGTCACTCCGGATTACAACTTAAAATTCCGATAGTAGATAAAATTGCGGGCAAGATTAATTTGAAAATTCAGCAGCTTGACGTTATCATCGAAACAAAAACGAAAGAAAACGTATTTGTGAAAATGAAAGTTTCCGTACAGTTTAAAGTAATCCAAGATAAAGTGTACGAAGCGTTTTACAAGTTGGAATATCCACATGACCAGATTACTTCTTATGTATTTGATGTTGTTCGCGCAGAAGTCCCTAAGTTGAAGCTGGATGATGTTTTTGAAAGAAAAGATGATATTGCTATTGCTGTAAAACGTGAATTGAATGAGGCTATGACTACTTATGGTTATGATATTATCAATACACTAATTACTGATATCGATCCAGACATCCAGGTTAAAAATGCCATGAACCGAATCAACGCAGCAGACAGAGAAAAATCAGCAGCAGAATATGAAGCAGAAGCAGGAAGAATCAGAATCGTTGCTAAAGCTAAAGCGGAAGCAGAAAGCAAAAGGTTGCAAGGACAAGGTATTGCTGATCAAAGACGTGAAATTGCACGTGGTTTGGTAGAAAGTGTAGATGTATTGAATAAAGTAGGTATCAATTCACAGGAAGCTTCAGCTTTGATTGTAGTAACGCAACATTATGATACGTTGCAGGCCATTGGTGCAGATGCCAATTCTAACCTGATATTGCTTCCTAATTCGCCACAGGCTGGAAGCGATATGCTAAACAATATGGTAGCTTCTTTTACTGCTTCCAACCAAGTTGGTGAAGCTATGAAACGCGCTAAGGTATCTGAAAAGAAATCAACTCCAAAACCACCAATATTCCCAGAATCGCATGAAAGCGAACACGGTGAACTATAATCACATTGAAATAAAAAAAGAGGCTCTATAAGCCTCTTTTTTGTTTATAGACGGAAAATCTTTTTCGTCAGATAGGCTATCCCGACATTTTTAAGTGGCCCGGATAAACTTCCTATTATGTTTAATGCTATTCCCGGGACAGTTCCCAGAATATTTTTTGCTGTAAAGCTATCTTTGGTGTCATGAAAACTTTTATTCATTTTTTCATAGGCCAAATCCTTCTCTACTTTTAAAATCTGAAGCTCCCTATTTATTTCTTCATAAGAAGAATAACTCTTTACTTGCATAGGCTTTCGTTTAATATTTTTTGAAAAATAATTTCGAGAATGTTTTCAGAATCGGACCTTCAACGATCTTATCTTGAATATAATATACCAATATGGCAAGTACAAGATAAATCGCTCCGACGATTAAGAATCCATAAGCAAAATTATCCAGTCCATATCCAATCGCTAACGCTAATGCAATTGAAAAAAACAGGGTTACAATCACCAACATTATACTCAACATAAATAATTTGAGCATTAATGTAGTCGATTTCATTGCAATCTTAAATCCCCAAAGTTTATAGTAAGCAATGTTAGCGTCTAAAAATTCTTTGGCTCTATCTTGCAGGTCGTCTGTATTTTCTTTTATTTTTTCAAATGCCATAAAGCAATTTTTTTATTTCTTATTAGCTGCTGCAGCTTGTGCTTTTAAATCAGCCAGCTTTTTTTCTAAAGCAGCAATTACATCTTCTTTGGTATCTTGAGCATTGGCTACCAAATCATCAAAACTCGATTCCAAATCTACTTTCGCTCTTGAAAACTTGCTTTTTACCTGATCTGATAAATGGTTGAATTTATTTTGCAATTCATCTTTTTGGTGGTCAAATCCATCTTTAATTTTTCTTCTTGTTTTCTGACCTTTGTCTGGTGCGAATAAAATTCCTACTGCTGCACCAATTGCAGCTCCTGCTAATATTCCGATTACTGTGTTTGATCTTGACATAACTTTTCTTTTTTATATGTTAATACTCTAAAGTTACACTAAATTTTAACATTTCGATGTTAACAACCAGTTAAAGTATAGGCAAGTTTAGCAAAACCGCCATATTTCTTGTTTAATCAAAGATTGAAAGCCTGACCATATAATTACATTGCCAATTTCTAAAAACGGCTTACAATCTATTTATGAAAGTCATTTTTAATTAGAAAAAATTATGTGATTTTATTTTTCAATAGAAAAACTATATAATAGAAAAGCTCCTGAATTCAGGAGCTTTTCATATATAAAATTTATAGTTTTAATTTTCTGAAAGCAGATTTAAAACTTCTTCATTTTTTTCAGAATTTTTTAATTCAGCTAGCTGTGAAGAAAACTCCGAACGATTTGCCTCATCATTTTTTAAATTCTTAATAACTTCCAATCGAACATAAGGTGATTCGCTTTTTAACGACATCGAGTATAACTTATGCAAGGTTTCCGTTTCAACATCTGAAGGTTTTAGCGATGAATATTTCAGAAGATAGTTTGAAAATAACAAAGAGCTTTTGTTATTATTGATATTCTTCTTTAAAGTATTCTGCAGTAAGCTAAAATTATTCACATTTTTCAGTTCTTCACCTATTGCTTTTTCAACTGCATTTCGCTCTTCTTGAGTAGCTACTTTGAAATATTTGTTGATTTCCTTAAGGGAATTATTGATAATATTTTCTTCTTTTTTACCTTTTTCTTCCCAGGTATCTTTTAAAGAAACGGTTTTGTTGAAAACTAATTTTTTATCAGTAGAATCCTTATCTACAGTAAAATAACCCAATCTTTGGAACTGGAATTTGTCTTCATTTTTAGCTTCTTTCAGACTTGGTTCTAAATAACCAGTAACTACCTGAAGCGAATTTGGGTTTACAAATTCCAAGAAATCTTTTCCTTTGTGAGTATCTGGAGATTCATCCGTAAAAAGTCTATCATACAAACGTACTTCAGCTTCAATTGCGTGGGCAATAGAAACCCAATGCAACGTACCGGAAACTTTTCTTTGGCTTGCTTCTGTACCACTACCGCTAAGGCTATCCGTATCGTAGGTTACATGGATTTCTGTAATATTTCCATTCGCATCTTTTACAACTCTTTCACCTTTAATGATATACGCATTTTTTAAACGTACTTCTTTTCCAAGAGTCAATCTGAAAAATTTGCCTGAAGCTTCTTCTAAAAAGTCTTCTCTTTCAATATATAATTCTCTTGAAAAAGGGACTTTTCTGAATCCTGCATTTTCATCTTCCTGGTTGTTTTCTGCATCCAGCCATTCTTCTTTTCCTTCCGGATAATTGGTAATAACTAGTTTTACAGGATCCAAAACTGCCATAACGCGAGGTGCTGTCTTATTTAAATCTTCACGTATGCAAAATTCCAAAACAGAAACATCAATCAAATTGTCACGCTTTGCAATACCAATAGTATGGGCAAAATTACGGATAGAAGCAGGTGTATAACCTCTTCTTCTCAATCCGGAAACGGTTGACATTCTTGGATCATCCCATCCGTTAACATGCTTATCTTCAACTAATTTTAATAGTTTTCTTTTGCTCACAACTGTATGCGAAAGATTACGTCTCGCAAATTCTCTTTGTTTTGGACGAATCGTTTTGTCATCATAAATCTGATCCAGGAACCAGTCGTATAATTCTCTGTGAGGCAAGAATTCAAGCGTACAAAAAGAGTGAGAAATCTGCTCCAGATAATCGCTTTCACCATGTGCCCAGTCATACATTGGATATATTTTCCAAGCATCGCCAGTTCTATGGTGGTGTTTATGTAATATACGATACATGATAGGATCACGCATCAGCATATTGGTTGATTTCATGTCTATTTTTGCTCTCAAAATGTGCGTCCCTTCTGGAAATTCACCATTTTTCATTCTTTCGAACAAATCAAGATTTTCGGCAACCGAACGATTTCTGTATGGACTATCAACTCCCGGAGTGGAAGGCGTACCTTTTTGCTGTGCCATTTCTTCAGAAGTCTGGCTATCTACATAAGCCTTACCTTTCTTAATAAATTCAACAGCCCAATCGTATAATTGCTGGAAATAATCAGAAGCATAACATTCATGTTCCCATTGATATCCAAGCCATTGTACATCTCTTTTGATGGCGTCAACAAATTCCTGCTCTTCTTTTGCAGGGTTGGTGTCGTCAAAACGAAGGTTAACAGGTGCTTGATAATCAATGCCTAGTCCAAAATTTAAAGCAATCGAGCTTGCATGTCCGATATGCAAATAACCGTTGGGTTCAGGCGGGAAACGAAAACGTAATTTCTGTTGAGACAAACCATTTTTAATATCTTCTTCAATGATTTGTTCAATAAAATTCAGTGATTTTTCTTCTGATGCCATATTCATAAATTAAGACAGCAAAGTTATTCATTTTGCCAAGAAAATGCTTAATTTTTATTCTTTAATACCTAATTTTGAACAACGAAATTATTGAACGAATATCTCCAATCAAAAAACACATATTGTCATGGGAATTATCAAGCTAAAAAACATCAGAACGTATTCATTTCATGGATGTTTAGTAGAAGAAAGTAAAATTGGTTCCGACTATTCTGTAGATCTGGAAATCAAAACCGATATGCGTAAATCGATGGAAACAGATGAACTCTTAGATACAGTAGATTATGTTCATCTTAATAAAATTGTGATGGAAGAAATGGCTATCCGTTCTAAACTTTTAGAGCATGTAGCCCATAGAATCGTGCAGCGTGTTTTTAGAGAAATAGCTTCTGTTTCCAGAATAATTGTTTCTGTTTCAAAAATAAATCCTCCAATTGGTGGTGACGTTGAAGCAGTTACCATTCAATTGGAGGAATATAGAAACTAGTCTATTTCTTTATTTTATATTTTTTCTCTTTGTATAAATCAGAAGCTGCGGTAACGTGAGCTAAAGCATCTTTTGCCAACTCTTCATCTAATTTTACCGGTGTCAGAATAGTATCGCTTTCAATTTTGAATTGCAATGCTTTTTTATTTGGCTGCATGATCACTACCTGATCTTCTACACGGAAAGCATTGATATCGTGAAACTGCATGATTGATCTTCCTTTGGTTTCAGGCTTTAGATCATGAATATTTCTTCCTGGCATTGGCGTCTGTACTTTCATTCCAAGCATACTTAGTAAAGTTGGTGGAATATCAATTTGACTGCTCAATTTATCAAATTTTTCACCTTTTGGAACCTGAGGGCCGATAATCAGAGCCGGAATTCTGAATTTTTTGATTGGTACCAAATGCTTTCCATAGGTTCTTGTATTGTGGTCTGCAATTACTATAAAAATAGTGTTCTTGAAATAGTCTTCTTTTTTAGCAATTTCAAAGAATTTACCGATAGAAAAATCGGCATATTTCATAGCATTATTGACCGTATTTTTATTCTTATCAAACAATTGAATTCTTCCATCAGGAAATTCAAAAGGCTCATGGTTAGAAGTTGAAAACATCAAAGAAAAGAAAGGTTTACCTTTTTGTGATTTGAAATATTCATTTGCTTTTGTAACCAGATCTTCATCGGAATAACCCCAAGTTCCTTTAAAAGCATATTTCTTTCCATCGCTGTCAAAATCAGCTTCATCTATAATATTATCAAAGCCATTTCCATTAAAGAAAGAGGCCATATTATCAAAGTTAGCACTTCCTCCATAGATAAAGCTCGTATCAAATCCTTTGCTTTTTAACAGTCCTGCCAGTGTAAAAAAGTCAGATTGTGAATTGCTTAATTTGACAACGCTTTCTGAAGGCGATGGTAAAAAACCGGTAACAACTGCTTCAATACCTCTAACACTACGGGTTCCGGTGCAATACAGGTTTGTAAATAATAAACCTTCTTTGGATAATGCATCAAAATTAGGTGTTAGTGGCTTCCCTCCTAAGCATCCTACATATTCAGCTCCAAGGCTTTCTTGTAGAAAAATAACCAGGTTATATGGTTTCTCTCTTAATGAATCCGGGTTTTGATTGTGCAATAAAGGCAATTCAGGATCTGTAAAATCTCCTGGCAAAGCGGTCATGTATTTTTTAACTCGGTCGTAGGCTTCTTTGCTATCCATCTTGCCATACATTTTTGCAGAATTACCTTCATTTTTCAAAGAATAAGCTGCAAAAGCAACCGTATAAAAAGAATTTAAACCGATACAATTAGTCAACTGGTCGGTTGAAAAAACAGCATTACTTGCGTTTATAGGACGTTTTGACGTTAAACTGGAACGAGCTCCGAAAAACAATAAAAAAGCCACTAGAGGAAATAAAATCAGCTTTGTTTTATAATTCTGGAACGAAGGATAAAACAATTTTTTTCCTTTTTTATAACCAAAATAAACTGCTACACTTAAAAACACTACTGCAAATATCATAGAAGGCAGGTAGCTTTTTAATAAGGTTCCCATCACTTCTTTTGGATAAATCAAGTAATCCAGGAAAAGTCTGTTAGGTCTTGTATCATATTGAGCAATAAAATCAGGGGTTGAAACTTCCATCAAAAGGAATAGAAACAGGAAGAATAAAAAATAGATGTGGAAAAACTTTTTGATTTTTTGCAGAAAACTGTCAGGTAAAAGACAAATTAGGATTGCAGGAAGAAAGGAAATGTAACATAAAATAATCAGGTCAAAGCGTAATCCGATTGGAAAAATACGCCAATAATTTTCGGTTTCGTCAATCCTATCCCTATATAAGAAAAAAAGCAATATTCTGCTTAATGTCATAATTATCAATCCAATAGAAATAAAATTAAATAATGGCTTTAGAAAATGGAGCTTTTTCAACATATGCTTTTTGATTTTGTTCAAGCCAAAAGTAAAATTTATTATTATCAAATGATTAAAATTAAAAATTAATATTTGCTAAAGATTTTCTTGCGTTACAGCAAATAATATGTAAATTTGCCATCCAATCAAGTTATGGCGTCGTGGCCGAGTGGCTAGGCTGGGCTCTGCAAAAGCTCCTACAGCGGTTCGAATCCGCTCGATGCCTCCAAAAGAAAAAGAGATACTTTTCAGTATCTCTTTTTTTATTTTTAGTCGTATTTAATACTCCCTTATTTTCTTTTTTCTATTTTCTCAAGAGCTGATTTTACAAGCTTTTGGTCACTTGGAAACCATCCCTGCAACATAATCGAGAATCCGAAAATAATTAAAAGTATGCTGGTTATTTTCTTAATTTTTAGAATATTAGAAGATGTCATTTTGTTTTTAAGTCTTTTTGCTAAAAACATTTTTGCCAAATCGACCATAAGGTAAGTACCTATAACTGAAGCAAAGAAAACAATTAGACGGGAAGTTTTTAAATCAAGCTGAGGTCCGAAGGTAATGATAATCAAAAGCCAAAATCCCAGTACGCCAACATTGATAAAATTGAGAAGAAATCCTTTAATAAAAAGGCTTCCGTAATTTTTTTTGATAAGTTCAACTTCAGCTTCTTCAGAAATATTTTTACTTGCCTTGTTGAGTTTTAGATAGGAAATGATGCCATAGGTAAGCATAATCAGTCCTCCAAAAATAAAAAGAGCCGGTTCATCTTTTAAACTGTTGATAAGTCGGTAACTACTGAAATAAGCAATGCAGATGAAAAGAACATCTGCTACTATAACTCCAAAATCGAAAACCAATGCAGCGCGTATACCTTTAACTGCGGCAGTTTCTAGCAGTATAAAAAAAACAGGCCCGATCATAAAGCATAGGAATAAACCTAGAGGAATGCCTGTTAAGATGTCTTGAATCATTAAAAAAGGATTGTAATTTTTGAAAGTTTCTTCAGATCCATATTCAATCAGCAATTTATGCAAATTAAAAATAGTAACACAAAGATAATTTAAAAATTACAATCCTTAGCAGTCTTTATCGCTTGGATTCTGTAATATTTCCTCCTGCGAAAGTCTTTTTGTTTATTTTTTTAGGACTTCCATAAATAGTGATGTCTCCTCCTGCCCTGGTTTTTGCATCAACAAGTTCTGAAGCTCTTACATCAGCTTCTCCACCAGCATTGATAGCAACTGCAGTATGTGAAGTTTCTAAATCTTTAGCATCAACTATACCTCCAGAATTGATAACAATATCCTGGCTGTTAGCATTTCCTTTTAGTTTTACGATACCGCCCGAAGTAGCTTTTACATCTAATTTTTGAACATCAAGGCTGATTTTTATTTCTGCTCCTTCTTTTGAATTGACATGAAAATCAATGGCTTTGAACGTTTTTTCGCTTGAAACATAAGAACCTTCACTGGCTTCAATAGTTTCAATTTCGTTTTTGTAATAAAGAATAGCAGTAATATCTTCTCCTTTCAAAAGCTTTTTAAGTTTCATTCTTACTTTCAGCTCTCCATTTTTGTTGACAATTTCAACATCTTCTCTACGCTCTCCTGTTATTTCAATTTTGTTTTCGTTAGCAGGAACCAGCTGTAGTGAAATCCTATCAAAAACTTTTACCTGGTCAAAGTCACCTAAATTTTTGGTAAGCTTTTCTTGTGCAAAATTCACCTGTGATAGCATTAATAATGCTACTAAAATTATCTTTTTCATGGTCTTATAATTTGATTAGTATCTTACTTATTCATTCTTTCTCAGAAAAGTAAAGTCCAATTGTTTTTTAACCAGATCGGCGCTTTTTACTTTAACATAAACTTCGTCTCCTAATTGCAGGATATTCTTTGAAATTTCTCCAACCAATGCATATTGCTTTTCATCAAATGTGTAATAATCATCACGTATTTCACGAATTCTACACATACCTTCACATTTATTGGAAACAATTTCTACATAAATTCCCCATTCTGTTACTCCAGAAATCACACCCAAAAACTCTTCATCTTGGTGATCCTGCATATACTTGACCTGCATGTATTTAATACTGTCTCGTTCTGCATTTGTAGCCAAAACTTCCATATTAGACGAGTGTTGGCATTTCTCTTCATAGGATTCTTCATCGGCTGATTTTCCTCCGTCGAGATAATGCTGTAACAAACGATGTGCCATTACATCAGGATAACGCCTGATTGGTGATGTAAAGTGCGAATAATAGTCAAATGCCAAACCATAATGCCCTATATTCTCTGTTGAATATTTCGCTTTACTCATAGATCGGATGGTCAACGTATCAACCATATTCTGTTCTTTTTTTCCGTTGACATCTTCAAGCAATTGATTCAGCGATTTGGAAATATCTTTTTTAGATTTAAAATTGATACTGTATCCAAATTTTGAAATCACCGTTTGTAAATTGATCAGTTTATTTTCATCCGGTTCGTCGTGAATTCGATAAACAAATGTTTTCTTAGGTTTTTGTTTTCCAATGAATTCAGCTACTTTTCTATTGGCTAATAACATAAATTCCTCAATCAGATGGTTGGCATCTTTAGAGACTTTAAAATACACTCCAACAGGTTCTGCCGCTTCATTAAGATTGAATTTTACTTCAACTTTATCAAATGAAATAGCTCCATCACGCATTCTCTTTTTGCGTAATATCTTGGCCAGCTCATCCATTTTTAAGGTTGCTTTCTGAATGGCTTCCGGTACGATGAATTCGCTTCTGGTTAACGAAATCTCTGCAGGAATACTATTTCCTTTTGTTTCGATGATATGTTGTGCTTCTTCATAAGCAAAACGCTGGTCAGAATAAATTACCGTTCTTCCAAACCATTGGTTAACTATCTCAGCATTTTCCTTTAATTCAAAAATGGCTGAGAATGTATATTTTTCTTCATGCGGTCGCAATGAACAGGCAAAATTTGACAATACTTCAGGAAGCATTGGCACTACCCTATCTACCAGATATACCGAAGTAGCTCTTTGATAGGCTTCATTATCCAAAATAGTTCCTTCTTCCAGATAATAGGAAACATCGGCAATATGGACACCTATTTCATAATTTCCATTTTCTAACACCTGGAAAGACAAAGCGTCATCAAAATCTTTAGCATCTTTTGGATCGATTGTAAAAGTCAAAACATCACGCATATCACGTCGTTTGGCTATTTCGCTTTCCTGGATAGATGTATCTAGTTTTTGGGCATAGGCTTCAACTTCGACAGGAAAATCGTATGGTAAGCCGTATTCTGCTAAAATCGCATGGATTTCTGTATTGTGCTCACCAGGTTTTCCAAGAACTTTGATAACAACTCCAAACGGACTGTCGGCTTTTTTAGGCCAATCTTCAATATGAACTAGAACAACATCACCATTCTGAGCTTCTCCTATCTTATCTTTTGGAATGAAAATATCCGTATACATTTTCGGATTAGCTGTAGAAACAAAGGCAAAGTTTTTTTGGATATCAATGACTCCTACAAAATCAGTCTTTTTTCTTTCAATAATTTCAATGACCTCACCTTCAGGCTTTTTACCTCTTCTTCGGTTATAGACATAAATCTTTACCTTGTCACCATCTAAGGCTTTGTTCAGGTTATTGGTAGGAATAAAAATATCATCTTCAAATTCTTCCGAAACAAAATAAGCAGTTTTTCTGCTCGTCATGTCGATAACACCTTCGTAATAATCCTGGCTGGTAGCTATTACCATATATTTACCCGGCTCAATCTCTACAATTTTTTTCTGTGAGGCTAAAAGCTTAAGGTCTTTTATAATTTCATTTCTGCTTTTTGTATCATCTACTTCAAGCTTTGCTCCTATTTGTTTATAATTGAATGTCTTATTGGCGTCTTGCGATAAAATCTTTAAAATTTTTGCTGTAAAGTCTTTAGTTTTATTTACAGGCTTTCTGGGTTTCTTACTCATATTCTTTTCTAATAATGCTGAAAATTACGAAATTGTAGGCAGTTTCTTCTCAAATGTTAATTTTTTTAAACAAAATATAACTTTTGGTCTGTTCATGAATAAAAGCATTTCTTGCTATCTTTATGAAAACCAAATTCAAATGGAAAATTTCATTACTATCGCAATCTTCAATTATCCTCATGAAATCACTATTTTAAAACATAGACTCGATTTAGAGGACATCCGATATTTTTTCGAAAACGAGACAATGATGAACATCGTTCCAATGTATTCTCAGGCATTGGGAGGAATCAAATTGAAAGTCCATCCGGAAGATGTAGAAGAAACCAAAGAAATTCTTGACGAACTTAACCGTAACCAAAATTTGAAAATCGTTTAAATCTTCCGAAGTTGTCAACATTCATTAAAAACATAAAAAGAAAAAAGAAATTTTAAATTAATTTTTTGATGGTTATTATAGCTTGTTGATAGTTAGAATAATTTAATTTTTTAGATGTAGGATTTTAAGATAGCATTTGTTATACCGACTTATCAACAATTAGAATTTGGTTTAAAGACTTCATTTTTAAGTATTTTTAATACTTTGTTAACATCCGTTGATAATCGTTTTTACTTCTAAATTGTAAATAACTTTACTTGTTAATTTGTGTTAACAAACTAATTTTTGATGCTGATAACTTTTCCAAAAAATCGCCAAACTAAATTTGCTTTTCTAAATGTAATTTTGGATTAGTCATTTTAATTGAACAAACAAGAAATACTTCTAAAATTCTATCCGAAGTTATGAACAATCCATGTTAATTTATAATTAACTAAAAGTCAGTACATTGTAAATTCCTGTTAACATCGCAATAAATTAACATTTACGTTACAATTTATATAATGATTATCAGTCTTTTACAAAACCACAAAATCGTAAAGGATTGATAATCAAAAGAAGCAACTTCAATAGGATTTAGTTTGGTAAATGGAAACTGTTGCGGTAAATTTGCAGTACACAACTAATTAATAGAACTATGAAAATTTCAATAGGAAATGACCACGCCGGACCGGAATATAAAATGGCGATTGTAGAAATGCTAAAAGCTAAAGGTTATGAAGTAACCAATTATGGAACTGATACGACTGATAGCGTGGATTATCCTGATTTTGGACATCCTGTAGCTTTGGATGTTGAAAACGGAAAAGCAGATTTCGGAATCGTAATCTGTGGCAGCGGCAACGGAATCAATATGACTGTTAATAAACATCAGGGAATTCGTAGTGCTTTATGCTGGACTAAAGAAATTGCAGCATTGGCAAGACAGCATAACAATGCCAATATCATCAGTATCCCGGCACGTTTTACAGCCATACACCAGGCCGTAGAAATGGTAGAAACTTTTTTAAATACCGATTTCGAAGGCGGAAGACACCAAAATCGTGTAAATAAGATAGCTTGCAGCTAAAACATCTTTTCGAAATATAATTTAAAAGCATCTTTGAAACACGGGTTTTTAAGATGCTTTTTTTAAATTGCCTCCTCTTAAAATTATTATCAAGACTTCATATGACCAATTTAGAATTCATTTCCAAGCAAGTTACAGCGCCAGTAAAAAATATAGAAAACACATTGCAGCTTTTAAGTGAAGATTGCACTATACCTTTTATTTCAAGATATAGAAAAGACAAAACGGGTAACCTTGATGAGGTTATAATCGAACAGATTGCCAAATTGAATAAAGAATTCGAAACCATTGTTAAAAGAAAAGAAGCTATTCTTAAATCGATAGAAGAACAGAATTCGTTAACTCCTGAATTGGAAAAAAAGATCAGGCAGAGTTTTGATTTAAACGATCTGGAAGATTTATACCTGCCATTTAAGAAAAAGAAAAAAACAAGAGCTGATGTTGCCCGTGAAAAAGGATTGGAACCTTTGGCCAAGATTATAATGGCGCAAAACAATGATGATATTGATTTTGTGGCTTCGAAATATATCAACGACAAGGTTGAAAACGAAGATGAAGCACTTCAGGGAGCAAGAGATATTATAGCTGAGTGGATTAACGAAAACATCTTCATTAGGAAAAACCTTAGACGTATTTATCAACGAAAATCAGCAATTGTAACCAAAGCCGTTAAGCTGAAATTTGAAAATGAATCGAGCCCGGAAGCAGAACAGATTAAACAAAAAGCTAAAAAATTTGAACAATATTTCGATTGGTCGGAAAATTTGATAAAAGCGCCTTCTCATAGACTTTTGGCAATGCTTCGTGCAGAAAATGAAGGATTTATAAAACTAAAGATTGAGATTGAAAATGAGGAAGCCATTGAAATGATGGAAGAGTCCATTATCAAAAATAAGAAAGAAACGGCTATCCATCTTAAAAAGGCAATTGAAGATAGTTACAAACGATTGTTAACTCCGGCCATTTCAAATGAAACGTTGCAGGAAGCAAAAGCAAAAGCCGACATCACAGCAATTCAGGTTTTTGCTGGCAATTTAGGACAGCTGTTACTAGCACCACCTTTAGGCGAAAAAAGGATTTTGGCGATTGATCCGGGTTTTAGAAGTGGATGTAAGATTGTTTGTCTAGATGAGAAAGGTGACCTGCTATACAACGAAACGATTTTCCCGCATGCGCCTCAAAATGAAACGGCTATTGCCATGAAAAAAATCCGTTCCATGGTAAATGCTTATAAAATTGATGCCATTTCAATTGGAAACGGAACCGCTTCGCGTGAAACCGAATTTTTTATTAAAAAGATAGCTTTTGATAAACCACTTCAGGTATTTGTGGTAAGTGAGGCGGGAGCTTCGGTATATTCAGCTTCAAAAATTGCCCGAGATGAATTTCCAAATTATGACGTGACAGTTCGTGGGGCAGTTTCCATCGGAAGAAGATTATCCGATCCTTTGGCCGAATTGGTGAAAATTGAACCAAAATCGATAGGAGTAGGTCAATACCAGCATGATGTTGACCAATCTCAGCTAAAAGAAGAATTAGATACAGTAGTCATGCGTTGCGTGAATTCTGTAGGTATTAATATTAACACTGCGAGCAAATCTTTATTGAGTTATGTTTCTGGAATAGGGGAAAAGATGGCTGAAAATATTGTGGCTTATCGATCAGAAAACGGCGCTTTTGAAGAAAGAAAACAATTAAAGAAAGTACCTCGATTGGGAGAAAAAGCCTATCAACAGGCAGCAGCATTCGTCAGAATTTCAAATGCAAAAAATCCGCTGGACAATTCTGCAGTGCATCCGGAAGCTTATGGTATAGTTGAAAAAATGGCAAAAGACTTGAAAATATCGCTAAATGAGCTGATTGCCAATAAGGAAAAAATAAGCCAGATACCATTAGAAAAATATGTCACGGAAGATGTAGGATTATTAGGCTTGAAAGATATCGTCAAAGAATTAGAAAAACCAGGCTTGGATCCGAGAAAATCAGCCAAGGTTTTTGAATTTGATCCGAATGTAAAAACAATGAACGACCTCAGAACAGGAATGGTTTTGCCAGGAATAGTAAACAACATTACTAATTTTGGATGTTTTGTTGATATCGGAATCAAGGAAAGTGGGTTAGTTCATATTTCGCAACTAAAAGAAGGCTATGTTTCTGATGTGAATGAAGTGGTCAAATTACACCAGCAAGTCCAGGTAAAAGTAGTTGAGATAGACGAAAGTAGAAAAAGGATTCAGCTGACTATGATTTTATAAAAATTGTAAATCGAATACAAAATTTTTTATATTTGAAAAACTCCCTGAAAATTAAAGCCGTAACTAAATTGTAAGCCAAATGATAAAACTAAATTTAAAGCCTATTTTTAAGATGAAAGGGATTACTAAACCAGTAAAGTATCTTATTGAAAAAGGGCATTCGGGAAGTTATGCCAATGGAGCAGTAAACGACAAACTCATGTCAATTCCTTTTAAGAAACTAGAACAGTTCTGTATCGATTTTAACTGTACACCAAACGATCTGTTTGATTTCATTCCGGAAAAAGACCAGAAACTTTCAAAAGACCATGCTCTTTATTCCATTTCGAAAGGTGACACTATTGGAGAAATCCACAAGTTGTTAAACGACTTGCCTGTTTCTAAAATTAAAGAACTATATGAAGTTTTGAAAAACGATAGGGAATAAAAAAAGCCTCCAGATTATCTGGAGGCTTTTTTTATTTATTAAGTGAACATAGGTTTATACTTGTCCCAGTTGTCAGCAATCATCCAGATATTAATCAGAAAAAGCACGCCGGCAATAGAAAGTCCGGAAGGCATAAATACTGCATTGTGCAATACGATCCCAACAGTTACTGGAAGAATAACAATAGCTCCCAAAGCTCTTGTTTTTGGAAAAATAAATAATAACCCGCCTAACAACTCAATTGTAGCAACCAAAGGCAAAAGCCATACAAGGGTACCTATAGCTTCATAAAGTTTCAATTGTTCTGGTGTTGCCTCAGGCATAGGCATATAATGAAAAAATTTGTCCAGGCCGGCGTTGATAAACATCAGCCCAAAAAGAACACAAAGAATGGTTTTGATTATTTTCATGTTTTATTATTTTTTAAGTTATTTTGTTATAGCTAAATTAAAAAATTAAGCGTTTATATTTTAAAATAATAAAAAATTAAGTAAAATAATCATTAAAATAAAAGCCTCAAAGATTTCATAATCCTTGAGGCTTCAATAAAACAGTTTTAAAAAACGGTCTTAAACTTTTGTATCTTCTTCTTTTTTAGATGCAGCCGGTTGGTCATCCTTAGCAGCATTTTTGAATTCTTTTATACCCGAACCCAATCCTTTCATCAATTCTGGAATTTTTTTACCTCCAAAAAGCAATAAGATAATCGCAACGATTACAAGAATTTCTGTTAAACCTAATTTTCCCATGATTAAAAAGTTTATGCTTTGGCAAAAGCATTTGTAAATATTCTGCAAATGTAAAAAGAAAAACCGTACCACTTTCTTTCTATAACAAATAATTATAAGTTAAAAAAGGCCTTTTAACTTGGAAAGCCTTCCTAATCAATAAGCTTTTCCTTTTATAACTGATTTAACAGCTTAGTAATTGCAGAAAAACATTGGCAAGACATCCAAATCATTATATTTGTAAAATACAAAAATGAAATGTCAGGTAAGAGGCTAAAAAGACAAATTTTAAAGAAAAAACTCTTCACAAAAAACCGACTGGTTATTTTGAATGAAGAAACTTTTGAAGAAATTTTCTCCCTGAAATTGAATCTGATGAATGTATTTGTAGTGCTAACAGGCGGAGCTATTTTCCTGATTGCAATTACTACTTATATCATTGCATTTACTCCATTGCGGGAATATATCCCGGGTTATGCTTCAACCAAATTAAAAAGGGAAGCTACTGAGCTGGCTTTGAAATCGGATTCTTTAGAAAAAGCCATCAAAATGAACAATGCCTATATTGAATCAATCAAAAAAGTGCTTGCTGGTGATGTTGAAGTAGCTAAACTGAATAAAGATTCCATTATGGCAGCTGAGTTGGCAGATGCTTCAGAGATTAATTTCAAGCCATCAAAACAAGATTCCATTCTGAGGGAAAAAGTAGCCCAGGAAGACAAATACAATCTTTTTGACAAGGCTCAGACTAAAGTAAATCTGGTACTTTTTCCACCGGTAACAGGACATATAACAGATAAATATGATCCTAAAAACAAACATTTTGCGGTTGACATTGCCGTTCCCAAAAACACACCTATAAAATCTGTGGCAAACGGAACCGTAATTTTTGCTGATTGGACACCAAGTACAGGTTATGTGATAATTATCAGACATGGGGAAGGAATTATGTCAGTTTATAAACATGCGGCATCACTTACCAAATCCCAGGGAGATGTTGTCAGAACTGGTGAAGTAATAGCCATGGCTGGATCGACAGGTCAGGAATCGACAGGTGTGCATTTGCATTTTGAATTATGGAAAGATGGATTTGCCATTGATCCGACCAACTTTATAGAATTTGAATAATTAGGAAGCGTCATTTTCCTAGCTATTCCTAAAAAACAGAAATTTTAAAAATGTCAATAAAAGCTTTTTTTGCTAAAAAATTCGCCAAAAAAATTTATGACAAGACTCAAAAATGGGCCAATAATCCTGTTGAAACCCAGGAACGGGTTTTCAAAGAATTGATTCAGCAGGCAAAAGACACCCAATTTGGTCAAGATCATAATTTTAGTGAGATAAAGTCATTTTCAGATTTTGCAAAAAATGTCCCAATACGTGATTATGAGGGTTTAAAATCCTATGTCGAAAAAGTAAAAAGGGGAGAAGAAAATGTTTTATGGAAAGGGAAGCCGATTTATTTTGCGAAAACTTCAGGAACAACTTCCGGTGCTAAATATATTCCGCTGACCAAAGAGTCTATGCCGTTTCATATTCAAGCTGCACGAAACGCCATCCTTCACTATATTCACGAAACTGAAAATGCTTCATTTGTTTCCGGAAAGATGATCTTCTTGCAGGGAAGCCCAATTTTAGAAGAAAAAAACGGAATCAAATTAGGGCGTTTGTCAGGAATTGTAGCTCATTTTGTTCCAAAATACCTTCAAAAAAACAGAATGCCAAGTTGGGAAACCAACTGTATCGAAGATTGGGAAACCAAAGTCAATGCCATTGTTGAAGAAACATTTGACAAGAACATGACCGTAATTTCCGGGATTCCGTCATGGGTGCAAATGTATTTTGAAAAACTAAAGCAAAAAGGAGGGAAACCTGTCGGTGAAATTTTCAAGAATTTTAATCTTTTTATCTATGGAGGAGTCAATTATGAGCCCTATCGAGCCAAATTTGAAAATCTGATTGGAAGAAAAGTGGATAGCATTGAGCTTTTTCCTGCTTCTGAAGGTTTTTTCGCCTACCAGGATTCTCAAAAAGCAAAAGGAATGCTATTGCTTTTGGATGCCGGAATATTTTATGAGTTTGTAAAAGCAGACGAATTTTTTACAGAAAACCCAAAAAGATATACCATAGGCGAAGTGGAAATGGGAGTCAATTATGTGTTGATTATCTCTACAAATGCAGGACTTTGGAGTTATAATATTGGCGATACGGTGCAGTTCACTTCATTAAAACCTTATCGTATTATCGTTTCTGGAAGAATCAAGCATTATATTTCTGCTTTCGGAGAGCATGTCATAGGAAAAGAGGTAGAAGAAGCGCTCAAGGAAGCGATGGAAAATACGACAATACGCGTGAATGAATTTACTGTAGCACCACAGATTACGCCAAAAGAAGGATTGCCTTACCACGAATGGTTTATTGAGTTTGAAAATGAACCGGAAGACCTGGCTGCTTTTTCTCTTCGAATAGATGATGCCATGAGAAAACAGAATGTGTATTATGACGATCTGATTGCAGGCAACGTATTGCGAAAGCTGGTCGTAACTAATGTTTCAAAAAACGGTTTCCAGGAATACATGAAATCTATAGGAAAACTGGGCGGACAGAATAAAATTCCGAGATTAAGCAATGACAGAACCATTGCAGATAAGTTAAGATAGTATGATAAAAAAACTGGCGATATTTTTTTTGTTTTTTGCAGTAAACGCTATGGCCCAAACAAAAGGCGTTGTTAAGGACAGCTTGACTGGAAATCCTATAGCCTATGTAAGTATTTGGGTGGAGAACGAAAATATCGGAACTACTTCCGAAGAAAATGGAGAATACCATATCGGAACGAATGACAAGAATAAAAACTTGATTTTTTCGGCATTGGGATATCAGAAAAAAATAAGCAAGGTTTCAGAATCGCAGATAGTCCTGCTTTCGCCTTCGTCTTTTGAATTGGATGAGGTTACGATTAACAATAAAAAGGAAAAAAAGCAGCAAGAAATAGGTAAGACCAAAAATACGGTAGCCGAAGCTTTTGACAACGGGCCAAGGATGGATGCCAAATTTTTTCCATACTATCCAGAATACAAAAAGACACGCTGGATTCAAAAGGCGATTATTATGACCGACAGCAAAATTGATGATGCTACAATCAAACTACATCTTTATGATGTTGATGAAAATGGTTTTCCAGGTAATGAATTGTTGACAAAAGACTATATAGTTACGTTAAAAAAAGGAATTACCAAAAGTGAAGTTGACCTATCGGATTTTAATTTGGAAATGCCAAAAACCGGGATTTTTGTAGTTTTTGAAAAATTGCTGATCAAGAAAAATAAAGTAGAAAAAACAATTACAAACTTTAATACAAATACTACGAAAATCCAGATAACTTATGCGCCTCTGGTACTTTATAATGCTGTAGAAAGAGATTTTTTGTTTAGCTTTTCAGGTGGAAGATGGTTGAAAAGGACGAGAGAAGAAATAAATCCGTTTTCGGGTTCTAAAACAGTTTATGAGCCTTCAGTGACGCTAATACTTACCAATTGATGAAAACCAAAACGGCATTAATCTTCTTTTTATTCAGTCTTTCTCTCTTTTCACAAACCAGAGGTATTGTAAAAGATGGAGCTGGAAATCCCATCCCTTATGTAAGTATTACGGTTGAAGATGAAAAAGATGGGACTTCATCTGAAGAAGACGGTCGTTTTTCTATTACGATTGACGCTACAAAAAACCTTATTTTTTCTGCAGTAGGATTTGAAACCAAAATTATTAGGGCAGCAGAAGCAAAGAATGTCGTGTTGCAAAAAAAGGAAATCGAGCTGAATGAAGTGATTATTAGTTCTGCAAAAAAGCAAAAGCAAAAAGAAATAGGCAGTTTTGGAAGGGGAGGCATACGCTATTACAGTCAGCAAACAACAGCAAAGTATTTTGCGTATTCGGATGAGGCCAAAAATTATCCTTTTTTAAAAGAAATCATTATATACACAAGCAGTAAGATTGAAAACGCAAAAGTCAATCTGAGGCTTTTGAATGTAAACCCTGATGGATCTCCGGGAGAAGATATATTAGAAGATAACCATATTGTTGAGGTCAAAAAGGGGAGTAAGAACACGACGGTCAATATGGAGAAAAATAATATTGAAATTCCAAGTAACGGATTTTTTGTGGTTGTTGAGCATCTGAAAATCAATGAAAATAAATTTCATAAAAAAGGGGCTCAGTATAAAGACATAACCGGAAACAAAAAAAGAATGGATGTTGAAACCTTTGAGCCGTTTTTTGGATTTTTGCCTTCAGATGAAAACACCTGTTGGTATTTCGAAGGGAAATGGACACAGAGGGAATTACACAAAATACAAAATCCTAAAAGCTATAGCAATTTGTTGATGCGAAAATACAACGACAAGTATTTAGAGATAGCAATGAGCATTACAATTACCAACTAAAAAATAAAAAACCTACATTTGCAGGTTAGAAAATAAATAGAAATGAAAGAAACTAAAAATATATCACGATCAAGAGCCCAGGAGTCTTCTGCGGCTATTGAAAAACTGTACATCACTATGCGCCATTTGTTTAATAGAGGATTCTATAAGCCAATGGGTGTTTCAGGTGATACGTTAAGAGAAGCATTGTTACAATTAAGACCAGAAATCTACGGAACGATTGCAGAAGAAAAAGTAGAATTAAGCGGACTTTTGTACGTTATTGAAAGGCTTCCTGTAGGAATTGAAGAATGTCGTTTTATCAATCTTACCTCGGATGAAGGCTATTCAAAATCGCATTTCAAGGCGATTGTTCCTCCAAAAAGAAAGAGAAATTGCTATAGAATTGATAGCGAACAAATGAATGTTGAAATCACAAGAGGACGTTCCGATATTTATGATATCCTGACGCATCTTACCTTTATTTTTATCGAATCGCACAAAATCAAGGATAGAGTTCTATTGGATGAAAACACCAAGGAAATGACTCGTGATTGGGAGAAACTTGAGCAAATAGTTGTTCAGAATAAAAAACTCACCCTGATTGAAAAAGAAATAGCGATTTCGCATGCTTCTATTATTCTAGGGCGTTCTTTTGAGGAAATACTTGATATTTATGAAGCCTTTGGAACGGAAGAAAAACCAGATCGTTTCCTTCACGTAATTTACTGGTTAGGAAAACTGGCTATTGAAGAAGTAATATTCAATAATAAAAGAACAATAACCTTCAGTCCGATACTTAGAGAGCGTTTAGGCCACCATATCCACGGAGAAATCTGGGCCAATAATATAAAAGAAGTCTTGAAGCAAAATGAATTGCTGGACAGACCTATCCATATTATCAGTGCCAATATGCATAGTGTTATGAATTCTATTTTTGCAACACATACGCTTAAGACAAAATTTAAGGATAAGGCTGATTTCTTCGTATATGAAGAACTAAGTAAGCCAGGTGCAAACGACCTGCGAAACAAAGTAGAAGAATTTGCGTTAAAATACGGTATGATTTCATTACCGGACACTTCAGGAACCAATATCGACGTGCAGATTTTTGATACTGCCAAAATCGAATGGGCAAAATCAGCTTTCCCAAAAGCGAAAATAGGAGCCCATGCTCCGGTTATTATCGTCATGGATTATGCATTTGGTGAACAGGCCTATGAAACCATAGATGAGCTTTTAAAACCTTACAAAGACGGGAAAAACAAATATTTCTTGAATGTAGAATCAGTTTCTATCATGGGGAAAGCCGGAATTTTGGAAGGTGGAAAAGGAGATATTATGATTCCGTCTGCCCATATCAACGAAGGAACAGGCGATAACTACCCTTTTGAAAATCAGCTGACAGCCAAAATGTTTGAAGGAAACGGAATTCCAGTCTATGCAGGGCCTATGGTTTCTGTTTTAGGGACTTCGCTTCAAAATAAAGATTTATTGAAGTTTTTCCACGAATCAACTTGGGGTGTTATTGGCTTGGAAATGGAAGGAGCTTACTATCAGAAAGCAATACAGTCGGCTTCAAAAATTAGAAAAAGCATTAACCCAGACGTTCAGGTCAGATATGCTTATTATGCTTCTGATAATCCATTAGAAACAGGAAGTACGTTGGCTTCAGGTGGTTTAGGAACTACTGGAGTAAAACCAACTTACCTTATCACGATTAAAATACTAGAACAAATTTTTAACATAAAAACAAACTAACCATGAGTTCAAACTCACCAACCAATCCAGACAATCAAGAAATTGACTTGTCACAAGTTTCAAGAAAATTAGGCCAGGCATATGAGAATTTTCTAAGTTGGGTATTTAGAGGATTCCTTTTTGTAAAAAGGAATATTATAATTCTTGCAATTCTTTTTATTATTGGAGCTGGATTGGGGTTTTATTTGGATAAAGAAAAAAAAGGCTATGAAAATAAAATAATCGTAACTGCTAATTTTGGAAGTATAAATTATTTATACTCAAAAGTTCAATTACTACAATCAAAAATTAATGAAAATGATTCAATTTATCTAAAAAACACAGGTATTTCGGATTATAAAAACATTACCGAAATCAAAATTGAACCTATAATTGATATATATAAATTTATAAGCGCTAACGAACAAAATTTTGAATTTGTAAAACTTTTAGCAGAAAATGATAACTTGAATGATGTAATTAAAGATGATTTAACGAGTAGAAATTATCCTTTTCATACAATCTCTTTCTTTATGAAAAATAAAGTTAATGAAGAAAGTATGGTAAATTCATTAATGAAATTTTTTAATGATAATGATTTTTATAGCTCCTTACAAAAAGAAAGTTATAAAAATATTCAAATGAAAATCAATCAAAATGATTCAATAATCAATCAAATAGATAGGATCTTAAATAATTTTTCTAAAAACCTTAAGAGTGATAAATTAGTTTACAATAATGAAAATAATCAATTGAATGATGTAATTAAAACTAAGGAAGGCATGATTCAATTACAGGGAAACTTGAGGATTGATTTATTAAATTTGGATAAAACGATAAAAGAAAATAGCCATGTACTAAATATTGAGCGCACAAAACCCTTAAAAGAAAAAAAGATTATTTTATTTCCTCTATTGTTTTTGGGATTATTTTTAGCCATACGTATATCTATAAAATTTTACAAAAACCAAGCCTTAAAAGTTAAGTCCTAAAGTATTATAACCATTATTAGTTAAGAGTAAAAAAAAAAGATATTAAGAATACAACATTAACAAAAAAAAATTAATTTTGGCAAAAAATTTTATATACATGAAAGCAAACATTATTGTAGCAAGTTTATTAATGCTAGCATTATTCTCCTCTTGTAAGGACGAGAAAAAAGAAGAGGCAAAAGCAGCACCTGTTTTAAACAATATTCAGGTTACTCTTGATCTAGTTATAAAAAAAGATGATAGTTTACAGTTGTTTTATAAGGATGAAGCTATTCCGGCATTTAATGAAGAAAATTCAATAATAACTCCGGTTAAAGGTAGTTCTGAGCGTCAAGAAATAGTTTTTAATTTACCTGAAGAAATTACACCAACTGAACTACGTTTTGATATTGGGAATAAAGAAGGTCAATTACCGGTTGTAATTAACAATTTTAAAATGCAATATAAAGACGCAATTTATGATAGCAAAGACTCTACAATGTTATATTTTTTGCCAAACAATCAATTAAAATATGATCAGGCAACGAAAACTTTGACTTATAACAAAGTAGAAAATGAGCCTTATGATCCTTTTATATATTCTACTGAGCTTTTAAAAAAACAAGTTGGGAATTTATATAAAACAAAAAAATAGTTTTTTTAAAATAATTTCATGAAATGTACTAATATCTCTTGATTTTAGTACATTTTTTTTTAATTGAGTATTTACACTATGAGAGTAATTAAACTTTTTATAGCTTCTTTTTTTCTAATATCTTGCAATAATGAAATATCTCAAAAAAATATTGAGGTTAAAATTATAATGGAGGTAAAAGTAAGAAAAGACGACAAGTTTCAACTTTTTTATAGTAACAGTTTTTTTGAATCTTATAATGAAAAGCAAAGTTCAATTGTAAAAGTCATTGGGAGGGACGATTTTCAAGAAGTAGAGTTAAAAATAATGAAAGGTTTCATTCCTAAAAGAATCAGAATAGATTTAGGAGATAATCAACAGCAATCACCAATAATCATCAATAAAATAACTATTACAAATAACAATATTTCGAAAATATATGAAGGGTCGGAAATTTTAGAAATGTTTGAATTTAATGAGTATATAGTATATGATAACCAAAATCACTCAGCAACCTTATTGAAAAACGAAAAAAATTATGATCCTTATTTAATTTCGAAGAATTTAGATTCAGTTTTTCAAGAAATATTGAACTAACATTTTAATACTATGCTGAAAGGATTTATAAAAAACGTCTCATATTTAGTAATAATTCAGATTAGTAATACTCTTTTACCCCTTATAATAATGCCATATTTGGCACGGATTATTACTCCAGAACAATATGGTGATATAGAGTTTACAAGGATTTTTTGTTATTATTTTTCAATTGTTATCTTATTTGGTTTTGATTTTACTGCTACCAGGGACATTTCTATTCATAGAGACGATAAGGATCAAGTAAATGATATTATATCTCAAACTACTTATGCAAAAATTATTCTATTTATAATTTGCTCAATTACTTTTTTTATTATAATATTTTCAGTTCCTTCATTTAATTCTATTTATTGTTTATTAATTACTACCTATTTAATTAATATTGGATATGCTTTTTATCCTCTTTGGTTTTTTCAAGGAACAGAAAACCTTAAACTTGTTACAACCTTAAGTTTTTTAATAAGGTTTTTTATAATTGTAATTACAATGGTTTTAATACGTAAAGAGGAAGACTATTGGATATTTAATTTTCTCCAAGGAATATCGCTTATATTAATTAGTATTACTTGTTACTTATTACTTAAATATAAATATGGTTTCAAATTCACAAAATATAACCTTAAAAAGGTTAAAACAGTATTGAAAGATGGGATGCCATTATTTTTATCAATTATTCTTGTCACTGTAATGACATCTTTGTTTTTCCTTTTTTTGAAATTAAACAGTGATGCAAATGAAATGGCAAAATTTTCGACATCAAATAAAATTATTGCGACGATACAAAGCTTATTGCTTCTACCTTTTACACAAGCTTTTTTTCCTATTATTACAAAACAGGCAGATGAAAACCTAAGTCTTTTCAAAAGAAACATAAAAATAGTCGCTTTAGCATTGTTAATAATTACATTTTTAACGGGTTTAATAATCTTCTTTTTTGGTGATATTATAATCATGTTAATTTTTGGCGAAAAATATTTATTAGGTTTTGAATCTTTAAAGATATTAGCTTTTTTACCTATGTTTGCATCGCTGACTAATGTTTTTGCTTATCAAGGGTTATTAAGTTTGAAAAAGGATAAGTTGTTTTTAGCCATTCATATTGTATATGCAATATTCTCTGTTTTAATAAGCTTATATTTAATTAAAAATTACAATGCTTATTTAGCATCTATAATAAGATTAGTCATAGAGATTTTACTTTTTTTAACAGCAATGATTTTTTATTTTAAATCAACTGGTAATAAACAGGCTGTCAGAGTTTAGTTTCAATTTATTATTTTGGGTAAATCTTGGTTTTCCTTTTTTAATTTAAACAATCAAAAATGTTTTCAATTATAATTCCGTTATATAATAAACAACATTCAGTAAAAAGATGCATTACCAGTATATTAAATCAATCTTTTAAGAATTTTGAAATAATTGTAATAAATGATGGGTCAACGGACGAGAGTCTAGCAGAAGTGCTTTCAATTAAAGATGAAAGAATACACGTGGTAAATAAACAGAATGAAGGAGTTGTAAAAGCGAGAAACCTAGGAATATCTTTGAGTAACAATCCATTAATCTCATTTTTAGATGCTGATGATTATTGGTATTCCACGCATTTAGAAACTATTTATAATTTGTATAATGATTTTCCAGATGCTGGAATTTATACTACAAAATATTTATTTTATCATTCTGAAAAGAAACAAATCCTGCCTTATTTTATTGGAATACCTGATGAGAATTGGAGAGGTGTGGTAGAAAATTATTTTGATTCAAGTTATGTTTATAGATTGGGCTGTACAGGAAGTAATGTTATTCCAAAGAAAGTCTTTGAAAAAATTGGATATTTTGATGAGACACTTAAAATTAGTCCATATGGAGAGGACATAAAATTATGGATTAAAATAGCGCTTAGTTATCCTGTAGTGTATGATTCTAAAGTGACATTCATATATGATTTAAGTGGAGAGAATCATCTTTCTAAAAACGATATAAAAAAGAGAAGCTATGCAACATTCGAAGAGTTTGAATCAATTGAAAAAACGAATAAAAGTTTAAAAAGATATTTAGATCTTTTTCGAACAGAGTTTGCTCTTAAAAACAAGATTGGCGGTAATATTAAAACCTACTTAAAATATAAGAATGAAATAGATGTTCAGAATTTAAATTGGAAAATTAAAATCCTCTTTAGTTTGCCAAGTGGTCTATTAAAAAGGCTTTATACTTTTAAACAGTATTTAGAAGACAAAAAAATAGTAATCGATATCCATCACTAATAAACTCTTGTGTTTCCATAAACATATTAAATACCACTAAAAATTAGAAGAATGAATTTCACTGATAGTATAAAATTGAATAAACATAGCATAATTATGTTTATAATTTTTTTTATAGTATTCAGTTCATCTATGTTTACCAGTTTTGAATCTTCACTTAGGTATTTAAAATATTTAATGTTTCCAATTCTTTTAGGAGTATTATATGTTTTTGATGAAAGAGTGAAAATAAATAAAATCTTATATTATAATTTAATCGCTTATGGTTTTCTACTAATTCTAAATTTTACAACTTCTTTAATATTAGGCCAATTATCAGGCCGATTTTTTGAAGAAAGTTTATTAATACTGTTGCCACTATTAACTATTTTTATAATATCCGGAATTCAGAATTTCAATCTACAAAAACTTATTAATGTCGTTTTTTATAGCTATTCTGTGTCCTATATATTGTATAATCTTCAGGAATTTTTAAATATTTCTAAATTATTAGCTAATATAATTTTGGCTTTAAGATACTCAATCCTTCCCACAGAATCATGGCTAGCTTTTCCAATGGGATTATTTTGTATTTACTATATAATAGAAAAGGAGAAAGTTAAATCAATAATAGCAATAGTTTTATTTGTATTTGCTTTTAAACGAATTTCAATATTTGCATTTCTTTTATCTTTAGGTGTATATTTTCTATTCTATGTAAGAAAAAACAGAAAATTTCTAAAAAATAAAGTCGTTACATATTTCATGACGCTAAATGTGTTTTTAGTGACAATATTATATTTTTTTATAAGTGGAGCTTTTTCTAAAATTATTTTTAAATATACTGGCCTTAATGTCAATCATTTTACACAAGGCAGATTTAAAATTTATAATGATACGATAAATAATTTTAAGGATGATATATGGCTGGGTAGTTCTTTAGGTAGTACACATACCTACATCGATAGAAAGTTCGATAACGTTTCTTTTCTACATTCTGATATTTTAAAAGTAATAATAGAACTCGGAATTTTTTCTTTCTTAATTTGGATTTTTACATTTTTATATTTGAATATTACCAATAAAAAAACAATTCCCATAATTTTATATTTAAACATTTTATTTCTTACAGATAATGTTTTTATATATTTTGATACACTTTTTGTTTTTTATTTAATATTAATAAAATTTAATAAGGATGAAAAAAACATCGATAGTAGTTTATAAAAAATTTTTTTTTGAATTTTCAATATTATTAATGGCCATTTCTATGCCATTTTGGATGTTTTTAAATAATATTTCAATAGGAATTGCATTAATTGCCACTTTAGTGTTAGTTAAACCAAAAAAATTAATAAAAAATTTTATAACTAATAAAATTTCTATTTCATTTTTCATTTTGTATATAATAATGATACTATCATTATTATATACTGAAAATCTTTCTTACGGATATAAAGTTTTAGGTCGTTGCAGTATGTTTGTGCTTATTCCTATAATATTTGCGGGAGTAAAAGAATTTATTAATCAAAGATTATTCGGATTAATTTTAAAATGTTACATAATAGCTACCGCACTTGCCTGTCTTTTGTGTTTAAGTTTTGCAGTAATAAAAACCATCGAATATGGAGCAGTAAATCCGTTTGATAAATCTAACGGAAATTTCTTTTCTTATTTTAATTTAACTGCTGTATTAAAAACACATCCTATTTATTTTGGAGTAAACGTTGTATTTTCACTATCTGTTTTATTACATGAATTGGTGTCTTCTAAGTCTATTTTGAATTTATCAAAGAAAAGCTTGCTAATCTTTATTAGTTTTTTTATAATTTTTATTCCACTCCTTAATTCTTTTATTTTACTTGTATCAAGTTTTATTATATTTTCCATAACCATATACAATTTCTTCATACGGAAAAGACTTCAGAAAACATATTTGAAAGTCATGGGCTTTGTAATTTTATTAATGATCCCAGTTTATTTTTCAACGTATTTTATTGCGGAAAAATTTAAAGGGATTGATTTGATTGAAGATATTACTACACGAGATTATTCTGGAGATAAGTTTACAGCTATAAGGGCTAGAAATGCAAAAATAAAAAGCTCAATAGACCTTATTAAAGACCATCCTTTGATTGGAGTAGGTATAGGAGATGGAACACATGAGCTAATTAAATATTATTCAAAAAATAAATTTGAACATGGTGTAAAAAGGGGATACAATTCTCACAATCAATTTTTAACGACATTTATTTATACTGGTATTTTCGGATTTTCTATTCTATTTTTTATTTTCATTTTTGCTTTCACTTTTGCTATAAAGAAGAAAAATTTTTATTTACTATTTTTTTTAATCGTCTCGGTATTGTTCTTTTTAACTGAATCGGTTTTAGAAAGGCAAAAAGGTATTTTTATATTTTTATTTTTTGTTTCTTTGTTGCCGCTGTATGAATCGCATTTGCTGGAACCAAAAAATAAAACCAAATAATTAATGACGCTCTTCTTTCTATTTCCTTTAAAAGGGCCAGTAAATGGTGTTAAGGTAATTTCAAAAAGCATTTTAGATTTACTTCTTTGTGAAAACTTTAAGGTAGAAGTAATTGATACCGCTCAAGCGGATAGTTATTCTAATTTTGGAAAATTTAACTTCAAAAAAATCAGATTCTTTAGTAATCTCTTGAAAAAAATTAGAATAGTAAAAAAAGGAGATTTTGTTTATATGAATTTTTCTACTAGAGGCTTTTCTTTATATAGAGATTTAGCAATACTTAAATATCTTCAAATAAAAAAAGCAAAAATCACAATACATATACATGCCAATGGATTGGAAGAAATTAAAAATCGTTTTTTGATAAAAATTTTAAGCAAAGTAAAAATTATAGTGATTAATGAATATCAGTATGAAAAACTAAGTCATTTCAAAGAAAAGGTTTGCATAAAAAATGCACTTCCTGATTTTTATAAAAATAAATTCAATATAGAGACTGATCCATTAGAAGATGAAATCAAATTGCTATACATGTCAAATATATCAAAGCCTAAGGGAGCTGATTTATTGAAAAAAATAGCTTATGAAATCGCAGAAAAAAGACCCAAGTATAGTTTAACTATATGTGGGGGTATTATGGACCAATATTCGAACGACTGCATTGATGAAATAGTTCATAAATTTGATTTTATTAAATATTTAGGACCTATTGAAGATGAAATCTTAAAAATGAAGATTTATAGGGAAAACGATTTTTTACTTTTTTTAAGTGATGAAAATTATGAGGTTTTCCCTTTAGTCTATATTGAATCTTTAATGAATGGTTTGCCAATAATTACAACTAAACAAATTGTTTCAAGCGAGGTTATTGCTAACGATACCGGTTCTCATATCAAAGAAAATTCAATTAGTGATGTAGTTGAAAATTTACTTCTAAAAGATACAATAGAAGACTTAAAGAAAAGGGCTCGATTAAAATATGAAAATCAATTTGATTTTGGAGCCTATTATAACGAAATAAAAAAGGTAATATTTCATGGATTATAAACAGGAAATATCAATTTTGGTTGTAACACACAACCATGATCGCTATATTAAAAAATTAATTGACTCACTTGAAAAATTTCAATATTTCAATGTCTATTTCTGTGAAGCGGCTTCTAGTGATTCTACTCTTGAAATATTGAAAACCAGTATATTTAAGAATAACATATTAGTAAAAACTAAATTAGAAGGATTTTCTAAAAACAATAACGATTTAATCCGACATTTTAACCTTAATACAAATTTCTTTCTTCTCATCAATCCAGACTTATATTTTGAAGAAGATTTTATTAAAACTCTATATGAATCTTCACAAAAAGATCCCAATATTGGAATTATAGCACCAGAAATTCATTATCCAGATAATAGATTGCAAGTAACCTGGAAAAAATTTCCTAGCATTTTTCAAGTTTTTAAAAAACGTTTAGGATTTCTAAAAACAATAGATGAGGTGCAAATGAAAAATAACAATATCGATTGGTGTATAGGGGCGTGCATGCTTATTAATAAAGTATTATTAAAAGATAACAATACACTTTTAGATGAAAGATATAGACTATATTGTGAAGATGTCGACATCTGTTTTGAAGCACATCAAAGAAAATTATTAGTGGTAGGTGAAAAAAAAGCTGTAGCATTCCATTATTTAAATGAATTAAGCTCAAAAAAAATCTTTAGTAAATATAATTATTGGAATATCCGTAGTATTATTAAATTTGCTTTAAAATGGAATTGGAAATACTTTGCAAAAAAATCACATAAAAACATTTAAAATTAATATTTCAAAAAGTATTTTGGGTTTTTTATTCATAATACTTTATCTTACTGATGCAATCAGTAAGATTGGTGATTTTTATCAAAGTAATATATCCTATACAGCAATCATAATTAAGATAGTGCTACAGATAGTACTTTTTTTAAAAATTAACAAGGAGAGAAATTTTGAAGCAATTAGGATATTAAAAATCGTATCCTTTTTAAGTATTGTTTTTCTTCTAGGACAATTTTTTTCAAATTCTGAAGTACCATTTCTTAATAGAGTATTTTCCAATCTAAAAATTCTAAATTGGTATCTGTCTATTTTCATTTTATATGCAGGTGCAATAACTTTTTTAAGCGCTAATTCAAATAGGAAAGATGAAATCAAAAGCCTGTTTTTGGCTTTTGAATGGATTTTTTATTTTAATTCTTTGCTAATGCTTATAGGATTTTTTTTTGATATAGAAATCTTTAAAGCTTACTATTATTCCAATAGATTTGGTTTTAATGGTTTAATAAGGAATGCCACGCATGCAAGTTATATCTGTATAATTTACATCATATATTTTTATATCAGCTATAAGGATAAACCTTCTAAAACATCTGGAATTTTACTCTTAATTTCCGTTTTTGTGTCACTTTTATTGGGAACCAAAGCTGTTCTCTTATTTTTATTTTTATTATCGATTTACTGGTTAATTAGTTTGAGAAAATATTTGTTAATAATTACATTTTCAAGTTTATTAGTAATATTTATTTTGTTTTTTGACAAATTTATGAATGGATTCATTAAAGAACATTCTTATGTGTTGTATGATGTTTACAAAAAAGATGGGATTATAACTATGCTATTTTCATATAGAAATGAATCTATTTTAAAAGAATTTTATCCATACATTACTCAAAATTGGACGACATTTAATTATATTTTTGGAGGAGCAGAATTTAATCTCCATAGAACTGAATTTGAATTTTTGGATTTGTTTTGGTTTTTTGGAATTGCAGGTATGATGTTTTATTTATATGCATTTTTAAAACACATTTTAAATTTTAAAATATTTTTGACACATATCCCGATAATACTATTATTTATTATAATTTTCCTTGCTGGGAGTTTTTTTTCAAGCATAACAACAATGACATTTTTTTTAGCCTTAATCGTTTTTTTAAAAAAGAAGAGTATAATTAGTGCATAAAATAGTTTTAATATTATTTTTGCAGATTCTAATCAAAAATTATTTGTTTATGAGGTATCTTGTCATTTTAATTCAAGAAAGATTTAAAACTTGTATTGTATGAGTAAAAGAATCCTCATTACAGGAGCTGCAGGCTTCTTAGGATCCCATTTATGTGATCGTTTTATAAAAGAAGGTTATTTTGTAATCGCAATGGACAATCTTATTACGGGTGATTTAAAGAATATTGAACATTTATTCAAACTTGAAAACTTCGAATTTTATCATCATGATATAACCAAATTTGTCCATATACCAGGCAAATTAGACTATATATTGCATTTTGCATCTCCAGCAAGCCCAATTGACTATCTTAAAATTCCTATACAGACATTAAAGGTAGGATCATTAGGGACTCACAATCTTTTGGGATTGGCAAGAGTAAAAAAATCAAGAATTTTAATAGCATCGACATCCGAAGTCTATGGTGATCCATTGATCCATCCACAGACGGAAGAATATTACGGAAACGTAAACACAATAGGACCAAGAGGAGTTTATGATGAAGCAAAACGCTTTCAGGAATCCATTACCATGGCATACCATACATTTCATGGTGTTGAGACCAGAATCGTTAGGATTTTCAATACCTATGGACCAAGAATGCGATTAAATGATGGTAGGGTAATTCCGGCTTTTATTGGTCAGGCACTCCGAGGGGAGGATTTGACTATATTTGGCGATGGAATGCAGACAAGGTCTTTCTGTTATGTAGATGATCAGGTGGAAGGAATTTACAGACTGTTACATTCGGATTATATATATCCAGTAAATATTGGGAACCCTGATGAAATAACAATTAAGGATTTTGCGGAAGAAATTATCAGTTTAACAGGAACAAATCAAAAGGTTGTCTATCGTCCTCTGCCGATAAATGATCCGTTGCAAAGACAGCCGGACATTACAAAAGCAAAAGAACTTTTGGGTTGGGAGCCTAAAGTATCGAGATCAGAAGGAATGAGAATAACCTATGAATATTTTAAATCTTTATCATCAGAAGAATTACTGAAGGAAGAGCATAAAGATTTTTCAAAATATATTTTTTAAGTGCGCAAAAAAACGGGAAGATACTCTGGCTATATACGGCCATTTTCATATGTGCTAGATTTGATTATCATCAATATCTTAGCTAACTTTCTATTGCCTGAAACGTTAAATCTAATAGGATATCATTTTTTTATCTCTATTTCTTGGCTGATTATTGCCTGGAATATTGGTTTCTATGAAGTCTATCGTTACACGAAAGTTATCGAGATTTTCAGTAATATCCTCAAGCAGTATTTATTCTTCCTTTTAATCAATTTTGCATTTATTGGGTTTTACCTTAAATTTTCGGAACCCTCGAAAATGATTGAATTTGTTAGCTTCTCACTTATTTTAGTGAGTCTTGCCAAATTTTTCATTTATTTTTCATTGCGAAGATTTAGAGTTGTTTTTGGCGGTAATTTCAGAAGAGTAGTTATTGTAGGTAACGGAAAAAGTGTAACCCAACTAGGAGATTTTTTTAATGAAAATCCAGATTATGGATATAAACTGGAAAAAGTATTTACACTGACTCCAAACAAAAAAGAACAAATAGACGAATGTTTTGATTTTGTCTTAGAAAACAAAATTGATGAAATCTATTGCTCATTGTCAGATTTATCAAACAGTGATGTAAATAAGTTTATTGACTTTACAGATAATAATCTAAAAATATTAAAATTCCTTCCAGATAATAAGGAAATTCTGGCCAGAAACCTGATTTTTGATTATTACGATTATATTCCTATAATTTCCTTGAGAAATATACCACTAGACGAAGTAGCCAATAAAATAATAAAACGAATATTTGATATCGTTTTTTCATTGGTAATTATTATCGGAATTCTTTCTTGGCTAATTCCAATACTTGCGATTCTTATAAGGCTTGAATCCAAAGGAAGCGTTTTCTTCAAGCAGAAAAGAAACGGATTGAATTATAAAGAATTTTATTGCTATAAATTCCGTTCCATGCGATTGAATGAAATAGCAGATTTATATCAGGTTTCCAAAAACGATCCTAGAATTACAAGAGTCGGTAAATTCATAAGAAAAACAAGTATTGACGAATTACCTCAATTCTTCAACGTTCTATTAGGAGATATGTCTGTTGTAGGGCCAAGACCACACATGGTGAGCCACACAGAGATGTATGCCAGAAGAATTGATAAGTTTATGGTACGCCACTTCATCAAGCCGGGCATTACCGGTTTGGCACAGACTAAAGGTTTCCGTGGCGAAGTTGAAAGTGATAAAGACATTATCTATCGCGTAAAATTTGATATTTTCTATCTTGAGAACTGGTCGTTGTTATTGGATATCAAAATCATTTTCCTCACGGTAATCAATGCAATTAAAGGAGAAGAAAAAGCCTACTAGCAATGGAAGCGAATCTGGTTTCCATTATTACACCTTCTTTCAATTCAGAAAAATTTATTTCAGATACGATACAATCGGTTCAAAATCAGACCTGCCAAAACTGGGAAATGATTATCGTTGACGACGGATCTACAGACAATACAGTTTCCATAATAGAAGAATTCCTTCACGACAACCGAATCCAATTACATCGATTAGATAAGAATTCAGGAACAGGCGTTGCCCGTAATACAGCAATTTCTATTGCGAAAGGCAGGTATATTGCCTTTCTGGATTCAGATGACTTATGGAAACCAGACAAGCTTCAAAAACAAGTAGAGTTTATGGTTTCTAAAAACCAACCTTTCACTTTTTCCTATTACGAATGTATTGATGAAGAAGGAAAAGCCTTGGGGAAAATTATCCAGGCTCCCAAAATACTTACCTATCGACAGTTATTTTGGAGCAATTGGGTGGGGAATCTGACTGGAATTTATGATGTGAATTTTTTTGGAAAAATAGCCATTTCTTCAGCAAGAAAACGCCAGGATTGGATGATGTGGCTTACGATACTCAAAAAAATAAAAACGGCAGAACCTATTCCGGAAAGCCTGGCAATTTACAGAGTTCGGGAAAATTCTATCTCCGCATCCAAAACAGAGCTTTTAAAGCATAATTACAAAGTTTACAGGGATTACCACCAAAAGAGCGCCATTACAGCAGCAGCATGCATGATAGGGTTTTTATTTACCCATTTTTTTCACTAAGCCTAGATATGTAAAAAGGATCAAGATTTGATTAAGGATTGAAATTGTTTCAGTTTACCACGGTTAGTACGAGCTAAAGAAGTTTTTCGGATAAATGTGAATTTTAAGTTCGGTTCTAAGTATAGTGAAATAGCATCTTCAATTTTGGCAATCTGTTCAAGCGTCAGTTCAACATCACTTACATATTCAATTTCAAAAGAATCAATCTTGGTCTGTCTTATTATAAACTCTTTTACGTTTCCATCATCCTCGATTATGCTCTTTGTAACATAATAAAAAGTCAGTCCCGGTGATTTTTTACCGCTTGGTAACACGGCTACATCATTCGTTCTTCCAGTGAGTTGTTTTAGAATAGGTTTTTTGAATGTACTTTTTGGATCAAGGATTCCGACATCACCAATATCATATCGAATAAAAGGATGTGCCTTATTGTAAAGCGAAGTAATCACAACCCGACCTTGAGTACCATGCGGAACCGGTTGTCCGGCATCGTCCAAAATCTCAATGAATAAAGTTTCCGCATTGACCTGCCATTCTCCTTTTTGATTTTCAAAAGCAATCAGATCCAATTCTGAAGCGCCGTACTCATTAACAATGGGCACTCCAAATTGTTTTTCCATTAGAGCTTTATCTTTTTCAAAAAGCATTTCCGAAGTGACAATGCAGACTTTGAGCGTAGGGCAAATATCTTTTAGGATTATATTTTTTCGTTCCAGGTATTTGGCAAATAAGACAATAGAACTGGTGTAGCCGTTGATATAATCAAATTTTTTGCGTTTAAAATGGCCTAAGAATTTTTCCAAAATCGGATCAGATAAATCAAAAATCGGAAACCGGAACCTATGGCTTAGAAAATCTTTTAGACGTTCTTTTTTGTTTCCAATAAAATCCAA
The DNA here is from genome assembly GCF_006385255.1 of Flavobacterium microcysteis. Lineage (GTDB taxonomy): Bacteria > Bacteroidota > Bacteroidia > Flavobacteriales > Flavobacteriaceae > Flavobacterium > Flavobacterium microcysteis. Next base: position 186,006 of record NZ_VFJE01000050.1, read on the forward strand.
CGGAATGCCATAGAATCGTGCCTGGTAAGAACTGTTAAAATCAATTCCATACCACCCGAAACGGTACATATTAGAAGCCCAGGTCATGGCATGTGAATAATTGTCTTTAGCAAAAATAAACGGATCGCCACTGGAACCGGAAGTCTTGTTTACAAATACATTTTTAGCAGTAAAACCTTGAGAAAGTCTCAAATCTAAAGGTTGTTGCAGTTCTTTTTTAGTCAGTACTGGCAAAGCATCCCATTGGTCAGAAGTCTTTCCAGAGGCCAATTGGCTATAAAAGGGATTGTTTTTCAAATGGAAATCAACAATCTGCTTTCTTTTCCCAAGGATGTAACTTTCGTAACTTGCTTCTGGAATTTCAAGGATATTGTCAAATTCCAATCGGGCTTCATCTATGGGAAAGCCGCTAATTTTTAAGGAAAAGTCAAAAAGTTTAAACACAGCCTGAAAGTTGATAGTTTTTAGTAAATTAATTATTTTTTATCTTCAAAAGCAATTAATTTTGGCACTTAATTAAACAACAACACAACAATGACAATTTTATTATTAGGATCTGGCGGAAGAGAACATGCTTTGGCCTGGAAAATATTGCAGAGCAAAAAATGCTCACAACTATTTGTAGCGCCGGGAAATGCTGGTACAGAAACAATTGCAAAAAACATCAATATCAGCCCAACTGATTTTGAGGCTATAAAAAATTTCGCTATCCAGGAAAAAATTGAAATGGTTGTCGTTGGACCTGAAGATCCTTTGGTTGCCGGAATTTATGATTTCTTCAAAAATGACGAAAACCTCAAACATATCCCAGTAATTGGTCCGTCAAAAACAGGAGCGCAGCTTGAAGGAAGCAAGGAATTCGCAAAAGAATTTCTTGTAAAGAATAATATACCAACAGCAGCTTACGGAAGCTTTACCAAAGAAACTTTAGCAAAAGGACAGGAATTTCTAGAAACACTTGCTCCGCCTTACGTTTTGAAAGCGGATGGATTGGCAGCTGGTAAAGGTGTCTTGATTATTCAGGATTTGGAAGAAGCCAAAACGGAATTAGCCAATATGCTTGTTGGAGAAAAATTCGGACAGGCAAGTTCTAAAGTTGTAATCGAAGAATTTTTAGACGGAATCGAATTGAGCTGTTTTGTCTTGACCGATGGGAAAAACTACAAGATACTTCCAACAGCAAAAGATTATAAAAGAATTGGAGAAGGCGATACCGGACTGAATACAGGAGGAATGGGAGCTGTTTCACCAGTTCCTTTTGCTAATGACATATTGTTGGAAAAAATTGAAAACAGAATTGTAAAACCAACAATAGCCGGATTGCAAAAAGACGGAATAGAATACAAGGGTTTTGTATTCATTGGTTTGATTAATGTGAAGAATGAGCCAATGGTCATTGAATATAATGTCAGAATGGGCGATCCGGAAACCGAAGTCGTTATACCAAGATTGAAATCAGATTTGGTGGAATTGTTTTTAGCCATTGCTGAAGAAAAATTAGATGAGGTTGCCTTAGAAATAGATTCTCGAAGTGCAACAACCATTATGGTAGTTTCAGGTGGCTATCCGGAAGATTATGAAAAAGGCAAAGTCATTTCTGGAATTGAAACAGTTTCAGATTCGATAGTTTTCCATGCAGGGACTAAGATGGCAGATGGCCAGATAGTAACTAATGGAGGAAGAGTATTGGCTGTGACATCCTATGGAGATAATTTTCAGGAAGCAATCCAAAAATCATATCAGAATATCGAAAAGCTGAAATTTGAGAAAATGTATTTCAGAAAAGATATCGGATTTGATCTATAACCAATAAAAAAACCGAGAAGCAGTACTTCTCGGTTTTTTGTTTTATTAGAATAGCTTACTTTAGGAATGAGTGAGCTGTAGTATCTTGAAACTCGTCATTATTGGCTTTGTGCAGTTTTAACTGCTTGATCCAATAAACAATTGCCACAGCACAGATGATCATAAAAATCCAGTTTAGTGTGTTGGCAGCCCACCAGTTTTTCAGTTCTAATTCTCTGAAAAAATCAAGCGGTTTGAATAAAATGTCTACAAATAAATATTGTATTCCTTCAAAAAATGATTTCATATCGTTTGTTATGTTTTATTTTATGAACTTCTAAAATTTCTGTAGAGATCAACTTTATCATAGTTCATTTTAGAACAAGTAGTATCTTTACACTGCAAAAGTATAAAATATCCTCATGATTACAAGCATTTTTAGCAAATCTAGGCCGTTAAATTATATAATTATTTCAACGCTACTGGTCGTATGCTATTTTTTATACCTACAAAAGTTCCCGGAACGAGTTGATTCTGTCGAAGGCATTCTGTCTAGTATAGGGCTATTGCTGGTTTTGATAGGCTCGCTATTTATTGTAAATTTTGTAACGAAAAAGAACGGTTTGAGTAAAGACAACAGCTTTACGTTTCTTTTTTTCTTTTCTTTTTTGGTTTTATTTCCAACGACCTTAGTCAACGTAAACCTGATTCTCTCCAATTTTTTTATACTTCTGGCGCTGCGCAGGCTGATTTCATTACAATCATTACTCACACCGAAAGAAAAAATATTTGATGCCTCGCTTTGGATTTTTATAGCTGCTATTTTCCATTTCTGGAGCATTTTATTTATCCTGATTGTTTTTGTGTCGATTCTTTTCCACGTTTCCAGAGATTACAGGAACTGGATATTGCCATTTATTTCCTTTTTTGCTGTAGGAGTCATTACCCTGATGTATGCCTTGATTTTTGACAGAAGCTTGATTGAGACAGTTGTTGATAGTGCCCTGATAGATTTTAATTTTAATTATTTTACGAATAATTATCAAAACTTTGCGCTTTCGCTTTATGTGGTTACTGCGGCTTTCTTTTTTATTACACAGGCATTGACATTACCAAACAAACCACTAAACATGCAGTCGTCCTATAAAAAAATAATTGTTGCGTTTTGTATTGGTGTGGTAGTCTTTTTAATTTCTTCCAATAAAAATAACAGCCTACTGATATACACTTTTGCTCCTGTAGCCATTATGGCTACTAATTACATCGAGTCAATGCAAATCAATTGGCTGAAAGAAACCTTTGTATATGTAATTGTGGTCTGTAGCTTGCTGACGTTTTTTTCGCAATTATAATTTATTGCCATACGCCAGATCGCCAGCGTCTCCTAAACCAGGAACAATATAATTTTTATCGTTCAACCTTTCGTCAAGAGTGGCTACCCAAAGATGGCAATAGTCAGGAAGATGTTTTTGCAGATAAGAAATTCCTTCTGGCACAGCAATTACGACAGCGATATGAACTTCTTTTGGAGTTCCTTTTTCCATCAATTTATTAAAAACGGCTACCATAGATTGACCTGTAGCCAACATCGGATCTATAAGCAAAAGGTTTTTGTTTTCAATACTTGGAACAGCCTGATATTCTACCTTGATTTCAAAAGCATCGTCATTATTATAATGATGGCGGTAGGCCGAAACAAATCCGTTTTCAGCGCTATCAAAATAATTCAGAAAACCTAAATGCAGAGGCAATCCGGCACGCAAAATGGAACATAAAACCAAATCATCCTGAATTTCCGTTGTTTTTTTAATACCTAGTGGCGTTTGAATTTCTACATCCTTATAATGAAGATTTTTACTCAGCTCATAAGACATTATTTCGCCAATACGTTCAATATTCCTCCGGAAACGCATACTGTCTTTCTGTACGTTTACGTTACGAATTTGTCCTAAGAAATGATTTAGTACGCTGTTGGCTTCTGATAAATAATGTATTTGCATGTTTTTTTAAGTTTCTAAGTTTCTGAGGTACTAAGTTTCTGAGTTCAGCGATCTAGTCTAAAGTCTAAAGTCTAAAGTCTGAAATCTGAAATCTGAAATCTGAAATCTGAAATCTGAAATCTGAAATTTTTCCCAGCCATAAAGGTATAAAAAGTATATTTGTATTTTAATTGTAAAAATATGTTTTCAAAATTAGCGTATTCCGTATTCGAGCAGAGCATTAAGGATTATCACAAGCATGATAATGTGGACCAGCCGATCAGCAACCCGTATTCAAATGATACATTTGAGCATTTATTATACCTGAAAAACTGGATTGATACTGTGCAATGGCATTTGGAGGATATAATCCGTGACCCGAATATTGATCCTGTGGCTGCTTTGAAATTGAAAAGAAGAATTGATGCTTCCAATCAGGAAAGAACAGATATGGTGGAATATATCGACAGTTTTTTCTTGAAAAAATATAGCGGTGTTAAAGTAAAAGACAATGCTAAGATCAACTCTGAAAGTCCGGCATGGGCATTTGACAGATTGTCAATCTTGGCTTTGAAAATCTATCACATGAACGAAGAAGCTACACGTGAAGATGCAACTCAAGACCATAGAAATGCGTGCCAGACCAAACTTAACATTCTTTTGGAACAACGTTCGGACTTATCGACAGCTATTGATGATTTGCTTACCGATATTGAAAATGGAGACAAGTTCATGAAAGTCTACAAGCAGATGAAGATGTATAATGACGATGAATTGAACCCTGTTTTGTATCAAAACAAAAAATAAATACAGATGGCGGATAAGAATTTTATTAGTTCCGAACCGTTATTTTTCAAGATTGTTTACGGTCTGACTTTTTTAGCATTTCTCTACGTTTTGTATGAAATGCTTTTCTTGCAAGCCGAACAGCAATCTCAACCATTAAAATTGATTGTTCTTGCGCTGTTTGGTGTCTTCTTTATTCGAAAAGGCCTGAGTGGAATGAGACAAAAATAATAACGAAAGACTTTTTTGATGAAATTTCATAAAAGTCTTTTTTATTTTAAAACTAATGCCAAAAATCAAACACATTTTAGTTTTTAGGCTTTCAGCGATGGGAGATGTTGCAATGACTGTTCCTGTATTGAGAGCTTTTGCAGCTCAATATCCGGATGTAAAGCTTACGGTGGTTTCCCGACCTTTTTTTAAGCCTTTTTTTAATGGTATTCCTAATCTTGACTTTGTTGCTATCGATTTGAAAGAAAGGCATAAAGGATTTTTAGGCCTGGTTCGATTGTACAAAGACTTGAAGAAACTCGGTATTGACGCTGTAGCCGACTTGCATAATGTGCTGCGTTCCAAAATAGTGCGAACTCTTTTTGCATTAGGCGGTAAAAAAACCGCTTCTGTTGACAAAGGTAGGGACGGAAAAAAAGCGCTAACACGAGCAGAAAATAAAGTTTTCAAGCCGTTAAAGCCAATGTTTGAAAGACATAAAGAGGTTTTTCGACAGCTAGGTTTTGAAATCGACCTAAAAAATCCTGTTTTTCCTGAAAAGGCAAGCCTGACACCGGAAATTTTAAATATTACAGGGATAAAAAACAAAAAATGGATTGGCGTTGCGCCTTTTGCACAATATGACTCTAAGGTTTATCCACAAGACATGATGCAGCAGGTTATCGACAGGCTGTCTGAAAACCAAGAATATGCTGTCTTTTTATTTGGAGGAGGAAATAAGGAAATAGAAATCCTGAATCAGCTGGCCAAAGGAAAAGAAAACGTCATTACGGTAGCCGGAAAGTTAAAACTCGAAGAAGAAATAAAACTGATTTCCAATCTCGACCTTATGCTTTCAATGGACTCAGGTAATTCGCATATTGCAGCCATGCTCGGTATAAAACTGATTACGCTTTGGGGTGCTACGCATCCATATGCTGGGTTTTTACCTTTTAATCAGGAATTAAGAACAGCACTTGTTTCAGATAGGGAAAAATATCCACTGCTGCCTACATCAGTTTATGGTAATAAAAAAGTAGAAGGCTATGAAGATGCCATGCGAAGCATTCCGGTAGAAAAAGTCGTTACCGCAATCCAAGATGAGTTAAAAGGATAAGATGTTCCTCAATATTAAGGATTTGTCTTTTTCTTTCTTCTTCGAATTAGTATCCAGATAATAATTCCTGCAACTATAATCGTCCAGATATTGACGAAGAAGATAATGATCTCTTCCAAAATATGCCATCCCGTTTTCAGACCATCCATAATCCTAACGCCAATGCTTGTTCTGGATTCTTCATTTTCAGGATTAGCAATTACCTCTTTTTTGAACTCTTCCCTTTGGTAAAGAGATAAGCTCAGGGTACTGAAATTTACCTGGTCTTTCAGAGAAAGATTTGACAATTTGGCCTCGTCAGATTGCGTTTGACTGTCGTGTAATCTGTCTTCAGCATCAAGTGTCTCACCTAATTTTTTGCCACGATTCGTTATTGCATCCTCAACTCGTTTTTGATTGTCCTGATTTCTTTTTTGTGAAAGGTCATTTGACAACAATTTTAAGGAAACATCATCTGCTTTTATAACCCTAAAATCCAAATAGTCGATTTGTCGGGCGATGGTTTTTAAAGTAGTATCCAATAGCGTATTTGGAACACGAATAATCATGTTGTTCTCCACAACAAAACGAGTCGTTTCAACTAACGAGTCGTTGCTTATTTTTGCTGTTGAGGTATTGACAATATTGCTTCTCAATTCGGTTGAAGTTACAAAACCTCCAAATTTTGCAACTGTATTTTCAATGGCATAAGTTGATTTTGCTACGTTTTTAACTTTGAATCTCAAATCAGCCGTACGGATAAATTTCCGGTTAGAGTTTTTATCTACGACAGCAGCTGATGATGAAACCATTGGAGCTTCATTTGAAACAGCAGTTTCTGCTGCGGCATCTTCGGAATAGGCTTCACGCCCTTCGTTTTGTTTACAAGAAAAAAAACAAGCAGATACTAGAAGAAGATAAACGACTTTTTTCATTTTTCAAATATTTGATAATCAAATGTAATTAAAAAAGAATCTTGATAATGAAGCGTGAGAGTGTATTTTATGAAAAAATTATTAGTTTTTTTCTTTCCCATTAAAAATATTGCTATTTTGGCTTCGTGCAAAAAATCTATTTGTTTTTATGACCATTCAGGCAAATCCACTCGGATTACATCAATTACTCACACTTCATGTAGAAGATCATAAAAAACTTATTCAAGTAGAAGAGTTTGTAGGTTTTACAGAAACATTGCTTAAAAAATATAACCTGGAAAAAGTCGGGATTGCTTCGCATGTTTTTGATAATAAAAGCTATACAGTATCTTTTTGTCTGATGGAGTCCCATATCTGTATCCATACCTGGCCAGAAAACAAGAATTTGGCTCTGGATATTTATCTGTGTAATTATTCGCAAGACAATACGGAAAAGGTTAGGCAATTGGCCCAGGAATACATTGCTTTTTTTGGAGCCAAAATTTTAAAACAAGTTGAAATAGATAGGTAATGCATATAGCTTGTAAAAAATGCGGTACAACTACATCAATCGAAAGCAGTTTCGAAGTCAAATACTTTGGCTGTCCTAATTGCAGGAGCTTGTTTGAAATCAAGGAGGAATTAACCTTTGTTAAAGAATTCGATTCCAAGCCGTTGAATCCTATACTGAAAATAGGAAGTAAAGGCATTATTGAAGGAGATGAATATGAAATCATCAGCATGTTCATCAAAAAATTTCATGCCATTCATTATTGGAGAGAATATACACTAAAATCAAAAGACGATCACTATTTATATCTGTCAGAATCAGAAGGACATTGGATTCTGCTTGAAGAAATTCAGGATAAGTTCGATGCCTCCAGAAAATTTAAGAGGCTGACATATAATAATGTGACCTACGATTTATATGAAAATACGCATTGCAGGGTTGAATCGGCCTATGGTTTTTTTGATGCTGAAATACCTAAGTCGGAAATACAAATCATAGAATACATAAAGCCTCCTTATATCGTTTCGATTGAAAAATTAGGAAAAGAAGAAAAGACATATCTAGGAAGGCACATTAGCAGAAGGGAATTAAAAAAGGCATTTGGTAATCCGGAGTTACCGGGAAAATTTGGTGTCGGATCGGTGCAGCCATTCCTTTTTAGTTTTTATAATGTGGCTATCATTTTTTGCTGTACGGCCATTCTTATTTTACTAACACAGCTGTTCGTGAATAATAGTAGGAGCGAAACCGAAGTGTTTTCAAAAACCTTTTCATTTACAGAATACAATAATAAGGACTTTGTTTCGGAGTCATTTACTTTAGAAGGAGGTTCTGCGCCGCTGTCTGTCCTTATCCATTCTGAGGTAGATAATTCATGGGCCAATGCGCAGGTCACATTGGTTAATGAAAAAACGAATGAGGAAGAATCTGCCAGTCAGGATATTGAATATTATCACGGAAATACTGATGGCGAAAATTGGAGTGAAGGAGACAGAAGCGAAGAATTTAATATTTGTGGTGTAGGAGAGGGAAAATACCATCTGGTCATCACACCTCAAAAGCAACCTGACGATACTTTAAATGATCGTATAACAGTCAAAGCAGTATGGAAAAGCCCGTCAATGTGGAATTTCTTTATTTCGATATTGGTTATGGGAATTATTTTGGGCATCATCTTTTTTGCAAATAAAAGCTTTGAAACCACCCGATGGAGCACTAGCGATTTTTCACCTTTTAATGAATAGAAATTATGGATATTTATTCGATAAAAAATTTTATTGCAAACAACAAATGGCCAGTCCTGGCGGGGATTTTGGTTTATGGACTTTTCTTGTTTTTTACTATTTCAGGAAATAAGATTTGTGATTGCGCATCAACAGAAAAATACGGTTCAAATAATAATAATGGGCGTGTTGGAGTAGCACGTTTTTACCATAAATAAAACAAAAAACTATGGAACATATATTAGTAAAAGGGATTATCAATTCGCTCATTTTCTCAGGAGTAGGAATATTTGTTTTGATTGTTGGCTATCTGCTGCTTGAAAAAATGACTCCTGAAAATACATGGAAAGAAATTGTCAATAACAAAAATGTAGCTTTGGCCATTGTATTTGGAGCTTTCATTATTGGAATCTCAATCATTATTAGCGCTGCAATTCATGGCTAAAAACTTTTTGAAGTTTGAATACCTGCTACTTTTTGCAGTTTTTATTATTGCTACTTGCGGATTGATTTATGAATTGGTTGCCGGAACTTTGGCAAGCTATCTTCTTGGCGATTCCGTTAAGCAGTTCTCATTTATTATTGGAGTCTACCTGTTCTCGATGGGAATAGGCTCCTATTTTGCAAAATTTGTCAAAAAGAATCAGCTCAATACCTTCGTAGAAATAGAGATTCTGGTTGGAGTTATTGGAGGACTGAGTTCTGTTATTCTGTTTATTCTCTTTGAAAAAGTCGATTATTTCCAGTTTATACTCTACCTGCTGGTTTTTGTAACAGGATGCCTGGTAGGTTTGGAAATTCCCCTTTTGATGAACATTCTCAAAGAAAAGGTAAAATTCAGTGACCTTGTTTCAAATGTTTTTACATTCGATTATATCGGAGCATTGTTGGCTTCTGTTTTATTTCCACTAATATTAGTGCCAAAACTTGGGGTCATGAAAACCTCGCTTTTCTTTGGGATGATAAATGTTTCTGTAGCCATACTCCTATGTTTCCTATTGTCAAAAGAATTAAAACGGCCAATATTATTGAAGCTGAAAGCTGTTGGAGCCTTTGTGCTTTTGCTTTTGACTTTCTTTTTCTCAGACCAGATTCTGTCCTATTCTGAGCAGAAACTCTATGGAGAAAATATTATTTTTACGAAAGCGACACAATACCAGAGAATTGTCCTGACACATACCAAAAACGATTATAAATTGTACCTGAATAATAATTTGCAGTTCAGTTCGGCAGATGAATATCGGTATCATGAAGCCCTTGTCCATCCTGTTATGGCCAATGCAAAAAAGATTGAAAACATTCTGGTTTTAGGTGGAGGTGACGGACTTGCTGTCAGGGAGATTTTAAAATACAAAGAAGTCAAAAAGATTACACTGGTAGATTTAGATGAAGGGATGACTACGCTTTTTGCTACCAATACCATCTTAACAAAATTCAATGACAATTCACTGACCAATCCTAAGGTCAAGGTCATCAACAGAGATGCGTTTCTGTGGGTAAAAGAAGAAAACAACCAATATGATGCAATCATTATTGACTTTCCAGACCCGTCGAATTACAGTTTAGGAAAGCTGTATTCGCTGAATTTTTATAAGTCATTAAAGAAAATTGTAACTCCTGAAGCCGCAATCGTAATCCAGACAACATCACCATATTTTGCGCCTAAGTCTTTTTGGTGTATTAATAATACGGTCAATGAAGTTTTTCCAAATGCAGATGCCTATCATGTTTATGTGCCGTCTTTTGGAGAATGGGGCTATACCATCGCTTCCAATAACAATACGGCAGACTTTAGTAAAGTAAATCGGAAAGTCGGCGGATTGAAATATTATGACTACCAGTACAAGAAATTAAATTTCTTTCCTAAAGACATGAAGGCAAAAGATTTAGAGATTAATAGGTTAGACAATCAAATTTTAGTGAGGTATTTTGATGAAGAATGGGGAAAACTATAGTCCAAGATCTAGGAGAACATTCCTGAAGTCGATTTCTGCAGGAATCATTCTTGCATCCGTTCCTGCTTTTTTGATTGCCTGCAAAGAAAAAGCAATCAATATTGCAATCCGACTTTCCGGAACGAATCATATTTTAGGGCATAGACTTAGAACTAAAAACTTTCCGAAAATCTCTAAAACAATTGAAATTCCTTACCTTATCATAGGTGGTGGAATTTCAGGGCTCTCCGCCGGAAGGCAACTTATGAAAAAAGGGATTGAAGATTTTCTGATTTTAGAATTAGAAGCTGAGGTTGGTGGAAATTCAAGAAATAGAGAAAATAAATATTCAAAATACCCTTTAGGAGCCCACTATTTGCCCTTACCCAATATTCAGGATAAAGAACTAGTACAGTTTTTAGAAGAAGCCAAAATTATTACAGGTTATAAGGATGGATTTCCTGTTTTTGATGAAGAACAGCTGACCTTTATGCCACAGGAAAGGTTGTTTATTAAAAATACCTGGCAGGAAAGTCTGGTGCCAAAATTTGGCATCTCAAAAACATCGGAAGCCGATTTCAACAGGTTTTTCGAAATCATGTCAGATTTTAGAAATAAAAAAGGAGAAGATGGAATTTTTATTTTTGATATTCCTCTAGCCGCTATATCCAAAGACGGTAAGTACGATTTTTTGGATAAAATTTCCATGAAAGAATGGCTTGTGCAAAACAAATTTCTATCAGAAGAACTCTATCAATATGTGAATTATTGCTGCCGGGATGATTTTGGATTGGGTGTTGACTTTATTTCAGCCTGGGCCGGAATTCACTATTTTGCTGCTCGCAAACACAATGCGACAAAAGAAAAGACTGAAAATGTATTGACATGGCCGGAAGGAAATTCCAGATTGACGAAACACTTAAAAGAATACTCAAAAAATAAGATAGTAGCAAACCATTTGGTTTATGAAGTTGGAATTAAAGGAGAAGGCGTAATTGTCAATGTTTATGACAATTTAAAAAATGAATCAATCGCCATCAATGCCCAAAAAGTAATTCTTGCAACACCTCAATTTATCAATGGCTATTTGCTTCCTGAAAGAACTCCTATTGCCAAAGAATTTCATTATGCTCCGTGGCTATTGGCTACTTTGACAGTTACAGATTTAGATGACAATAATAGCTATCCTTTATGTTGGGACAATGTCATCTATGGTGCTAAAGGATTGGGATATATTTACAATCAGCATGAATCCTTAGGACAGATTCAAGAGAAAAAAGTAATTACCTATTATTACAGCTTTTCAACAAATGATTTGAAAAAATCAAGAAAAGAACTCTTGACAAAGGAGGAAGATTATTGGAAACAATTGATTATTGACGATCTAAAAATAGCACATCCCGACATTGAAAATGTCGTACAAGAAATTGATATCCAAAGAATAGGACACGGAATGATTAGCCCTGTTCCTGGCTTTTTATTTGGAAAAGCAAGAGTTGAAGCGTCGCATGCGATTGACAATAAAGTCTTTTTTGCCCATAGCGATTTGTCCGGAATCTCAATTTTTGAAGAAGCTTTTCACCAAGGAATTAATGCAGTAAATAAGATGCTCAATGAAACAGCCTTGGATAAATAAACCAAAGACAGACATTGCCTTTATCCTTTTTCCTCAGTTTTTTGTACTGGGCATTGTGTTTTTTTGCCAAGACTTTTTAAAAGAAGCACAAGAAAACCACTCGTTTTTTACATGGCTGCTGTTGATTGTATTTATTGATGTAGCCCATGTATATTCTACATTATTTAAAACCTATTTCGTAAAAGAAGAATTTGAAAAACGGAAAAAACTCTTGCTTTTACTTCCGCTGTTCTGTTTTTTGATAGGTTTCCTATTATTCTTGTTTGGAGCCAAGACTTTTTGGTCGGTTTTGGCCTATGTAGCCGTATTTCACTTTATCCGCCAGCAATACGGATTCATGCGGCTTTATTCCCGCATGGAAATCAAGACCAAATGGACCGTGTTTTTAGACAATCTATTCATTTATACAGCAACGGGCTATCCAATGATTTTTTGGTTTATGAACCCGTCCAGAAAATTCACATGGTTTGTGGAAGATGAATTTATCTCATACCAAAATCCATTATTGCTGGAGTTTTTCACATGGACTTATTATTCGATATTGGCGTTTTATGTTTTGAGAACCATTTACTTTTCCATAAAAACAAGATATTTTAACCTGCCTAAAAATGCCATCATCATGGGAACATTCTTGTCCTGGTATTTTGGAATCGTATATTTCAATAACGACTTAATATTTACATTGCTGAATGTCGTTTCTCACGGAATTCCATACATGGCATTGATTTATTTTAATCAAAAAAACAACGATCACTCTTTTCAGATACCAAAGCTCTCTAGCTTTCTGGGCATTTTAGTTTACATCGGAATTTTGCTTTTGTTTGCTTTTACAGAAGAATATCTTTGGGAAATTCTAGTTTGGAATGAACACTTCAGTTTCAGTGAGGGTATAGACTCCCTTGTCAAATGGCAAATACTTCTGGTTCCGTTATTGACGGTTCCTCAGTTCACACATTATATTCTGGATGGTTATATCTGGAAATCCAAGAAATAAAAAAAGAGGCTTTAAGCCTCTTTCTGTTTTTTATATGTGTAGATTAAACATCGTCAAAATCAATATAAATTTCAGCAGATGTTGGATGTGCCTGACAAGTTAAGGTCAATCCTTCCGCAATTTCTCTATCGGTCAGGATTGAATTCTTTTTCATTTCTGCACTACCCGAAACAATTCGTGCAATACAGCTGCTGCAAATACCACCTTGGCAAGAATATGGCGCATCGATTCCTTGTTTTAAGGCTGCATCAAGAAGCGTCATTTTTTGAGACATATCAAAAGTAGTTTCCTCATCATCAACCATTACAGTAACTTTAGTATGGCCTTCTAATGATTCTGAAATCTTATTTTCTTTAGTAGAAGCGGAGAACAATTCAAACTTGATGTCTTTTTCTTTGATATTGCTTTCTTTCAAGACATTGTTTACCGTATTGATCATCTCTTCCGGACCACACAAATAAAATTTGTCAAACTCAACAGAAGCGTGTTTGTTTTTCAGGATAAAATTCACTGAAGATTTTTCAATTCTGCCAAATAATGCATTTTCAGCTTTTGCCTGACTGAATACATAATACACGAAAAATCGTCCTGTGTATTGAAGTTGCAGGTTATGCAATTCTTCGTGAAAAATTGTTTCTTCTGGAGACTTGTTGCCATAAACCAATACAAAAGTGCTTTGAGGTTCTTTTTCTAAAACGCTTTTTAGGATTGACATTACCGGAGTTATTCCACTTCCGGCAACAAAAGCAGCATAATTTTTAATTCTGTTGGCATCCGGTTCAAAAATAAATTTTCCTTCCGGTGATCCTACTTCAATCGTGTCTCCTGCTTTTAACTGTTTGTTTGAAAACTGAGAAAAAGCACCATTAGAAACAGCTTTGATTGCAATTCGCAACTCGCCGCTGTCTGGAGATGAACAGATAGAATAGGCACGTCGGATTTCATTTCCGTCTAATGTCAGCTTCAGGTTTATATATTGGCCTGCTATGAAATTATAATTTGGTTTCAGTTCTAAAGGAACGTTGAAAAGCACAGAAACAGCATCTTTTGTTTCTCTTCTGACTTCTTTTATCGTTAGTTTATAAAATGTAGACATTCTGTATATTTTATGCAAAAATAAGCATTCCCTAAGCTTTTTTAAATAAGAAAAGCTTAAAAAATAATACCTAAATATATTATGCATAAGAAATTTATGTATATTTGGATACTAATTTTGAAAGATGAAAAACTCCCAATTGTATAAAGGAAGTCTTAATACCATAATAATGAAATTGTTAGGTGAAAACGGACGTATGTACGGTTATGAAATCACACAAAAAGTGAAAGAGATAACTAAAGGCGAGCTGAATATTACTGAAGGTGCACTTTATCCGGCATTGCATAAACTGGAAGCAGAAGGCCTGCTGGATGTCGAAATTGAGAAAGTAGACAACCGTCTCCGGAAATATTATAAGCTGACAGAAAACGGACAAACTGAAACGGTAAATCGACTGGCCGAACTAGAAGAATTTATAAAAAACATGCAAAGCATAGTCAATCCTAAATTGAGTTATTAAAATGAAATTAGATAAAAATCAGATAGATACAATCGATACGGTTTTAGAAAAACTGGGTGTCGTTTATATTGATTACAAGTATGAAATCCTTGACCATATTGCTACGGAAGTAGAAGAAAAAATGATACTCAATGACATCACTTTTGAAGAAGCTTTTCCGGCCGTATTAAAAAAATGGCAACCAAAATTTAAGAAATCATCCAGTGCATTGTTTGGTTATTTCTGGGAAATGCCAGAGATTTTGCTCAATAAATGCATCAAAATGTATAGAAAAAAACTGCTCTTCATAATTACAGGAGCTATGGTTTTAACTTCTGGATTCTTGCTGTTTTCTTCTTTTTTGGGAAACCACCTGGCTGGTTTTTTTAGCATTGCTACGATTTTGTATAGTGTGGCCCTCTTATTGTCGGCTATAGGATATATCAGGATTCGGTTATCGAAAAGAAAAACATCGTATGGTTTTTTATTTAAACAGCAATTTATTGGTTGTTCCTTAGTAGCTTCACAGCAGCTTTACTATATGAACAGTGGTTTTGAAAGCAAGCATTCTTCATCACTTTTCAGCTATCTTATAATTTTTACCTTATGCATCTACTTTCTCTTTTCTGTTTATAACCTGATTTATTACAGAGCCCATTTTTATGAGTTAAAAAGAATGAGATTTTTAGAAGCATAAAGCATTTGTTATCTAAATAGTAAAGACAGAAAAACCCTTTTCTATGAAATTAAATGAACAGCAAATAAGCCAATTATACCAATTCACACGCCAGCATTTTGTAGAATGGTACGACCTGCAATCAGAGTTGGTAGACCATTTGGCGAATTCAATTGAAGACAGATGGAAAGAAAATCCTAAGTTGTCCTTTGAAGAAGCACTGCAGCTGGAATTTAAGAAATTCGGAATCTTCGGATTTATGGATGTAATTGATGAACGCCGCCGATTTCTATCTAAAAAATACGGCAGGATAATCTGGAAATACTACAAGGAATTTTTCAGGCTGCCTAAAATTATCCTGACTGTTTCCGCAATGTATGTTTTATATTTTCTTTCAGAAAAATTGCAAGATACTCAATTCCTGTACCTCACTATTTTGGCCATTATTGGTATTGTATTCACTATCGAAATCCGCAAGATCCATAAGACTCAAAAACTGAAAGAAAAAGAAACAGGGAAAAAATGGTTTTTTGAGCAAACAGTTGATGCTTTTAATGTTTATCCTATGACGTTTTTGCCCATGCAATTGCTTAATCTATCCATAACAATTGGTGAAGATGGATGGAACAAAGCAATAGCTATTTTGGGTGCTATATTATTGGTATTGTTTGCATTACTACAATATGTGCATTGGAAAATCGTATACCCAAAAATCACGCAAGAAATGGGCAGTATCTATCCGGAGTACGAAATATCAAAATAAGCTGTAACGTTTGTAATGATTGCACTACTAATTCTCAAAACCCAACCATAAACTATGTTTAAAAAATTTATTATGTTGGAATGGAAGGCTTTTTTCCGTTCCGCTTCTTTCAGGACTAATCTTGCCTTAAAAATATTAATGATTTTTGTGGCCATTTATTTCACCGTGATTTTCCTTGCTATGGGAATCGGTGTGTTTTTCCTTATCAAAAAAGAAATGGATCTTGACCCTTTGATTGTTGTCAATAGGTTTATGATTTATTATTTTCTTTTTGATCTGATGATGCGACTTTTTCTTCAGAAGATTCCTGTAATGAATATTCGCCCGTTACTCACGTTACCAATTAAGAAATCAACGATTGTAAATTTTGCTTTAGGCAAAACGATGCTGTCGTTTTTTAATATTGTGCATTGTTTTTTCTTTGTGCCTTTTTCTATAGTTCTTCTTATCCAGGGATATGATGTTACAAGTGTTATCCTTTGGCATATTGGAATGTGGTCTTTGGTCTATGTAAATAACTTCCTTAATATATTGCTGAACAATAAAGATTACTTGTTTTTCATCTTTATCGTGCTTGTACTAGGTTTAGGAACCATGCAGTATTATGACTTGTTTGATGTGACGGACTACACTTCCGTTTTCTATCAGGGTTTATTTGATACAAAATATCTATTCCTCGTGCCGGTTGTGGTACTGATTGCCTTGTATGCGATTACCTACAATTACTTTATGAAGAACCTGCACTTAGATACAGGACTTTCATCAAAACACAGTATTGCCAAAACAGAACAGTTTACATGGCTTGACCAATTCGGAACTGTTGGTACGTTCCTTAAAAACGACATACGATTGATCAAACGTAACAAGCGTTCAAAGACTACAATCTTTATGAGTGTCCTGTTTCTTTTCTATGGACTGCTTTTCTTTGCAAGCGGAATAGAATCGTATGACAATCCAATGATGCATATGTTTGCCGGGATTTTTGTGACAGGTGGTTTTTTGTTCACTTTTGGACAATTCGTACCAAGCTGGGACAGTGCTTATTATCCGCTAATGATGACACAAAATATTCCTTATAAAGGATATCTCAATTCAAAATGGTGGTTGATTGTTATTGCTACCGCCATTTCAACTGTTGTAGCTTCATTTTACCTCTATTTCGGATTGGAAATATATCTGATTATTGTTGTAGGTGCGGTTTATAATATTGGTGTAAACTCCCACTTGGTATTGCTTGGAGGTGCTTACACAAAAACTCCGGTTGACTTGAATTCAACCAAAGGAGCTTTTGGAGACAAAAAAGCATTTAACCTAAAAACAATGCTAATCTCATTGCCAAAACTGCTATTGCCTGTGATTATTTATGGATTAGGTTATTACCTGATCAACCCGATGACCGGATTGGCTTTGGTTGCTTTAGCAGGAGTTCTTGGCTTTGCTCTAAGAAATAAAGTTTTTACGTGGATTGAGAAAATCTATAAGGCAGAGAAATACAAAACACTGGACGCCTACAAGCAAAAAGGATAATCAAAATAAAGTCTAACGATATAAAAATCGAAACATGATACAAGCAAAAAATCTTTCAAAAACATATAACGGAACAACCGTACTTAAAATAGATAATCTTGAAATCCAAAAAGGAGAAAGCTTTGGATTGGTAGGAAATAATGGTGCTGGAAAAACTACTTTTTTCAGTTTATTGTTGGATCTGATACAGCCTTCAACGGGAGAAATAATCAATAACGATTTTAGAGTTGACCATAGCGAAAGCTGGAAATCACATACGGCTTCGTTTTTAGATGAAAGTTTCCTGATTGGCTATCTGACTCCGGAAGAATATTTCTATTTTATTGGTGATTTGCGTGGACAAAACAAAGCCGATGTTGATGCCTTATTGCAGAAATACGAAGAGTTTTTTAATGGAGAAATCCTGAACAGCAAAAAATACATTCGTGATTTCTCAAAAGGAAACCAGAAAAAAGTTGGGATCATCGCTACTCTAATAGGTAATCCAAAAGTTATTATCCTGGATGAACCGTTTGCAAACCTTGACCCGACAACACAATTCAGGCTTAAAAAGATAATTAAGGAATTGGCAGACAACCCAGAAATTACGGTTCTGGTTTCAAGCCATGACCTTCTTCACACAGTTGAGGTATCTAACAGGATTGTTGCTTTGCAAAAAGGAGAAATAGTAAAAGACATACAGACATCGTCTGAAACATTAGAAGAATTGGAGCGATTTTTTGCTGTCTAATTTACGATATGGAGGCCTCGAAAATCGAGGCCTTTTTTTTCGCACTATATCAAGATATTTTATAGATAGTATCTGTCCGGATTAGCAAAAAATCACCTATTTTTTTCCCTATATCAAAAAGAAACGTATTTTTACCAGTCATTATACTAAAATCGATTTTTAAAAGTTAAGGAATAAAACGCTTTTACATTGAAAACCAACATACTTAAATACGTCATTCTGTTTTGCTTTTTTGCATTTTTGGTAGCCTGCTCTACCAAGAAAAACAATTTTGTTAACAGGAACATGCACGCCCTCAGCACAGAATACAACATTTTGTATAATGGCAACATTGCTCTTCAGGCCGGAATAAACGAACTGAAAGCGCAATACAAAGATAATTTCTGGGAAATACTTCCGGTAGAAAGGATGCAAGCAACTCAGGAAACAATGCTTCCTGGCGATAAAAAGAATCCAAATTTCGAACGTGCGGAAACCAAAGCCAACAAAGCCATCCAGAAACACTCAATGTATATTGAAGGAGGAGAAAAAAACCCGCAAATTGATGAAGCACACCTTTTGTTAGGAAAGGCACGTTATTACGACCAACGATTTGTACCTGCTTTAGAAGCTTTCAACTATATCTTATACAAGTATCCGAACAGCGATAAAATTTATGAAGCAAAAATCTGGAGAGAAAAAACCAACATGCGTATGGAAAATGACGCATTGGCGGTAAAAAACCTTCGCAAACTTTTGCAGGAAATAAAATTCAAAGACCAAATTTTTGCTGATGCTAATGCTACTCTGGCACAAGCTTATCTGAATGTTGAAGAAAAAGACAGTGCTATATCAAGGTTAAAGTTGGCTATTGAATATACCCGAGAAAACGAAGAAAAAGCAAGATATCATTTTATCCTGGGACAGCTGTACGATAGCGAGAATAAGAAAGACAGTGCAATGGTAGCCTATCAATCTGTGATTGATATGAAAAGAAGAGCGCCTCGCCGTTATGTGATTCAGGCTCATGCCAAGCAAGCACGCTATTTTGATTTCAAATCAGGTGATACTTTGGCCTTTGTAGAAAAATACAAAGACTTGCTTGAAGACCGTGAAAACAGACCTTATCTGGATGTAATTAATCATCAAATGGGATTGTTCTACGACAATCTTGAAAAAGATAATATTGCCAAAAAATATTACAATAAATCATTGAAGTCCAATTCTCAGGACAATTACCAAATTGCTTCGAATTACAGAAATCTGGCTGAAATCCATTTCAATGACGCCAAATATTCTGTAGCGGGCCAATATTATGACAGTACGTTGGTTCGTATGGATAACAGAACCAGAGAATATAAGGCAATCAAAAAGAAAAGAGAAAATTTGGTTGATGTTATCAAGTATGAAGGCATTGCCAAAACAAACGATAGTATACTTCATGTTGTTTCCTTATCTGACGATGGCAAAAAAAGCTTTTTTGAAGATGTGATAACACGTTTGAAAAAAGAAGACGAAGAAAAAGCTAAGAAAGCAGCAGCTTTAGCGGTAAATAATAGTCAGCCTGGAACAGCTATTTCAACGAAAGAATCAGGAGGGACTGATGAAGAGATGGCAAAGAGATCGGCGAAATTTGCTAGCAAACAGGCAGCAGTGGCTGACGCAATGGACATGAATAGTATGGCACCTCCGGGAGTAGGAAGTCCTATAGGAGCCTCTAATTTTTATTACTATAATCCAGCTACAGTAGCCTATGGAAAAAATGAATTCCGTAAGAACTGGGGAAATAGACCATTAAAAGATAACTGGAGATTGTCTCAAGGAAAAAGCAAGATCGGATTTGGCGATGACGCTACTGATGAAAGCGTAGCCTCAAATGAAGAAGGTGAGACTAAAAAAGAAGACAAAATCGATGTAAGGTATACGGTTGATTATTACCTGAAACAATTGCCTACTGACAAGAAAGTAATTGACAGTCTTGCTAAAGAAAGAAACTTTGCCTACTATCAATTAGGTCTTATTTATAAAGACAAATTCAAGAGATATGAACTGGCTACAGGTAGGTTGGAAAAATTATTGCAAAACGATCCGGAAGAAAGACTGATTTTGCCTTCGATGTATAATCTGTTCAAAATTTACGAAGTAACCGACAAACAAAAGGCTGAAGCAATGAGACAGAGAATCCTTTCACAATATCCGGATTCCCGTTATGCTACTATTTTAGAAACATCGCCTTCAGATATGGCTAAATCCAATGATACGCCAGATGCGGCATATAATAAGTTGTTTAAGCTCTACGAAGCAGGCCAATATCAGGCTGTCATGAAAGAAAGCGAAACGCTTATCGAACTGTATGCCGGAGAAGATATCATACCAAAAATAGAATTACTTAAAGCCAATACAACTGGAAAACTAAAAGGATTGGAAGAATACAAAGGCGCATTAAACTATGTGGCTTTGAATTATCCGAATAGCAAAGAAGGTAAAGAGGCAGAAAGCCTTTTAGCGACTAATATTCCGCAACTGGAAGCCATCGCTTTTGATAAAGAAATTCCGATAAGCTGGAAAATACTATATAAAGTAGGGCCAAATCCAGATGAAAAAAACACAAAAATACTTCAGGATAAGATAAAGAAATTTGTTTCTGAAAGAACGGTTGATAAACTTTTGATGTCTTTCGATGTCTACACAGCAAATGAAAGTTTTGTGACCATTCACGGAATCAAAACAGAAGAAAATGCAAAAGACATTGCATCAATCCTGAAAGATTATAAAGACTATAAGATTCCTGATACTCCTATAATTATATCCAACGAAAATTATAAGGTTGTTCAGATCAAGAAAAATCTTCCGGAATACCTAACAATCAAAAAGCCGTAAAGATGTTTGATAAGAATCCCAAATCCTACACAGACCTTTTAGGGAAAACCAACAGAATTGTTGAAGGAACCATAATAAAAGGTGACATCATTTCCCAAGCCGATTTCAGGCTTGATGGAGAGCTGATAGGAAACTTCCAGTCAAAAGGAAAAATCGTTATCGGTCCGGCAGGAAAAGTAATTGGCGATATTATTTGCAGAAATGCAGATATTGAAGGAAAATTTGACGGCAAGATTGAAGTCATGGAAATTCTTAATGTGAAAGCCAAGGCAAAGATCTATGGAGAAGTTATCGTTGGAAAGCTGTCTGTTGAACCTGGAGCTGAATTTAGTGCTTCTTGTACGATGAAAGCCAATGTGAAAAACCTAAATCCAGGAGATGGAAAACAACGACCAGAAGAAAAAATCGCTTAGCAAATGGGCAGCATTAATGAATATTCCCTTTCAGATGGGAGTCATCATTTTTGCCTTCACATATCTGGGAATGTGGCTTGACGAAAAATATTCTAATAATTCTTCAATCTGGACAATTGTTCTGTCGCTTTTGTCTGTATTTATAGCACTATATAACGTAATCCGGCAGGTAAAAAATCTAAACAAATAATGCACAGGCTTTTCGCTTTCTTAAAGTATTTTATTCCTTTTTCAGCAATCCTTTTTATTGCACAATTTTTTATCACTCAAAAGCTATTTCCGGATACAACATTCTTCTACCAGGTATGGAGTATCTATACATTTCATATCATAGCGACGCTTTTGATTTATCTTTTTCTTCTTTTTGTAAATAAAAATTTTTCGGATAAGACCGGTTTTGCTTTCCTTGCGGGAAGCGTTATTAAGATGATGGCGGCTGTAGTTTTTCTTATCCCTCTGATAAAAGCTGACGTAAACGACCCAATAATCGATGTTACCGCCTTTTTTATCCCGTATTTCCTATTCCTTTTTTTTGAAACTTTTTTTGCAATTCGTTTAATAAACAAACAGTAATTGCTTTGAATATTAAAGAATTATTATTCAAATGCCAAATAACTAAAAATTATATTGATATATTTTCAAGTATGAATTAAATATGTACCTTTGCAAAAATTTTTGAAACGTAAAATTAGATACACAATTTAATAATGGTAATTTCAAATAAACCACTCCAATTCATTCTGTCTGCTTTTTTAGCGTGTATTCCCTTGGCAAGCTTCGGTAGTACAACGGTTGATAGTATTTATGTTAAAACTGAAGCGGCAAATCCGGTACACGGAAGCCACAAAGAATTAAATGCTCACGAGGAGAAAGAGTTTAATGCAAGTGATTTGATTAATTCGCACATTGGAGATTCTCACGATTTCCATATTGCAGATTGGAATGGCCATCCAATTTCGTTCAGCCTTCCTGTTATTTTATGGACTAGCAATGGACTGACGATTTTTTCTTCAAAAGAATTCCACCACGATAATACAGGGCACCATGTAGTGTCTGCAAACGGACAAGAATTCGTTCGTTACAATGAAGTTATTTTTTACGCAGATAAATTTGAAAAACTGACAGAAGAAGATAAAGGAGCTTTCAATTTTGAAGCAAGACCTTTGGACTTCTCAATCACTAAGAATGTCTTTTCAATGTTAATGTCGGCAATCGTTCTTTTCTTGTTGTTCTCTGCTGTAGCACGTTCGTACAAGAAAAACAAGATGGCGCCTAAAGGATTGGCAGGTTTCTTGGAGCCGCTGGTTACTTTTGTAAGAGACGACATTGCAATTCCAAATATCGGTCACAAAAAATATGCGAAATACATGCCATATCTTTTGACGATATTCTTCTTTATCTGGATCAACAACCTTATCGGTTTAATTCCATTCTTCCCATTCAGCTCTAACTTGACAGGAAACATATACTTTACTTTCGTAATGGCATTGATTACTTTTATAGTAACTACGCTAAGCGGAAACAAATATTACTGGAAACACATTTTGCTTCCACCGGTTCCAAAAGCATTATATCCTATTATGGTTCCGATTGAAATCATCGGTATGCTTACAAAACCTTTCGCCTTGATGATTCGTTTATTCGCAAACATTACTGCGGGTCACATCATCATCTTGAGTTTGGTTTCTTTGATATTCATCTTTAAAACAGCTGCGATGTCTCCGGTTTCTGGTGCTTTCGTATTGTTCATGAGTGTTTTGGAATTATTGGTTGCTGCATTGCAGGCTTATGTTTTCACATTGTTGTCAGCATTGTTTATTGGTCAGGCTGTAGAAGAGCACGATCATCATTAATTTGAGTTTTATTAATTATTAACTATATAAATTTATTACTATGGTATTAGCTGGAATCGGTGCTGGATTAGCTGCAATTGGTGCAGGTATTGGTATTGGAAAAATTGGTGGATCTGCAATGGATGCTATTGCTCGTCAGCCAGAAGCTACTTCAAAAATTCAAACTGCTATGATTATCGCAGCTGCACTTATCGAAGGTGTTGCTCTTTTCGCAGTAGTAGTTGCATTAATTGCAAAGTAATTTAAAGTAAATAAAGCTTCCTGCAACGGTTGGTTTCAGGGAGCTTTTTTAAAAACGACAAACAAATTAAATAAATATATAAGTTTATGAATCCTACTGCACCAGAGAGTTTAGTTTTTTGGACAACGATTATCTTCGTAATTTTCTTTATTCTTTTAAGAAAATTCGCTTGGAAGCCTATTTTAGGGGCTGTAAAAGGACGTGAAGAATCTATCAACAATGCATTGGCATCTGCTGAAGCAGCGCGTAAGGAAATGCAGAATCTTACTGCAGACAATGAGCGTATCTTGCATGAAGCTCGTATGGAACGTGACGTTCTATTGAAAGAAGCTCGTGAAATGAAAGATAAAATGATTGCAGATTCTAAACACGAAGCACAAATTCAAGGAGAAAGAATGATCGAGCAGGCAAAAGCTGCTATCGAAGCTGAGAAAAATGCAGCTATGGCTGAATTAAAATCTCAAGTTTCATCATTGTCTCTTGACATTGCTGAGAAATTATTGAAAGAGGAATTGTCTAACAAAGAAGCTCAAACTAAATTGGTTGAGAAAATGTTAGGTGACGTAAAATTAAACTAATATGTCAGGAACTAGAGCAGCAATCCGATACGCAAAAGCAATTTTAGATTTGGCGTTAACCAATGGCGCAGCGCAAGATGTCTATAATGATATGACTTCGATTGCATCAACAGTAGCTGATAATGAAGAGTTGAATACTTTTATTCAAAACCCTACTATCGGAGTTGGTGTTAAAGAAGCGGCCCTGACAGAAGTTTTCTCAAATGTAAATGGAGTGACCAAAGGTCTTTTCCACTTGTTGTTTGAAAACAAAAGATTTGAAATCCTTACAGATATTGCTTCGCAATATAAAATCCAGTTTGATGAAATGAATGGACTTGAAGTAGCAAAAGTTACTACAGCCATTCCAATGGATTCAGCTTTGGAAGCAAAGGTTTCAGAAAAAATCAAAGAATTTTCAGATAAGAAAATTACAATTCAAAATATAGTAGATCCATCTATTATTGGAGGATTTATCTTAAGAATAGGCGATAAGCAATACAATGCTTCAATTGCCAACAGATTACAAGTTTTAAAAAGAGAGTTTAGTAATTAGTTTTACCACACGAAAAGTGTATAAATTATAAAACAAAATGGCGGAAATCAAACCTGCTGAAATTTCAGCAATATTAAAAAAGCAATTATCAGGTTTTGAATCTGGTGCTACGCTGGAAGAAGTTGGAACAGTACTTCAAGTTGGAGATGGTATTGCTCGTGTATACGGGCTTTCAAATGTTCAATACGGTGAGCTTGTAGAATTTGACAACGGTATGGAAGGTATCGTTTTGAACTTGGAAGAAGATAATGTGGGTGTCGTTCTTTTAGGACCATCAACAGGAATCAAAGAAGGTTCTACAGCAAAAAGAACACAACGTATTGCTTCGCTTAAAGTGGGTGAAGAAATGGTAGGACGTGTAGTAAACACTTTAGGTCAGCCAATTGATGGTAAAGGACCTATCGGTGGAACACTATATGAGATGCCATTGGAAAGAAAAGCTCCTGGAGTTATCTTCCGTCAGCCAGTAACTGAACCATTACAAACAGGTGTAAAAGCTATCGATGCGATGATCCCGGTTGGACGTGGACAAAGAGAGCTTGTAATTGGTGACCGTCAGACTGGTAAATCTACAGTTTGTATTGATACCATCCTGAACCAAAAAGAATTTTATGATGCAGGTCAGCCTGTATTCTGTATATATGTTGCAATCGGACAAAAAGCTTCGACTGTAGCAGGAATTGCAAAAACATTAGAAGAAAAAGGCGCAATGGCTTATACAATCATTGTAGCTGCTAATGCTTCTGATCCAGCTCCGATGCAAGTTTATGCTCCTTTCGCAGGTGCTGCTATCGGTGAATACTTCAGAGACTCTGGTCGTCCAGCATTGATTGTTTATGATGATTTGTCTAAGCAAGCAGTAGCTTACCGTGAGGTTTCTCTTCTTTTGAGAAGACCACCAGGACGTGAGGCTTACCCTGGAGACGTTTTCTACCTTCACTCAAGATTGTTAGAAAGAGCTTGTAAAGTTATCAATAACGATGACATCGCTAAAAACATGAACGATTTGCCAGATTCATTGAAGCCAATCGTAAAAGGTGGTGGTTCATTGACTGCTTTGCCAATCATTGAAACACAAGCGGGTGACGTTTCTGCATATATCCCAACAAACGTAATCTCGATTACAGATGGACAAATTTTCTTGGAGTCTGACTTGTTCAACTCTGGGGTTCGTCCAGCGATTAACGTAGGTATCTCTGTATCTCGTGTTGGAGGTAATGCACAGATCAAATCAATGAAAAAAGTATCAGGTACATTAAAATTGGATCAGGCACAATTCCGTGAATTGGAAGCGTTCGCTAAATTTGGTTCTGATTTGGATGCTGTTACTTTAAACGTAATTGAAAAAGGTAGAAGAAACGTTGAAATCTTGAAACAAGGTTTGAACGATCCTTACACTGTTGAAGATCAGGTTGCTATTATCTATGCAGGTTCTAAAAACTTATTGAGAAATGTTCCTGTTAATAAAGTAAAAGAATTCGAGAAAGATTTCTTGGAATTCATGAACAACAAACATAGAGATACTCTTGATGCTTTGAAAGCTGGAAAACTTGATGACAAGATTACTGATGTTATCGAGAACGTAGCTAAAGAAGTATCAGCGAAATATAACTAAAATTAGTCAAATGTCTTAAAGACAAAAGTCGAAAGCCAAATAGGCATTTCACTAAACTTTTGTCTTTATGACTTGGGACTTTTAGACTAATAAAAAATGGCAAACTTAAAGGAAATCCGTAATAGAATTACTTCCGTTTCATCAACGATGCAGATTACATCAGCGATGAAAATGGTTTCTGCTGCAAAGCTTAAGAAAGCGCAAGATGCCATTACGGCGATGCGTCCTTATGCTGAAAAATTAACCGAATTGCTGCAAAATGTAAGCGCTTCGCTTGATGGAGAAAGCGGTGGAAAATATTCTGACCAAAGACCTGTAAATAAAGTTCTTATTGTTGCAATTACATCAAACAGAGGTTTGTGTGGCGCATTCAATTCGAACGTTGTAAAAGAAACTAAAAACCTTTTACAAAACTATGCAGGAAAGAAGGTTGATTTTGTTACTATCGGTAAAAAAGGTAACGACATTGTCAGAAAGACAAATAACGTAGTTATAAATAACAATGGTGTATTTGATGATTTGACTTTCCATAATGTTGCTGAAATTGCAGAAGAATTGATGAAGCTATATGCTGACGGAAGTTATGACAAGATTGAATTAGTTTATAACCAATTCAAGAATGCTGCAACTCAGGTTATCATTACTGAACAATTTTTGCCAATTGTTCCGGTAAAGGCAGAAAGCAAAAATCAGGTAGATTACCTTTTTGAACCATCAAAAGAACAAATCGTTGAAGAATTAATTCCACGTTCGTTAAAAACGCAATTGTATAAAGCAATCAGAGACTCTTTCGCTTCAGAGCACGGAGCTCGTATGACAGCGATGCACAAAGCAACTGATAACGCAACAGAATTGAGAAACCAATTGAAGTTGACATACAACAAAGCACGTCAGGCTGCTATTACTAACGAAATCTTAGAGATTGTTGGTGGAGCCGAAGCTTTGAAAGCATAAAAAAGCATTTTTTTAAAAGAAAAGGCCAGCATTAGCTGGCCTTTTTTTATATTCGTGGTAATCAAATAATTATATCATGAAAAAAATTACTTTTTTATTGGCTCTTTTTGGGGCTGGAGCATATGCTCAAACTTTTCCTAACCCATATTGTGACATAATAGATGTTTTTGCGGTAGAAGAAATAACTTCAGTAAGTTTTGCTGGCGCATCTATCACGAATAGTGATGACGAAACAGTGCTTTTAAATCATATTTCTACGATTGCAAACGTTACGCCTGGGCAATCTTATACGATACAAGTACAAGGGGATTCATATGGAGATTATGACAATGAATATATTGCTTATATTGATTGGAACCAGAATGGTGTTTTAAATGATGCCGGTGAATATTATTATATCGGAAAGCTAACCGATACTGATGGAAATGACGGTGCTATTGCTTCAAAATCGATCCTTGTTCCTACGACAGCAACTACTGGAAATACACGTATCCGTGTTATCAAAGTTTTTACAGCTGAAACAGAGGGTTTTGTATTATATCCTACACCATGCGGTATTACTGCTGAAGATGTAGAATTTGAAGAAATTAGTGATTCATTCGGACAAGCATTAGACTTTACGGTAAATGTAGGAGCATTAAGCGTAAATTCTTTCGATTTGAATTCTTTGGCTGTATATCCTAATCCTGCAAAAGACGTATTAAACGTAAAATATAAATCAGACATACAAGATGTTAAGGTTTATAACCTTTTAGGACAAGAAGTTCTATCGCAAAAGGCAGGACAGTCAGATTTCCAATTGAATATCAGCAAACTTTCTGCAGGAACTTATGTAGTGAAATTATTTGCTGAAGGCGGACAGCACAATTTCAAATTGGTTAAAGAATAATAACTAATTTGATAATACAAAAAAGGCAGAGAAAGTAATTTCTCTGCCTTTTTTGTATAAATAGATTTTCGTGATTAATTGTTTAGGTGATACAATAAGAAATTGTAGAAAGAAGCTTCTTCTTCGGTTTGACCTTGATAAGTAGATTTGCCGGAATGTCCCGAATTTGATAATGTTTTTAAATAAATTGGATTTTTTTGAGCACTTCTGTTTTGCAATCGGGCAGCAAACTTATACGAATGCAAAGGTGGAACCCGATCATCATTTTCTGAAGTGATAATCAATGTTGTTGGATAATTGACATCCTCTTTTATATTGTGATAAGGAGAATAACTCAGAAGCGAATTAAATTCTGCTTCAATATTAGGATTTCCGTATTCGTCTAAATGTCTTTTTCCAACCGTATACAAATCAAATTTTGCCATATCAAATACCCCGACTTTTGGGATTGCGACTTTAAACAAATCCGGTCTTTTAGTCATGGCAACACCTACTAGCAAACCTCCCTGAGATCCGCCAGTAATTGCTAGTTTACTCGGATTGGTATAGTTTTCTTTAATCAGATATTCGGCAGCATCAATAAAATCATTGAACGTATTAATTTTCTTTAGTCCTTTTCCTTCAGTATGCCATTTGATGCCTTTTTCACCGCCTCCACGTATCTCAGCATAAGCATAAACGCCTCCCTTTTCTAAAAAATAAAGCAATCCAGTATCATAATGAGGTCCGGAGACAGCTCCAAAACCGCCATAAGCTTCCAATAAGGTTGGATTATTTCCATCTAGCTTAGTTCCTTTTTTATAGATTATTGTAATAGGAACATCCTTATTATCTCTGCTTTTATAGGTAATTGCTTTAGTTTCAAAATAATCAAAAGGGAATAGAGAGGGCTTAGGCTGATTGAAATCATTAAAGTAAGGATTGTGTTTGCCGGTTTCAATATTTAGCTTGTAATTATGATTTGAAATGGTGTAAGAAAAGAAAGTAACATACAGGTTTTTGGTCTCAGCTTCTAAATAATTGATTCTGAAATTCATTCCCATTGGGGCCTCAAATTTGCGGATAAACTTTCCTTCATAATCATAAATCGACATATAGTTTGATCCAACCGTTTTGTATTTTGCAATGATATAATCCTTATAGAAAAAAGTGCCGACTAAAAGATTGGCATAGATTTGAGGGACAATAACTTTTTCATCATTGCCATTTAAATCAAAGGAACGAACTTCTCCCCAACCAAATTTTGAAGTTGAAAAATAAACACGTCCATTGACATAGTTTAAAAAATCAAAGCTGTCGTCGATATTCTCAAAAATTCTTGTAAACGTTAAGGACTCGTCACTCAAAGTGGCATAAAAATATTTTACCTGCGTTTCATCTTCATTTTGTTCAATAACAAAAAGTTTATCTTCGGCCGTAAAAAAAGTAAAATAACTTTTTGTATCACTTGTATCATAAACCAGTTTATCATTGTCTTGTATAGCTCCAATTTTATGATAATACAGCTGATAGGTTGTGTCAACTGCAAAACGGTCTGTATTTCGGTTTCTCTTGTAAAAAACACCCTCATCTTTATTCCAGGCAAGGTTAGAATATCTGACATTCGTTAGCTTGTCATCCAGATTTTTTCGGTTATCCAAATTAACAAATCGGATTTCACGCATGTCGCTTCCATCATTACTAACAGAAAAGGCAAGTAATTTGGAACTTTTGGAAGGGTAATAGCCATTAATGCTAACATTATTGTTATTAAAAATCTTTGACGGATTTATAAGCTCAACAGGATCATCGTTCAGGTTCTTTTTGTAAAAAAGATAAGCAGGTTTGTCTTTATCAATTCTATAGCTTGCAAAAAAGTACTTTCCTTTTTTGACTGGAATCGCATATGTCGACAGGAAATCATATTCTTTTATTTTAGAAAGACTCGAATAGTTTTTCTTAATTCCTTCCAAGTGTGAATTAGTAAGTTCATTTTCTGAATTTACCCAGGCTTTAGTTTCTTTAGAGTCCGTTTTTTCCATCCAGGAATAATCATCCTGAAACGAAAAATGATGTTTTGAAAAAAGGACTGGAACTTTTTTAGCCTCTGGATAATTCTGAGCAAATAATTGAACTGACAGCAGTAAAGTGTAAAGGAGGAGATGTTTTTTCACGTGAAAAGTCTGATAATTTTGACAAAGATATATTTTTTTGAATCTAACCTCATGTTGGCTTTTTTATTTAAAGAAAATTCAAATAAAATATGCTTATAAGGATTTTAAAATGACTCTGAAATCAAAGAATTAGCTATTTTTGTTAAATAAAATTGACGAAACCTATTTTGAGCTTATATAAAAACCTTTTCAAGCAGACAGCTATTTACGGACTTGCTACAGTTGTGCCAAGAATGTTTAGCTTTTTTTTGGTACCGCTTTATACGGAACTGCTGCCTAAAGCAGAATATGGGCAAGTCAATATTATTTTTGCCTACCTGATTTTCTTTAACGTCATCCTAGCATATGGAATGGAAACTTCTTTTTTCAGATTCTATAATACGGAAGATGATAAAAAAACAGTTGTGGAAACATCAACCGTTTCTATTTTTTGGACAAGTATTCTTTTCTTAGTACTTGCACTCCTTTTCAGGACTTCAATCTCAGGGTTTATTGATGTTGACGTACAATATGTAACCTATGTAATCTGGATATTGGTACTTGATGCCTTAGTAATTATTCCTTTCTCAAAACTACGGGCTCGACAAAGGCCAATGTTTTATGCAGCAGTAAAGATTGGAAACGTAGCCGTAAACTTAGGACTGAATCTCTTCTTCCTGATTTACCTTCCTAAAATAGCCCAACAGAATCCGGACAGTTTTATAAGCTCGTTGTATTTTGAGGATTTCCAGGTCGGATATATTTTTGTTTCCAATATTGTAGCAAGCTTGCTGACACTATTGGTGTTTTTGCCAAATTACCTGCACGTGCATTGGCATTTTGATTTCAAGCTGTGGAAAAAGATGCTACGATATGGATTTCCAATCATGATAGCCGGTATTGCTTTTGCCATTAATGACCAGTTCGATAAGATATTATTGAAATACTTGCTTCCGCCTGATATTGCCGAAGCAGAAGTCGGGATTTATTCGGCTTGTTATAAGCTGGGACTTTTTATGGTACTGTTCCGTACAGCCTATACTTTAGGAATTGAACCTTTCTTTTTTAGCCATGCTTCTAATGAAAATGCAAAACAGACCTATGCAACAATTACAAAATACTTTGTAATATTTGGCTCTTTGATGACATTGGCGGTTATTGTTTTTGCTGATATCCTAAAATTAGTCATGATTCGGGATTCGTCATTCTGGGATGCTATGGGAGTCGTGCCGTTAATTATACTGGCTAATTTTTTCCTTGGAATCTACACCAACCTTTCAGTATGGTACAAGCTGACCAACCAGACACATATCGGAGCTTATATTTCCATTATCGGTGCCATCATAACATTGGTGCTGAATTACCTGCTCATTCCGTCGTTTAGCTATTATGGTTCAGCAATTGCAACCATAGCGGCCTATGGAAGCATGATGTTTATTTCCTATATCTGGGGCAACAAATACTATCCGATTCCTTATGATAAAAAAGCGATAGGAGCCTATCTCGTGATCTCCATTCTTTTTTCATTCATTTATTTTTATGGATATAGAGAAAATTATTGGATAGGAATCCCAATGTTGATTGCATTCATGTATTTCATATATTACAACGAAAAAGAAACCATCCTCAAGATTATTAAAAGAAAAGCCTAAGCATATTAAATTTTTTACCTTATTATCAATGACAATTAAAATCATAAACAAATCCCAGCATCCATTACCGAATTATGAAACATTAGCCTCTGCCGGAATGGACCTGAGAGCCAATCTTTCTGAACCAATTACTTTAGCTCCGCTTGAAAGAGCCATCGTAAAAACCGGCCTTTTTATAGAATTGCCTATTGGTTATGAAGCTCAAGTACGCCCACGAAGCGGATTGGCTGCAAAAAAAGGAATAACTGTACTTAATTCTCCGGGAACAGTCGATGCGGATTATCGTGGTGAGATTGGAGTGATTTTAGTAAATTTATCAAATGAAGCTTTTGTAGTCGAAAATGGCGAAAGGATAGCGCAGCTGATTATTGCCAAACACGAAAGAGCGGTGTGGTTAGAAACAGAAGAACTGTCTGAAACATCAAGAGGAGAAGGCGGATTTGGAAGCACAGGAGTAAAATAAATAAAACAAATAAGGTTGGATTTCCAACTTCAAAATAAAACACGAAAACTATATGAAGATAATAGTTCCAATGGCCGGACGAGGCTCTCGCTTAAGACCACATACATTAACAGTTCCAAAACCATTGATTCCGATAGCGGGCAAACCTATTGTACATAGGCTTGTTGAAGATATTGCAGGCGTGATCAATCAGGAAATAGAAGAAATAGCTTTTATTATCCATAAAGATTTTGGAAAGCAGGTTGAAGTTGATTTAATCGAAATAGCAGAAAAGCTTGGCGCCAAAGGCACTATTTATTATCAGGAACAGCCTTTAGGAACAGCCCATGCTATCATGAGTGCGAAAGAATCAATGACCGGACCTATAGTTGTAGCTTATGCAGATACGCTTTTCCGTGCTGATTTTACATTGGATACGGAAGCAGATAGCGTAATCTGGGTAAAACAAGTTGAAGACCCGAGTGCTTTTGGTGTTGTGCAGCTCAATGACCAAAACCAGATTGTTGATTTTGTAGAAAAACCAAAAGAGTTTGTTTCTGATTTGGCAATTATTGGTATCTATTACTTCAAATCGGGAGAAACTTTAAGAAATGAATTGCAATATTTATTGGATAATAATGTTGTAAAAGGAGGAGAATACCAACTGACTGACGGCTTGGAGAATATGAAAGAGAAAGGGTTGAAGTTTGTTCCAGGAAAAGTGGATGAATGGATGGATTGTGGAAACAAAAATGTGACTGTAGAAACAAATTCCAGAATGTTAGGCTTCTTGCATAATGACGGCGAGCATTTGATTGATTATGATGTCAAGACAGAAAACGCAACAATTATTCCACCATGCTATATTGGTAAAGATGTAATCTTGATCAATGCAACAGTAGGGCCAAACGTGTCTTTAGGCAAAGGAACTCACGTAATCAACAGTACTATAAAAAACAGTCTGGTACAAACCCATTCGCATATAAAAAATGCCAATTTAGATAATGCAATGATTGGAAATCACGCCAGTTTTGACGGGAATTTTACTAGCATAAGCATAGGCGACTATTCGGTTTTGGAATAAAATTTGATGAAAAACCAATATGAAAATTAAAAAATATCTTTTACAGCTTTTCTTCTTCGGAATCTTATGCATTCCGGCTAAAGTTTTTGCCCAGGCAGAGCCCGATGATATTGCTTTGGCGGAAGATTCTTTTCAAGATAGTTTTTATGAATCGCTCAAACAGAAAGGCATTGAAAATTATGACAAAGCTATTGTCGCTTTGGAAAAATGCCTCAAGTTGCAACCACAAAATGCAGTAGTCTATTATGAATTAGGTAAAAATTATCTGAGTCAGAAGGATTATAAAAAAGCATATGAATCATTTTCACAGGCTTCACTCATAGATCCGAAGAATAAATGGTTCTATATCGGAATGTACGATGTCTGTTACCAAACAAAAGATTATGCCCAAGCCATAGTTGTTGTCAATAAATTAGTTGGAATGGATATGAAATATAAAGAAGATTTGACCTCTCTTTATATGTATACAGACCAATACGACAAAGCTTTGGCGCTTATAAAAGATTTGGACGACACGGTAGGTGAAACTCCACAGAGAAATGCCTATAAGCAGCAAATCCTGAAAGATTCGAAATACCGTATTGGAGAAAAAGATCAGCTTTTGGAAGCCATCAAGAAAAATCCAAAAGACGAATCAAAATACATTGCGTTAATATACCTGTATTCTGAAAGCAATCAGGAAGAAAAGGCTTATGAAATCGCAAAAAAACTTGAGAAAGAAATCCCTGATTCTGAATTTGCCCAAGTAGGACTATTCAAATTCCATCTCAATAAAAACGATGGAGAAAAAGCCGTGGCAGCGATGAATAAGGTGTTGGATAGCAAGAAGATTGACAATGAAGTAAAATACAAAATCTTGAAAGAATTTTTGGTTTTTGTCAAAAACAACCCTCAATTCAATACCGATTTAGATAAGGCAGTGGGTTATTTTAGCAATGAAGATCAGGCCACATTGACCAAAGATGTAGGCAGGATTTTTTATGAAAGGAAAAATTGGGAACGGGCCATCCACTATCTGGAAATCTATTCTAAGAATAATCCACAGGAAGTAGAATCAAATATCTTTTTATTACAAGCCTATACAGAAAACAAGCAATTTGACGTATTGGCAAAAAAAGCTTCTGAACTGATTGATTTCTTTCCAATGCAGCCGGATTTTTATTATTACTCCGGATTGGCGAACAATCAGATTAAAAATTATAAAAAAGCCAAAGACTTTTTAGAAATGGGTATGGATTATATCGTTGACAATAGGAATTTGGAAATTAATTTTAATATCCAGTTAGGCGAAGCTTTCAACGGATTGGGAGATGCAAAGAAAAAGGAATATTATTTCCTGAAAGCAGACCAGTTATTAAAACAGAAAAAATAATGAAAAGATATATTATCATAGCTTTTGGAGCTCTTTTGCTTTCATGTAATGCTAAGAAAGCAGTGATTGCAGAAGGAACGGCCAGCGAAGTGGTTGCCTCTTCAAAAGTAATAGAAAACCATTACAAGCTCAAGAGAGATTTCTCGACACTCTATATCAAGTCCAGCGCAAAGTATAAAGATGATCGCATGTCTCAAGGTGTTTCTGCTGAAATCAGAATCAAGAAAAATGAGCAGATTTTAGTCAGTGTCCGCGTTATAGGTATTACTATGGCCAAAGCATTAATTACGCCTCAAGAAGTAAAATACTATGAAAAAATGGGAAATACATTTTTTGAAGGCGATTATTCTACCCTGAGCAAATGGCTGGGAACTGATTTGGATTTTCAAAAAGTACAGAATATGCTTATAGGCGAGGCTATGGACGACTTGGCTAAAGGAAAATATACAACAACAATTGATGAAAGCCAGTATAGGCTGGAAGATGTCTCAGATAAAAACACGCAAAAAGCGTTTTATTTTGAAGCGGCAAATTACCTAATCAAAAAACAGGAAGTTTCGCAAGCAAAAGAAGACAGAAGACTGCAGATTTCCTACCCAAGCCATAAAGAATATCCGGAAGCCGTACTGCCATCACAAATTATCATTGATGCCGTTCAGAATGGTAAAAAGATCAATATCAACATTGATTATAATTCGATAACGTTCAATGAGGACCTGACATTCCCATACAGTGTTCCTAAAGGTTACGAAAGAATATATATTGATTAGATTTGCACAAACATATCCAATTATGTCAAAAAACATATTCACTCTTTTTCTGCTGCTGGCCACAACAATAGTTTTGGGCCAAAATGATGCGCAGAGAAAATTGGAAGAACGCAAGGCACAGCTTCAAAAAGAAATTAGAGAAGCAGAAAATGCATTGCAGTCAGAAAAGAAAAAAGAAAAATCTGTCGTAACACAAATCAGCCAGCAGACGGTTAAAATTAAGCTGCAGGAAAAGCTTATTGCTACAACCGAAAAGCAAGCCAAGCTATTGAGTGATGATATTTATACGAACCAGATAAAAATCAATGGCCTTAAAAAAGATCTTGACGAACTTAAAAAAGATTATGCCAAAATGATTGTCAAGTCCTATAAGAGCCGTTCGGAACAGAGTAGGGCTATGTTTCTGCTTTCTTCTAAAAACTTCCTTCAGGCTTATAAAAGAGCACAATACATGAAGCAATACTCCAATTATAGAAAAAACCAGGGAGAAGAAATCAAGGTAAAATCAGATCAGCTGGCAGTCTATAATGAAAAACTGGGTGTCCAGAAAAAGGAAAAACAGAAGCTGATTGTCGAAAATGAAAAAGAAAAACAGACTCTGGAAAAGGATAAGGAAGAGCAGGAAAAAATAATGAAGTCGATTAAAAAAGACGTCAAAAAATATACTGCCGAAATCAAGAAAAAGCAACAGGAAACACGCGAAATAGACCGTAAGATTGATAAGTTAATTCGTGAGGCAATTGCTGAAGCCAACAGAAAAACAGCTGCAGCAAACAAAAAAGCAAATCCAAAAGCAACAGTTGCAGAAACAAAGGCTATCGAGAATTCCTCAAAAATTATCCTGACACCGGAAGGAAAAATCATTTCGGATAATTTCAAGGCCAACAAAGGAAAACTATCATGGCCGGTTGCAAAAGGTTTTGTGTCGCTGAGATATGGTGACCAACCACACCCACTACAGAAATCGCTTATTGTTCACAGTAGCGGTGTAGAAATCACGACTGATTCAGGTGCTTCCGTAAGATCAGTTTTTGCGGGCGAAGTAACAAGAGTACAGTTGATTTCTCCAAATAATATGGTAGTATTTGTCCAACATGGAGATTTCTATACTGTATACCAAAACCTAAGTTCCGTAAGCGTTTCCAAAGGAAATAAGGTAACGGCTTTGCAAAACATCGGAAAAGTAACAACCAATGCAGCAGGAAAGACAGCGTTGAAATTTGTAATCATGCAAAACGCAACGACATTGAATCCGCAATCCTGGCTGACCAATATGTAAAATAAAAAAAGGAACCAATTAGGTTCCTTTTTTTTATTCTGTAAATAACGCTTTCAGTTCTGTAGCTTCATTTGGTTTCATTTTTCCGGCTAAAACAAGACTAAGCTGTTTTCTTCTTAAGGCTGCATCATAGCGCTGTTTTTCCAGTTCAGTTTCCGGAAGTATCGCTGGAACTTCTATCGGACGACCCGTTTCATCAACAGCAACAAAAGTATAAATAGCTTCGTTTGCTTTGTTTTTTATTCCTGATTCACGGTCTTCAATCCACACATCAATATAAATTTCCATTGAGGTTTTAAAAGTCCTTGAAACTTTAGCTTCAATAGTTACAACGCTGCCCAGAGGAATAGCACGGTTAAATGCCACGTGATTTACGGAAGCCGTAACGGTAATTCGTCTGGAATGTCTTCTTGCTGCAATACTTGCCGCTCTGTCCATGCGTGCTAGCAATTCGCCACCAAAAAGATTATTTAAAGGGTTAGTTTCGCCTGGCAAAACCAAATCAGTTAGGATTGCTACAGATTCAGAAGGAGTTTTCGCTTGCATTGTTTTTTTTTGCAAAGGTAACAGATAGCAATTAAATCCGATAGTCAGGCAGTAAATAATTTTTTCGAACAAAAACAAAAAATCCCGAACGAATCGGGATTGGTTTTATAATTCTTGAATCAGAAGCCAGGCTTCCGGATTTTCTGTTTTTTGAATTTTTGACATCGCTTTTTGGGCTTCGGCATAGTTTGAAAAACTTCCATAAAGCACCGGGTGAAGACCATGTTTGTTTTTTGCTATCTTTCTTGCCTTATACCCTTTAGCACTTAGCTTCTCGAATATTTTTTGTGCATTTTCTTCATTTCTAAAAGCACCGGCAACAATATGATAGGCTAACTTTTCTTCTTTAATATTCAGCTTCACGGCTGGAAGTGGACTTTCAATAAAGAAAGTAGCTTCCTGTATTTTGTCCTCTACTTTTTTCTGAACGGTTTGTTGTACGATCAGATTTTCAGAATCAACCTGTTTTTGGTAATAGGTGTTTCCAAAGAAACCAGCTGCTCCAAGACCAAGAACAAAAATGGCCGCATATTTAAGATAAGGTCTGTTGTTTCTTCTTTCAGGAGTAAAGAGTATAGGCGCTTTTTCTTCAAGAGCTTCAACTTCTTCTTTATATACTTCTCTTTGGATTTTTGGAGCAACATAAGTACTCAATCCAAAAGAACTTGTAAGATAATTTAAACTGTCAGAAGGCTCAAAAACAATATTGTTTTCTGAGTTTAAAGAAAGCTGGCCAATGTTTTTCAACACAAGCGACTTTTGCTGTTGCAATGCCAATTTCCATTCTGAAACAACTGTTTCAATATGGGTCACCGTATCTTCATAGGATATTTTTTCAGCCTGTGAAATATGGTTTGCCAACAATCCGTCATTATTCTTTAAATGAAAATTAAAAGAAACCACTTTTCTTGGTGGATAAAATACCATAGTACTTTCATTAAGCCTAGCCGGCTGAATTTCTGTAAGAAATGCGCCAAAGCCAGGAACTGCAACGCACTGGTATCTATATAAAAGTTGGGATATGTAAAATTCAATCTTCATAGAAACAAAGTTACTTATTCATTGGTCAGGTCAAAATTTTATCAACAAATTTTATTAACAATCTAAACGAAATGTCTTTATATTTGAAATTCAATTATTTGCCATGAACCCAGAAGAATTATTTTATTTACTAGCCTTACAAAAAGTAGAATCAGTAGGTGACATCACCGCTAAA
This sequence comes from Flavobacterium microcysteis, assembly GCF_006385255.1. Classification (GTDB taxonomy): domain Bacteria; phylum Bacteroidota; class Bacteroidia; order Flavobacteriales; family Flavobacteriaceae; genus Flavobacterium; species Flavobacterium microcysteis. The sequence goes on from NZ_VFJE01000050.1 coordinate 224,735, forward strand.
AAACTTCTTGCATACTTTGGAAGCGCCAAAGAAATCTTTCAATCCAAGCCTTCAAAGCTGGAAAGTATCGAAGGAGTCGGCAGCATTTTGATTCGGAATCTCAAAGACCAATCCATTTTTAAAAAAGCTGAAAAAGAACTTGACTTCATTCAGTCAAATGCTATAGAGGTGCTTTTTTACCAAGATGAAAAGTATCCCGAAAGACTCAAGCATTGTATTGATGCTCCTGTCGTATTATTTGCTTCAGGAAACTTCAATTTCAAAAACCGAAAAATTATAAGCATTGTCGGAACCAGGCAAGCTACTCCATATGGAGCAGAATCTTGCAGAAAGCTGATTTCTGACTTGACACCGCTAAATCCGATAATAGTGAGCGGCTTTGCTTATGGAGTTGATATTATTGCACATCAGGCAGCAATGGAACACAACTTGCAGACCATTGGAGTCGTAGCCCATGGACTCAACCAGATTTATCCAAAAGCTCATAAAAAGTATGTCTCCAGTATGCAGGAAAATGGTGGTTTTATGACAGACTTTTGGAGTTCTTCCAATCCTGACCGGGAGAACTTTATTCGCAGGAATCGCATTGTTGCCGGAATTTCCGAAGCGACTATCGTTATTGAATCGGCAGAAAAAGGAGGTTCCCTAATTACTGCTAACATGGCCAATGATTATAATCGGGATGTTTTTGCTTTTCCTGGAAGAGCAACCGACAAATACAGTCAGGGATGCAATAACCTGATCAAATGGCAAAAGGCACAACTGTTAACCTCGGCTGCCGATTTGGTTTATATGCTCAATTGGGATTTGGAAACGCCAAAAGCAAGCGTACAGAAACGATTGTTTGTAGAATTGGATTCGGAAGAACAAACAGTTTATAATTATCTACAGGCAAAAGAAAAGGAATTGATGGATGTTATTGCTTTGGAGTGCAATTTTCCCATTCACAAAATATCTTCACTGTTGTTGAATATGGAACTCAAAGGAGTTGTCCGTCCGTTGCCTGGCAAATTGTTTGAAATTATTTAAAAATAAAGCCCCGTTTATGCGGGGCTTAAATACTAGTATCCTAATTTTTCTCTCACTCTTTTCAGGACGCCGTTGGCAACAATTTTTGCCTTTTCAGCACCTTGTAGCAAGGCTTTGTCAACTTCTTCCAGATTGTTCATATAGTAGTTGTATTTTTCTCTTTCTACTTTAAACCTTTCTATAATAAGTTCGAATAGGGCCTGCTTGGCATGCCCCCAACCAAAATCACGATTGACGTTTTTATATTTTTCGATCATGACAGCCAGCTGCTCTTCATTGGCTATCAATTTATAAATAGCGAAAATTTTACAACTTTCCGTATCCTTCGGGTCTTCTAAAGGCGTACTGTCAGTTTCAATAGACATGACTTGTTTGCGCAACGACTTATCATCTAAAAAAATGTTGATGATATTGTTTGCCGATTTGCTCATTTTTCCGCCATTGGTTCCTGGAACGTATTTTGTTTCTTCCTGAAGATAGGAATCCGGAATCACAAAAGTTTCTCCCATCTGATGGTTAAAACGGGAAGCAACATCACGGGTAATCTCAATATGCTGTAACTGGTCTTTTCCTACCGGAACGAATTCCGCATCGTATAAAAGAATATCAGCAGCCATAAGCATCGGATAAGTGAATAACCCGGCATTGACATCATCCAGTCTATCTGCCTTATCTTTAAAAGAATGGGCTAACGTTAGTCGTTGGTATGGGAAAAAACAGCTCAAATACCAGGAAAGTTCTGTTGTTTGAGGAACATCAGACTGGCGATAAAAAGTAACTCTATTTACATCAACTCCACAGGCAAGCCACGTTGCAGCAGTACTGTACGTGTTATGACGTAATGTTTCTCCATTTTTAATCTGCGTTATGGAATGCAGATCGGCAATGAAAAGAAAAGTTTCGTTTTCCGGCTTGTTTGATAATTCAATGGCCGGAAGAAGCGCCCCTAGCAAATTTCCTAAATGCGGCGTTCCAGTACTTTGAATTCCTGTGAGTATTTTTGACATAATAACTTAATTTTTGCAAAGGTAAATGTTTTGGCAGAATTGTAAGGTTTGAATTCTTACATTTGGGAGACAAAATTTGAAAATCAGGTTTTGTCTTCACGAATAATTTTGATACACACCTGCATGCGTATTTTTAAAGTAATTTTTTGGATTCTTTGGAGGATTTGGTTCTATTTTCTGATGGCACTTCCTATTATCATTATGTTTCCGTTCCTATTCATTTCCATCTTAAAAGAGAAATGGTATCCCTATTTTTTTGTTATGGCCAGAATCTGGGCGAAAATAATTCTTTTCGGTATGGGCTTCCATTATAAAGTAGAGCGTGAGCAGGAATTGGAAGCAGGAAAAAGCTATATGTTGGTGTCGAACCATACTTCAATGACTGATATTATGTTGATGCTTGCTTTGGTACGCAATCCATTTGTTTTTGTAGGAAAGAAAGAATTGGTTAAGATTCCTTTGTTTGGATTCTTTTATAAGAGAACCTGCATTTTGGTTGACAGAAGCAGTTCTAAAAGTAGGATGGAGGTTTTCAACAGAGCCCAAAAACGATTGGCACAAGGTCTTAGTATTTGTATTTTCCCGGAAGGTGGTGTTCCGGATGACGAGTCTGTTCTTTTGGACGAATTTAAAGACGGAGCCTTTCGTTTGGCATTGGAACATCAGATTCCGATAGTTCCTATGACTTTTCCAGATAATAAAAAGCGATTTTCATATACTTTTTTAAGTGGAAGTCCGGGCATTATGCGAGCCAAAATCCATCATTTTGTGGAAACGAAAGACCACAACGCTGACAAAAAGGAAATTAAAGAACTGAGAGAACAGGTAAGAGATATTATCTACAAACAGCTCTTGAAATTCAGCAACAAAAAAAGCGCCTAACCAAGACGCTTTTTTCTGTCATTAACGTATTTAATGACGAACCTAACTAAACTATAAAACCAACTATCTAAAAGTTAAAGCTGATCCCGGAATACAAGCCTATAAAATAGGGCTTAAATCCACCAGCATTTTCACTAAACGTATTAATTTGGTATTTTAATTTTGGCTCCACATTCGCTTCGAATGATTTCCAAAATTTATATTTGAATCCAATTCCGATATTGGAAGTAAAAGAAACGTCATTTAAATTCGATGCTTTTCCAATAGAGGTTGACATTCCTGGGGATACTACGGAAAGGCTGTTTTCATTTAAGAAAAGTGTACTCATACCGCCAATTAATGATATCCCAAATTTGTCGTCCAATATTTTATAGGAAAGTTCAACAGGAACTTCTACATAACCCATGGTCTGATTTAACTGTCCTGCTTTTTTGCCAGGAACATCATCAAACGATACGGTATTGGCAGCTGTATTGTCCTCAATAATTACGATTGCATTTTTGTTCTCCCTTATAGTACTTGGCGAAAGTGCTTCTCCACTTGTGCTTAAAGTTGATAATCCGGCATAGTAGACAATATTATTGGTATTATAGCCCAGAGTCAGTTTATTAACTCCTCCGCGAATAGACCATTTTTTATTAATCGCATAATTAACACCAAGTCCATAGCTCAGGTTTTTCTCATAGCTTTTACCGTTATCTGCAAATTGCTGGTCGATTGGAGAACCTTTGGAAGCAGAGCTAAAATAAATAGGGGCTACGGTTGACGTAATTTGCCACCTATTTACTTTAGGTTCTGGATCCGCTTGTTGTTTTTTTTCTTTTTCTTTTAGCAATTCTTCCAGCGGATTAGGTTCGACAGTAGCAACAGCTGCCGAATCTTTCTTTTGCTTCTCGAATCCTTTGGTATCAAAAGCAATTCGGGAATTTTTATTCTTATCGTTATCAGATTGCCTGTTGCGATCTGAAATTTTGTCGTTGAGCTTGTCGTTTTTCTGCAAAAGGTCGTTTTGTTTTTTCTCAGAAACAGCAAGCTGCTTTTCGTTTTCTTTTCGATTTTCAGGAATTAAATTTTTATTTGAATCCTGATTTACAATTGATTTTTCCTGATTTTTTCCTTTCTTGTTAGAATCTGCTACAGCATTTTCGTTCAAGAAATGTTCTTGGCTTGTCTTGTTAAGCTTATTCTGTTTGGCAGTTCCCTGGCCTTTATGTTGTTGAGCAGGATCTTGGCTGGCAAGTCCGGATTCTGATTCTGTTTTCGTTTTTTGATTTTTTATAACAGGAAGATGTTTATCGGCTGTATTTTTTAGGCGTTCTTGGTCAGTATTATCCTGACGGGCGATAGCCGTGTTTTTAGCCTTATTCTTTCCTGAAATAATTGACTTGTTCAGTTGATCCTGCTCTGGATTTTCAGAATTTTTATGTTGTGGTATTGAATTGTTTTTTTCTAAATCGGTATTTTCAGTTTTGGTAACGACATTTTCAGTTTCGGTAACAACTTCATTGCTTTTGATTGGGCTTTGCATTGGTGCCAAATCTTTTGAACGTTCGGTGTCCGTATTATTTTGGTTAACGACTCCGTTATCAGTATCAGTTTTTATTGGATTATTTAAGATTCCGTCGCCTATCATAAATCCGATGAGCAATATGGCAGCAACACCAGAGAGTCGAAGCCATAACGGTATAACCCTTCTTTTTTTCTTTTCTTTGAGCTTAGCCTCGATATTGTCCCAAACTTCGGGCGAAGGTGTCGCTTCAAAGTCTTTGAACTTTTCTTGGAAAAGCCTTTCTATATTCTTTTTCTCACTCATTTTGCTGCTGTATAATTTCCGTTTCCAGCCTGGGCTTCTATTTTTTCTTTTAAAATCATTTTTGCGCGTGCAAGATTAGATTTTGTGGTTCCGGTTGTGATATCTAGCATTTCGGCAATTTCTTTATGCGAATAGCCGTCCATTACATATAGGTTAAAAACCAACCGGTATCTGTCGGGCAGTTCCTGTATAATTTTCATTAAAAACTCGAGCGTCACATTCTCATCGTCAATCTCGACTTCTGCTTCGTCAGGAATAGTATCGTTGACGATTTCAAAAACAGAATTTCCTCTATACTTCTGCAGGACATTATTTACCATTATCCTTTTTGCCCAGCCTTCAAATGATCCTTTGAAATTGAACTGACCTATCTTATTAAAAATAATAAGAAATCCGTCCTGAAGATTATCTTCGGCTTCGGCATAATTCCGCGAATACTTCAAGCAAACACTGAACAATTTAGGTGATAATAGCTTATATAATTGTTCTTGAGCTTTGGTATCATGATCTCTGCAACCGTATATGAGTTGTTCTAAACTCAAAGTTTTTCTTTATAAATTAAAAATTATTGTCGAACTACCGGTACTTCATATTCTAGGAAAGTATTTTGTCCATACTCGTCTTTTCCTTTATAAAACTTAAAGACAAAGGAGCTTTCTCCTGTGGCCATAAAATCAAATGTAGCTTCTACGGGCTCTTCATTTAAAGGGGTACAATTATTGGCATTGATAACGCCAGTCTGTACTGCTATTGTTCTGACATTTAAATTTTTTTCATAATAAAATCCCTCAAAGAAATGACAGCTAGTAGGTCTTTTATAATATACTTTTATGGTATAAGTTCTTCCTAACACAAAACTTTCGGGAAACACGGCACTTTCAGTAGGGATCAGTTCAAAATGGTAACTAACAGTATTATCGTCGTTTAGCTCGCAAGAGCTAAATGTGGTGATGGTAATAACTGCTAAAAATAAAATCGAAATTAACTTTTTCATTTTTTGTATTCTGTTTATGCTTTATTGTTTAGATGTACCTATTTGATAAAGGTTGCGTTAGGATATAAAAAAACCCGAAAATTTTCGGGTTTTTTTAATTAAGCGTTATTTTCTTTAATCAGCGTTTTGATTTTAAGTTCTAATTCTTCCGCTAATTCAGGATTGTCTTTAATCAAGGATTTGACAGCATCTCTACCTTGTCCAAGTTTGGTGTCGCCATAGCTAAACCATGAACCTGACTTTTTCACGACTTCAAATTCTACGGCCAAATCAAGGATTTCTCCTGTTTTTGAAACACCTTCACCATACATGATGTCAAATTCTGCTGTTTTGAATGGAGGTGCAACCTTGTTCTTTACAACTTTAACTTTCGTTCTGTTACCGATTACGTTTTCGCCTTCTTTAATTTGAGAAGATCTACGGATATCCAATCGGACAGATGCGTAGAATTTAAGGGCATTACCACCCGTTGTTGTTTCCGGATTTCCGAACATAACTCCGATTTTTTCACGAAGCTGGTTGATAAAGAAAACAGTACAATTTGTTTTGCTGATTGTTCCTGTCAGTTTTCTCAATGCTTGTGACATTAATCGGGCATGAAGACCCATTTTTGAATCACCCATTTCGCCTTCAATCTCACTTTTTGGAGTCAATGCGGCAACGGAGTCAATTACAACAATATCAATAGCACCAGAACGAATCAGGTTTTCTGCAATTTCTAAAGCCTGCTCACCATTGTCAGGTTGCGAAATAATCAGGTTTTCAATATCGACACCTAGTTTTTCTGCATAATTTCTGTCAAAAGCATGTTCCGCATCAATAAAAGCAGCAATACCGCCTGCTTTTTGAGCCTCGGCAATAGCATGCAATGTCAGGGTCGTCTTACCAGAAGATTCTGGGCCATAAATTTCAATGATTCTTCCTTTAGGATATCCATTAACTCCAAGAGCTAAGTCCAATCCTAAAGATCCCGAAGGAATCGTTTCTACCTCCTCAACTGCCTGATCACCAAGCTTCATTACGGTACCTTTTCCGTAAGTTTTATCTAATTTGTCAAGCGTTAACTGTAACGCTTTTAATTTGGCTTCTTTCTCTGAACTCATTTTTCTTACATTTATAATTGGCACTTATTTTTCGTAAAAATAGTTCTTTTTTTCTACGTGGCAAGTGTTATTTTTTGTTAGAAATTTGCTGTTTTTTGATTAAAATAAACAAAAATATAATTAGTACTTTTGCGTGGAATTATAACAATTATGGAGAAGCTAATTTCGTATCCGATTTCGGTTATTTATTATCTGGTTTTCGGGCTTATTTTGGTGATTTTTCATCCAATCCAATGGCTGTGTTTTAATCTTTTCGGATATCAGGCGCATAAAAAAAGTGTCGATTATCTGAATTTTTGCCTACTAAGATCAACCCATCTTTTGGGTACAACCTATAAAATAGAAGGCAGGGAATTAGTACCTAAAGGAGTTCCGGTAATTTTTGTTGCCAATCACCAAAGCATGTATGATATCATTGCGATAATCTGGTTTTTCAGAAAGTCGCATCCGAAATTTGTGAGCAAGAAAGAATTGGGTAAAGGAATTCCAAGTGTTTCGTATAATTTAAGACATGGAGGCTCTGTGTTGATTGACAGGAAAGATCCAAAACAAGCACTGCCAGTAATCAAAGGCCTTGGAGAATATATTGAAAAAAACAAAAGGGCTGCTGTAATTTTTCCGGAAGGAACAAGAAGCAAAACCGGAAAACCGAAAGAATTTGCACAAACGGGATTAAAAATTCTATGTAAAAATTCACCTTCGGCAGTAGTAGTTCCTATAAGCATAAACAATTCTTGGAAAATTGTTAAATATGGCTTTTTTCCTGTAGGTTTAGGAAATCGCCTTACCTTTACTGCTCATAAGCCAATTGCCGTGGCTGAGGTTCCTTTTGATGAATTAATGAGAGAGACGGAAAAGGCAGTTGTTGATGGAATAAAAAATTAAAATATGTCTGTAAAAAACATTCGTCTAGAAGTAATGCAGTTTCTAGAGAAAAATATTGATGCATTTGTTGACCAGTATTTGATTCCGGTGGAGAATATATGGCAGCCTTCTGACCTATTGCCTGATTCCCGAAGCGAAACTTTTTTTGAAGACGTAAAAGAATTAAGAGAAATAGCAAAAGAACTACCGTATGATTTTTGGGTAGTTTTAGTAGGCGACACCATTACTGAAGAAGCACTTCCAACCTATGAATCCTGGTTGATGGATGTGGAAGGTATAAATCAGATTGACGAAGGCGGTAACGGCTGGTCAAAATGGGTAAGAAGCTGGACCGGTGAAGAAAACCGTCATGGAGATTTGCTAAACAAATACTTATACCTTTCCGGACGTGTGAATATGCGCGAAATTGAAATGACAACGCAGCATTTGATTAATGACGGATTTGATATCGGTACAGGAAGAGATCCTTATAAAAACTTCGTTTATACCAGCTTTCAGGAATTAGCGACCTATGTTTCGCACAATAGGGTTTCACAAATAGCCAAAAAGTTTGGAGATAAAAAGCTTTCTAAATTATGTAAGCTGATAGCCGGTGATGAAATGCGTCACCATCATGCCTACTCTGAATTTGTACATAGAATTTTTCAGGTAGATCCAAGCGAAATGATGCTGGCTTTCCAATACATGATGAAACAAAAAATAGTCATGCCGGCCCATTTTTTAAGAGAATCAGGAGAAAAGATAAGTACGGCTTTTGAACTTTTTTCAGATTCGGCACAAAGAATTGGCGTATATACGGCAACCGATTATATTGACATCATGCAAAAGCTGATTGACAAATGGGATATCAGCAAGATTACAGGATTGACAGATGAAGCAGAAAAAGCCAGAGATTACCTAATGAAGCTTCCGGCAAGAATGGCGAAGATTTCAGAACGATTGGTCATTCCTGCAGAATCACATATTTTTAAATGGGTAGAACCTGCAACATTAAGATAATAAACCAAATCCTTTCTTCACAGAGAGGATTTTTTTTCTCATAGTACTATGGACAACATAATAATAGAAAAGACAATTGCTTTTGTAAAAGAAAAGCTTAAGGACGCCGAAGGTGGTCATGATTGGTTCCACATCGAAAGAGTGTATAACAATGCCATGAATATAGCCGAACATGAAAACTGCAATACTACAATCGTTGCTTTGGGAGCCTTGCTGCATGACATTGCCGACAGCAAATTTCATGGCGGAGATGAAACGATAGGGCCTAAATTGGCTTGGGAGTTTTTAGAATCTCAGAACGTACCGGAAGAAACAATTATTCATGTAGTAAACATCATTGAAAATATTTCTTTTAAGGGTGGCAATTTCGAACGTAAATTTTCCTCAACTGAATTAGACGTTGTACAGGATGCAGACCGTTTAGATGCTATTGGAGCGATAGGAATTGCAAGAGCATTTAATTACGGCGGATTTAAAAACAGGGCGCTGTATGATCCGAACATTGCGCCTAATATGAATATGAGCAAGGAAGAATATAAAAGTGCCGTTTCGCCTACGATTAACCATTTTTACGAAAAACTCTTATTGCTAAAAGACAGAATGAATACACAATCAGGGAAACGAATAGCTGAAGAAAGGCATGCCTATATGGAGAAATTCCTCGAGCAGTTTTTTGCGGAATGTGAAGGAAAGAGATAAAAAAAGCCGGAATTTAATTCCGGCTTTTTTGTTTTATTTCCCTGTAAAAGAAGGTTTCCTTTTTTCTAAGAAAGCACCTGTGCCTTCTTTAAAATCTTCCGTTCCAAAAGCATCGCCAAAGTTTTTAATTTCTACAGCATAGCCATCCACTCCGTCTTTAAAGTTGGCATTGATAGATTCAATTGCTTTTCCGATAGCTACCGGTGAGTTTTTCATGATTTTTTGTGCAATGTTATTTGCCAATTCCAGCAATTCCGATTGCGGAACAACATGGTTTACCAATCCTGCTGTTTTAGCTTCTTCAGCTGTCAGCATTCCGGCAGTCATGATTAATTCCATAGCTTTTCCTTTTCCTACCAGTTGAGGTAGTCTTTGAGTACCGCCATAGCCTGGAATTACACCCAAAGAAACTTCCGGAAGTCCCATTTTAGCATTGTCAGAAGCAATCCTGAAGTGGCATGACATAGCCAGTTCCAATCCGCCACCCAAAGCAAATCCGTTTACGGCAGCAATAACTGGAGTTTTTAGATTTTCTACGAAATCAAATAAAGTAGCTTGTCCTTTTGCTGCCAGTTCAGCACCTTGTGTAACTGAAAAATTAGCAAATTCAGAAATGTCGGCACCGGCTACAAAAGCTTTGTCGCCGCTTCCTGTTAATAGGATTACGCGAATAGAATGGTCTTTGTCGAATGCGTCAAATGCTGAATGAAGTTCTTCAATAGTAGCCTTGTTTAAAGCATTTAATTTTGTCGGTCTGTTAATGGTTATTGTAGCAATGCCATTTTCAGAAGCTGCCAGAATATTTTCGTAATTCATGATCTATAAATTTATGGTTGTTTTGTTTTTTACATTTTGATTATTGGAAGGAACACATTAAAAATGGTTCCTTTTCCGGATGCAGTTTCAAAAGTAATAGTTCCGTTATAATTTTCAATAATATTTTTGATGATTCCCAGTCCTAATCCCATGCCGCTATTTTTTGTAGTAAACTTAGGTTCAAAAATCCTGTTAAGGTTGTCTGTTTCTATTCCGGTTCCGTTGTCTTGAACGCTAATTAAAACTTGTTCTCCTTCTTTTTTGACCGAAACAATTACTGATTTTTTTGCCTGATGTTCCGGAATAGCCTGAATAGCATTCTTGACCAGGTTTGTTACAATACGGATAAGCTGAGTACGATCCATAATAGTAATGACTTCCTTCTCATCGCTTCGGAATTCGATATAATCTTCATTGAAAATATCCAATGTAAGCTGTACGACATCAACCACATTCAGTGTTTCGTTTTGCTGGGCAGGCATAGAAGCAAAATTTGAGAATGCTGAAGCTACAGAACTCATCGTGTCGATTTGCTGAATGAGCGTATTGGAATAATCCGACATTTTTTGCTTTACTTCCGGATCATTCGGATCAAATTTTCTTTGGAAACTTTGCACTGTTAAGCGCATAGGCGTCAAAGGATTTTTGATTTCGTGTGCAACTTGTTTTGCCATTTCGCGCCATGCCTGTTCTCTTTCGCTTTGCGCTAATTTCGAGGCACTCTCTTCAAGTTCTTCAACCATGGAGTTGTAGGCATGAACCAGTAGGGCAATTTCCTTACTGCTTTCTTCAAGTTCAATCTTTTCGTTTTTCTGATTGAATCGGGTTTCTGTAATTTTATCCGTAATCGATTTTAAAAACTTGGTAATGTAACTCGATAGGAAATAAGCCAGAATAAAAGCTACAATCAACATGATGGAATATACCTGTCCAAGGCTGATAAGGAAATTCCGAAGCTCTCTTTCGTAAAACCCGTCATCCGGAATATAAGGAAGGTTCAAAATTCCTAAAGGTTTGAACTTGGTATCCTTGATTTGCGTATAGGAAGAACGGAATTTTTTACCATCAATACTTTGGACATCTACATATCGTTTGTCCATAGACGACTGTACCAATTTCAATATATAATTTGGAATTGGAGGCAAAATGGTATCCACCGTAAACGAAGCCTTAGAAGATTTAAGAAGTTTTCCGTCCAGGCTGTAAATGTTTATCGCCAAACTATGGATGTCGGCCAACTTGTAAATCTCATCTTTGAAAATAAGCGGCAGGTTTTCCGTAGTCAGCGGATAAGTTGTTGTGTTCAGTATATAATTGATGTGTTCTTTGACTGCTGTTTCCCTACGTTCTAAACGTTCTTCGTGATATTCTTTGGCAGCGGTCTTGAATTGGTAAACGGAAAGTGAAGCCATCAAAATTGACGAAATCAGAGTCAGGAAAATCATCGAAAGGAAGATTCTGACACGGAGTGATAGGCGTTTTATTTTGATAGGTTTCAGCATTAAGACTGGTTTCTTTCCCTGATTCTTTTATAAAATTTGAAGCCGAGCATAATCAGTACAGAGAACAGGAAAATCCCAACTACTCCATAAATCCAATTGACGGCATTTTTCAAAATTACCAAAAAAACTACTGCAAAAAGTATGATTGTGGCACCTTCATTCCAAAGACGCATAAAATTGGAAGTATGCTTTATCTCGTCATTTTGCAACTGTTTAAATATCTGATGGCATTTCAAATGGTACAAATACAAAGCAAAAACAAAGCCAAGTTTGACATGCATCCAGGATTGTTGCAGCCAAAAATTTCCTTGTGGCGTAAAAAATAACATCCAAAATGCAAAAATACTGGCTAATACTGCCGACGGCCAGGTGATGATATACCACAGGCGGTAGGTCATGATTTTATATTGTTTTTGCAGGATTTCTTTTTCAGGAGATTCTTTCTGTGAAGCTTCTATTTGGTAGACAAACAAGCGAACAATATAAAATAATCCCGCAAACCAGGTAATCACAAAAATCAGGTGTAGGGATTTTAGGTAGTCGTAATAGTTTTCCATCGATAGTCAAAAATGTAAAAAGTTATCAGATAGCTGCTTTTTATGAAGCCCACTCTTTAATCCAATTGCTTACGGTTTCTACCCAATTGTCATCATCATTCAGACATGGGATGGCCAAAAATTCTTCTCCACCGTTTTCTACAAAATCTTCATTGGCACGCATTGCAATTTCTTCCAAAGTTTCCAAACAGTCGGTTACAAAGGCAGGTGTTACCACGGCAATCTTTTTGATTCCTTTGGCAGGCATATTGTTGATTTCAACATCAGTGTAAGGCTCAAGCCATTTGTCGCCCGCTAAACGCGATTGGAAAGTCACACAATATTTGTCTTTTGGAAGATTCAATTGTTCCACGACCAGTCTTGTGGTTTCATAACAATGCGTCCTGTAGCAGAATTCGGCAGCAGGAGTTCCAGGCTGGCAACACATTACATTAGTTGTAAATTTTTTGTGTGATTTGGTCTTGTCGGTTTTTCTGACGTGTCTTTCCGGAATCCCGTGATATGAAAAGACCAATTGGTCATAATCGCCAAAATCTTCCAGAGACTTTTTAATAGAATCAGCCAGGTTTTTGATATATTCCGGCTTGTTGTAAAAAGCAGGAACATCAGTGAATTTCATATGCGGAAATTTCTTCTTTCTGATTTCTTCAGCCAAGACTAAAATAGTCAGTGTTGAAGCCATTGCATATTGAGGATATAACGGAAAAAGCAATACTTCGGTAACGCCTTGTTCGTGGAGTTCCTGAAGTCCTTTTTCTATTGTCATTTCACCATATCGCATAGCTAAGGCAACTGGAACAGTTGCTTTTGCCTGTACTTTTTTATGCATTCTTTCAGACAGTACCATTAGTGGAGAACCTTCCTTCCACCATATTTTTTTATAAGCGTGGGCTGATTCTTCAGGACGCTTTCTTAAAATAATCCCACGAACTAAGAAAGCTCTTAATAGATAAGGTACATCGATAACGTACTTGTCCATTAAAAATTCATCAAGATAGGGTTTTACGTCTTTGGGTTCAGGACTTTTTGGAGAGCCAAGGTTTACTAATAATACGCCTTTCATTTGTTTGTTTTTATTCCTTATTAGGGGTTACGGATTGCGATTTGTTTAGCTAGTTACTGCAATCGACATTAAATATTTTTTTGGTGTGGTGCCGAATTTTTTCTTGAATGCGGCAATAAAGTGGCTTGCTGTGCTATAGCCTATTTTAAGTCCTACTTCATTTACATTATAAGAACCGCTGTCTAATAATTTTCGGGCAAATTCCATCTTGTAGTCAAAGAGAAAACTGTAGACACTGTCGCCATAAATTTGCTTAAAGCCCATTTTTAGCTTCTTCAGATTGATTCCTACCTGATCGGCAAGTTCCTGCAATCCCGGAGGCTCAGCCATATTGGCTATTACAATATCCTTAGCCTTTCTAATTTTGAGAACGTTTTCTTCATCAACCAAAAACGGACATTGTTCTGCATTCGGGTCTTCATTCCTGTTGAAATAAAGGCTTAGCAGTTCATAGGCCTTTCCTTTAAAGTATAGATTTTTTATAGAGGGATGCAGGTTAAAGTTGAATAGCTGGTTCAGTACAATTGACATTGATGGACTGATTGGCTCGTCTTTATAGTATTTCTTGTCTTTGTTTTCTTCGCTTAAAAAAGGAATGTAATCTGCTTCGGAAGAAAATAAACCATGGAATTTTTTAATTGAAATCAATACGGAAATAGCCCAGGAGTGAGGTGCAATTTCCAAATGCACGGGAAGTTCTTTTTGAGGGTTGTAAAGAAATAAAGAAAGGTCTTCTTTAAGATCTAAAGCATAACGTCCCTGATTAAAAATAAACTTCGCCCGGCCTTTGATACCAAAATGAAACTGTATCAGGTCAACATTCACTTCTCGCTCAAAGTGCGAGGTTTCATCACTGTCATTTTGAATTCTGATGATAATAAAATCATCTTCAATTTTGATTTCTTCGGCTGAACTCATAGCGGTATTTTTTTTCGTAAGAAATTTGAAATCGGAAAGATTTTTATTTAGAATGGTTCTAAACAAAAAAGCTGTCAAATGCTGATTTCACTGCAAATTTATAGTTTTTCTAATTTATAATCGCCAAAATTATCAAAATATCTCACAGCGATATAAATAGCACTTTCAGCGTTACTTTTATAAAACGTATAGCTATAATTTTGTGGTGTTCGAAATAAAATCCGTTCGAAGGTTTGTTTCGTTATACTTTAAAGTAGCACTATGAACAAAAATAACTTGTCAAAGCATCATTACTTCTATGCAGTTGGATTGAGTTACAAGAAAGCTGATGCAGAGATTAGAGGAAAATTCAGTTTAGGTAATGAGGCTAAATCCGAAGTTTTGCGTCAGGCAAAAGAAAGCGGGATTAGCAGTTTGATAGTTACTTCTACTTGCAACAGAACCGAAATCTACGGTTTTGCAGAGCACCCATTTCAACTGATTAAATTACTTTGCGATAACAGCCAGGGAACTGTAGACGAGTTTCAAAAAGTAGGTTTTGTGTATAAAAACCAGGAAGCTATACATCACATTTTCAGAGTCGGAACCGGTTTGGATAGCCAGATTTTAGGCGACTTTGAAATCATCAGTCAGATAAAATCCAGTTTTTCAGAAGCAAAATCGCAAGGTCTTGCTAACGCTTTTATGGAACGATTGGTGAACTCAGTTATTCAAGCGAGCAAAAAAATCAAAAATGAAACCGAATTAAGTTCAGGAGCTACTTCTGTTTCTTTTGCTTCGGTACAATATATAATGAATAATGTTCCAGATGTCAGCAATAAAAACATATTGCTTTTCGGAACAGGAAAAATAGGAAGAAATACGTGTGAAAATTTGGTAAAACATACCAAAAACGACCATATCACGTTGATCAACCGTACAAAAGACAAAGCTGAAAAAATAGCAGGGAAATTCAATCTAATCGTAAAAGATTATGATTTGTTGCCGTTGGAAATCCCAAAAGCAGATGTATTGGTTGTAGCTACTGGAGCAAGTAATCCAACAATCGATAACGAAATCCTGACGCTAAACAAACCGCTTTTAATCCTGGATTTGTCGATTCCAAAAAATGTTCATGACAATGTCAAGAATATTCCTGGCGTAACCGTAGTCCATCTGGATGATTTGTCGAAAATAACCGATGTTACGTTAGAAAACAGGAAAAAACATATTCCTCAGGCAGAGTTGATTATTGAAACAATGATGGAAGAATTTACGGACTGGGTCAATGACAGAAAATTTGCTCCTACGATTCATGCCTTAAAAGAAAAACTAAACTCTATTAAAGATACCGAACTGAACTTTCAGCGAAAAAAAATCAGTAATTTTGATGAAGAGCAGGCTGAAATTATCAGCAAGAGGATTATCCAGAAAATAACGACTCATTTTGCCAATCATTTGAAAGACAGTGATACCATGGTTGATGAAAGTATCGAATGGATTGAGAAAGTTTTTCAGATTGAACCTTCCAGAAAATGAATAAAATAATCCGAATAGGAACCCGCGACAGCCAATTAGCGCTATGGCAGGCTCACACGGTAGAAAAAAAACTAAACGATTTAGGGTACCAAACAGAAATTGTTGCCGTGAAATCTACAGGCGATGTCATTCTGGACATTCCGCTTTACGAATTCGGAATTACCGGAATCTTCACAAAAACATTGGATATAGCCATGATTAAAGGCGAAGTTGATATTGCGGTACATTCGATGAAAGATGTCCCAACAGCACTTCCCAAAGGCATTGTCCAAACTGCAGTTTTAAAAAGAGCCAATCACGAAGATATTTTAGTACACAAAGGAAATCTGGATTTCCTGCATTCCAGCGGAACGGTAGCTACAGGAAGCTTGCGTCGTCAGGCACAATGGCTACATAGATACCCAAACCATCAAGTTGTCGATTTGCGTGGCAATGTCAATACAAGATTGCAGAAATTAAAAGATAACGATTGGAACGGTGCCGTTTTTGCCAAAGCAGGATTGGAACGAATTGAAATTTTACCAGAAAATCATACCATTCTGAATTGGATGATCCCAGCTCCGGCACAAGGTGCGATGGTAATCGTTGCAATGGAAAACGATGATTTCTGCAAAGAAGCAACAGCAAAATTAAACCATTTCGAAAGTGAAATCTGCACGCATATTGAACGCCAATTTCTAAGAACACTTGAAGGCGGCTGTACTGCGCCTATTGGTGCTTTTGCTGAAGTATTGGGTGATAAAATTCGTTTTGAAGGTGTGCTTTTTTCAATTGACGGAAAAGAAAAACTCGAGATAGAAAAGACAGTCGAAGTGACTCATTATAAAAATTTCGGACAGGAAGCAGCATCAGAAATTCTTGCCAATGGTGGACAGAAATTGATGGAAGCTATCAGGAGAGATTTAAAGAAATAAATTTCAAGTGAGATGTCTGAACCAATTCGAATTTTATCCACAAAAAAACTGTTGCCAAACCAGAGGCAGTTTTTACTGAATGCTGGTTTTTCAGTACTAGAAGCCAATTTTATTGAGACAGTAGGGAAGAAATTTGAGTTAGAAGATGAAGTTGGAAGCCTGATTTTTACCAGCCAGAATGCCGTGAAAAGTTTCTTGGAAAATAAGAAATCTGAAAATTTTAAAAGCAAAAAGATCTTCTGTGTTGGCACAAAAACTAAAGCCTTGTTAGAACAAAACGGCTACAAGGTTCTTGCTTCAAAAGAATATGCTTCGGAATTGGCAGAAATTATTGTAAACGATTTTCAAGGAGAAAGTTTTGTGTTTTTTTCAGGAAGCCTGAGACGCGATACCATACCGGAAGCCTTACAAAAAGCCAATATAAGCCTCAAAGAAATTGAAGTATATGAAACCATCCTGACGCCGCAAAAGGTAAATGGTACGGTGGATGGAATACTTTTTTTCAGCCCATCGGGCGTGCAAAGCTACCTGAAGGAAAATACGATAGAAAACCAGATTTGTTTCTGTATTGGCACTACCACGGCAGAGCCTTTGGAACAAATAACAGATAAAATAATAATCGCAAAACAGCAGACCGTTGAAAATGTGATTATTCAAGCAATAAATTATTATAGTAAAAAGCTTTAGGCAATACGCCTAAGCAAATTTAAGTCATCAATGAAAGCTTTAAGCCTCGAAGCTTAAAGCCAAAAGCCAAATAAAAATGATAAAAAACGACCTTTTTTTAAGAGCACTCAATAAAGAAACTGTAGAACGTCCGCCAGTTTGGATGATGCGTCAAGCCGGAAGATATTTGCCGGAATTCATCGCCCTGCGTGACAAATATGATTTCTTCACCCGTTGCCAGACTCCGGAATTGGCAGCTGAAATTACGGTACAGCCAATCAGAAGGATTGCTCCTGATGCAGCCATTTTGTTTTCGGACATTCTGGTCGTGCCACAGGCAATGGGAATTGAAGTCCTTATGAAAGAAAGTGTCGGGCCGTTTCTGCCAAATCCAATCAGAACTATTCAGGATGTAGAAAAAGTCGTGGTTCCGGATATTCATGAAACATTAGGTTATGTGATGGATGCCATTAAGTTGACCAAAGAAATGCTGAATGATGAGGTTCCGTTAATTGGGTTTGCCGGTTCTCCATGGACTATTTTTTGCTACGCTGTAGAAGGAAAAGGTTCAAAAAGTTTTGATACAGCCAAAGGATTTTGCTTTACGCACCCTGAAGCAGCACACGTATTATTGCAAAAAATTACCGATACTACAATTGCTTACCTAAAAGAAAAAGTAAAGGCTGGCGTCAATGCGGTACAGGTTTTTGATAGCTGGGGCGGAATGCTTTCTCCAACAGACTACCAGGAATTTTCATGGAAATACATCAACCAGATTGTTGAAGCATTAGCCCCTGAAACACACGTTATTGTTTTTGGAAAAGGCTGTTGGTTTGCTTTGAATGAAATGGGTAGAAGTAAGGCTTCGGCTCTAGGAGTAGACTGGACTTGTTCGCCAAGAAACGCCAGATATTTGTCGGGAGGAGAAATCACGTTGCAAGGAAATTTTGACCCGTCAAGATTGCTTTCGCCAATTCCGACAATCAAAAAAATGGTTACGGAAATGATTAACGAATTTGGTAAAGACAAATTCATTGCCAATCTAGGACATGGAATTTTACCAAACATTCCTGTTGACCATGCCAAAGCATTTGTTGACGCTGTAAAAGAATATAGATCTTAATTTAGGATTTTAGATTTATGATTTTAGACTGAAACCTCAAATCAAAAATCCCAAATCCCCAAATCCCCAAATCCCCAAATCCCAAATCATAAATCAGAAATAGAGGAAAATGCTAACCAAAGGATTACGTGACGAAGAGAATGAAAGGATTAACAATATCCTCAAGCAACTGATTTCACTGACCTATATTCCGGAAAACTGGAATTTGGACGAATTGGAAAAACATCTTAATTATTTAGAACTGACCTTGAGAAACCTATTGGATTTTTCGTCAGATGAATTGATTGCCCATCTGGAAAAATTTCACTTTGATTGGGCCAATGCTGAACAGTTCGCAGATTTTATAGTATTGCTTTCTGACCGTAAAGAAGAAGAAAGAACACAATTAAAAGAAAAAGCCGTGGCTATTTACGAATACATCCAAAAAGAAAGTAAAGTATTTTCTTTTGATATTTTCAATAAAATTGCCAAAGCCAAAGCATAACCAAAATGAAAAACAAATTTTACGCATACATACAAAATCTTCAGGATAAAATTACTGCCGAACTAGAACGAGTTGACGGACAAGCAACCTTTAGACAGGACATTTGGGAACGTCCCGAAGGCGGCGGCGGAAGAACCCGTGTAATTGAAAACGGAGCCGTTTTTGAAAAAGGCGGCGTTAATATCTCTGCTGTTCACGGTTCATTGCCACAAGCCATGCAGGCTTATTTTAAGGTTGGTGATGTTGATTTTTTTGCTTGTGGATTGAGTCTGGTTATCCATCCTAAAAATCCAATGGTTCCAACGGTTCATGCCAATTGGAGGTATTTTGAAATGTATGACAAAGAAGGAAATATAGTAGACCAATGGTTTGGCGGTGGACAGGATTTGACGCCTTATTATTTGTTTGAAGAAGACGCCAAACATTTTCACCAAACCTGCAAGTCTGCTTGCGACAAACATAATCCGGATTTTTATTCAAAATTTAAGAAGCAATGCGACGCTTATTTTTGGAATGCACACAGAAATGAAGCCAGAGGTCTAGGCGGATTGTTTTTTGACTATTGCAAAGCTTCAGAAGATTTTACGTTAGACAATTGGTATGATTTTGTAACAGAAGTAGGAAACAGCTTTTTAGAAGCCTATGTCCCAATTGTAGAAAAAAGAAAAGATTTAGAATATACATCAGAAAACAGAAACTGGCAGGAAATCCGCCGTGGACGCTATGTAGAGTTTAATCTGGTTCATGATAAAGGAACGCTTTTCGGACTAAAAACCAACGGAAGGATAGAAAGTATACTAATGAGCCTGCCGCCACATGTGCAGTGGGTTTATGACCATCATCCGGAAGCCGGAAGTGAAGAAGAAAAATTAATCAAGATATTACAGAATCCGATTGATTGGATTTAAATCAATACCATTTTAGATGAAAGTCTCAACTGAAATCTAAAATCTAAAATCTAAAAATTATGTTTCCACTACAAAGAAATCGCCGTTTAAGAACCAATGATTCTATCCGAAGCCTGATTCGGGAAACTCATCTGTCTCCTAACGATTTTATGTTTCCAATGTTTGTTGCAGAAGGAAAAGACTATAAGGTTGAAATTCCATCCATGCCGGGCATTTACCGTCGTTCGTTGGATTTGACAGTCAAAGAAGTAAAAGAACTTTGGGATTTGGGAATCAAGGCTGTCAATATTTATGTAAAAGTAGACGACAAGCTAAAAGACAATACCGGAAAAGAAGCATGGAATAAAAACGGACTGATGCAGGAAACCATCCGTGCTATCAAAGATGCCGTTCCCGGAATGATAGTTATGCCAGATGTGGCCCTTGATCCGTATTCTATTTATGGACACGACGGGATTATCGAAAAAGGACAAGTAATCAATGATGCTACTGTTGATGCGTTGACCTTAATGAGCTTGAGCCATGCAGAAGCTGGAGCTGATTTTGTAGCACCAAGCGATATGATGGATGGACGTGTTTTGGCAATACGCAAAGCCTTGGAAGAAAACGGACATCATAATGTTGGAATTATGAGCTATAGTGCCAAATATGCGTCCTCTTTTTACGGACCGTTTCGTGAAGCATTAGACAGCGCTCCTGTAGATAATATGGATGTTCCAAAAGACAAGAAAACGTATCAGATGGATTATGCAAACCGAATTGAAGCTATCAAAGAAGCTTTGCATGATGTGGAAGAAGGAGCTGATATTGTAATGGTCAAGCCGGGAATTGCTTATCTTGATATTGTAAGAGAAGTAAAAAATGCGGTAAATGTTCCGGTTTCAGTATATCAGGTTTCAGGTGAATATGCCATGGTAAAAGCTGCTGCAGAAAGAGGATGGCTGGATCATGACAAGATTATGATAGAACAGTTACATTGCATTAAAAGAGCAGGGGCAGATATTATTTCTACTTACTTTGCGAAAGAAGCAGCAATCATTTTAAATAAATAATTAAAATTCAACCCACCCTGGCAGGGTTCGAAACCCTGCCAGGGTTAAGGTTTATTTACAACATGAAAAATCTATTTTTTATCCTTCCGGCTTTATTTCTTATTTCGTGTCAAAAAGAAACAAAAAAAGAATCGCTTTATCCAGAGAAAACGGTTTCCGCTGAAGAAAAGCAGCTGGAATTGGGGCGTGAAATTTTTGATGGAAAAGGAATGTGCTATTCCTGTCATAAGCCAGACCAGAAAGTTATTGGTCCTAGTATTGTTGAAATCGCAAAAATCTACAAGGAAAAGAATGGTGATATCAAATTATTCCTAAAAGAAAAAAGCGAACCTATTGTTGACCCGAGCCAGTACTCTGTCATGAAGACCAACTTTGCGATCACCAAGACATTTTCAGATGAAGAGCTGAAAGCTGTAGAAGCCTATTTTTATAGCCATTTGAAAAACGAAAAATAAAAAAAGCCATCTCTTGAGATGGCTTTCTTATTTTAGAATCGGTCACAATTATGATTGTGGCTCGATAACTTTTCCTTTGATAGTCAAAATCTTTGGAGTTTCAGTATCGTTAGTTGTTACTGTAACAGATTTAGAGAATGCACCTGGTGTAGCTGCATTGTAAGTAGCAGTGATGCTAGCAGTTTCTCCTGGTTTGATTGGAGTTTTTGTATAATTTGTTGCTGTACAGCCACAAGAAGCTTTTACATTCGTAATCAAAACAGTTTGTTTTGTAGTGTTTTTGAATGTGAAATCAAAAGAAGCTGGTTTTCCTTTTTGGATATCTCCAAAATCGTGAACATCAGATGCCCAAGTTACTAAAGATGCTTTTGCAGTTTGTTTTGCAGGAGCAAGAGCAACAGCTTGTGTTTTTGCAGGAGCAGCAGTTTGAGCAAATGAAGAAGCACTTAGTAATAAAGCTCCAGCTAAAGCAAAAAATGATAATTTTAATGTTTTCATAAATCAGATAAATTTTAAATTAATTTAGATTTCGTGATTGGTGTTTCAAATGAACAATACAAATGTATTTAGTTTTTTTAAGAAAGATGTTAAGCATTTCGCAAGTCTTGTTAATGACTTGTTAACGGGTTGTTTTGCAGTCTAATTTATAGTAATATCGTGCTCTATTTATACTTCATGTCTTGAAATTCAACAAATTAAATATAATTATCTTCATTGGGCTTTTGGCAATCATAGGCGTGTTGTTTATGCAATTGCTGACTCTTTCGCAGGCCTATGCGTTTGAGAAAAAAGAATTTAGTGAGAAGATCCATTTCGCCTTGCAGGACGTGGTCGCTAAAATCCATAAGGATAATAAGACCGAAGTTCCGGTAACTAGCCAGATAAAAAAGATTACGGACGATTATTATATCGTAAATGTCGATGATGTTTTTGAAGCTTCGGTGCTGGAGTATTATCTAAAGACGGAATTCCAGAAAGTAAAGCTAAATATCGATTATGAATATGCTATCTACGATTGCAGTTCAGACGAAATGATGTACGGAAAATATGTTTCCTCATCAGACAAGAAAGCACCACGATGTGAAAAATGTTTTAGCAAAAAGGAAGGGCTCGTTTATTACTTTGCCATCCGTTTTCCGCAGCTGAAATACAATTATATTACGTCGCTTCAGCAATATTGGGTGTATACCGGTGTGCTTGTACTGGTTCTGGTTATATATGTTTATTCAGTTTTGCTTCTGATCAGGCAGAAAAAATATACAGAACTTCAAACCGATTTTATCAATAACATGACGCATGAATTCAAGACACCCATATCTTCAATTCTTATAGCGTCTAACTATGCTAAAAATCAGGAAGAGATTACCAAAAATCCAAAGCTTTCCAAGTATGTCCAGATTATAATCGAACAGAGCAATAAGCTCAACCAACACATTGAAAAAATCCTGCATATTGCCAAAAGTGATTCGCATATGCTGGAATTGGAAAAAACCACATTTAATATATTGGATGTGACAGCTTTGGCCAAAGAAACCATATTGCTTAAGTACGACAAGGAAGTTTCTATTGAAATTCAAAGCGACAAGACAGAATATCTAATCGTTGCAGATGAATTTCACTTTTCAAATGTTGTATACAATATTTTGGACAATGCTATAAAATACAACGACTCCATTCCAAAAATACAGATTACCATTACGGAAACACCAAAAGAAGTCCGACTTGAATTTATGGACAATGGGATTGGTATTGAAACTCCCGAATTAAATGCTATTTTTGATAAATTCTATCGTATTTCGAGTGCAAAACGAAACGAAGTAGGCGGATTTGGATTAGGGCTGTTCTACGTAAAGAAAATCTGCATATTGCACCGATGGAAGATAAATGTTAAAAACAATCCGGATAACGGTATAACAGTAACAATCAGTATTCCGAAATAATATATGGCAAAAAGCAAAATTTTTTATGTAGAAGACGATGCTACATTGGCGTTTCTGACTATAGATTATTTAGAGCAGTTTTATGACATCACTCATTTTTCGGATGGTGCAGAAGCTGTAAAGAATTTTCATAAGGGCAATTACGACTTATGTATCCTAGATGTCATGCTTCCTAAAAAAGACGGTTTTGAGATTGCTCAGGAAATCAGGAATTCCAATACTGAAATACCCATACTTTTTCTTTCTGCAAAATCCTTAAAAGAAGATCGTATTAAAGGTTTAAAACTAGGAGCAGATGATTTTTTGGTCAAGCCTTTTAGTTTGGAAGAGCTAAGCCTGAAAATAGAAGTTTTCCTGAAAAGGAGTTCCAAAGCTCCAATCATTGCTCAGAAAAGTTATGAAATAGGAAGCTTTCAGTTTTTTCCAAACGATTATTGCCTGACAAGAGATACTGAAAAAATAAACCTGACGGAACGCGAATCGGCACTATTGAAGCTGTT
This sequence comes from Flavobacterium microcysteis, assembly GCF_006385255.1. Lineage (GTDB taxonomy): Bacteria > Bacteroidota > Bacteroidia > Flavobacteriales > Flavobacteriaceae > Flavobacterium > Flavobacterium microcysteis. The sequence continues at coordinate 248,562 of NZ_VFJE01000050.1, forward strand.
TTTAGACAATAAGAATGAGATACTAAAACGCGAAAAAATCCTTACAGCCTTGTGGGGAGATGACGATTACTTTATGGGTAGAAGCCTTGATGTATTTATCTCCCGTCTTCGCAAAATTTTCAAAGAAGAAAATTCAGTAAAGATTGAAAACATTCCAAGAATAGGCTTTAAGCTGGTGATGGAATAACAATCCGACTATCACAGCTTCGTATAAATCCGAAAGTTTTTTTTCATAACTTTAGATTTTAAATAATCCTCCATGTTACAAGCCTACATCAATACGCCATTGGGCATTGCTGAAATTAACGGTGATGAAAACGGAATATCCAGTATTCTGGCATTTGACGAAGGAAAAACTGTTTCTACAACCATCCCTTCAGAACTTCAAGATGCCGTAAACCAATTGCAAGATTATTTTGATGGGAAAAGAAAAGATTTTACTTTCAAAATGAATCCATCAGGAACAGAATTCCAGAAAAAAGTATGGAAAGGCTTGCTTGAAATTCCTTTTGGAAAAACATTGTCTTATCAGGAATTTTCTATCCGATTAGGTGATGTCAAGGCTATACGAGCCGTAGCTTCTGCTAACGGAAGAAATCCACTTTGGATTGTAGTTCCCTGTCATCGTGTTATCGGTTCAGATGGTTCATTAACGGGATATGCAGGAGGACTATGGAGAAAAAAATGGCTTTTGGATCATGAAAATCCTGTAAAGCAGCAAAGCTTATTCTAGAACCAATAACTAAAGAGTATGAGATTTCTGAAAAAATTCCTTTTGTGGTTTGTAATTGTATTGGCAACAATTATTCTGTTGCTGTATATCTTTAATTTGGACTATCTCATACGTGCTGTCAGGATTACATATCTAAACGGAGAGAAAACCGCTTTCCTTGAGGATTATAGTGAATTTCCAAATCGTGAAATTAAAAAAGGAGCAGGACAACCTTGGGCCATTAGTAAAGACTACAACAAGGCAAAACCAACAGATGTACTTGAAGCAACCCATAAAAAATTCGAAACAGTTGCTTTTTTAATCATTAAGAATGATAGTATTTGGTATGAAAGTTATTATGACGGCTACAATAAAGACAGCAAATCCAATTCATTTTCTATGGCAAAAAGTATTGTTACTGCTGCATTAGGAAAAGCAATCATGCAAGGAAAAATCAAAAGCCTGGATCAAAAAGTAACCGATTTTTTTCCTGAATTTGCAGGCAAATATGGCGACAAGATGACTGTAGGCGATTTGTCGTCAATGTCATCCGGATTAGATTGGGACGAATCGTATTATAGCCCGTTTTCAATTACAACTAAAGCCTATTTTGACGATAACCTTACTGATTTGATGCTTGGGCTGAAAGTTACTGGCGAACCGGGTAAAGAATTCAAATATTTGAGCGGGAATACGCAACTGTTGTCTATGGTAATTGAAAAAGCAACTGGCGAACATCTTGCTGATTATGTTTCGGAACATTTTTGGAAACCTTTGGGAGCAGAACACGAAGCGCTTTGGCAAATTGATCGTCCTGATGGAATCGAAAAAACTTATTGTTGTATCGCAAGCAATGCCAGAGATTTTGCTCGTTTTGGGAAACTATACAAGCAACACGGAAAATGGAATGGCCAGCAGATTTTGGATTCTGCTTTTGTAGCGAAGTGTGTTACGCCCAGATTTGAAGATGCGCCAATGTATGGTTATGGCTGGTGGTTAAGCGATTATAAGGACAAGCAGATTTATTATATGCAAGGACATTTAGGGCAATATGTTATCGTAATTCCGAAAGATGACCTGATAATAGTGCGATTAGGCCGTAACAGAGATGAAAGAGCCGATGGGAATTTCCATAGAAATGATTTTTATGTATATATTGACGAGACATACGAAATGCTAAGCCATGATAGAAAAAATTAACCTGGAACATATACTCTTTTTAGATATTGAAACTGTTCCGGAAGAAGAAACATTTAACGCCTTAGACGAAGAAAAAAAGGAATTATTTGATTTAAAAACACAGTACCAAAGGAAAGAACAATTTACAGCGGAAGAGTTTTATGACCGCGCCGGAATCTGGGCTGAGTTTGGTAAAATAATATGCATTTCTGTTGGATATTTTACGTTCAAGGGTGATATCCGACATTTCAGAGTCACTTCTTTTTTTGGAGACGAAAAGAAAATACTTCGGGATTTCAGCAATCTTTTAGATAACCATTTTGGTCAGGCGCAGCATATTCTATGCGGACACAATGCCAAAGAATTTGATTTTCCTTTTATTGCAAGACGAATGATTATCAATCAGATAAAGATTCCTAGTAAGCTGAATCTTTTTGGTAAAAAACCTTGGGAGATACCTCACCTTGATACTATGGAATTATGGAAATTTGGCGATTTCAAACATTATACTTCCCTGAAATTAATGGCTAAAATCTTAAACATTCCATCGCCTAAAGATGATATTAGCGGAAGCGATGTAGGTCATGTCTATTATGTTGAAAAAGACATTGACAGAATCATTACCTATTGTGAAAAAGATGTGATTGCTGTAGCACAAATCCTATTGCGTTTTAGACGTGAAGATCTGTTAATAGAAGATGAAATAATACACATATAAATAAAAAAGCCTTGGATTTCCAAGGCTTTTTCTTTTTCAGAGCATTTATTTTTCTTTTTCAGGCGTTTTATCTGTTCTGTAATAATAGTTACTATTGTTGTTGGTATTTCCATTTTGGTAACCGCTTCCGTTTCCGTAATAATAGCTTCCATTATTTCCGGCATAATCATTACCCTTTACACTTCCCATCATGTCAACAATTTCGCCACGACGGTTGTAAATAAGTTGGAGTCCACCTATCTGAGATAGGGCATAACGGTTATAACTCATATAAACAGTACCGATTCTTTTAATTCTGTTATAAGCATCGTAGTTTACAAATACGTTTCCAACTCTTCTGATTCTACCTTGGCTGTCATGTTCAATTTTTACACCTTGTCCATTTCGTACGCCAGGAGCGCCATAGGTTGTATTTACATTAGCATTTGATGCTCTTCTGCCGTTTCTATAATAAATCCCATCATTAGTAGTAACGGTTGTTTCTGTATTAAAATCAAATTGCCCGTCAGGAAAAACATAAAAGGTAATTCCCCTTTCGACGAAAGCAATTGGTTCATCCATATCAAAGTTTGCAATGAAATTTTTTTCACCCAAATAATGAGTTGTTTCTGCATTCGCTATATTCCCAACGAATAAAATGCTAGCCACTAAGAGAGTAATTTTTTTCATGATCAAAAGAATTAAAATTTTGCCTACTCTTTCGATTTTCAGCTTTTTCGAACCTTAAAAAATCAAGGTTATTTATAGCTATCCAATTTACATGCCAAAACTTTTTCAAAATAATATCCTTAAAAAGAAAAATCCCGATAGTTTTTGCTATCGGGATTAGTATCAGTGATTTATATTTTAAAATAAAATTTGATTATCGGTTCAAAATAATCTTTTTTGTTGTTTTCAATGCTCCGTTTTCGATAGTAAGGATGTAAACTCCATCTGAAAAATTATCGATATTGAGCACTTCATTTGTGTTTGATGTTTCTTTCGTAAGTATTCTTCTTCCTTGTATGTCATTAAGATGTAAGGTAGTCTTCCCGGTGTTGGCAGGCAGGCTCACATTTAAGATACCTTTTGAAGGGTTAGGATACACAGAAATATTTGCCAATTGGTTGTCTGCTACACTAAGGCTGGAAGGTGTAACATTACAGAAACTAAGACTAAAATTATTGATAAAGCCTCCATCTCCATTATATTTATCAAGGACATATAATGTCCATACGCCGTCAGCAGGAATATTACTGAAATTGCTTAAAGGTTCTAAAGGACGCACAGTTCCGGTAATTGAAGGAGAAGTTGCTCCGCATGTGAAAGGAACGCCGGCATCGCTTACGGTAGCTAAAATATCATCATTATCTCCACAAGGTTCTTCGAATAATTTGATAAGAGGTGAACCGATAGTTTCCGGTCCTTCCAGATAAACTGTGATGTCTTCGATATAGCTGTGGGAAATGCTTATTGTCGCAGTAAGATTACCAACCGTCATACCGCCAGTGACAAGAATTGGAACAGAACCTATTGCATTTGCAGTGGTGGCTATTGTTCCGTCTGAAAAATCGGTTGCATAAAAAGCCTGGCCGCAATTCAAAGCTCCGGTTTGGAAATTATATACGGTGCTAGTGGTAGCGGTTGCGCATCTGTTTTTTGGCAGAACTCTCCAATAATAATTGTGTTCTGGTGTAAGGCTATTTAAAAAGTAATTCGTCTCTGTTACTTCTTGATTTACAATTAGATTTCCAAAACCTGTATCTGTCGCTACCTGAAGAATATAGGATTCTGCATTTATAGAAGGCTCCCATTCCAATCGTAATGAAGGTGCCATACCAGTTATATTATTTGCTGGACTTAATAGCGTACTATTCTGGAATGTATCGGTATAGATTTTTAGATTTACATATTTTGTTTCTATATCTGTTCCACGCGTTCCTCTAATACCAATAGTATAATCGCCGGCAGGGATAGTATTCAGGTTGGAAAGAGTCATTGTCAACGCTTCATTTATTGATGAAGATGTAGTGCTTAAATTACCGGAAACTCCTGCAGGGAGACCTACTATTGTGAAATTCGTGTTTTGTGATGTAGTTGTAGTATGTTGGAAATTGTATACGGCAGTACTGTTGCTACACACAGTTTGGTCTTCAGAAAGTGGCGCCAAGGCAAAAGTTGAATTTACGCCAGTAACAATAAGAGAAAAATTTTGAGGACCTCGTGCCAAAGTTCCTTTGTGTGTTACTGTTATGGTATAAGTACCAGCAGCAGCAAGAATGCTTATTTTTTCAATATTATCAACTTTATTATCACCATCATTTGCCGCATTCGAGTTAGGGTCACTTGTCAATCTCCAAGGGAAATAAGTAGAAGTTCCTTTTGTGATTCGAATATCCAGGTCATTCACTAAAACAGGTGTTGGGCTATTTAAAACGCCATTGTTTACTCTACCCGGAACATCGGTCCATGCAATAGTTGCCTCAAGAGGTTCTATACCATTTGAGTTTACAGTCATTGTAAATGTCTGTCCTTGTTGTAGCATTTCTTCAGAAATGACTGTCCCTAATCCATTGGCTGTGATGGTTTCTGCCGCTTTTTTAGCATTTAGCAATCCCCATCCATAAATAGCATCTGGTCCTGTACTTCCGACATCATCGGCAGTATGGCAGGCAAGAGCTTTTAGGGTTGCCGCTTTCATAAAGTGTTTGTTTTTTATCTTATAGTATTGTTGCAAAAGCAATAATGTTCCCGTTACGTTTGGAGAAGCCATAGAAGTTCCGGAAAGTGTTCCGTAAGCAGAATCTGAGGTTTCAAAAGTAGAATATAAGCTTGTACCATTTCCGGTAATGTCTGGTTTTACTCTAAAATCATCAGTAGGTCCCTGGCTACTGCCGGTATTAATCGTGACATTGGCAAGGGTACCATCAGACAGAATCACCGCATCTTCAGCATTGGCAACTACAAGGTTATTTTTGGCTGTTTTATTTCCTGTTAATTTATCATAACCTAGTGCCATTGGCTGAGGATTTTGATCTTCTCCGTTATTTCCTGCTGATGCCACCATCAGGTAATAAGGAGCATTATAAGCGATTTCATCCCATGCTCTGGCATCGGTAGTATAGGCTCCGATGTACCAGGAAGGAGCAAATTGTCCGTTATTGACAATTGGCACCCCATAAGAGTGATTGGAAAGTAACATTCCGGATTGGATTTCAGCCAAAGCTTCACTCTCATCATCCGTCCAGTTAAAAGTCCTCACCTGAGCCAATGGCGCCATTCCTTTCGCATTAGGAGTAATACCTGTCGCAGCAATAGTTCCTGTAACGTGTGTGGCATGGAAGTTATTTCCTGAAGAGCTTGCAACAGCATCATTCACGGTAATTCTGCCGCCAAACTCTCTATGTGAAGCTCTTACTTTACCACCATCCCAAACACGGGCAACCATACCTTGGCCATCCAGATTTAATCCTAAAGAGCCGCCGGTATTTAAAAAGCTAGCTCTTGTTGATCTGGCTGCATTTCTATTGTTTACAGAATAATATAAAGGAAACCCATCTGGAGTAAGCTTCATCAATTCATCAACAGTACCGTTTTCATTTTTGATAAACTCGGGCCAGTTGTTTAATTTGGCAGCTTTTAGGGCTTGCCGTTTCTCAGAAGCAGACTTTTTTCGATAAACTTCTTGTAGCTCTTTGAGCTTTTTTAGATCGTAGTTTTTGGTAATTTGCTCGATATCATTTTTATCTTGGCTAAAACCGGTAAAAGGAATTGAGAACAGGAAAAGCAATGAAAGTGCTTTAAAAGCGGAAGTGGAATTTTTTGTCACTGTATATAGTTATGTGTTTTTGAAAAATTCCCCCAAATATAGGGAATTGTATTTTATTCAATAATGTTTTGAAAAATTTATTTCAAATGGAATTAAAAATGCGTTTATAGAGATAAAAATGTAAGAATTGTCAATGTTTTGTGAAATAATCATAAACTATATACGGTTAAAAAGAAATCTGGGTTTTAATTTTTGGAAAATCTTTTTGCTATTTTTATAACATGAAAAAACAGCCATTGTTAGAAGTCAATACTCTTGAAATTTCTTTTAAGAAAGATGGTGAGTACAAGCCTATCATCAATTCTATAAGTTATGCCTTGCAAAGCAATGAAATTTTAGGGATTGTAGGAGAGTCCGGTTCTGGAAAATCCGTTTCTTCTTTAGCCGTTATGGGATTGCTTCCTAAAAACATTTCTAAAATTACTAAGGGAGAAATTCTTTTTCAAGGTAGGAATGTAGCTCAGTTTTCAAAAGAAGAACTCCAGAATTTAAGAGGGCGTGACATTTCGATGATTTTTCAGGAACCGATGAGTTCACTGAATCCTTCTTTAAAATGTGGATTTCAGGTAGAAGAAATGCTGTTGCAGCACACCCAACTTTCCAAGAAAGAAATACGCAAGGAAACCCTTGATTTATTTGATAGGGTAAGGCTGCCAAATCCGGAAAAAATTTATGAAAGCTATCCGCACCAGATTTCCGGTGGACAAAAACAGCGGGTCATGATTGCCATGGCTATAGCCTGCAAGCCAAAAATTCTGATAGCAGATGAGCCAACAACTGCTCTGGATGTAACCGTACAGAAGGAAATTATCCAATTGCTGAAAGACATTCAGCAGGAAACAGGAATGAGCATTATGTTTATTTCACATGATTTGGCCTTGGTGTCTGAAATTGCAAACCGTGTCTTGGTAATGTATAAGGGTGAAATTGTAGAACAAGGCAATGCTTCTGATGTTTTCCACAACCCACAGCATATCTATACTAAAGCATTGGTCAGTTCAAGACCTTCACTTGATGTCCGCTTGAAAAGGCTACCTACGATACAGGATTATCTAAAAAATTCAGTTAGTGAGGAAATCATTACAGCTGATGAAAGGAAAAAGATGCATGAAAAATTATACCATCAAACTCCGATTTTGGAAGTGAAAAATGTAGAAAAGGAATATTTTTCCTCTGCAGGGCTTTTTGGGAAAAAAGTTGGTTTCAAAGCGGTCAATGATGTCAGTTTTAAAATTTATGAAGGAGAAACTTTAGGTCTGGTTGGTGAATCGGGATGCGGAAAATCAACTTTAGGAAATGCGATTCTGCAGTTGGACAAGGCAACGGCAGGCCAGATTTTTTACAGAGGTGTTGATATTATGAAGTTGCCAAAAGAGGATATCAGAGCGTTGCGAAAAGAAATCCAGATTATTTTCCAGGATCCGTATTCATCGCTGAATCCAAGAATTCCTGTTGGCAAAGCTATCATGGAACCAATGAAAGTTCATAAGCTGTATAAAAACGATGCTGAACGAAAAGCAAAAACAATAGAAATTTTAGAAAGAGTAGGTCTGGGCGCAGAATATTTTAATCGCTATCCGCACGAATTTTCCGGAGGACAAAGACAGCGAATAGGAATAGCGAGAACAATCGCCTTGCAGCCTAAGCTGATTGTTTGTGATGAATCGGTTTCAGCTTTGGATATTTCTGTTCAGGCACAGGTTTTGAATCTTTTGAACGAACTCAAAGAAAACTTCGGATTTACCTATATCTTTATTTCCCATGATTTGGCAGTCGTAAAATACATGTCGGATCAGGTTTTAGTCATGAGCAAAGGCAAGATTGAAGAAATGGCCGATGCGGATGTATTATATGATAACCCGCAAAAAGAATACACTAAAAAATTAATTGCAGCAATTCCAAAAGGGAATTAATTATGCCTATGAAATATATCCTTATCGTACTTTTTTTAGTATGTGTTTCCTGTACGGATAAAAAAGAAGAAACAGCTGAGGTTACAACATCTTCAGATGTAGAAGTGGTTCCAACGACTGAATCCACTTTTATACAAAAAGATTCATTACTGTTGGATTCCAAAGGAATCTCTGCCGATAAAGTTGTCATTACAGAAACAAAAAGAAGCTATGACAAAGACAGTATCGGTACTTCCTATTTTGAAATAGGTTTTTTTAAGGATAATAAAGAAATCTATACCTATCCGACTAAGATTGTTTTTGGAATGGAAGGCGGAGCGGAATGGAATATCAATCAGGAATTCATGTCGGATTCAGAAAATGAAAATATCGACAGTAGATTTATCCATTGTAACAATGGTATTGCTGCCTGCGGTTATACGCATACTCACTTCCTGTTCTTTTTGGATGAAAAGGGCGTACAGTTGGTAACGCAATGGGATTCTATGTGGGATGGAGGTTATGGTGTTGACCAACGCTTTGAGCCGGATTTTAAAACCAAGCCTATGAAATCATTTTTCGCCCGGACAATTGAAGTGGCTTCTGATGAAACCGCAAATGATTCGATAGAAAGGGTAGTAGTTTCCTATGCAGATTCGGTTCGTTACAATTTTGAAAATGGGAAATGGAAAAAAATCCCGCTTACACAAAAAGGGAAAGTATACCGAAAGGAGAATTTTACTTTTGAGGAATATTACAAGCAATAAAAACGAAAGCCACAAGTTAACTTGTGGCTTTCGTTTTTTATATTAGTTGATAACCATTTCCGGAATAGTTCCTTCGATTATCAGGTTGCCTTCAGTGGCTTTTTTAATATCTTCTACAGAAACGCCTGGAGCTCTTTCCAAAAGTTTGAATCCTTCAGGAACAATTTCCAGAACGGCCAATTCAGTTACTACTTTTTTCACGCATCCAACGCCTGTCAAAGGAAGAGAACATCTTTTTAAAAGTTTTGATTCTCCCGCTTTGTTTACGTGCATCATGGCAACGATAATGTTTTCAGCAGAAGCTACCAAATCCATAGCGCCACCCATGCCTTTTACCATTTTTCCTGGAATTTTCCAGTTGGCAATGTCACCGTTTTCAGAAACTTCCATAGCACCAAGAATGGTCAGGTCTACTTTTTGGCTTCGTATCATTCCGAAACTGAATGCGGAATCAAAAAAACTAGCTCCCGGAAGTGTCGTGATAGTTTGTTTTCCTGCGTTGATGACATCAGCATCTTCTTCTCCTTCAAAAGGGAAAGGTCCCATGCCTAATACTCCATTTTCGCTTTGGAATTCTACTGAAATATCTTCACGAACATAATTGGCAACCAAAGTTGGGATACCGATTCCAAGGTTGACGAAATATTTATCTTTTACTTCTTTGGCGATTCTTTTTGCAATATCTTCTTTAGTAAGTGCCATAATTAGTTTTTTTGTCTGACAGTTCGTTGTTCAATTCTCTTCTCAAATTTTTCACCTTGAAAAATGCGTTGTACCATAATTCCAGGAATATGAATCTGGTTTGGATCCAGCACTCCGGCAGGAACTAATTCTTCCACTTCGGCAATGGTAATTTTAGCAGCACCAGCCATACAAGCGTTAAAATTTCTAGCTGTTCCTTTAAAGATGAGATTGCCTGCTTCATCGCCTTTCCATGCTTTCACGATAGAAAAATCTGCTTTGAAAGCTTCTTCCATGATGTGCATTTTTCCGTTGAATTCACGTGCTTCTTTACCTTCTGCAACTTCAGTACCATAACCGGCTGGCGTGAAGAAGGCAGGAATTCCGGCTTGTGCAGCACGACATTTTTCTGCCAATGTTCCTTGTGGAGTCAGTTCTACTTCCAGTTCACCTGAAAGCATCTGGCGTTCAAATTCTGCATTTTCTCCTACATAAGAAGAAATCATTTTTTTTATCTGGCGCTTTTGAAGCAATAAACCTAATCCGAAATCATCGACTCCGGCATTGTTTGAGATACAGGTCAGGTCAGTCACCTCAAGTTTTACTAATTCTGCGATGCTGTTCTCTGGAATTCCGCACAGACCAAAACCACCAAGCATAATGGTCTGCCCATTTTGAATATCTTTCAGTGCATCAGAAACAGATGCTACTTTTTTATTAATCATATAAAGAATGTTTGTTTTGGAGGATAAATATATAAAAAAACGCCTTAAAAAAGGCGTTTCTATTAAAAATCAAATTCGGAGGTGTTTTGTTCTTCCAAATCGACATTTGTAGTGTCTTTTACGGCTGGTTTCCAACAATCTACTTTTATGGATAGGTTGGCCGGTCTTTCAAACGGCTCTTTAGAAACGGTCAGTTCTTTGTCTGCATAACACTTCTTCATGAATAATCCCCAAATAGGAAGTGCCATAACGGCTCCTTGCCCGTAAGTGATGCTCTTGAAGTGAGCAGAACGGTCTTCGTTTCCAACCCATACACCCGTTGCCAGGTTCGGAACCATACCAACAAACCATCCGTCGGATTGATTTTGAGTAGTTCCTGTTTTTCCGGCAATCGGATTTCTAAGTACATATGGATAACCAGTCATCATTTCATAACCAAAACCACCACCGTCTGTTCTTAAACGCCCTCCCGAACCAGATTCGGTAACACCTTCAAGAAGCTTGATAACAGCATAGGCAATGTCTTTGTTCAATACATCATGAGATTCTGGTACTGATTCATACAGCACCACACCGTTTTTATCTTCGATTCTCGTGATTACCTGAGGTTTGATATAAACACCCTGGTTGGCGAAAGTACTATAAGCTGCCACCATATCTTCTACAGTGATTTCTACGGCTCCTAAGGCGATAGAAGGCTGTGAAGGTATGTCTGACTTAACACCTAATTTTTTAACAAGGTCAATTACCGCATCCGGGCCTACCTTGTCAATCAATTTGGCTGAAACAGTATTGATGGATTGTGCTAACGCATATTTCAACGTTACCATTCCTTTATAAGTTCCGTTAGAGTTTCGTGGTGTCCATGTTTCGGTTACATTATGTCTGCCTTTTGGAATGGTATATGGCGCATCGATAATAGAATCGCATGGAGAATAACCCTGCTGTTCGATTGCCGCAGCATACACAAATGGCTTAAAGGTAGAACCTACTTGTCTGGCACCTTGTCCTACGTGATCGTATTGGAAATGTTTGTAATTGATACCGCCAACCCAAGCTTTTACAAAACCTGTTTTTGGCTCCATAGCCATAACTCCGGTTTGAAGGAAGTGCTTGTAGTATCGGATGGAATCGTTAGGTGTCATGATAGTATCACGCTCGCCTTTCCATGAAAATACGGTCATGTCTGTTTTGACACTGAATGATTTTATGATTTCGCTTTCGCTTTTTCCCTGATTGCTCATCTGTCTCCAACGCTCTGAAGCTCTTCGGGCACGGTCCATTAGTCTTTCCGTTTCTGCATCTGATAATTTAATAAAAGGCGCATTCTTATTGGTTTTAGCCTGTTTGAAAAATTCTTTTTGCAGATTCGTCAAATGCGCATCAACAGCTTCCTCGGCATATTTCTGCATTCTTGAATCGATTGTCGTATAGATTTTCAGACCATCGCGATAAATGTCGTATTCTGTTCCGTCTTTTTTAGGATTGTTTTTTACCCATGTTTTCATGAAATCACGCAGGTATTCTCTGAAATAAGTCGCAATCCCTTCGTTATGGCTTTCCGGATGGTAGTCCAATACCATAGGTTTTTTGGATAAAGATTCTTTTGCTGCTTCTTCCAAAAAGTTGTTTTTTACCATCTGTCCTAAAACCGTATTTCTTCTTTTGAAGACCAGTTCTTTTCTTTTCTCTTTGATAGGATTGAAAAGTGAAGGGTTTTTAAGCATTCCTACCAAAACTGCCGCTTCTTCAATTTTTAAGTCACGAGGTTCTTTTCCGAAATATACTTTAGCCGCAGAACGGATTCCGACAGCATTATTGACGAAATCGGCTTTATTAAAGTACATGGCAATAATTTCTTGTTTGGTATACTGTCTTTCCAAACGAGTAGCGATAATCCATTCTTTAACCTTTTGAATCATCCTGAATGGCAAGAATCGGGAGCCTTCTTTGTGGAAAAGCATTTTTGCTAATTGTTGGGTGATTGTACTTGCTCCACCACTTGTTCCTAAGCTTGTTACGGCTCTTAAAGTTCCTCTTGCGTCGATTCCTGAGTGGTCGTAAAAACGCTCATCTTCTGTAGCTACCAAGGCATCAACCAAATGTTTTGGAAGATCAGAGTATTTTATAGCGGTTCTGTTTTCGTTATAAAACTTTCCGATAGTTTCTCCATCAGAAGAAATGATTTCGGTAGCCAGATTGGATTCTGGATTTTCAAGGTCTTCAAAGGAAGGCATAGATCCAAATAGTCCCCATGAAGCAAATAAGAAAATCAGGAAAACTCCTCCTATAGTGTATAGGAATATTCTCCAGAACTTCTTGTTGTAGTAAGCCGCGTCCTTAACTTGTTGTGTATTGTTCTTTTTTTTAGTTGCCATAACTGCTAATCTAATTTTTCTATTCTAAAGCCGACTTCTGTTATTCCTGCCAATGACTCTACTCCATTTACTTTTCCTGTCTGGCGGAGCGCCTGCATGATGCCAATTTTATAGTCTCCTATAGATTTGAATTTGTATTTTTCTTTAAAATAAAGCTTGCTTTCTTTCACATCAGAAAAACCATCGCCCAATAAGGTTCCGTCCGGATTGGCCATTTGGTATTCAAGCGTATCGACTTTGGTTAATCCGCCTGGTGCTTCCATAGCAACAATTAGAAAGATATTGTTGAAAGGGAAGTCGTTATTAGAACGCAGGTTTACAAACAAGTTATAGGCTTTCGTGGTGTCCTGGTTGTTATAAGTAAATGACGCAATGCTGTCTTTGTGCCATTCTTTTCCAACTGACTTATATTGGTCGAAAACCCTTTTCTTGTCGCAGGAAACCAAAAGTATTGCTGCAAAAACAAATAGTAAGCTATTTTTTAGGCTCATTTTTTGGACGGTTGTTATTGTTGTTTTTGTTTTCCGGTTTCTTATCGTTTGCAGGTTTTTGTGGCCTATTTTTTTGATTATTCCGGTTATTATTTTTATTCGGATTTGCGTTCGGATTTTTGTTTTCGGTTACAGGTTTTTCTGTAGCAGGACTGTCTGCCGTTGCTGCCTGCTTGCGTTTTTTCGGCCTTTTCTTTTTCTTTGGCTGATCAAAACGAGTCAGGCTTTCCTGACCTACAGCATTGTTGAAATCCTTTTCTGGTTCCTCTGTTACTTCTAGTACATAGTCTTCTAACGAAGAAACTTTCTTTTTCTGTTTGTTTTCTGCAATAATTTCATTGACCTGCTCTACCTTAAGAACGTGCCAGTTTGCAAAATTATTGGTATAGGCAAACCACATAAGGCCTTTGAAAATATCTTGTTTTTGGCAAACGGCATCCCCTTTTTCGGTTATCAATTTGATGTCGAAGTCAGGAAAATGCTGCAAAGCGTCCATATAAGTGTCCAGCTCATAATTAAGACAGCATTTTAATTTTCCGCACTGTCCTGCCAATTTTTGCGGATTTAACGACAGTTGCTGGTATCTTGCCGCTGAGGTATTGACACTTCTGAAATCGGTTAGCCAAGTGGAACAGCATAGTTCTCTACCGCAAGATCCGATTCCGCCTAAACGGGCTGCTTCCTGTCGGAAACCTACTTGTTTCATTTCAATTCTTGTGCTGAATTCTCTGGCAAAATCTTTAATCAGCTGTCTAAAATCTACACGATCATTAGCAGTATAGTAAAAAGTAGCTTTTGAACCATCGCCTTGAAACTCGATATCAGAAATTTTCATTTCCAATTTTAGGGCAATAGCTATTTCGCGCGCTCTGACTTTCATCGGTTCTTCCTTGGCACGAGCTTCAGACCAGATGTCGATATCCTTTTGGGTTGCTTTGCGATAAATCTTAAGAATCTCATTACTCGTAGGGTTTACCGACTTTTTCTTCATTTGTATCTTTACCAATTCTCCGGTCAGGGTTACAATTCCAACATCGTGTCCGGGAGAAGATTCTGTTGCCACAATATCTCCCATACTAAGCGAAAGTTTTTCAGAATTTCTGTAGAATTCCTTTCTTCCATTTTTAAAACGTATCTCTACGCAGTCAAACTGAGTCTCTCCGTTTGGAAGGCTCATATTTGACAGCCAGTCAAATACGGTTAATTTGTTGCAGCTATCGGTGCCGCAAGTCCCTTTATTTTGACAGCCTTTTGGCGCACTGCCATCAGACGTTGAACAACTGGTACAAGCCATAATTTTATATAGATGTCACGATTAACGCAACTTAAAATTCGTAAAATGATTTTGTGCGTAAAGATAGTATTTTTAGTTTTAATGATACAAAGCCTGTAATTTGTTGCCATTCAGCAGAAAAACAAAAACCTATTGCAGAATCCCGCAATAGGTTTAACGTAAATAAAACAGAAATATTTTTAGTCCAGGACTTTATAAAGCTTGTCAGAAAGGCGAATTCTGAAAGGAAGAGATAATGTTATTTTATCTCCAGGTTTTGCAGTCGTTCCTTCTGCACCATCGACAAACATTTTAGTTATCTGTAATTCCTGGTTTCCGGTTGAAGGACCGGAAATGATAATTTTGTCACCAATTTTCAATTCGTCCTTTTCGATCAAAAATTGCCCGATTTCAGATTTTACAAAATAGTGTTCCGCTTTTCCAATCAGTGCTTTCTTTGTTTTGATTTTTTGTCGGATGTCTTTTGGTTTAACCGCTTCAAGAGTATCGATGCTTGCTTTTGCTAAAGGAGTATCAGACAATTCTCCGGAATGCTTGAATTTTAATTTTTCAGACTTTCCTTTTCTGAAAATCATATTTCCATTTTTGACACCGCGACGCAATTTTACTTGATCTGCCAATGACATATGGATGATTTCCTGACATTCTGTAGAACAGCAGTTTTCCATGACGGCTTTACACTCATCACATTGGATGAATAATAAATGACAGCCTTCATTTTCGCAATTGGTATGATTGTCACACGGTTTTCCGCATTGGTGGCATTGTGAAATGATATCATCAGTAATTCGTTCGCCTAATCGGTGGTCAAAAACGAAATTCTTTCCGATGAATTTGCTTTCTATATTTTCTTCCTTGATCTGCTTGGCATAATTAATAATACCGCCCTCGAGCTGGAAGACATTTTTAAATCCTTGGTGTTTGAAATAAGCGGAAGCTTTTTCACAGCGAATTCCTCCGGTACAGTACATCACCAGATTTTTATCTTCTTTATAGTCTTTTAATTGTTCGTTGATTATTGGCAATGATTCGCGGAATGTTTCTACGTCAGGTGTGATAGCACCTTTGAAATGTCCAATTTCACTTTCGTAGTGATTTCTAAAATCAACAACAATAGTATTCGGATCTTCTAAAATTTGATTGAATTCTTTCGCTTTTAGGTGTATGCCAATATTGGTTACGTCAAAAGTGTCATCGTTTAATCCGTCAGCTACAATCTTATCACGTACTTTAACGGTCAATTTCAAGAAAGAATGGTCGTCCTGCTCTACTGCTACATTCAGGCGTATGTTTTTCATGAAATCATATTTTTCTAATGTTTCACGAAAAGCTTCCAGATTTTCTGCAGGAACAGACATCTGGGCATTGATTCCTTCTTTGGCTACATAAGTTCGGCCAAGGGCATCAAGCTCGTTCCAGGCTATAAATAAATCGTCGCGAAATTTTTTCGGGTCTTCAATTTTGGCATACGCATAGAATGACAGCGTGAGTCGCTGTTTGCCGGCCTCGTCAATAAGTGCCGCTCTTTCTTCTGCGCTTAAAGTGTTATACAGTTGCATGCTATAAACGTTTTAAGTTGAGAGAATTATGTCGATTTTTTAAATCTGGGGCAAAAATAGGACTTTTATCCTAGAATCGAAAATGACAATTGTCATGTTTTTGGAATCCTTTTTTAAAAACAGAACCCTTTCAGAGTTTTAAACTCTGAAAGGGTTGGTTTGATATAAAGATGTTTAAAATCTTTTAGCAGAATTCTGTGTAAGCATCTTTTAGGTTCTCAGCAATCATTTCAGCTGGACGGCCTTCGATGTGGTGACGCTCCAACATGTGAACTAATTCACCATCTTTGAAAAGTGCCATACTAGGAGAAGAAGGAGGGAAAGGGAACATAAATCCACGTGCTGCATCTACAGCGTCCTTATCAACTCCAGCAAAAACAGTTACTAAGTGGTCTGGTTTTTTAGCACCATCCAAGCTCATTTTTGCACCCGGACGAGCATTTCTTGCAGCACATCCGCAAACTGAGTTTACAACAACCAAAGTGGTACCTGGTTTTGCAATTGCGTTTTCAACTGCACCGGCACTATATAATTCTTCAAAACCTGCGTCAGCCAATTCAGCACGCATTGGTTTTACCATTTCTTCTGGATACATAACTTCTGTTAGTTTAAAGTTTAAGAATACAAAGTTACGAAGTTTTGAGGTGCTGTAAAAAAATAGAGTATAAAGATTTGTTATAGTTTCATAAGCGGTTTTATATTCTGATTCTTTTTACCAATGCCTGAAGAAAAGGTATTTTTGGGCATTTGGAAATTACACGGATGTCTTCAATGAAGGAAGTTTCTTCATCCAGAAATTTAAAAATAAGAGCCGGATTTCCTTTTCGAAACATGGAGGAAAAGATTTGGCTTCCGATATGGTTTTTCCTGTCCAGGATATCCAATAACAGCAAGTCATAAAACCAAAACCTGGTCTTTTTATGGAACTTTCTGAAATCATTTTCAGTTAACAGAAAAGCAATCAGTTCTTTTGATTTTTTTGAGGCATTTCTAAAAGTATAACCGGTACTCGCTTTTGTCCATCCGCCGGCACTTCCTATATTCACTACGTTTTTAGTATTTTTTTTCCAAAAAGGATAACAAGTCATTGGAATTGCGCCCTGTTCTTTCTCAATCAATTCGTAATTTGTAATTCCTAATTTTTTGAAATAGTCTCGAATTTCGTTTTCGTATTCCTTTTCAGGAAGCAGTTCTTTTGAAAATAAGGTGTATTCTACCAAGGCTTCCGTTTTTGAAAAAGGCAGCACATACATAAATCGGGTATTTCCTTTTTGGGTTACAGAAAAATCCATAAAAGTGGCCTTTTCAGAATCGAAAACAGGTTCTTTAGTTTTGATTTTCCATCCAATAAAATGCTGCTGCAAGTAGGGATATTCTTTTTGCGCAACAATTTCCTGTGGATTTAAAATACTATTGAAAAGCTTATCACAGGAATATTTTTCTGTTTCCGTTTCAACCAAAACCCCGTCATTTTCTTCTGTAAAATGGGTGATTTTTTGAGAGAGGAACTCAATATTTTGTTCGTTTGAAATTACTTCAAAAATAGGGTTGTAAAAATCCAGCCCCTGTATCATTTTGTATTGATAGGGACTTAGATGTAAATCACGTGTAAAATTGATATCCGAAAATAGGGCCGTATTCCATTTTTTGTACACCAAATGTTCGTAATCCCCATTCGGCTTTTCCCAAAAGCACCAGGTACGGTCGTTGTTTTTTTTCGAATCAGCATCCAAAAGAAGGATTTTCTTTTCTTTGAATTTTCCTGAAAGTACCATCTGGTAGACAGTCATCAAAGCAGACAGTCCCGATCCCGCAAAAATGTAGTGGTACTTTTTCATATTCCAAAAATAGCGAATATTTTATCGGATTTTACCCAGAACCTGAAGCAGGTCTTTTGCATTCATATACGATTGAAGCTGTGCGGCTATGGAATAATCCGGATTCAGGATAGCAATTGTCGGATAAGTCGTGTTTCCATTTTTTTCAGCCAAAGCCGTAGCCAATTCATGAACGCCTGAATTGTTTCCTTTTGGCTTGAATTTAAAGACCGTTTTATTAAAAAAGACATCCTTTTTGTTTTCTGCATCAAAAGAAATAAAATAAAAATTCCGGTTCAGGGTTGCTATGATTTCTTTGTTTTTAAAAGTAGTGTTTTCCATCATCTTACAGAATTTGCACCAATCCGTATGCATAAAAATAACATACGGCTTGGGAGTGTCTGCGGCTAGTTTTTCTGCTTCTTCAAAAGTATGCGTTTTGAGTTGGGCAAAAGTTGGGACTGCCGTTATTAATGTTAGTATGAGAAACCACTTTTTCATAATTATTTCAAAGTATATCGCACTCCAAAAAAGCTTCGGATGCCTTGATTTGGGCCATAAACATAACTTGGGTCAAAAGTCAGCGCATACGGATTGTCTGGTGTAGGCAGGACATTTCCTTGCGGGCCGTATTGTACATTTTTATCAAAAGGATCGTTCGCTCTTGCAATGATAAAAGGATTCCCCTTGTTTGGTGTCCAGTTCAGTAAGTTTTTGATACCCATATAAATTTCGACATCTTTTATTTTATTATAAGTGAATTGAATGTTCTGTATGCTCCATGTTGGCGAATATTCTTTTCTCGGATCCAGTTCTCCAAGCAATGGCAAACGCATCGGGCCATACACATTTCCAGTATAGTCAATATCGAGAAACAATTTTGGAATTCGATAGGAAATCGCCCAGGTTCCTGAAAACTTTTCAGTCAGGATTTGTCTTGTCTTGATGTCGTTTTCGGTTTTGGAAACATCCATATAGGTGGCTCCAAGAATAAATTTTAATCCGTTTTGGAAAACGATGTCTATGTTGGTACTAACTCCAGTAGTTACGGCATGCCCGTCTAGGTTTTTATAAATAATCTTGTTTGGGTCAGTATCATAATCTGGCAGGATAGAATTCGTAAAATAAGTATACCAGGCTGCTGTTTCAAGACCAATATAAGTACCGTTTTCAGTATAGATTTTCTTCAGGTAATTGATGTTGGCATTATACGATTTTTCCGGTTTTAATTCTTCTGCAAGAACAACTTCTCTAGATCCGGTCAAGGCGGCGTGTTCTTCCGTAAACAGATTCACGACCCTGAATCCTGTTCCGGCATTCAAACGAATAATATCATTATCGGTTGCCTTGAATTTATAAGCAAAACGAGGTGTGAAAATAGAACCGTGGTCGCTATTATAATCATATCGTGCGCCAAGCAAGATGCTGTGCTTGTCATTGAATTTGATTTCGTCCTGTGCAAAAACACTCGGAATCCAGGTTTTGTCGGCAGTTGAAGTAGCCGGTGTATTATCGTTGTAAAACTGATATCTGACAGCGGTTCCAAAAAGTAAATCGTGACCGGATATTTTTTTATCCCAGGTCAGTTGCCCAAATCCGATTCGCTGTTGGGCCATATAGGGCGTGTTTCCATATACAGAGTTTTGATCATGGTCTGTATACGAAAATGAAAACAGCATTTTTTCTTCAATAGGAAGTTCATAGGCTCCTAGCAGCTCATATCTTTTGGTGTAAATACTCTCGCCATAAACTTCATCTCCACCACGGTATTTTTTCTCCCATTGCATTTCACCGCCCCAACGGTCTTCATAAAAATAACGGCCGGCAAGTGAAAATAATTTGTTGCTTTTCCTGCCCAGATTCCACTTTTGAAAGACAGAAATACGATGCTGTAGTGTGACATCTGTAAAATTATCATGGTTGTTGTCTATTGGATTGCTGTAATTGAAATAGTTGACACCTAATAAAACAGAAGAATTTTGGCCGATATTACCTTTGAATCCTGCATCTATGTTGACTTCTCCCCAGGAATTGCTAAAGCCGTCGATTGAAAATCGTGGAGCATTGGATGGGCTTTTGGTAATGATGTTAATTAGTCCGCCAACAGCTTCGCTTCCGTATAAGGATGATGCAGGACCTTTTACGATTTCAATTCGTTCTAATAACGAATTCGGGATTCCGGATAATCCGTAAACTGTAGATAATCCGCTAACGATAGGCATTCCGTCAATTAAAACCAAAGTATAAGGTCCTTCCAATCCGTTGATATGGATATCGCCGGTGTTACAGATATTGCAGTTTAGCTGAGGACGTACTCCATTTACATTTTGCAATGCTTCAAAAATATTTGCTGTTGGGTTTTTCTTGAAATAAGAAGGCTTGTATACTTCTACAGGAACGGGACTTTCCAAACGACTGACTGGTTTTAAAGTACCGCTGATAACAACTTCTTCCAAAGAATTTTTGTCATTTTCTAATTCAGCATTTATGGTCAGAGTTTCGTCTTTTTTAATCGTAATGTTTTTTCTCATGGTTTTGCTGCCTACATAAGCCATTTGAATTTTGTAATTCCCAGCAGGAATGTTTTCAATAGTATAATGACCTAAGCTATCTGTGGAAGTACCAAAATTTGTCCCTAAGATTTTAATATCGGCATCGGCAATTGAAATTCCTTCTGAAGTAATTTTTCCGGAAAGAGCACCTTTTTCTTGTGCGTAAAAGTTTTGAAACGAAAAGATTAATAGGAGTAAAATTATATTTTTCATTTAAGTCAAATTATTTTTAGACAAAACTAAAAATTATATTTTACTAAGCAAATAAAATAATTATATTTGTATCAATAATTGTTTGTATGGGTAAATCACTTGAAGAAGTACACGGGTCAGTTGCTACCCAAAACAAAAAATCGGCATTTAGAAGAGTGCTGGCTTTTTTGGGTCCGGCCTATCTGATTAGTGTTGGATATATGGATCCGGGAAACTGGGCGACAGATATAGCTGGAGGAAGCCAGTTTGGTTATACGCTTTTATGGGTACTTCTGATGAGCAATATTATGGCGCTGCTTT
Organism: Flavobacterium microcysteis; assembly: GCF_006385255.1. Lineage (GTDB taxonomy): Bacteria > Bacteroidota > Bacteroidia > Flavobacteriales > Flavobacteriaceae > Flavobacterium > Flavobacterium microcysteis. The sequence continues at coordinate 269,648 of NZ_VFJE01000050.1, forward strand.
TGCAAAGCTTGAGTGCCCGACTTGGAATTGTGACGCAGCGAGATTTGGCTCAGGCGTCTCGAGAAACCTATTCTCCTTTTATCAATTATATTCTTTACTTTTTAGCGGAGATTGCTATTGCGGCCTGCGACCTTGCAGAAGTATTGGGAATGGCAATCGGGATTAATCTCTTATTTGATATTCCTTTGATTGAAGGTGTATTGATTACGGTTTTGGATACTTTTCTGCTGTTATTCCTTATCAATAAAGGCATTCGGAAAATGGAAGCTTTTATTATTGCCTTGGTAGCGATAATAGGTTTTTCTTTTGTGTTTGAAATGGTATTTGCCGAACCGGAACTTGATAAAGTCGTATTAGGACTGATTCCATCCATACCTAATGAAGCAGCATTGTATATCGCCATTGGTATTATTGGTGCGACTGTAATGCCCCATAACTTGTATCTGCATTCTTCGCTGGTACAGACTAGAAAGTTCGATAGGACGGAAAAGGGCATCAAACAGGCTTTGAAATACAACCTTATCGATTCAACGATAGCATTAAATCTGGCTTTTTTCGTGAATGCGGCTATTTTGATTTTGGCGGCAGCAACATTCTATCGTAATGGGATGTTTCATGTGGCAGAGATTCAGGATGCACATCAGTTTTTACAACCGCTTTTGGGAACAAAATGGGCACCAATTCTTTTTGCTGTTGCCTTAATTGCGGCAGGACAAAGCTCTACGATTACTGGAACGTTAGCCGGACAGATTGTTATGGAAGGTTACCTGAACTTAAGAATACAGCCATGGGTACGTAGAATAATTACAAGATTAATCGCCATAGTGCCTGCTGTTATTGTCATTATGATTTATGGCGAGCAGGTTACCGGAAAACTTTTGATTTTCAGCCAGGTAATTTTGAGCCTCCAATTGGGATTTGCTATTATTCCGCTGATCCACTTTGTAAGCGACAAGTCAAAGATGAAAGGTTTCCATATTGGAAAAATTACCCAAGTAGCGGCCTGGATTATCGCAACGACCATTGTTTCGCTTAACGCAAAATTAGTGTATGATGAGATTAGCGGATGGATAGAAAATGCGGAGAATCCCTTGGTTCTTTGGCTGACGGTTGTTCCTTTGGCAATTGGGTTTCTGGCTTTGCTTTTATATATTGTTTTTAAACCTTTTATAGCCAAGGCAAAAGCCAAAAATTACAACCATTCACCGCATAACCTGACTCTTAAATTTTCAGAAAAGGCAACCTATAATAAAAAGGATATTGCTATTTCTGTCGATTTTTCCGAAGCAGATGAGAACGCCATAAACAGTGCTTTTGAACTGGGTGGAATTGAAGCAAAGTATACATTAATTCATGTGGTGGAAACGGTTGGAGCCATGATGTATGGTGAAAATATCCAGGACCATGAAACAACAATTGATGAAAAACTCCTGAACGAATATAAAGAAATGCTGATTCAAAAAGGTTTCAATGTCGAGATTCAATTGGGATTTGGCAAACCGGGCAAAGTGATTCCGAAAATCGTAAATGCAGGAAGTTTTGATATTTTGGTGATGGGTACGCATGGACATACCGGTTTCAAGGATTTGCTTTTTGGAACTACTGTTGATAAATTGCGCCATCAAATATCGATTCCGTTATTTATTGTCAAGAAGTAGGTTACCTTTACATTTTAAATATTTTGCAATGACTTTTTCAGAAGAAAACTACCTAAAAACAATCTATCATCTTACAACAGCTTCAGACTCTGAAGTTAGTACAAATGCTATTGCCGAAAAGATGGAGACTAAAGCCTCTTCGGTTACAGATATGTTGAAAAAACTTGCTGATAAAGGCCTAGTCAATTATAAAAAATATCAGGGCGTTTCTTTGACTGAAGAAGGGAAGTTAGCTGCAAAAATGATTGTGAGAAAGCACCGCCTTTGGGAAGTTTTTCTAGTGGAAAAGCTAGGTTTTTCATGGGATGAGGTTCATGATATAGCCGAACAGCTGGAACACATCAAGTCAGAAAAATTGATCAATAAACTGGATGATTTTTTAGACAACCCTACAGAAGACCCACATGGCGACCCTATACCGGATAGAGAAGGAAGGATTGTAAAAATAGAAAAACAGCTGCTTTCGGAATTGTCAGAAAACCAATTTGGAATTTGTGTTGGTGTAAAAGATACGTCTTCGGAATTTTTAAAATATCTTGATAAACAAGAAATTGCTTTGGGATCAAAAATAGAGTTTCTATCCAAAGAAAGTTTCGATTTGTCTTTGCGAATAAAGGTGAACGGAAAAGAACTTACTATCTCCAATAAAATTGCAAGCAATCTTTTTGTCAAGTTGGTTTAGTGGCATCCGCAATCATCATTGCCACAATTTCCTGCCTTCTTCTTTTTCCAAAAGAATTTCTTGACAAGAAAAGCAAAAGCTCCTGCCACAAGTAGGTATGCTATGATTTCCTGTATATTCATATCACAAAGTTAAAAATTAAACTCTTTGGCTTTTGCCAAGGAAATGATAAACACTGCCTTATTTCAAAATTTGATAGACAATTAACGAAACGGTATAGGCAAATGTGCTCATAAAAACCAGCTGTATAACAGGCCATTTCCAGGAGTTGGTTTCTTTCTTTGTAATTGCAAGCGTACTGATACACTGCATCGCAAAAGCATAAAAAAGTAACAGCGATATTCCCGTCGCAAAATTGAAGATTTTATCACCCGTAACCGGATTAACTTCGGCTTCCATTCGGCTTTTTATGGTTGCTTCTTCTTCGCTGTCCACACTATAGATTGAAGCCAGCGTACCAATAAATACTTCTCTTGCTGCAAAGGAAGTAATAACCGCAATACCAATTTTCCAGTCATAACCCAAAGGTCTGATGACAGGTTCTATGCCTTTTCCTAAAACGCCTATAAAGGATTTTTCGAGCTTAAAACTGGAAATTTCCTGATTTTCTACTTTTTCAAAAAGTTCTATTTTTTTGGCAGCTATGGAATCAGCGATGTCCTGGCTATTAATCTTATAAATGTTTTTCGCAACGCTGTCTTGCAAGGCTGTATAATGTTCTGAAAGCGTGTTGTCGATATAATTTTGGTTGAATCGCGTTAGTCCTTGCTTCTGGATTCTTTCTTTGACAATAGTTTCTGCATTTGCATATTCGTGAGACATACCGTGAGATCCGAGGAACCAAAGGATTATCGAAATGGCAAGGATAATTTTTCCAGCTCCAACCACAAAAGATTTTGTTTTTTCGATTACGTTGATGGCCACATTTTTGAATAATGGCAACCTGTAATTAGGCATCTCAATAACGAAATAAGACTTGGATTTTATCTTTAATATTTTGTTTAGGATGTAGGCAGAAAATATAGCCATAAAAAAACCTAAAAGATACAAGGCCATTAAGGTCAGTCCTTGCAGGTTCAAAATGCCAAGAATTCTTTTATCGGGAATAATCAGGGCAATCAGAATAGCATATACAGGTAGTCTTGCAGAACAAGTTGTGAAAGGAGTAATTAGTATGGTTATCAGTCGCTCTTTCCAGTTTTCAATATTTCTCGATGCCATGATGGCAGGAATCGCACAGGCTGTTCCTGAAATCAATGGCACCACACTTTTTCCACTAAGTCCAAACCTTCTCATGATCTTATCCATAAGGAAAACCACACGGCTCATATAGCCGCTTTCTTCCAATACAGAAATAAAAAGGAATAGAAAGGCAATTTGCGGTATAAAAATCACAACCCCACCAATTCCCGGTATGATTCCTTCCGAAACAAGATCGGTTAGCAAGCCAGGCGGAAGATGTTCTTTTGAAAGACTGGCCAGTTTGGCAAAACTTTCGTCAATAAAATCCATCGGGATACTTGACCAAGAAAAAACCGACTGGAAAATTAGCATCAGAATGGCAAAGAAGATAACGTATCCAAAAACTTTGTGCATCAGGATTCGGTCGAGCGTTGCCCTCACACCTTTAGCTTTGGATGAATCGATTGTATATCCAACTTTGAGAACATCATTGATAAACTGGTATCGTTTGATAGTCTCTTTCTGTTGCATTTTTTTTAGTTCGGAATTGGATTTTGCAAAAGATTTTTCAGCAATTTCTTTTCGTTCCAATTCTCCGAAGTTTACATCTTGCGTAATGACAAGCCATAATTTATAAAGCAGTTCTTTTGGAAAAGCATGGCGAAGCTTGTCAAAATAATCAACATCAATACTCGATGCATTCAGGCAAGGTTCTGTAGATAACGTTTTATAATCAGCTATGAGGTGTTTCAAATTGTCAATGCCGATGTTTTTTCTAGAACTTATAAGCGCTATCTTGGTTTTTAATTGCTCTTCAAGATAAGGAATGTCAAGACTGATTCCTTTATAATCCATCCGATCCGACATATTTATAGCCAGGATTGTAGGGATTTCCAAATCTTTTATCTGTGTAAAAAGAAGCAGATTTCGTTTAAGGTTTTCTACTTCGGTAACAACAACGGCAACATCAGGATAATTAGCATCGTTTTTATTAAGCAGCAGTTCAATCACCACATTCTCGTCAATAGAACTGGCATTTAAGCTGTAGGTTCCTGGCAAGTCAAGAATGGTGGCTTTCAGGTTTTCGGTCAGCTTGCTAAAGCCGATTTTCTTTTCAACCGTTATTCCGGGATAATTACCAACCTGCTGCTTCAATCCTGTAAGTTGGTTAAAGACAGAAGTTTTTCCGGTATTTGGATTGCCTATAAGGGCGACTTTAAGATTTTTATGACTCATAGAGCTTCATTCACGACTTCAACAGTTATAGCAAGGGCAGTTTCTTTGCGAATGGCAACATGACTGTCATTGACATCAATATATAGTGGGTCGCCAAGAGGAGCAATCTGCAATAGCTCTACAAAATTGCCGGGAAGACATCCCATTTCAAGCAATTTTAAAGGAATCGTGTCGATATTAACGTCGAGTATCAGTGCCTTCTGACCGATTTTGAGCTGTGCTAAAGTTTTCAAGCCTTATTTAGATTCAATTTAGATTACAAAAATAGGAATTATTATTGAAGTAGGCTTGTTAAATAAAAAAATGCCGTAAAACATCAGTAATTACAGCGTTTTTTTGGATTAAATAAGGTCTTTTTTTAGAAAATATTGCATTTAAGTTTTATAAAATTATAGTGCAATCCTATAAAATTACTCAGTTTTATAAGCTTAATTTTATAGCATAATCAAAAATAAAAGTCATGAAAAAGCTAATGTATGCCGCATTTATAGTTATTATTTTCTCAGCCTGTAAAGATACGGCCAGTGAAAATGCAATGTTAAAGCAACAGCGTGAGATCGATTCTATGAAAGTGGTAATGAAAGAAAAAGAAGAAGCACTGGCCAAACAAAGAACAATCGATTCTATGAATGCTGTGGTAGCCGCAGCTGAGGCTAAGGCCGCTCAGGCTTCAGCGAATAAGACTGCTGCACCCGCAACTGCTGCACAGAAGAAAAAAGGATGGAGCAATACGGCGAAAGGAGCTGTGATTGGAGCCGGAGCCGGAGCGATTACCGGAGCAGCCGTTTCTAAGAAAAAAGGCGAAGGTGCTATTATCGGCGGTTTGGCTGGAGCTGCTGTAGGTGCCGGAACGGGAGCCATTATTGATGATAGCAAAAAGAAAAAAGAAAAACAATAACCTTTGGGATTACTAAAAAGAGAGGCATTAAGCCTCTCTTTTTTTATTCTGATTTTTCAGTGGACAAAAAATTAATGTCTTCCAGAAGTCTTTGCACTTCTTCAGGTTTGGTACCGTCATAAAATCCCCTGATTCGTCTTTTTGCATCTACCAAGACAAAATTTTCAGTATGTACCATGTCATATAATTCGCTGGAATCTGTAGTTTTTACTGCCAGATATGATTTTCGGGCAATATAATAGATGTCTTTTTTATCGCCGGTAACCAGGTTCCATTTGCTGTCTATTACTCCTTTTTTAATGGCATATGCTTTTAATACTTCAGGCGTATCAATGTCAGGCATTACAGTATGGGAAAGCAGCATTACTTTAGGATTGTCCTTGATCTGCTCTTGAAGCCAGGCCATATTTTCGCCCATCGGTACGCAGATGGACGGACAAGTCGTAAAGAAAAAGTCAGCTACATAAATCTTTCCTTCATAATCTTTCTGAGTTATCGTTTTGCCGTTTTGGTTGGTAAACGAAAAATCATCAATGGTATGGTATTTTTTTACATACTGCACGGTAGTGTCTACCATTTCAGGATTGACATCAGCAGGATTATAAATCTTGAGTGTCTTTTGCGGTTTTAATGCAAAATAGAAAAGTGTAATAATAGTCGCTGATAATAAGAAAAGGACAAGAAAGAAAATTCTATATTTTTTAAAAAAGGTAAGCATCGTGAAGAAATTTTTGCGAAATTACAAAAGAAAGCATCATGCAGATTTTATTTTAACAGTTATATAAGTCGATGCAAATAGTTTACTTTTTAAATTTGTGCAACACAAACAGAGTTTTTATATGAAAATAATTTCGAATAAGGGTATGCTGTCCTTTACGGCCATGATTTTAGCCGCAATTTCGGCAAATGCTCAGGAAAAATCACAGCATCCTGGGATTGAAATCCAGTACATGGATTTGTCAGTAAGACCCAATGACGACTTCTTTAAATTTGTTAACGGAAAATGGGTAAAGGATACAGAGATTCCTGCCGACAGAACTCGTTGGGGAAGTTTTGACGAACTTCGTCAGAGAACAGATGAAGATGCGTTAGCTATCCTTAAGAAAGCTGCAGCAGATAAAAAGCTGGACCCTAAATCGGATCAGGCTAAGGCTGTAAATCTTTACAAGTCCATTATGGACACGGTAACAAGAAACAAACAAGGTATTGCTCCTCTGAAACCGTATTTGGCAAAAATCAATGCAGTTAAAAATGTAAAAGACCTTCAGGCCTTGATGATCGAAATGGAGCCAACAGGTGGCGTTGGATTTACAGGAGCCGGAGTAGGAACTGATGCTAAAAACAGTAACAGAAATGTAGTGACTGTTGGTTTGGGAAGCTTAGGTCTTCCAGACAGAGACTATTATGTTTCTGATGAAGCCGATTCTAAAGAAAAAAGAGAAAAATACGAGTTGCACGTTGCAAGAATGTTGCAATATCTTGGCGAAAAACCAGAAGAAGCAAAGAAAAATGCGGCAAAGATTTTAGCATTGGAAATTGCAATGGCTAAGCCACGTTTGGACAGAGTGGAGAGAAGAGACAGAAGAAAGACGTACAATCCGATGGCTATTGCTGATTTGCAGAAACTGACTCCTTCTATTAACTGGAATACGTACCTGACAGGAATCGGACTTCCAAAATTGGATTCGGTTATCGTATCTCAGCCAAAATACATGACTTCTTTAGAAGAAATCTTCAAACAAAATAAAGTTGAGGATTGGAAAGAATACATGAAATGGACTTTGCTCAACAGAGCTACAGGAACACTTTCTACAGAAATCGAAACAGCAAACTGGGAATTCTATGGAAAAACGTTGACAGGAGCAATCAAACAAAGACCTCGTGACGAAAGAGCACTGCAAACTGTAAACGGAACAATTGGTGAAGCTTTAGGAAAACTATACGTTGCAGAAAAATTCCCGCCAGAAGCTAAAGCCAAAGCGGAATTGATGATCAAAAATATCTTTTTGGCTTTTGAAAACAGAATCAACAGATTGCCTTGGATGACAAAAGCAACAAAAGCCAGTGCCATTGAAAAATTACACAAGTCAAGAATCAAAATTGGATATCCTGACAAATGGAAAGATTATTCTACATTGACAATTGTTGCTCCTGAAAAAGGAGGAACTTATTTTGAAAACATGAAAAATGTAGCTCGTTGGAACTATAAAGATGACATCGAGAAATTAAACAAGCCGGTTGATAAAGACGAATGGTTTATGTCTCCTCAGACTGTAAACGCATATTACAACCCTTCATATAATGAAATCGTTTTCCCGGCTGCTATCCTACAACCGCCATTCTATGATTACAAAGCAGATGAAGCTGTTAATTATGGAGGAATCGGAGCTGTAATTGGACATGAGATTTCACACGGATTTGACGATTCAGGATCTCGATATAATGCTGATGGAAACTTGGTAAACTGGTGGTCTGATGAAGACTTGAAGCAGTTTACAGGATTGGGCGGTGCTTTGGCAGACCAATACAGTGCTTTGCAGCCGCTACCTGGAATTTATGTTGACGGTAAATTTACCTTAGGTGAAAACATCGGAGATTTAGGTGGTGTAAATGCAGCTTATGATGGTTTGCAATTGTACTTAAAAGCAAATGGACGTCCTGGATTGATTGATGGATATACTCCAGAACAGCGTTTCTTTATTTCATGGGCGACTATTTGGAGAACCAAAGCTCGTGATGAAGCGATTAAGAATCAGGTAAAAACAGATCCGCATTCGCCAGGAATGTACAGAGCTTATGTACCACTTCAAAATGTGGACGCATTCTATGAAGCATTCAAAATCAAAAAAGGAGACGGAATGTATGTAGAACCAGACAAGAGAGTTAAAATCTGGTAATAAACTTAAAAATCCCAAGTGTGAACTTGGGATTTTTTATTTTTTAAACTTTTCCTGACTTTTCTTCAATATGTTTTTTACGTCTTCTTTCGATTCAAAATTTATACGTGTCGTATCCCACTCAACTTCATAGGGTAGGTAGGCCAAATTGTGGGTTTTATGGTAAAGAACAATTTCTTCCTCTAAAGTTGTCCTACGGACAAGAAATTTTGGGATTCTTTTTTTTGCAAAAGCAGACAGCATTTTTTCTAAAATGGGCGATTTTACAGTATCGGTATAGGACGCAACAGAAATAATTTGAAATGTTTTCCGACTAAAATTTAAGTCAATAAATTCTTCAATACTTGCTGCGGGTAACTGTATTATATCTCTTGTGTCTAAGCCAATGAATATTGGACGATTATCTTTAGGAGGAGCGCATGCTGCCAAACAAGAATAATTTTCATAAAAGTAAACTTTGTTTGTATCAGCAAGAATAAAATTGGCAGTTCCATAATGGCCATACTCAATTTTAGAAGATAAATTTTGTATGCTGTCTCTTTTTGAAATAATATAGGCTTCTTTTTCGTTTTGTTTAAGAGGCAATTTATCATTACAGCTAATGATAAAAAGGACTAATCCTGACATTAGAAAAACAAAAGACTTTTTTTCATATCCCGTTAAATTTATAGTCCAAAACCACTTCTAGTTTATTGCTGTCGATAATCTTTCCAACTGATTTTTTTTCAGCATTGAATTTTGGTAACTCCAAACCAAGGCTTTCTGCTTTTTGAGTATAATATTCTTTTCTGCTTGGATGAATAGAAGCCACTGCATTGAAAACCGTATTCCAACTATCTTTTTCAATAATTTTTAAAATAATCCCAATACAATCTTTCTGATGGATAAGGTTTATGGGGCCATTTGGGTTTTCAATATTTTCTCTGCCTGAAAGAAATTTTATCGGATGGCGGTCTTCGCCTATCAATCCACCAAAACGCAAAACGGTAGTGTTGAATTTAGGATTATTTAATAAGAGGTTTTCAGATTCAAAAAGCTGTCTGCCACTTTCGGTATCAGGATTTGGAATATCTTCTTCTGTGATAACGGGAATGTTTTCCGTATCAGTATATACCGATGTTGAACTTATAAAAAGTACTTTTTTGATGGAATATTTCTCAATTTCCAAAACCAAATTCTGAATTTTTGCTACAAAATTTTCATTCGTATCGCCTTTCAGTTTTGGAGGAATATCAATAATCAGTATTTCGGAATCACTCAAAAAACCGTTCAGATTTCCTTGAATTCCTTCAGAACTTACAGCAACCAAAAAAGGCTTTATCCCGGAATTTTCCAGAATAGTAAGTTTGTTTTCGGAAGTTGTAGAGCCGTTTACTGAAAATCCTTTCTCTAGGAACGCCTTAGCCAAAGGCAATCCTAGCCAGCCGCAACCTAATATGCTAATTTGCGGCATTGGCGTTGATTTCCAGGTTTGTTGGCTGTTGTTCTAAACTGTCTAACAGTTGTTCAGGAACGATTTCCTTTCTGAAATTAGGTTTTATTTTCTGCTTTATGACTACAGCGTCATTTAGCACAAAAGGAGTTGGCATCATCCAGTTTTCACGTTTTGCAATGCTGAACATTTTGTTACTCATCAGGTCAAAAGAAGACTCCATCAAATCCATGTCAAGTACCGCTTTTGAAGCAATACTGAACTGCAATTCCAAAGGTTCGTTATCCGTCACATAATAGCTCAAAAGCTTTCTTCCTTTTCTCTTGAAAGCAGAGCCTTTTTGGTTGATGTGTTTTACACCATTGGCTCTCAGGTTATGGAAAGTAAGATTCTCATGTGCAAAAATATCATAGCGGTTCACCTTTCGGTTAGGACTGATTTTTATTTTAAGATGCCTTTGAGTTCCAATTACAGTATCACGAAGAAATTGGATAGTAGGTTCTTCCAGTTCTTTAGCCGGAGCCGTATTAGAATAAGTGAATTTTGAATCGTATTTGCTAAATAGGTTATAAGGTTCCAGCTGTTTTGCATCTGAAGGTTTCTCTCCCAAATATCCTTTCGTCCAACTGTCGAGATTTTCGTCATAAGTCACCCATAATGCTTTGTTGGTATCACCATCATAGACATACAAGAGACTATTTGGTTTTGCCTTTCCTGGCTCATAACCGGAATCTAGATGTGCTTTTATAAAAAAGCCTACAGCAATCAATAGCATTGCCGAGGCCCAAATTCCTTTTTTCGGATAGTAACCAAAAACAGGCAATAGCAGTGTAAAAACCAAAACGGTCAGTACCGCACTTCCGGCTAGTAGTTTTAGTCCTAATCCGATTGGGAATGTGGTGATAAACGGGACAAAAATTATAAAAGCCGGAATGCTGAGAATAAGGTTCAGTATCCAGCTCTTTTTCTGAGTAATTACAAAATACGCTAGCATGATAAGGGAACAAAAAACAGGGATTATAAAGAATCCTGCTCCCGGAAGGTAAATTGCTAGGGCTATGTTTATCAAAATCCATATAAACATAGGCGCTATGGAAAAATTCATAGCCTGGTTTTCGAAATAGTATTTTTTATAGAAAGCAAAACTGATTGCCAAGCTGATAAATACAAAAAAGCCGATATAATAATGGCCATTATAGGTAAATCCGTGTAGAATGTCTTTGTATTGAGGATAGAACTGATTCAGGACTTTCCATCCCAAGAAAGCGGCAGCGCCAGAAATCAGGAGAGAGGCAAAGAACGGAGCAAAGCCTCGCCCTATTTCTTTTATTGATAAGGTTCTTTTTCCTATACCGATAAACACAATAAAAATGAAAAGTGCTCCGGCAATAGTGACTAAGATAAAATTCCAGGAAAAAGGATAGCTTACAAAGTAAAAAGGAGTGTTGAAATAAACATGATCGTCGCTGCTGTTGAGCGTATTTAAATCAGCATTAGCGAAATAATTGAGCAACGGAACAATATAAGTGCCTTGGTGCGCTAAAGTTGTGTGGCTCAAATGCTGGATGTCATCCTGCTGTGTATGATAATTAAAATGGTCGTCAATAAACGCAAAGTTAAATCCCTGGATTTTTCCTTCTTCCCTGAAAACAGTCAGATCCGTGTCGTTTGGAAGCATTTTATAAATGCTGTACATCAGAGAGTTTGAAACAGGGAAGCCAGGATTCGCTTTTGTAAATTCTCTAACCATAGATGCGTTTCCTTCATTGGTTTCCATCAACATATAGGATGGTCCGGCACTTCCTCTTGCTTCAAGATTCAGGACAAGACCTACTTCTTTCGCCCAAGGATGTCCGGTTACGAAAAGAGCGGCTCCGTTTAAGCCCAGCTCTTCTGCATCAGAAAACAAAATAATGATGTCGTTTTTATTGGCTGCTTTATTGGCTAGAAAAGCCCTGACACTTTCTAAGATGGTAGCAATTCCGGAAGCATCATCACCCGCACCGAGAGAAGAAGAATGCGGAGCACTGTCATAATGCGATAAGAGCATCAGTGCTTTGGAGTTGTTTGAACCTTTAATCCGGGCAAGAATATTTTTTGATTTTGCCAGATTTCCCCATTCTGTCAAGGTATATCCTTCCTGCGTTGACGTTTCCAGTCCCATTTTTTGAAGTTCTTTCTCAAGAAGGGAGGCAACGGTCTTATGATTTTCAGAACCAACATAATGTGGTGCTTTTGCTATAGTGGCAACTTGCTCAAGAGCTCTTTTTGTAGAGAATTCCGTTAGAGGGACTTCTTCTTCGGCAACGTTTTGGGGCATCATTGCAAAGAAAACCCCATAGATGATTCCTGCAACAAGCAAGGCAGAAATAAGGGAATTATATCTTTTTTTCATTCAGTTGAGATTATTTGGGTGGTGTTAAATATTCTTTCTTAACTACTATATAAGAATCATTTTCTATAGGCAAATAAGCTTGGTCATATAGGAAATAGTAGGTATTTCCGGTTTCTGTTGGCAATGCACTTGTAAAAAATTCAAACTCAAAACCCTTAATCAGTAATCTTGACCGTGAAATCTTCGTTTTGCCATCAGAATTTATTCCCGATAAAATTCTGTAATTTTTGCGTAACTTGTTGTTAATGTTGCGCATTAAATTATTCGAATCTTTATTTATTTTGTTATTATATGCATTCCTGCATGCGTCATTACAGAACTTTTTGTCTTCACGACCTGTAATCCTCTCCCTACATTCTAAACATGATTTTGGCATAATTTATCTTCTTTATGGTATGGTATTTAATAAAAAGGCATGGAAATTCTATACTTTTTAACGGCAAGAATTTTTGTGGGAGGCTCTACATCTTTTTCTTACACAAACATCAGAAATTTTTTTCTATTTCAGCTTTTTAATTTTATATAAATCGTCACGTCTGTCTTTTAATATCCTGACACTTCCCTGTTCATGCAGTTTTTTTAGCAGGTCGAGATCAACATCAGCAATAAGAGTCATTTCTGTATTTGGAGTAGCTTCAGCCTTGATTCCGTTAGAAGGAAAGGCAAAATCAGAAGGAGTGAAGACGGCTGCTTGCGCATATTGGATGTCCATGTTGTTTACCTTCGGAAGATTGCCTACGCATCCGGCTATGGCCACATAACATTCGTTTTCGATAGCTCTGGCCTGAGCGCAAAATTTTACGCGGGTATAGGCATTTTGCGTATCGGTAAGGAAAGGAACAAAAAGGATTTCCATTCCTTCATCAGCCATTAATCTTGATAACTCAGGGAATTCTACATCATAACAAATCATGATACCAATTTTACCACAGTCCGTATCAAAAGTTCTGATTTCCGAACCACCTTTCATTCCCCAATATTGGACTTCATTAGGAGTGATATGTATTTTGGTATACATTTCATAAGTCCCGTCTCTTTTACACAGAAATCCTACATTATAGAGATTTCCATCTTCTATGTAAGGCATGCTGCCGGTAATAATATTGATGTTATATGAAATGGCAAATTCCTGGAATTTCTTGCGAATCGGTTCGCAAAAATGAGATATTTCCCTGATGGCATCCGCTTCCGAAAGATGGTTGAAATCTGCCATCAAAGGAGCGATAAACAGTTCCGGGAATAGCACAAAATCACTGCTATAGCCTGAAACAACATCGATAAAAAATTCCGATTGCTCGAAAAGGGCTTCCAGATTTGCCAGCGGACGCATTTGCCATTGCACCAATCCGAGTCTGATAACGCTTTTTTTGACATTGATAAGCTTAGGGCTTTTTTCATAATAAATATTATTCCATTCCAAAAGCACAGCATATTCCTGAGAACTAATATCGCCCTCAAGATAATTTTTCATGATTTTCAATACGTGGAAATCATTGCTTAGCTGAAAAGAAAGAACCGGATCATACAATTCACTCATCCTTACTTTATCGATATATTCTTTTGGACTCATCTCTTCCGAATATTGGGAATATTTCGGAATCCTTCCGGCAAATATTATGGATTTCAGGTTTAAGGTTTCGCACAATTCCTTACGGGCATCGTATAACCTTCTGCCTAGCCTAAGTCCACGATAGGCCGGATCGATAAAGACATCAATTCCATATAAAACTTCTCCATCCGGATCGTGTGTGGAAAAAGAAAAATTTCCCGTAATCTTTTGGTAAGTATGATTGGAACTAGCTTTTTTATAGTTCACGAGAATGGAAAGGGCTGAGCCCACTACCTTGTCGTCAACCAATATGACCAGCTGTCCTTCCGGAAAAAGAGAAAGCAATTTCTCTATTTCCTTTTCTTCCCAATAAGGTTCGTCAAATTCATCATAAGCGTGCAACATGGAAGTCTTGAGCTGCTTATAATCTTCTATCTGTAAGTTTCGTAATTCAACTTTATTAATTTCCGCCTGCATAAAAAATTCATTTCACGAAAGTTACGCATATTTTTTCTCTTTACAAGCGTTTGTAACCGCTTACAATCGAAAGTAAACGGGTATATACCGAATAATTTAAGCAAAACGTTGCATATTTGATTTTAAGCTAAAACGCATAGCTAGATTTAATTTTGATGAATAATTTAAACCTTAAACGCCATGAATACATTAAGAAACAGAGTACAGCTTATAGGGCATACCGGAAAGGATCCTGAAATCAAGAATTTTGATGGGGGAAAAAAATTAGCTTCGCTAACATTGGCTACCAATGAGTCTTACACGAATGACAAGGGTGAGAAAGTCACAGATACGCAATGGCATTCTGCAGTAGCTTGGGGAAAGACGGCAGAGATTATTGAAAAATATGTTACAAAAGGAGACCAGATTGCAATTGAAGGCAAACTGACTCATAGAAGTTATGACGATAAAAACGGTGAGAAACGATATTTCACGGAAATTACAATTAATGAAATTATGTTGTTAGGTAAGTAACATCTAATTTTTAGATAATGCAGATGTGCAATTAAATTAAGAAAAGACAAACGTGTTTAAGCGCCATCCAGATTTAATTTCCCTCAAAACCATCTCAAAAGCGAGATGGTTTTTTTATGAAAAAATATTTTTTGCAACCCGATAGGTATTTGTATGGGCTTCGATAATAGTTTTTATTTCTGGCGAATAACCTCCACCCATGCTGCATTGGACAGGGATTCCAAGCTTGTGGCACAGAGACAATACGATTTCGTCTCTTTTTTTACAGCCTTCTATCGAACATCCCAGTTTTCCTAGCTTATCCGAATCTAAGATGTCTACTCCGCTCAGATAAAATATAAAGTCTGGCTTTTCAAGTTGGATTAATTTTGGAACTGTATCATTTATGATGCGTAGGTATTCCTCGTCTCTGATCTTGTCAGGCAAAGCAATATCCAGGTCAGATGTTTCCTTTTTGAAAGGATAATTGGATTTTCCATGAACCGAAAAAGTAAAAACATTGGGGTTGTTTTGGAATATCTCAGCCGTTCCATTGCCTTGATGGACATCCAGGTCGATAATAAGAATCTTTGAGGCCAGATTTTTATCTATAAGATATTGTGCGCCAATAGCCTGATCGTTTAAAAGGCAGAAAGCTTCACCGCGATTTGAATAGGCGTGATGCGTTCCTCCGGCTATATTAAAGGCTATGCCGGTCTGTAGCGCTTTTTCACAACCCAATATTGTGCCTTGTGCAATCCGGAGTTCGCGTTCGACCAGTTCGGCAGAAAGTGGAAAGCCTATTTTGCGTGCTGCTCTTGCTTCTAATGTAAGGTTAATCAGTTCGTCAACATATACTTTATCATGAACTGCCAGGATGTATTGTAAGTCCGGTATTCCCGGCGTGAAAAAATCGCTTTCAACGACAATTCCTTCATGAAGCAATTGTTGCGGAAGCAGTTCGTACTTCAGCATTGGGAAACGATGACCATCTGGCAGAGGATGTTTGTATATGGGATGAAAAGCTATGGGTAGCATTAAATAGGATCAGTCATTAGAATCTTCAAATTTTCTCAAAGCATATTCTTTCTTTTTAGAATCGTAATATCCCATGATAAAATAATCCTTATATGGAAAAACAGAAACGAGAGAAGCATTGTTTTCATTCAGGAACTGTGAAATATAATCTACAGCCAATCCTTGCTGAGGGCCTTTTTTATGTTCGAATTTATCATCAAACAGACCTTCGAAATATATGGTTTGCATATTTTCGCTGTCAAATATGCCGTCTGGAGAATAATAGCTCCCCGAAACAGCCATCGCTACGGTCGTTGATAATCCTAAAAGAATCCCTCCGGTTGAGCTTACATCTCGTATGCCACCAGCCGTAACCATGATAGCCGCAGGAGTTTTATATACGGTAATTCCTAAATCAGAATTGTTTAACCTTTGGAAAAACTTTTTAGTGTTTTTTAATTCCTGTCCTCTTTGATTTCCGGTCTGGGAATAGAGCGGAGAATTTCTAAATGAAATGGAATCTTTTGGGGTGGCAGTATAGTTTTTCAGCTGTTCACCTGTAGTCATATCAACTGCGGCTATTGCCAATTCTTCTCCATTAGCCCTAATCTGGTATAATTTATTGTTGTGGAAATAAGAGTTGGATTGGCCGCCATTTCCTTTTATGGCTAATGATGAGATTATTTTTTCGTTTATGGCAAACGTAGTAAGGTCGATGTCGAAAAGCTGTGTCCTGCTCGACGAATCAAAAGTGAGCATCATTTGTTTTCCGGTAACATAAAATTTTATCTTAGAAACACTTTGGAAAAGAGGATTTGATGAGCGGGTATCGATCTTTTCGATTGAATTTTCTTTGACTAATTTAGAAAAGGTTGACGATTTTCCATTTTCATCGATGAATTTAAAGGACGAGAAATCAACGATTTTTTCTTCTAATTGTCCTTTATTAAAGCAATAAAATTTCAGCTTGTCTTCTTTTTGAATCAGCGATAGGATGTAAAAGGAATTGTTTTCGCTAAAGACAGAAAGGATATCTTCATTTTTAAAAGAAACCTGATAGGGGACAGTTGATGAGGTGTGGTTGTTGAAATCAAAATACAACGACTGGATTTTAGTGTAGTCTTCAGAAGACCAATACAGGTATGGGTTTCCATTGTCTTCGAAACTAAATCCTACCATAGCCTCATAGCTTTTGTCAGGACGGCTTACGGATAGACTGTCTTTAAAAAACAAAGAATTGCTGAATTTCAGGACTTTTAATTTTTCTTTATCTGATGCAAATGCAAACACCTGATTTTGGCTGTTTACAGCATTGATGATTTGGTGGTTGCTCGATGCCTTTTTTAGTTCCAAAGGATGCGAGGCAAGCAGTGTCTGGCTGAAGGAAAGATTGATGCAGCAAAGAGTAAAAAGCGTAAGGAATATTTTTTTCATAAGCTGTTGTTTTTTAGTTTCTTTCTGCTCAAAAACAATACCAGTTTAAGAATCCATAAATTCTTGAAACTTGTTGAAGAATTCTCCAACATGCAAACCGTCCATTAATCCATGATGAACATGGACGGAAACTGACATTGTTCTTTTTCCATTATCATGCGTAACCATTTTTCCTATTGAAATTTTAGGACAGCTGTCGGGAAAAGAAAAGCTGCGAGCATGTGACAAAGAAGTGAAATCAACCCAAGGAATAGCAGAAAAATGAATCAGGTTGTCAGCTTCAAAGCTTCTTGTAAATAGGCCGGGCGTATTTCTTACTCGTTCGATTTCTTCTTTAGCCTTGGCTTCAAAAATTTCAAAATCAGGGAAAAATTCGACCAATGAAAAACCAAACGTATTGTCATCACGTGTTAATGTAGGTGAAGCATCGATCTTGTCATAACGGTATACTTCTCCTTCAGAAATTCTGTAATGAAAATTCTCAACAGAATTCACTGCTGATAAAGTTTTGTGCAGGTAGTACAAAAAGAAAGAAGTGCCTTTTTTCTTAGCAGTTTCGTAAGCTTTTGTACAGTCTATAGTGGCGGTTATTCCAAAAAATGGTTCTTCAAATTTGCTGAAGAATTCAAAGTGTTCTTTTCTTGGCCAAGTATTTAGGTCTAATTTGGTTTTCATTCTATTTTTCAGCAAACTGGAGCTGTTGTATTTTAATTATAGTAAAAGCGGTAAGACTTCAGTAATCTTGTCTACAGCCTTAAAATTTTTGTGTTCTACTTTATGGTCAATTTTTTCATGTGCCCAAGTCGTATGGAAAGGAATATGCACGGCATGGCCGCCTATTCCCAATACAGGCAGTACGTCTGATTTTAAAGAATTCCCAATCATGAAAAATTCTTCCGGTTTTATTTCTAATCGGTTAAGCAAGTCATGATAGTCTTTTTCCTGTTTGTCTGACATTACTTCGATATGGTGGAAATAATGTCCCAAACCTGAATTGTGCAATTTACGGCGTTGGTCAAGTAGGTCGCCTTTAGTGGCAACGACTAGTTTGTATTTTCCGTGCAAGGCTTGCAATGTTTCTTCAACACCATCTAGTAATTCTATAGGTCTTTGAAGTAACTCTTTACCGTATTCAATTATTTTTTCAATCACATCAACACTGATGGTTTTGTTTGAAATTTTCATTGCGGCTTCGATCATGGAAAGGATATATCCTTTGATTCCATAACCATATAGGGAAAGGTTCTGGATTTCTACCCGAAACAATTCCTGAGATAATCCCTGGTGTGATAAATAATCCTGCATCAGAGCACAAAATTTTTCTTCTGTCTCCTGAAAATAAGGTTCGTTTACAAATAAGGTATCGTCTGCGTCGAAAGCAATTACTTTTATATTCATTTTTTTAGGTAATCCTTTTTCTTCTTTTTTTACTACCCTGGCAGGGTTTAAAACCCTGCCAGGGTAGTGGAATAAAGAGATTGAATTTTATTAATTTATAGTTTCTCCGTTACCAGCTTCAGCATCCGGATTTACAAAAACGAGTTTTCCTTCCGGATTTGTCGTCATCAGAATCATTCCCTGGCTTTCAACGCCACGTAGGTTTCTTGGAGTCAGATTGGCCAAAACGGTAACTTTTTTTCCAATAATTTCTTCAGGAGAAAAGCTTTCGGCAATACCAGAAACAATAGTCCTGATATCGATTCCTGTGTCTATTTTTAAAACAAGGAGTTTGTTTGCCTTTGGCATTTTTTCTGCTTCAAGAATAGTTCCAACACGCAAGTCCATTTTTGCAAAATCCTCATATTGGATCAGATCTTTTTGAGGTTCTGCTTTTTTGTTTTCTGCTTTGTTGGCTGTTTTTGTAGCTTCCAATTTATCTACTTGTTTTTGTATTTCTTCGTCTTCGATTTTTGCAAAAAGCAATTCGGCTTCGCCAATTTTATGTCCAGATGGAATCAGGTCTGAATTTTCAGAAATAGTATCCCAAGAAAACTTGTTTTCTGTTTTTAAAATGCGTGTCAGCTTTTGAGCTGTGAACGGTAAGAACGGTTCTGCCAATACGCTTAGCGCACCTGCAATCTGTAAGGCAACATACATCTGGGTTTTTACTCTTTCCGGATTGTCTTTGATGACTTTCCAAGGCTCTTCGTCTGCCAGATATTTGTTTCCAAGACGGGCAACATTCATCAGTTCGCCTAATGCTTCTCTGAAACGGTAGCGTTCAACAGAACTTGCAATTACTGCCGGATAGGCTTTTAGCTCCGTCAAGGTAGCTTCGTCGATCTCTGAAAACTCATTTGGTTGAGGTACTGTTCCGTCATAATATTTGTTGGTCAGTACCACGACACGATTGATGAAATTTCCAAAAATCGCAACCAATTCATTATTGTTTCTTGCCTGGAAATCTTTCCAAGTAAAGTCATTGTCTTTTGTTTCCGGAGCATTGGATGTTAGTGCATAACGCAATACATCTTGTTTTTCCGGGAAGTCTTCCAAATATTCATGCAACCAGACAGCCCAGTTTTTTGAAGTTGACAATTTATTTCCTTCCAAATTCAGGAATTCGTTTGCAGGAACATTATCCGGAAGAATATAGCTTCCTTCAGCTTTTAGCATTGCAGGGAAAATCACGCAGTGGAATACGATATTATCTTTTCCGATAAAATGTACCAGTTTCGTATCTTCTGATTTCCAATAGGGTTCCCAGTCTTTTCCTTCACGTTGTGCCCATTCTTTTGTAGATGAGATATAGCCAATTGGCGCATCAAACCATACGTATAAAACTTTGCCTTCTGCACCTTCAACCGGAACCGGAATTCCCCAATCTAAGTCTCTCGTAACAGCACGAGGTTTTAAGCCGTCTTCCAGCCATGATTTAACCTGACCATAAACGTTAGGTTTCCAGTCATTTTTATGTCCTACTAAAATCCATTCTCTCAAGAAAGCATCGTATCTGTCTAAAGGAAGGAACCAGTGTTTTGTCGATTTTAAGATTGGCGTTTCACCAGTAATAGTCGATTTTGGATTGATAAGATCCGTAGCGTTTAACGACGAACCACATCTTTCGCATTGGTCGCCATAAGCTTCTTCATTACCGCATTTTGGACAGGTTCCTATAACAAAACGGTCCGCCAAAAACTGATTGGCTTTTGCATCATACAACTGCTCCGTTACTTCTTCAATAAAATCACCTTTATCATATAAAGTCTTGAAAAACTGAGAAGCTGTATCATGATGAATTTTTGCCGATGTTCTGGAATAGTTATCAAAAGAAATTCCGAAATCTTCAAAAGATTTCTTGATCAGCGTATGATATTTGTCGATTACTTCTTGTGGCGTGATTCCTTCTTTTTTTGCTTTCATTGAAATAGCAACTCCGTGTTCGTCGCTTCCGCAAATAAAGGCAACATCGCGGCCTTGCATACGCAGAAAACGAGCATAGATGTCTGAAGGAACATATACTCCTGCCAGGTGGCCAATGTGTATAGGTCCGTTAGTGTATGGCAAAGCTGCCGTAATCGTATATCTTTTTGGATCTTGTATCATGGATTTTCTCTAATAAGTATGCAAAAATAATCTATTGGCGCTGAAATACCTAAAATGGTGTTACAAATCTAAAGGATAAAACGATAGGTTTCAAGGTGCCTAACTTGCAGATTACCTCGTTTATTTGTTTATTTGTTTAACAGAAATCAGACATTATGCAAAGGCCGAATCGATTAAAACTATTTTTTACTGCTCTAACATTATTGCATTTCTTAACCTTTCACGCACAAAACAAACTCGTCATGCCAGAATATTTGAAAAAAGGAGATACGGTGGGCATTTTAGCCACAGCCCGAAAAATTGATTTAGCTACTATTGAACCGGGAATTAAGTTGCTGGAAAGTTGGGGACTCAAAGTGGTGATAGGCAAAACGATTGGTAAAGAGCAAAATCAATTAGCCGGAGCAGACTGGCAACGTGCAACCGATTTTCAGGAAATGCTGGACAATCCAGCTATCAAAGCCATCTGGGCGGCAAAAGGCGGTTATGGAACCGTAAGGATTGTTGACCGAATTAATTTTACAAACTTCAAGAAAAAACCGAAATGGGTTATAGGGTTTAGCGATATGACGGTAATGCACAGCCATATTAACAATATGGATATAGGTACGTTGCATGCTATTATGGCTATTAGTGCCAAGACCGCAACTCCTGAGGCTATTGAATCTTTCCGAAAAGCATTGTTTGGCGAAAAGCTGGAATATCATATCCCAACCCATCCGTTTAATAAAAAAGGAAAAGCTCAGGGCGAGCTGGTAGGCGGAAACCTTTCCGTTTTATACAGTATTCAGGGGTCTAAATCTGCGGTTGATATGAAAGGGAAAATCCTTTTTATAGAAGATTTGGACGAATACCTTTACCATATCGACAGGATGATGATGAACTTAAAAAGGAATGGTTCGCTTGACGGCCTGAAAGGTATTATCGTTGGCGGAATGACTTCTATGAATGACAATGATATTCCTTGGGGAAAAGATGCTCTTGAAATCATAGAAGATGTTGTAAAAGATCTTAAAATTCCAATCGCTTATAATTTTCCGGCTGGCCATATCAAAGACAACCGTGCTTTGATTTTAGGAAAAAGTGTAACATTGGAAGTCAATGACAAGGAAACGGTTTTGAAATTTGAATAGATCATGGCTGTCCATAATGAACTCGGAAAGCAGGGTGAACAACTTGCAGCGGAGTACCTGCAAAAGGAAGGCTATAAAATTTTAGAAACGAATTGGGTTTTTCAAAAAGCGGAAGTCGATATTATTGCCTTAAAAGACGATGTGCTTGCAATTGTTGAGGTCAAGACAAGATCCAGTCTAGAATTCGGATTGCCACAGGAATTTGTGAAGCCCAAAAAAATACAGCTTTTAGTAAAAGCCGTCAATGAATACGTTATTGTTAAAAATTTAGATGTCAATGTTCGCTTTGACATCATCTCAATTCATAAAAACGCAGAAAATTTCACAATTAAGCATCTGATTGATGCTTTTTTACATTTTTAACGGTTATGCTTTTAACAAATTGTTTTTAAATTGTATGTTTGTAAAACTATTACCACCAATTTACCCATTATGAAAACAATATCGTCTGTTGTAGAGCACTACATCAAGACAAAGCCTTTCCTCTTGAGCGCTTTGTCTCAAGGAATCATAAATCTGACTTCGTTGTCAAGAAATATGCTTCCCGATTTAAAACAAGAATTAGGAAAAGAGGTAAAACAAGGAGCTGTTGTTATGGCTCTAAAACGTCTTTCGGAAGATTTAGATTTTAGGTTAAACCATAAAATCTTAAAAGTTCTAAAAGGCATCGGCGAAATTACGGTACGTTCATCGCTTACCGATTTTACTTTCGCTGTTTCTGATAAGATTTTAGACAAGCAGGCTAGCCTGATTTCTGAAATCAACACCTATTCGGATATTTTTTACACTTCTTCAAGAGGTGTAAGCGAAACCAATATTGTGGTCAGTGAAAGCGTGAGCCATTTGGTCGACAAACATTTTGTTGGCGAAAAAATGCTTCACAAATGGGAAAATTTGGCATCGATTACTGTCAAACTTCCTAAAGATAACGTTTCGACACCGGGCGTTTACTATTTTATTTTCCAGCGTCTTGCCTGGGAAGGAATCATTGTCAATGAAGTAATCTCAACTTCCTATGAATTTACGATCCTTGTGAGCGAAGATGAAGTAGATGTTGCCTTCAAAGTTATCAAGGACCTAAAAAGCCTATAAACAAAAAGCCGCTTATTAATAAGCGGCTTTTTGTTTTTAAATCATTTCCATCAATTCCAGAGCTTTCCTAACCGACTTGACATTCTCAAAAGTCAGTAGAAGGCGTAGGCCGTTTTTGGTTTCTTTCTCTTTCATCTTGCAAAGATTTCCGTTGCGTTGCACAAACTGCAATACTTTATGGAACTGGTTTGATGTGTAATATTCTGATTGCTGGTCTGAAACAAAATAGGCTACCATTTTGCCTTGTTTCAGTACAAGCTTTTCTATTCCTAAACGGGTTGCAATCCATTTGATGCGGATGCTGTTTAGCAAGGCGATGGCTTGTTTTGGCAAAGCTCCGAATCTGTCGATTAACTTTTTTTCGTAAGCCAAAAGTTCTTCTTCATTTTTCACATTGCTCAATTCATTATACAGGTTGAGCCTTTCGGAAACGTTATTGATGTATTCGTCAGGGAATAGGAGTTCAAAATCAGAATCGATCTGGATTTCTTTTACATATTCTTTTTCAGTGCCTTTGTTATCGTCTTCGTATAAATCCTTGAACTCGTTTTCTTTCAATTCCTCAATAGCTTCGTTCATGATTTTTTGATAGGTTTCAAAACCAATTTCATTAATGAAACCGCTTTGTTCTCCGCCTAATAAATCTCCTGCACCTCTGATTTCCAAATCTTTCATGGCAATGTTGAATCCGCTTCCCAATTCGCTGAATTGTTCCAACGCCTGGATTCTCTTTCGAGCATCGTCTGTCATTGAAGAATAAGGTGGCGTGATAAAGTAACAAAATGCTTTTTTGTTGCTTCGTCCTACACGACCACGCATCTGGTGCAGGTCTGATAATCCGAAATTGTTAGCATTGTTGATGAATATTGTATTGGCATTTGGAACGTCAAGTCCACTTTCAATGATGGTTGTGGCAACCAGAACATCAAATTCGCCATTCATAAAGGCAAGCATCAATTCTTCCAGTTTTTTGCCATCCATCTGACCGTGACCTACACCAACTCTTGCTCCGGGAACAAGGCGCTGTATCATTCCGGCAATTTCCTTGATGTTTTCAATACGGTTATTGATAAAGAAAACCTGGCCGTTTCTTTGTATTTCATAAGAAATAGCATCACGGATTAGTTCTTCTCCAAATCGTACAACCTGTGTTTCTATAGGATAGCGGTTTGGTGGAGGTGTTGTGATAACCGATAAATCTCGAGCTGCCATTAACGAAAACTGTAAGGTTCTCGGTATTGGTGTTGCTGTAAGTGTTAGCGTATCGATATTGGTACCGATTGTTTTTAGCTTATCTTTTACGTTGACGCCAAATTTTTGTTCTTCATCCACGATAAGCAGTCCCAAATCTTTGAATACAACATTTTTATTGACAAGCTGGTGCGTACCAATGATGATATCCAATTTGCCTTCAGCCAATTGTTTTAAAGTTTCGGTTTTTTGTTTTGCCGTACGGAATCGATTCAAGTATCCGACAGTAACCGGCATGTCTTTTAAACGTTCTGAAAAAGTCTTGAAGTGCTGGAAAGCCAGAATTGTTGTCGGAACTAAAATAGCAACTTGCTTACTATTGTCCACCGCTTTGAATGCGGCACGGATAGCGACTTCTGTTTTTCCAAAACCTACATCACCACAAACCAATCGGTCCATCGGTCGTTCGTTTTCCATATCGGCTTTGACCTCTTGGGTTGCTTTTACCTGATCTGGTGTGTCTTCATATATAAACGACGATTCCAATTCGGCTTGAAGATAACTGTCCGGAGCATATTGGTATCCTTTTTCTAATCTTCGTTTTGCATATAATTGGATAAGATTGAATGCAATGTGTTTTACTCTGGCCTTGGTTTTTTGCTTCAGTATTTTCCACGCATTAGAACCCAGCTTGTATATTTTTGGCGGAGTTCCGTCTTTTCCATTAAATTTCGAAATTTTATGTAGGGAATGGATACTTACATATACGATGTCATTATCGGCATAGACCAATTTAATAGCTTCCTGCGTTTTTCCTTCGACTTGAATTTTCTGCAAGCCTCCAAATTTCCCAATTCCATGGTCAATATGGGTTACATAATCGCCAACGGAAAGCGTATTCAGTTCTTTTAGGGTAATGGTCTGTTTTTTAGAATAACCGTTTTTGATGCTGAACTTATGGTAACGTTCAAAAATCTGGTGATCTGTATAACAGGCTATTTGGTTTTCTTCATCGATGAATCCCTGGTATAAAGGGAAAACGATGGTATGGTACTGTTTCCGTATGTTTTCGCTATTGGCTTCATCCAACGATTCAAAAATATCATGGAAACGTTTTGCCTGCTGTTCATTGGAACAGAAAATAAAATTTTTGTATCCGTTAAAGTGATTATCGTTGAGGTTGTTCAGCAATAAATCAAATTGTTTATTGAAAGAAGGCTGTGGCTGGATATGGAATTCGAATGTCTTTTGCGTTTTAAAAATAGCTCTCGAGCTAACTTCAGCAATCGTAAAATCCAATGCTTTTCTGATAAAGGCTTCCTGATTAAGGAACAATTCTTCAGGAGCGATATGGTTTACGGTTGACTGCATTGAGCCAAAGATTTCTTTTGCCTTTCCAAAAAGCTGATCCAACTTTGAAAAAAGAAGTTCTGTATTCTGGATAAAAAGAACGGTCTTTTCATTGATGTAATTCAAAAAACTTTCCCGATTTTCCTGAAAGAATTTGTTTTCGACATTCGGGATAATCGTAATTTTTTTCTGCTTTTCGATAGACAATTGTGTCTCAACATCAAAAGTTCGGATACTGTCTACTTCGTTTCCGAAAAATTCAATACGGAAAGGATTTTCATTCGAAAACGAGAATACATCGAGAATACCTCCACGAACTGAGAATTCTCCCGGTTCAGTAATAAAGTCAACACGTTTGAATTCGTATTCGAATAATACTTCGTTTATAAAATCGATAGAGATTTGATCGCCTACAGCAACTTTAAGTGTGTTTTTGTCTAATTCTTTTCGTGTAACTACCTTTTCAAAAAGTGCTTCCGGATAGGTTACGATAACTGCCGGTTTTTTTCTGGAATTGATTCTGTTCAAAACCTCGGCGCGAAGCAAGACACTGGCATTGTCCGTTTCTTCAATTTGGTAGGGACGACGATAGGATCCCGGATAAAAAAGAACATCTTCTTCACCAATGAGCTGCTCTAAGTCGTTCAGGTAATAAGCGGCTTCTTCCTTGTCCTGAAGGATAAGAAGGTATGGAAGTTCGCTTTTTTCGAACAATGAGGCCACAACAAAAGAAAGAGAAGATCCTATAAGACCCTTGATCTGAATTTTGTTTTCCCTTACGGCAAGATTTTCAGAAATCTGCTTGATTTTTGGATTGCCGGCGTATGTTTTTAGAATATGCGGTTTCAAATTGTACTATTGACTTTTTTGTTTTGGATTTAAGGTTGGGGTAATGCCTCCTTGTTGTGTGGTATTGCTTGGTTTTGGAAGGTTTTCTGGTTTTGATTGTGGTTTTTGCAAGGAATCTTTTGCAATGGAACGCAGCATTTCTGCTTCTCCGTCTTCCAGGCGGATTTCGCTTTTTCTAACAATTTCTTCCATTTGGGATTGCAATGAGGCAATTTCTTCATTGACTTCAGGAATTGCCTTTATGACTTTCTGCTCTTGTATTTGGTTTAGATTTATAAACAAATCAAGTGAGCGCACTTTTGTGATTAGCGTCATGATACGGCTCTTAACTTCTGGCTTGTCGAAAGCAGCCGGAATATGGTTATTCAAATCCATGGCTTTTTGAGACAATGTTTTTGCCTTTTGCTGAAAAGCGCCAATAGAGCTTTTAGGCTTTTGTTGCAGTTCTGTCATAAAAAGTCGCCATTCGCTCCAATTCTGAATGATGCTCCCAACTGCAGGACTCATTGGCTGCGGATTAAAATTCCACGCTTTGTCTATAGAAGCAAAAATTTGCTCATTTTTTTTGGTGTCTTTTGCATTGGCTTCCAGTCGGGCTGCTTCGTCATCCTTACAGGAAACTAAAAAGCAAAACAGAACCAGCATGATATAGGAATAGATTTTCATAGAGTAATTTTGAAATGCAAAGTTAGCAAACAATTGTGTAAGAAAACGAGAGCTAGATACGGCATATTCATAAAACTTCACTAAAATTTCAGGATTTGCCCAATGAATAATCATTAGTTAATGAGACGATTACGAATTGTAAATTGTGAAATCCTGATTTTTGCTATGCAATAATCACAAATCTTTCATATTTCATTCCGAAATCAAACTGACCAAAGCAAAATTTGTTTTTCGAAATCGTTATATTTGTCCAACAAAAAACAGGTGAAATGCATGCAAAAATCTTAATTATTGGGGCTTGTGGCCAAATAGGAACAGAGTTGACAAAAAAGCTTCGTAGCCAATACGGCAAGGACGCTGTAATCGCATCGGATGTGCGAAAAGGAAGTCCTGAATTTGTAAATTCCGGTCCGTTTGAGGTTGTAAATGCCTTGGATTTTAACCAGGTAGAAACCGTAATTGAGAAATACCAAATTGAAGATGTTTATCTGATGGCTGCCTTGCTTTCTGCAACTGCAGAAAAGAACCCTGCTTTTGCCTGGGATTTGAACATGAATTCTCTTTTTCACGTGTTGAATTTGGCGAAGGCTGGGAAAATTAAAAAAATATTCTGGCCGTCGAGTATTGCGGTTTTTGGACCAACAACTCCAAAAGACGATACGCCTCAATATACGGTTATGGAACCTTCTACCGTTTATGGAATCAGCAAGCAGTCTGGTGAAAGATGGTGCGAATATTACCATAACATTTTTGGAGTAGACGTTCGAAGCATCCGTTATCCGGGATTAATCAGCTGGTCGACTCCTCCGGGAGGTGGTACAACAGATTATGCGGTTGATATTTACTACAAAGCGTTAAGCGATAAAAAATACGAATGTTTTCTATCTGAAAACACAGAATTGCCAATGATGTATATGGATGATGCCATTCGTGCAACAATGAGCATTATGGAAGCGCCAAAAGAAAGTATAAAAATCCGTTCTTCTTATAATTTGGCTGGAATCAGTTTTACACCAAAAGAAATTGCAGCCGAAATAAAAAAACATATTCCTGATTTTTCAATTTCGTATGAACCCGATTTCAGACAGAAAATTGCTGATAGCTGGCCTTCTAGTATTGATGATTCGTATGCAAGAAAAGATTGGGGCTGGAAACATGAATTTGATTTGGAAAGCATGACAAAAGATATGCTGGAACATTTATCAAAATAGGATATAGCAAATAAAAAAACCGTTGAATTTCAACGGTTTTTTTATTTATTTTTATTTCTTCTTTAGTCTTTCAATCAGCTTGTCTTCAATTGGTGTTTTGACCTTGATGACTTCGTCTATAACATCATTTGGAACAGTTGTAGACAGTACATAGTGTCTAATCATCCATTTTCCGTTTATTTTTTCCAGAACACCCGAGCCTCTGCATATTTTCATTTGGGTATTCAAAAGCTCATCAAACCAGGCGAGTTTACCGTCATCGCTCAAAAAGATATTTCTTTCCAAAGCTTTGAAGTCCCATGCTGTTCCTTTATCAAAATAAGGTTTGGCAAAAGCTTCGAATTCTTTTTTGTTCCAGTTTTCTGTTGCGTCAGTTCCTATATAAATGGAGTTTTCGGTGAGTTTACCAAAATAACCATCGAAATCAGCCCGGCCAGCGGCGGCATGCCACTCATCCAGAAGTTTTGTGATTTTTTCTTTTTCCAGGTTGTCTGCTGGTTTCTTTTGCCCGTAGACCGTAACGGTTGCAATCAGAAAAAGGAGAAGTACTGTTTTTTTCATCTGTGTTTTTATTTTAAAGATAGGAAAATTACGGTTGGTTTTTTATTTAGTAGGAGAATCTTTATAATAGATTCTTTTATGAATGTTTTCAATTTCTTTTTCGATTGTTCTGACGGTAGTATATAGTTTCCTTTTTACATCTTTGCTCCAGAATCGGAGTACAATCCATCCTTTTGAGGTTAGGTATTCGTTGACGATTTTGTCCCGATTTCTATTTCTTTCAATTTTGGCAATCCAAAACTCTTTATTAGTGTCGAGTCGTTCTCGTGTACTTTCCCAATCTTTGCCATGAAAGAATTCTCCATCAACAAAAATGGCGATTCTATACCTTTTGAACGAAAGATCCGGAGTTCCAAAAATAGTCCTATCATGTTTTCTGTATCGGTGTCCACGACGCCATAATGCTTTAGCCAAAAGTCGTTCTTCTTTGGTATCCTTGCTTTTGATGGCACGCATGATTTTGCTTCGTATCTCTTTTGTGAAGATATCCATTCTAAAAACTATTTGTGGCGCTAGTTTTTGAAGGCTTATATAAGAGAATGGATAGGGAGTAGGTAAGCGCAGTAAGATAACTGCTAAATTAGGTAAAAAAGAAACGCAGGTCAATTGACCTGCGTTCTTCAATGTGTTATATATTCTTTAAAAAGTACAAGGACAGTTGCTTACTCCTTGGAAAATATCAAGACCAAGTGTAATCATATGCGTACCGCTGTTGTATGCCAGCAGCTCGTTGGTGGTGAGCTGATAGGAATAGGCAAAGTAAAAGTTTGATTTTTTAAATCCTGCCATAGGTCCTATGTTTATAGGTTCCATCATTTGGTCATTCAGGAAACGGTAGCTTAAACCGGCCCAATAATAATCGTCATTATTGTTTTTCCAACGTAGTTTTACATTCAGGTCTGTTGAGGAACGTCCATCACTTTCGAAATATTGTACATAAGCAGAAGGCTCTACTTCAAAGGCGCTGTTTCGGTTTTCTCTAAAGACATAACCGGTATAAAACTGATAATTTCGAAGTTTTCCAGGTTCATTGATATTGAACTTGTCCAGGTTTTTATTTAGGAGGTTACTGGCATTGAAACTAAAATAAAAATCCTGAAAACGATATAATACAGATACATCAAAGTTGTGGTTGATGACAGCCCTGTCATCTTTTACGCCGATATCGGGAACATTGAAATTTTCAATTTCAAGTCGGAATTGGTTTAGGTTATAGGAAATACCTAAAGACAGGAATTGGTCGTAATATTTATCCAAAATAAGGTGGTGTGCAAACGAAAACTTGCCTCCATATTGGCGTGTATTCCCGTTTTTGTCATTATAAAGAAATATTCCGATTCCTGAATTATCCGCAATCCTCATGTCGGCTGCCAACGATTGCATATCCGGGGCATCTTTAACTCCAACCCATTGTGTCAGGCCGTTCATTCGAATCTTCACATTGTCGCCTATTCCTGCATATGATGGCGAAATAACAAACGGGTTATCTGCCAGATATTGGGTGAAGGTAGGTATCGACAATTCTTGAGAATGCAATGTCTGTATTGTCAAGAAAATCAACAGAAGGTGATATATTTTTTTCATTTTGTATTTGTTTTTGGGGCACTTTAATTAAAACCGTTCCTATCCATTTCGATAGGAACGGCTTTTCTCATTTATCTGTAAATAGTGAAGTTTCCGACAAATTCTCGGTTGTCATTCGGATTTCCAAGTTTGATGAGGTACCAGTAATCTCCCGAAGGCAATTCTGTACCGTTGTATCTTCCATCCCATGATTGTCCTTGTCTCAATGTTGCAATCTTCCTTCCATATCTGTCGAAAATGTCAGTAGTAATGTTCGGATAGTTTTGCGTGTTACCAGGCGACCAAGTGTCATTGTCACCGTCATCATTAGGAGTCGTTACGTTTGGAATCGTGATGTCGACGAAAACTACGTTGATGGTAGCTCGTGCTTCACAGCCATTACTGTCAGTCACTACAACTTCATAAGCACCGGATTGATAGAAAACATATACATTATTTCTGCCATTATCATAGCCGTTAAAAGTATAAGTGTAATTTCCTGTTCCCCCCGAAGCCGTTGCTGTAATTTTGTTAAGCCCGGTTTCAGCGAGAGTAACAGTTACAGGTACTGCATTGCTGATGAAGAATGAAACGGTATCTGTACATGCAGAAGCATGAAAAACTTCAACCGTGTGACGTCCGTTACTAAGATCGGTGAATATGTTTCCTATCTGTGGCGTACCACCATCTAATGTGTAGGTTACATCATTGGCAACACTTGGATTTACGGATATAGTAACAGTATTTCCATTACAGTTGTAGACAATATTTTCATCTGCATCGATATCAATCGGAGCATCTAAGGTTACTTGTAGAGAAGTAGTACAACCTTTCGCATCTTTTACGTAAATGGTATACGTTTGTCCTCCGTCTAAATTCTCATATAAGAATTCATTTCGGACGTAAGTACCATTTTCAGAAAGACTTGTCGAATAAGGAGCTGTTCCTCCGGTTACCGAAATTTCAATAGCACCATTATCATCATCTACACAAATTTCCTGAAGAACATCAATAGCAGTTGCTAGTAACGCATTAGGTTCTGTTACCGCAATGTTTACCTCTTTGTAGCAGCCTTTAGAATCAACAGCTCTAACAATATAGTTTCCTGCCGCAAGGTTTTGGAATACATTGCTTGAAGAAAGGTTGAAATCCGGAGAAATTCCATATTGTAGCGGTCCAGTTCCTCCTGAAGCTGTTATAGTAATTCGTCCGTTTGACAGGCCATTACAAGTAGCATTAACTGCTGTTGCATTTGCAGTAATAGGTGTTACTGCATTGATCCTAACCGATGTTGTTTTAGTACAACCGTTAGTGTGCTTCACATAAATAGTATGTGTGCCTACAGGCAGGTTGTTGAAAACATTGGAGTTTACATAATTAATTCCATCCAATGAATACTGTACGTCGTTTACAGCAGCAGGATTTACAGAAACTGTTACCGTATTTCCTGGTGTATTACCGTTGCAATTTGTGGCTACAACTGCAGTAGGTTGCAGATTTAAGCCCTCATTTACACGGAATACTACCGGAGTAATCTGACATCCGTTGGCATCTTTTACATATACAGTATACTGTCTTCCACCTATTAAGCCGGTGTAGTTCAGTGTCGTTGTAAAGTTGGCAGGGTTGTTTGAATTAAGGCTTGTGTAATACGGAGCCGTTCCTCCTGAAGGTACTATTGTTATAGTACCATTGTCTAATCCGTCACACGTTTCCGGTGTTCCAGTTACGATTGCTGTAAGAGCCGCCGCAGGCTGTGTTACCGTAATATTTGTAAGCGTGATTTCACAACCATTCACATCTTTCACTTTTACGGAATATATTCCGGCAGCAAGATTGTTAAATGTACTTGAAGAAGAGTAGCTGTACGCAGGAGAAATCGCATATTGATACACTCCTGTTCCTCCAGAGGCT
This sequence comes from Flavobacterium microcysteis, assembly GCF_006385255.1. Taxonomy (GTDB): domain Bacteria; phylum Bacteroidota; class Bacteroidia; order Flavobacteriales; family Flavobacteriaceae; genus Flavobacterium; species Flavobacterium microcysteis. Next base: position 302,073 of record NZ_VFJE01000050.1, read on the forward strand.
GTCACTTGAATACGACCTGTAGATTGTCCAAAACATAATACGTTAGCCGTTACGTTTGCATTTGCAGCGACAGGCAATAGCGTATTGATGGTGAAAGTAACCGGCTTCACACACCCGTTTAGGTGTTTCACAAAAGCAGTATGGTTTCCAGGAGCAAGGTTGGTAAACGTGTTGGAAGCAACATAGTTGATTCCGTCCAATGAGTACTGTACTTGTGTAACAACAGCAGGATTTACGTTTATAGTAACCGTGTTTCCAGGTACGTTGTTGGTACAGTTTGGTACTACCGTTGCCGTTGGTCGGATGTCAACACCTCTGTTTATTGTGAAGGTCAACGGTGTAATCTGGCAACCGTTTGCATCTTTCACATAGATAGTATAAGTCTGGCCTCCGTTAAGGTTGGTATAGTTCAGCGTCGAAGTAAAGTCGGCAGGATTGTTAGAATCCAGACTTGTGGTGTAAGGCGCTGTTCCGCCTGCTGGCGTTATGGTTATCGTACCGTTATTTTCACCCAAACAGATTTCGTGCGTTCCTCCAACTGTAGCTGAAAGAGCTGCCGCTGGTTGGGTTACCGTGATGTTTGCCAGTGTGATTTCACAACCGATATTGTCTTTTACCCTGATGGTATAAGTTCCTGCTGCAAGGTTATTGAACGTGTTTGAAGTTCCGTAAGTAAAGGCAGGCGATATTGCATATTCAATCGTTCCTGTTCCACCCGTGGCTGTCACCTGGATGCTTCCGGTTGATTGTCCGAAGCACAATACGTTGGCTGTCACGTTTGCATTTGCAACAACAGGCTGTAGCACATTGATAGTGAAAGGAACAGTCTTGGTACATCCGTTCGTATGCTGTACGTAAGCCGTGTGTGTTCCCGGTGCCACATTCGTAAATACGTTGGAAGCAATATAGGTTACCCCGTCCAATGAATACTGTACTTGGGAAGCAACAGCAGGATTTACTCCTATGGTTACCGTGTTTCCTGGTACGTTGGCGGTACAGTTTGGAACTACCGTCGCAGTTGGCTGTATGTCCACACCCACATTTATTGTGAAGGTCAGAGGCGTGATCTCGCAACCGTTGGCGTCTTTCACGTAAACGGTATAGGTCTGGCCAC
>NZ_VFJE01000051.1 GCF_006385255.1 Flavobacterium microcysteis
AACTGCCAGGCGTGCCGGGAAGGGTTTGATGAGGGTCATGTGTCTGTATTTGTTTAAGTTAAGTCCTGTTAATTTGTATTAAAACGCAAAGAAATAAATTTTTAGTATAGAAATATAACAATTCATGTAAAAAAATATATTTTTTACAAACCTAAACCTATTTGGAAATCTCCAATTACAGAAAATATGTAAAAATTGTTAAGGTTTTAATAAGGGCAATGTTTAGTAAAGTCCGGCAGGTACCGCTTTTCTTGTAAGTTATATTGTCTTTAGAAGCCATTAACAATGGCTTCTTTGGTTTTAATTTTTTCAAAATTTTGGAGAGAACCTTCCAACATCTGGCAATGTTGCTGTTTGTACCAGAATTAATGATTTTGGTACTATTCTTTTCAGTTATGAATTTAGATAGAAGTATTATCTCTTCTTATAAACAACCTTTACTCCACCTTGCTCAAAAATCATTTCTTTCTTTTTAGGTACAAACACAAGTTTTAAATCTTCATATTCAAATTCATTCGTTCCTTTATATTTTAGCGGAACATACGCTTGTCCGGCTCTGGAATCCTGAAAGATTAGGTTTTGACCGTCTGAGGAAATAGTTACTGTTGCTTCGGTTTTCTTTGAGTGATAGGTTCCTTTTATAGCCATAAAATCCTTTTCTGAAACCTCAGCCGTTGCATTAAAATTAGCTAATTCGGGAGCCTGCTTATAAAGAAACATTAACATAGAATTCATGACTTCGTCAGTGATGATATTGACGGCATTGGTTAAGGAAACAATTCCTATGTTTTCTTCAGGAAAATAATAATAATCAGAAATATAATTCTCGACTCTTCCACTATGTGTATATCCCTCAGGGTTTTTAAAACTTAATTTTATGATTCCCATACCATACGTGCCTCTTTCCTCTGGAAGCATTATTTTAAGGCTTTCCGGTGTAATGAGTTTACCGTTGAACAAAGCAAAAAGAAACTTGTTTAGTTCTGTTGGATTGGAAACAATTCCGCCACTTCCCGGATGATTGGAGAAATTAGTTTTTTCATTTCGAACATACTTATCCTGGATAGAATAGGAAAGTGCCTCGTTTTTGGCTTCGTCTGTTTCAAAACTATAATAGGTATTGCGCAAATGCAATGGCTTGACAATCTTTTCGTCTAAGATTTCAGTATAGGTCTTGCCATAAATTTTCTCTAGTATAAATCCTAATAAAGCATAATTGGTATTACTGTATTCGTAATCCGTTCCAGGCTCAAAATTGCTCTTTTGGTTGATAAAGTAATTGATGAATTCTTGCTGTGAATGAAATTGCTGTCCCCATTGTACCTCATCGGCAATTTCGGTAAAATTGTAAATTCCCGTTCTTTGTTTTAGTAATTGTTCAATCGTTATTTTTTCTGAATTTTTTACTTCCGGGTAATAATTGCTCAGTTTTGTGTCCAGCGTAAGCAGTTTTTCTTCTACTGCTTTTAATACTAAAACTGCCGTATAGGTTTTAGTAATGGACCCCACACGAAATTTTGTCTCGGTTGTATTATTTGTCCTGGTATCTGCATTGGCATAACCAATCGCTTTTTTATAGATAATACTATCATTGAAAGAGATTGCCACACTTCCCATCATTTTGTTATTAGCAGCAAGATGATCAAAATAAGCATCCAGTTTGTTTTGGGCAGTTGCAGTTTGGCCTATAATGCACAGGAAGAATAAGGTAATTGTTTTTACTTTTTTTGTTATTGGATTCATCGTAATGGGTATATTTTTCCGCAAAGGTATAAAAATAAAACACTAACTAGTGTCTAAAACTTAATCGAAATTTGCTAAATTGCAAACAGATTAATAATCGCTATGAAAAGGAAAGCAGCAGCCGGCACTATCCGGAATAAAGAAAGAAGCAAAGAAAAGTTTTTGGATGCAGTGGGTCAAATCCTGGAGACAAAAGGCTACTCGGGTTTAAAAGTAAACGATATTGCCGCCACAGCCGGTGTGGATAAAAAAATGATTTACAATTATTTTGGTGGAACAGACCAGCTTATCGATGAATACATAAGTTCACTGGATTTTTGGAGTAATGTGGATGGACAATCAACTCCTGAAATTACAGATGGAGGACAAGAATTTTCGAAACAGCTACTTACGCAACAATTTGATTATGTTTCCCATAATAAAAACCTTCAGAAAATATTACTTTGGGGTGTTGCTGAAAAACGCAATTCGTTAAGAACTATCGCAGACAATCGGGAACAAAACGGGGAACAACTTTTTAGCCAGGTTGCAGATCCGTACTTTAGCGAAAACGCAGTACAATACAGGTCAATTATGGCAATACTAATTTCCGGAATCTATTATCTGAATATGTATAAAGGAGTGAACGCAGAAACATTTTGTGGAATCGATTTGACAAAAGAGGAGGGAACGCAACAGATTAAAGGAGCACTTGAAAAAATAATAGATCTTGTATATGAAAATCAGAATAAAAAACAATAATCTTCAATCGAGTTTGAAATAAAAAAGAGGCACTTGGCCTCTTTTTTAATAATCTGTAATTGCATGTCCAATTACATACAGTAATAATTTTTGGTGACTATGTAGCAGTTTACACTAAAAGTCTATTTAATATTAAGGTCTTTATATAAAATCTCAATCACTTTGTTAACTTCAATTGTCATTTCCACATAAGGTGGCTTTTGAATTTTGAAATTTTCCTGTAATGCAGTAAGCTGAAAACTACACATAAAATGTATTTTACCTACTAAGTCCATAATTGCTTGCCTACTCTTTTTATTCAAGTAAATACTATTGCGTATATAAGCATTGTTTAACAAACTAACTGTTTCCAAAGACCCTTTTGAATCAGGATTGCTTTCAAGAAACTCACTATCATATACGTTTGATTCTAATTCAAATTTATAGTCAGTAAGTATTTTATAGATTTCTTGAAATGCTGGAATCTTGTGTTGATAGAGTAGTTCTATACGCTTTGAACGATTTGAAAGAGTATGACTAACAATACCTACTATTACACCACTAAAGATTGGTGAAGCTATTGCTAGCCATTTAAAAAGTTCTGAATTATCCATTATTTATTGAAAAATTTAGGTAAGTATACCATTTTTACGGTAAAACAAAATATTAATTTACACTAAGTAGAGGTAGAATCTTTTATAATGTCCCTTAAAATACATGCCTTTTCATAATTTTCATTATCTACTTCTTTATTAAGTAGTTTTTGAATCTCATCTGTTTCAATAGGAATATCACTAAAAATTAGAGTAAGAAATGTTCCAGATTGATAATCCGATAATTTAGAAACTATTTGATTTGAAGGATATTTGTCGCCTCCTAAAGAATCCATATTCAGCCTATAGGTTTTGCCCAAATAGCTTATATGCCAATTTACATCACCAGAACCAAAAGATTCTCTAAAACTTTTGCAGTCTTTACATGCATATGAATGCCTCACCCAATCAATATTATTAAGTTCTATTATTACATATGGTATATCTTCATAGTGTCTAGGCAATAACTGTACGTCAACATCTAAATCATCTATTGTTATTTTGGAGTTTGTTTTATTGTTGAATATTTCTATCATGATTTTATTTTACGTTGGTTACACCAGATTTTTAATTATTGTCTGATTTTAAGTTATTGATAAACTTCATGCTTTCGGTTTCATTTCTTTGAAAATTTATTGCATCAAGAACATCTATTGCCCATTTAGGTTGAGTATAATCCTCTGAGTATTCATCAAAATCATGCCTATATGAATGAGTTAGAATAATTTGTTTTGCTATCTCTAGCAATTCAGAAAGTATAGATAAATCGTTTAAATGAAATTTATGCCTATCACTATGACTTAAATCTTTATGTCCAATTTCTTTATCACGAACTGTTAACAGGTAATTTACCTTTTCTTGATTGTCTTCTAAAGTTTTGGATATAGAATTGAATTTTTCTTCTTCTATATCGTTTTTGTATTTGTGTATGTTATAGTAGAAATTAAGTTGACTGTTGAAACCTTTATACATTCTTTCTATATCCTCATTTGGACTCGGCTTGATAAATAACTTACACAAATCAATTATTACTGTTTCTCTAAAAGCATACATAGATTCACGAATAAATCTGCTGTAGGTAGCAGGATTATTCAATTCATACTGATTTTTGAGATATTTGAGTGTGCTAAATCGATAATTCGCTATATAAACAATTATTGATTGATGCTCCCATATTTCCTCATAAGTGTATTCTTTTTTCATAAAAACAAATTTTTGCTAAGCTACAAATAATATAGTTTCGTTGCTAAATCACTCATTATTAACAACAAAAGCCACCCGTAATTGGAGTGGCTTTTTTAATACTTTAAAATTATGGAACTCTTAACTATTAATGGTTTACATGATATTACTGAATTCCTTTTAGACACTAAAGTAAAAGTACAACAATTAAAAGCTTTAGGAGTTGAGGTAGAATTCAGTTTTAATCTTGATTCTCTCTCCTTGCTTCCCGTTGAGATATTATCTCATTCACTAGTTTGGAAAAAGAAAGATATGGAGTAAATATTTGATACAGTTGTGCAAGTCTTGCAGCTCTAACCTCTAGCGAGCTATTTACATTTGGATAGTACAAATTTAGGGCTGTCTCTAAATCTGATTTAAGTCTATTGCCACTAGCAGTTAATGAATCAATAAATTTACCAAATTCTAGGTCTGAAATGCTCTTAACTTCATCTGTGTATTGTTCGCTAATTCGTTTAATTAAAGCTTCTAATTCTTCTGGTGTACGTGTTTGTTCAATTTTAATATCCATAAATATCTATTCGGTTTCTTGTTTGATTGCTTTGTTTATCTCATTATACATCCAATTGATGACGTTATTTGTTGTTGTTGAGTTTGAATAATTATACTTAGAGGCGTTCAGATTGTTCAGTATTATGTCAAACCTTTCTGATATTCGTTCTTTGGCACTCTCATTTATCTCTAGACTCATGATTTTATCGGCTATGTCTTCTATAGCATTTTGGATTTTCTGCACATTTGCATCATATCTACCTTGCTTTGTAGCCAGAGCCTGATTTACTCGGTTGTGATTGATAGGCTGGACATATGTACTCTGCTGTTTCTGTGGAACTTCGTAATATTTCCAAGACTTGTCCAGATTGTCATAAAATTGATAACCAACCATGTTACCACGACTGTCAAAATACTCATACCTGTTGTTTACGCTGTTGTATTTCTTTGTAAGGGTCTGTGATACACCTGCTAAGGTATAAAATAAGAGGATAAATAGGAGAATTTTTTTCATAAGTGAAATTGTTTAATTCCACCCAAACCCTAAGTAGATTATTGGTTATTCAAAACAAAAAAGCGTGGGTTTGTAACTATATCCCACCTTTAGAGGCTCTGGTAAACCTTACGTAATGGAATAAGTACACCCACGCCTAAGCATGAGCGTAGAACTTATTACCTGTTACGTGTTTGAAATTTACCAGATTTCCTAAATGACAGAGTAATAGCTAACGCTAACTAATATTTTCTGCTCAAATATACTGAAATTTTAGGATAATTTTATAGTAGCTGTCAGCACTAGATTGAAGGATTTTTCGTAACTTGTAAGTTGAAAAAATTCCTAAGTCATGGTGTTTGATACTAACATAAAGTCGATGTTCGATTTGCAGAAAGCCTTTCCAAATGAGCAGGCTTGTATTGATTATTTGGAGCATATTATCTGGGCAGGAACTCCTGTAAGCCCTTTCGATTCTGAAAGCAAGGTTTATAAATGTGCTGACAATCAATACAAATGCTGTAACACTGGCAAGAGGTTCAATATCAAGACAGGAACGTTTTTGGAAAACACCAAGCTACCGTTACAGAAGTGGCTGCTTTGTATATGGATTTTAACCATAGCGAATAAAGGGGTATCATCTATACAGCTCTCCAAAATGCTAGGAATTACACAGAAAAGTGCTTGGTTTATGGCTCACAGGGTTAGAGCTGTTTTTGGAATTGAAAATTATAATGAGCTGGAAGGTGAAATCGAAATTGATGAGAGTTATTTTTCGGGAAAGAATAAGAACCGCCATGCCAAAAATAAAATTCCAAACTCGCAAGGTAGGGCAATAAATTGTAAAACAACACCTGTATTTGGAATGGTTCAGAGAGGAGGCAAATTGAACGCATTTGTTGTAAGTAATGTAAAAAAGGATTCTTTACAGCCAATCATTAGGAGGTTTGTAAAGAGCAACACAAGGGTTATTTCTGATGAATGGGTTAGTTATTCTGGGCTTAATTCTCAATATAATCACGATATTGTTAATCATGGTAGAAAAGAATATGTAAATTTGGACGATAATACCATGCACACCAACACAATCGAGGGAGTGTGGGGTATTATGAAAAGGTCATATAACGGCATATACAACTGGTGGAGCAAAAAGCATATGCAAAAATATGTAGACGAGTTCGTATACCGCTATAACATGAGAAAGCATCCCGATAGCGACAAGTTCAACTGGCTTTTGGCTAATGCGGGAGTCAGCAGGACAAAATATAAAGATTTGATAAAATGAAACCTACTTTTATAGAATTAATGGCTGGAAATATAACATGGGTAATCCATGAAGGAGAGCATTACTTCGTAGTAAACGAGATAAGGCAGAAGTATGCCGATTTAAAGTTTCCTCCCGACAAGATGGTAAAGCTGCCAGTTGGAGGGTTCATGGTAAACGTAATCAAGGCAGAAGACATAGAAGAAATGACCGAATTTGACAAGAACGTGGTCAAGTTCATGAAGCACAAAAAATAAAGCCCCTTTCGTTAGTGAGGGGCTTATTTATTAACCGACCAGTGTAAACTGGTATATAATTACCTAATTTTTTTAGTCGTATTACTTTCCTTTTCTCACTCCACTGCCTACAATTTGCTTATCCTGAAGCATTTCAAGTTTGATATCTCCATTGTCGAGCCTGGTAAAATTCAATACAGCATCAGCTCCACCTTGTCTGATTCCTTTAAACTCATGGTCTGAATAAGGAAAAAATCTCATATTCCAGGGAACAGTAGGAGTATTATAAAGCAAGTGTTTTTCTTTGCTGGTTATGATATGGGTTTCGCCTTCATCATTGGTATAGGTGCCGGTATACTGAGCTATTTCATCATCAGACAGTGTAATTTTTTTAGGATATTGTAATTGGAGCGGCTGACCTTCCATTATCTGGAATATATTAGTGTAAGGCACGGCGCCAAAATGGAAATTTTGTAAAATAATAAACGTTCTGTCCCTTATCACATCATGAGACATAAAAGTACTATATCCATCCCAACTACCAGTATGCCCAAAGGTAAACTTGTTTTCACCTTTTCTGAGGTCTAATCCAAACCCGTAAGGGATATCTCTGCCATTGGATGTTTTAGAAATTTCTGTCATTTCATCGAACTCTTTCTTTGTGAGAAGGGTATTGTTCTTCAGGCTGTTCATCCATTTATAAAGATCTTCCGCATTAGAATGTACTTTTGAAGTGCCAACAATGGCATCCAAATAATAGACTTCCGAGGTTTCGGGTCCGCTATTTTCCAATAGGATTTTCTTAAACCCGCCATCTTCCAACACATACCCATAAGCAAAATTGTCAATCTTTTTAGGGTTTTTATGCCTACAGTAGACAAACGTATTGTTCATCTTTAGAGGTTTAAAGATTTTTTCCGATAAGAAATCAGGGAACTTTTTACCGGATACCTTTTCTACTATGCTGGCTAGTAAGATATAATTCGAGTTGCTGTAACTATGTCTGCTTTTAGGAGTAAATTGTAAGGTATCCTTATGAGTTGCAAATGCTTTAATAAGATCATTATTATCTGCTATTTTGCTATGATCCCATTTGTCTGGCAGGTAAGCTAAGAAATCAGGAATACCGCTGGTGTGCCTTAATAAATCATAGATTGTAACAGTGTCCCAGAAACCTAGCTCCGGCAAATACTTCGAAATTTTATCGATATACTGTAATTTGCCTTCCCTTTTAAGCAAAATAATAGCGGTAGCCGTAAACTGTTTGGAGCAGGAGGCCAGCTCAAATAAGGTCTTTTCATTAATTGGGGCTTTGGTATCTTCATTAGCGATTCCATAGCTTTTTTTAAAAATAACTTTCCCTTTTTCTGCTATAAGCGCAGTTCCATTAAACTGACTTTGATTATAAAGTACCGTAAAAAGACTGTCAAGTCGCTCTGATTGGCTTTTCTGAGCCCATGCAAAATTGCTGATAATAATCAGCGTAAAGAATAATGTAAACTGTTTCATGATTTGATTGATGATTGATTAACCAAACATAAAACTAATTTTTTAGTTGCACAACTATAATTTTAGTTAAAAAATTAAATGGCTGATTTTGTGATATCTATTTTTGATTTGAAAACCCAAAGTATTCAGTTGGCTTTTATGTAATTGTTATCTGATATTTGTTCGCTTTTAAAACTTCTAAACAGATTTCGATACTATCTTTGTTGTATAAATACCTTAACTGTATGTCAAGTTTTACCTTTGAAGAACTTATTGAAGCAAAAAAATCTCTCGATTCTACATTAAGCAAATGTGAGAAGGCATTCGTCAAATTAAAAGAAAATTCGCCACAGCATACATTGATGATACGACGAATAAATGCCTTGCGTATTTCTGTAGATTTAATAGAAAGGGAGTTGCTGAAATTTTCTGTTTGAAAACATCACAAAATTAATAGCCGATTTTATAAACACTTCTTTTACGGATTATTCTTTACTACTGATATAACTTCATATTGAATAGTACTCTGATAATCAGTCTTTTTAAACTGTATAATTTCGCCAGTAGCTAAAGAAATGTTGCCTCCAGAGGTTTTAATATTACCATTTGCAAACACTAAAGGCCCCGCAGCTATGACAGTAATAACACCTCCTGAATTTATTCTGGAACTTATGTGGCTGATACTTGAGCCGGAACCACTAAGATACACAAGGTCATTATCTGTTGTGAGCACAAATGATGTGGCAGTCACATTCTTTGAAACCCCAATAGTTTTTCCGTCTTCGGCGTTTTGGAATGAGTTTGCTGCAATTTTGACTGTACTCGTGCCAGCACCATTATAAAAACCACAACTAGTACAGATACTCCCTACGCTTGTGGCGATATAATTGCCAGTGATGGTTAAAGAGGATTTTGTAGAAGAAATACAATAGCCATTGCTTTTGATATATCCCGTACCAAGGCTTAAATTTCCAAAACCTGCACTATCGACAAACTTATTATTGATAATGTTTATTCCGGAACAGGCATTTGTGTTTCCGTTTACATTTATACCTATACCGGTACGGTTAAAGCTACATCCATCAATGGTAATACTTTCAGCATAATCCATTGATATTCCATAATTACTGTATTGAAATCCACAATTTAGGAATGTCACTACCGCCGGATGCAACACCATGCCGTTAGGTCTGTGGCCTTTTATGAAAACTCCGGCTCCTTTATGAGGAGTTGTACTATTTCCCCCAATAAATTCGCAATTGATGAAAGTTAACTGACCGTTTTGACCTTCTATGCGTAAAGGATTTGTAGAGTCCAAATCAGTTCCGTGTACAATTTTTATATTTTCAAACAGCGAAAACTGATTGGGTGACATATAGTTGGTGGTTCCGCCCAGAAGGTATATTCCGATACCCTTAAAATTTGAAATGGATATGTTTTTAAAGGTTGAATCCCATACACCTCCATCACCAAATTCAGCCGATTGTGAAGCACTAAGATTAATAACACCCTTACTGCTGTTTCCTGAAAAACCGGAACCCACATAAGCGCCTACAAATGCCAGATTCGAAATGTTTAATTCAATTCTGCCGGGTTCGATTGACACAAGATAAGGATGGCTGGAATTTGAAGGATAAATAATGGTTTTTTCCATGCTTTCTCCTATAACAGATACTCTATGTTTTAGAACAATGTTATCAATGATATATTTACCTGCCGGAATGAATACTGATGATGATCCAAAATAATTATTTGGAATTACACATATCTTTTCTGCAAAATCTATTGCATTTTGGATAGGCTGTGTATAATTTTGAGATATTCCAATGGCTCCAAAATAAGCCACATTGATGTATCCATCATATTGGCGTACCCACATTCCGTTATTCCTTCCTGCAATTTTTATTAGGGTACCATTATTATCGTCGCTTAAAACTCCGGGCGTACCAGTGCCTAAGTTTTGAAATACAGGATCTATTCTCCAAACAAAATTACCGCCTCCGCCATCACCAGGTACATTATATCCTTTGACATAAATCATATCACCGGGATTAGGCAAATTCTGGATGTTACGCAAGGCACTGATATTATCTACAACAGAAAATGTACCTGCTTTTGCTGTGCTTTTAGAGTAAAAAGCATAAGGTACTGTCTTTAGTTGGGTCGTACTTATTTGGCTATAGGAAGTTCCTCCTGATGGGTCGATTTCAATCTTTAAAAATTTGTTTTGATTTCCCCAATCAATCTGCGCAAAATCTTGCGTATTTTGACTTCCGATTGTAAAGCTGTACACTCCCTGATTGTTTGTTGCAGGTGAATGTACCTCAGAAAATATAATAGTTCCTGTTGCTGTCGTATTTAAAATACTAACTCTTACCCCAATTGTAGACGAGACAACCGGATTACCCTGTTGGTTATAGGCGACACCTTGATAGGTTATACCTTCAGGAGGTTGGGCATATGTAATAAATGCCATAAATAATAGTAACAAGGAGAATATCTTTCGTGCCATTTTTTACAGATTAGATTTTACATACGATACTAAATGAAACACCTGCTGTCCGCCAATGTCCATTTTCCTAAATCGGGCTACCTGACCGGTAGTCAATGTGAATGTTGCCCTCGTTCCAGGAAAAGAGATATTTCCGGTTTTGGCAAATACAAGATTTGCTAGAAAAGAAGCCTCAATAGTTATGAATTCTCCAGTATTTACTGTTGAATTTAAGGTAGTGATATTGCCTGTACTGCTTTGTGCCTTGATGTAAGAATGTTGGCCGCATTCTAGCGTACTTCCAGTTTGCGTTACCGATTTTGTAACCCCCACTGTTCGATTAAGATTGCTGTTAAGGAATGAATTGCCTTCCAGAACAACACCCAAATTATCTGTGTCAGAATATAAAAACCCACAGCTGTTGCATATTGCCGCAGATATGAAATAGTTACCTCTGACATTGAGAAATGATTTTTTTGTGCTGATACAATATCCGTTATCTTTAATATGGCCTGTGCCAGGAGTATAAGTACCATAGCCGGCAGCATCGAAAAATTTATTGTTAATTATATTAATGCCTTTGCATTCTTGTATGCTTCCATCTGCTTTTACTGCAATGCCCAAGTATTGGAAGGTACACGAATTTACAGTAATACTACTTGCATTGGATAGGTTTAGGCCAATATCTCCATTTTCTATTACAGAGTTTATAAAGCTTATATTTTGAGGAATGAATAATCCTCCCAAAGATCCTTTTAAATCAATAATGCTTCCAAAGCTGTATATAGCCCAGCCACCCCCTGAAAAATGGCAATTAGTAAAGGTTAGATTATCATTTAATTCATCTATCTTGAGAGCAGAGCTGTGAGCGCTTATGCTGCCTTTGGTAATTTTTACATTCTCAAAATAATTGTTATGATTCCTATATCCAACACCTTGACTGGCGGTTGCTTTTAAATAAATTCCATGGCCGTTGAAATTTGAAATTTGGATATTCTTAAATGTCGAATTTTGAAGACCACCGTCCATTCCTGTATCATAGGATTGTCCTGTTGCCTGAAAGAAAAACACACCTTTTGGGCTGTTGCTATTTCCGCCATAAGCACCTATAAAATTCAGGTTAGACATATTAAGGCGGATTCTTCCCGCATCCATTGTCACCAAATAAGCGTCCGGGCTATTGGAAGGGTAGAGGGTCGTTTTATCAATACTTTCACCTATAATCGATACTCCATCTTTTAGAATCAGCTTATCGATAATATAATTCCCGCTAGGTATAAATACTGTTGTGCTTTTAAAAAATTGTCGATTGCCATCGGAAGTAAGTTTGGCAAAATTGATTGCATTTTGAATTTGTTGCGTATAATTGCCCCAAGTTCCTGTGGCTCCAAAATAAAGAACGTTTATGTATCCTTCATATTGGCGAACCCATCTTCCAGTATCGTTATTGGTAACCTTGATAATAGTCCCTCCGTTATCATCCTTATAAAGTCCTGAAGAAGAATTTAAGAAGATAGAGTCGGTTTTCCAGATAAAATATCCTTCACCACCATCGCCACTCGTATAGTAACCTTTTAAGTATACCACATCATTTGGCTTACCCGCTTTTGACCGCAAATCTGCTATTGTATTTGTAATCGAATGCGAATTGACATTTTTAGTGAATTTTGTATGGAATGCATAGGGTACGCTCATCAGTTGAGAAATACCGGTCTGGCTATAAGAACTGCCTCCCAGTGGGTCAAGCTCAATCTTTAGGAACTTATTTTCAGTATCCCATTGTATATTTGAAAAAGAATTGACATTGCTTTGTCCAATAATTATGCTGTACACGCCCTGTGCACCAATTGTCACAGTCAAAGTTTCTGTATAGTCTACACTACCAGTCGGGGTTCCCGATAGAATACTGATCCTTAAACCAACAGGACTTCCGACAGGCAAGGGAGTACCGGCAGAATTGAGTGCCACACCTTGATATGATATTCCCTCAGGTGGCTGCTGGGCATGAAGTTTAAGGCAAAACAGGAAGCACAATAGCAAGATATGTCTCATGGCTAGCTTATATGTCATTATTCTTTTATTATTTTATAACTGCCTTCAATTTCTCCGGAGGTTTTTATAATGTAGGTACCTTTTGGAAGTGGGCTTAAATTTATCTTATTATTATCTGCAACGGTTTGTATAACGATACGTCCACTCATATCATAAACTACAACTTCTTTGATCTCTATATCAGTAAGAAAAGTAACATAATCTTTTACAGGATTGGGGTAGTATGACAGTCCTGAAACAGGGATAGCCAAGTTTTCAGCCTTATCCGAATCCTGTTTCATTTCGACATAAATGACTCCTACGGAAAAATAGCCGCCTTTGAGCACTTCAGAAGAAGAATTTGTCTGCGCTTTTGTGCTTACTGAAAGCAGAAAAAAGGCTAGGATAATTAGATGTTTCATATTAGTGTCTTACGGATATAAGTTGATAATTATTGCCATCAGTTTTAATGAATTCGGCAGTGTCGCCTGCTGCAAGATTTAGCACACTGTTGGTGGTTCCCGGAAAAGAAATATTACCAGTTATATAAAAAGAAATGTTTGTTGTTGCTTTTATAGATAATACTTCCCCAGTATTTATGTCTGAAGAAATAATATAGATTTGGCTTCCTGCTCCTTGCACAATAATTTCTTTGGCCTGCCTGCAACTAAGCGTGTTACCACTTATATAGCCGCCTTGTGTTGTATTACCGGATTTTACCAAGGCCGCATCTGGTGAGCTATTGCCCCATTGATTTACTCCGCCTACATTATTCTCAAATATATACATGAAACTGCATGAACTGCAAATTGAGCCTCCTGCAAGTGAATGGTTTCCAAATACATTAACAAAAGCATTCCTGACAGTTATGCATGTACCATTATCTTTTACTACGCCGCCGCCGCCAGGTGTTGTGGCACCATAGCCTGCTACGTTAGCAAACCTGTTATTTGTTATATTGATACCTTTACTCACAAAGGTGTCTCCAAGCACAGTAATGCCTACACCTAAATCTTCGAACCAACAATTGTCTATGGTAACATTATCTGCAAAATCAATATGTATTCCATAGTCCGAGTTCTGGAAAGTGCTGTTCAGGAAGTTAATACCCGATGGATTTAGAAATTGTCCGTTATTTAAGTATCCTTTAATTTGAACGTTATGCCAGTTACTCATATTGGTCGTTCCGGGTGTTCCACCGTCAAACTGGCAATTAATAAAAGATAGTTTGGAGTTAAGACCCTCAATAATCAATGCAATTTTAAAATCATTAAGACTACCCTTTGAAACCCTGACATTTTCAAATACATTATTAAAATGGGAAGTCGTGAATGTGGTTATTCCACCCGCTAAATGGATGCCGTTCCCTCTAAAGTAACCTATCTTTATATTTTTGAAAGTTGAATTATGCAATCCTCCACTACCAAATTCTCCAGGTTGTCCCTGAAGATAGAAAACCGTTTTTTGACTTGGAGAGGATAGTCCTGAGTAATTGCCTTGTATGTTCAGATTAGAAACGTTTGTTCGTACGATACCGCTATCTAGCGAAAACAGATAGGGAGATGCCGCATTTTGTGACGGCCATATTACGGTTTGTTCAATGTTTTCTCCTACAAGGCTGACACCATCTTTTAAGATGATATTATCAAGGAGATAGACTCCATTAGGTATAAAAACTGTCGAACTTGAAAAATGCGATACATAATCTGGACTTCCAAGAGACACTTTTTTACAAAAATCAATTGCGCTTTGTAAACCCAGTGTTGCATCTTCATAAGAACCTGTTATGCCAAAATAAGCAAGACTTGTATAACCGCTATATTGGCGCACCCATCTTCCACTGTCACTACTGTATGACTTAATTACCGTACCGCCATTATCAACGCTGTAATAACCGGGTGTTGGTTGGCTGCTAAATACGGGGCCGGTTTTCCAAATAAAGATTCCGCCTCCATTATCTCCTGATGAATGGTAACCTTTAAGTAAGGCTACATCGCCATCAGTTTGTCCGGCATTTAGGCGGAGGATATTAATGTTATCGTAAACAGAATAGCCTGTTACAGATCCTGAAGTTTTTGAAAACAAGGCATAGGGCACGCTCCATAGCTGGGCAACCGAACTTGTAGCATTTGTTGTCCAGGGATAAATTGTGATCTTCAAGAACATATTTTGCTCATGCCATTTGATAGAACTGAACGTAGGTGTAGACATTTGTGAACCGCTGCCAATAGAAATACTGTATATGCCCTGAGCATTCGTAGAAACGGAATGCGTTTCCTCAAAATAGGCTGGACCTGTAGCGCTACCCGGAATTATGCTTACCAATACTGTAAACGTACTGTTAGCAATAATTGCCCCGGAATTGTTGTATGCTATTCCCTGATAGCTGATACTTTGTGGCGGCTGTGCATACGCTAATTGCGAAACAGCACATAATAGCAAAAGGTATAAAAGACGCATTATCAAGATTTAGATAAATCAAATGTAGGAAATTTCTATTAATGTTTATGAAATATTTTGGTTTAAAATCAAAACCCTAGATATTGCTGTATAGGCAAGAGCTCTAACTCCAAAAAAGGGCAAAATAGCTATAGATGTTATAGTTATGAATCGAGTGTAATTATAAAAAGAGTAGGTAGTGAGTGAAAAAGGTCAGCTTCACTGAGTGTTCTTTAAATAGTATGAGCTTTTATCATACATCGATTAAATAATCAGCAGTACAGATTTTTTATCTTACTTTGTAGACTCATGGCTAAATCCATATAATCATGGTAAACGATTATAAGAAACACGACTTATTTGGTAAGACGCTACTGCAAAAAATAGCACTTACTGCACCGTTTCAATTTGACTTTCCGGTTACAGAACAGGCTTGCTTTCTCTATGTTTTGCAAGGAGAATTTAAATATCAGGTGGACACAAATGAAATAAATATTCCTGCTAATTACTCCTTATTACTGAACTGTATCACATCAGGAAAACAGATTCATAGTGTAAATCCCGAAAGCAAGTGTGAGATAGTAATCGTTACGTTTTATCCGGATATATTGAAGAAGATCTACGACAGAGAGTTGCCAATGTTACTTCATGCTCCAAAGAATATCATTTCAAACAAGTCAAATGAAAAAATAAATAACGATTTCCTGATCCGAAAGTATATTGAAGGACTATTATTCTATTTTGAAAATCCTACGCTTATCAATGAGGATATACTTGTCTTGAAACTAAAGGAAATCATACTTTTGCTGTCTCAAACGCAGAATGTTGAGGCTATACAAATTATTCTTTCACAGCTTTTTTCTCCTGCTACTTACACTTTTAAGCAGGTTATCGAAGCAAATCTGTTTTCGCAATTAACGATTGAACAACTGGCAGAGCAGAATAATTTAAGCGTTTCTTCCTTCAAAAGGGAGTTTGCCAAAATATACAATGATAGCCCGGCAAATTATATTAAAAACAAAAGGCTTGAAAGAGCCGCTGAATTGTTAGTAGTTTCTGACCAGCGAATTACTGATATCGCATTTGATTGCGGGTTTAATGATCTCGCAAATTTCACCAAAAGCTTTAGTGATAAATATGGAGTTACACCCACAAATTACCGAAACGGAGCCAAAAAATAAGAGGTTCTGAGACAGTCATGAAAACATAGAATATTTTCAAATTAATGCGAATAGGTTATGGACTAAAATGCCAAATAATTGAACTAATTCGCAAAACCATTTTCTTCTTTCTGATACAACTTTGCATTGTAATTATTAAAGAAGTATCAAAATGGGATTATCAAGTTTAGGAATTTTTCACACGATCATTGGCATCGTGGCAATTGTAGCCGCCTTAACAGGCTTTATCAAATATGGCAAGATCAGCATGGATAAATTATCAGGTAAGCTGTATTTTTACACAACCCTTGTTACCAGCCTAACAGCATTAGGAATTTCAAAACATGGAGGCTTCAATGCGGGACATGTGTTTTCTCTATTTATCGTTCTCTTGCTAGTCGTGGCTTATTTTTTATTTTCGAAAAAGAAAGCCAGTATGAAGGCCCGGTATTTTGAAAACTTTCTCTTATCATTTAGTTTTTTTCTGTCGTTGGTACCAACCGTGAATGAAACATTTACAAGAATTCCAATCGGACATCCTTTGGCTAAGGATATCAGCGATCCGGTAATTGGGCAAACACTGTTGCTTCTTTTTGTCCTTTTTATTGCAGGTTCTGTTTACCAGTACATCAAGCAAAAGAAAGTTAACGGATTAGCCAAAGTTATAAAGTAACTAGTAATCAGGAGAGATTGTTTATTAAAAAGTTCAAATAATATCAGGCTGTATAAACCATAATTGAAGTATATTTATGCTGACTTTAAACCAGGTATTAAAGTATATAAACTAAAAGGAAATGGACACAAATGATTTGCTGAAACAAGTAGCTTTTATCAAAGAAATTGACAAACTAAAGTACATTCAGCGCAGAACCAGATTATTTGAAAGTGACAGGCACGAAAATGATGCCGAGCATAGCTGGCATTTAGCCATGATGGCAGTGGTTCTGGCCGGGCATTCGGACAAGCCTGTTGATATACTTAAGGTCGTTCAGATGGTATTGATACATGATTTGGTTGAAATAGATGCCGGCGATACTTTTATATATGATACCTCAAAAAATCATACCAATACAGAAGAAGAATTAGTAGCAGCAAAACGTATTTTCGGACTTTTACCTGAAAAACAGGCACAGGAATTCCTTGCAATCTGGGAAGAGTTTGAAGAAGGAAGTACCCATGAGGCCAAATTTGCCCGGGCAATGGACCGCTTTGAGCCTTTATTGCAAAATACAAGTAATAAAGGTGGCACTTGGGCGGAATATGATGTGGAATATCATACCGTTTATAATAAGAAAAAAGCGATAAAAGATGGTTCTGCTTCAATTTGGAACTATGCGGAACGTTTATTAAACGAAAGCGTAGAGAAAGGCATACTCAGAAAAGATAAAAATATAAAAGACTAATTCCGAAGCATTTTTTATTTCTAAAAAAAGAAAGGGTCGCCAAAATTCGGCGACCCTTTTATTATGTTTTATTTTATTATAGACTCTGTCCGCCAGAAATTTCGATACGCTGTGCAGTAATCCATTTTGCTTCGTCGGTGCAGAGGAATGCTACCACGCTGCCTATGTCGGTAGGTTGTCCCACACGTCCAAGAGCAGTTTGCGAAGCAATAAAATTATTCATTTCCTGATTATCACGAACAACTCCTCCGCCAAAATCAGTTTCGATAGCTCCCGGAGCAACAATGTTTACTCGGATTTTACGAGCTGAACCTAAATCTTTTGCTAAATATTTGGTCAGGTTTTCCATGGCAGCCTTTGCAGAGGCATAAACAGGATAATAAGGAATGATAATGCGTGTTAATCCGGATGAAACGTTTACAATTCCTCCACCGTCATTCATATGGTTCAATGCTTTCTGGGTAAAGAAAAAAGGACCTTTGAATTGGACATTAATCATCTCATCAAATTGTTCTTCTGAGGTTTCAGTAAATAGAGCTGCAATACCCGTTCCGGCATTATTGATCAAAAAGTCAAATTTAGTAGTGCCGAATTTTGGATTCAGAGCCTTTTCCAATTCATTAAAAAAAGCAGCAAAGGTATTTTGCTTGCTTACATCCAATTGGATTGCAAGTGCTTTTTGGCCCATACTTTCAATTTCAGAAACAACTTTGTCTGCAGAATCTTTATTGCTGTGGTAGGTTAGGATCACATCAATGCCTTTTTTAGCGAGATTGAGCGCCATGTCTTTTCCGAGTCCGCGACTACCTCCTGTAACTAATGCTATTTTATTCATGATCTTTGTTTTTTTTAAAATTAAAAATTATAAGGCAAAGTTAGCCGGGATAGGCATTTATTTTTTTGTAATAAACAAAGGGATAATTGCAAAAATCAAACAATTAATATGGTTAAAGTATTTTAACTGCATTCCGTACAGCCCGTTTTATAGATATATGCTACCGAATATATAAAGGTTGATATCGACTATTTCTTAGTAATTTCTTTCCGATGCTGAATTCCCCATTCTACCAGATGGGTAATTAGTGTCTTTAGAGTAAGGCCATGTTCTGTAAGTTCGTACAAAACCGAAATGGGCTGTGTATCCAGAACTGTACGTCGAACCAATCTATTTATTTCCAATTCTTTTAATTCCTTACTAAGCATCTTGTTCGAGATACCTTTGACATCGTTTAGTATGTCTGAAAATCTTCTTTTATTATAATAGCAAATAGAGGAAAGTATGGCGATCTTCCATTTACCGTTCAATACATCCATTGAATCCTGAACGGCCATCATTTCCTTTTTATGCTGTTCCTCTATGCGGTTTGTGCATTCCATGTTTTTGTTACTTTGTTACCTCAAGGTTACTGTTACTTTTAGTTACAAAGTTACTTAAATTAATTAGATGTCAATAGCTTTGTAGCTCACAATTTAAATAGATTTAAAAATGAATAAATTAAAAGACAAAGTAGCGATAGTTACAGGAGCATCCAAAGGAATTGGGGCTTCGATAGCAAAATATTTTGCAGCCGAGGGCGCAAAGGTTGTAGTAAATTATGCTTCGAGCAAAGAAGGAGCTGACAAAGTAGTCAAGTCAATTACCAGCCAAGGAGGAATTGCTATAGCTGTTCATGGTGATGTGTCGAAAGAAGCCGATGTGGTAAAGATGTTTGAAGAGACTAAAAATATATTTGGATCACTGGATATTCTAGTGAACAACGCTGGTGTTTATCTGTATGAACCTATTGAACAGATATCTGCGGAAACGTTTCACAAATCGTTCAATATTAATGTACTGGGATCGATACTTGCAATTCAGGAATCTCTTAAGCTTTTTGGAGACAAGGGCGGAAACATTATCAATATCAGTTCTGGTGCGAGCAATTCACCATTGCCTACAGGCTCGGTATATTCTGCAACAAAAACCGCATTGGATGCTATTACTATTGCCCTGTCCAAGGAATTTTCCGGTAGGAACATCCGTATCAATTCAATTCTTCCGGGTATTGTGGAGACCGAGGGTTCGCACAGCGCAGGATTTATTGGCAGTGAGGCCGAAGCAAATTTTGTTTCTAAAACACCATTGGGCCGAACTGGTCAGCCAGATGACATCGCAAAAGTGGCCGTATTTCTTGCATCCGATGACGCCGCTTGGATTACTGGTGAGAAAATTACTGTTGGAGGTGGGATATACGGTTTTTAAGCCTATAAAATCATTCTCATATCATAATTAATAAATAAGAAGAAAGAGGCTAAGTGCCTCTTTTTTTAATATTTTGTAACCTCGACTGAACAAATTTCGAACGCTTTTATTCTATAAATTTGTAACAACAGATTTAATTCCAAAAATGGAAAATATTCCGATACGACATATACAGGAAAATAGAACGGAACCGGCTTTATCGGGTAATTTCAGTATTCGTACGCTAGAAGCTCTCACCAATGGCGCCCCAATGAAAGAAAGCCTTCATAGGCATGATTTTTTTTACATGCTCATCATTACAAAAGGTGCAGGAAGCCATGAAATAGATTTTGTTCCTTATGAAGTAGTGGATCATTCCTTATTCCTGATGCGTCCGGGGCAAGTCCATCAATTGGATTTGCAGGCGGGTAGTAAAGGATATATGGTTCAGTTTAAAAATGATTTTTTCTATTTACAAAACCTTCCCGCCAAAGAACTTTTGAGAAAGGTAAGCCATAAGAAAATCTGTACCCTTGAAAAGGAAAATTTTACAAGACTGACAACCATTCTGGATTATATAGTTACAGAGTTTTCAGAAAAGCAGGAAGGCTATGAAGAAGTCATAAAATCCAATCTTAGTATTTTTTTTATTGAACTCGTTCGCCATCGCCGTAACCGAGATACTATCGCTATGACCGACAATAGCTATTCTCAGGAAAAGCTCGAAAGGTTTCTCGATTTGCTGGAGACAGACATCACGTCACAAAAGCAAGTTTCCTATTATGCCGATAAACTAAATCTTTCAATATATCAGTTGGGTACGATTACTAAATCCCTGCTCGATAAGACACCTTCGGAGGTAATTAGTGAACAGGTTATTCTCGAAGCTAAAAGGCTCTTGCTGGCTACTTCAGGCCAGGTTAATCAGATTGCTTATAATCTGGGCTATGAGGATCCGTCTTACTTTATACGGTTTTTTAAAAAACATACCGGGCACTCTCCTGAATCCTACAGAAATATTTCAAGATAAGTCCTATTCAACCTCGTTTTCATCCTATCCTTTGATATAGAGGCGTCTATACCTTTGTCCTATACTAATTAATCAAATGACATCGGTATGAAAACAAGAATGAAACTCATGGCAGCTCTTAAGATATGGATTGCCATCTATCCTTCAATCACATTGTTTCTGTTTCTATTTGGTGAAGCACTATCAAGCCTTCCGCTATATCTCAGGACGCTGATCCTTACTCTAGCCCTTGTGCCGTGGGTGGTCTTTATAGGCATTCCCCTTATCGACAAATTTTTCAAGATAGGGCAATCTCCGAATCAGAAAAAATAAGAGATGTATCTCTCAGAAGGATATTCCAGACGGAAATTCATAAAACATGGCAGTCTAGCGGTAGCCTATTTGGCACCGATGCCACCATTTCTAAAACTTTTAAAATCTACTACCATGAATAATATAGAAAGATTTGACGCCATAATTGTTGGCGGAAGCTACTCTGGGCTTGCGGCGGCCATGGCTATGGGAAGGGCTTTGATGCAGGTACTTGTCATTGATAGCGAAAAGCCTTGTAATGCACAGACACCTCATTCCCACAACTTCCTTACCCAGGATGGAAACACTCCCGCAGGAATTGCGAGTATTGCCAAAGAACAGCTAAGACAATACCCAAATGTAAAATTCATAAAGGGTCTTGCCACGAGCGGCAGAAAAACGGAAGATGGGTTTGAGATAAGACTCGAAACGGATAAAATTGTAAAGGGAAACATTGTAATCTTTGCGACAGGTATACGGGATATAATGCCCAATATCGATGGGTTTTCAGAATGTTGGGGCATTTCAGCCATCCATTGCCCTTATTGTCACGGTTATGAAGTAAGGAATACCGCCACAGGCATACTTGCCAACGGTGAGCAGGGCTATGAGTTTACCAAGCTAATCTCAAACTGGACAAAAGATCTTACGCTTTTTACGAATGGTATTGCCAGCCTCACATATGATCAGCTTGCCTTGCTTGAAAAAAACAAAATCAGTGTTGTCGAAAAAGAGATAAAAGCACTTGAGCATACCAATGGTCAGATAAGTGAGGTACTCTTTACCGACGGAACTCATAGGAGCCTGAACGCTCTATATGCCCCTCGTCCCTTTAAACAGCATTGTACTATTCCGGAATCCTTGAGCTGCGAAATAACCAGTGAAGGATATATCAAAACCGACGGATTTCAGCAAACTTCCGTGTCGGGTATTTATGCCTGCGGTGATAATACAACACGCACCCGGACAGTTGCCAATGCGGTAGCAATGGGGACCGCTGCTGGTATGGCGGCAAGCAAAAAACTCATACTGGAACAATTCAATAAATAATCACTTAAAAAAAACTCGTATATGAAAATTATTTTTGTTGGTGCCACAGGCACCATGGGATCCTATTTGGTAAAAGCACTCGAAAAAGAACATGAAGTTGTTAGGGTAGCATCCAAAGGTGGCGATGTAACTGTAGATATCACATCCGTTGCATCCATCGAAGACATGTTCAGGAAAATAGGACCTTTTGATGCGCTAATCTCAACCGCCGGCCCGACCTTTGTAGGTCCCTGGGAAAAATTGGATGACAAGACATTTCGTCAAGGTGTAGAAGGTAAGATGATGGGGCAGATTAATCTGGTTCTCATCGGACAGAAGTACATCAACCCAAAAGGATCATTTACTTTAATTACGGGTGCACTAACCCATGAACCGCAGAAAAACTTTGCTAATGCATCAGCTGCCAACGGAGCTGTTGAGGGATTTGTACGAGGAGCATCGATTGAACTTAAAAACGGTGTCCGTATCAATGCCGTGAGCCCAACTGTAATCGAGGATTCGCCACAGTATTTTCCTTTTTTCCCAGGTGAGATACCAACTACAATGAAGCAGTTAGAATATGCCTTTCGAAAGAGTGTTTTTGGTTCTGTCACAGGCATGATCATCAAGCCTTAATCTAGACTATCAATTACTGCCTTTTAGTTTCCTGAGCTACATGACAAAAGGGCTGATTTTTTTTAGATAAACAATTCAGCCCTATTTGGCATACTTTTTATACTATAGATATACATCCAAAGTAAAAAAAGAAAGGAAATTTAAAATGCTAAAATGGATTGATGTTATACGATTTGCCAGTACTGGTAATCCTATTCCAGACAAAAAAGTTGTAAAAACAAATGAAGAGTGGCATACGCTGCTGACACCTGAAGAGTTCAGGATTACCCGCTTAAAAGGTACTGAGCGAGCGCATAGTTCAGAGATGTGTTCCCTGTTTGAACCGGGCAAATATGCTTGTGTTTGCTGCGGTACATTGCTTTTTGATGCCAATGAAAAATTTGAAAGCGGTACTGGTTGGCCATCGTTTACCCAACCTGTCACCGAAAATGCCATTGCCTATCACAAGGATATAAGTTATGGGATGGTGCGTGTTGAAACCCTATGCAATACATGTGATGCGCATTTGGGACACGTTTTTCCCGATGGGCCTGGTCCAGGTGGATTAAGGTATTGCATGAATGCTGTTGCCTTAAAGAAGGTAGAAAGCAATGAAAGGAAAGCGACTTTTGGAGGAGGCTGTTTTTGGTGTACCGAAGCAGTATTTAACCAACTAAAAGGCGTAACAAAAGTAGAAAGCGGCTATAGCGGTGGCAAAATTGCCAATCCTACCTACAGAGAAATTTGCAGCGGACTGACAGGTCATGCCGAAGTTATAGAAGTCACTTACAATCCTGATGAAATAACGTATGACGATTTGCTTCGCATACATTTAAGTACGCATAACCCGACAACACTTAACAGGCAGGGTGCCGACGTAGGTACGCAATACAGAAGCGTCATTTTTTACAGGGATGAAGCTGAGAAAAAAGCGGCAGAGCAAGCCATTGCAGAAATCCAGTCAGCCTACGATGAACCTATCGTTACAGAAGTAGCCCCATTGGAATACTTTTATAAAGCGGAAGAATACCATCAGGATTATTATTCAAACAATTCTGAGGAAGGCTATTGCCAGGTGGTTATCGATCCGAAACTAAGGAAATTCAGGGAGCTTTTTAAGAACAAACTGAAAGACACCAAGGAAGGAGAGTTAAAATAACCATGGTTAGGCAGGCGGGATTTGGTGGTGGCTGTCATTGGTGTACGGAAGCGGTATTTTCCTCGCTCAAAGGCATACTATCGGTACAACAGGGATGGATTGCTTCTACAGGTACAGATACATCATTTTCAGAAGGAGTAATTGTCGGGTTTGATGACGATGTTATTTCCTTTGCAACACTCATTGCCATCCACCTGCATACGCACAGTAGTACTTCGCAACATTCCATGAGAGGCAAATACCGTTCGGCAATCTATACATTTGAAGATAAGGATGCGGAGTTGGCCAAAGAAGCTATTCAGTCTTTGCAACCAGAGTTTGACAAGCCTATTATTACGGAAGTCTTACCCTACAGTGAGTTTACCTCAAGCAGGGAGGAACTGTTGGATTATTATTTTAATGATCCTCAAAAGCCTTTTTGCGAACTTTATATCAATCCCAAACTAAAACTTATCATGGAACGGTTTTCTAAAATTGCCGATACTGATAAGCTAAGGCATCTAAAACAATTAGATGCATAATACATTATGGAAACAACAAATAAAAAAGTAGCCTACTCGATATTGGAACTTGCCATCGTATCAAACGGGGTGACACTAGAGCAGACATTTAAGAACAGCGTAGACCTTGCCCAAAAAACTGAAGAAATGGGCTACAAACGCTTTTGGCTCGCAGAACATCATAATATGATTCATGTAGCAAGTGTAGCTACTTCAATCCTTATCGGACACATAGCAGGAAATACCAAAACCATAAGAGTAGGTTCCGGAGGCATTATGTTACCCAACCATTCACCGCTTATCGTGGCGGAGCAGTTTGGTACGCTGGGCAGGCTTTATCCTAACCGAATTGATTTAGGATTAGGCAGGGCACCGGGTACAGACCAGATTACGGCACATGCCATTCGCAGTGATAGGATGCAGGCGGTGCACAATTTTCCCGGAGAAATTGAGCAGATACAAAAGTATTTTTCAGACGAAAATGAGTGGTCACAGGTACGAGCTGTTGTAGCTGAAGGTGTAAATGTCCCTTTGTATATTTTAGGCTCAAGCCTGGACAGTGCGCATCTTGCTGCAAAAATGGGATTGCCTTACGCTTTTGCAAGCCATTTTGCTACCGGTTTCCTAAATGAAGCTTTGGATATTTACAGAAAGGAGTTTCAGCCTTCGGAGTGGCTTGACAAGCCTTATACTATTGCCGGAGTCAATGTCATAGCTGCCAATACCGATGATGAAGCCGAAAGAAATTTTACATCGCTTATACGAATGTTTCTCGGTATTCTTACAGGAAAAAGAGAGCCATTGCAACCGCCAATGGAAATGACAGACGAGCTAATGATGATACAGCACAATCCTGCAGTACGTGAGATGCTTAAATATTCATTTGTAGGACGAAAGGAAGCGGTTGCCAAGCAGTTGAATAAATTCCTTTTAGAAACCGGTGTCGATGAACTTATGGTGGTTTCCAATATGCATGCGCACAAGGATAGAGTAACATCGTATCAGATTTTGTCTGAAATTATTGATGAGAGGAACAACCTATAGTTACAAAATACTTAAAGTTAATGAGGAATTCGAGAGTTGGAAAGATATAGATTCCAAATGAGGGGAAATAAAAAAAAGAGGCTAAAAGCCTCTTTTTAAAGTATTTTTTGACCTCGACTGGATTATAACTTATTGTGACTTACTTTTTTTAGCAACTCAAATTTTATAGAGGTAGATCTAGGGGTATAAATGTTGCATTACTAAGATTATTTATTAAATCTAAACTTGGTCCAGAAGTAAAACCTTTTCATTATTTTTTAAATTATGATTTTCCTTAATCAATGAAGTTAAAGCAATATATTTACGGTTTAATTGTCTAAATATGAAATATCTATACTCAATCATCTTACTAGCAAACTGTAATCTAGGAAACTCACAAGTTTTATCTAAGCTAACATACAGTAATTCATCAAGAACATACATTGCTCCACCAACTAATGCAAGAGTACAAGTAATGCGAAATATAGAAGCACGTTATTTAGCAAATAAGAAACTTTGTCAAGATTTAGAAAATGAAATCAGAAAGAATTTAAAATCACTTCAATCTGAAGATAAGAATGTGAAATATAGAGAAGGGTTAAATTCAAATCTGAATATATTACTAGCAATGAAGGAAGAAGGCTTCTATGAAGACTATACTATGGTTCTTGATGATGTAGCAAACGAATTACGGAATGTAGAACTATTAAAAGAAGAAGAATAATAATATGCAGGAAACAAAAAGAGAAATTGATGCTGTTTACAATCAGTATAGAAACAATTATATTATAGAAGATGACGTTTTATTTAATATGATGTTGAGAAGCGAGAAGATAGATTCAACAATATTAGAATTTGATGTTGTAATTCGTGGAGTAATTCAAGAGAACATAGGAAGATTATCTAATGATGAAATTGAAGAAGTTACCCAATATGCAAACAATGTCATGGATAATTTCAGGAGAATCTTAAAAAGAGAGAACTAAAATAAAGCGATTAAAGCATCCAATTAATTTACGCTTTAATCTCTATTTAATAATCATACCTTGAAAAATTCTTATTTTGAATTGTGATGAAATTTTGTAATCTCTTTTTCTTTTGATTTTAGAAGCATATCAAACTTTTTCCAATGACCTTTGACTTGGTTTTTTATCTTTTTACTTTTAAAAATTCTTTCAGCTAAATTTGCATAAGATAGGAAATTACCCCAATCATATTCTCCAGTCTTTAAGAATTTATTAGGGTTGTGTGGGTCAGGTTTAAATATTTTTTTCCTTTGAGAGCCTAAATGAGTAAATTTTTTATATAATCTGTTTTTAAATAAATGAGGGACATTATTACTTCCATATTTTGCATAGAAACCACCTCTTCTGATTGACCTTTTCATTTTTCGATAAAATTTAGAAAGTCCAGAAGATTTTAGATAAACATCACTTCCATTAAATGAAAATCCGAGATATTCGAATTTTGTATTAGAAGTTAATACATCAGTAATTTGGTTTAGTTCTTTACAGCCATATACTCCATTGAATTCCTTAAAATAAAATATTTGTGTTTTGCTAGGCTGTATCAATAAATTTTCTTTTAAAATTTCATCTAAAAAATATTGATATATCTCGTCTTTATGATTTTCATCAATTATAACTATCATATCATCGCTATATCGTCGATAAATACCTCCCAAATCAATTATCTTGGAATTTATTTTGGCATCAAACTGAAGTAAATAAATATTTGCCAAAGTAGCACTTATAGGAGAACCTTGAGGAATTCCTTTAGTTCTTTGTGTGCCTTTTCGAAAATTTTCTTTGTCGGAAAATTTATTATTCTTAACTAATTTCTTTTTGCGTATTCTAGAATTAAAATCTTTAAGTTCACAAAATGCAACTGCATTTTTTTCTTTAAGAAGCCCCAGTTGACTTACTTTAATTTTAGAAATACCAGTTTTAGTGTTAACAATTATTTCATCTTTAAACTCGTTATACAAATCATCTATTTCTACATATGAAAATTTAGTTAAATTTTTAAATACGGCATAATGATCATCTGGAAGTTTTTGGGTTTGCAAAATCGAACACCATGCTTTTTTTAATTTCAGATGATTTAGATTGTCAAAAAATGAAGTAATGTCAAATGTTATTGCTACAAGATTTCTTCTTTTATTACTTTTAATATATGAAAAAACATCATTTGCAAAGTCTATATTGCATTTGTTTCGACTTTCCGATTTTTCGTTTAATCTTATACTGCGATAAGCTGTGACGCAATCAGCAATGCCAAAATAATCTAATTTTTTTTCATATAATTCACCAAGTAAACTGGAATAGTAACTATAGATATTTGAATCTAAATGATTTGCGTAAAAGACTTCTCGTTCTTTATAGCTTTCAAATCGTTCCTTTGTTTTGGTTCCATCTTCAAGCTTTTTTTGTCTAAATTTTCTAACAGAAAGTTTCCTGTGAATAAAAGGATAGAAGGAATGTTTTTTTACTAAATCAGGATTAGTAACATAATTTTCAACCCAAGCTTTATGCTTGAGTTTAAGAGGTAAACCTATATGAGGATATTTCTTGAGTCGAAACCAATCTTTGCTGTTTTCCATATGGTAAAAAAAGCAATGGTAAACGGTAACGGGGGAGCATGCTTTACTTAATGGGATAACACATGCCTAGTCGATACTTCCTTACGGTTGAATCGCTCCCTCTTATGTCAGGTATAGAATTAGTATCTTTGTATCTTAACAACTTAATGAATGATATGTTAGAAACGGCATCCAAATTGATTGAAGGGTTCTTCTTAGGGAACGCCCTCGACAAATTAGCAGTAATTATATTTCAAATTATTTGCTTTATTTGTATCAGTTTTCCTCATTGTCCAATTACAACAAGCAGTAGTTTATAAAACGTGTTATCCAGCCCCGTTTACACATTGCAATATTTCAAAGAATTATATTTTTTTGAAGATTTAAATCTACAAAAAAAATGACTCCAAACAAATAGATTCCATTAATTTTAATCTTTTGGGATAAATTTTAAATAAAAAATGTCAAGCAATATTTATTTCAAAATGTATGAAAGATATTATAGGCTCAGTTGGGGATTCAGAAGATTCAAAAACATCTATACTTTTTGATTATTTCAAGGATTTATCAAATCAAAATTTTCTAAACAAAGAGCAGTTGTTGAAAATTCTGATGTGGAAATCACCCAGACCATTAAATCTTTATATGTTAAATTCTGAAGAAGAAATAAAAGAAATAACAACATTAGCTTTTTCTTTAACTAACGATAAGCTAAAAATACATACTTTAACAGCTCTTAAAGGTGTTAGTTATCCTGCAGCTTCTGCTATTTTGATGTTTTATAATCCAATTTTATACCCAGTACTTGATATTAGAGTTTGGCGTCAATTATATAATTCAAAATTATTAGATAGTAATCCAAAAGGACAAAATTTTACACTGATTCAATGTGAAAATTATTATGAAGTCATAAGAAGTTTGGCATTGGATTTAAATTTAACTGCTAGACAAGTAGAAAAAAGAATATTTGATTATGATAAGAAAAATCAAGTCGGGACGCTTTATAAGACAAAATGAGTATAAGTTTTGATTATTGATTTACATGACATAAGAATGAGGTAAGTAGAAATAAAAAAACCCAGTAAAACTGGGTTTTTGTTATCTTCGAAAGCTATGCTTTATCAAAAGTTGTGACCTCGACTGGATTCAAACCAGTAACCTTCTGAGCCGTAATCAGATGCGCTATTCAGTTGCGCCACGAGGCCTTAATGCGGGTGCAAATATAGGAAATTATGTTTATCTTGCAAATCAATTTTTAAATTAAATGTAAATAAAATGTCAATAGAAAAGTACATCCGTGATATTCAGGACTTTCCAAAACCCGGAATTGTTTTTAAAGATATAACACCACTTTTAGCCAATCCGGAAGCCTCAAAAGTGTTTTTGGAACTGCTAATCAATGGTTTGCCTGATGTGAAAATCGATAAAGTGGTAGGAGTAGAGAGCAGGGGATTCTTTTTTGCAACACTTTTGGCGTATAAATTAGATGCAGGTTTTGTTCCGGTAAGAAAGCCAAAAAAACTTCCTTACACGACAATTTCTGCAACTTATGACCTGGAATACGGACAGGACACGTTAGAAATCCATACGGATGCCATACAAAAAGGAGATAAGGTACTGATACATGACGACGTACTGGCTACTGGCGGAACTGCAAAAGCAGTATGCGAATTGGTAGAAAAATTAGGAGGGGAGATTGTGCAATGTAATTTCCTGATGGAGCTTACATTCCTCAACGGACGAGAAAAAATCAAGCAATACGATATTTTTTCTCCTTTGAAATATTAATCCAACGCATGAATGGTAACATAATATTTCCATGCCACTATCGCTTTTTGAAATTTTGTTGCCTTAGCCAAATCCAAACCTTGCTTGGTATAATTAGGCAATAGCCATTTATTTAGTTTTGCTAATATCTTAAACATTACTTTTTATCTTAAAGATACAAAAAAAGCTGTCTATTGACAGCTTTTTTTATTTGTATTTTGGTTATCTGTTTCTGGCATCTTTCTCCATTTGCTCTTCAAATTGTTTGGCATATAATTCCATTTGCTGCTCAAAAACTTCCATTTTTTTCTCAAACTCTTCCATTTGCTTTTCAACATCTTTTGTATAGGTGGCTTCAACTTGTGCGGCAAATTTTTCCATAGCTTCTTCAAATTTTGCTATTTCACCTTCTTTTGAGTTCATTTCCGCTTCGAATTTTTTGATCTGCTCGTCAAATTTTTTCCAGGCAGCGCTATTTTCATCATAAGGTGTAGTTGGAGGTGTTGGCGGAGCAGGCAATTGTGGAAATGTTGGCGCATTTGGTAATGTTGGTATATTTGGCATTACTGGAGGAGTAGGAGGTGTCGGCATTACCGGCATTCCTGTTTTGTATGTCAAAGCTACCGGCGACGAATTATTTTTGTATTTTCCGTAAACGGTTGGTGTATTAAAACTTCCGTAAACAGCCGGCACATTTGAAACGACAACCTTGTCGTCTTCTCTGCTTAAAAGGAAAGGTTGAATTGGTTCCTTGCCTTTTAGGTAGGAATCACCAGAATTACCATTTTTATCCTTGTAAGTTGTTTTGATAGCAACAATCTCTTTGTCAGAATTTCTTTTGACTTTGGAAAATTTCAAGTCAATTCCGTGATTGTTCTTAAAGATTTTTGATTGTGCAGTTAGATAGTCATCAGTAGAGTTTTTATCTACTCTAACTTCGTAATTGCTTCTTTGTTGAGCCTGAACTTGTTCGTCTTCTTTTTCCTGCGCAACGGTTTCTACCTGGAATTGAAGCATAAAGACAGTTAGCAAAGGCAATACGATTGCATACTTCCAGGAATTCCTCTTTTTGGATTGATCTGTGTTTAACATAACGATTCGTTTTTTGATTAATGATTGAAAGAAATGATTAGTAATTGGAATGCATTGATGAGGTGCACTTACTTTTAATAATGTTTTTTGATAAATTATACGATCTGGAACGGCTTTTAGTGCTATTGAATCGGCAATAAATTCTAAATTCTGTGCTATAGCTTTTTTGTGCAGCCAGGCAAAAGGATTAAACCAAAATACAACACAGAATAGCTGGCTGATAATCATATCCACAGAATGCTTTTGCGAACTGTGTACTTTTTCATGTTCCAGTATATTTTCCAGTTCTTCTTTTCTAAAGCGTTTAGAGTTATAGACAATATAGCTGAAAAATGAAAAAGGGGATTGTATTTTATCGGTATCCAAAAATTTGAAACCTTCGTGAAGCTCTACCGTCTGGTTTCGGATGATTTTTTGCAAGGCTCTAAAATCCCTGATAAATTTCCCTAAAAAGAAAAGCATTCCTATAAGATATACTCCGATTATAACATACAGCCAATTGATTTTAAAAGCCGGTTCTTGAACCACAAGAGGTTCAGTGGTTATAACAGAATTTTCAGCTTCCGTAAACGAAGGAGAAACTAATTCTTCACCAGCATTTGGAATTGCTTCAAAAGCAATCGGCGCTTTCGCTGTTTCAATTGGAGTATAGCGTGCTGTAACTGCTGGTTCAACCCAGACTGTTTTTACCAAAATCACCTTTGGCAAAAACAATGAAGTCGCTATTCCGGCCAAAAGAAACCATCTGTTGGCGGTAAAGAAAGTTTCTTTCCTAAGCAGAAAATAATAGGCGAGGAAAAAAATGGCCAACAAGGCAGATGTTTTAGCAAAATAGAAGATGAAACTTTCCATACTTATTTCTTTTTTTCGATCATATCTAAGATCTCGCGTAGTTCGTCAGCAGAAATTTTTTCTTCTTCGGCAAAAAACGAGACCAGGTTTTTATAGGAACTGTCAAAATAATTATTAATTGCTGTTGTCATAAAGCGCTTTCTGTAATCCTCCAATGCTACGATTGGATAATACTGGTGTGAATTTCCAAAAGCAGTATGTCCAACAAATCCTTTTTCTTCTAAAATCCTCACAATAGTAGAAAGCGTATTGTAATGTGGTTGATCTTCCTTGATTTCAGCCATTATCTCTTTTACAAAAGCCTTTTCCAGCTTCCATAAAATTTGCATTACTTCTTCTTCTTTGTTTGTCAATTTCTGCATCTCATTTTGTTTTTATGGCTTTTCTCCTGAATAGCTTTTTTTAGATTTTATTCAGGAGATAATCCAATTCCTAACTCTAACAAGACAAACGTACAACTAATTTTTTAGTTTGCAAACTATTTTCTTAGTTAATTAACGTAATTTTTAGTTTTTTATTGTAGGACTATAAAAAAGATACCCACGAAAATAATGATTTTTTGTGAGTTATGTGTTTGAAAAACAGAAGAATAATTTAAAATTGATTGCCAAAAAATTCCATGTTTATGCTTTGCGCCTCTGCGCCTTTGCGTGAAATAGTTGCTCGCAAAGGCGCAGAGCCGCAAAATTTATATACAGAAATCGTTGAAGTCTAATTTTTCCTGTTTTCTTTCATTTTGTATAGCAGCTTTAAATCTGTATAATTCTTTAAATCTGTGGCAGGAATAAAAAGAGGTACTAAGGTTCTGAGGTACTAACTTTATGTATAAAAGAAAGGTAAGTAGTACAAGTTTACACTACTTAAGTTATTTTTTACGATTA
Source organism: Flavobacterium microcysteis (assembly GCF_006385255.1). GTDB lineage: Bacteria > Bacteroidota > Bacteroidia > Flavobacteriales > Flavobacteriaceae > Flavobacterium > Flavobacterium microcysteis. The sequence goes on from NZ_VFJE01000051.1 coordinate 32,837, forward strand.
AATTTCCTAATGCTGATATCAAAATCAGTCATAGGTTCAATATCTACAACTCTTACACATCTTCCAATTTCAGGATGATCCCTAATATTATCGATGTTAAATTTCATATTCGGAAATACATTTTTGATTTCCTTGACACTGAAATATTTGGTGTCTGCAATTAGGGAATACCCGATTCCGGCTTTCAGCAAATCTTCCTCTGTTAACTTTTCTCTTGGCATTTTATATCCATGTATTTAGTTCTTATTCCTGAGTTTGCGACCATCCAATTGAATTTGTCGCTTTCAGGATGTTTTCTCATATTATATCTGAATACAAATTCATTTACATATAATGGAAGGTGTTTCTTTGAGGTATGGTTATAAATACCTATCATTCCTCTTTTGAATATCCCCCAAAAACCCTCAATGGAATTTGAATGTATTGAATTGTCTTGCAAATTTACATATTCTTTCTTCCCATGATTGACTATGTGATGTTCAAATATGTCATTTAATCCGTTATACGCATGCCACTCATCAGTAACTACCTTTGAATCCGGCTTGACAAACTTCCTAACCAATGGCTGTATAGTTTCTCTTTTGGTATCACATACAACAACACAGGTCAGATTTCCTCCTCTTTCGAGCATTCCCAAAACCGGTACTTTATCCTTATAACTCCTGCCTTGTGACATCGGAACTTTCTTGTCCTTATGCCTGTTCTTGTTTTTTCCTCCAACAAACGTTTCGTCAATCTCTACAACTCCTTCAAGTTCACTATCATTTTCTACAGAGAGGCATACCCTGATTCTTTGTAATAGAAACCATGCTCCTTTTTGGGAGATGTTTAAGTCTCTTCCCAACTGCAATGAAGATATGCCTTTTTTATGACATGTGACAAGCCAAATAGCCAAAAACCATTTCTGCAATCCAATCTTTGTTCCATCATACATAGTACCCGTCCTAACAGTAAAATATTTACCGGTATTCTTACACTTGTATCTACCTTCCTTGCATCTGTAGATTTTTGACTCCGGATCAAATGGACTTACAGGCTCACCATCCCATAATATCTGTTCCAAGTATTTGATACATGACTCTTCTGTCGGAAAAGCCTGTATCAATTCTAACATTGACTTAAAGTTTGTATTAAACATATTGCCTTGTTTTAATGTATTTGACTATTTTTGTGTTAGGGTAGACATGCCCGTATCTGATGTTTTTCGATCCAATTTCTATTGAGAGCAATGAAAAACGATTGACAAGGGTGTACCTGTCAGTCCACGATGAGGAACGGGCAAGCTACCTTTACATAACTTTAGAAAATAAAGCGTTAGCTATCATTCTGTCATTAGAAATCTGGTAAATTTTAAACGACACAGGATGGATAAGTTATACGCTCATGCTTTAGCGTGGGGCGTACTTATTCTATGTCGTTGGGTTTTACCAGAACCTCTAATGGTAGATTTAAGGTTACAAACCCACGCTTCTTTGTTTTATAACTTCACTTTTGGGTTTGGGTGATTTAAACCTTTTCCATTATGGAGTATGTCATGATTTTTGTCGGACTGGCTGTTGTTGCCCTAATTCTTGGTATTGCCGAATATCTTTTTGAAAACATCAGGGAAAAGATTAGAAAACGCCCCGCTATCAATAACCGATATGAAAATATTGAAAAGCTATCCAATAAGACTTTAAATACGTTAGGAGATAAAATCCTTTATATTTTGTTTTTTGGAATGATAGCAGTTGTTGTCTTCTTTGTCGGATTTTTAATCTTTCTCTTAGCAAAAACCTTTATTTTTGATTAATAAAAGCGGTGGGATAATTTATCAATTAATACCATCAAAACATGGAATTAAAAATTACCTTGCGGTTATCTCTGCCGTCAAAAAAGAAACTCTCAACTCTTATTGAGTTCGTAAGATCGTTCTTAGAGATTGTCTCATTGTTTAGATAGAACTCGTTCAGAGGGTTATTTTTGTGATCAAGTTGAGAAATGAAATCACAAATACCTCTGTCTGAGAGAAAGGTTCTCAATCCCACCCTGCTTTTATAAAGATACGAATTATTTTAATTGGTGTAATTTTGTACTACTTACCAAAAGAAAAATTATTGAAAAATAGACTTTTTGCACTTTCTTTCATTTGACATAAGCTTCCCGAAAGACATTTAAAATTAATTTATTTGCTTTGTGCTACGATCCTTTTCAGATACAGTATGCTGGCACAGGAGAGAAGTCCTAAAATCCCCATTACCAACCAGTTTGTAGTATAGCCATGGCGGGAAACGATTCCTAATCCCAATTTGGCACTTGTAATATGTGCCAGGCTAAAGCTCATTGTGAACAGGGCCATATACCGACCTTCATGTCCTTTTGGTGCTCGACTCATAGCAAATGAGTTGGTAAACGGGAAATTGAACATTTCTCCAAATGTCATAAAAATGATGCTGACAATCAGTATACCCGCCCAATTATCAAAAAGCAGCACAAAAAAGCTGAGGCTTAATAAAAAGGTTCCCCACAATATGAGTTTTAGGCGATTCACTTGTTTTCTTTCGAGAAAAGTAACCATTGGCATTTCCAAAAAGAAAATAAGCAGTCCATTTAGCGACATTAGCAATCCGGTCTGGAATTCAGTGATATGATACCATTCGGAATGGTAGAGAGGCAATGTTGAGAACAGCTGTAAGAAAATCAAGGCCGTCAAATAGCTTCCGAAAAGGAATATCCAAAAAGGACCATCCTGAAATACAGATTTTACAACAGCTTTTTCAGTATCCTCATGGTTTTCATGAGTTGATAGTTTCTTTTCTTTTACCAATGTGGCAAAAATCAAGATGGAAATAATACAGGAAGCACCATCAACCCAAAACAAGCCTTTATAACCAATTCCCATGATAATTAGTCCGCCTAATGCCGGACCTGCGGCAAAACCTAAATTGACAGCAAGACGTACTAATGAAAATGCCCGGGTTCTGTTTTCGGGTTTAGCATAAGCTCCCAAAGACACATACATCGCAGGACGAAACATATCCGCAATCAACATGATTCCAAACATCGCAAAACACATCCCTATAAATGAGGTAACAAACTGTACAAAAATTAATAGCATGCCACTGGTGAGCAAACTGAAGATCATTATTTTGTAAAAACCCATCTTGTCCGAAAGTTTTCCGCCAATCCAGGAACCAAACATAGACCCTAAACCAAAAAAGACCATAACCGTTCCAATATGGTCATAATCAAAATGAAGATCTTCTTTCATGTATTTTGAAAGAAACGGAAGAACCATTGTTCCTGTCCTGTTGATAAAAGTAATGAGTGCCAGTATCCAGATTTCTTTAGAAAAGCCTCTAAAGGAATCAATGTAGCGCTTGAAGGCTTTTTGGAGCATCAGATTGTGAGTTTTCGACACAAAGTTACAAAGTTTGCTTCCCTTTTTTTGGAAAGTGTAATCGATAATTTTGCTTATTTTTGCATAAAAATTGAAATTTATGAAAAGCTTCCTGAGCCTGCTATTTTTATTAGTATCAACAATTTTGTTTGCACAAAAAAGTTTTGATAAAGAAGCCGTTATTGCCTTTCAGAAAGAATTAAATGCTGAATATGCCGATTCTGTAAAAAGTCCGCTGCTCAAGAAAGATTTGAAAACGTTCAAGGCATTGAGTTTTTATCCGATAAACGAAAAGTTCTTTGTCAATGCAAAGTTTGTAAGAACACCGGATGAAAAGCCTTTTGAGATGCCAACATCTACTTCGAGAAAACCGATGTATGTGAAATATGGTGAAGCTCATTTTTCAATTGACGGAAAAAAACTCAAGGTGAATCTATACCAGAGCCTGGATTTGAAGAAAATAGAAGAATATAAGGATGCGCTTTTCCTGCCTTTTACGGACCTGACTTCAGGAGTAGACAGTTATGGTGGCGGAAAGTATATCGATTTGAAAATACCGCAAGGTGATACGATTGTGATTGATTTTAATACGGCCTATAATCCGTATTGTGCCTACAATCATAAATATTCATGCCCGATTCCTCCACAAGAAAATGATCTTGCGATTGAAATCAGGGCCGGAGTGAAAAAATTTAAAAAATAAGTTTTGCTATACAATCTCCATACGCACAAATTCTCAAACCATCCCGATTGTCTGGAGCTGGTCAATCAATATCCGCAGGAATTTGACGCCTCGATTCCGTTCTATTCGATAGGGATACATCCATGGTATATTGTAGAAGATAGGATGGAAGCCGACCTTGCGATTATAGAAGATAAAATACAAACTGCGAATTGTCTGGCTGTTGGCGAATGCGGATTGGACAAAAGAATTGAGATTCCATTTAGTTTGCAGGAACAGGTATTCCGAAAACAATTGGCTTTAGCAGAAAAATACCAAAAGCCTGTCGTAATTCATTGCGTAGCATCGTTTCAGGAATTAATAGCAATCAAAAATGATGTAAAAATTACGGTTCCAATGGTTATTCATGGGTTCTCCAAAAACGAACAGTTGGCAAAACAACTACTAGATAATGGGTTTTATCTTTCTTTTGGAAAATATTTACTGAGAAACCCGGAATTGGAATCGGTTTTCAAAAGTGTTCCGGATAATCGGTTTTTCTTAGAAACAGATACAATCGAAGAAACTATTGAAGAAGTATATGCCTTAGCTTCAAAATATAAAGCTATAAGCGAGGAAGATTTGCAGGAAATCGTACAACGGAACTTTAAAAACGTTTTTAAAAAATAAATATAAAATAAATTATAGAAAATGGCGCAGTGGACAGAAAGAGCCGAATTGTTGTTCAAAAAAGAAGGTCTTGAAAAATTAAAAAATTCAAATGTATTGATTGTCGGAGTAGGTGGAGTAGGATCTTTTGCAGCTGAATTTATTGCCAGAGCAGGAGTTGGAAAAATGACCATTGTTGATGGTGATGTTGTGGATATTACCAATATTAACCGTCAGCTTCCAGCATTGCACTCCACCGTTGGCAAAGCGAAAATTGATATTGTAGGAGATCGATTGATGGATATTAATCCGGAATTAGAGCTTACAAAAATAAAAGAGTTCCTTTCGCCTGAAAGAGCTTTTGAAATTGTTACCAATGAATTTGACTATGTCATGGACTGCATCGATAGCGTGACGCCAAAGCTAAACCTGATTATCGCTTCCAAGCGTAAGAGAGTAAAAATCGTCAGCAGTATGGGTGCCGGAGGAAAGATGGAAGCGGGCAAAGTAAAAGTATCCGATATTAGCAGGACTGAAAACTGCTTTTTGGCAAAAACGATCAAAAGAAGGCTAAAAGAAGCAGGAATCGATAAAGGCGTAAAGGCTGTGTATTCTTCAGAAATTCAGGACCCGAATAGTCTACGAATTACAGATGGTTCTAATTTCAAAAAATCATTCTACGGAACCAATAGCTATATGCCAGGATTGTTTGGACTTCACGCAGCAGAAACAGTTATCCGATACCTATTGAAAAAGGAAGACTAAGCTCCTAAACCTACAACACAACACACAATGATAAAAACTGTAATTTTTGACATGGACGGCGTTATCGTTGATACGGAACCCGTTCACAGATATGCCTATTTCCAACATTTTGATGAACTGGAAATTTCTGTAACCGACGACCTGTTTGCTACTTTTACCGGAAACTCTACACGTAATGTTTTCCAGAAATTAAAACATGCTTTTGGCCTGGACCATGATGTGGAGGATTTGATACAGAGAAAAAGGAATATTTTTAACGATGCCTTTGATACCAAAAAAGACCTGCATCTTATAGAAGGCGTTGAAGATTTGATTAAAGACCTTTACCAAAACGGCATACAGCTAATAGTAGCTTCATCAGCTTCAAAAGTAACAATAGAACGCGTTTTTAATCGTTTTAAGCTACATCAGTATTTTTCGGATATTGTGAGTGGTGAAGATTTTCCAAAGTCAAAACCTCATCCGGCTATTTTTGAGCATGCAGCTTCTTTAGCAATAGGGAAGAAAGACGAATGTATTGTTATAGAAGACAGTACCAACGGTATAGAAGCATCCTATGCAGCCGGAATTTTTTGTGTAGGTTACAGAAGTGCGAATACAAAGCTTCAGGATTTGTCAAAAGCAGATGTGATTATCAATCATTTTAACGAGCTAAACGCCGAAAAGATTAAGAATTTAAAGTAAAATAAAAAATGGTTAAGACCGTAATTTTTGACATGGATGGTGTTTTAGTCGACACTGAACCTGTTCATTATGATGTGAGTTTATTGCAATTTAAAGATTTGGATATTACAGTTCCGGATGAAATGTACCACACCTTCACAGGAAACTCAAATAAGATGATTTATCAGAAAATCAAAGATAATTTCCAATTAGCACATGAAGTGGAAGAACTGATTGAAGCTAAAAACAAGCTTTTCCTGGACGCTTTTGATAAAAAGGAAGATTTGTATCTGATGCCGGGAGTGAAGGAACTTATTATTGATTTATATAATAACGGGATACAGCTGATTGTGGCTTCTTCTTCGGAAATGGCTATTATCAACAAAGTTTTTGAACGTTTCGACTTGAATCCGTATTTCACTCACAAAGTCAGCGGTGAAGATTTCCCTGAATCCAAGCCAAATCCGGCTATTTTCATAAAAGCAGCGTCTTATTCAAAAGCGCCTATCCATGAATGTATTGTTATTGAAGACAGTACTAATGGGATTACTGCAGCAAAAGCAGCGGGAATTTTTTGCATTGCCTACAAAGGTGAAAGTGGAAAAGGACAAGACCAATCAAAAGCAGATATGGTCATAACCGATTTCCGGGATTTGAATTTTGAGAAAATTAAAAACATAAATGCATAAAACAAAAACAGTCGGGTAATTTTATCCGACTGCTTTTTTATATACCTCTAAGCATCTTTCGCGTGCTTCTTTATGGTCGACTATAGGTCTGTAGTCCAGGTGTTCAAATTCAGGAACCCATTTTCGGATGTATTTAAAATCGGTGTCAAATTTTTTGACCTGTTCGCTTGGGTTAAAAATCCGGAAATAAGGAGCGGCATCTACGCCGCTGCCGGCTGCCCATTGCCAGTTTCCGATATTGCTGGATTGTTCATAATCTAATAATTTTTCTGCGAAATAAGCTTCGCCCCAACGCCAGTCAATCAACAGATGTTTGCACAAAAAACTAGCAACAATCATCCGTACACGATTGTGCATGGTTCCTGTTGTATTCAATTGCCGCATTCCTGCATCGACTATCGGATAACCCGTAGTTCCTTCACACCAGCTTTGAAACTCGGCTTCATTGTTGCGCCATTGGATATGGTCGTATTTTGGACGGAAATTTTCTGTAACCGTATTTGGAAAATGCCAAAGAATCTGCATAAAAAATTCCCTCCAAATCAGCTCATTCAAAAAGGTTTCTTTTCGGTATTTAATTGCCGTCTTTACAATTTTTCGGATGCTAACAGCGCCAAACCGTAAATGAGGACTCAAATGAGAAGTACCATCCAAACCAGGAAAATCACGGGTTTCAGCATAATTCTCGATTAGCGTACCTGAAACATCATAATCATCGACCTTTATCTTTGATTTTTCAAACCCGATATCCTTTAATGAAAGATATGGATAAGAATGTTGGGCCACTTGATCTAGTTTTTTTTCCGAATCATAAGATTCCGCAAGTTTTTCATTAAAATGTTCTTTCCATTTTCTAGAATAGGGCGTAAATACTACATAAGGCTTCCCATCTTCTTTTATGACTTCCTCTTTTTCAAAAATAACCTGATCTTTAAACGTACGGAGAGCAATGTTTTTGGATTTTAAGAATGTACCAATTTCAGCATCTCGTTTTCGGGCATAAGGCTCGTAATCGTGATTGGTGTATATGGCAGTAACTTCTGGGTTTTCTGAAATGAGTTTTTCAAAAACAGTTATAGGTTCATCATAAAATACAGCCAGCGATTTGTGATTTTGTTTTAGAACTGCCTGTATGTTTTCGAGCAATTCAGAGATAAATGTCACACGAGCATCATCTTTAGGAAGCTCAGAAAGAATGTTTTTATCAAATATAAAGATAGGAAGTGTGCTAGCATCTGATAATGCCTCAAACAAAGCTTTGTTGTCGTCTAATCGCAAATCACGTCTGTACCAGAATATATTCATAATTTAGGATTTAAATTCGCCAAAAAGTTCTGTGAGTTTATTTCGTCTGAACGCAAAGATTTCATCCAGTTTGGGCTTGACCAGAAAAGGATGTGCCAATCGGCCCAAAACGCCCATAGGTAATTTATAATGTACAATATCTTCCATTTCAACACCACCCGGAATTGCCTTTAAAAAATGCTTATGGTGCCAAAAAGCATAAGGCCCAAAACGCTGTTCATCAACAAAAAACTTCTGGTCTTGTACATGGGTGATTTCAGTGACCCATTGCATGGAAATACCCAAAATTGGAGTAATTTTATAATGAATTATCTGGCCGGCAAACATCTCTTTTTCATCGCCTGAAAGTGTACGGAATCCCATAGATTTGGGAGTAATGAGTTCCAGATTTTTTGGATTGGCAATGAATTCCCAGGCTTTTTCAATTGAAATAGGAAGTTTTTGTGTTGTATGTATTGCATATAATTTCATACTACAAAAATACAATATTGTTTAATTAAAATTAGAATAAGTTAAACAAAATGAGGTTTTTTCTTAGTTTTATTTAACATTTAAATGACTTGAAATTCTTAAATTCGCAAAAATCAAAATCTATAATTTATATGAAAAAGATAATTATTGCCGCTGGATTGCTTTTAATCACTTTGACTGCAGAAGCTCAGGTAAAAACACCACAGGCAAGTCCAAAGTCTGACGTTACTCAAGTTGTCGGATTAACAGATGTACATATTGAATATTCTCGCCCTAGTGCTAAAGGCAGAGCCGTTTTTGGAGACTTGGTTCCTTTTGGAAAGACATGGAGAACCGGTGCTAATGGTAATACCATTGTTACATTTAGCGAAGATGTAAAAATAGGAGGGAAAGACCTTCCAAAAGGAAGCTATAGCTTATTTACAGTTCCAAGAGCTGATTCATGGGATGTTATTTTCTACAAAGACACAAACAACTGGGGATTGCCAGCTGAGTGGAATGAAAATAAAGTGGCTTTAAGAACAACTGTTAAATCAGAAAACCTGAACAGAAATGTTGAAACTCTTACTATTGCAGTAAACGGAATAGGTAATGATTCAGGAAACCTTGAAATTTCTTGGGAAAAGACGCTTGTAGCTGTTAAATTTGATGTTCCAACGCAAAAAACAGCAATGGCAAGTATTGAGTCTACTTTGGCAGGACCATCAGCAGATGATTACTTTGCTTCAGCTCAGTATTTTTATCAGTCTAACGGTGATATGAACAAAGCCTTGACTTGGGTAAATGCTGCAATCGAGAAGACAAAAGGTGAAGCTCCTTTTTGGTTCCTAAGACAAAAATCATTGATCCAGTCAAAATTAGGAGATAAGAAAGGTGCTATCGAAACGGCAAAATTATCATTGGCTGCTGCAGAAAAAGCAAACAATGCTGATTATGTAAAAATGAACAAAGATAGCATTAACGAGTGGAGCAAAAAATAATTCCATAAAACGTTTAACAAAAAAGCCGATTGCAATTGCAATCGGCTTTTTTTATGCTTTGACTTCTTTAGAGTTTTTGAAATATTGGAAGCTTACAGAAATGATGATCGTAATCAGGACTCCAATAAAGTTAAGCCATAAGTAGCTTAATTTTTCCTTACCCGGAGGGAAGATGTATATCGCAAAATAATAGATTACAAATATTGCTATCTGGCTGAACACGGCTGCCCAGAATACGGCTTGTGCCTTGACATATTTCACATAGAAAGCAACCAGGAAAATACCCAGTATGGTACCGTAAAATATAGAACCGATAATGTTTACAAACTGAATCAGGTTTTCAAATAAGGTTCCGAAACAGGCAAACATAATAGCTATTGCACCCCAAAGCAGCGTAAAGCCTTTTGAAGCTCGCACGAAATGGGCTTCGGATTTTTCCGTTTTTATGTTTCGTTTATAAATATCGATTACAGTTGTCGAAGCCAGGGAGTTGATTCCAGCGGCTGTTGATGACATGGCTGCGCAAATAATCACTGCTAGTAACAACCCGACAAATCCTTTTGGCAGGTAATGTATTATGAAATGAATAAAGACATAATCACTATCCGTAGTCTTGTTCTTTTTATTGGCCTTGCTGATCAGGACTTTGGCTTGTTCACGAATCGTTTTTTCTTTTTCTCCTAAGGCGATAATCCTGTTTTTAAGTACCTTATTGTCTGTTTCTATATTCAGTTGATTGACATAAGCCAGGGTTACTTCTTTTTTCTCAGCGGCAATATCGACCAATTGGTTTTCCAGCTGTTTGTAATCGCCTGCATATACTGATTTTTCGATACTTGCCTTGCTGTTCGGGTTAAAGTTAATCGGAACTGACTGGAATTGGAAAAAGACATATACCATAACTCCGACCAAAAGGATAAAAAACTGCATCGGAACTTTCAAAAGGGCATTAAAAACAAGTCCCATCTGGCTTTCCCTCACAGATTTCCCCGATAAATAGCGTTGAGCCTGTGATTGGTCTGTTCCAAAATAGGAGAGGGCTAAAAACAAACCGCCCGTGATTCCGGTCCAAACTGTATATCTTTTTTCTTTGTCTAACGAAAAATCAAGAATATTCATCTTGTCGTTTACACCGGCAACTTGCAATGCATTATTGAAAGACACTTCTTCCGGTAATAGGCTTAAGATGATGAAAAAAGCAATGAACATTCCAGACATGATGATAAACATCTGCTGTTTTTGGGTAACGTTAACGGCTTTCGTACCACCCGTCATCGTATAAATAATAATCAGTATACCAATGGCGATATTCATCAGATTCAGGTTCCAGCCTAATATGGATGACAATACGATGGCAGGTGCATAAATCGTGATTCCGGTTGAGAAACCTCGCTGTATCAGGAATAATATGGCAGCAAGCGAACGGGTTTTAAGGTCAAAACGCTGTTCTAAAAACTCATAAACCGTATATACTTTGAGTCTGTGGTAAATAGGAATAAAGGTAATACAGATGATAATCATTGCCAGCGGCAATCCAAAATAGAACTGTACGAAGCCCATACCATCATTAAAAGCTTGTCCCGGAGTGGAAAGAAAAGTAATGGCGCTGGCCTGGGTTGCCATTACAGAAATCCCTACGGTATACCATGGGGTTTCATTATTACCCAGAATATAATCTTGTACGTTTTTGCTACCTCGCGTTTTCCAGGCACCGTAAAAAACGATGAAAAAAAGCGTAATGATTAAAACTACCCAGTCAATTGCCTGCATTTATGAAAAATATTGCATTATAAAATAAAAAATTAGAATGTACAGAGCATTCATTACAAGCACCAGGGTGTAATTTCTTTTCCAGCTTCTTAATTTCTTTTCTTTCATTAATTTATGATTTGTCCTTTTTTCCTATTGAAATAAGGTTGGTAAACAGCTTAAATGCCCCAGGAACTCCTGCTGGAAGTTCACGGAAAAAGCTTAATCCTGTGTAAATATAATATCCTTTTCCGTAATTTGCGACTAAAAGGCTTCCTTGTTTTTCAGTTTCTCCCAAATCTTTCATGCCCAATATAGGCGTAAATTCGGAAGCCCATTTGTCAGGAAAATACAATCCTCTTTCCTGAACCCAACCCTGAAAATCGGCTTCTGTTATTTTATTAGGATGGTTTAAAACCGAATGCGTTGCGTTCAAAAATGAAACTTTTGCATTTTCGTCGGTTACCCTGTCACTGGAAAGATTGAGTTCGTAAGGAGAAAAATCGGGTACGTTAAATCCGCTAAGTCCGCGTCTACCGGAAGTATTGTATTGTACGACCATAGTTCCTCCATTTTTGACATAATCTAAAAGATAACGTTGTTTAAATTGAAGGTCAGAAATAACATTGTAGGCTCTGATTCCCATGACTATAGCGTCAAACCCATTCAAAGTAGTTTCGGTGATTTCATTTGGTTTTATAATCCTTACATCATAACCAATCTGTTTAAGGCTTTGCGGAATTTCATCTCCAGCTCCTTCAATATAACCAATAACCTGCCCGCTTTTTTTAATGTTTAGTCTGACAACAGAAGCTTCAGATGGCATCAGTACCGATTGTTTCGGGATATGGTCATACTGAATAGTAGTCAGCTTCTGCGTATATTTTTGTCCATCAGTAGTAATTACCGGAGCAATAATGCCTTTGTTTTCATAAGAAGGTGGCGTTACGTTAAATACAACAATCTTTTCATCGTTTTTCATAGCGATGTCAAAATCGATCTTGTCAGGAGAAACAGTCCAGCCTTGAGGAATTCGTAAGCTAATAGCTCCTTTTAAATTGGCTTTACCTGATTTTACTTTTACAGAAATTGGTTTTGTTTTAGAATCAGAAAAGATGGTCACTTCATCAATTACCGTAGCCGTAGCTTCTGGCAATACTTCAAAAGGCTGGTAGATTTCGCCTTTTTCAGGATCGGAGATTTTATAGACAATTTCTTTATAGATATCAAAAGGCTGTCCGGCAATTTTTAGGCTCCATTTTAATTTGAGTTTTTCGGAGTCCGGCCTGCCTATCATGGCCATGTCTTTAACGGTATACATTCCCAATGTTCCTTTTTCATTCAGCCAATACGGAGAAGTGTAAGAGGTAGAAGCAAGGGTGTGCAGTCTTTTTTCAGTTTTGAACGGTTTGTTCTTATTCAGTTTTTTCCCTTGGATTATTCCATTCTCAGGATTATTAAGGAAAGTAACATCAACCAGTTCAATATCTTGTCCACCTTGATTTACAGCTTCAAGTTTTAAAGTAAAATCACTGTCGGGATTGGTGCTTTGTTCTGATGAAACGCCTTCAAAGAATAATCCTGCAGAAGCCAGGATGATGTTTTCTAGTTCTTGTTTTTTGATTGTTCTCCAATGTTCATCTTCCAGTTTGCTAACCAATTGATAGGCCTCTATTAATTTAGGAATATGGACAGATGGATCTTTAAAGTTGAAATGGGCTTCAATATCGTTTAATATTTTTCCAATAGCTTCGCCACCTTTTACTCTTGACCAGGTGGTATTAATACCTTCAAACAGGTTATTTTTATCTTTAGCGAAGTCACCTTTTAGAAATTCAAGATATTCCATTTCGTCACCACGTGTTCCTATAGTGCCAAAACCCTGGCATTTGTGCTGGCTTCGGCTTAGGGCGGCTATTTCGCCATTGCTTTTGCCTTTTATTCCAAAATAAACACCAGCATTGATAGTGGCCATTTTGCTTTTATCAGCCTGTTCAAATTTTTCTTCTGAGCCATAAAACCACCACGAAGTGTTAAAGAATATTCGTTTTGGCTGCCAGGTTTTTAAGGAAGAAAGCTGTTCCGGAAAGCTATTTTTGTTTCCCGCCAGATCAAAAGCTTCCATACTGAGCATGGCAGAGGCGGTATGATGTCCGTGCGTAGTTCCCGGACTTCTGTGATCAAAACGGTTAATGATAATATCAGGCTGGAATTTGCGAATAGCTAAGACTACATCGCTTAGTACCTGATTTTTATTCCAAATAGAAAAAGTTTCGTTAGGTTCTTTTGAAAAGCCAAAATCGTTAGCACGGGAAAATAGTTGCTCTCCACCGTCAATTCTTCTTGCGGCCAATAGTTCTTGTGTTCTTAAAACGCCAAGCAATTCCCGAAGTTCAGAACCAATCAGGTTTTGCCCGCCGTCACCCCGTGTCAATGATAGATAAGCAGTTCTCGCTTTTACTTCATTGGAGAAATAAGAAATCAGTTTGGTGTTTTCATCATCAGGATGTGCGGCTACATATAAAACCGATCCTAAAAAGTTTAGTTTTTGTACCTGTTCGTAGATTTCGCCAGAACTTAATTTTTGCGGCTTCTGTGCACTTAATGTGCAGAATGAAAGGAGAAAAAGAAGGAGAGAGTGGTAAGCAGTTTTTGGTATCATTTTGATTTTATGGAACTAACTTTCAAATATAATAATTAATTTTTCTGATGTGTTTTTCTTGCTAAGACTTTAACAATAAAGGAGAGCTATTTGGCTCTCCTTATTCTATTATTTAGTCATCATCATGATGCCTGTGGTGTTTTTTATGTTTTTTGTAATGTTTGTGGTTGTCATGATGGTGGTGGACTTCTCTTACTACAACCGGACGTGGTCTTGGACCTCGGTAGTATTTTACCTTATGGGTATTGAAAAGGGCATAAGGTCTTGAACCGTGATAATCTGTCAATACTACTTTGTAGCCATTGTACAAATCATAATTTCGGTATCGGTTTGGCAAATATCGGGCTCTGATCCAGTTTCCATTGCTGATATAGATGAAATTTGAGGCTCTAACATCATAATAAGCTTCAATGTCAGGAAGATAATAATAATTAGCTTCAGTATATCCTACCGGTCCCCAGTCCGGACGACCTCCGATACTTACATTAACGGATACTTGTGCTTCCAATGTACCAGCCATTAAAATGGCGAATCCTGCAATTAATACTTTTAGAGTTTTCATAGCGCTGTATTTTTAGGTTCTTTTCTAGTGAACAAAAACCAATAATGATGCCAGCAGGATTTTTTTAAGAAATATTTAACTAATTGTAAGGTACGGTTTGTGGCTTTCCGAACTCAAAATTGGGCATTCCGAAGTCGGTTGTTTTTAAGGAATTGGTTTGCGTATTGCCACTACCATCAATAGGAACGCTAGGATAATAGGAGAAAGAAAACTGAAATGAATTGAACACAAGGAAGTCATTACTAATAAGAACTCCAATCCCGATTTGTGAGTATGCTTTTCCTTTATAAAGGTTGTCATTTTCATTGCTTAATACGCCAACCGTATAGGTTAGAAAAGGATTAAAACGGAATCCTCCCAAATTCCAGGGCGAATAGGATTGGGTTTGCAGCATGAGCAATGCTTTTTTAGTACCTCGCAACTTATAGCTGTTAAAACCGGGTATACCATTTTCTTCATTAAGATTCACTCTGTCTGCAACGGTAGGAAAACGGTTGTTGCCTATTACTAATTTTGGTTTTACGAACTGTCTCAGCTTCCAATCGCCCAAGTCGATAAGGTTCGTAAAATAGTTGGCTTCAACAGAAAAAACTGTCTGCTGTGTGATAGGGCCTCTGAAAAAGGTACCATATTCGACATTGGTGCTAAAATAACCCCATTTGAAATATTGCCCAAATGAGAATCGGCCACCGAGATATAGTCGGTTGATATGATTTTTATTTTGATAGCCTACCGTCAGGGCATAGACTTTTCCAATAGCAACGTCTTCCGTAATGCCATAATTAAACAGGTATTTATCCTGGATAAACTTTCGGGAAGTGATACCAAAACCTGCGAGAAAAAAATTCTCATCAGAGAAAAACTTTAGGCTGTCGTATGCCGGAGTTGGAAACTCGCTGTAATTTTTTCTCAAGAATCGGAAAGAAGTGATGAAATTGGTGGTTCGGTCTTCTTCAGTATTTCCTCGGAATATTTGGGTCGATTTTCCTACCCAGGCATCTTGAGTTCCCACTTTAAAGTTTTGTGCTGCATAACGCCCGGTAACATCGGGCAGCGAGTCTACCGTAAAATCCTGTCCAATATAAACTCCGGCTCCCCATTTGGCATAAGGAGAAAAGAAAGGACGGTCAACCGAAATGCTTTTGGAGTAATTATTATGTTCATCAACACGATAAGAAAACGATGTCCTGATATAAGTATTCATGATATTGGGAATCGTATATCGGGTACTGACGGCACTTCTACCATTGTCGAATCGTTGTCGGTACGTATTGTCTAACTCATGTCCTGTTCCCAGAAAATTTCGTTCCGTAAGTTCAAAAGTGGTTTTCGAAGTCGATCCGGAAGCATTCGGAATCAAACTCCAGGAATCCAATACTCTGATATAAATATCGACAGAATCAGCACTTGTTCCTACGATTTTGGTCGTAAAGTCAACACTACGCACATATCTTTGGCTTCTGATTAAACGTTCTGATTCTCTAACAAGAAGTGAATCCAGCGGTCTGTTTTTTCGAATAAGCAGCAGGTTTTTTATTGTAAGTTGCTTCGATTTGATATGTATTCTATTTCCAAACCGTTCAAATCCGTTACGGGCTTTTTTGGTCGAATCTTTTTCTGAAAAGCCAAATGGGTCTAGTGTTGTAATATTAATATTTCGGATAATTTTCCCTTCGTATTCACTATAGCTTTTCAAGACAACTTTGTCTTTCTGCCTGTTTTTAGGTTTTTTTGAATCTACTGGCTTAAAAATAAGTTTATGTATGAATTTGGTAAAGCCTCTTTTTTTAGAATAACGCTCAATATCACGGTAGCCTTTCAGGGAATCTCTTTTTTTCACAGGTTGGTCCTGCGCTTGCGAAAGTTGGCAGCAGCAGACAGTCAGTAAGAGTAAAAAGAATCTGATTTTCTTCGGCATTGGCAATTTTTACTATTTGAGAGTACCTTGGTTAGAGTGAAGTTACAAAATAGCATCCAGATTATGCTTATCTAAAAGCAAAGTAAGATGCTAATCCATGAATTCCCGTTCCTCCCGTGTCGTATTCACAATAGAAACGCCTTTTTGTAGCAGAAGATTGTTAGGATAGGTTACGAGTTCTCCTTCTTTGGTTCTCAAATACGTATGGAAAGCCTTGATATCGTCAATCTCGCCTTCAAGCGGAAAATCCTTATCATGAATACGGATTGTATCTCCAATCTTGAAAGGAAATGAAAAAAACAATATTATTCCTGCGGTTATATTGCTAAGAATAGACCATTGGGCAAAGAAAGCAACACCAATAATAGTGATGACAGAAGTAAAGGCAAGGTAAACATCATTTGTTCGAACGCCCCAAATCATAAAGACACCAGCTAAAGTCATCGCCATAATCACAAAGCTGATGTATTTGCTAACCAAAATTGCACGGTGTTCATTAATTTCGGCATGCTTGGCGTAACGTTTTATCAGGGCAGTAATAATAAAACGGATAATTGTCACGCAAACTAGCAGTATGATCGTGCTTACGATCTTTGGAGTATTTTCTTCAAAAAAGGACATTCTCTAGCGGTTTTTCCCAAAGGTAGTGAAATATTCATAAACTTTTTGGACGGGAAGCCCCACCACATTGGAGTAGGAGCCTTCAATTTTGCTTATACCGATGATGCCAATCCATTCCTGAATGCCATAAGCTCCGGCCTTATCATAAGGCTTAAAATTGTCCAAATAGTAAGCAATAGCTTCATCTGGTAAATAGGCAAAAGTGACTTTTGTAGTTTCGTTAATGATATCCGTCTTTCCGTTATGTCTGAAACATACGGAAGTATAGACCTCGTGGGTCGAATCAGACAACGATCTTAATATTTGGAAAGCATCCTCATAATCTTTAGGTTTTCCTAAAGCTTTTCCGTTATGCCAGACAATAGTGTCGCTGGTCACCAAAATATCGTTTGGAGCTAATTCTTCCTGAAAAGCATCCGCTTTTAGCTTGGCCAGAAAATCGGTGATTTCAGAAGCCTTGAGATGATCAGGATAAATTTCGTCTACTTCCTTTAAGCGCACCTCAAAATCCAGATGCATGTCTTTAAAGAACTGCTGTCTTCTTGGCGATCCTGATGCCAAAAGAATAGTATAATCTTTTAAATGAGGATTAAGCATATTTGATATTGAGATTGATAACTGCAATTGAAAGGATTCCGAAGAAAATAACAAACTTTAATACATTGCTCAAATGATGGAAATCTTTTTGTTTTTTGGCTGAAAACATCTTTATAGTAAAATAAAGTAGTGGAGCTAATATAAACAGAAAGCCATAGCCCGAAGCATAGAACAAGTTGTTAGTATACAGGTTCTCGTTAATATAATAAATGATAAGTCCTATAGGAATAAAACTCAATCCGAAAACTATTTTGCCTGTTCTGCCAATGCCTAAAGCAATTGGAAGCGTATTCATTCCTTGATTATAATCGCCGTTGACATCTTCCATGTCTTTAACGATTTCTCGGATAAAGTTGATGATAAAGGCAAATACTGCATAGTCAATGAGTATGTTAAAAATAATACCCATGCCAGCCTGGTTTTCAGGAACAACCATAGGCAATAGATCAAAAATCCCGATAACTAAAATGCTCAACGAAAGAAGCAGGGCAATGATAATATTACCAATCAATAATGTTTGCTTTAAACCATTGGCATACACATATAAGGTAGCAGCGATAATGACAAATATCGCCGCAAAGTTGGGTTTGTGGATAGCATTAGCCAAATAGAAACCAACACCAACACCAATAACATTCAGGGCGATATAAATATTATATCCCATAGCTTCAGAAATCTGCTTTCCTATAACAACATTATCAGGCTTATTAATTTTGTCCGTAGCCTGGTCAAAAATGTTGTTTATAAGGTAACCGCCTGCTGCAATACATACGGTTGAAAATACGAGAAGCGCAAACTGCCAGTCATTTAAAGCAAGTGGAATAGACTGTGATTCTAAAAATCCGTATCGGAAAACCAATTGCATTATGGCAAGCATAATCAGGTTCTGGTAGCGTATTAGTTTTAAAAAAGACATAGGTTAGTGTTCAGCAGATTATTAATCGTGTTTTCCATTGAAATACTGCATCCATTTTCCCTGGACACGCATTACCTGTTCGATAACATCACGTACGGCACCACGACCGCCATTTTTATGCGAAACGTAAGAACAGATTTCTTTAATCTCAGGACTTGAGTCCAATGGGCAAGTAGGAAGTCCTACCAATTTCATTACATGATAATCAGGAATGTCATCACCCATATAAAGCACCTGTTCCGGTTTGATATTATATATATCAGTATACTCTTTAAAAGTTTCGACTTTGTCAGGACAAGCCAGATGAATATCGGTAATGCCCAGATTTCTAAGTCGGATTCGGACACCTTCATTACTTCCGCCAGAAATAATGCAAACATGATACCCGCTTTCTACGGCTGCTTTCATGGCAAAACCATCGCGAATATTCATAACACGAAGCATTTCGCCTGTTGGTGTAATATGGACAGAACTATCAGTTAGAACGCCATCGACATCGAAAATAAAAGTCGTGATGTCGTTCATGATTTCTTTATAACTTTTTGACATTAGATTGTTGAATGGAATGTGTTAGTATTTTATAAATTTCTTTTTGTGTATTGTCTGTAAGTAACGCCAAATGGGTCTGTATCGTATTCAGATCGTTTCTTTTTGCAGGTCCGGTTTGGGCTTCTAACGGTGAAAGACGTTGTACCTTGCTTGCCGTTTCAGCAATCAAAGGTTTAAGAATTTCAAATGGCAGCTGATGTTCTGCGCAAATCTCTTTTCCAATCTGATAAAGATGGTTGGTAAAATTGTTTACAAAAACAGCGGCAACATGGAGCGATTTTCTTTGGTCTGAACTGATAAGATAATGTTTGGAGCCTATAGCTTCGGCAACATTCTCTAAAACGATATAATCGTCATCGAATTCACTTTCCAGGCATATTGGAATTGCAGCAAAGTCAATCTCTTTATTTTTAGTGAAAGTTTGTAGTGGGTAAAAAACGCCTCTACGGTTTTTCGGATTTAATTCTTCTAATGGGATGCTTCCCGAAGTATGAACTACCAATCGGTTTTCAAACGGAAGGCTTGATGAAACCTCAGCAATGGCACTGTCAGAAACGGCAATGATATAGATGTCGGCTTCCAAAAACTGGCTTCGGTCAGTAATGATTTTTGAATCTTCCACCAAATGAGAAATACTTTCCTTTTGTCTTGAAAAGACCTGTGACAATTGAATTCCGCTGCTTTTTTTAAAAGCATGGATAAGATGCTGTGCTACATTTCCGGAACCGATTATAGTTGCTGTAATCATGGCGCTAATTTAGGGATTAGTTATGAAATATTGGAAAGGTTTTCTTCCAATAAATTAAGCAGGTTTAACAGACCCTTACAATAAAGAGGGCAATTAAATCATTACATTTATAATAGCCAAGAATAAAAGGATTTATAAAGTTTTAATGAAAGAGAGTATGAAAAAGTTTAAACTGGCAGTTGAAGCCTGCCTGGCCTGTTTTGGCGCCTGTGAGGTCTGTGCGGCCAATTGTATCGAAATGAACGATAAAAATCACCTGAACTGTATCTTGCTTTGTCGTGATTGTGCAGAAATTTGTATACTTTGTGTCAAGTTTTGTTCCAGAAACTCCGGTTTTTCTACAGCCTTGATGAAATTATGCGCCAAAATATGTACGGCTTGTGCTGTAGAATGCGAAAAATTTGCCCATCATGCCCATTGCAGAGAATGTGCGGAGTCTTGTAGGAAATGTGCAGCAGCTTGCAGCTTTAAATGGTAAGCCTAAATATATCAATTTATTTATCATGTGTCAGGATTTTTGACGCACGGTAGAGATATGCATAAAATATTTAGAAAAAATTAACAAGGAATTACGAAAAACGCAGGCCTAGGATTAACGGTTTCATCAAACATTTTTCCTTATTTTTGTGGCACTTTTTAAACTATCGTAATTCCACTCTCATGGATAAAATTTTTTCCTTCCTGTTTTCTACCCGTTTAATGGCTGTTTTATTTATTGTTTTTGCAGTTGCAATGGGAATCGGGACCTTTATTGAAGATGCCTACAATACGGATGTCGCCAGAATCCTAATTTACAACAGCTGGTGGTTTGAAGCAATCATGTTTCTCTTTCTGATTAACTTTTTAGGAAATATCAAGAGATACCAATTACATAAGAAGGAAAAATGGACTACGTTATTACTCCATCTTTCCTTTATTTTTATTTTAATAGGAGCTTTTGTGACCCGTTATATCAGCTATGAGGGTATGATGTCGATTGCTGAAGGCGCTTCTGAAAATCAGATATACTCTGAAAAGACATACCTTAATGTTTTTGTTGACGGCGAATATAAAGGCGAAATGAAACGCCGTGTTGAAGAAAAAGAATTGTTGTTATCTCAGGTTACCAACAATGATTTCTCAATCAAAGGCAAATTTGCGGAAACTCCTTATGAAATAGAGTATAAGGACTTTATCATGAATGCCAAAGAGGTTATCAAGGAAGACCCGAAAGGCACACTATATTTAAAAATGGTAGAATCTGGCGACGGATCACGCCATGAGCATTACCTTAAAGCAGGCGAAGTGCAGAACATCCATAATGTACTTTTTGCTTTCAATAAGCCAACAGACGGTGCAGTCAATGTTACTAAAGAAGGCGATAAATATACTTTCAAAGCTCCGTTTGGCGGTGAGTTTATGCGTATGGCAGACAAACTCCAGGGTTCGGTTGTAAAAGATTCTGTTCAGGATTTGATGTTCCGTTCCCTGTATAATGTTGGTGGGGCACAGTTTGTTTTCCCGGATGCAGCTATTAATGGGAAAGTAGGCTACGAATCGAATAATGATTATAAAGATAAAGCTACTGACGATGCTTTGATTGTTACAATTAAGGCAGGAGGAAAGACGCAGGACGTGACATTAATTGGTTCTAAAGGAAAAATGGGAGAGCCTCAATCCTTTAAGGTTGGAGGTCTTGATTTTACATTATTCTACGGAAGTAAAGTATATACATTGCCTTTCAAAATCAAGCTGAATGATTTTATTGCAGAAAAATATCCTGGAACTTTGAAAAGCTTCTCGGCTTTTAGAAGTAAGATTACCGTTGAAGACGAAAAACCTTTTGATTATGAGATTTTCATGAATAATGTTTTGGATCACGGCGGTTACCGTTTTTTCCAGGCATCTTATGATTATACAGACAATCATTTAAGAGATACTTACGAACCAAATATTACTGTACTTTCTGCAAATCACGATTTCTGGGGAACCTGGATTACCTATATTGGCTATTTCCTTTTATACATAGGGATGATGGCTATCTTATTTGATAAAAATTCAAGATTTGGAATCGTGAAGAAAAAATTAGACAAGATTAAGGCAAGAAAAGCCAAACTAATTACCGTATTGTTATTGTTTGTTAGCGTTGGAAGTTTTGCTCAACATGACCATGACCACAACACGCCTGGACACAATCATGCAAAAGGAAATGCGGCTCCTTTAAAAAGAGTAATGCCAACAGAGCAGCAGGTGGATTCATTATTAAAGATTATTGAAGTAAAGCCGGAACATGCTGCAAAATTCGGAAGAATCGTAATTCAGGACGATGGCGGAAGAATGAAGCCAATCAATACATTCTCTTCAGAATTATTGCGAAAAGTAAGCAAGAGCGACCACTATAAAGGATATAATTCCGATCAGGTATTTTTATCAATGTCACAATATCCGGAAGTATGGTTTAATGTGCCTTTCGTTTATTTGAAAAAAGACAACGACAGCTTGCATAAGATTTTAGGTGTTGACCTGAAAGCAAAACACATTCCGTTTATCAGCTTCTTTGACGAGCAAGGAAACTACAAACTATCGCCTTATTTGGATGAAGCTTATAAAGCAGCTATTCCAAACCAATTCCAAAAAGATTTTATTGAAGTTGATAAGAAAGTAGTACTGTTAAATGCTGCATTGAGCGGAAAAATACTGAGAATTTTCCCTATTCCTTACAACAAAGCTAATAAATGGGTTTCGTATCTGGAACTGAATGAAACAGGCATTAAAGGTGTTGATTCTACTTATACTAAAAATGTACTTCCTGCCTATATGGGATTCCTGAATGAAGCGAGAAAATCAGGAGGTTACAAACAAGCAGATGATATTCTGGAAAGTATTACGCTTTTCCAAAAGAAATACGGTAAAGAGGTGCGTCCGAGCGATGACAAGATCAACTCTGAAATCCTTTATAACAAATACGATATTTTTAAAAAACTGTACTATTTGTACATGACGGCGGGAGTTTTAATGTTGTTGTTTACTATCGTAAAAATATTCAATAACAGAAAAGCGATTCGCATTACCGTAAAAGCTTTACACGCTCTTATTGGTTTCTTTTTTGTACTCCATACAGCCGGATTGATTATGAGATGGTACATTTCTGGACACGCACCGTGGAGTGATGCTTATGAATCGATGATTTATGTAGGTTGGGCTACGATGTTCTTCGGTCTTGCTTTTGGAAGAAAATCAGAACTGACAGTCGCTTCGACAGCTTTTGTCGCTTCGATGATTCTGATGATTGCACACTGGAACTGGATGGATCCTGCTATTGCTAACCTGCAACCGGTATTAAATTCATATTGGTTGATGATTCACGTGGCTGTTATTGTAGCAAGTTACGGACCGTTCACATTAGGGATGATACTCGGACTGGTTTCGCTGTTTCTGATGATTTTTGCAAATGAAAAGAACAGCAAGAAACTGGAATTAAACATCAAAGAAATTACTTATATCACAGAATTATCATTGACTGTTGGTTTGGTTATGCTTACCATAGGAAACTTCCTTGGAGGGCAATGGGCTAACGAAAGCTGGGGACGCTACTGGGGTTGGGATCCAAAAGAAACCTGGGCATTAATCAGTATCATGGTATATGCATTCGTAATCCACGCACGATTGGTTCCGGCATTAAAAGGAACATGGATTTTTAACGTGTTTAGCGTTTTTGCTTTCTATTCCATTATGATGACTTACTTTGGAGTGAACTTCTATTTGACTGGTCTGCATTCTTATGCCAGCGGTGATAAAGTAGTAACGCCTAATTTTGTCTTTGTTTCTATTGGAATAGTAACACTGATCTCAATTTTAGCCTATTTCAAGCAGAAAAAATATCTAAGAAGCTAAACTTAGTTTGCCTTGCTGCAATGGTTTTAAAACAATTTGGAATACTACTGATTGCTTTTTTATTGGTTTCCTGTCACTCTCAAAAGATACAGATTCAAAAAGAGGGCTATACAGAGTCAGGAAAAATTAAGGATAACAAGAAAGTAGGGAAATGGAAATATAGCTATGAAAATGGAAAGCTATATCAAGTAGGAAGATTCAATAATAATTTGGAAACCGGAAGCTGGAAAGTTTTTCATTCCAATGGTTCTTTAAGACAGATCGGGAAATTTAAAAATGGAAAGATTAATGGTCTTTGGAAGTTTTACCATGAAAATGGTACTTTATATGGATTAGGTAGGGCAGAAGATGGAAATTTTAAAGGCGTTTGGCAATGGTTTTTCCCGAACGGACAAATCCACACCATCAGGAATTATGAAAATGGGAAACTGGTTTCAGTAGATTTTGCTAAAAATTTCAAAGGGCAGGATATAGATAAAGGAACGATTGAAAATGGGAAAGGAACTTTAATCATATATGAAACCCAAATCCTAAAAGATTCCATACTTGAAGTTTTAAACTATAAAGACGGACAAATAAAATAATACAAAAAAGACTCTGATACCAGAGTCTTTTTTATTTAATAATCATTTGACTGAGTATCAAAATTACCTATCCGGCTGTTTTATCAAGATATAATCACCTCCGGGAAAGCTTGCTCTTGGAGGCATTGGGTCAGTTTCTTTTTTGTGTTTCATTCTCCACACAACCAATATTTTGATTGCCTGGATGCCGTTTACAGTTATTCTTCTTATGATTAAATCTGCGTTATTATGTGTTAATTCATCTACAAGTCCACCTCTCCATGCTTTTTCATTTGGTAAACACTCATCACATCCTGTATTTCCGGAAGTAATAATACGACTTCCACCAATGCTATAATTCCAAGCATTTGAAAAATTTATAGAAAGTTTATTTAAAGTATTAATCTTTTCAATTCCATTTTCTATATATTGATATTCTCCTATCAAATAGTCATAATAATATCTGTTATTGTTGACTGTTGATTTTATCTTCTTTTGTAGTACAATTTTTAAAGATGTATTACCATTTGTATAGATGTATGTCCCTTCAAAAGGATTTAATAGATTATGGGTATCTTTATAATAGGCACCAGTAATATTGTCTGTGCCTCGGTTCTCAGATATATCTAATATAGGACTTTGTGCTTTACAGCTTAGAGCAATAAGGAATATTGGCAGTATTTTAGAAAGTTGTTTCATGGCATATAATTAAAAAAGATAGCGGAGTTATCGTTCAAGTCGCTTTGTCAGGATATATTCTCCTCCCGGAAAGCTTGCTCTTGGAGGCATGGGGTCAGTTTCTTTTTTGTATTTCATTCTCCACACAACCAATATTTTGATTGCCTGGATGCCGTTTACAGTTATTCTTCTTATGATTAAATCTGCGTTATTATGTGTTAATTCATCTACAAGTCCTCCGGATAGTGCTTTTTCATTTGGAAGGCATTCATCGCAACCTACCTGTCCTGCAGTAATTATAAGATTTGCTCCGACACTATAATTCCAAGCGTCCGTAAAATTTATAGATAGTTTATTTAAAGTATTAATCTTTTCAATTCCATTTTCTATGTACTGATATTCACCTATAATCATGTCCTCATAATATTTAGTGTTAAAAGACTTTTTTTTCTGTAATACTATTTTTAACGAGGTATTGCCATTAGTATAGACGTATGTTCCTTCAAATGGGTTTAACAAGTCGTTCATATCTTTATGATATGCACCTCTGATTCTTTGTACCCTATGTTGTAAATCCATAATGTCAAAGACAGGACTTTGTGCTTTACAGCTTATTGTAATAAGGAATATTGATAGTATTTTAAATATGTTTTTCATAATTTTTTTAATTACAAGATGTTTGTTTTACTTTAAAAGGAGGGTTATGTCCCGTATCTGCTTCAAGTTCAAGTTTGGTCCAGCTTGTCAGTTGTACATTTGCTTTATATAAAGATATGCCTGAATTTGCAAACTGCATCAAAAAACCGAACTCGAGTTCATCAGTATAATAATGATAATCCTCTTTTTGTTTTGCGTGAATTTTTCCAAGTTTTATATCATCATTTGACGCTGAATATTCTTGGTCATTCCATACGGCATCAATTTTAGCTCTTAAAGCCAAAACATCATCTATTTTTATAGCATAAGTATTAATCTTCGTCGGATCTGTCTTGTCACGGCAAACCATAATCGTAAAAATTTCAGCTTTGTTATCTTCAGAAGTTTCTTCGTAGGCTTCTTTTAAGAATTTTAAATCCTGAAAAGAAAATATTCCAAAGCCACTTTTCGGGTGACTGTGCAACCATCCCATCATACGATTACCGGTATTAAGAGTGACTTCTGAACTCGATTCAGATTCCACACGTGTTGGAGTATATACCATATCACCATTAAAATTAATGCCTTTTTTAATTTCTACGCCATATTCCACTTTTTCATTTACCAATTCTTGTAGCCAGAGTATCTGCGGCTTGATGTTGGGTACCAGCTGCTTGTTGTCATGGTCAGGTTCCAAAAGGCTTTTTAATTGCCGGCATGGCGTGTCCGTATTACCAGGTGATGGCAAGGTAACTACAACTTCACCTTTTGTGAGTCCCGGCTTGATGTTACTGCTTCCGCCTCCGCCTTCTATTGGCTCTAACGGCTTGCCAGCACCATCGCCATAACCGCCATCATCTTTTCCGCAGATTCTCTCGCTGTCTGTTTTTAAGCAGATGGAGCAACGATCACAGATACCAGTAGAACATCTGCCTCTGCGGTTGCATTTGATAACCCAAGTAAAGATAGTGGTGCAACCCGTGCCTCTGGCGGCACTGGCATAAATTTCACGGTATCCGGTTTCGTTTGGGTTGCCAAAAGCATCTTTAGAAAAATCAGATTCTATAACCATGTCCAGCCAGCTGCCTTCCTTGTCATAGACTACGAGATAGAACCGACTGTCTTCCTTTTCGCCTTCTTTGGGAGTTATCGGGAAAGAATAAGATGTTTTTCCGTCCACTACAGTTTGGGTAATCTGGTCAGTATCTATGATAAAATCATTGGGAACATAGCCGCTGCTGGATCGTCTTGCTACAAGGCCGTTGTTGTTTTTAGGAAGTACAAAAGTGGTTTTGAAATCGGTGAGTCCGGTGAGGTTCTTGAATGTAGTGAAGGACACTTTTGTTACTTTTCGAATGTCCTGCTGCTCGCATTCGGTAAAAGGGATTTCTTCTGTCTGGCAGCCCACGAACAAGAAGAGTCCGACGACAAAATAGGGCGCACGCTTAAGTTGCTGTTTCATATTAATTGGCTTTTAAATACTTATTTTGGCGTGGGAGATGTTCAAATATAAACAAAAAGGTTTATAAAGTGAAAATGATGAACCTATGAAGTAGATTTCTGATTTTAGATTGCAGACTTAAGATTTTAGATTTTAGATTTTAGATTTTTTGATTTCAGATTTTTGATTTGAGATTTTTGGAAGTAGGGTTGGTTGGATTTCGGTGTCATTTATTTAACAAAAGTTTAAACGAAAACAGTGGCCTAATTTTCTAATTTTATAAAAAATAAAAAGATGAAAAAACTAGCCTTCACCTTTGCTTTGCTAAGCTGCTTGGTGTGCCAGCAGAATCAGGCACAGGAGAAAAATGCAAAAACGGCAACACAAAAAAATAAGACAATGACTAAAGAAACAATCTACCAGTTTAAGGTAAAAGATTTGGAAGGAAACGATTTTGATTTTGCTTCTCTAAAAGGGAAGAAAATTTTAGTCGTAAACACGGCTTCAAAATGTGGACTCACACCGCAATACAAAGACTTGCAGGCAATTTATGACCAATACAAAGGAAAGAACTTTGTAATCGTTGGATTTCCGGCTAATAATTTTGCTTCTCAAGAACCAGGAAGTAATGAAGAAATCGGGGCTTTTTGTGAACGAAATTATGGTGTGACTTTCCCTATGATGGGCAAAATTTCTGTAAAAGGGGATGATATGGATGCCGTTTACAAATTCCTGACTGAGAAATCTAAAAATGGTTTGCAGGATTCAGAAGTAGAATGGAATTTCCAGAAATACCTAATCAACGAAAAAGGAGAATTGGTAAAAGTAATCTCTCCAAAAACATTGCCAACCGATCCTGAAATTGTAAATTGGATTAAAGCATAAGATAGTTTAAAACTTAAATAAGAAAGCTTTCAAAGTCAGCGATTTTGGAAGCTTTTTTTATTTCAGAATCAACTGCATAAGCTGTACATCAAGCCATCTTTCAAATTTATATCCGGCTTCTTGGAGAACACCTGCTTTTTCAAAGCCTAATTTTTCATGAAAGGCAATACTTCCGGCATTATCGGTATCAATCAGCCCGATTATAGTGTGCAGTTTTTGTTTTTTAGCAATCTCGATTAATTCCGATAAGATTTGCCTGCCAATTCCTTTTCCAGAAAAGCCTTCTTTGACATACACTGAATGTTCTACCGTAAATTTATAGCCAATTTTTAGGCGGAAACTGCCATACGTTCCAAATCCCAGTACACTGTCATTTTCATCTACGGCAACAACAATAGGGAAGTCCTGTTCCTGTTTTTCAGTAAACCAATCGATTTGATTGTTCAGGGTTCTGACATCATAATCATAAATGGCCGTGGTGTTTAATATGGCGTCATTTACGACTTCTAAAATAGTTTCTATGTCTTCAATTCGGGCAGCTCGGATATGGATTTCCATTTCTTAATATTTTCATTTCCAAAGATAGAAAAACTTGGCAAGAATGCGCAGAAAGCCTTACTAACTTCGTATCTTTGAGGTCTTGATACTATAAAGAATGATTTACCCAAAAATACCTTTAGCACAAAGCATACTTGAAATTTGCAAGGCTAAAGGACTCACCGATATTGTAATCTCTCCAGGTTCCCGAAATGCCCCGCTAACTATTGGTTTTGCCAACAATTCAGACTTTAAATGCTATAGCATAGCCGATGAAAGGTGTGCTGCTTTTTTTGCCTTGGGAATGGCACAACAGACTAAAAAACCGGTGGCAGTTGTCTGCACATCAGGATCTGCTTTACTCAATTACTATCCGGCTATTGCAGAGGCTTTTTACAGTCAGATTCCTTTAGTTGTGATTTCGGCAGATAGGCCTTTGAGCAAGATTGATATAGGCGATGGACAGACTATCCGACAAGAAAATGTCTATGCCAATCATATCATCTATACCGCAAACCTGACTGAAGAAGCTTCTCAGGAAAACGATCTTAAAATTGCAGATGCAATAACTCTGGCTTTAGCTAAAAAAGGGCCGGTTCATATCAATGCCCCGTTTGAAGAACCTTTGTATGAAACCGTTTCTGAATTGGAAGTAAGCCCGGTTATTTCTGAAACCACCTTTGAAGATGTATCTTCTGATGAAGATTTAGGACCGTTTATTTCGCAATGGAATACTGCAAAAAAGAAATTGGTTTTAGTAGGAGTAAACGATCCGGATTCGATTGATGAAGCAGTGATAAACCATCTGGCGCAAGACCCGTCGGTAGTCGTGATGACCGAAACGACATCAAATCTGCACCATCCCAATTTTATAAACAATATCGACACCATAATCACGCCGTTTACTGATGAAGATTTTAAAGATTTCCAGCCGGAAATCCTACTGACTTTTGGCGGAATGGTCGTGTCAAAAAGAATCAAGGCTTTTTTAAGGAAATATAGGCCTAAAGCGCACTGGCATGTTGATACTTTACGGGCTTATGATACATTTGGAGCGTTAACCAAGCATTTTATCACCCAACCGAATGATTTCCTAAACCGATTTTTGTCTGAAACGATTGTAGTATCTGATTATAATGCGAAAGCACAAGGGCTAAAAGCAATCAGAAAAGAAAAACACGACCTGTATCTTTCTAAAATACCATTCTCAGATTTTACTGTCTTTGATAAGGTAATTCCAAGTTTGCCAAAAAACAGCCAGTTACAAATCAGCAATAGTTCTGCAATCCGTTATGCCCAATTGATCGACATCGACCCAAGCATAGCCGTTTTCTGCAACCGAGGAACAAGTGGTATTGATGGAAGTACCTCAACGGCAGTTGGTGCTGCATTAGCCAGCGGACAAGAAACAATCCTGATTACGGGTGATATCGGTTTCCTTTATGATAGTAATGCCTTATGGAACAACTATATTCCTAAAAACTTCAAAATTATCTTGCTTAATAATGGAGGTGGAGGCATTTTCAGGATTCTTCCGGGACATCAGGAAACACCGGTTTTTAATACCTATTTTGAAACCTCGCATTGCCTGACCGGAGAACATTTGGCAAAAATGTACTTTTTTGATTATTTCTCCGCAAGCAATGAAACGACTTTAGAAAAAGGGCTTAAAGAGTTTTATGACAGCAAAAAGCCTTCAATATTGGAGATTTTTACGCCTACATTAGAAAACGATAAGATATTGCTGCAGTATTTTAAAGAATTGGTTTAAGAATAGCCTTAATTTAACAGGTTCAATATTATTTGCATATAAGATTGTACCTTTGCCCTCTGCAACTTAGAAACTTTGCAATAGAAAAGAAATGATTGAAATAGGAAAATACAATACGCTGACAATTGACAGGGACACGCAAGTCGGACTGTTTTTAACCGATGGTAAAGACGATGTCTTGCTACCCAATAAATATGTCCCGAAAGTATTTGAAATAGGAGAAGAAATTGAAGTTTTCGTATATCTTGACCACGAAGAAAGGCCAGTAGCTACGACTTTAAGACCCTACATCCAGCTTAATGAATTTGCACTTTTAAGAGTCAATTACATTAACAATGTGGGAGCTTTTATGGATTGGGGACTGGAAAAAGATGTCCTTGTTCCGTTTAAAGAACAAGCACGCCCAATGGAAAAAGGAAAACGCTATCTGGTGTTCCTTTACATGGACGAAAAAACAAACCGACTCGTTGCTTCCAGCAAGACAAACCAATTCCTGAATAATGAAGAACTTACTGTTGAAGTAGGAGAGGAAGTCGACCTTATTGTTTCGCATATTACAGACTTGGGAATCAATGTCATTATCAACGAACAGCACAAAGGACTGATCTATAAGGATGAAGTATACGATGACCGTATCAGAACCGGCGACCGTTTGCGTGGTTATATCAAAGCCATCCGTCCGGGCAACAAAATCGATGTGGCTTTACAGAAACAAGGCTTTGATGCCGTAGAACCCAATGCCGAAAAAATCATGGATGAGCTTCGTGCTAGTAGAGGTTTTCTCCGACTGAACGATGATAGCCATCCGGAAGACATCAAAACGGTGTTGAAAATGAGTAAAAAAACGTTTAAAAAGGCAATAGGGGTGCTGTATAAGCAAAAACTAATTGAAATAAAAGAAGACGGAATTTACCTTGTAAAGTAATAAGATTTTAAATAGAAAAAGAGAGTTTTTTACTACTTTTGCCGACTAATTAAAATCTCATCCAAAATGAAAAAAATTTACGTTCTATTTCTTCTCTCTGCCCACACAATTTTTGCTCAGGATTTTTCCGTTGAAAAATCAACATTTTCATTCCAGACCGGACTTGTCGGTTTTTGGTTGAATAATGAAAGCAGGCTTTCTGATAAATTTACGCTAAGGACTGAGATAGGACTCGATGTTTTTACACAGAAAGATAATGATAAGAATCCCGATTTCGATGCTCTCGTACCTGTAATTACTTTTGAGCCACGTTGGTATTATAATCTTGAAAAAAGAGGAACTGACGGAAAGAACATACATAATAATGCAGCAAACTTTGTAACTCTTATGGTAAGCTATCGTCCGGATTGGTTTGTCATTACAGGAGTTGAAAATGCTTATTTGAATCATCAGGTAGCTGTTGTTCCAAAATGGGGAATCAAAAGAAATATAGGAAAAAGTGATTTTAACTATGAACTTGGTGCAGGTTTAGGATATAATTTTATGCTAAACAAAAAACATTCTTTTGATGATTCTGGAGAAGTTTGGCTCGACCTTCATGCAAGAATAGGATATACCTTTAAAAGTTCAAGAAAAAAATAATTTAAAAAGCTTTCTCAATTAAGAGGGAGCTTTTTTTTAGGTGCTAAGTTGCTAAGGTTCTGAGGCACTAAGTTTATTGACTTCTCAAATTGCGTTAATTTCTTTAATCCGCATTGATCAGCGTTTTAAAAAAAGGTGCTAAGACGCTAAGATTCTGAGGTGCTGAGTTTTTGTGTTTTTTACAGGTAAAGGTGTTTTGAGTTTTATAAAAGAATATTTCATACATTTGTATATACAAATATTATAGAATTGAAACGTTCGCATTTTATACAAACGATAACAGGAGGAATAGCTATGGCATCACTACAGCCTTTTTATAATTGGACACAGGGCTTAAACGAAGAAGATATAAAACACCCGGTATTATTTATTGGGCATGGTTCGCCCATGAATGGGATAGAAGACAATGAGTTTTCCCAAAACTGGGCCAAAATGGGAAAGGAAATTCCCAAACCCAAAGCAGTTCTGGTCATTTCAGCACATTGGCTCACACGTGGTACGCATATTACGGCCATGAACAACCCCAAAACAATCCATGATTTTGGAGGTTTTCCGCAAGCGTTGTTTGATGTACAATATCCGGCGAAAGGCAACCCGGAGTTGGCTGCAGAAACTGCCAAATTGATTCATTCTACAGATGTTGGCCTTGACCATGATTGGGGACTCGACCACGGCACCTGGACAGTAGTAAGGCATATGTATCCGGATGCTGATATTCCGGTACTGCAATTGAGTATTGATTATAACAAGCCAGCACAATATCATTACGATCTGGCAAAACAAATAGCGCTGCTTCGCAAAAAAGGCGTATTGATTATCGGAAGCGGGAATATGGTGCATAACCTCCGTATGGTTGACTGGAAAAAATTACGAGAACCCGAATATGGTTTTGATTGGGCCATCGAAATGAATGACATCTTTAAGCAGAAAATAGAAAACCGAGACCACAAAGCCCTAATCGATTACGAAAATCTAAGCAAAGCATCAAAACTAGCCGTGCCAACACCAGATCATTATTATCCGATGCTGTATTCGCTTGCCTTGCAAGATAATCAGGAAGACACGACTTTCTTTAACGATAAGCTCGTAGGCGGTTCCTTAAACATGACATCCGTAAAAATAGGCTGATTATCTTTTAGCCGTTTCCATTTGCAATACGAGGTTTTGATATTTTCGACTTAATGAGAACATCTTCTCCGCAGCTACCATGATAATTACAGGAACAAGGAAATATTCCGCAAGATTTTCAATATAAAGCAAATAGGTGGAAAGGATAAAAAGTCTTGAATATTCCAGATAATAAATCCATTTGCGCTGTTCCAACAGTGCTCCACAGTTGATTAGCGTAATAATGATAAAAGAAAGTCCGAAAATCTTGTCATAGAAGCCAAGGCTGTTAAAATAGTACGTAAAAACAGTCAGGATAAGCGTACTGACGGCAAGCTGTATGTATAAATAATTTCGAAACTTAAGTCGGTGGCTACGATCGGTTTTGTCTTGAAGAAAACGTTCTTCCAACATCGGTCGGATATCTTGATCCATTGCTGCTGGACTACCAAAAACGGCATCCCATCTTGCCTTAAATCCTTTGGAACGTTTCCAAAGCTCATATATTTCAAAATAATAATGGAAATGCTGCCATAAGAAGCTATAGCTTTTTAGTGGATGGGTCAATCCGTATTTTGGTTTTTCTTCTTCTTCCTGGAAAGTTCCAAACATTCGGTCCCAAAAAGTAAACATATCGCCATAATTCTTATCCAGGTATTTTTCATCCGAAGCATGATGAACGCCATGTACAGATGGAGTTACAAAGATATATTCCAGCCATTTTATGCGTCCGATGACCTGCGTATGCGTGAAAAAGGAGTAAGCCCCGTGAACAATCAGCATTGTAATAACCATTTTCGGGTGGAAACCGATAAAAGGCAGTATGCACCAAAATCCAGTCCTGATTATAGCCTGAAAAGTCGTAATTCTGGCAGCAGCTGTAAAATTGAATTCTTCACTGTGATGGTGTACAATGTGCGCTGCCCAAAAAAAGTTTACTTCATGCCCGAGCCTATGATACCAATACCATACAAAATCGGTAGCTAGAATAAGCCCGACCCAAATCCAGAAATTGCTCGGGATATCAAAAATTCGGTAGTGCTCATAGATATAGTAGAAAAGCTGGTAGAAACTTGCTGCTATAAAAAGGTTGATAAGGCGTTCTGCCAGACCAATACTGATGTTTGAAACAGAACTTTCGTAATTGAAGATTTCCGGACGTTTCCTGCGTTGTGCTAATTTATATTCTAAATAGACGAAAAGGAAAAAAGCAGGCATCGCAAATGCCAGAAAATTAATGTTTTCCATATCCCATTATGTTTTAGTGGTACTTTATAAAAGGCTCATTTTTAGAGCTTTTGTAGGATAAAGTTATCAAAAAAAAGTAGAGGACTGGATAAGCAACTTATCAACCGCTGTTCATAAATTTCCGAAATTCGGTCGCATTTTATCGAAAGGGAAACAATAAGAAACATTTTCTGAAGAGTCAGCAAAATAAGCTTTTCAAAATTACACATTGTATAATTTTAAAAGAGCAAACTTTAACAGTTTTTCTATTCGATTTCGATGTGAGGATTGATTTCTAACAGCGCATCGATGAATTCCTGCTTGCGTTTTGGCGAAATATAAATGTCGTCAAATTTGCCATATTTGATAACAAGACCTTTACTTCCCAGGGCAGGCTTGAGGCTTGAATGTACAAACCATTTCTTTTGGTGTACTATGGCGTTGATTTTATAAATATCAATTTTCCCACGTATAGGGCCTGAGGTATAATGAAGAAAAGAGTTTTTGATTGCATATTTGGTATCCAAAAGAATCCATAGAATGAGAAGAGCACAAAGTGCTACGATAATAATAGGGATAAACATTTCGCCCCAAATTTGATTAGGCGTAAAAAAAGGAGTTGCGATTAAAAATACGACAATCAGCCACAGCATAGTGACAGTAGGAATATGATGGTCAGAATAAAATTTTTTCATCTTTAAATTTAAGAAAATAGATCAAACAAAAAAATCGGGATTAAAAAATCCCGACTCTTTTTTTAGAATTAAAAGAATTAGACTCCTAGCTCTTTTTTAGTTTTTTTCATAAGTCCGTCTTTATGTAGTAATACGGAAATAGCTTTTAATCTTAGATATGGAACGCTCATGTAAATATAACCGTCATTTCCAAGGTTTTTAGAACCCCATGAATTTTTTACCTTATAGTAAATATTACCTTTTTGGTCTTTTACTTTTCCAACAATATGCATCAAATGGTCGTCAGTAGTATTGTAATTTTCAAATTCTTGCTGACGGAATTCAGGAGTGATGCTCTTTTCAGCCTTGATTTCTGTAAGAATCGTTTTCTCATCAGCTTCATTTTCTGGGATGACAGCAATTCCGTTTTTCCCTGAAAAAGTCTTTTCACTTACATCAGCATCCAAAGCCAGTGTATAACCTTTATCCAAAGCATTGTCTACGTTTTGTACAAACTCGTCAAGCGGCATGTTGTAAAAGCTTCCGTTAGAAAAATTGTCAGGAATGTCAAGGATAAAAGTCTTGTAGTAAGGCTCGTTTGTAAAAGACGTAATCGTAATATAGTCTTTCATATTAAGCTTGGTCATTTCCAGGAAACTCTTTGGAGTATATTTTTTTCCATCATAAGTAAACTCAGTTACTGTAGCGCCCATATATTTGTCCAATATAGCTTCTACATCCGTTTTCCATTTCGGATCTAGTTTTTTGGACGGATTGGCATATTTCTTTAGCAAATCCTCTAATTCCTTCGCCATTTTTGAATGGTCGTGTTTGGTAGCATTTCCTACCAATCCTGAATATGCAG
Organism: Flavobacterium microcysteis; assembly: GCF_006385255.1. Classification (GTDB taxonomy): domain Bacteria; phylum Bacteroidota; class Bacteroidia; order Flavobacteriales; family Flavobacteriaceae; genus Flavobacterium; species Flavobacterium microcysteis. The sequence goes on from NZ_VFJE01000051.1 coordinate 68,565, forward strand.
TCAAAGGCACGATACCAAATTCCTTGGCACTATTGATAACATCATGATTAAGTCCGCCTTCGCCAAATTGCGCTTTTCCTTGACGCATCACATAATTCCATGCCTTTTTAGGGTAGGTATTACGGACATTGTACATCTCAGAAAGGTCAATTTTTCTGCCGGTTGTTCTGATAATTTCAGCTTCCAGAAAAGAAGTAGACGAAAAGCTCCAGCAAGTTCCGGTAATATCCTGAGAAATCACAGGAGTCGCTTCAATGTCCTTAACGGTTTGGAATTCATACTTTTGAGAATATGCTGAAAAAGCAAATGCAAGCAAAGCAATAGGTAAGAAAGTCTGTCTCATTTATATTTTAATTTTTGTTATTCGTAGTCTGTAAAAAATGATTTATTTTTACGCTAAAATAGTATAAAAATGAGTTCAATAAACTGGGAAACTGTTAAAGATTTTGAAGATATAACCTATAAAAAGTCTAATGGCGTTGCAAGAATCGCTTTTAACCGTCCGGATGTAAGGAATGCTTTCCGTCCAAAAACGACAAGCGAACTGTATCAGGCTTTTTACGATGCACAGGAAGATACATCAATTGGCGTTGTCCTGCTTTCTGCTGAAGGACCATCCTCAAAAGATGGTGTTTATTCTTTCTGCAGCGGTGGAGACCAAAAGGCGAGAGGACACCAAGGATATGTAGGCGATGACGGAATGCACCGTCTAAATATTTTAGAAGTGCAACGTCTGATTCGTTTTATGCCTAAAGTTGTTATTGCTGTAGTTCCGGGATGGGCTGTTGGAGGCGGACATAGCCTTCATGTAGTTTGCGATTTGACATTAGCAAGTAAAGAACATGCTATTTTTAAGCAGACCGATGCTGACGTGACAAGTTTTGACGGAGGTTACGGTTCTGCGTATCTGGCAAAAATGGTCGGACAGAAAAAAGCCAGAGAGATTTTCTTTTTAGGAAGAAATTATTCAGCTCAGGACGCTTTTGAAATGGGAATGGTTAATGCCGTAATTCCTCATGCTGAATTAGAAGATACAGCTTATGAATGGGCTCAGGAAATCTTGGCTAAATCGCCAACTTCTATAAAAATGCTCAAGTTTGCCATGAATCTTACAGATGATGGTATGGTTGGACAGCAGGTTTTTGCAGGTGAAGCAACTCGTCTGGCATATATGACAGATGAAGCAAAAGAAGGAAGAAATGCCTTTTTGGAAAAAAGAAAGCCTAACTTCGAGAAAAAATATTTGCCATAACATACAATTTTCAGAAAACCCCCAAACGAAATGGAGTTTACAAACGAAACCATTGACCTCAATCAGCTACCAAAGTTTGAAGAAGTACCTTTTTCTTCATTAAATAAAAACTACATCAAGGTCGTTTATATCAATATTGCTATTGTTTTATTGATTGTGGCTATTGGTATAGGTGCGTTGATTTATTTTAATGAAGAATTTCAGGATACTCAAACCTATTTGTTTTTTGGGATTTCGTATGTGGTTTTTGCTTTGTTTTTGTATTTCAGTTCGATTATAGCCGTAAAAAGGCGTGCTTTTGCAATAAGAGAAAAAGATATCCTTTATAAAAGAGGCATACTTTCAACCACAACTACCATAATGCCTTTCAATAGAATTCAGCATGTAGCCATGCATGAAGGCGCTTTTTCCAGAATATACAATCTGGCGCAAATCCAGATATTTACAGCTGGTGGTAGTACCAGTGATGTGAAAATTTCAGGAATCGAAAAAGAAAAAGCAGAAAGTATCAAGGAAATGCTGATGCAGAAAATCCAAAATCAGATTTGATGAGGCTTGATTTTACGACCCCGCAGCGGCAATCGGTTACGGGAATAATAATCATGTTTGCCGATACTTTCCAGAGCATTGTCCGTGCAATGTGGGTTCCTTTATTGCTTATTCTATTCAAGCTTAAAGAAGACCAGTATCTGGTTGTTGGACTTGGCTTTTTCGGATTGGTGTTGCTTACCTTGGTTATTGGCTATTTGAAATATAGAAATTTTACCTTTTTTCTGGATGAAGAAAAGCAGGAATTTGTATTGAGCAAAGGCGTCATCAATAAAAGCAAGATTAGTATTCAGCTTTCAAAAATCCAGCAAGTAGACATCAATCAATCCATAATCCAAAAAATAATCGGGGTTTATAGCCTGGATATCGATACCGCTGGTACTGATAAAAAAGAAATCAGCATTCGAGCAATTGATCAAAAATTGGCATTGTTGCTCAAAGAAAGATTGTTGGATTATGGTGATAAAGAATCAGAAATTCTGGATGAGAATCAAGAAATAAAATCGGACACAAAAACCTTTCTTAAAATAAGTTACAATACTTTATTTAAAGTAGGGATTACATCCAATTACGGGCGAACCATAGCGCTTTTGATAACTTTTGCCATCACATTGTATCAAAGTTTTAAAGATGCAATAAGCACATTTGAAATTGACGAGAAACAGGTAGATACTGTTTTTGAAAGAGGTGCAGGTTTCTTTTCTGCCGGGATATTAATTTTTGGATTACTGGTTTTGGTATTGCTTATCAATATTGTTAGAACCTTTATCAAACATTTTGATTTTGTAATGATCAAGCAAAAACAGTCGCTGGTTATTACGGCCGGACTATTTGCAAAGAAAAACACGCTTCTAAATCCTGATAAGGTTCAAATCACATCGTATAGCCAGAATTATTTCCAGAAAAAATTCCGAATTCTGGATATGAACATGAAGCAGGCATCGAGTGATGAAGTGAAAGAGCAGAAGAAAAAAAGCAATGCAATTGAAGTTCCGGGTTGTAATACGGAAGAAAGGGATGAGATACTTAAAATTATCCTTGGAAAAATTCCAGAAAAAGGAGCTCAATACCGTTCCAATTTCCGCTACCTGATTTTTAGGACATTTTCTGCAGTTGCCTTTTTGGCTGCTATTTTAACCCTATTGCATTACTCGGAAATTGGAAATATGACGATATATATACCGCTTGTTTTTGTATATTTATGTCTTATAAGCTGCCTGATTTATTTCGGCTATAAAAATCATGCATTGTATGTAAATCAGGACTTTATCATAAAAAGACACGGTGCCTGGGATGTAGAGCATGAAATCATCGAGCCTCATAAAATCCAGTCGATTACTGCCAAACAGTATTTTTGGCATAAAAGCTCAGATGTAGGCCATTTGATTTTGCATACGGCAGCCGGTGATGTTGATTTTAGATTTGGAAATTTCACGCATATAAAACAATTGGTCAATTATTGGCTGTATCAGGTGGAGACATCTAAAGAAAATTGGATGTAACTTTGCCGATAAAAAGAAAACACTATTTACGAATAAACACTAAAAATGAGACATTGGGTTGAAGCAGCACGTCTGCGAACATTACCACTTTCGGTATCAGGAATAATTGTGGGAAGCGTTTATGCTTTGGCATATCCAACAGCTAATGTGCTGACGCCTACGGAAGTATTCAACTGGCAGCTATTTGGTTTTGCTATACTGACAACACTGGGACTTCAGGTGCTTTCCAATTTTGCAAATGATTACGGAGACGGTGTTAAGGGTACTGATAATGAAGATCGAATTGGGCCGAAACGTGCCATCCAGAGCGGTGTCATTTCTCCACAGGCCATGAAGCGCGCCATTATCATTACTTCCGTATTGACGTTTATTTCAGCCGTTTTACTGATTTACTTCGCTTTTGGAGAAAACAATATAGGTTATTCTATTTTATTTTTGATATTGGGACTTCTGGCTATTGCTTCAGCAATTCGATACACGGTAGGGAATACGGCCTACGGATATCGTGGCTATGGTGATCTTTTCGTTTTTGTATTTTTCGGACTGGTAAGTACGCTGGGTGTTAACTTCTTGTACTCGAAAGAATTGGATTATAAGCTTTTTCTTCCGGCAATTGCAATAGGCTTCTTGAGTGTTGGAGTATTGAACCTCAACAATATGAGAGACGAAGAATCGGATAAGAAATCAGGAAAGAACACTATCGTTGTAAAGATAGGTGGTGCAAAAGCAAAAAAATACCATTACTTTTTGGTGATTTCGGCTATGATTTTGGTGCTGGTTTTTGCAGTATTGAATAATTTCCAATTTGACCAGTATATTTTTGTCGTGGCTTATTTTCCTCTAATCAGCCATCTGATGACGGTTTATAAAAATAAAGACCCTAAAAAATTAGATCCGGAATTAAAAAAGCTGGCTATCAGTACGTTCCTTTTGTCTGTACTGCTTTCGCTATGTCTTATTTTCTTCCTTTCGGACATTATTGTAAATAATTAAAATAAAGAATTATGAAAATTACATTCTACGGACACGCAAGCCTCGGTATTGAAGTAGGAGGCAAAAATATTATTGTAGATCCTTATATCACGGCCAACGAATTGGCTAGCCATATCAATATTGATGAACTTAAAGCGGATTATATCTTAGTAACGCATGCTCATGGTGATCACGTGCTGGATGTAGAAGCTATTGCCAAGCGCACAGGAGCGACTATTATTTCTAATGCTGAAATAGCATGGTATTTTGAGGCAAAAGGGCTAAAAAGCCATCCTATGAACCACGGAGGAAGCTGGAAGTTTGATTTTGGAACCGTAAAATATGTAAATGCGATTCATTCCAGTTCTTTTAATGACGGTGCTTACGGAGGAAATCCAGGCGGTTTTGTTATTGAAGGCGAACATAAGAACATCTATATTGCCGGTGATACTGCCTTGACTTTTGATATGAAGTTGATTCCGTTGCGAACCAAACTTGATTTGGCTATTTTCCCGATAGGAAACAATTTTACGATGGATGTAGAAGATGCTATCATTGCTTCTGATTTTGTAGAATGCGATAAGATTTTAGGCTGTCACTATGATACTTTCGGGTATATTAAGATTGACAAAGAAGAAGCCAAAAAGAAATTTTTTGACAAAGGAAAAGACCTGATGTTGTTAGAAATAGGAGATTCAATCGATATCTAATACAATTAAATGATAAGGAAAAAGGATTTCAAAAGTCCTTTTTCTTTTTTTATGCTCTAAATACGGGGCTACTAATGAATTATTTGCAAATGCTTACACGAAAAATTACGATCCTTTTGCTGTCATTTTTAGTCCAGTCTGCTTTTTCGCAGCAAGATGGCTATTGGGACAAAGATCGTGCTACAACAAAAGAGATTGTTGTCTCTGCGGGAGAAAAGATAACGGTGAGAACGGAAGATCTTCCTGCGGGCACAACGGAAATCGTTTATAGAATTACTCTTCTGGATGAAAACCAGCAAATGGCTGGCAGTCTTAGTTCACTGCTAAAAGCAATACCAGATCCAAGTGGGATTAGCCAGGGTGCTGCCGGTGCCGTATTCCTGACTTCTAAGATTTCCGGTGATGATAAATGCAAATACGGGATATTTTCAAGTAATGTCTTTGCGAAAGAATATAAAGAAAAAGGAAAAACAGATAATGCCTGCCTTTTTCAGAATACTGCCGTAAATAAAGAAGCCCGACGCCTTTCGATAGACAAATCCTCTTGCCTAAAAACAGGGCAGGAATACTTATGGTTTGGTTTTGAAAGCATGAACTGGATCATGAAACAGAAAATTGTCCTTGAAATTGTGCCTTGGGTAGACAATAAATTAAGCCGTGGCTGGACATTAGAAAACAGGCAAACAATTATCAAGCAGATCAAAACATCTGATTTGGCTAAAAAAATGCTTAATTCAGATGATTTTTCACTTTGTATTCTTGAAAAAATGCAGAAACGCTATAAGTTTCAGGAATTCCAAAACCTTTTGATGATAGAAAAAGCAAAAGCATTTAAGGATTTTGGTAATGCTTGCCTTTCAGAAAAGCCGGCGAACAAATCAATCCTGACTTCTATACGGCTGGATGCCATGCAGTACTTTAAAAACAAAAAGTACGAACAGGCAATCGATTTGCTGCAGACCGGAGTTGTTGAGAACGGAAATGCGACCGTGTTGGATTATAATGCCCTAGGACAATACTATTTGTATTCTAGGCAATTTGACAAGGCTTTAAAAGCTTTAAAAGATGGAGAGAGCAGGGATGAGTCGGAATTGCTTATTCAATTGAATATGGCGCATGTATACTTGCTGAAAGGCGATTATAAAAAAGCGAAGGAAATCCATAAAAAATACAAAGGACAGAACGTTACGACAACCCTGTCGTGGAAAGCCAAGACGCAATTTGATATTGAAGACCTTAGAAAGGCCGGATTTGTAAATGACGATTTTGATAGGATTCTAAAACTGCTTGAAGATTAAATTAAAAACAATGCTGAAAGCGTCTTATAAAAAATACATACTCGATTTTAAGCGACCTTCAGGTACATCACGAGGTGTTTTAACTCAAAAGGAAACATGGTTCCTTATTCTTGAGGAAAATGGCAAATTTGGGATAGGAGAGTGCGGCATCCTCAGAACGTTAAGTGCTGATGACAGACCGGATTATGAAGAAAAGCTAAAATGGGTTTGCGAAAACATCCATCTTGGAAAAGAAAAGCTTTGGGAAATGCTTCTTGAATTTCCTTCTTTGCAATTTGGTGTTGAAATGGCTTTCCAATCTTTAGAAAGCGAAACACCTTTTTTATTGTTCCCTTCGGATTTTACAAACGGCAAAAAAAACATCCCAATCAATGGTTTGGTTTGGATGGGTGAGCCGGCTTTTATGAAGTCCCAAATTGAAGAAAAATTAGTAGAAGGATTCCATTGCATAAAACTTAAAATAGGAGCCATAGATTTTGAAAAAGAACTCGAATTATTGCGTTTAATACGTGAAAATTACGATGCTTCCACTATTGAAATACGTGTTGATGCTAACGGCGGATTTACTTCAAGTGAAGCTTTGTTTAAATTAAATCAATTATCTGAATTTAAAATACATAGCATAGAACAACCTATACAAAAAAAACAACATGACAGTATGTCAGAATTGTGTAAAAACGCTCCTTTTCCTATTGCTTTGGATGAAGAACTCATAGGTGTTTTTGGTTATGCTGAAAAAGAAGCTTTGTTGCAAAAAATTAAGCCTCAATACATCATTTTAAAGCCAAGTCTTGTGGGTGGTTTTCGGGGTTCAAAAGAATGGATTGAACTGGCCGAAAAATACAATATTGGTTGGTGGGTTACCTCAGCTTTGGAAAGCAATATCGGATTGAATGCAATTGCCCAATGGACATTCCTGCAGCAAAATCCAATGCCGCAAGGTTTGGGCACAGGAGGTCTTTATACAAACAATTTTGATTGTCCGCTGGAAGTAAAAAATGGCGAATTGGTTTATAATCCCAACTTGGAGTGGAATATTGACCAGCTTCTGGATTCCTGATTTACTGCTTTGTGATAATCGGTGCGCTCAAGCAGCTTTCTGGAATGTTGAAAGCATTCACAAGAGGCACTGCATTTTGCCTGATTTCCCAGCATAATTGGTTTACTTCTTTTCGGATGGCTTTTGTCTTTACGCCTTCCATATAGCCTTGTTCCAGATACCAACTGGCATTTTTTTCAAGTGTTGAAAGTGCATAAAGCTGGCAGAGTTTTTTCAAAATAGCCTTGCTGCCTTCGTCTTTTGTGTTTTCAACCTGAAGTTGAAACTGTTCCAATACGATTCTTTCCAGATAGGCCTGGCTTACATTGATCAGATGGTGCTGAGCAATATTAAAGGCATCAAAAGAATCCAGCCCGCTGTCCAATAGTTTTTTGATACGTTTTGCGGCGGAAGCTTGTATTTCCTTTTCGCGGAAAATAAAGGCATGGATATGGAATTCACTGTCAATCAGATGACTTTCGTCTGTATTCCTTGTAGCAAAAGGATTTTTATAGGTAATGGAAGTTTTGGCCTGGTCGACTACATAATTGAAAAGGCTGAGGACATTCATTTCTCCAAACTGATTTCTGAATTCCGTAAGTCGGTTTTTAGCCACCAGATTCATCAATACGGTATTGTCGCCTTCAAAAGTCGTATAGACTTCGGTGTCATTTTTCAATGCATCAAACCTGTTTTCAGACAAATATCCTTTTCCGCCACAAGCTTCCCTGCATTCCTGGATGGTGTCTCGTGTGTTCCAGGTAGAATACGCTTTCATTCCGGCAGCCAGAGCTTCGATTTCCTGCATTTCGGATTCTTGTCTTTTGACGAACCGCTGTGTGACATATTGCAATGCAAAATGAACAGCATATGACTTTGCCAGATAAGGCATAAGTCTGCGTTGGTGTATCCTGTAATTCAATATAGGCACTTCTGAGCCTCCCTGAGGCCCGAACTGTCGTCTTTGGTCACCATAACGTACGGCAATCGTTAAAGCTGATTTGGCCGCAGCTAATGCAGAACGTGGAACTCCGATTCTTCCTCCGACCAAAGTGCCCAGCATGGTAAAAAAACGACGGTTGTCGCTGGCAATTGGACTTGTAAATTGTCCTTTGCTGTTGATGGATGCGAATCGATCCAGCATATTTTCTTTTGGGATAACAACATTGTTGAAATAAATGATTCCGTTATCTACGCCGTTTAATCCCATTTTATGACCGCAATCTTCAATCGTAACGCCTTCAAGTACCTTGTTTTTTGAATCACGTATAGGTACAATAAAGGCATTTACGCCATGATCTTTACCTTCAATAATCAGTTTTGCAAATACGGTAGCCATTTGCCCGTCACGTGCCGCATTGCCAATATATTCTTTTCTGGCAAGCTTATGTGGTGTGTTTATGGTTATTTTTTTTGTTGTATGATCATAAGTAGCCGTTGTTTCAAGTGACTTTACATTGGAACCATGGTTGGTTTCGGTCATGGCAAAACAACCGGGAAGCTTAAGAGAACCTACGTTTTTCAAGTATTTGGCATAATGCTTTTCTGTTCCGAGCGATTGGATGCTCATTCCCCAAAGTCCAAACTGCACACCAAATTTGATGACGAGGCTCAAGTCGTGGTAACTCAGGGTTTCCATAATAGAAAAATAAGCTTCAACATCATCTTGTCCTCCGTGTTCTTTAGGGTAGGCCGTAGCTCCAAGTCCTTCTTTGGCCAGTATTTTGCACCATTCCAGTACTTTTGCACGATAAACCTCAATATCAGTAGATGTTTCGTATTTAAAAGCAGGGCGACTGATTATTTTTTTGACAGTATTAATGGTTTTGGCTTGGTTTCCATCCAGTATCTCGGTTAATTTTTCGACTGAAAAAGTGGCTTCGGTACTGTATTTAGAGGTAATGGTATCGTGTTTTTCCTTAAATGCATAAACTGCCTCAAGGCTTATGATTCCTAGTGACTTTTCTAAGTTTTGCAGGTAGAAATAAAGTGGTTTTAGTTTTTCGTTGCTGATTTTTGGGTCATCTAGCAGAGCAAGTTTTAGAGCGACATCCGTAAGCAATTCCTCTTCGCTATCTTCATTTACGGCTTTCTGTATAGATTCTTTCCATTCCAGAAGTTCTGTTCGTGTTGGCGGATTGTCGATATTTATTTTAGAAAGGAGTTCTTTTTTGTCAGCTTTTGTCAGCCAATCTTGAGAATTAATCGATTCTTTAAGCAGAGTAGCTTCTTTTTCTGTGAGTACATCATCAGACCAGGCGATATAAAATAGGGGTAGGAAAGACTTAAGGATGGGATTTGCCATAATGTAAAATTCTAGGAAATGATATTTCCTTAAAATTAAGCAATTATGGCGGCGTAGGATTTTAAATGTTTGTTAATTTAATTAGCTTGTTTGAGTTTGTCAAGAGCTTTTTGTGCTTGTTGTTTTGCATTTTCGTCACCGTATTCTAAAGTAAGTTCATAGAATTTAATGGCATTGGCTTTGTCGCCTTTTTCTTTATAGGTATAGGCAATATTGCCTAAAACAATTGCATCTTTTGGATTTGTTTGATACGCCTTGAGAGAATACTGCAATGACTTATCGTATTCTTTATTGATGATATAGAATATAGAAATATTTGAAAGACTTTCTACATGTTTGGGATAGTATTTTAAAACGGTTTCCGAAATTCGCTTGATGTTTTTGAGGAGATTATCATTGCCTGTATTGTATAGCTGTTCGACATAGCTTTGGATATTTCCAAGCATAAAGTTTTCCGGATCATCGACCGGCTTGTTCAATGCCCAAAGCCATTTGTTATTGTTTTTGCCTGATTGTTCAATGGTTTTGATTATTTCCTTTGTAAAAGCCTCATAATCTTTGGTTAAGCCCAGGCCGTAAATTTTACCAAAACGCATGTCGAGCCTGTTAGGGAATTTTAAAATTCCTTTATCGATGCTTTCAAAAGCTTTTTTCCGGAAGTAAATATCATATGCAATTGAACTGCCCATATAACCGGCAACATTTCCCGTAGAATCTACTAATTTCAGGCTTTCTGAGCCTTTGTTTTCTTTATTGATAGAAACGACTTCCTGTCTGCTTTTTGAAAAAAAATAATTATAATAAGACGTATATAATTCAGGGTCATTATTATTTGACTTTTCCCACTGGGTTAGGATTTGCAACTGTTTCGTCGTGTCTTTTGCTTTCAAAGCCTCTTGAAAATTCTTATACGAGTCTTGGCTATAGGCAGTTATTGAAAGGAATAATAATGCTAAGTAGGCTGCTTTTTTCATAAATAAGCGTGAATTATAGTTTTTGTTGGTATTTTCTCAATGCTTCTAAAGCTTGGTGTTGTACTTTTTTATGAAGAAAAGAAGACCAGCCTAGCAATAAACCTGTTGTTCCAAGTGCCTGTTTGGACCAGTTCCAGAAGTTAAAACTATCTGTGTGTTTGATGATAAGCCCGTCCTTAAACTCAAAGGAAGCGTTTATTTTGTTGACTACCTTACGGTTGGTTTTTGCGAAATGATAAATAGCAGTCCATTTTGCTGTACCGGTATGGCTGTCAGCATGTATCTCAGAGAATTCTACTGTAAGGTTGCCTTTTGCCCGTTCAATAAGCATATGCCACATGTCTGAGGCGTCTTTTCCGTGCAGTTTTCCAAAAGCAGGATCCTCAAAAACGATATCCGGATGATAGCAGCTGGCCATGGTTTCCGGGTTTTGGGCTGCAAAAGCACCATAAAATTCTTCGATAATCTGTTCGTTGGTGTTCATCTTCTGGGTTTTGATAGGCTAAAAATAGGTAAATATTTCCTACGGAACATATACATCAGACCAATCCGTAGATCGTATCGAAGACACCTTGTTTTCTTTGTCAAGGGTAACTTGCAGTTCTTTTTGAGCAAACTTCCTTTGGTAATCGGCTTTGTAACGGAAAATAAGCGATTCGTCAGCTTTGTTTTTAATCACTTCAACCAATCGGATGTCTTCAAATTTTCCGTATTTGATTGAGAACTTCCTGCAGGTACTGGATAGTTTATCTAAAGTTACATTCTGTATTACTTTTTCTGTCGCTTCTTCTTTTGTGAACGGTTTGAATTTGGAAGTGTTACAAGCATTCAGCATTCTTTTTCCGAGTTCGTAGGCTCTGTTTTTTTGTGATGGACTCACTTCTGAAAGTTCTAGTTTCGCTATTTTTGGAGCTGATGGTTTGGATTTACAGGCACCGAGAATAGCGATGCAGAGCAAGAGTAAGAATAGCTTTTTCATGATGGTATTTCTAATGTGTTTTTAATTAAATTATATTTTTAAGCAACTTATTTACAAGTAAATAATTAAATTTATGTAAAGTGAAAATGTAATTATTTAAAAATATAAAAATGGAGTATAAGGAGTTGTTTTTTTAAATACAATTTAAATAAGCCAGCTGGTTATGCTGGCTTATTTGTTTAGTTTTTAGATTTCTTGATTTCGACAGAAGCATCATTTTTTGAAACGCTGATGTCTGTTTTATTTTTGCCGTCTTTTGTTTCAACCGAAGCCCCGTCTTTCTTTACTGAAATGCTGGTTCCATCTTCTTCCGGTGTTTCGGCAGGAATACCCGTTTTTGGAGAAGGCGGTGGGGTAGGATTATCTACTGGTGGCGTTTTAGGAGCCGGCTCAGGAATTTTTTTATCTTCTCTGCATGAGGCAAATGCAAATAGTGCTATTAGGCCTGTTATGATGATTAATTTTTTCATTGGAATAGGAATTTGAAGGTTTCTAGTTTGAATTTACTCAATTTTATTTAAAAACCCTAAAATAGATGGCCCAAATCACCAATTTTATGAAGACATTATGAATTGCTTCGCTAGTAATTCGTAGGATTTTTTTCGGTCTTCGAAATTTTCTGTTATTGTAGCAATCATGATTTCATCCGTTTCATAGGCATCAGCAATTTTTTCGATAGCGGCCTTGAGTTTTTCCGGAGTACCAGCTATATAGCGTCCTTTGTTATAGGCTATTCTTGCTTTTTGCTGTAATGTGTAGCCCATATTTTTGATTTCTTCAAAAGAAGGAAGCTCTCCCGCCGCTCCAGCTTCAATATAAAGCATTCTATAATCGAATTCCGTAATCCAATCGGCTATTTTCTGTTCGTCTTCAGAGCAGAAAGCAAAAATGCCTACGTTTACTTTTGGCTGTTTTAACTCAGCTGAAGGCTTAAAATTCTGACGATAAAAGGCTGCAACTTCAGGACCACTATCCGGATTGATAAATTGTGCAAAAGATAATGCCATTCCAAAGTGAGCTGCAAATTGCGCACTGCCACCGCTGGAGGTCAAAATCCACAGATTGGGAATTTCATCCGGGCATGGATATGATTTTACTTTTTCATGTACGGAATCCGGTATACTTTCATTTCTAAGAAAGGCCTGGACATCTGTTAATTGCTGGAAAAATTCTTTTTCGCTAAAGGTATTTGATGGATTAAGCAGATGAGATGAAACCCTATCGCCTCCAGGAGCACGTCCAATTCCCAAATCGATTCTTTTTGGAAAAAGCGTTTCCAGCAACCCAAAGTTTTCTGCCACCTTGAAAGCGCTGTGATTGGGCAGCATGACACCGCCTGAACCAATTTTTATAGTTGCTGTTTTGGATGCTAAATAAGGAATCAATATTTCAGGTGCCGTTCCGGCTACCATTTTGAAGTTATGATGTTCTGAAACCCAATATCGTGTATACCCTAATTTTTCTGCTAGTTGTACTAATTCTCCGGATTCCAGCAAAGCTTGTCTTGCCGTTCCGTTTCTCCTAATCTGGGATTGATCAAGGATACTCAATTTAATATTTTTCATATTTGTAAAGATAAGAAACGAATCACTTTTGCGAATTTGAGACAGCCCGTCAAACGTGTTATTTTTTTCCTAAAAATTTCCAATGTTAAGTTTTTGCCGTAAGTGAAAACTTAACATTGGCGTATCTGTTTAAGTCTTAATTTTGTTAACGTTAAATTTACAATGATTTAACTTTAACGAAATGCAGATAGAAACCTCAACGAATTTCTAATAATATAAACAAATAGTAAATCCAATAGTATGAGTCAGATAGATGGAACCAATTCAGGAAATACGCCGGAAATAAGCCAGGATGCTCCAAAAGCAACTCCGGCCGCAACTAAACCAGCGAGTCCAAAACCAGCTTCAACGGCTAGAACAGCAAGACCAGCCGGTACAGCAGCTAAAACCACAGCGGCAAAACCAACCGCAACAAGAACAACTGCTGCAAAACCAGCAACAGCAAAACCAGCTGCTGCAAGAACAACAGCGACTAAAACAGTAACGGCTACGACTAAACCAGCGGCAACAAGAACAGCGCCTGTTGCAAAAACGACTACCGCAAACAAAGCTGTACCTGCAAAGGCAGAACCTAAAGAAAATACAGAAGCAGCTTCACCAGAGGCAGAAAAGCCTGTAGTTGCACAAGCAGCTCAAGAAAATACTGAAGAAGTAAAAAAGGATAAGAAAAAATCTAAAAAGGCTAAAAAAGCGAAAAAGAAAGCCGAAAAAGAAAAGAAGAAAAAGAAAGAAAAAGCAAAAGCTAAAAAGAAAAAAGAGAAGGAAAAAAAGAAAAAAGCCAGAAAAAAAGCTAAAGCAAAAAAAGTAGCTAAAGCTAAAGCAAAAGCCAAAAAGAAAAAGAAATCTAAGAAATAAGAGGGAAGAAAAAACGACGATAAATTATCGTCGTTTTTTTTGTTAGCTATTAAATGCTTCTCCTGTCAATTCATTATTGGCAAAAACTCCTGCAATTGAACCTGTTGAAACGGATACAGCAACAGATCTTCCGCTTGTACTGTCACCACAGGCAAATACGCCATCAATGGTTGTCTTCTGAAAAGCATCAGTTTTTATGAGTCCCTGTTCGGTCATTTCGCAACCCAATTCTTCGGGAATAGGGCAGTGCTGTGTAAAATTGGGCCTACAATAAATGGTTTCTACAGGAAATTTAGAGCCATCTTTAAATACGATATGCTGTACTTTGCCATTGTCATGTTCGATATGGCTGACAGGTTCTTCAATGATTTTAATTCCATTTTTTTTGACTGTTTCGGCCTGTTCTGCTGTCAGAATAGAAATCCCATCAGTAAAAAGAGTTAGGTCTTTTGTCCAATTGGATAACAGTTGTGCATAGTGAAACCCGCTGTCCTGATTGGCGAAAATGGCTGTTTTGGTACTTCGTGCTTCGTAGCCATGACAATAGGGGCAATGTAAAATAGAAATACCCCAACATTCTGCAAAACCATTTATTTCGGGCAAAATATCTTTTAATCCGGCAGCGAAGATCATTTTTTTTGAAGTAAATTTTTCTCCAACTTCGGTCAATATCTCAAACCCATTTTCTGTTTTTTGAGCTTTTGTAACCAATCCTTCGTGGAAACTCACCGTAGGATAGTCTAATACTTGTTTTTTGGCTTTTAGAGCAATTGTTCCAGGCGCTTCACCGTCTTGAGTCAGAAAATTATGGGAATGTGGCGTTTGCCTGTTGCAAGGTTTACCACTGTCAATGATTAAGACTTTTCGTAATGAGCGTCCAAGGCTCATTGCTGCGGAAAGACCCGAATAACTGCCGCCTATGATAATAACTTCAAAAGTGCTGTTGTCTGCCATTGTGTTTTATTTTAGATTTGAAAAAAAATGGGTAAAAGGCGCGATATCTGAAAAGGTATCTCCTGAAAACTTCATCAAAGATAAATATTTTTCGTACTATTGCAACTAAGTCGCATTAAAAAATAATGACATGAATACCAGAAACACAAAAACAAAAGGAATAATCCTCGATTCGCTTAAAAAATCCAAACAGGCATTAAGCCATGAAAACCTGTTGGCTTCATTGGAAGGTCAGGTGGATAGGGCTACTATTTACAGGGTGTTGAATCGTTTTTGTGAGGATGGTATTGCGCATAGGATTGTGGGTGATGATGGAAAACAGTATTTTGCCATCTGTATCAATTGTGAGAAAAAAAAGCATCACCACAATCATTTTCATTTTCGCTGTTTAGGATGTGGCAAAGTAGAATGCCTGGCTAATGAAGCGGATCTTAATCTGCCTTCAGGCTATCGTGTAGCTAATTTTAACGGCTTTATCTCGGGTTATTGTCCTTCCTGTAGCCAGTAATTATCGAATTGTAATCCAATCTATTTTGGCATTGGTATCTGTTACTTTGCCTGGAGAATCAGTATTTTCATAAGTGCCTACCTGATGTTCAGGATCTTTCATGAATACAAATTCCCAATCTGTTTTTTCGTCATGCATAAATTCCCAGCTCATCATAAGATTCTGATGTATAGGAAGATCTCCATAGAGTTGTAGTATGTCTTTTATGGTAGCTTCGGGATGTAATCCTTTGTCTGTTTTTAGTTTCTTGTGTAGGGCTGCTATGGCAAGTAGCGTGTTACTGTCTCTTTCAGGAACAAGTGCTACAATAGGCTGGTCTTTCCAATAGTAAATATAAGCATCACCACCACCATCATATCCAAAATCAAACGGATCACATCTTTTTCGGGTGAGTTCTTTTAAGTGTTTTTCGGCATCTTCTAATGATGTGCCTACTTTTATCGGCCCCAATTGTCCTTTTTCGATAGGGAAATTTTCAAAATGAAAACCTTCTTCTGGTTGGCTTGCAACGGTTTCGATAGTTTCGACCGGTTCTTTTTCTTTCTCAATTTTTCGGGCTTCAGTTTCTTTTTTGCAGGAAAAGAGCAAGAATAAAGAGAAAAACAAGATTATTTTCGAATTCATGAAGTAGGCTTTACTGCAAATATAAGCGATTGTCTTAATCATTTGGTTTACTTCAAAGAATTGATTTTTCGAAAGGCAAACTTTGGAGCAAAACGTGACAGATAATACAGTAGCTTGACTTTTCCGACCTTTATTTCGTCTTTGCCGGCAATTAAGCCTTTTACCATTTCATTGACAGCTTTTTCAGCAGTTATAGCTATTTTAGGAGCATTGCCCTCATGCCAAGGCGTGTCGACAACCGGAAACAATACTTCAATCACTTCTATAGATTTGTTTTTGAGTTGACTTCTTAAGACTTGTGTAAACGAATGCAGGGCGGCTTTAGTCGCGTTGTAAAACGGATAATCTGTTCTGGGCACATAAATCAATCCGGTAGTGATGTTGATAATCTTTGCCTCTGGATTGGCAGATAATAGAGGCAAAAATAACTTAGACAGATGAATTGGAGCTTGTAGGTTAGTATCTATTTCATTGACCGATTTCTCATAGCTATTTCTGTCCTCTGCAAAATGAGTCCGATTCACGATAGCTGCATTATTGATCAATATGTTTATTCCGGGATGATTTTCCGCAATCCATTGGCTGAGTTTCTTACGTTCTTCTTCAATTGAAATGTCGCAAGTATAGGTTATTATTTCAGGTGCTATTTCGCATGCTTGCTGTAATTTTTCAGGCGTTCTTGAACAAACGATGACTCTGTTTCCGTTACGGATAAATTGTTTTGCCATTTCCAATCCCAGGCCAGAACTGCCGCCTGTAATCAGAATGGTGTTGTTTTGTAAAATCATAAGATTCTTATTTATTGGTTTAGGAACCAAAAATAAGATTGGGGATTGGCTAAGGAATTGATATATGTTAAGTGGACCTATTTTTTTCGGATACGGCTTAACGATTCGGGCTGTATGCCAAGGTAAGAAGCCACAATCTGTAATTTTATTCTTTTTTCCATACCAGGAAATTCTGTGGTAAAAATTTTATAGCGTGCCTCTGCATCGAGCAAAAGCAATTCTCGCTCTCTTTTTTCTTTGGTAAAATACCCTTTTTCCAAGGCACGGATAAGAAACTTGTCCCAAAAAGAATCCTGTTGCTGCAATTCAAGCCATTTTTTATAATCCACTTCCAGTATTTCAGAATCTTCAAGAGCCTGGATATAAAAAAACGATGGTGTTTGATGTAACATGGCCGAATAGGCGCTTAAAACTGTCTCAGGCAGAATAAAACCTTTAGTGAACTCATTTCCTTTGTCGTCTATATAATAATACCGGAAAAGCCCTTGGATGGCGATAGCAAATGTTTTGGGTATCTGTCCTTCGGAAATATAAGCTTCTCCGTTGCCTATTTGCTTGATTTTTGAAATAGACAATAGATCGTCAGCCTGTTTTTCAGGTATGTCCAGCCGTTTGAGTAGGTCTTTTGAATTGTCCATCAGCACAAAAGAATTTGCTTTCCAAATTACTACTTTTGTCTTAATAAATTATCGTATCCATGATAAATGAAACAGAACTGGCCCAGCGGTTGGGACTAAGTGCTGATCGGCTAAAAGAATTTCTGTCGGTTTCAGAATACAGGAAGTTTAAAAAGAATAGTGTCCTATTTGAAGGTAATGCAGTCTGCGATTGGCTGGGCTATATTATCAATGGAGCCGTAAGAACTTACTGTGTGAATGATTTGGGAGAAGAAATAAGTTTTCTGTTACAGGTAAATGGCGACTTTTTCGGGGATTACGAAAGTTATATAACCCATCAAAAATCCAACTTTATTATCAAGACTACTTTAGATACGGAAATCCTGGTTTTTGATAAAGAAAGACTGGATGAGCTAATCGATAGTGATATTTTCTGGATTAAATTTAGCCGTACAATGTCGGATATCTGTTTTTTGGAAGCCAAACGCAGAATAGAAGACTTGCTGTTTTATAGTCCGGAAGAACGGTATCAGAACCTTTTACGAAAATCACCTGAAATTATTCGGAAGATTCCCCAGAAATACATTTCCAGCTATCTCGGCATTACTGCTCAATCGTTGAGTCGTATCCGAAAACGAAGCAATTAATTAACTTTAGTGAACGTTTTTTTATTTCCGGCAGTGCAATTTTGCCTTATCAAAAACAACATCAAATGGAAATAGCTATTATCGGAGCAGGAATTGGAGGGTTGACAACTGCCCTAGCTCTAAAAAAAGCAGGAATATCTTTTAAGGTTTATGAAAGCGCAGACGAATTAAAACCTGTAGGAGCAGGGATTATATTGGCAATGAATGCCATGCAGGTTTATTCTGATTTAGGTATGGCAGATAAAGTAGCCAAAAATGGGAATCGGATTTCGGCAATACATCTTACCAAGCCTAACTTTGATAAGCTTTCTTCAAACGACCTCAGTTTTTTCGAAAAACAATTTAATGTCAGTACTACAGCCATTCATAGGGCTGACCTTCATAAAGTATTGGCAGAAGAAGTAGGGCTGGAGCATATTGTTTTGGGTAAAAGAGTACAGCAAATAATCCCCATTGAAAATAATCCCCGTCTTGAATTTGAAGACGGAACTTTCGTTGATGTTCCGTATCTTATTGGTGCTGATGGAATACGATCAGTTGTAAGGACTCAATTATTTCCGGAAAGCGAGTATCGGGATGCTGGGCAATGGTGTTGGCGAGGCGTAGTCTCTAATATAGAGATGTTAGGAACCTACCGACACGAAGCAAACGAGGCTTGGGGAAAAGGCACCAGATTTGGCTTTGTACGGCTTAACGACCGCCAATTGTATTGGTATTTTCTGGCTGATAAAGATATGGCAGAGGCTGATTCTGACATTATGCCTTTTTTAAACGTATATCATCCATCTGTATCGCAGATAATAAAAGCCACTCCAAAGGAAAATTGGTTTGTATCGTCAATTATGGATTTAAAACCCATACAGCAATGGAATTTGGATAACGTTTGCCTTATTGGTGATGCGGCTCATGCCACAACACCTAATTTGGGGCAAGGTGCCTGCCAGGCTATAGAAGATGCTTATGTTTTGGGAAAACTACTTCAAAAACATTCCATAAATGAGGCTTTCCGCTTATATCCGCTATTACGAAAGAAGAAAGCGCATGCTGTAGTTAATATGAGCTGGAAAATAGGAAAACTGTCACAACTCAGGAATCCGTTAGCTATTGCGTTTAGGGATTTTGTGATGAAGATGACGCCGGATTATCTTAATAGAAAACAGTTGGAAAAATTATTTACTTTAGAAAAGAAAAGCTGATTTGATAGAATCAGCTTTTTAGTTTTTTAATAGCATTTTCAACTGAATCGTCCGAAGCGAAATATTTTGAGATGATATTTTCCAACTTTGTTTTGTCTTTTAATGTACTATTGAGTGTCTTAACCATAAAATCATAATTAGTCATTTCCACTTTAGATTGTAATAGAGTGCTTATCCATTGCCACATCTGTTTTTCGCCAATTTCTTTTTCAATTGCAAGGAATACTACAGGGGCATAATCGTATACATAAGTCTCTCGGTCTGTATAATCTGCTGTAGTTTTTACTTTTTGGAATGGAATCGCTTTAAAATCACTTAGAAATTCGAATTTTTCATTGATTTCTTTCTGGTAGACATCTTTACCTAATATGTCTAAGGAGAGTTTTAATGACAAATATTCTGCAAAACCTTCGCTTAGCATATCACCCAGTTCAGAATTAAATACCTTATAAGTGCCAAAATAATAATGCCCCAATTCATGAGCGATAAAAGGCTTGAACCATTTATCGAGAAGACCGCTTAGGCTGTTATTTCCGTATCCAACGTTAACGATAGTCGGATAGGCAACAAAAAGCCAGCCGTCTTTTTTAGAAGTTGGTGTCGTCTGTATAAAGGTAATTGGTTGTCCAAAAGGAATCGACAGTTTTTTTTCGTAGTACTTTTTAAAAGTACCTGTAAAAGCTTCTAACTCTTTTAGTTTGTCAATACCAATATCGGGATTTAGGATATAGGTCGAATTGATTTGTTTGTAATCGTAATTTCCGCAAAATAGCATCAATTCTTTTGGAGTATCACTTATAAATCGATTTTTAGATGTTTTTACCGGAATATTTCCATTGACATATAAAGTATTGCAATCTACACATTCAATAGTCACATCATAGGTCATCTGGTCGTATATCTTGTCGTTTGTAACGTCGTATAAGATTGGATACCACGCGCTCTGTGTTCCATCGGCACGTACCGAAAATGAATTAAATGCAATATTGCCTTTCCAGTCTTTACGGCTATAATCACTTATAGTGTCTTTTATGATAGGAAATTTCCCTACATATTTTACCTGTACTACCTTAGGTAAAAACTTATCATTTGTGTTGTTAGCCGGAAAATAATAACCCCTTGATTCATAAGCTTTGTCATTAGGAGAAAAGCTATAGCCGATTAAAAATTCATTTGGTTTCAGGCTTTTAAAATTAAGGATATTCATTCCGGCATTAATACGGATATAATAATCTTTGATGTTGGGAATGTCATTGAGTGTAAAATCGCATTCAAATGTACCTTCAGCAATTGAAATTTTCACATTACCATTTAAATGAGGTGTTTTTTCTTGAGCATAAATAGTCTGAAATCCGAAAAATAGAAAAAGGAGCTTTTTGAGCATGGCTTATCTTATACTGTTAATGATGCAATATAAGAATTCAGCGGAAACCGTAAAATAAACGGTTATTAGAAAATATTCTCCTTTTTGTTTTAGAAAAATCAATTTGATAGACTTTTATTTTTAATACAACTAATGATTTTAAGTGTATTATTATTAGATACTTACGTTATAGTTTGATAATTGCTAAATAAGTAATATAAGCAAATAAGGTAGTATTCAATGAGTTAAAAAATAATTGAAAATAATCTTATTTTTTATTTGTAATTAAGATTTATTTCTTCTATATTTGTACTGTAATCATTCACTAATAGCCATTCAAAAACCTTGTTGTCCGGAAAACAATACAAAGAATTCTATTCGCCACGAATATTACAGGAAATTAATCTTATAATTTAAACACGAAAAAAATGAGTACAGAAATTAAAAACACGCTTTTCCGATTTGTGACAATGAGATCACCGGAATTGTCGGAAGAGACTAACAAAGACAAACGTTTTGTGTATCGAGCTGCCGGTGTTAACGGAGTCTTTGATACGGCTGTGACCAACAGAGGAAACAAAACCAAATGGCAGGCAATGAAAGGAGTGACCTTTACTCCGGCTACTGATTCAGCCATTAAGACTTCGGTTAACGAAAAGCTTTACAGCCTAGCTGTTTGGATTGCCAAAAACAAGTATTCCTATGTAGATTCTGAAGTAAAAAATAAACTATCAGAATTGCCTCAAAATCTTACAATCGACGCTCCTTTGTTATGGAACAACCTCTTCTATCAGGTAATTACGCAAAAAGATTTTTATGTAAAAGAAATCATCATGCAGTTATTGGTGGCTTTCAACCTTTACAAAAACTATGAGGAAGGAAATAAAGAGCTGACCAAGTTTCTGATGAATGGTAAAGTTGTGCTTCCAAAAGCGCTTTTTGTAGAAGAATCAGCTTCAGGCGGGACGGCTATGGCGAGGATGGCTGTAGAAGCATTAGCTACAGGTGATGAGCCAGTTATGACGCTTCCTAGTGCTGATATGGAACAGTATCAAGCAGTTTCTTTAGCCAACATCAACATTGAAAGGCACAAGACGCTCAAGAAAGAACTTGAGAAAGCTGAAAATAGCCACAAAAAGGAATATCAAAAAAATTACGAGAGAGCTCAGGCTTCCTATCAGGACGAGATTAGGCCAATATTAGAAGAGCATGAAAGAGCTGTTCAAGATGCCAACACAAGATGGTGCAGCGTGAGGGATCCTCAGGTTCCGTATAATCCTGCAGATCCATGTAATCAGCCTCCTGTTGTTCCAGAACCAAGATTGCCTAGGTTTGAGTTCCAGTTTAGGGATGAAATCGATTTAGAATCGTTGCAGGGAACACTATCACCAGGAGCATTTGAAACTCTTTTAGATGTTTTAGAAATCGAAAGAGAGCCAATGCAGCAGAGAGATGGTAAATTAGCTGCCAGATCGTTGTCTCCTTTGGCATATGAAACCAGCTCACTTAGTTTTCAAAATGTCTTTACAATGATTGACGGCGGGGTTTCTCATAATACTCAGAATCTTATTGCCAATACGCCAAACCAAGGAAATGTTTCTGTAAGTATTGGGGGTGTGGTAATTCCTGCGACTAACACAGGAGCTGTGGCGTTGCCGTTTAATTATCAGGCTTGCCCTAAAACGTATAGCGGAGCAACGGGAGGATCGTTTGTAAATTTTGATGTTAGTTTTAGTGTGCCAGATTCTTCTTGGCAGGTAGTAGGCGTAGAATCAACAGTAGAGAAGCATTCAGGAGAAAAAATCAAAAAGACGGTTTTTACCCAGAATAGAGTATTGAACAAGATTACCTTGACAAACCTGCATCATGATGCTTTGAGCTTAGGTGATTTTTACTATACAATGAAAAATTTCTCTGTATTGATTACCTTCTCGAATGGAGCTAAAAAATCACTTACGACTAACTTCTGGAATTCGTTAAACTGTGCGACAGGAAAGTTGCTGATCGTATTGGATCCAATCCAAGAAGTTCCAACAATTCCAACTATTCCTGGTGTGCCTTTAACAGGAGCCGATACAACTTTTATTCCTTCAGGATTTGGAGTGAAGCAATTGGGTATTGCCGACTATAAAAAAGTACAACAAAGTGTCCAAGGATATGTAGAAGGTGAAGTTGCTGCGATAGAAAACATCATGGCTCGTGAATATAAAGAGAAAGCCACAAGAAGACTGCGCAGAAGCGAAAATACGACATCAACTACGATTGAAAATGAAAAGGAATTGCTGTCTGATACAACCAACACCAGCCGTTTTGATATGCAAAGCGAAGTAGCCAAGGTATTGCAGGAAAGCAAAGATTTTTCAGCAGGAGCAACTTTTGGTGCAGAATGGTCAGTACCAGGTGGTGCCAGCTTTAATCTTGGTGCTAATGTAAATATGGCAACGCATTCTTCAAAAGAAGAAAGTACACGCCAGGCAGTAAATCAGGCTAAAGAAGTTACGGAACGTGCAATGGAAAGAATCATTGCCAAGGTAAAAGAAGAGCGTATTGAAAAAATTGTCGAGGAATTTGAAGAAAATAACAAACACGGCTTTGATAACACCAAAGGTGACAAGCATGTTGTTGGTGTTTACCGTTGGGTAGATAAGATTTTCAAGAACCAGATTTTCAACTATGGAAAACGCTTGATGTTTGAGTTTATGATTCCGGAACCGGCAAAACTTCATCTTTTAGGCATGGCTGAAAATCCGATTGGTACCAAATTGGTAGAACCGGTAGATCCTAGAAAATACGTTGATCCAACTGGAACAATTGTGCCGCTAAAGCTGAAAGACTATGCAAGTATCAATGATGCCACAGTAAAATATTGGGGCGGAATGTACAATGTAGAGTTAGAGCCGGCACCTGTAGAAACCATGACGGTAGGTAAATCATTTGCTTTTACAACACCAGAATCGATGGGAGCTGAATGGGAAGAATCCGGATCAGGAAGTGAAAACATTACATTACCAGAAGGTTACTATGCAACACATGCAAAAGTTGGAGCTTATGTTTCTAACGAGCCAGGAGTAGGTTTCAAGGCAATTGCAGGTGGAAGATTAATGAATATCACCAATACGGGTTCGTCTAATGAAGAGGCAATTTCAAAATTTGTTGGAGCTGTGCCAGTATCGTTCTCTTCATTAGGTTACCATGCCGGAAGTGTCAACTTTGAAATCAAGCTTACTGTATTGCCAGAAACTAAATTAGCATGGCAACAAGAAACATTCAGGGCAATTATCGAGGCTTATGAAGAAGCTAAGATTGATTATGACCAGAAATTAGCCGAAGAGAATGCTAAAGGTGGAGCAATCAGAGAAGCCAATCCAGGATTCTACCGTCAGATTGAAAATATGGTATTACGTAAAAACTGTATTTCTTATATCGTAGACCAGACTCCGTCAGCAAAGAGAACTTATGGAAAAGACATGAGCAAATCGCTGGCTGCCGGAATAAAGAGAAATTTTGGCAACCATGAAATAAAAGTGGATGCCAACCTGGATGACTATTCAGCATTTGTAAAATTCATTGAACAGGCTTTTGAATGGGATATTATGTCTTATAATTTCTATCCTTACTATTGGGGAGCAAGAGAAAGCTGGGCAAACCTATACCAATATGATAACAATGACCCACTTTTCCGCAGCTTTATGCAGGCAGGTATGGCAAGAGTAATCGTAACGGTTAGACCAGGATTTGAAGAAGCGGTAAGCTATTATATGCAGACAGGCCAAATCTGGAATGGTGGTGAGGTACCGGTGATAGAAGACAAATTGTTCCTTTCTATTGTCGATGAATTACGCCAGCCAGAAGGACTGAAAGAAGGTAAAGCTTGGGCAACAAGAATTCCTACTTCTTTAACAATCCTTCAGGCAGATAGTATCGGACTGAAAGTCGATAAAGCACTTCCATATGACGAAGATTTGTCAGACTTTGAAGATCCTGCTTCTGTGCCACATTCTCCTAATTTCCAGATTACAGGAGCACAGATGAATGGTAGCGCTTCAAAAACGGTTACTTTCTCGTATGAAAGGATGGATAACTACGGAATGGAAACGATCGGATATTATGATTCGCAATCGAGTTTCCCAAGAACTTTCCGTTGCATGGGTCAGGAAATCGTTATTCACAGGAATGCGGCATGGCAGCCTACAGATACTGCAATAGTTATCTATAAAAAGCTGGCAGAACAGCTGTCATTGATTCCAGGAATAGATGCCCAGCAATTTACCTCTGAAGATGGAAATGAAGCATCAATCCGATTTATTGTGGACACGAGCGTGGTTCCGACATTCGTTTTTGAGAAAGAAACTCCATATACTCCTATGATGCCAGAAATTGATTTGATAAAAATCCTTTTCAATACGGATTCTGTAAGGGTTACAAGTCCTACTTCCTACACAAATAGGCTGTTGGATGCTTATGGGACTGAATTAACTTCTGCCGACCTAAATGCTTTATTGCCGATTTCTAGATTTTCTATATGAGCCAAATAAAGGCAGAAGCCATATGGCAGCACGAACTCGTGCTGCCATATATTTTAGAAGATCTGAAAGCTAAGATTGAGGCAATTACTCCCGTAAGAGCCATATACTTATACGGTAGCAGAGGTAGAGTAGTGCCCAAGGATTGGCACAAATTGGAAGGCAAGGATTGGGATGTGATGATGGTATGCGATTTTCCAATCGTAAATTCGGAACTGTGGACTACAGCGCTGAACTATCATATCGACCTGACCATTACTACAGAACATAAAATCAAAAATTTTTTGCAAAACAATAGCTCAGTAATCGAGCTGTTCCCAAGCTATAAGTTGGAGATTTAAGATTATTAATCATAAAAATATTAAATATGGCAACAGATATATTTGAAGATTTTGGCGAAAAAAGCCAGAGTCTTTGGGATAGGCTTGCTATGCGAGATTTTGAAGAAACCCAAGATGCCTTTAAAAATACGCAAAGAAGCAGTCCCTATGTGAGTCCGCTGTACGAAAGGAATAAACCCAAAGATGGCAGCTTGCTGAAACTGAATGAGTCTTTATCCATTTTTGCAGGAGACACTAATGTGACCAATAATTTTTCGTACACCTATAGGGTTATATTGTGTGACAATGGCTCGCAGGTACTGGATACTTACCAAAAGACAGTTACGACTGCTAATGAAATGGTAATAATCTGCGAAAAAGATGATCCGAATAAGTCCAACTTATTTGGGACTTTCCTCTTGATAAAGTTTGGAGAGAAATATAGGGGTTTAGTCAGCGACTTGAAGAATAATGTGAAACGGGTTATTGTTTCACGCAGAGGACAAATCAATGGTGTTGAAATCGATTCTTTCAGTGATGAAGTAACTGATAACCATTCAATTCTGCAAAATAATGGAGTAACCATTGATAGAGATAAGGTAGAATTTGCTATGAATACGGAACTGAATATTACCAGTTCAGAAGGTATTATGCTCAAGACTATCTTTGGCGGATTGGAAGAGCTTATCGATTGGGTTACAATAGGATTGAGTGACCAGTTGGAAAAAATCAAGTTCACGGAGAAAGATTATGTCCCTCAAAAAAAACAAGAAGGGCTGAGTTTTATCGAATACTTGGAATTATTGGTCGAACTGGAGGTTGAGGCTATAAAAAAAGTTATTGACTACGCAATTCCGGATGAAGTTGAAAAAGTAATTGCCCAAAGTTTTGATGCGGCTCTTACCAACATCAAGCAATATGCGAAAGAAAAACTACCCAAGGGTGTTTTGAGATTGTTTGAAAAGGCATATGCCACAATCCAGGAATGTCTTAACTTTTTTAAAGAAGGTTGTAAAAAATTAGCAGAGCTTGTTGGAGAAGCCTTATTGCTTTTCAAAGCATTGTTGATGGGATTTGTAAACGGACTTATCTCAACCATACAGATGTTATTGCAGCTGATAGGCTGGCTTATCAAATTTACAAGCGGGATTAACAGCTATAAAAAGCTGACTGGCGAAAGTTATCGAGACATGCAGAGCAAGTTTGAATTTGTAGAAGATATCATCGACCTCATAAGTGATAAAGCCTCTGATTTTTTTGCAGCAGTAAAAACACTTTTTCTGGATTTCAGTCTTGAAAATATGAAAGAGATTCTGAGTGTGTTTGCGGGTAAGGCAAGCAAACTGACACCATATCACTATGCTTATTATGCGGGCTGTTTTATTTTTGAAGTCGTTCTTGCTGTTGTATTAGCAATATTTACTGGAGGAGCTACAGCAATAGCGGAAGCTGCTTCTATGTTTGAAAAAGTAATGGCAACTTTGAAATTAGTTGCCAGAGAAGCTTTTTCGGTAGCAACAATGGGAATAATAGATATTTTGCAGCTTTTCAGGGTTCTAATTACTAAATTTGTTCAGGCGTGCAAAAACGGCTGGGCAGGATTTAGAGACTTCCTTAAAAAGTTAATGTCTAATAAAACAGATGATCTTGCTAAAGAGGAAGGCAAACTATTAGACGAATTAGGAAAACATGTCGATAATTTTGGCGATATCAATAAATCCTTTTTTGAAAATGCCGGCATAACATTAAGAAGAGAAGTTGCAACAGGAGCTGTTTTAGGACAGACGGAAGGATATACCTGTGCGGCTAATTCATTAAGAATGGCATTAGAAGATTTGGGAATTGTCCGTTCAGAAAAATATTTAGCTGATTCTTTGAATACCACGAGAAATGGAGCCAACATTCTGGACATTCCAAAAGCATTGGATAATGCCTATGTTGAAGGAATTAAAACCATTTCCCGAGGAGGTATAAAAGATAAAAACATTACTGTTGGAACTTTGGAAAAACTGCTGAAAAAAGGTGATAAGAAAGCCATTGTCAGTGTCAGAACCGAAGAATTTGGTTCCCATGCTATTGTTGTTGATAAAATTGAAAAAGGAAGAGTCTTTGTTAGAGACCCGCTACCTTTAAATCAAGGATCGAGTTATAGTATAACCATCGAGGATTTTGAAAAAGTATTTAATAAAAAATTTGTAACATTAAAAAAATAGTAGTCATGACAGAAAAAGAAAGAATACTAAATAATAAAGAAGGAGAGTTACCCAATACAGCAACATATGATATAATAAGTGTTAGAGGTGTAGTTAATCCTGAAGATGAGTTAAATACTTTTAAGCAAACTATAATAGCTTTTCTCGATAATAAAGATTTAAAAGAAGAAAGTTCTAAATGGGAAAAGCTTCTACCCAAAAAGCTTGTTGAGTTTACAAATCAGCTTGAAGAAGATGATTATCATAAAGATGATTTATTATCACATATTCCTGCTATGATTGATAGTTTAAAAAGGCTTAGAGAATGGGAATGGTATAGTTCCAAACTTACCCCAAACGGTTTTGAAGTTGTTATGGAAGGAATGTTCAGGGGAATATTTTTGCCTGTTCTGCACCATCAGGGACTGCCTCATAAATCACTTTTTATTACAAGAAATGGCAGAGAATATCCTACAAGAGCTATAACTGATGTTTTATCATACAAAACCTTTGATCCCAAAACCCTTAAATTGAAGAAAAAGAAATAATTTTTATTTTCAAAGAAAGATTCAAGGAAGAGTAGTAAGCATCAAAAAGTTTCATGCAGAACATTTTTGAGAGAGTATTGACAAAAGAAAATTGAAATTGTATCCAATAAAAAAATCCAGCCATTGGCTGGATTTTTCATTTATAACGAAATATTATTAATACAAATTAGGGAATTTTTCAGGATTCACCTCATTCATAATAGCATATACTTTTTCGTAAATATCTTCAACAGATGGCTTAGAAAAATAATCTCCATCAGTTCCGTAAGCCGGACGGTGTGCTTTTGCAGCTAGTGTTTCCGGTTTGCTGTCAAGATATTTATATCCGTTTTGTTCGTCAAGAATCTGTTGTAAAATGTAAGCCGAAGCTCCACCAGGAACATCTTCATCTATTACTAACAGTCGGTTGGTTTTTGCTAACGATTTTACGATATCGTGATTGATGTCAAAAGGCAATAACGATTGTACATCAATGATTTCAGCATCAATACCTATTTCCAGGAGTTCTTTGGCTGCCTGTTCTACCAAACGCAATGTTGATCCGTAAGAAACCAAAGTAATATCTTTTCCTTCTTTAAGTGTTTCCACAACACCAATCGGCGTTTTGAATTCACCCATATTTACTGGCATTGTTTCTTTTAGTCGGTAGCCGTTTAAGCATTCCACAACTAAAGCAGGCTCGTCAGTTTCTAGCAAGGTATTGTAAAATCCGGCAGCTTTGGTCATGTTTCTAGGAACCAAAACGTGTATTCCTCGAATAGCATTGATAATCATTCCCATTGGAGATCCTGAATGCCAGATACCTTCCAAACGGTGTCCTCTGGTTCTGATGATTAGCGGTGCTTTTTGTTTTCCTCTGGTTCTGTATTGTAATGTAGCCAAATCATCGCTCATGATCTGGATAGCATACAGCAGGTAATCCAGGTATTGGATTTCGGCAATAGGGCGTAATCCTCTCATTGCCATTCCAATTCCTTGTCCTAAAATTGTAGCTTCACGAATACCAGCATCGGCGATACGCAGTTCGCCATATTTTTCCTGCATTCCTTCCAAACCTTGGTTAACATCACCAATATTACCCGCATCTTCACCAAAAACAAGCGTTTCAGGATATTTGCTGAAAATGGCATCAAAATTATCACGGATGATGATTCTTCCGTCAACTTCTTCTGCATTTTCTGCATATTCAGGGCGTACTTCCTCTACAGAAAGAACATTTTGAGTAGATTCTGAGAATAGGTTAGAGCTGAATTTTGGCTGTATTTTTTCAATATAGGCCGTAATCCATTGCGCCAACTGGTTTTTCCCATTTTCTTTAGCAATAAGGCGTAACACTTTTCGTGCTGTTACGATGATATCTTTACGGATTGGTTCTTTAATACTTGCTAAATCAGAAGTCAGTTTTTCGATAAAAACCTTGTTTTCGCTTGATGCTGCAATGTTTTCCAATAAGGCAACCAATTCTTTTTGCTCTTTTTTGATAGGATCTACAAAAGCGCTCCATGCTGCTTTTTTACCTTCAAGAACATCTTTTTTAACGGCATTATCAATCTCATCTAATTCTTCCTGAGTAGCAATATTGATAGCAATCATCCATAATTTCATCTGGCGGATGCAATCATAATCAGCTTCCCAAGCCAAACGGTCAGCATTTTTGTAACGTTCATGTGAACCTGAAGTTGAGTGACCTTGCGGCTGAGTCAGTTCCTGAACGTGGATTAACACCGGAACGTGTTCCTCTCTTGCAATCTTGGCTGCTTGTTCGTAAGCAGTTACCAAAGCCGGGTAATCCCATCCTTTTACACGGATGATTTCATAGCCTTTATTTTCATTATCTCTTTGGAAACCTTTCAGGATTTCTGAGATATTTTCTTTTGTAGTCTGGTATTTTGCATGTACAGAAATTCCGTATTCGTCATCCCAAACGCTCATAACCATAGGAACCTGTAAGACTCCAGCAGCGTTGATTGTTTCAAAAAACAAACCTTCAGATGTACTTGCGTTTCCAATTGTTCCCCAGGCAATTTCATTACCGTTGATAGAGAAATTGGTCTTGTTGTTGATTCCGGAAACGTTTCTGTATATTTTAGAGGCCTGTGCCAATCCTAACAATCTAGGCATCTGGCCCGCAGTAGGAGAGATGTCGGCACTTGAGTTTTTCTGTAAAGTAAGGTTTTTCCATGAACCGTCTTCGTTCAAACTATGTGTAGCGAAGTGACCACCCATTTGACGTCCTGCAGACATCGGGTCATGGTCAATATCAGCATGGCCGTATAGTCCTGCAAAAAACTGTTGGATTGTCATTTGGCCAATTGCCATCATAAAAGTCTGGTCGCGGTAGTAGCCGGAACGGAAATCTCCATTCTTGAAAGCTTTAGCCATAGCCAGTTGAGGTACTTCTTTTCCGTCACCGAAAATCCCGAATTTGGCTTTTCCGGTCAAAACTTCACGGCGTCCTAATAGGCTGCATTCTCTGCTGATAATGGCTATCTTATAGTCATTCAATACTTCGGTTTTGAAATCTTCAAACGAAAGTTCTTTTTTGGAAGCTATCTGTGTCATAAAATGGAATTTCTTGAATAGAAAACAAATTTAATCATTTCTTCTTATAAAACAAGCAAGTTTTAATTTTGATATTTTCAACCAAACAGCTAAGAATGATGTTTTGAATAGAGAATAATCAGTAAAACCTCTTTAAAATTATTTTATATGTAATTTTAAGACGAAATAATTGATTCTCAATATTCTTGCGCCAAAATTGGATTTTAAAACCATTTTCTGGTAAAGAGATTAATCAATGTTCTTGGACTGAAAGTAATGATAAAGCGCACTTTTTCATTGTAATGAGGTTGTCCTACTTCCCATCCGTTACTGGAGTAGACCGGGAAATAAAGTTCAAAATAATCGGTTACAAGATTAAGACGGATACCGCTATCATACACAAAATTAGGATCTGTGTGTCTGTTTTTAACCAATCCGGCATCTCCATAAATTTCAATCCATTGCCAGATATTAAAACTACCATTAAGGGTAGTCATCCATTGATTGGCAAATGGAGTATCGAGTTTGGATTTGAAACCACCTTCGGCAAGAATCAATTGCTGGCTAAAAAATCCGGTACTTTCTGAACGCCCATAATAGTTATAATCAAATAAATAGTCGGTAGGACGGTCGAGTGCAAAACTAAAATAATCGGTATTGGTTCTGTTGTAAAAGAATGATCCTGCATACAACCTAAGATTGAGCTGTCTGTTGTCCTCAAACAGTTTACGGTATTCAATTTCGGTTGAGATTTTACCAAATTTCCCTGAAAGCTGCAGGTCGGTTAAAAAATTAAAATGGTTGGTTACTTCTGTTTTTATATTATAATATTTGGCATTAAAGACAGAATAATTCTCAGTCCTTTCTACGCTATAAGCCGATTTGTCCCTATTTACAAGCACTTCCCGAAATTGAATCCCCTGTTTTCTATTGTCCCTGAAATTGTTTTCACGGAAAAGCATTGTTACTGTAGGTGTTAATTTTGTATAGGCAGCATCAGGTGCATAATGGAAATAGGAACCGCTTAACTGATAACGGATATTAAAAGGGTTTCTATCGCGGTTCTGCTGGTTTACGAGAAATGAAAATGAACCAGTCAGTGTTTGCGTATTGGGTGAATAAATAGGATTTATTTCATAAATAAAAGGTTTGTCGAGTATGGTTTTATTGTTGAAACGAATACCCGGCGAAAGTCCATCATAAAGATTATAGCTTATTGTTGGTATGTAAAGTATCTGATTATAATACGGATCTTCAAGATCTTTCATGAAATTGAACTTAATCGGTCGGTTCTGTGAAAAGAATCCTTTTAAAGATTTCCAGTTGTTACGAAGATTGTATTCCGGAACTTCATTTTTATAATTCAGTACGATTTTGTCTGCATCGTTGCGTGGAACGGTAAAAGTACTGTCGGTTTTGATATTGTTGAGCCACTTTTTGAAAACGACCTCATTCTTTTTAATTCCATAAACAGGAATAGGTACAACGGTGTTTGCCTTGTTTCGTACGGTAAATGTGACGCTGTCTTTTGTTTTTGAAACATCAGTAAATCTGTAATCTACTATGTCTCTGGAATCGATAATAGTCTTGAAAAACCAGTTAATGTCTTGTTTGGCGTTGGACTTGAGGATGTTTTCAAAATCTGCCCTCGAAGCAATATGTTGCTCGTTGAGGTTGTAAAACTCCCTGATGCTGTTTTCTACCACATCGTTTCCAAGATAATTGTCTAAATATTTAAGGCTGAGTCCGGCTCTGTATTTACTTGCAATTTGTTCGTTGAACTTAATAAAAGTGTTTTTAGGGTCCCCAATAGGTTGATCCAGATTTTTTCGGGCCATCAGCATATAGAAATAGCTGTATTGCTCATTAAAGTCAATAGTAGTGAGGTTATAGCCGCGCAAAAGCCACCATTGTGACAAGTTGCCCATCATTTTGCTGTTGGGATGGTTTTCGTCTATGTATTTCATCATGGTATAAATCTGAATACCGTCATAAATCCAGTTGTCGTCTCTGGCATTCAGGTGCAGGCTGGTTTTTAGGAAGTTGTTCAGATAGGTTTTCAGGAATTTTATCTCAAACATAAACTCATCCGGAAACGGACTTATAAAAGAAGGAAGCTGGTTAAGCCCATAAAAAGGATTCCTTTCATAATCGGTTTGGGAGACGGTTATTTTTTCAAACGGATAATTCCCAATATTTTCGTGAACAAAATTTACAATTCTGTCAATAACAATAGCCTTTTG
Organism: Flavobacterium microcysteis; assembly: GCF_006385255.1. GTDB lineage: Bacteria > Bacteroidota > Bacteroidia > Flavobacteriales > Flavobacteriaceae > Flavobacterium > Flavobacterium microcysteis. The sequence continues at coordinate 101,629 of NZ_VFJE01000051.1, forward strand.
GATATCATTTAGTCTATTTTCCTTCAAATTGGTTTCTACAGTAACGTTATTGTTTTTGTAACTGTAAAATGTCATTTTTGGCTCAATAAACAAGTTAAAGTCCATGCGATTTTTTCCTGTCAACTCATAGGTCGAAAAAGCAGCGTCTTTTACCAAATTTAATTGATCCAGGTCCGAGGTTGCTACAAGTCCGGGAGGCAGTTTTAAGGTTATGTCAAAATCTGTAGCGGCATTAGCAATATCATCGAGATTGTTATTGCTGTATTTTATAAACTGATGGTTTTCATAACGGGCAGGAGTGAGGCACCAGTTTTTTAGGTTGAATTCGCCCTTGTCGTTCCATCCGTATTTGGTAAAACGATCATTGGGGAATTTGACACTATAGGTCAGTTTTAGCGTTATTTTTTCGTTTGGTGCTACTCTTTCTCGAAGATTGATTTCGATAACATCAGGATGTTTCTCAAAACGATGCCATTTCAAAAACAGGTTCTCCTGATCGATAATGGTTATGTTTTCTGTTTTTCCTCTATCTTCATCATGGGCCAAATGAAAGCTTCGTACAAATTCATCCGAAAATCGTCTGGCCAAAGGCGTGTTTTTATCAGAATAGGCCTGATTCCAATCGTTTATTATTATGGAGGTCAGCGTATCGCCAGTCTGGTTATTAAAAGTGATTTCTTGCTGAACGTAGGCAGACTTTTCTTCGCTGTTGATTTCAACATTCATCCTTGAATAATGTTGGGCATTTCCCTTAAAGGAAAAAAATAAAGACAGGCAAGCAATAGCAATTTTAGCGAAAGTCCTCAAATTATGATTTTATAGTATAGCAAGTTTACTTATAATTAGATACAATTCCTAATAAAGGTTGCTTAAGATTGGCTTAAAGATGCAAAAACAAAAAAGCATCCTGTTTGAGGATGCTCTTTATTGTATAACTATTAATTCTTGGATTAGAAGTTAGGACTTAAATTGTATTTTTTGTAGAAGTTATCCAGTACATCCAATACTTCGTCTTCATTGTCTACAATTTTGATAAGATCCATATCACCAGGGCTTACGTTGCTGTATTTTTCAATCAGAACGGTCTTAACCCAGTCAATAAGTCCTGCCCAGAAATCTCTTCCTACCAGGATAATAGGGAATTTCCCGATTTTTTTGGTCTGAATCAATGTAATCGCTTCAAAAAGTTCGTCTAAAGTTCCAAAACCTCCCGGCATAACCACGAAACCTTGTGAATATTTTACGAACATTACCTTGCGTACGAAGAAATAGTCAAAGTTCAGGTTTTTGTCTTTATCGATATAAGGATTGAAATGCTGTTCAAATGGCAATTCAATGTTTAAACCTACAGAGGTTCCACCGCCTAAGTGGGCACCTTTATTTCCGGCTTCCATGATTCCAGGACCACCGCCAGTAATTACGCCATAGCCGGCTTTACTTATTTTATAGGCAATTTTTTCAGCAAGCAGGTAATATTTGTCTTCCGGTTTGGTTCTTGCCGATCCAAAAATGGAAACGCAAGGACCTATTCTTCCCATATTTTCGTAACCGTTAACAAACTCGGACATGATCTTGAAAATTGCCCAAGAATCATTGCTTCGTATTTCGTTCCAGGTTTTTTGTTTAAATACTTCTTGTATTTTGTCGTCTTCGTTTTCGAATGTCTCTTTTTTCATCTTTCTTAAAAAATTAATCAGCCTGCTAAGATAGCTCTTTTTTCAGGAATTGGGCGGTGTAGCTGTTTTTATTTTTAGCTACTTCTTCCGGCGTTCCTTTGGCAATCAGCTGTCCGCCACCTTTTCCACCTTCAGGTCCAATGTCAATAATATAGTCAGCTAACTTGATTACATCCATGTTATGTTCAATAATCAGGACGGTATTTCCTTTGTCAACCAGCTTGTCAATTACTTCCATCAAAACACGAATGTCTTCAAAATGCAAACCTGTTGTTGGCTCATCCAGAATATAAAACGTATTTCCGGTATCTTTTTTAGACAGTTCGCCTGCCAGCTTGATTCGTTGGGCTTCTCCTCCGGATAATGTTGTGCTTTGTTGTCCAAGTGTAATGTATCCTAAACCAACATCTTGCAAGGCTTTGACCTTTCTATAGATTTTAGGGATATTTTCAAAAAACTCCACGCCTTCATCAACAGTCATGTTCAATACATCAGAAATGGATTTTCCTTTATATCGTATTTCTAAAGTTTCACGGTTAAAACGTTTTCCCTGACAGGTTTCGCATTCTACATAAACATCCGGCAGGAAGCTCATTTCAATGGTGCGTACACCTGAACCTTCGCAGGTTTCACATCTTCCTCCCGAAACATTAAAGCTAAAACGCCCCGGTTTGTAACCGCGTATCATGGCTTCAGGTGTTTGCGTAAACAGGCTTCTGATTTCAGAAAAAACTTCGGTATAGGTCGCAGGGTTCGAACGTGGTGTTCTTCCAATTGGCGACTGGTCAATATCAATAATCTTGTCAATATTCTCCAATCCTTCAATCTTTTTATAAGGCTGAGGTTTTTTGACGCCATTAAAGAAATGGGCGTTTAAAATAGGATAAAGCGTTTCATTGATGAGCGTTGATTTTCCACTTCCGGAAACTCCCGTCACACATATCATTTTGCCTAAAGGCAGTTCAATAGAAACATTTTTCAGGTTATTTCCGGTTGCTCCTGTTAATTTTAGGAGTTTTCCGTTGCCTTCGCGTCGCTTTTTCGGAACTGCAATTTCCATTTCTCCATTGATATAGGAGGCGGTAAGCGTATGTTCTTTCAAAAGTTCCTTTGGTGTTCCTTTGCTGATAATCTGTCCGCCAAATCGTCCTGCTTTGGGACCTATGTCGATGACATAATCAGCTCTTTCAATCATGTCTTTGTCGTGTTCTACAACAATAACTGAATTTCCGATGTCACGTAGCTGCTCTAATGAGTGGATTAGCTTTTCATTGTCTCTTTGATGTAACCCAATGCTTGGCTCATCCAGAATATAAAGCACTCCAACCAATTGCGAACCGATTTGAGTAGCCAGACGAATTCGCTGAGCTTCTCCACCGGAAAGTGATTTTGAGCTTCGGCTTAGGGCCAGATAATTCAATCCTACATTGACCAAAAAGCTCAATCTGGATTTGATTTCCTTGACAACTTCTGAAGCAATTTTCCTTTGTTTTTCAGTTAAGTCTTTGTCCAGCTGCTCAAACCAAACAGCCAGATCAGAAATATCCATATCGGTCAGTTCTGCAATATTTTTTCCGTTTACTTTGAAATATAAGGATTCTTTTTTCAGACGGGAACCCTCGCAAACAGGACATTTTACTTCGTCCATGAATTCTTTAGCCCAACGTCTGATGGTTGTAGAACCGCTTTCGTCAAATTGGTTTTTTATAAAGTTTGAAATTCCTTCAAAATCAATCTTATAGTCTTTTGTAACACCTAATGTTTTTGAAGAAACCTCAAATTTCTCTTTGCCGCCATACATGATAACTTCCATGGCTTCGTCAGAGATTTTCTCAATAGGATCCGTCAATTTAAAACCGAATTTTTCTCCAATAATTTCCAACTGCTTGAAAATCCAAGAGCTTTTGTATTCTCCCAAAGGAGCAAAACCGCCTTGTTTGATAGAAAGTTTCGGATTTGGAACGATCTTTTTCATGTTGATTTCGTTCACGGTTCCTAAGCCATTGCAATGGTCGCAAGCGCCTTTAGGCGAGTTGAACGAAAAATTATTCGGTTCCGGATTTGGATAGGAAATACCTGAGGTAGGACACATCAGGTTTCGGCTAAAATAGCGTATTTCTTGGCTGTCCTGGTCGATAATCATCAAAATATCATCACCGTGATACATCGCTGTCTTGATACTTTCCGTCAGACGCTTGTCATTTTCTGGCGTATTTTCAATCTGCATTCTGTCGATAACCGTTTCAATATCATGTGTCTTGTAACGGTCCAGCTTCATTCCGGCAGTAATATCCTTGATTTCGCCATTGATGCGGACTTTCAGGAATCCCTGTTTTGTAATCTGCTCAAATAATTCACGGTAGTGTCCTTTTCTGGAACGGATTATTGGAGCCAGTATGTTGATTCGCTTTCCTTTGAACTGCTCGAAGATAAGCTCCTTGATTTGTTCGTCGCTATAGCTCACCATTTTTTCTCCGGTCACATAACTATAGGCGTCACCTGCTCTGGCGTATAACAAACGCAGAAAATCGTAAATTTCCGTAATGGTTCCTACAGTAGAGCGTGGGCTTTTGCTTGTGGTTTTTTGTTCGATTGCGATAACCGGCGAAAGTCCATCGATTTTATCTACATCCGGACGTTCCAAACCGCCAAGAAACTGTCTTGCATAAGCAGAAAAAGTCTCAATATAACGGCGTTGTCCTTCGGCATAAATCGTATCGAAGGCTAAAGACGATTTTCCCGAACCCGAAAGTCCGGTAATTACTACCAGTTTTTCACGCGGAATTGTAACGTCAATATTTTTCAGATTGTGGACGCGGGCGCCCAAAACTTCAATCGTATTTTCAGTGTCTAGCATAGCTTTTTTTGCAAAACGCAAAGGTACGTTTTTGTAATTTATTTTTAGTTAAAGACTGATGTCCAAAACTTAAAATTTATTAAAAACAAAATGAGTTCGAAAAACGGTAAGGCTTTTGGTTTAAAGTTTTTAGATCTGTATGCTTTGCAAGCAATTATTTTCACGCAAAGGCACAGAGCCGCAAAGTTTAGCGTTTAAACCGTTTCGCTGCCTGGTTTTATTCGATAACCATTTCTTTTAATTTCTTCCTGTAGGTTTCAAGCACATGAACCTTAGAGATAAACCCGAAATACTTGCCGTTTTTGGTAACGGGAAGCTGTTCCAGATGGGCATTTTCAAATTTTTCCATAACTACTTCCATTCCGTCTTCATAAGAAATCACGTCCAAAGGCGGTTTCATGACTTCAGGAATGGTTGTGTATTTTAATCGGAAAGCATTGAATACAATAGGTTTAAGGTCTTCAAAGTCAATGATTCCAATCAATTCATTTTTGGTGTTAACAACCGGGAAAACTTCCTGTCTGGAATTGGTAAGGTATTCGACCAGACTATCGAGTTTGTCTTCCCGTCTAACGGTCTTGTATTCTGAATTGATATGGCTTAAGATATCAATATTAGAAAGAATGTTTTTGTCTTTGTCGCTGGTAAACACATCGCCTTTATCTGCCAGATGCTTGACATCCATAGAATGCGTTTCAAATCGTTTGGAAACGGCAAAGCTTATAGACGATACAATCATCAGAGGTACCATCAAATTATAACCTCCTGTGATTTCGCCAATAAGGAAGATGGCTGTTAATGGTGCGTGAAACAATCCGCTCAATATTCCCGCCATTCCTACAATGGTGAAGTTTCCAACCGGAAGTTCTTTTCCAACGCCTAATATGTTGAAGAATTTGGCAACAAAAAATCCCAGATAAGAACCCACAAAAAGGGAAGGAGCAAAGTTACCTCCGTTACCGCCACTGCCTAGCGTGAGTCCTGTGGCGTACACTTTCAATAACATCGTAATTCCTACAAACAACAGTAAAATCCATTCGTTGCTCTTATATTCGTCGAGTAAGGTGTTTTCTAAAAGCATCTGGGGATTTGCATTAGATAACGTTTTGATGCTTTCATAACCTTCACCAAAAAGTGTTGGAAAGAAGAAAATAAGCACGGCCAATATAGAAGCACCAAACAACGCCTTTTTATAAGCTCCGTTTTTAAATTTCTTAAAAAAGCCTTCTATTTTTTGAAACTTTCTGGCATGATAGACAGAAACCAATCCGGCCAAAATTCCTAGAAGGACATAAAAAGGAATATTGTGATAGTCAAACGTTTGTTGCTGTTTGAAGGACAAAAGCACGTCTTCGTTTAAAACGATTGTTGAAATCAAGGCTCCTGTCGCAGCAGAAATCATAATCGGAATAAAAGCGGTAATAGCAACATCGGTCAATACGACTTCAATAGCAAATAATACTCCGGCAATAGGAGCATTAAAGGCCGCTGCAATACCCGAAGCCACACCACAGGCGAGCAATAGTATCCTGTCTTTTTGAGAGAGTCGGTATTTTTGGGCAAAGTTAGAACCAAAAGCAGCTCCGGTAATCGTAATAGGTGACTCTAATCCTGCTGATCCACCTAAACCTACAGTTAAGGAACTGGTGATTATCTGTGCATACATCTGCTTTTTTGGTAATATGCCTCCTTTTTTTGCAACAGCATACAATATTCTGGAACTTCCCTTTTCTAAACTTCCATCCAATACATTTTTGACAACAAAAACCGTCAGCAGGATTCCTATGATGGGAAGTATACTGTTGATATAAGGCAGCTTTAAATATCCATTGACATAGGTAGCAAACACAAAAACGGAGTGTGCAAAACCTTTCAGCACAATTACGGCAAAAGCACACGAAATCCCTACGACAACGCAGGATAAATAAATAAAATGCCTTTCAGAAAGAAAATTCTTGAACAAAAAAAACAAGGTTTCAATTTGTCGGAAGATATTTCTGAAAAATACTTTTATTTTAGGTGCTTTTTTGGCTGACATTTTTTCTTTTGGAAAAATTACGATTAAGAATCGCTAAAATAAGCCTTTTGTTAAAATCTTACTGATAAAACTACTATAAAGTTTTAATTTTTTCAGCTACAAACTCCCTTAGCTCTTTAAAAAACAAGGTGAATTCCTGTTCGAATTGGATATAGTATTCTTCTAATTCTTTTACAGATTCGCCCATTTTAGAAGTGCCTTTGGTACGGCGGTCCATTTGCGATAAAATAGTTCCAATTCCATCAACAAACTGGTAGTTCCAAAGCCAGTTGCCTCGTTCCATGTGTGGCAGCATATTTTGGACTTTAGGGGTGAGGACATCAAAATTGTCTTCTAAGGACTGATAAAAATTTCGCACAAAAACATCTAGTTTTTCATCCGAATAGACGTGCCAGTTTTTGGCTAAAAAATGGTCGTAAAAAACATCGATAATTACTCCGGAATAATGGCCATAGCGCTCATGAAGCCTATGTTTGCTGATTCGAAAAACGGAATGTGCATCCGTAAACGTATCGATGGCACGATGCAGGATAATTCCTTTTCGGATATCGTCAGGGAAATGTTCGTAATCTTTTCCACGCACGCCGTCAGCCATGAAACCACCTATTTTCATGAAGTCGTTATTGCCTGAAAGATAAATATGGGCTAGAAAATTCATTCGCCTAATTTATGAATTTTATATTACTTAAAGTGCAATTCATATATTTGCTAACAATTTAAATTTTAAACAAAATATCAAACCTAAAATATGACATTAATCAAATCAATATCAGGAATCCGAGGCACTATCGGAGGTAAAGTAGGAGATAACCTGACTCCGGTTGACGCTGTAAAATTTGCATCGGCTTATGGAACCTGGTTGAAAAACTACTCTAAGAAAGAAAAACTGACTGTAGTAATTGGCCGTGATGCCAGAATTTCAGGGCCTATGATTCATAATCTGGTAGTGAATACACTTATCGGATTGGGAATTGATGTTATTGATTTGGGATTATCGACAACACCAACTGTTGAGGTTGCCGTTCCGTTGGAAAAAGCAGATGGCGGAATTATCTTGACAGCCAGCCATAACCCGAAACAATGGAATGCCTTGAAATTACTAAATGAAAAAGGAGAATTCCTTAGCGGTGCCGAAGGAGCTAAAATTTTAGATATTGCCGAAAGAGAAGCCTTTGATTTTTCTGATGTGGACAGCTTAGGAGAAATCACTCCTAATGACGCTTATATGGATATTCATATCGATGAAGTGTTGGAACTTCCTTTGGTAGATGTTGAAGCCGTGAAACAAGCCAAATTCAAGGTTGTGGTTGATGGCGTGAATTCTTCAGGAGGAATAATTGTTCCTAAATTACTAGAATTGATGGGAGTTGAGGTTGTAAAATTGTATTGCGAGCCAAACGGACATTTTCCGCATAATCCGGAACCTTTAAAGGAGCATTTGACCGATATTTCCGAACTAGTTGTAAGCGAAAAAGCAGATTTTGGAATTGTAGTTGACCCGGATGTAGACCGTTTGGCCTTTATTTCTGAAGATGGCGAAATGTTTGGAGAAGAATATACCTTGGTTGCTGTAGCTGATTATGTACTAAGCAAGACGCCAGGAAATACAGTATCCAATATGTCTTCTTCCCGTGCTTTGAGCGATGTGACCAACAATCACGGTGGAAATTATGAAGCAAGTGCTGTTGGTGAAGTCAATGTAGTAGAACTGATGAAGAAGAATAATGCCGTGATTGGAGGAGAAGGAAATGGAGGTATTATTTATCCTGAGTTGCATTATGGTCGTGATTCTATCGTAGGAATCGCTTTGTTTTTGACGCATTTGGCCAATAAAAAGATGAAAGTTTCTGAATTGAGAGCTTCTTATCCGGAATATTTCATGAGCAAGAACAAAATTGAATTGACACCTCAGATTGATGTTGATGCTATTTTGACGGCTATGACAGATAAGTATAAATCGGAGAATATTTCAACGGTAGACGGAGTAAAAATAGACTTTCCTCAAAACTGGGTGCATTTAAGAAAATCAAACACAGAACCAATTATCAGGATTTATACCGAAGCAAAAAGCCAGGCAGAAGCCGATGCTTTAGCTTTGAGAATTATAGATGAAATTAAAATAATAGCAGGAATATAAGTAATGGAAGAGCAACATCAGGGAAATTATGGGGCTGAATCGCATAGGTCGGAACCAAATAGACCAGAATCATATAGGCCGGAACCACCCAGACCAGAGCCGCTTAGGCAAGAACAATACAGGCAACTCTATTACAGAAAACAACTTCCTAATGCAGTAACTGTACTCATTTTAGGAATCATGTCAATAGTAGCAGCATTTTGCTACGGTTTTTTTGGAGTTGTGTTGGGAATTATTGCACTCGTTATTTCTAAAAATGATATGCGATTGCACCGTGAAAATCCAGGTGAATATGACGGTTATCCGAATTTAAGTGCCGGAAGGGTTTGTGCTATTATCGGATTGTCGCTAGGCTCTTTATTCCTTATATTTTTAGCTTTTGTTTTTGTTTTGGCAGCTATTACCTAATTTAGGAAGTTGATTAAATTAATACCTTTTTATCATGAAAAAGAGAATCTTGTTATATGTGTTTTTGTTTCTGGCGATTGGCGTTTCGGCTCAGAACTTTACAAAGTCGGAAAAAGACCTGATCCAGTCCGGAGATACAAAAGCAATGCTCAAGGTAATCCAGATTACGGAGGAAAAGGAATTAAAAATACTCAAATCGGTTTCTGCCGATATTGACCCTAAAGACAAGCTACTTCCGTTATTGGCAGAAAGAATGTACCTGGCAATGCGTGATCCTGCCAATCCGGGAATAGGAATTGCGGCACCACAGGTAGGAATTAATAGAAATGTCATCTGGGTACAGCGTTTTGATAAGGAAGGTGAGCCTTTTGAACTGTATCTAAATCCAAAAATTGTATGGAGTTCAGCCTTGCTTCGTAAAGGAATGGAAGGCTGTCTATCCATTCCGGATATCAGCGGTAATGTCTTAAGAAATTATACGATAAAATTAGCCTACCAAGACAAAAACGGAAAGCAGCAAGAAGAAATCATTGAGGGTTTTACGGCAGTAATCTTCCAGCATGAAACCGACCATCTTAAAGGTATACTTTTTACGGACAGAATGAAAGAACAGGAAAAACTTGAAGTTTCTCCTGTTAGCAATGAAATCAACCTGTTTATAGAAAAACGCCTTAAGAGGCAGTAGCTCCATCCGTATATTTTTTGAAAACGGTACTGGCTGTATGGCCTCCAAAACCAAACGTATTGTTTAGGGCGTAATTCATTTTTTTGCGTACAGAATTACCCAAAACAATATTCAGTCCTGCCATGGCTTCATCAATGTCTGTTGTATTAATAGTAGGAGGAATGATATCATTTTTTAAGGCTAAAACCGTGATGATACTTTCAACGGCTCCGGCGGCTCCTAACAAGTGTCCGGTCATTGATTTGGTTGCGCTAATAGCTACTTCATGACTCCCAAAAACTTCACGAATTGCATTCAACTCACTACTATCGCCTTGCGGTGTTGAGGTCGCATGAGCATTGACATAATCTACATCTTTTGCAGTTATACCGGCTTCATCCAAGGCTTTTTGCATACCAAGGGCAGCTCCAAATCCATTTTCGGGAGTTCCTGTCAGATGGTAGGCATCGGCTGCCATACCGCCACCCACCATTTCGGCATAGATTGTGGCACCTCTGGCTATTGCATAATCCCAATCTTCAAGAATCAACGCTCCGGCACCTTCACCAATAACAAAACCATCCCGATTCTGATCAAAAGGGCGTGATGCTTTTTGAGGCTTGTCATTTCTTTTTGATAATGCCTGGGATGCATTAAAACCACCAACAGAAGCTGCTGTGATTGCCGCTTCAGATCCACCAGCAATCATGATTTTTGCCTTGCCTAAACGGATGGTGTCAAAAGCATTAATCAGTGCCGTATTACTGGAAGCACAAGCCGAAACGGTGGCATAATTTGGGCCGTGTAGTTTGTGTCGGATTGAAATCACGCCTGCTGCAATATCTACAATCATTTTTGGGATAAAGAACGGATTGAAATGAGGCGTGCCGTCGCCTGTAAAGAATTCTTTTAACTGTTCTTCAAAAGTCGAAATACCTCCGTTTCCGGAGGCCCAAATAACACCAACATCAGAGCGTTCTTTTTGGGACATGGAAGCAAAGTCCAATCCAGAATCTTTAATGGCCTGATCAGAAGCTGCTACGGCATATTGCGTAAACAGGTCATATTTTCTGCTTTCTTTCCGATCCATATAGTCTTCAGGGTTGAAATTTTTTACTTCGCATCCAAATTGGGTTTTGAATTTTGAAGTATCAAATTTGGTCAGCAATCCTGCTCCGCTTTTTCCTGCAATGATATTGTTCCAGAATTCATCGACAGAATTTCCTAATGGTGTTATGGCTCCTAAGCCTGTTATTGCTACTCGTTTCATTTTATTTCTGTTTTTAGCAGGTTGGTATAGCCTTTTGCCAGCAATTTTGTCCTATCGTTGTTCCAGATTTCGCACTGGGCATTGACAATGGTTTTTCCTTTTTTGTTGATGGCAGTTGTGGCAATAATGATATCGTTTTCTTTGGCCGAAGCAAAATAATCGATCACATTGTTGATTGTGACATAAAAATGAGGTTCGCCATAAGAAATTAGCGTGGCACCTATGGCATCATCAATAATAGCACCTATGACGCCACCATGCATTGTTCCAAAAGGATTGGTCATTTCTTTCCTGACTGTATATTCAAAAGAAAGGCTACCTTCAGTAACAGCAAGCATTTTTGGTTTTAGCCAATTCATGAATGGAGAAGGAGATTGCGTTACTTCTTTGCCAATATGCTGTTCTAAAAAAATAAAAGCGTCGTTATTCATCGTTTTCTGTTTAAGATTGAGAATTCATCGTCAGTAAGGCATCCTTTGGAGATGAGAGCGATAGTTCATAGATATAGGATGTCTGTCCAACATGAATTTCGTATTGGTTTTCTTCAAATGCACGCAATAAATCCTGTGCTACTATTTCCGGGCTGATTCCGTTTTCACCGCCTATTTCTTTTGAAAAATCAGTATTTACCAAAGGCGGCATTATTTCATAGACTTGTGTCGCATAAGTGCTTCTGTCCAAAGCAATTCGCAAAGATTGGGTATAAGAATGCAACGCAGCTTTGCTGGCAGAATACGTAATCAGGGTTTTACTTGGAACCAATGCTACGATAGAAGATACGTTTACGATTGCGGATTCCTTTTGTGAGTTCAGTACCGGCAGCAATTTTTCCGTAAGTCGTACGATAGAAAGATAATTGGTATTGATTTCATCTGAGGCTTTTGCAAAGGCGTCGGTATTTAATTCCAAAACATCGTAATATGAAGCATTTCCGGCATTATTGATTAGTACATTCAGATTAGGATATTCCTTTGCGATTATTTGTGCCAGCCTGTCTATATCTTCTTCTTTAGTAATATCCGCAGCTATAGCTGTAGTATTTTTTAGTGAAGCCGCAGCCTTGTTAAGCTTTTCTTCATTTCTTCCTGTAATAATGACTTGATTGTCATTTTGGGAGAATATTTTGGCGAATTCATATCCAATACCGGAACCGCCGCCTGTAATTAAGATTGTGTTTTTGCTCGTTTTCATGTTGTAAATTATTTATACCAATCGGTATATTTTTGATTAAAAAAAATTAGAATTCGTTTATGATGTTTCGCAAGGAAAGCATCAGTGTATTAAGGTAATTTATTTTTCCGGTAAGCTTTGCAATCATTACGGTACCTTCTATGATAGATAACATCAATAAGGCCGCTTCTTCGGGATTGGTTTCGGGCTTAAATTCTTTGTTGTCAATTCCATTCTGGATAATATGCGCCAGGCTGTCTTTCCATGTCAAAAATCCTTTTTTGGCTGCTTCTTTCAGTTGTGGGTGGGTGTCGTCTGCTTCAATTGCCGTATTCATAATCGGGCAGCCGCCAAGAATAAAATGTCGGGTGAAAAATTGCTCGTATAATTCGGGAAAAGTAAGGAGCTTGTCTTTATAGGTTTTCTTTTTGCTGATTTCCAAAGCAAACAAGTCCTGCATTTTCTTTTTGTTGTGCTCAAAAACTTCCAAGGCAACTTCATCCTTGTTTTTGAAATTTCCATAGATACTCCCTTTGGTAAGACCAGTAGCTTCCGTAATATCATTCATAGAGGTGCCCGCATAACCTTTAACGTTAAAGATGGGTGCTGTTTTTTCTATGATGTAGGATCTGGTTTTTTCTGCCTTGCCCATGATAGGATTAAATTTCGAAACAAAGGTAAATATACCGATTGGTATTATTTGTTAATTTTTGATTAAAGTTTTTATCGCCCTCGGAAAGTGCTTAGTAATCGGGCTTTTGCGTCTTTGCGACTTTGCGTGAAAATAGTTGCTCGCAAAGGCGCAGAGGCGCAAAGTTTATTATGAGATCTTAAAGTGAGCCATTTACTTTTTGCTTAGTACAATCCACCTGAAATTAAGAATTGTTTGAATTTCGCAATTTTTGCTTTGCTCAGCGCAATAACCGCATTCCACTTTGACAATAATTTTGCCTTATCAAATTCAAACAGAATCATTAATCTTTAAAAAACTAAATCATGGAAAATTCAAATCAGAAAGTTTGGTATATCACAGGAGCATCAAAAGGCTTGGGCTTGGCTCTGGTGAAACAGTTACTAAGCGAAGGTAAAAAAGTGGCGGCCACATCAAGAAGTTTAGAAGAACTTAGAAAAGCGATAGGAGATGCGGATAACTTTTTGCCTTTGCAGGTAAATCTTCTTAGTGAAGAAAGTATAGAAAAAAGCATACAAGCAACAGTGGGCCAATTTGGAAGTATTGATGTAGTCGTAAACAATGCAGGTTACGGTCTTGCAGGTGCTTTGGAAGAACTGAGCGATGCGGAAGCAAGACAGAACTTCGATGTCAATGTTTTCGGGTCTTTAAATGTAATCCGAAAAGCATTGCCTTATCTGAGAGAGCAGCAATCAGGACATATCTTTAATGTATCTTCTATTGGAGGATTCACGGGAGCTTTTCCTGGGTTTGGAATCTATTGTGCGACCAAATTTGCCGTACAAGGATTTACGGAGTCTTTGGCAGAAGAAGTAAAACCTTTCGGGATAAAAGCGACTATTGTTTCTCCAGGTTATTTCAGAACGGATTTCTTAAAAGACAGCTCGTTGAGTGTGCCTAAAAACCAACTTCAGGAATACAAGACAGTTAGAGAGGTCCAATCAGCTCATGAAAACGAAATCAATGGCAACCAGCAAGGTGATCCAAATAAAGCAGCATTGGCTTTTATCAGAACAGCCGAAATGGAAAATCCTCCGGTTCACTTGTTTTTAGGACAGGATGCTTATGCAATGGCCGAAATCAAAATACAAGCAGTAAAAGAAAATATGGAAGCGGTTCGGGAGTATGCCGCAGCTACCGGATTCGACAACTAATACATTCTTTTACGACGCAAGCCTTATTTATTAAACACAAACGAAAAAAAATGAAAACAGATAAAATTTGGTATGTAACAGGAGCCTCAAAAGGACTGGGACTTACATTAGTTAAAAAATTATTGGCAACAGGTTATAAAGTTGCCGCAACATCAAGAAATAGCGAAGCTTTAAGCGAAGCAGTAGGCGCCGGATCTTCAGAAAATTTCTTACCTTTGGAGGTAGATCTTGTAGATGAGCAGTCTGTGGCTGAATCCATTAGGAAAACACAGGAAGTTTATGGAAAGATTGACGTGATTGTGAACAATGCCGGTTATGGAATAGGAGGTGCTATTGAAGAATTGTCGCAAGAAGAAATTTCGGAAGCCTTTAATATCAATGTTTTCGGGACTATCAATGTCATCAAATACGCCATGCCTTATCTAAGAGCACAACGTTCCGGATATATTATCAATATTTCTTCTATAGCTGGCTTTGCGCCTGCAACGGGATGGTCTATTTATGCGGCGGCAAAACACGCCATCATTGGCTTATCAGAATCGTTAGCAGATGATGTAAGACAGCTTGGAACCAAAGTCACAGCAATTGCTCCGGGAGCATTCAGGACGCAGTTTTTGACAAAAGAATCGTTGGTATTTGCAGAAAACTCAATTGAAGACTATGAAGATGTTCATGCGTCACACGATAAGTTCCATACGATGAATGGCAATCAGTTAGGCGACCCTGAAAAAGCTGCAGAGGTAATGATTAATCTGGCTGAAAGCGATAATCCTCCTGTAAGATTATATCTTGGAAGCGATGCTTATAGAAGAGCGTCAGCAAAATTAGGAATGCTTACGCAGATGTTAGAAGATTGGAAAGATACCAGCCTTTCTACCGATTTTCAGGAATAATAGCCGTATTTGAATTTTACAATTGAAACTTACTATATATAACCAGCCTGTAAAAAGGCTGGTTCCCTAAAAAATAAAATTATGCCGAAGACCGAAACGATAGAGGATTTTTACAAACAAAAGCTCAATTACTTACCTGAGGATTTACAGCAAGGATTGGGTTATTTCAACGTTATTAGAGCCGAAGACTGCTATAAAAACGATGTATATGTCCCGATAAGTTATACAAGAAGAGATTTTTATAAAATAAGTCTGGCAAGAGGAAAAAATGTTTTCCATTATGCCGACAAAAGTCTTGAGGTCAACGGATCGGCACTTATTTTTTTCAACCCACAGGTGCCTTATACCGTTGAATCGTTGTCTGACGACCGATCAGGCTATTTCTGTATTTTCAAAGAATCGTTTTTTACGGAGTCCTTACGAAACAGCATTTCCAGCCTGCCCATGTTTAAAATAGGAGGTAAGCCGGCTTATATCCTTAATGAAGAGCAGGACAAGCAGATTAGTGATATTTTTTTAAGGATGATTAACGAAATCAATTCGGATTATGTTTACAAATACGACCTGATTCGGAATTACGTTACAGAAATGATCCATAGTGCAATGAAAATTGAGCCGTCTGAAAAACTGTACCAGCATCCGGATGCGAATTCAAGGATTACTTCTGTTTTTACCGAATTGCTGGAAAGACAGTTTCCTATTGAATCACCGTCACAGCGGTTCACGCTCCGTTCTGCCAAGGATTTTGCGGAAAAGCTGTATGTCCATGTCAATCACCTGAACCGTGCCATAAAAACGACTACCGGAAAGACAACAACCGATTTGATTTCACAACGATTGGTCAATGAAGCACAGGCATTATTAAAACATACGGATTGGAACATTTCGGAAATCAGTTACTGCCTGGGATTTGAAGAGCCGGCCCATTTTAATAACTTTTTCAAAAAGCAGATGCAGGTAGCGCCTTCGGCTTATCGTTCTGCATAAAACAAACAATTTTTCCCTATCATAAAAAAAGCCGACTTATTTCAAGTCGGCTTTTTCAATATTTCAAAATGTTTGAATTGTATAGCTAGACAGAAATTAGAAAAGTATCCCTGTTCATGTCAGAGGTATGATATTGCCAATAGGTTTTGAAAATATGCTGCAGTACTTTTTTCATTGCAGCATAATCGTTAGGTTTTTTGATATACACATTGGCACCTAATGTAAAAGTATCTTCCTGATCCTGTTCAGCAGATGAGGTTGAATATATGGCAATTGCGGTATCGGAATATTTCTCGTTGGCACGTATCAATCTCAAACAGTCTATTCCGGACATGAAGGGCATGTTGAGGTCCAGAAAGATGATGTCAGGGTCTGTAATTTCTTCACTGTTTAGGTAATCAATGAGCTCTTTTCCGTTTGGAAAAAAAACAAGATTGTAGTTCTCATTAATTTCGCTTACAGCTTCTTTAAATAAGTCGTATTCATCCCGGTCGTCATCGGCCAATACAATGTTAATCTTTTCTTCGAATAGTCTCATATTTAATACTAAATTTTTGATTTAAAATTAATTACAAGCAGAATTCAAATTAGTTTGTATTCCAAAGATAGAAAATGTAATTCCTAAATGAAGGTGTTTAGCTTTACTTTAACGTTGAAATATATAAATCCTAACGGCAATTGTATAATGGCTTTTTATCCGAAATGGCTTAAATTTATTAGAATCTGAAAAACAATTTAAAAAAGCTCACAATGGTTGCAATGTGCCAGTTTAAGATGCCAGAGAAATTGAAAATTGCAGGTGAAAACCTGGATGATGAGACAACAAGAGGCATTATTGATAAGATAGTAGACAGCCTGAAATCCGGTAAAGCCGAATTGTATAGGGTGGAATCGTTTTGCGATATAGAAAGCCAGTCAGAAGTAGAGAACGAAGCAAAGAAAGAACCGGCAACTTTTGTTGAGATTATCCTTATCCTTGACGAACATCAAATACAGGATTATAAGATTTATGATGCCTTGATAACCGATAAGGCCTTACAATGTTTTCGAGATGACGAGAATTATATTTCACGATATTGGATTAACGGAAACCAGGAACACATAGGTTTTGAAACCGAATTCTAATAAAAAAAGCCCGGACTCAATGCCGGGCTTTTTTTTATTCAAGATATCCAAAACGGCCGATATTAAAATCATTAAACGCTTGGATTATTTCTTGTTGCGTATTCATTACAAATGGGCCATGTGCCGCTATCGGTTCGTTAATAGGCTCACCGCCTAAAACCAATACTACTGCATCTTCTGATGCCTCAACTGTAAATTCTTCGCCTTCATTGGCAAATAATACAAAGTTATCTGTTGCGATTTTCTCACTGCCATTGACTTTGATACTTCCTTCCACTACTAAAAGTGCCGTATTATAAGAAGCCGGGAAATTAAATGTAGCAGTAGCACCTTTATGTAATTTTGCATTCAACAGATTAACAGGCGTAAATGTAGAGGCGGTTCCGGAAACTCCATTGTAGGTTCCCGCAATTACTTCTACAAATCCTTCGTCATTAGGCAACTGGAATTTGTTGATTGCGTTATTCGTAATCCCTTGGTATTTGGGAGCCGACATCTTGTCTTTTGCCGGTAAATTCACCCAAAGCTGTACCATCTGAAAATCACCGCCGTTTTTACTAAATTGCTCTTCATGATATTCTTTGTGAAGAATACCAGATGCGGCTGTCATCCATTGCACATCGCCTTCACCAATAACACCACTGTTGCCAGCGCTGTCATGATGCGCTACTTTTCCTTTGTAGGCAATAGTTACCGTTTCAAATCCTCTATGCGGATGGACGCCAACACCTCTTAATTCCTGTGTAGGAGGAAAGTAAAACTTAGAATTATAGTCCATCATAATAAAAGGACTCATGCGCTGCATGCTCAAACCCTGAGCAGACGGAATAAAGTTATGCACTCTGAAACCGTCTCCAACCATATGTGGAGCCGGTGGTGTAATTATGCGTTCTATTTTTTTTGTTGTCATGATACTCAATTTTTAGTGTGAAAAAGTGAATTTTCCTGATATTCAGGATGTCTGTCGATATAAGCATTGATAAACGGACAATAAGGCTTTACTTTTAAGCTGTTATCTTTAGCATAATCCAGGACATATTTCGCCAAAGCAGAAGCTATACCTTTACCTTCCAGTTCGGCAGGAACGATGGTGTGCATATAAGCAATGCCTCCGTCAAAAAGTTCGTATTTTACATACGCTGTTTTTCCGTCTAAACTGATTTCGAATCGTTTACGGCTTTCATTGTGTGTGATTGTATAGTCCATGATTGAAATATTTTTTAATACTGTAAAGGTAAGCAGTATCAAAATCATGGCTCTTGACCTAGGTTAAGAAATGCGTGGTGGTTAATCCCTGTTGAAGTTTTTGTTTGCCAGTTCTTTTCGAACTCTGCTTAAACCTTCTGGAGTAATGCCCAAGTAAGAAGCAATGAGCAGTTGAGGAACCCTGAGCGATAAGTCACGGTATGTTTCAATGAATTTCAAATATCTTTTTTCTGCCGATGCGCTTAGAAGATAATTGATTCTTTTTTCCATATGCCTGATGTTATTATGGAGTGCAAGCGTATTGACTATGGTAAAATTTTCAAATTTTTTGGAAGCAATATCGAAGAATTCTTTTTGTACATAAACGGCTTCGGTATTTTCCAAAGCATCAATATACATTTCTGAAGGTTCGTTAAAATAAAAGCTGCTTCGGTCTGCAATAATCCAGTTTTCCGGAGCAAATTGAATGGTGTGTTCTTTGCCCGATTCATCCATCGTATAGGAACGAAGGATTCCTTTGCATACAAAATAAGCTTTATCGCAAATTTCGCCTTCCTTTAATAGCAATTGACCTTTAGTAATATTGACAGTATGTACAAGATGCTCAACTTCTTCGTATTGGCTTTCGGTAGCACATTGAGTATCAATAATGTATTTTTTAAAGAGATCGGTCATGGGCTTTGGGATAGAGCAGTTACGAATTTAGGAAATAAAAGCGATTATTTAGATGCTAAGTTACAAAGGTGCTAAGTGGCTAAGGTTTTGTGATACTAAAATTATAAAAAAAGCCCCCGGAAAAGATTCCGAGAGCCAAGGGTTATTTAGAAAGGGGAGGAAATTTTATTTTACTGGAGTTCCGTCTTTAATTTCTTCGGAAGCTATTTTAACCAATTGTGCATTTTCAGGAATATCGCCAAAGATTTCAACACGGTCTTCTATTTCGCGGCCTTTTTGAACTTGCTTTCTGATAGTCTTGCCATTTTCAACCTGTAGTACAAAAGTTCCTTCGCTTGAAGTGACCAATGCCGTTTTAGGGATAACATAGTTGCTGTCTTGCGCTTTAAGTGGCAACAGAACTTCGGCCACCATTCCCGGCAATAATTTTTTAGTCGTATTGATAACATCCATTTCAACACGTTCTGAACGCAAGCGACTGTCTAAAGCACCCGACATACGAGCTACTTTTGCCTTCAGAATCTGCCCAGGCATTGATTTGACGGTGAAACTAATTTCATCTCCGTTTTTCAGGTAGCCTGTATACAATTCAGGAACATATACAGAAAGACGCAGTTTGCTTTGTTCCTGTAATGTAAACAAAGGTAGTTCTGAACCTTTTCCTGATGGGCCAACATAAGCGCCAAGGTTAACGTTACGGGCAGCAACGACGCCATCAAATGGAGCACGGATTTGTAGGTAGCCCTGAATGTTCTGTATTTCTTTGTAAGAAGCTTTGGCAGCTTGCAATTGAGCATAATCAGAATTTTTTCTGCCTTCAGCTTGTTCCAGGTCGTTTTTAGAAATTGTTCCTTCAACTTTGCTGGTTTCCAGTATTCTTTTGTAAGTACTGTTACTGGTCATATAGACTGCTTCCTGAGAACGGAGTCTTGATTCTGAAGCGGCAAGCTGCGAGCTGATTTCCGGTGCTTCTAAAACCATCAAAAGTTGTCCTTTTTTTACCTGGCTACCAATATCTACTTTAAGCTCTTTCACAAAGCTGCTTACTTTAGCGTAAATATCAACCTGCTGGAAACCTGTAAGTTCAGCAGGAATTCGAAGTTCAGTAGATAATTGCTCTTTGCTGATTTGAAAAGTTTCAATAGCAGCAGGTGCTGTTTCTTCCATTGGAGCTGCTTCAGCCTTGTCTGATGTACCACAGCTATTTAAGACAGCCAGTAGCAATAATAAGGCCGATGTTCTGTATAAATTATTTTTCATTGTGAGGGTGTAATGATGATATATAATGTTTGCTTTCTTTGTCTTCTGGATCAAGTGATACGGATTGTGTTGAGGTCTTGCCTTGTACCCATGCAAAAATCAGGGGCAAGATAATCAGCACCGTAAAAGTAGAAAATAATAAACCTCCAATAACGGCTCTTCCTAAAGGCGAAACCTGGTCGCCACCTTCACCATGGCCTATAGCCATTGGTAGCATTCCCGCAATCATGGCAACGCTGGTCATCAGGATAGGACGAAGCCTTAATGAAGCTGCTTCTCTGGCTGATAAGAGCGCATCGCCATTGTGTTTTCGTAGCTGTTCTGCATTCGTGACCAAAAGTACGGCATTGGCAATCGAAACTCCTACCGACATAATGATTCCCATATACGATTGCAGGTTTAATGTTGAACCGGTAATTATCAGAAGTAATAAAGAACCGAGAACTACAGCTGGAACAGTTGTCAGGATAACCAATGAGATACGGAACGATTGGAAATTGGCAGAAAGCATCAAGAAGATAACAACAATGGCTACTAATAATCCTGTTTGCAAGCTGCTCATCGTTTCTCCCAATACTTTACTTAATCCGATAGGCTCAATAAACAGACCTCTAGGCAATTCTCCTAAAGAAGCGATGGTTTTCTGAACGTCTTTAGAGGCTGTTCCTAAATCGGTTTGGTGAATATTGGCAGTTACAGAAATATAAGGCATTGCACCTAAGTTATCATTTTCACCATAGGTCATAGATGGCGTGATTGTAGCCACATCGCTTAAGACAGGTCTTGTCGAATTTTTAAGCAATGGAATTTCACCCATATCATGAACGCTTTTCATCTTATTTAAAGGAACCTGTACTTGTACGCTATAAGACAATCCTGCCTTTTCATCAATCCAGGTATTCTTTTCAGTATATCGGGAAGATGAGGTCGATGCAATCAAGGAACGTGAAATCTCATTCATGTCAACACCTACCTGGGCTGCACGGGTTCTGTCAATATTGATATCTAAAGACGGATATTTGATAGGCTGAGCAATCTGAACATCTCTGAAATAGCTAATTTTGTTCAGTTTGGCGATTATCTTATTAGCATATTCTTCATTTAGCTTTTTATTCTTTCCGGCAATTCGGACTTCAATTGGAGTAGGCGAACCCTGGCTCAATACCTTATCCGTTAGTTCGATAGGCTCGAATGAAATCTTCACATCAGGTAAGATTTTTTTAATCCTTTTGCGGAAACTGTCCTTAAATTCATCCATATCGGCATGATAATCTTTAAGTCCGATTTGGAAAACGGCTTCATGCGGACCAGCCGTAAACAGATAAATTGGTGATACAGAAAATAGGGAAGGGTGTTGCCCTACATAAATCGAGGAGATAGCAAGGTGTTCTTTGCCTACCATATTTTCAAGTTCCTTTAAAGCTTTTTGGGCTTTTTCTTCTGTACGTTCCAGACGAGTTCCATCAGCAGCGCGAAGTCGCATTTGGAATTGGCTCGAATTGACTTTAGGAAATACATCTTGTCCAATTACGTTAATCAGAAGTATTGCTAATCCGGTAATACCAAACAAATAGAAAAGCGTAACCGGTTTTCGAAGCGGGAATAAACGTTCCAGCATTCGCATGAATCGGTTTCTGAATCGTTCAAAACGGCTGATTTTACCGTCATTATTAAAATCATTTCTTTCAACTAATACTTTCTTTTGGTTGAATGTGTCTTCTTCTGATTCCGGTGTAAGTCCAGAAGCGATAAATTCAGCTTCATCGTCTGTTATTTCTGGGCCATGTTTTTGTTTAGGATGACTTTTCATCAGCCAGTTTGCCATAACCGGAACAAATGTCTGTGACAGCAGGAAGGAAATAATCATCGAGAAACCAATAGCCAGAGCCAGAGGTAAGAACAAAGCTCCCGGTATTCCTTTCATCGTAAATGCAGGGGCGAAAACGGCCAGGATACAAAGCAGGATCAGTAATTTTGGTAAGGCGATTTCTTTACAGGCATCCCATATGGCAAGAGCCTTGGGTTTTCCCATATCGAGATGCTGGTGTATGTTTTCAATAGTCACCGTACTTTCATCAACCAGAATACCAATCGCCAATGCCAATCCGCTGAGCGACATCAGGTTGATGGTTTGTCCAAATAATTTTAAGAACAGTACGCCCGAAATAATAGAAATAGGAATAGTAAGGATTACGATAATCGCTGCCCTACGGTCTCCTAAAAATAGAAGTACCATCAATCCTGTCAGTACCGCACCAATAATTCCTTCTGTAACCAAGCTTTTAACGGAATTGATTACATAAACTGATTGGTCAAATTCATAAGACAGTTTTACATCTTCAGGAAGCGTGCTTTGTATTTTTGGCAAATCGGCCTTTAATTTTTGTACGACATCCCAGGTAGAAGCGTCTCCAGCTTTTGCAATACTCACATAAACAGAGCGTTTTCCGTTAACCAAAGCATATCCTGCAGTAATATCGGCACCGTCTTTTACAGTAGCTACATCGCCAAGATACAAGTTTTGAATACCACCCTTGAATAATGGAATTTTCTCAAAATCCTTAATTTCCTTGATCGTATTATTAGTTGGCGTGATATAATTCTGGTCGCCAATCCTTACGTTTCCTGAAGGAGCTGTCTGGTTATTGATACGGATGGCATCTACAATCTGATCAGGTGTAAGATTGTGCGAGCGTAGCATATCAGGGTCGACATTTATTTCGATAGTTCTTGGACTTCCTCCAAAAGGCGGAGGCGATAGTAATCCGGGAATCGAAGTAAAAGAAGCACGCACATATACGTTAGCCAAATCCTGCAATTCATTGTTGGAACGTGTTTTACTGCTTAATACCAATTGTCCGACAGGAAGGGAAGAAGCGTCAAAACGGATAATAAACGGTGGCTGAGATCCAGGAGGGAAAGCAGCCTGAATCCTGTTGGAAAGCGCACTTAATTCGGCAGCAGCTTGTGCCATGTTAGTGTCCTCATAATAGGTCACTTTCATCAATGTCAATCCTTGTATGTTTTTAGTTTCAATCGACTTGACACCATTGGCAAAAAGCATGACGTTGACATAGTTTTTTGCAAAATAGGATTCCATCTGGTTTGGAGTATAACCTCCAAAAGGGTGGGCCAGATAAATTACCGGAAGGTTCATCTTTGGCAAGATGTCTACTTTTACATCACGGACGGCACCAATACCGAAGAAGAATAGTCCGGCTACGAGTACCAATATGGAGATAGGTTTGCGAAGTGCAAAACGTATTAAATTCATCAGTCGTAAAAATTAAAATTCATTAATAAATAATTCAAAATCTCCTGTAGCAGCGGCTTTCATCAAAAGTGACTGCCATACGTTGGTATAAATAATATCCCGGTCAATTTCGGCACGGTTTAGCGTATAAAGCGTTTGTGTCACATCAACAAGATTGGTCAGCCCGTTTTTATAGAGCGTTGTTTTTTGAAGATAGGCCTGTTCGGCAGCTTTTACTTGTTTTGGAGCTTCGACATAATTATCCATTGCATATTTAATCTTGGCATCGGCTGCATCAGATTGCGTTTTGAGTTGCTGGTCAATCACATTGTATTCTTCCTGCAACCCTTCAGATATCAGCTTTTGAGCACTTACTTTCTTGCTTGAGCGGGCTATGGACGTAAGATTCCAACTTACACCAACACCAAGAAGGTAGTTCTGACGATCTGGACTAACGCCATCGAAGTAATTACGGGTATACGAATTCTGGTCGACTGCATAATTCGAATTGAATCCGGAAGCACGGGTCTGATACACACCAAAAAGGCTGAAAGTTGGATAATACTCTCTTTTGAATAGTTTGACTTGCTGTTTGCTGAAATCGATTCTGCTTTTATAGTATTGCAAGATAGGATTTAGCGTATCGTTTGCCGTTTCGAGTCCTAATATTGATTTTGGAATCTGTTTTACGAATGTGCTGTCAAGAACAAAGTCTTTAATGTCAGTTCCCATTAGGGCAACCAGCTTATTATTCAAATCTTTAACCTGATCTTTTCCTTGGTTTAGCATAATCTTAGCCCGTGATACTTCAGCAGAAGCCAAAGTTGAATCTACGCCAGGAAGTAATCCGTTTTTTACTCGTGCAGCCGCTATTTTTTGGAAAACGATGGCACGGTCAAGATTTTTTTCCTGAGAAATCAGCAGTCTTTGGCTCGCCAATAAGTTGAGGTAGGCAGCAGAAATTTTTACTTTATGCTGGAACTGTTCCTGTTCAAAATCTTTTTCAGAGCGTTCTGCATCTGCCTTTGCCAGGTTGATGCGTTGTTTAGCCTTTCCAAAGGTGAAGAAATCCCAGTTCATATTAACCAGATACAAAGCTCCAAAAGCCGCATTCCAGTTTTGTTCCGGTAGTGGCAGTCCGGAAGAAGCTACACCAAGTCCACCAAAACCGTATAAAGGTCCGTTTTGACCATTTACAGTTCCATAATCTTGTTGGGCAGCTAGATTTAAGTTAGGCAGATAGTCTCTGCGTGCTTGTTTTACGCTTTCTTTGGAAGCCTCTGCATATTTGCTTTTTGCTTTTAGGGTTCCATAATTAGCCATTCCCGTTTCTACAGCTTCTTTCAGGCTAAGGGTTTGGGAAAACCCTTGAAAGAAAAAGAGGGATAGAAGGAAAAGACTTATTTTTTTTGTAGTCATTTTTTAAGCCTGATATAAGTTTGAAAGCGCAAATTTACAGCAGACACGTTTCAGCAAGGTATTTTAAATGATAAATCGTGGATAAAAAATGACGAATTCAATTGGTCATTAAATACCATAAGAATTTAATAATAAATCGTTAATTTGTAGCCTCAATTGCAAAAAATGAAATGGAAAGTCGATAATGTGTTGGATAATAAATGGTGGCAGGAAGTTGCAATATTGCTGTTTTCATTCTCTATTTTTTCTTTAAAGAACGATTGGATCTTATTTAATTCTCCAATTGCTGTCTTAACCGGTGTAGGCTATTATCTGATGCTGTATTTTCATGCTCAGGCCAACCGCTTTTTTTTACTGCCTATATTGGTAAAAAAGCACAAAGGGCTTTTATATCTGGGATTGACCATACTTCTGGCTCTTATTTTTTCGGTTATTGTGTATCAGATTTCATCAGTTTGGATTACTAAAGCTTCGTCTTTATATGAATTCTCACACCAGAAAAGCTACCAATATCAGCTGGCAACAGTCGTAGGTACGCTAATCTGTATTTTAGGACCAGTTATGTTTCTTAAATTTTACAGAGAAGAAAAAAGGAAGAGGGAAGAAGCCTTGCTGTTTAACCAAATGCAGCTCAACTCGCTAAGAAGTCAATTGAACCCGCATTTTCTTTTTAATACTTTTAATACGCTTTACGGAATCAGTCTTGAATTCCCGGAAAGAACTCCGGATCTTATCATGAAAGTATCGCAGCTGATGCGCTACCAGCTGGAAAGCAATGCAAAACAATGCGTATCTTTAGATGAGGAATTGTCGTTTATCAACAGTTATATACAGCTGGAGAAAGAGCGTGTAGGCTATCGTTGCGAGATTACTTATGAAAGTAGAATCGATAATGAAAATGCGTATAAAATTTCTCCGATGTTGCTAATTGCTTTTGTAGAAAATGCATTCAAACACGGAACTTGCGCCATTGAAAACTGCTATGTACATATTACCATAGTCGTAGAAAAAGGAAAGCTCTGTTTGAAAATCCGAAATTCCATACCTGAAAAAAAAGTAAATGTGGTTTCGACGGGAATTGGACTCAAGAATACTACAGAGCGCCTAAAAATTATTTACGGCAATGAACATAAGCTGGATATCAATAATACGGGCAAGGAATATAGTGTCGATTTAGAACTTCCCTTGAAAAAACTGGCCGAATGATAAAGGATCCTAAAAAATGCATTATCGTTGATGATGAGCCTGCGGCCCATTATGTGCTGACGAATTATATCCGGCAGAATCCGGAACTGGAACTCGTACATCAATGTTATAATGGTATTGAAGCGATGAATTATATTCGGGAAAACCCAGTCGATTTGATGTTTCTCGATATTGATATGCCTGAAATAACAGGATTAGAACTGCTAAAGATTCTTCCGTCACAGCCTAAGACTATTCTGACTACGGCCTATTCAGAATTTGCTCTGGAAAGTTATGATTATGGTGTAATTGATTATTTGCTTAAACCTATTTATTTTCCCCGTTTTCTGAAATCTATCGAACGCTTTTTTTCTTTTTATGCCGAAAAAAAGACGATGGTTTCCAATTTATTTATCAGCATAAAGGCAGATGGTGGCCTGATTGATCTTGATGTGAGGAAAATACTTTTTGCACAGAGTTATGGCAACTATGTCAAGATTTTTACATTGGGAAAAACGTATCTGGCTTCCATGACTACTAACGAATTGGAAGCAAACCTGCCGGAAGGACAGTTTTTACGTGTTCATAAATCCTATATAGTGGCTGTAGACAAGATTGAAGAAAATGAAAGAGATGTACTCGTCGTGAACAGCCAAAAAATTCCGGTAGGTATTACTTACAGAAGAGAACTTGAACGTGTGCTTGCCCGATAGGGTTTACTTGATTTCTGCTTCTATATTATAAATTCTTTTGATTTCCTGCATGGCGCGATTGCTCAGGAAATATTTTGTTATCATAGAGTCGCTATATTCCTTCTTATATTCCTTTAGCTGTTCTGGTGTTAGTATGCTTCTGAATTCATTTTCAGATTGAAAGATAACAGGTGCAATCTCAGAATTTTTCAGTTTGATTTTTCCAAGATTGTCCTTTTCCTTTTTCCAAATAGCGATGGCCAATTCTTCCTGTTCTCCACTTAACGGAAGAAATGAAATAGAACTGATCTTATGTTTTATAAAGTCAACTTCGGTTTCGGCTGCATTGGATTTGGCATTAACCATAGTTATTGTTTTGGTTATCCTGCAGCTGCTTAGTGTTGTGAAGCCGATTAAAAAAAGAAGGAAAAATGATTTTTTCATTGATGATTTGGTATTTTGCTGTTACAGTTTTTGACTGGATAGGTATATTAAGGGCTAAAAGTACGGTAAATTTACCCTATTTTAGCCCTGACAATCAAATGTAATATTAGAAGCTATATCCGATTCTTAGTCCTGCTCTGAATACAAAGTTATCGATGTTTTTGTTGTCTACATCACCTTTACCTTTTACTTCCCATTTCCAGTTAGCTCCGATATATGGGTCGATGCTTACACTTTTTCCAATCATGAATTTGTAACCTACGTTTGGATTAATGATACTCCAGTAAGAATAAGTTCCATCAAACTTTCCTAAACCGCCAATATTTTCGTCAAATTTTATATTTCCATAAGAAATAAAATTTTCAGCATAAAAACCGTCCCATTTTCCTTTTTCAATATAGGTTCTACTTCCCAATTCAATTACAAAACCGGTTCCGTCTACATCTATAATATCGTTGTCATAATTCATCATCCCATAAGAAAGATTCAATATGTTGGAAGAGTTTCTTCCGCTGTCTAAATTTTTGCTTTTATACTCAATACTCAATCCGGCTTGTGAAGGATCTGAAAAGGTGGAATTACCAGAAATAGTGAATCTTGGTTTTAGCCCAGATGTTTCTGTGTTGTCATTTTGTTTTTCTTGCGCAAAACTGAATGTTGGCAATAAGATAGCTAGAAGTAAAATACGTTTCATTTTTATATGTTTTAAAGTTTGTGTTTTGGGTGCCGATTAAAAACCGACTTCTATTAGCATAGACGCTACTCGTTTGAAAATGGTTGCATAGGCCGTGAAAAAAAATAATAATCTTACCCAAATGACCCTCGATATTGTCGCATTTTGCCCCTTTAAACTAATCAAAAAGGACGGATATTTGTAATGGATGGTCTGATAATCAGTCCACAACAACTAAAAAACAATACAACTATGAAAAGGCAAGAATTTTCGATAGAATTAGATGCACCACGTGAAAAAGTATGGGATATCTTATGGGGAAAAGAAACATATCCGCAATGGACAGCTCCATTTAGCGAAGGATCAAGAGCAGAAACCGATTGGAAAGAAGGTAGTAAGGTGCTTTTCCTGAATGCCGATAATGAAGGTATGGTAGCCAGAATTGCTAAAAATATTCCTAATGAATATATGTCCATTGAACATATAGGTGTTATGATGGATGGAATCGAGCATACAGAAAATGAAAAGAGTAACGACTGGGCAGGAGCACTTGAAAACTACACCCTGAAAACAGTAAATGGTAAAACACTGCTTATGGTTGATATGGGTGTAACCGAAGAATATGAGGATTTTTTTAATGAAACCTGGCCGGTAGCGTTAGGCAAAATCAAGGAATTGTCTGAAAAGAAATAAAGGTAAGTTTCAGAAAAGCCTGCTACTTTAATTCGGAATAATAAGTTCTAATTTCTATATTTGTAAACACTTAAGTTTAAATAGTTCGATATCAATATATTGCTTGAACTTATAATTGTTTTCAATTATATAGGATTTGAATTAGTTACTTAAATTATGCAAGCAATGAGCCCCATGAAAATGGGGCTTTTGTTGTAATTAGCACTATTTTATTATGTTTATAGCTTCTCTTACTTTAGAAAGATCTGGCTGATGTTTTTTGCATTCTTGTACGCCTTCTGGATAAAGTACTCTTATAAAATCATTATAGTCATTGCAATTTTTAAAGATATTGAATTCTTTATTTTTTACATCCCAGACAATACCTTTTAGGTTTTCTAAAGTACTGCCAATTGCACCTCCCACGGCACCTCCATTCAGAGCAAAACCTCGTGCCCATTTATTAGCGAGACTTGCCTCTGTATAATAATAATTTTCTCCCATAGTCTTAACTCTGACAAAACCATTAGGGTAATAATTGGTTTGAGCTCTGTCAGTCTTATTTCGGTTACTCAAAATTGCCTGGGTCTGGAAATACATTTCTCCTTTGTAGCAAACAGCAAACACTTTTTTTAGCTTTTTGTCTTCATTTTTTAGATAAAAATAGCAATCACTAGGAATATGATCTACAATTTCCTCCTTTTCAAAACCAACTAATTCTTTAGGAATTACAAGAGCTGTGGAGCTTGGCATTTTGTTTATGAAATCTTCTTTAGTATGATAAATACCATTCGGATATCCGTTTGGTGTAAAAGCCGGATCTTCTTTTTTAGGAGCTGGTTTTTTGGCAATAGTATCTGCCTTAGTTTTCTCTACGAGTATTCCCTGAGAAAGCTCGTTTGAAATAATGATGTTTCGGTTTGTAAAGACTCTGTTGTGCTTTTCATCATCAACAGATTTGACTGTGTTCATCGCAATTTCTTTCTTTTCACCCGTTGCTGGTTCTATATAACGAAACTGTTTTCCTGCAAGCTCTAATGTTTCAAATTTTATTTTTTCATTAGTTGCTAATGTCATGACTCCTTTATCAGCAAGAATGTCCTGCGCATTACAGTAGCCTATTGTCATTAAAAAAAATAGAAGCAGTGCTCGTTTCATTTTCAGTATTTATTTAAGTTTAAGTAAGTAAAATCGTCTGTTAATTGGATGCAAATATAGAATAACATGCTTTATATCAAATAGCGATCTGTAAAAAAAAACGGATGCTATTTAGGACTCATAATTCATAAGTTGGAAAATATTTTTTTTCTTGATTAATTATCGTAAAACAATAATTAATTATATATTTGCAGAAAATAATTTAATAAAATGAAAGAAGTTCGTCTTGTTGCCTCTTGTTTGTTTTATCTTTCAAGAGTAATAGCTATCCCATATTTGGCGACATCAGCGTATTGTATTATCAGCTTTTTATTTCCTATCGGGTCATTGCAGTTGGTTGATGAAGGAAAGAAGTTTGTAATCTTATATCCTTTTACCAATAGGCGTTTTTTGCTAGGCGATGATTATGCCTTTTATTACATTTTCGAGATGATTGCCTTTATAGGATTATATGGCCTGTTTTTCTGGTTACTGGGCAATATTTTCACCACTTTTAGAGAGAAGAAATTGTTTACTCATCAAGGAGTGAAAAGGCTGCGTATTTTTTACCTGCTCAACTTTATTGTTCCATTGCCTTTTTTAATCGGGCATATTATTTTTTCCTATGAAGTTGAAATTCTTGTCACTTTAGCAGCATTGCATTTTGTTGTAGGTATATTTGCCTATTTCATGGCCGTGATATTCAAGCAGGGGCTGAATCTGCAAACCGAACAAGACTTATATATATAAACCATGCCTATTATTGTAAATATTGATGTAATGCTCGCAAAGCGTAAAATGCAGAGCAAAGAATTGGCTGAGATACTGGATATCACTCCGGCCAATTTATCTATTCTAAAAACAGGAAAGGCTAAAGGTATACGTTTTGAATCTTTAGAGGCAATCTGCAAGGCTTTGGATTGCCAACCCGGAGATATTTTAGAGTACAGGGAGGAATAACTTTCAATCATAATTAGCGCATAAAAAAGCACGCCCAAAACGGGTGCAGGAAATCTATTGTCTAATAAAATCATCAAAAAATCAAAAAATGAACAGTTTACAAATCAAAAACTTAAACAAAACGTATGGCAATGGCGTAGAGGCTATGCAGGATATTTCTTTGGAAATAGGCAACGGTATTTTTGGATTGCTTGGCCCTAATGGTGCAGGAAAATCTACTCTCATGAAAACAATTGCAGGATTGCAGACTCCTGATACGGGAAGGATCCTCTTTAATGATGTTGATATCGTAGCAGACCCGGGGTTTGTCAAACAGCAATTAGGATATCTGCCGCAAGATTTTGGGGTTTATCCTAAAATCAGCGCTTATGATTTATTAGAGCATCTGGCTGTATTAAAAGGAGTAGGAGATAAAAAATCAAGAAAAGAGCAGATTTATGCACTTCTTGAAAAAACCAATTTGTTTAATGAACGAAATAAGGCAGTAAGTTCTTTTTCTGGCGGAATGCGACAGCGTTTTGGCGTAGCGCAATCATTACTTGGAAATCCTCAGATTATTATAGTTGATGAACCTACAGCAGGTCTTGACCCAGAAGAACGCAATAGATTCAATAATTTATTAAGCGAAATAGGAGAGCAGGTGATCGTCATTCTTTCAACCCATTTGGTTGAAGATGTTAGGAATTTGTGCACGAAAATGGCAATTATCAATAAAGGGAAAGTGTTGGCCTATGGAAATCCGGAAGTCTTTATTAAAGAGTTGGAAGCATGTATCTGGACAAAAAGTATTGATAAAAGCGAACTGCCTACTTATAAGGAAAAATTTGAGGTGATAGCCACGCAGTTGAATGCCGGAAAACTATACCTGCAGATTTATTCTAAAAAGAATCCTGATAACGGTTTTGTAACGAAGCAAGCCGATCTTGAAGCTGTTTATTTTGCGCAACTCCATAATGCCAAGTGATATGTTTACAGGTATCTTACATTTTGACTGGATTTTTTTCGCAAAGAAAAAATCCTTTTTGCTGCTGCTTCTTTTCCTTTTAGGATTAGGAATATTTACTGCGGTTGGTGCTAATTTCCCTTTTCCGGAGACGTATAAGAATTCGCCTTATATAATAACCTATATTACCGGTATTATGTCGCTGATGTGTCTTTTTACCGTATCGCTACTCACGGCACAAAGCCTTATGCGGGAAAAAGAGGCTCATTTTGATTTAATTCTTTATGCAACACCTCTACAGAAAAAGTATTATTTAGGCAGCCGATTTCTGGTAATCTGCGGTATTGCTATTATTTCATTTGCATTGTATAGCATCGGGCTGCTTCTAGGTCATCAGCTATTTCGTACGAACAGAGATGAATATATGGAGTTGTATTTATGGCATTATATCCAGCCATTTTTACTATTAGCCGTACCTAATATTTTGTTCTGTACCGGCATTATTTGCAGTATTGGCGTTTTGGCAAAAAATAGAATAGCCATCTATATTTCCGGTCTTTTTATTTATTTCTTTTATTGGGGCATAGCCCTATTTTCTAATTCTCCACTCATAGCCAATTCGTCACCGATTTCAGCAGAAAGCATGCAGCTTATGGCAAAATTAGATCCTTTTGGGCTGTCGGCATTTTTTGAGCAGACACAATATTGGTCAGCCGAACAACGCAATACCCAATTGCTGGAATTAAAAGGATCATTTTTAGTGAATCGTATTGCCTGTCTTGCGATTTCATTCCTGCTCATGTTGTATGCCTATCGAAAATTGAGCTTTGTAACCGGAAATGAGAAAAAATCTCATAAAAGAATTCAGGAAAAAAAATCAAATTTTCAAGGTGATTATCATCCGGTAACTACAAAAAACAGTGGCTGTGCCTATTTTTTCACAGCGTTTTTCAGCTTTGTAAAGATTGATATACGTTCTATAATCAAAAGTGTTCCGATATGGATTATAATCCTGGGTTGGTGCTCTTTTGCAAGTATAGAAATGGTAAGCATGATTAATGCCGGAAGGCGATTGCCGGAGCGTCTTGCCACCACAGCCCTAATGGTGAACGAAATACTGAAGCTTTTTCCGATTGTAGGCATTTTAGTCTTGATTTTTTATGGCAGCGAAGTTTTTTGGAGAAGCCACAGCGCCCGTTTTGAATCTTTGGAAAAAAGTAGCCCAGTGTCATCAGCTGTAGTTATCCTATCAAAATGGTTTTCATTAGCAATTATAACAGTCTTGCTAATAGCGTGCAATTGTTTGATAGGCGTGATACTTCAACTGTCATTTGGCTCAGCCCATATCGACTTCGGACTTTATTTATCGCTTTTTTATCTTATTGGCTTGCCATTACTGCTTTGTTCGGCTTTAATAATTAGCATACAGGCCATCTGCCGAAACAGATATGTTGGTTTGACTGTTGCTACAATCCTGTTGCTTTTTACGAATACTTCTTTAGGAGGAATGGTCGGGATTAAACATCCGGTAGTGCAATATGCCAATGTTTTTCAGGGTATTTACAGCGAAATGAACGGATTTGACTTTTTTCTGGATGCTTTTCACATTAAAATGATCTATTGGACTTGTATTGCCGCAATAATTCTATGGGTTGCTATCTGGTTTAATAACAAAAGAATGGCTGTCGGGAAATTAAAAATATTGCCTGTTATCATGTTGTTTACTTTTCTGGTTGGAGCCGCATTTTCCGGAGTAATATTGCTAAAGGAAATAGAGCAATCTAAAAATAACGAGCGCAATGATTGGAAGCAAGCGTATGAGGAACGCTATAAAAAATTCAGTCGCCTGTTGCAGCCATCCATAACCGATGTCAAGACCAATATCGATTTATTTCCGGAACAAAACAGCTATACTGTAGAAGGTAGTTATATTTTAGAGAACAAAGGCGATAAGGCTATTGATTCTATTTTGGTTTATGCGGATAAAGAACTGCAATGGAAAGGTTTTGTAATTGATGGAGCTAAATTGGTATTGGAAGACAAGCAATACGGACATTATTGGTATAGGTTACTCCGGCCTTTACAGCCAGGCGAATCCAGTACAATGAAGTTTGGTTTTGCTTATGAAGCTTCGCCATTTAACGGATTTAAGCCGTTTAATGCCATCCTAAAAAATGGTAGTTTTATCCGTATCAGTAACTTTTTCCCAAGACTAGGCTATATAGGAGACAACGAAATAGATGACCCAAAAGAGCGTACAAGACGAAACATGCCGGCTTCGTCTATAGTGGTTCCTCTGGAAGAAAAAATACAAATGCCTTATTACTACGATCATGTTACTCTTGATGCTGTAATTTCTACTTCGGGCGATCAGACAGCTATCGGAATTGGCGACATGAAAGATCAATGGCAAAAAGATGACCGTAATTATTTCCGATATAAAACACCATCGCCTATACCGTTTCGCTTTGCTGTTTCTTCAGCCCGCTATGCGGTTCAAAAAGTGATGTATGACGGAATTGCTGTTGAAGTGTATTATCATCCGGAACATCAACAAAATGTTGGGCATATCGTGCGAAATGTAAAACAGACATTGCGGTATTGCAAGCAAAATTTTAGTAACTATCCCTATGAGGTGATTCGGTTTGCGGAAATATCATCTTATGTGAAAGGGTTTGCGGCTACGGCTTATCCCACGTCTTATTTTATGAATGAATCTTTTGGTTTCCAGAATAAAATAAAGCAGGATCCCGAAAAAGACATATTGAACGAACTGATTAGCCATGAATTGTCTCATACCTGGTGGGGCAATGCTACAATTGACACCGATTATCGTGAAGGCTGTAAGTTGTTGACGGAAACATTGGCCATGTATACGGAACAGATGTTATATAAAACCGTTTATGGCAATGAAAATATTTTGTCACGGGTTCAGGTACATAAAGATATTTATTTGGGCGAACGTGCTTTTTGGGGAGAAGAACCTTTATACAAATCCGATCCGAACAAACCGTTTCTTTGTTATGATAAAGGAGCTGTTGTTATGTACCAATTGGAAATGCTTCTTGGAGAGGAGAAAATAAATAAGGCACTCCGAAGCTTATTACAAAAGCATGCCTATCCGTTACAACCGCCTACTTCTTTAGATCTTATCAACGAATTTTATGCAGTCAGCGATAAAGCACTGCATCCAAAAATCGATGAACTGTTTAAGCAGATTATTATTCATGATTTGCAGTTGGATAAAGCGGTCGTTACAAAGACAAAAGACGAAAAATACGAACTGAATGTTGCTGTTATTGCTAAAAAATATAGCGAAGACGGCAAAGGTAAAAGTGCAGAAATTGATTTTGACGACCCGATAGAAGTTGAGATTTCCTTTGAAAATGAAAAAAAACAAATTATTAGAATGGAGAAAAATCAGCTACAGTTGAAAACGCTCCTTTCACAAAAACCAGCAAAAATTATATTGGACCCACGAATGCGATTTATGGAAATCAGCTTAGAGGATAACGGGAAAAATTTCTAATGAAAAAGAAAAATAAAATGCTGGTAGAAAAAGCGGAGAACTGTTCTCCGCTTTTTTGTTTTATGAAAATCAGGATTCTAAGTCATTGCAATATCATGGATAAGCCTTATCTTTATAGTACTTTCAATTAACTAATACGTGCAGCTTATGACAAACGACATTTATCAGATTAAGAAATTGCTGAATACTAAAAATGGCACATTTACTTATTATAGCCTGCCTGAAATGGAAAAGCATGGATACAATATCAAAAAGATGCCATTTTCTATCAGGATACTGTTGGAAAATGCATTGCGTAACTTTGATGATTTTGCCATCACTAAGGAAAATATTGAAACTTTGCTGAATTGGAAACCGGAAGCGTCAGATAAAGACATTCCGTTTAAGCCTGCCAGAGTCCTAATGCAGGATTTTACAGGAGTTCCTGCTGTTGTCGACATTGCTTCACTTCGAGCTGAAATCGCCCGGAAAGGTAAAAATCCGGATGAGATCAACCCGTTGATTCCGGTGGATCTGGTTATTGACCATTCGGTACAGGTTGATTATTTTGGAACGGAGTATTCCTACGATCGTAATATGGATGAAGAATACAAACGTAACAAAGAACGTTACCAGTTTTTGAAATGGGCACAGCAGTCGTTTGGCAATTTTAGTGTCGTACCGCCAGGTATGGGTATTTGCCATCAGGTTAATCTGGAATATTTGTCAAAAGGAGTTATTCAACGCAATGGAGAAGTATTTCCGGATACGCTGGTAGGAACAGACAGTCACACGCCAATGGTAAACGGTATAGGAGTTATTGCATGGGGCGTTGGTGGAATAGAGGCAGAGGCTGCGATTTTGGGACAGCCTATTTATTTCATCATGCCGGAAGTTATCGGATTACGCCTGACAGGAAAAATTCCGTTGGGATCAACAGCAACCGATATGGTTTTGACCATTGCCGAACTGCTTCGCAAATATGGCGTGGTAGGAAAGTTTGTTGAGGTTTTTGGTTCCGGATTAGATAATCTTACGGTTCCTGATAGAGCTACGATTGGCAATATGTCGCCTGAATTTGGTTGTACCGTTACCTATTTTCCTATTGATGAGAAAACGTTAGAATACATGCGGATGACCAACCGTTCGGAGAATGAAGTTCAACTCGTAGAAGATTATTGTAAGGCTAATTTATTGTGGCGTACCGGAAATGAAGAAATTACCTATACTCATGTGTTGGAATTGGATCTTTCCACGATAGAACCTACAGTAGCTGGCCCAAAAAGACCGCAGGATAAGATATTGCTTAAAAATTTCCAAACCACTTTTATAGATGTACTGAATCAGTCGTTTGGCCGAAAATACATCAAGCCACAGGAACAGCTGACACGATGGTTTGCAGAAGGAGGAAGTAGCCTACAGTCGCACAAGGAAACTGCAATGGTGCCCGATACAAAGATTGAGGAAAAAATGGAAGACGGGATGAAAATTGTTACCGTAACCGTAGGGCAAGAACAATTCATGCTGTCAGATGGTGCTGTTGTCATTGCTGCCATAACTTCCTGTACCAATACTTCCAATCCGTATGTAATGATTGGAGCCGGACTGGTAGCCAGAAAAGCAAGAGAACGTGGACTGAATGTAAAACCTTGGGTAAAAACCTCACTGGCTCCGGGTTCTAAAGTGGTTACGGACTATCTGATCAAAGCCGATTTATTAGACGACCTGCAATCAATGAAATTCCATATCGTGGGTTATGGCTGTACTTCCTGTATTGGAAATTCAGGTCCGCTTCCTTCCCATATTGCCAAAGCCATTGATGACCATGATTTGGTAATGGCTTCTGTGCTTTCGGGCAACAGGAATTTTGAAGCCAGAATACATCCGCAAATAAAAATGAACTTCCTGATGTCGCCAATGCTGGTCGTGGCTTATGCCATTGCCGGCCGTGTTGATGTCGACCTGTTAAATGAGCCGATTAGTTATGATCCAAACCAGCAGCCGGTCTATTTGAAAGATATATGGCCTTCAAATGATGAAATTAATAGCATCATGAACTCGGTACTTTCGCCTAAACAGTTTGCCAACAGTTATGGGACTATTTTTGACGGTAATGAAATATGGCAGAATCTTGAAGTGCCTAATGAGAAAATATATGTTTGGGATGAGGAGTCTACTTATATCAAAGAAGCGCCCTTCTTTAAAAATCTTCCCGACCATCCGCAACCTTTGAAAGATATTGAAAATGCAACTGCTTTGTTGGTTTTGGGAGACAGCATCACAACCGATCATATTTCGCCGGCAGGTTCTTATAACGAATCATCGGCAGCCGGGAAATACCTGCTAAACCGTGGAGTACCTAAGGAAGAATTTAATTCCTACGGTTCACGCCGTGGACATGATGAGGTTATGATTCGAGGGACTTTTGCCAATGTCCGTATTAAAAACAAATTGGCCGATAGAGAAGGCGGTTATACCAAATATTTGCCAACAGGCGAGGAAATGACAGTGTATGATGCTTCAATCAAATACAAAGAAACACAGACTCCATTGGTGATTCTGGCAGGAAAAGAATACGGAAGTGGCTCCTCGAGAGACTGGGCAGCAAAAGGGACTTTTTTATTGGGCGTAAAAGCCGTATTGGCAGAAAGCTATGAAAGAATCCACAGAAGTAATCTGGTTGGAATGGGCGTATTGCCTTTGCAATATTTGCCAGGCCAGAATGCAGAAAGTTTAGGATTAACCGGAACGGAGCAATTCAGTATATCCGGTATTGCTAATGACATCAAACCTTTAAAAGAAGTTGAAGTCACAGCCCTGAAAAAAAATGGAGAAAAAATCCAATTTAAGGCTATTGCCAGACTGGATTCCAAGATTGAAATCGAATACTACAGAAACGAAGGCATATTGCAGTATGTATTAAGGCAGTTCCTTCATAAATCATAAAGCTGATTTAGACAATAAAAAAGCGGAAAGAAAACCTTTCCGCTTTTTATTTTTAAAGAGCTTCATTTAAATTTTGAGGTGCCTCCTCTTGTAAAGGAGTGACCTGAGTGTACTTCTGTTTTTTGGTTATTAACTTATTGACACGCCACATCAGGATAATACTGATAACGGAAATAACTACAATTACATAGCCTACCGTATTGTAGTGCTGTAATGGACTACCTTTACTTTCTTGCGTAACGATCATTCCGGCAACGGCAGCAGCAATTCCTCCCGCTATCTGTTGCAATGATGAGTTGATACTCATAAAAGCTCCACGATCTGCCATATCAGGAACAGCACTTGTTAATGCTGAAGATGGAATCATACGACTCATGATACCCATCATCATCAAAATGTTAAAAACCATAACAAGTGGTAGCGGTGTAACACCAAGATTAGTATAGACCACACACATTACCATCATCCATACAGATGCTCCGGCAAATAGGGTGTATTTGTTAATCTTGTCACTTAGTTTTCCTATGACCGGCATAATGAGAAGCGAGCTGACACCCGAAACCATTAGCAACATCGTAAGCTGGTTGTAATTGACACCCAGGTTATTGACCGCAAAGGCACTTCCGAATGGCATCATCATAAATCCTCCTATTGAAAGTAATGCTGTTGCCGTAAAAGCAATACGATAATCACGTTTTGAAACCGTATGCCATAAGTGGGCAAATGCCGACTTATCACGCTGTAAAGAAAGGTGCGCTGTCAATGGTTTTAAATAGACGGCAATAGCAATGGCAATGAAGATACTCAGAACGGCGACCATCCAGAATGGAGCTTCCCATTTCCATAACGTAGCAATATAAATACCAATTGGCACTCCTAAAACCTGACTGGCTCCAAAGCCCATCTGGATGAATCCCATAACACGACCACGTTGCTGTAGCGCAAATATATCAGTGATAATAGCCATAGATATCGAACCGATAACACCTCCAAAAAGTCCGGTAAAAATACGTGCTGCTACTAGAGTCGCATAACTTTCTGCCAGACCACAAAAAATAGTCCCGATAATAAAACCGATGTAAAAGAACAGTAATAATTTTTTCCTATCGAATTTATCGGCAAAACCGGCTGTTAGTAGTCCTGATATTCCAGCACTAAAAGCATAAGCAGATACGGCTATCCCAAATGCTGAAGGTTTTAAATCAAGCGATTTCATAAGCATATCACCCAAAGGCGACATGACCATAAAATCCAATATGACCGTAAACTGTGTTATGGCCAATATAAAGATTACGAATTTTTGATAACCCGTAAAAGACATGGATTGTTGTTTGTCCATATTTTTGATGAATTGATGATTTGTTAATTAATTAGCGTAACTATTATTTTTTCAACGCTTTTATTACAAAGTCGAAGGTCAGCCATAGTACTTCGTCTGTCAGCTTAAAAGGTCTTCCACCTTTGCTTTTTCCTTCGTTATGAAAGCGGATGAGATTGTAGAGCGGGGCAAAAGCTACTGACCAATATACTTCAAAGGGCATCCTTTCAATTTCCCCTCTTTCAATGATATTGTGCATGAATTTGCCAACCACAGACTTAAATTCTTTTAGAAATGAAGCAAGAAATTCTTCCTGATAAGACGAGCTACGAAGCTGTTCAAAAAAAAGCGACGTCTTAGGATTTTTCATAGAATAGTTGCAACGGTTTTCCCATTGCTTGCGCAAGCCTTCTTCGAGCGACATTTCAGGGTCAAATCCGACAATCATGGCAGCCCCCATTATGTTTCCTTCTTCTACTGCAATTTTCAGGATAAGGTCGTCCCGATCTTTATAGTAGATGTAAAGGGTAGCTACTGAAATACCGCAGGCTTTTGCAAGCTTGTTCATACTAAAGCCTTCCAGACCATGTGTAGCAATTAATTCAATTGCTTTTTGCCTGACAAGACTAATCTTGTCTGCATCTCTCATTCTCATGGCGCAAATATATAAATGAATATTCATTCATTTAAAAAAAAGAATAGATTTTTTTAGAAAAATATTGGGAGAGTTGTTCTTACGACATAATTCTATATTGATTATCTTTATGTTACGATTAAATTATAGGCAATAGTGCAATGATTCTTTTATTACACCAACATGAGTATTCTTGAAACTAAAAAATTGTCTCGTTCTTATGGTGATTTTAAAGCCGTCGACGATCTTGATTTGACGATAGCAGAAGGCGAAATATTTGCGCTTCTGGGTCCAAACGGATCGGGAAAAAGTACTACGATAAAAATGCTGACTACATTATTGGCTCCCACTACTGGCGATGCCTGGATTAACGGTTATAATATAAAGACGCAGAAAAATGACATACGGAGAATCATTGGTTATGTGCCCCAAATGATTTCTGCGGACGGATCGCTTACGGGCTATGAGAACCTGATGCTTTTTGCTAAGTTGTATGATATTCCTAGAAACGGTCGTAAGCAAAGAGTAGAGGAAGCTTTAAAATTTATGGGACTGGAAGAAGTGATGCATAAATTGGCAAAAGAATATTCCGGCGGAATGATACGGAGATTGGAAATTGCCCAATCTACCTTGCACCGTCCTTTAGTCTTGTTTTTGGATGAGCCTACTACCGGACTTGATCCTATTGGAAGAAATGTGGTATGGGAACATATCACCGCACTTCGGAAACAATTTGGAACTACGATAATCATGACTACGCACCTGATGGAAGAAGCGGACAGTATTTGCGATAGGATTGCGTTAATGACACGTGGAAAGTTGGCCATTATAGGTTCGCCAGCAGACTTAAAAGCTTCTATAGAAAAAGAAGGAGCTACTCTGGAAGATGTATTTATTCATTATACGGCTGATAATCTTAAGGAATCGGGAAGCAGTTTCCGGGATGTTGCTAGAGGGCGTAAAACTTCCAGTCGCCTGGGTTAAAATAAGAAGATATGGAGATAACTAATTTTATACGAAAAGCGTTTGTAATAGCGGAATTGGAAGTTCGAAAAATATTTCACGACCCAACCGAAATCATAATGCGTTCTGTACAGCCAGCATTGTGGCTTCTTATTTTTGGACAAGTATTTGCTAAAATGCACGCCCTGCCGGGAAAAACAGATTATATTGATTTTATGACTCCGGGCATCCTGGCTCAAAGTGTTTTGTTCGTATCCATTTTTTCAGGCATTGCAGTTATCTGGGAACGTGATTTGGGACTTGTCCATAAATTGCTGGCAACACCTACGCCTCATGCCGCAATTGTTTTAGGAAAAGCTATTTCTGCCGGATTGCGAACGCTTCCTATTGCGGTTATTATCTATATTTTGGCACTCTTGCTAAATGTCAAGATTTTATGGAATCCGCTGAATTTGTTGAGTGTTTTTGTTGTCGTCATGCTAGGAGCCATATTCTTTTCTACCTTTTCGCTGATTATTGCCTGTCTGGTAAAAACACGAGAGCGTTTCATGGGAATTGGGCAATTGATGACAATGCCTTTGTTTTTTGCGAGTAATGCCATCTATCCAATTGAGATTATGCCTGGCTGGTTAAAGATGATTGCTCAGGTTAATCCGCTGACATATATGGTCGACGCATTACGTACACTTATGATTGGCAATGTTTCAGGTTTTAGCCTTACTATCGACATCGTAATTTTACTTGTGATTTCTACAATTTTTGTAGCTATTGGCGGATCTCTTTACAGCAAGGTAATCACCTAAACTCTGATTTGTTAGCGTAATGTTTCCACCCGGTCAATAGATGGTTCTGCCATTATCGTATTGCTAAACAATATAAGATTGGCTTGACTGGCATGCATTTCCCAAACGGTAGTCATGTTTTCTTTTTCCCGAATCTGTTTAACCATCTGATGGCGTATTTTGTGCTTTTTCATTAAATCCTGGCATATTTCAAGGGCATTAGAATTTTGCTGGTATTCAATAGAAAGTATTCGAAACTGATTCTTTTTGTCTATTATTTTTTGAAAATAGGGAAGTATCAATAGGATAAACAGTATGAGCAGACTGCCACTTGCAGAAGCAATATAATAACCACCACCAATTCCCATTCCTACTGCGGCAACAGCCCAAACGGTGGCTGCTGTGGTTATTCCGTTGATATGGTTATCGGATTTGAATATGACACCGGCACATAAGAAACCGAGACCGGTTACAATATTGGAAGCTATCCGGTCAGGATTAGCATCACCGCCAATAGCAATCGACATTATTGTAAAGAAACAGGCCCCAAAAGAAATCATGATAGTGGTTCGGAATCCGGCTGCTTTTCCTTTGTATTCTCTTTCGGCACCAACAATGCCGCCCCATAAGATGGCGAGCAGGAATCGGATGATTATTTCAAAATCGGTTGACATATTCTTCTGTTAAAGGTTATTGTTTAAATTCCTCGCTTATGCTTTCTTTCAGGTCGTATAGCAGCCATTGTTTATTAAATACTTCTTGTTTTTCGGATTGAAGCAGCTTGATAAAATCAGTTACGCCTACAGGTTCGTTCCCATTTCCATGAATCAGGACGATGCTTCCTGCATTTGCCTTTTGTCCTTTTGCTAACCAGGCATCGCTGCCTATTGGAATCAGTCCGTAATTGATGATACTGTTGGTAACACTGTTGTCTGAAACAAGTCCCGGAAACCTAAAAAAGACCGATGGCAATAGTTGGCGCTCAATCAGGGCAATTTCTGTCTGCAAAACTTCAAAGTCAATATTAGTGCCCGGTTCCAAAAGGAAGTTTTCTGCTAATGGTATTTTTGGGTCATAATGGTGATTATAGGTGTGGTTTACCCAGGTAATATCGATATCGCCTTTTGTTTCCAAACTTTTGAGCCATTCAATATCATCGGAATGATCGAGCATAAACCGGCCTGTAATAGAAAGTGCTATGGGTACCGGCTTTTCAATTTTCCCGAATTCAGAGATTAGCGAAGTAAAGATGATTCTGTCAAGAGGTTTGTGAGACGGACACAAATCGATGGTCAACGTTATGCCTTTTTCTTTAGGCCAGCCGTGTATTATTCCGGCATCCTGTAACGCAAAAGACTGATTTTTGGCATAAGCCAATGCTTTTATATAAGAAGTAGAGGCATAGTCGGAATATAATTTTTGCCAGTTGATACCATTGGTTTTTAGCTTGTCGCCTCTAAGGATTTGTGTTTCCATGGTGTTGAGGTCTACAGCAAGATAATTGGTGTTTCCGTATTGCTCGAATTTTCGGATGATGAGCAGGTTTTTTGACCCGGAACTGGCAGTTGCCAGAAAGACTTTATAATTGCTTATCGTGGCTTGTGACCATGCCGAAGTGCAAAAGAAAAAAAGCAGGCAAATCAGTAAGGACTTGTTTCTCATCACCGTAGAGTTTTATGCAATTGCCAAATTATATAGCTAAAATAAAGATTTTTAAAAGACGAAGCTACAGTAATCTTAAAACAGATGATAGAGAATTAAAAAAATCCCAGCTATTGATTCTGTGCAGAGAAATCAACAGCCAGGATTTAAGCAGTATGCTACTAAAGAGAGTAGTTCAGGTTGACTGACCAACGATAGTTGGCTTCAACTCTGCCACCCGTCAGGTTTTGGTTGATAGGAAGCATGGTGTTTAGCCCCAAGGATAATTTTTTGAATCCTACTTCTACACCCATTTTACCAAACAAGATGTCACCAGCCGTAAGCGGAACATTTTCGCCATGGTCTTTGTTATCTTCATATTTTTCACCGGCAAGTCCCAATTGTGGTACTACGTTGAGGTTGTCAATCTTTGCGCTATAAAACAATGTTGCTGCGTAATTAAACTGATTACCAAACTGGTAATTTTTCTCATTTTCGGTTTTAAAAATGTAGTTGAGTATGGCATTAAGTCCCAAATTGTTCTTTTTTACGGTATATTCAGAAGCCAGCATATAGTCCCAACTTCCGGTTCCAAGCTGAAAACTCGGATTAATACTGCCATTATTGGCACTGTCGTATTTTCCGGTAGGTGCTTTTATACCCGCTCCTAATTGGAATTTGTGGAGTACAGTTGCACTGTCCGTTTTAGTTCCAAAAAGCGTATAAAACCCCATTACGGTTATATCGCCTATTCCGTCAATACCTTCTTTTCCGGTAGTCTTTTCACGATTGTTAAAGTGATAAGGAACCAAGCCCATCACTTCAATTCGTTTTCCTAAGGGTATTCTTGTCCAGATTTGGGCAGTATTGAAGTTTTCGTCTATCCAGGGAGAATTGTTAAAGACACCGTCACGACTCTTATAACTTTGATGGATATAGCGTATGCCTACGAAATTGTTATTGAGCATAGAACTGAATCCCATGCTTCCGCCATTGGCTGAGCATCCGCAGGCATCGCAGTCATCTCCCAAAAAAATACTGTAGTTTCTGAACGGATAATAAATAGAATCTTTTTCGGTGTGTGCCTCGGCTATATTCCCCATAAGAAAGAATAGCACG
Organism: Flavobacterium microcysteis; assembly: GCF_006385255.1. GTDB lineage: Bacteria > Bacteroidota > Bacteroidia > Flavobacteriales > Flavobacteriaceae > Flavobacterium > Flavobacterium microcysteis. Next base: position 146,129 of record NZ_VFJE01000051.1, read on the forward strand.
AGGATAAGGAATGTGTTTTTCATTATACTATTATTTTTGTTTCCGTTTTTAAGTACGGAAATAGAAGAGCGGGTTTTGAATAAACTCTTCATCGGTTAATGTTTTCAGAAATGCAATGATGGCTTCTTTTTCTGTCTGGTTGAGCGGTATGCCCAACGTTGGATGTTGTTGCAACTGTGGATCCAGATTAGGCGTATTTTGTACTCCACTGGAATAAAAATTCAATACCGATTGCAACGAACCAAAACGACCATCGTGCATATAAGGAGCGGTTAGGTCCACATTCCTAAGACTTGGAACTTTAAATTTGTAACGATCCTGAGGAAATCCGGTCACGATTTCCCTGCCTAAGTCATTTAAGTTAGGATTGGGCTGCAAACCGTTATTGCGAAACGAATTGTCTGTAAAAAGATCGGTCTTGTGGCAAGTGGCACAGTTGGACTGAAATAAAGCACGTCCTTGCAATTCCTGGCTGCTAAGCGTACCACGTGGCTCATTGCGTACGAATTTATCGTATCTTGAATTAGCAGAAACCATCATCGTCATGAATTGGCCGAGTGCCTTGAGCATATTGCCTGAACTGACTTCTTTATTTTCAAACGCCTGTGCGAACAGCTTTACATAAACAGGATCTTGTCTGAGTTTTGATACAATAGTTTCCAGTGTTTCATCCATTTCAACAGGATTATGTATGGGCACTATCGAGAGCATTTCGATACTGTTAGAGGCGCCGTCATAAAAATATTCACTTTGGAAAGCCATGTTCTGCACGGCAGGAGCGTTTCTGATTCCGGCCTGGTCATCAATACCATGGCTGAAATCGTGCCCATGATGGGTAAAAGCTGATGACTGTTCATGACAGAAAGAACAGGAAACAGTGCCGTCTCTTGAAAGCCGCCCGTCATAAAAGAGTTTTCTTCCCAATTCAAATCCTTTTTGAGTAGGAAAATTGCGGCTGATGTCTTGTGCAAGCTCAGGAAAGTTAGCCGGGACTATAAAATCCAACGGCTGATTAATTTCAGTATAATTGCTATCGTCGTTTTGACATGAAAAAACGGATAGCAGTATCAGAAAGAACGCTATTCTTTTCATTGTATTAGTTTTTGCCTGGAATTTTCCAGATTAGCATATAGGGAGTATCCGGCCGGGGATAATTCCCCGACCGGACTCTTCTTTTTTAGTTTAGTAATGCGAAGGTCTAGTGGTGTGTTCCGGCACCATTATGTACATGGTCTACCGTAAACATTTTTTTAGTGTTTTCCGCAATCTTGATGAGGTTTTCTCCTCCCATAATGCTGGCAGCAGTACCGGCCTGGTTCATGTTCTGACGTAATGCAATTTTGTTGTCTCCGTCCAGAATAACATTGGCATCACTTTTCAGGTGAATGTTTGGCATTTCTCCTGTTCTTACACGTGCTGTTGTAGGCAGGTTAAGGGTGACTTCTCTATAGTTATCAGTAGCCGTATTGCTTCCCTGATGAACCATAAAGCTTCTTGAAACACCATCGCCTCCGGTAGCAGTAAAAGTACCTTGAAAGTTAACGAAACGGTATCCTGTAGACCAGGTCCATGTCATGTTATTGATGGCGGCCAAATCCCAGAAACTTTGCTGAGCAGTTTCTCCTTGCAGATAACGCTGCTGGTCAACACCAATACCGAACTTGATTTTTTTATAATCCCCAACCGGCACGTTTTCTAAGTGTACGGTAAAGGTTCCGGCTTCTTCACTAATAATAAAGTAGCTGTCTTCTTTTGGATAGGCAAATTGGCTGCCGTCTTCTTTAAGAAGCACAAAATTGCTTACGATATAGTTAAAACGTTCTAACGTAAGAGTTTCTCCATTGGAATTGGTATAAGAGTTTCCAAGCGTTAGTGCGTCTCCCGATACACCGTTGTCAAAAAATAATTCGACATCGCCAAAGGTTCCTTCTACAGGCTTGCTGTCATCGTCACTGGAACAAGAGGTTACAAATAGGGTAAAAGCAAAAAGTACTGCTATATTTTTAATATATGATTTCATGATGTGTTTTTAAAAATTTGATATAAGAGTATTGGCCCCGCAAGTTTTTTGCGGAGAAATAAGTCAGAAGGCTGCGAACAGGCTTCTCAGGATTGTATCAAAGATTTAAAAAACGGGAGGACGGAAGATAGACCTGCCATCCAAGTGAGTGTACAGATTGGAGTAGAAGGTGTTGGAACTTTGGTTGGCCAAAGTGCTTTTTACAGGAGTGAGACCGAAATCAAGGATTTCTTCAAAAAAAAGGACATGACTTTCTGAAGACATGAATCTTTTTTCTTTCGGCTGATCACTATCGTCCTGAGAAGATTTGGCAAGCTCCTTCATCAGATGACATTTACCATTACATTTCATTTCCGGCTTGTCTTTGTTAATACAGAGAACGGTTGCGATGTAATCGTAATTAACGGCATATTCGATGACTGGAAGCACAGGCTTCAGGAGCATAAACAGTGCGAATATAGATGCCATTTTTTTCACAGCGCAAATTTACGCAAACGGAATCAAAAAGTGTAGGCTATTACTTGTTTTTATTTGCTAAAAAATAAAAAAATGGGATGTTTGGAAACCTATTTTTGCTTTTTTAAAATTATTGGGAATACAATTCCGGGATATTTCCTGGCAAAATATACTTACATTAAAAAAAGGGCTACTATAGTAGCAGCCCTTTAATCATACAAAATGTTGTGTGTTATTTTTTTAGTATTGCCATGCTTCTTGAAATCCCGTCACTGTTTATCTGAACCAAGTATGGACCAGCTGCTAAATTAGATAGGTCGATGTTGCCCTTTTTGTCGTTAATTTCTTTAGAAGCTATAATTTGTCCTAAAGCATTATAAATCCTGACAGCTGTAATGATCTGGTCATAGGATAGATTCAGTATATCTTGTACCGGATTTGGATAGGCTTTAAATTTATTTGCCTTAAAATCAGGAGTTTTCAGTGAATTACTCCATGCTGAAATTGTAAAAGGTCTTGGATTTTCATTACTAATTTCCCATACTCTTATATAGATCTGTTCGCCTGGAGTCCTATTAGTGAGTGTGATTTTAGAATTTACTTCCGTAGGTGATATATTGTCGTTACATTCTATCAAATCTAATACATTACAGTCTCCAGAAAAAACTTCCATTCCTGAATCGAAAGGAGACATGGTGGAATTTGTGGGAGTGCCTGTTTGTATATTGAGTTCTCCACCAGAAGGTATGATGGCAGAAAACCATACATCTCCGCCGTTATAATCAGTACAGAAAGGATCGGCTGGGAGATAAGAAAAATCAGTAGCGCCTTCAGTGGTAGCATTGAATACTCCTGCTTCTTGACTTGTTGCGACTTGTAAATTTGTAGCATTAATACATTGATCGTTTGGCGGAGCTGGAGCCAGTGTTCCTATACATATATCAAAAGTATCACTAATAGTCCACCAGCTAAATACTTTTACAAGATAGATGTTTCCGACAGTCATACCATAAGCTATGACAGCCCCTTCTCGACTTTCATGGATTAATGTTTCATTTCCCTCAGCTTGACATTCTCCATCAAAACGATATACTTGGCATGAATATCCTGGTGGACTAATTTTAATTTCATGGTTTTCGGCAGTCGGAACAAATGTATACCATACATCATCTCTTGCTTGTCCAATATTGGCTTCATAGGTAGCATTTACTAAAGTACCAGTGACTTTTGAAGTACAGGATAAATCGGTATTTACAGCCAGTGCTATAGCGTTTGAACAGTTGTCATTTTGAGGACGCTGTTCTGTGGTGATACAAATATCAAAAGAGGAAGAACCTATGGTGTTAACATCAGAACTAAATACCCTTATATAATAAGTATTTCCTATAATGAGGTCAGAAATAAAGATTTCATAGCGATCACTAATGTTGATACTTGTCAATTGTCCGCCGCAGGAACCTTGAAGTATTTCAAGGATAAGATCAGTTTGTTCTCCTTCTACATTTTGAAGTTTTATCTTATGTGAAGTTGATGTAGCTACAAATCTGTACCATACATCATCATCAGGTGTACCAATTTCACCACTACCATCTTCTAAAGAATTTGTGGCTCCTGCTATTGTTCCGCCAATTACTTGCGTACAGGATGCATCAGGATTTATTGGAAGATTTATTGCGTTTTGACAATTGTCATTTACAGGAGGAGGAGGAGGTAATGCGATACAAATGTTAAAAGTAGTAGTATAGTTCACACCTTGATCACTGCTAAAAACTCTTATATAATAGGTCTCGCCAATAGTTAGCCCAGAAATTTTGCTTGATTGCCGGAAAGTTGTATAGATACTTCCCAACTGGCCACCACAGATTCCTTGCATCAGTTCATAAATAAGATAAGCAGGATCACCTTCAATATCCAGAATACTGATTGTATGTGACGTTGCTGTAGCCACAAATTTATACCATATATCATCGTCTGGAGCTCCCAACATATTACTTCCTTCCCCTGAATCTTTAGCCTCATCAATTGTTCCTGCAGATTTTAGGGTACACGATGTATCAGGATTTATGGCAAGAGTAATTGCATTTGAGCATTCATCATTGACAGGTGGAGGTAAAGGTATGCTGATACAAATATCAAAAGTAAAGGACCATGATATATATTGCGGGATGCTGAATACTCTTATATAATAGGTGTTTCCTACAGTCAGTGACGAAATCTTACCAGATGGAGAACTGTCAATACTTATTAATTGCCCGCAATTTCCTTCCAGAACTTCATAGCCGACTCCATTTCTTTCTGTTTCTTCTAAATTTAAAAAACTTATTTTATGGGTTGTGGCAGTAGCTGTGAAAGTATACCATACATCATTTAATATTCCGGGAATAGCACTGTTTTCCACAGAACGTGTAGCACCAATTACTGTGCCTGAGGTCTTTAAGGTACAGGATTGGTCAGTATTTACTGAAAGGGCTATTGCATTGGTACAGTCATCATTATTGGGCCTAGGCGGTGTTTGGACGCAAATGTCAAAGGTTGTTGCGATAGGTACTTCTGAATAACTGAAAACTCTTATATAATAAGTGGCACCTGGAATCAGATTAGGAGTACTATCTGAAACATTTGTCAAAGCTCCGCAATTTCCTGTATAAAAGTCGAATGAAAGCATAGCTTCATTATCTTCATAGCTTAGACTTATTCTGTTAGTTGGTGCTGTTGCAGTAAAAGAATACCACACGTCGCCATTTGCCATAAAGTTTGTGTCTGTAAGGGTAGCACCCATAAGATGTCCTGAAGTCGTTGATGTGCAGGTGAGATCCGAGTTTACGGTCAATACAGTGGCATCTAAACACTCGTCATTTGTTATAGGAGGAGGTGTATTAATACAAATTTCAAAAGTACTGCTTGAAGGATTTCCTCTACTGAATACTCTAACATAATAAGTGGTTCCAATGATTAATTGCGGAGTAGGAGTTGAATTATTTTCACCAAAGGCTAAAGAGTTAAGCTGTCCACAGGCTCCATTAAAAATTTCAACGGCTAACTGAGCATTGTTTTCTACATTTTTCAGACTGATTCTGTGAAAGGGAGTAGTGGCCGTGAAAGTATACCAGACATCATCTCTGGGAGTAAACCCCATACTACTTATAACGTTTGAATTTGTAGCTCCTGATAGCGTTCCGGAAGTTTTTAACGTACAGGAAAGATCTGTATTTACGTTTAGATTTACTGCACCAGTGCAATCGTCATTGGGAGGTGCCTGCGCATTTGCATGATAACTTAAAAAAATAAAGACCATCATAGAAAACATAATTTTTTTCATAGGAATTTGTTTTGTGAACGTTTTGATAACAATAACGATCGGGTTAGTGGACAATGTAACTTGTGTTATTTGCATTCTTATCAGGGGTTGATGAAGAAAACCGGGCGTATAGTTAAATAGGGGCTATTTGAAATAAAACGGCGATAAAGTTGTTTATTCCAAGCTACCAAAGCAATTGAAAAGTAATAACTGGTCGTTTTGACGGATAACTGGTTTATTTGACGGATAACTGGTTTTTATCCTTTTGTTTTTTGGTTGGAGTCTATATTTTTGCACTCCAAAAACACACAAAAACAAGAATTCCTATGAAGCGTTTCTTTGCTTTTTTATTGCTATTATCTTTTAGTACAGGTTTTTCCCAGAAAATAGCTAAAACGAATGTCCTGCTAATTGGGACTTATCATTTTAATAACCCTGGATTTGATCAGGGAAAAATGAAGGAGCGAAATATTCTGGATAAGGAAAATCAAGAAGCATTGGAACAGATTACGGCTAAGATTATTAAAAAATATAATCCAAGTAAGGTTTTTGTAGAGTATTCTTTTTCTGAAGGTAAACGACTTAACGAACTGTATTCGCTTTATAAAAATGACAAGCCTTTTTATCAGTTAGATACTATCAAAAAAGATTTTTATAAGCGTTTTTATAGTGAGAATGAAATGTTCCAATTTGGATTCCGTTTGGCAAAAAAGTCAGGTAATGATTCAATTTATGCTATCGATTATGACGAAGTACCCATCCGATTCGATTTGATTCAATCAAAATTGGCAGAGAGTAAGACTTTTAATTTTTCTGACTATGAAGCAAAAATTGCCGAATTGTCTGATTATACGAATTCCTGTCTGGATTCTAAAAAACTGGAAGAAGTTTTATTATGCTTGAATTCGCCAAAACAGTATGAACTAAACAAAGGCTTATATATATCTTTTTTGAATCGAATTAGCCAGTCGCCTGATTTTTTTGGTCCGGATTTGGTCGCTGCCTGGTATAAAAGAAACCTGATCATGTATGCGAACATACAAAATCAGGTTTCAGAAACGGATAAGAATATCGTAATCATCGTTGGAGCGGGTCATGCTGCAATGATGGAAGATTTTATAAAAAATGATGAAAGGTTCCGTTTGATACGAATCGATCAGGTTTTATAAAAGACTTATCCTATCATGGTTTAGGGTTTTAATCTTTGTTCTCCAGGTTTAAGAGCATCTGTATGTTGGCCCGTTTGTATGGCGAGTTTTTTCTCTTTACTTCCTTAAATCCCAGTTTGTAATAGAGATTAATTGCGGGTTCCAATTGCGTATTACTCTCCAGATAGATTGTCGTAGCATTATTTTGAGCTGCCCAATCAATTACGAATCTGCCTAACAGTAATCCAATACCTTTTCCTTGTGCTTTTGGGCTTACGGCCATTTTTGCCATTTCATAATCAAAGTCGTCCTGCATTTTAATCATGGCGCAAACACCTACAGCTTCATTATTTAAAAGTGCTATAAAAATTTCACCGCCTTTGTCAAGGATATATTCTTTTGGATGGTCTAATGCGATAGTGTCTGCGGCTTCAATTTCAAAATATTTTGAAATCCACTCTGTATTTAAGGATTTGAAAGCTTCTTGGTATTGGGGCTCATAAGTGACAATCCTGATGTTGTCTTTTTCTTTATTATTGTTCATTAGGGGAGTTTTATGTGTATTTTAAATGCTGTTTTTTATTAGTTTTCCTAGTTTTTCCAGATCGTTTTCAACCCGGTCTGTCCATTCCAGAGCATAATTGAGACGCATGCAGTTATTGTATTGATTGTATTGAGAGAACATTCTTCCGGGTGCAAAATTAATTTTCTGGCTTCCGGCTGCATCATAAAGATCTTCGGTACAGATGCGCTTGTCTAATTCAAGCCACAACATAAAGCCTCCTTTTGGCTGGGAGATTTTAGTATTGTCCGGGAAATAAGTTTCTACGGCACGCTGAATTTGCTGGTAGTTGGCATATAGCTTGTTTCGGAAGGTACGGAGATGATGGTCATATCGGCCATGCTCTAAAAAGTCAGCAATAACATCAGAATAGAGCGATGGGTTGCATACTGTCTGTACCAGTTTTTGACGAATAATCTTGTCTTTAAATTTACCAGGAGCAATCCAGCCTACACGATAACCTGGTGCTAAGGTTTTAGAAACAGATCCGCTCCATAAAACAAGTCCTGCTTCATCATAAAACTTGCAAGGTTTTGGGCGTTCGGCTCCAAAAAATAAATTACCATAAATATCATCTTCTATTAGTGGAACGTTATATTCGGTAATGAGCCGTACTAACTCTTTTTTGTTCTCGTCTGGCATCTGAAACCCTAGTGGATTATTGAAATTAGTAACAAAACAACAGGCTGCGATGTTGGGAAGTACTTTTTTCAGTGCATCGAGGTCAACTCCAAAAATAGGATGGGTTGGAATCTCTACAGCTTTTAAACCAAGCAATTGTATGGCTTGCAAAAAACCGAAATAAACAGGACTTTCTACAGCTACAGAATCACCGGGTTTGGTTACGGCCATCAGGGCATTATAGATGGCATTCATAGCGCCAGAGGTAATTACCAAATCATCTTCTGTTATTTTGCCTTCCAGAACAAGTGCCCATTTTGCAACTTCACGGAGCAAATGCTCATTGCCTTGCACTGGTTCATAGTTAGTGCCTCCATCGTTTCTGCGGCGAATGGTGTTGATAAGGCTTTTATTGAGTTTGGCCAGCGGAAGGAAGTTTTTGCCGGGTATTCCCAAGGCAAATTGAGTAAAATCGGATTTGGCAATAGTACCAAATACTTTGTCGATAAGATCTTCCGGTGTTTTCTCTTTTTCAGTACCGCTAATTTTAGCTACAGTAGGCAAGGCAAGCTTACGTTGTGAAGTCTTGCTGACATAGTAGCCTGATTTTGGACGTGATTCGATTAACGATCGACTTTCAAGTTCCAGATAGGCTTGTTTGGCGGTATTGATACTAACATTGTATAGTTTCTGTGCACTGCGTATTGACGGTAATTTTTCGCCTAAACGCAGGGTTTCGTTTTGTATCTGTTCTTCAATGATTTTGGCAATCTTCAGATATAGCGTTTCCTTGAGATTTTCTGCATGTTTTCTTTTTTTCCCACTTGTGGTACTGTGATTTAGTTGAGCCATTGCAGTATCTTATTTATCATGTTCTTTAATTGCTCAGGATTATGGTAGTTACCCGTATCCTGCTTTTTAATGTAGTTAGTAACGAAAGATACGAAGATTAATTTTTCTTCTTCTGTCATTATAGGGTTATTATAGATGTTAAAGTCGATTCCGTCTTTAGCGTTAAGCGTAAGACTGGCAAAGGCTACTGTTTCGTTTTCTTTTTTGGCTACCAGAAAAGGCACACCAAAAGCAGGAGTAATGCTCTGGTTTTGAGGAAATGCCTGAAAGAAAATTGTTTTTAATGTAGCAATGTCGGAAAGATATACTTCCGTAAACTGAAGTATTTCCTGATGTGTTAAGGGCGTTTCCATGATTTTTACTCTTTAGTAAAGTAAAGGTAGGAAGCTTTTATTTTTGGTTACAGATACAGAAATATGTTTTTTAATGGGTACAGATTGGGAGATGAAATTTATGATTTGGGATTTATGATTTGAGATTTATGATTTATGATTTGAGATTTAGGAGTTAGGATTTAAGGTTTTTGATTTAGGATTTTATGTTATTGTTTATCAAAATACTTTTTATATTTACTGTTAATTAACAATCAAACAGTGAATTATGAGAAAAACTTTACTTTTTATTACACTTTTGTCAGGATTTTTTTCTTTTGGACAGGTAACCATCGGTTCCGGAACATTGACTGACAGTAACGCAGGTTTATCGACTCCCATTTCGATTTATTATTCCACTTCGTTGTCACAGACCATCTATATGGCTTCGGAGATAGGTACTGCGGGAACAATTACGTCTATTGATTTCAAGGTCAATAACACCAATTCCTTGCTTAATTCGAATACAATGATTGACGTATGGATAGGACACACGACAAGATCATCCTACAGTCCTGTAGTTGGTACTTCGGGAGCCGATTGGATTAGTATTTCAGACCATAGCCATGTAGTAACAAATGGTTCTTTTACACAAACTGGAACTACGCTTACGTTTACGTTCAGTACGCCTTTTGTTTATAATGGAACAGATAATCTTGTTATTACTGTAGATGCAAACAAACCTGGCGATGATGGAAATACAACGTTGTTTTACCAGATTCCGGCCACTACTAATGTAACATCATTGATGATTCGAACAGATACTGCTGCTGATAATGCAGATCCGTTTAATCCTCCATTGAATTATACAGGAGGTACTGCAGCTACTTCAGTACAGGCTAAGAGAACACGTCCAATAATTGTCTTGAACGGTCTTACTTTAGGTGTAGAGGAGCATGGTATGGAAAGCGTTATTTCTTTATACCCGAATCCGGCAACAAACGGATTGTTTGTGGCTTCGCAAAATAAAGTAGCGTCAGGTGAAATTTATACTATGACCGGACAATTGGTACGATCTGTAACGTTTGAAGAAAATAAAATTCCGATAGGAGATTTGTCATCGGGTGTTTACCTTTTAAAACTTCGTATGGAAGACGGACAGGCTCTTGATAAAAAATTTGTAAAACAATAATCAGGTATAACTGGAAAAACTGAAAATCCCTTTGCGAAAGTGAAGGGATTTTTTTATAAAACTTTCTTTTTTCTAAACATCAGATATACCGCCAAATACATCAAAATACTTGGGAATATTCCCGTAAAGAGTGAAACAAATAAATTGTTGAGGTCAGAAAGTGTCGCTTTGTTGACCTGATGGTATAGTATTTCGCCATAAGGTTGTGATTTCCGAAACAATGAATTGATGAGGTTCCATCCAAAATGAAATCCCAAAGGTAACAGTAAGGTTTTAGATTTAGTAAAAGCAATTCCCCATACATAGCCTGCTAATGTGGTGATAAAAAAAATATAAAGCATAGGAATTATACCAGATCCAAACATGCCATAAGAAAACCAATGGTAGATACCAAATATCATTGCAGAAACAAGGACAGCTTTTTTGGCCCCAATCTTCTCGATTAAAATATAGAGAAGAATACCGCGAAAAATGAGTTCTTCAGTAAATACCGATATAAAAAAGTACCAGGCCGCTTTTGCTAGCAAAGAAAAATTGATCGGATTATTCAGTTTCCATTCGGCAGAAATAAGACTGCTTTCAATAAAACAATTGAACAGGGCTATGGTCGAGACCAGGAGAAAGCCAGCCAAAAAATAAAGCATTTTTTTACGATTCGGTATAAGACCAATAGTATCGGAAAGGCTTTTATGGTAAAAATAACTCAAACCATAGGTTATAGACAATAATAGGATCAATCCCAGCATATAAGCAAATTAAAAGTGATGAAGATGTCGCAAATTTATATTTTTGTTTTAGAGTAATCGCACGCCATTTTGATATGGCGTCCAAATGTCGTCAGCATGTTTTATGATAAAAACAAAATAGGTGAGTCTATAAAAATACAACGAATTGCTAGAGGATGGACACAGAATCAGCTTTCGGAACGTAGCGGTATTGGCTTGCGATCTATTCAGAGAATAGAAAACGGAGAAGTAAACGCACGTTCCTATACGCTTACAAAACTGCAAGAAGAACTAGATATACGGTTTGATGAAACTCATGCATTAGTTATAAATCAAGAACCTGATTTTACTATACAAAGCATTTTTAGTAATAGAACCCAGAAAATACTGATGTCTTATAGTACAGGATTTATCATAGCGATTGTATCCGGGATTTTTCTTGTGAGGTCAGCAACATTTCCTGAAACCAATTTTGAATTGTTTGCTTTAGTCTGCTCCCTGATATCTGTCTACAGCGCTATTTTACTGTATATATGGAGAAAAAGTAAATAGTTTCTTTATAAAACTCTTTACAGTGTCTTTTTGCACAAGATTAAGTAAAATGGAAAGTTTTCTGTTATCTCCCTGATTTCAAATAATCCGGCTTTGCCAAATTCAGCTTGTATGGATTCTTCATCATAAAAAAACATCTGGACTCCCTGAAAGATTTCGTAGCGGTCTTTGCTGATATAAGCTCCGGTTCCGTAGGTATGGGCTTGTTTAGAGATAGCTGTAAAAACCATATAGCCGCCATTAGCTAATTGTAAAAAGCAATCTTGAATCAGCTTTTTTCTTTGTTGTTCATCTAATAAGTGAATTAATGCATGACAATAAATCCCATCGTATTGAATAGCATCAAATGGCATATCGGTTACAGAACCATGATGGATAACCATGTCATTTCCGTAATGTTTCTGTGCTAATTCAATTGCTGTTTTTGATATTTCTATTCCGGTTACATCCATTCCGCTTTCCCTGAAAACCTGTGCATTTCTGCCATAACCAATTCCCGGAACGAGTACTTTTTTAATGGATTTTGCTACAAAAAGATCTTTTACAATTATGGCCGAGTTTGCTGGCTCTAATCCCCACATTTCCCGCTTTTCGTTAAAATTTGTTTCCCAAAATTCTGCCATTAGATTGCTTTTTTGATATAACAAATGTAAAAAGATAATTTTATTATTGCAATTTAGTCGCAATAATTTGTTTGATATTTGTCCGTGTAGAGATTAACCTTGTTTTCATTTTTTGTAAATTAGACATCGTTTTAAAACAAAAATCAGAATGGTACAAACCGAAACAATAATCGCAGTAAAAGATGTCTGTAAGAGCTCTGAGTTTTATCAAAGCTTATTAGGCTGTAAAAGCAGTCATGGTGGGGATGTTTTTGAAATTCTGACAAGTGAGGATAATGTAGTGCTATGTCTGCATAAATGGGGAGAACACGATCATCCCACAATGCATAACAGTGAAAAAGCAGGAAACGGATTGATATTATTTTTTAGGGTCGACAATCTTGAGGAAGTATTTGAAAATGCCCAAAAAGTGAATGCTGCTATTGAAAAGGAAATCCATTATAATGAAAATTCGCTTAAAATGCAGTTTACATTGAGAGATTTGGATAATTATTATTTGATTGTTTCGAATTAAGGTACTAAGGTTCTGAGGTACTAAGGTTAAAGAGAAAGTAACTACTTACTACTATCGACTGACCATTATCAACTATCAACTATCAACTAACCACTATCAACTAACCACTATCAACTAACCATTACCAACTATCAACTAAGTAAAAGGTAGATCTATATAAAATGTTGTCCCGCTGCTTGCATTGTTCTCAAACCAGATTTTACCATTATGAGCTTCGACAATCTGTTTTGAAATTGCCAATCCCATACCAAAAGGCTGTTCGCCAGCTGTACCGGGTCTTTTAGCTTCAGTAAATAAGTCGAAGATTTTTTCACCCATTTCTGCGGGTATTCCAATACCTTCGTCTTTTACCAAAATGCGTACACCTTGTTTTTTTGGCATCATTTTAATTTTGATTTTGGCTCCATTAGGACTGAATTTAATAGCATTGGCAATCAGATTGCTGACCACTCTCCAGAGTTTTTCACGGCTGGCGGTTACTGTTGCCGGTACAATTTCTAAGCTGAGTTGTTGTTGTTTTACATCGGCTTTGCTTTTCAACAGTGCTACGCAATATTTGAGCATTTCTGCAATATCAACGGGTTCTTTTTTTAACTGTTCGCTGCTAAACTGCAATTGTAGCAGGTTGTCCACCAAATCTAATGAGTTTTGCCCCGATGTTTTCATCAAATCGAGCATAGCCCTATCTTCTTCAGTTCTGTCGGGTTCTTCCAACATCATAGAGGCAAGAGAATATATTCCTCCTATGGGATTGCGAAGGTCGTGTGCCACAATCCGCATCATACGGGTATTGTCTGCCTGGCTATGTTCCAATGCACTTAAGGCCTTTTTCATTTGGCTATTTTGCTCTTTGGTGCGTTGTAAATGTTTACGGATAGAAAAAATCATGGAAATGGCCAATATAAAGGCAACACAGGCCAATATTGACAAAGTCAGCTGATAGGAATAACGATTTTCCAACGATTTTACCTGTTCGTCTTTGAGTGCATAGTCAATATAATCTATTCCAGATTCACTGTTTAATGCGGCTTCCTTATCGTGTATTTCAATTAGTTTTTTACTAAAGATTGCCGCCGTCGCATATTCACCACGTGCATCGTAAATTTCAAATAACTTTCGCATTAAGATTTCGCTATAATATATATAGTCGTTACTTTCTGCAATAGACAAAGCTTGTTTAAAATAGGCTATACTTTGTTCTGGATTTGTAGTTTCCAGTTGCTTTCCCATATCAATGAGCATATCCATAGACACATAAAACAGTTTTTTATCGATGGCAGTCGTAATGGTCTCTTTAAGCAAAGCAAGTCCTTCGTCTCGTTTGCCATGGCTAATCAGATCATCTGCTACAAGCTGGTTTATGGCAACTAATGTTCGTTCGTCTTTGTATTTGGTGGCGATTTGCTTGGCAATATCAATATAATAGCAGGTGGAATCCTTGCTGAACTGTTTCGGATAGGACAGCAGATAATTATAAATGACCAAAGATCTGATAGAGTCGTTACGAAGCTTTTTGGACTGCCTGAAAGCCAATTCATAACGTTGCAGGGAGCGGTCGTATTTGCCCATTTCCTGATATACCATGCCAATATTCATCAAGGATTGTACGCAATTGACAGAATCTTTTAGTTTTTTATATTCCGTATATCCCTTATTGTAATACTTTAAAGCCATCTGAAAATTGCCTTTGATATCAAAAAAGATTCCCAGATTGTTCATGGCATCAGCCCTGCCTTTTTTATAATCATGGCGATCAGCAATTTCACGGGCGATACGGGTATAATAAAAAGTACTGTCGACATTCTTTTCATAAAGTAGTATTGCCATGCGGTTCAGGGCATCAACATATTTCAGGCTATCGCGGATTTGCGGTAGGGAAGTCTGAATTTTTTTTAATTCAGAGGATTGTGCAAAACCTAAGTTCCATGATAGTAACAATAGACAGAAAAACGTTAGTCTTTTCATATAGCCAAAGTTTATTCTAAGTTGATTTGTAGGAGATGGGAACTCTATAGGCTAATATAAGCATTTATACCATAATAGTTGATAGTGGATAGTTTTTAGTTGATAGTTTTTAGTTGATAGATAATAGTTTTTAGTTGGTAGTCTTTAGTTTATACTACACATTATCCACTATCAACTAAAAACTATTCATAAAGGTAGTCTCAAATTTCTTAATTTTAGGTCTGTATTCTAACACTAAGTTAATAGATAATAATGGATAGTGGATAGTTTTTAGTTGACCGACACATTATCCACTATAAACTATCCACTATCCACTAAAAAGAACTATGCAAAACCGTTTCTCAGACCAAAACAAAACCATTTCCAGCTTCTATGAAGGGGTTTGGGTAGTTTGTCCTTCGTGCAGTAAAAAAGCTATTGCCAAAGCCAATATTGAAAACAAATCAGCCCGATTGTATTGCCTGAGCTGTGGTTATAATAAGGAAACATCAATGGAGTTTTTATATGCTGGTCAAAAAGCTCTTACCAGTATGGCTGCACACCTTTATTTTGATGCTGAACTCTGGTTGCAACATCCATTTAAAAATGATGTATTTATTGCTTTTAACGGTGAACACCTGAATTATCTCGAACAGTATATTTCAGCAACACTACGCGAACACAAAGACCGCACACATTTTACCCTGCTCGAAAAGCTCCCCAAATTTTATCACGAAGCCAAAAACCGCAAAGCCTTACTTACCATCATTAAAAAATTAGTGGACAGATAATAGTGGACAGATAATAGTGGACAGTGGATAGTTTTTAGTGGATAGTGGATAGTTGGTAATGTATAATTGATAAAGTGAGTTCAACTAAACACTACCAACTATCCACTATAAACTATTAAAGGAAGCTTTTGACCCAATCTTGAAACTTAGTCTTATAGGTTTCACCAATAGGAACAATATTTTTTTGGATAAATACCCTATTACGTTCGATGGTCTCGATTTGGTCAAGCCGAATGATATAAGATTTGTGTACCCTCATAAAATCTGATACCGGCAGTTTTGCTTCAAATTCTTTCAGCGTGTCCAGCACGATAAGTTTTTCGTTTTTTAAGTGCAAATACAGATAATCTTTTAAGCCTTCAACCAGCAGTAAGTCATTCAGGTTTATTTTTACCAGTTTGCCATCGGTTTTTATGAATAAAAATTCATCCGGCTTTTCTTCGGTTTTTGGCGCAACTTCTACAGTCGGAGTTGGCTTTTCTTGTGAAAGGGATTCTATTTTCTGTATGCATTTATAAAAACGGTCAAATGAAATCGGTTTTAATAAATAATCGACCACATTATGTTCGTAGCCTTTCAGAGCATATTCGCTGTAGGCAGAAGTAATTACAAACTTGGTTTTATTGCCCAACATTTCCATCATCTGTATGCCCGTAAGTTCTGGCATCTGTATGTCGATAAATAAAACATCGATGTTTGTTTTGGCTATAAGTTCCAGTATCTCGAATGGGTTGGTTGTGGCTTTAACCAATTCAAAATTGGAAATTTTTTCTACATATTTTGACAACAAAGCCACTGCCATAGGTTCATCGTCTAGGATTGCACAGCGAATGGTTTTCATAGTGTGATGTCTAATTTTACGGAATACATGTTTTCTTTTGTGGTAATATTTAAGGAATGCTTGTCAGGAAAATACAGTTGCAGTCGCTTCTTTATATTTTCGATGCCAACGCCCGACTGATGGTCTTTTTTATAATTGTTGATGCTGTTTTGTGTCTGTAAAATTAGCTGATTTTTATTTTGTGTCAGTTCAATAGTAAATGGCTGTTCCGGATTATTCAGAATACCGTGCTTAAAGCCGTTTTCTACAAACGGAATCAGTAACAAAGGCGGTATGCGGCATTCCGGGTTTTCCATATTCTTTTTGAAAATTACTTGCGCATCACCTGAAATCCGCATTGATTCTAGTGAGATAAAATCATCTATATAGGTTACTTCGCGTTGCAATGCAATAGTTTCGTTTTGACTTTCATAAGTCATATAACGCATCAGGCCGCTCAATTGCTCCACAGCCGGAAGTGCTTTTTCTGACTTTTCGAATACCAGATAATAAATATTGTTTAGGGTATTAAATATAAAATGCGGATTGATTTGCGATTTCAGGAAATTGATTTCTGTTTCACGCTTGCTTTCCAACAAGCTTATCTGTTCTTTTTGCAGGCGTAGCATGTTTACAATAAACCACAAGACAGAAGAAGCCATGATAGGGCGGCTACTATAATATAGATTGTCATAGATATAATAAGAAATAGTTACTCCCTTGTAATAATTGTGGAAACCAAGCCATTTGTCATACAAAACTTCTTCTATCAAATAGCGCATTCCGATAAAAATGACAAACAGACCGAAAAACGACAGTATAATACGTTTTATATTTTTCACATCGAAGAACCTTGGCATAAATATTAAGTAATTCAAATAAAAAATAAAAATATAAATTCCTGTAAAAGAGTATGTTAATGCGTTTCCTGGAGTTTTAAAATCGAAAGACAGTATAGGAAAAGTAAATGTATTTTCTTCGAGGTTATATACAGCCAAATCCTGCATTATATAGTACATCCAAAATAAAAGGTGTAGTAAAATCACATATTTTTTCTTCATTGTATGGGCTATTTTTTGAGAGTGGAAAAGTAGAGCATTAACGAATAAGAAAAAACTTTTTTTCGACAAACACCTGTTTTTCTCCGACCAACCCATTGGTCGGATTTTTTGCCGGGCTGGTCGAAATAAAAAAAATAAAAACGGTAAAAGTCGAAGATTTGCTGAAAAATAATACACATGAAAACATCAGCACATTTTTTAGTTTGGATTACATTTTTACTTACTACTTCTCTTTTTGCACAGACGCATGAAGTAAAAGGTATAGCACACGCCAATGGCGAACCTGCAGCATTTTATGACGTCTTATTAATAGCTAAAGATACTATTAAAGGCAAGACTGCCGAAAACGGTTCTTTTGCTTTAAAAGCACAAACAGGCGATTACCGCTTAGAAATTTTATATTTTGATGAAGCGGTGCATAAGCAAGAGCTTGCGTTAAAGAGCGATACTGATTTGGGAGTGATTGCTTTTGAAAGCAAAACAAAATTGGATGAGGTAGTAATTGAAGCTCCTAAAAAACTGATGGAACGCAAAGCAGACCGTTTTGTATATCATGTAGCCAATGCAACTTCGTCTGCAGGAGGTACAGCTATAGACGCTCTTAGAACTACACCGGGTGTTACCGTAACACAGGAAAGCATCAGTATTTCGGGTAAAAATTCGGTTATGGTTTTAATCGATGACAAGCCTACCTATATGGAACAGGCGGAATTGATGAATTATCTGGAAAGTATCAGTGCATCCAATTTATCAAAAATTGAAGTAATCACAACGCCACCAGCTAAATATCAGGCAGAAGGCAACAGTGGTATTATCAATATTGTTACCAAAAAAGTTAAGAAAGACAGCTGGAATGCCTTATTTGGTGGGGCTTATCAACGTGGAAAAAGAAATACGCAACAATACAATACGGCGTTCAATCTGCAAAAGAATAAACTGACATTAAGAAGCTCTCTTAGCACGGGAATACGACGCTCTTTAATCAAATGGGATAATGATATTTATTATACGGATGCTTTTTGGCAGAATGAAAGCAGCTCGAAAG
Source organism: Flavobacterium microcysteis (assembly GCF_006385255.1). Lineage (GTDB taxonomy): Bacteria > Bacteroidota > Bacteroidia > Flavobacteriales > Flavobacteriaceae > Flavobacterium > Flavobacterium microcysteis. Next base: position 164,664 of record NZ_VFJE01000051.1, read on the forward strand.
GTAATAACCGCTATTTGAACGGGCAATTGGCTCTGGATTATCAACTGTCTAAAAAATGGACAATAGGCACCAAAGTTTCGGCCTATACTTCTAAGTTTACGGACGAACAGCCACAGCTTACAACTATTTTCGATAAAAAAGGTGGTGCGATTCAGCAATTCATGAAGAATAATGCGGCCTCAAATGATAAAACCTATCAGCAGATTTACAATCTATATTCAGAATATAAATTGGATACTCTGGGTAAAAAAGTAATGGTAGATGTTGATTTTGTAAACTATCACACGCCAACTTTCAATGAATATGCTTACGCTAACTACACGCCGGCAAACGAACAGATTGCCAATTCTAGACATGCTGGTATCAATGATGTAGATATTAAAATACAAAACCTATCAGCTAAAGTAGATTTCGAATTACCTACTAAAGTTGCTGATTTTACAGCTGGTGCCCGATTTTCCAACTCCAAATCAGATAACCTGATTAATGCCTTTAAGCAGGATGAAAATGGTGAAATGGTATATGATACCAACCTGTCAAATTATTTTGAATACACTGAAAAGAATGAAGCGCTTTATATTTCAGGAAACAAAAAATTCAATGAGAAATGGAATATCCAGGCAGGCTTACGTGTAGAAGCTACCCAAACTGATGGATTTTCAAGAGAAGCTAATAACCGACATAAGAATGATTATTTTAAATTGTTTCCTACGTTGTATGTTTTGCACCAGTTTACAGAAGACAAAAGCCTTGGATTTAATTATTCCCGTCGTATCCGTCGTCCGAGTTACGAAAGCCTGAATCCTTTCCGTACGATTAATAACGAATTTAGCTACAATGAAGGAAACCCGTTTTTAAGACCATCATTTACACATAATTTTGAAGTAACGTTTACGTATAAGACATTGGATTCCCGACTTAGTTTTTCAAGTATGAAAGATGGCGTAAACCAGGCTTCTATATTGAATCCGGAGACGAAACAGAACAACTATATCTGGATGAATTATGTGAATGAGGACATGCTTAGTTTTACACAGAGTTATACGGCAAAACCAACGCCATGGTGGACAAGTGTAAACAACCTTAACTTGAGTTACTCAGAATCAGACATTGCGGTTTCTGACAGAAGAAATAAAGGAGCGTCTTCGTCTTTTTTCACAACCAATGATTTTACATTAAACAAAAACAAAACGTTTTTCCTGAGTGTTAGTTATTTCCAGAATTTTGGAGAGACCTACCAGAATTCAAGCTTAAAACCTTATGCTAAATTTTATGCTACGGTAAAATACCAAATGCTTGATAAAAAATTAGAATTGGCCATTAGCGGAACCGATATTTTTAACGGGCGTGAATATTCAAAACAGAATATGTATGGTGTAACTCAGGAATTTAAAAATGTTTGGGACACACAGCGTGTACGTTTTTCATTGACCTACCGTTTTGGTAACAGCAATCTGAAAACAAGCGAGCGCCAGTCAGGTAATTCTGAGGAATTGAACAGATTGTAAAATGCTGATGAGATAGGTGGTGAGGAGTGATATAAAAATAACCCGTTGATTTGTCAACGGGTTATTTGCTTTCTGTTCAATCAATACTTTATTTTCTTTCTCTTATCAGCAATATATCTTTTTTGTTAATCAACGGATTGTTACGGTCTGCGATATAAATATCTTTTAATCCGTCACCATTAAAATCACTGCAAATAATAGCTAATGCATCTCTTTTGTACTGTTTTCCTAAGATGGTTTCGGTTGCATCATAAAAAGTACCTTTATTGTTCAGGTATATTTTTACATAACCGCCAAATACATTTCCAATAATCAGATCCGGATAGCCGTCGTTATTTAAATCTTCAAATATTGCATCGGCAGTATGGTCTGAATCTTCTGGCAGACGCTTGCTTGTTTCATCAGTGAATTTTCCTTTTCCATTGTTAATATACAAACGGTTTTGCGGGTTTTTTGTTCCTCTGAAATTTACGTTGGACAAGAAAAGATCCATATCACCATCTTTGTCAACATCGGCAAAACTTACCTTACGGGTTTCCATATCAATTCCGGCAGGAAGATGGGTGAGGGTTACATCTTTGAAATAACCTTTGCCAGTATTCAGATACAGAACATTGCCATCTTCATTGGCTGCAAACAGGTCTAAATCGCCATCTTTGTCAATATCAACCAATGCCAGGTCTTGCGTAACTCTGCTAATGTCTGGTAGACGGTCGGTTTCGATAGTGAAATCGCCGTTGCCTTTGTTAATCAGGATTGTGTTTTTTCCATTATTGCCAAAAATCAGGTCCGGCTTTTTATCACCGTTTAAATCTGCTGTCAGTACTGCATTGGCTTCTGAATCGGGCAACCTGAAAGGAGATTCCTTAAAATACCCATTGCCTGTGTTGAGGTAATATTCATGCACTTTATCGTCTTCACTGCAAAAAACAAGATCCATTAGTCCGTCACCATTAAAATCAGCTACAGCAATGTCTTCGCTATCATGAATAGGTTGTGGCATTCTCTTTTCTGATTCGTTGGTGAAATTTCCTTTGCCATCGTTAATCAATATTGTATTAGGTTGGAATTCATTAGCTAGTATAATATCCAAATCACCGTCCTTATCAATATCGATAGCTTTTACGTCCATGCTGGCGCTTCGTGCTCCAATGTCAGGAAGATTATCACTGGCATCCCTAAATAAAGGAGCTGCTTTTTTCTTGTATTCTTTTTTTAAGACTTCTTTCATCCAGTCGCAGGTATAGTCAAAAACCTTATAATTAAAATGGTTGGTTGCGTACACAGAAAATTCCTGTGGCTTTTCCTGCCATTTTATAAATTCTTCCATGCTTCCGATCTCTTCAAAATTATGGGTGGTTTTTGGTACCAGCCAAAAGGTGCCTTTTTTCGGATGTTTCTTATTGATGTACTCGATAAGTGCTATGTGGTCATCTGGATGAACGGCAGCTATATCAGCTTCTCCATACATGGCCAGGACGTCATTTTCATAATTGCCCCATGCTTCAACAAGCTTTTTCGAGTTCATTTCCTTAAAGGTTTTCGGATGTCTTCCTGAAGCTACCAAACCTGTTCGGGCATCATATCCCATAACTTGTTGGAAAGCCATGAGTCCGATGGGATCTTTTACGATTTCCTCTACCGATTTATTGTTGTAGAAGTAATCATAGATATGAGGTTTGAATTTTTCAAGAATGTTTCTCAGTTCACCTAAGTCTTCACCATAATACTGCGATTGTATCAGAAAAGCATCAAACAGGTATTCCTGCCATGGTTTAAAGCCTGTGCCATATACTGCCACACCTCTTGGTTGGTATTTCTCAGCCAATAGCGGAGCCGTAATTCCGCCCATAGAATGCCCAAAAAGGAATAGGGAGGATGAATCGACATTTTTCAGGCTTAAAAGATTCTTATAGCCGGCATCATACATTTCCATTTCATCATCAAAACCCATCTGCTCGCAAGGCGGCATATTTATATTATCACCCATATCGCCTTTTTCTATCCGATATACTGCAAATCCTCTTTCGACCATAGCATCGATAGCTCTTTTGGTAATATCGGTTTCCTGAAAATTATCCATCGAATAGCAGGGAAGTCCTTGTAGGAAATAGATAGTCCCGATTGGTTTCTTGTTTTTTAGGGTTTTGTATATGGTACGAACATAACCGCCTTTATAAGCAAAATCTCCATACACCACATCAGCAGTTGGACTGGTTTCTTTTGGACGTCCTATTACGTTGCCTTTAAGAGTCAGTGGTTTGCCGTCTCTTATTACGATTATTTCTATAGCTTGATTTTCTCGAAGATTTTTAGCAATCTGGGCTATCTGTTGCGGAACTTCTATAGCAACCGTGTTGATATGCGTGACGATATCATTTGATTTAAGGCCAATAGCTTGTGCGGTTGTGCCCGCAATAGCCTGTTTTATAATAGCACCTTTGGTGTAGTTTAGCTTTTTAGCTAAAGTATCAGGAACATTTTGATAGTAGGATACTCCAAGACTTCCTTTGCGTTGGAGTTGTTGGGCGTTTGTAGCATGGCAGGCAAACGCTAAAAGAATAAGGTAGAGGTATTTCATGGATGAGACATTTTTTTGTAAAGCTAGGAGGAATGCCATTTTTGGGTTTGTCAAATCCTGCTATTTTGGTTAGCTAATCGTATGATAGGTCAAGGGAGAAACGCCAAATTCCTTTTTAAAACGCTTGCTGAATGTTGGCAGATCATTAAAGCCTACAGCAATAGCTATATCAGTAATGTTCAGGCGTTGTTTTTGTTTTAGCAGTGTGCAAGCCAGCTGTAGCTTTTTCTGAAGAAGATATTGATGCGGACTTGTTTTAAAGACCTGGCGGAATAGGCGTGAAAAATGATATTCAGACATGTTTGATACCATGGCTACTTCTTCAACAGAATCAATAGAAACAAAATCGGAATCCATAAACTTCTTGGCTGTAAGCATTTTTCTAAGGAGTTCTTTTCGGGTTTGTAGTTTTACAGAACGGATATTGTTGATTTGCGGATATATCTGATACTGGTCTGCTACGATGGCTTCGGCCAGTCCATAAAAGAATTCGTTTGAAAATTCAAAACCATGTGTGGTATTGGCAAGAACCTGACTGCTGATTTGCTGCAGGCAGGTTCCCAATCTATTATTATCTATGGCATATTTGTTTTCAGGATAATTTGCAGTTGTAAAAAAATCATCCAAACCCGGTTCATAGGAAGTATGCGACGGATAGAAAAGGCCTACTACGGCTTCGGTCATGATTTTTGGCGCAATATCAATGCATAAACCTTTTACGGGACTGTTACTGCCAATAGTCAGTTTTCCGCCTGCCTGGCTGTTTGCCAGCAAATACTCGCCCTTGCGAATGTTGAAGGTATGTCCGTCAACATTATAAGATTCACAGCCTTCCAAAACCAATTTTACAGAAAAGCTCCTGAAAAGCAAATCGGTTGAAAGCTCATTAAAAGTAGAATAGTTTACCAGACTGCTCTCACGGGGCAGACTTATCTTTTTGAAATTTTGCTCTGAAATCCGGTTAAACATGATAAAGTAGTTTACCCTATTGGTCTTACTAATTTTAAAATGTTACATCTATAGTTGATAGTTGATAGAGGTTAGTCGATAGTGGCAATTTTACTTCAAATAAAAAATATATTCAATAACTTACTCTTTATATATGCAAAAAGCAAAACCTTATTACCTCAGAACCTTAGCACCTCTATAGTTAATAGTTAATAGTTGATAGTGGTTAGTTGATAGTGGCAGAGGATTTTGCTCCAAATAAAAACATATAAAAAAAATTACTTTCAATAACTTACTCTTTTATATGCAAAAGCATACACTCAGCACCTTATTACCTCTTTTTACCTAAGCCACAGATTAAAACAATTACACAGATTGAGCAGTTATGAGAAACAAAAAGTTTACTTTAAAAGTTATCTCTTGATACATAAAAATAAAACCTTAGCTCCTCAGAACCTTAGCGCCTTAGTACCTTTTTACCCCAGAAACAACTAAACTTTCACACGTTTTTGCTCAGTATCAGCACTGCCTGATTGACGGACTTTTACATTATCTCCTTTGCTGAATCGGTAGGAGAAGGATAGTGTCACGACTCTTGAATCCAGATAGCTGAACCAGGAAGCTTTGGCGTTTTGGATGTTTCGTATTTCGCCTTCGACCTGATTGGTATAAAAAACATCGGAAACATTAAGTTTTAGTGCTCCTTTGTTGTTTAGCATTTTCATGGCCACGCCAGCTCTGACGGAACCGATAGGAGAGATTAGAAATTGTCCTGATAAGGCCTTGCTTTGGTATTGTCCTGAAAGCTCGGCACTCCATTTATCATTGATGGTGAACTGGTTTGTAGGGGATACGACCCAATTCCATTTGGAATCGTCAATATCTTCCGTATACATCTTGCTTTTGAATGAATTATCAGAAGCAGCGGCATAACATTGTAATGTCCACCACGGATATAATTTGAAAGTAGCATTTAAAGAAATTCCATAAGCTATCTGTGTGGCGAAGTTACCGGGCCTGCTGTAATAGATGGTACCTCTCTGTTCGTTGGTTTCAGAAATCAGGTTATCGATATAGCTGTAAAACAAGGTTGTTGTCAGATAACGTTTATAGGTATGCGAGAGTTCGGCATTATAAGAAAATGTCGGTTTTAGATATGGATTTCCACCATAAAAGGTAAAACGATCCATCGGATAGGTAAAAGGATTCAGGTCTTTGTAATTGGGACGGTCAATTCTTCGGCCAAGTGAAAGCCCTATCACATTGTTCTGAAGCGTATCGGCTCTATATTGGATGAATAAGGTAGGGAATAGGCTGGTATAATTTATAGTGAATGATGAATCGGCTACGGTAGGATTTCCTGCCTGATGGCCTTTGATACGTGTATGTTCCATTCGTAATCCTGCCTGTATGGATATGTTTTTAAAGTCTTTGGCATAATTGGCGTAAATAGCATGGATTTGTTCCTTATAGGTAAAATCGTTTGAAAACTCATAGTTTGGTGTGCTGGTATTGCCAACAACATCACTAAAGTCTGCTATATTGCTGGTGTGTACATAACTGCTTTTAGCTCCCAGGTCTGCTTGACCGCCCAACAATGGAATTCCTGAATAATCTACTTTTCCGGAATAGATTTTTATTTTGGATGGCAGTTCTGAATCAAGTCGGGTGTCTGAGACGGTTTGTCCATCGGTATCAAATACTTTGTTTAGCAGTTTTTGCGATATTTCTGACCGATAAACAATATTATCAAGGTTTACGGTGAGTTGCTGTCCTTTGTCGTTGATCAGATGGTTCATGTTTAGGTTAAAACTCCTGTTTCTAAATTTGACATCCATCGGATTTCTTGCCTGTATGGTGTTTACAGGATTCATCTGTCCATCATATACAACAGCATTGTTAGCAGTATTTCTTTCTGATGGATTTAAAAATCCGCTAAAAGAAGCACCAAAAGTTGTTTTTTTGGTCGCATAAAAGTCGGTTCCCAATTTTATCGAGTTACTTTTTCCTTCCGGAGTGATATAGGAATTCTGGATGAAAGCAGAGCTTCTTTCGCCTTCCGGAGTAAAATATTCTCTTTTGATGGTTAGATCCTGGTAGCTGTTGTTTTTTCCCAATCCAAGGTTAGAAAAGAAATTCCATTTCTGTATGCGGTAATTAAAATTAAAACTGTTATTGGTACGCATATACTTGCCTTGCCCATAAGAAAGATTTAGCCCTCCATTAAAGCCTTTGGCAGTATTTTTTTTATGGATTATATTAATAATTCCCGCATTTCCCGAGGCATCATATTTTGCAGATGGATTGGTCATAATCTCCATGTTTTCAATATTGGATGCAGGAATCGATCTTAAATAGCTAGCCAAATCCTGGGCAGAAAGATAGGAAGGCTTTCCGTCAATGAGTACCATTACTCCATTTTTGCCTCTGATGGAAATATTTCCGTTCATATCTACCGTAACAGACGGAGCCCTTTCCAAAACATCAAGAGCTGTGAGTCCGGCACTGGTAATCAAGGCGTCAGGACGCACAACAATTTTATCGATTTTTTGGGTAACAAATGCTTTTTGTGCCGTAATGGTTACTTCGTTAAGCGTATTGCTGGACTCAAGTAAGGATATTGAAGGCAATTCTTGTCCGTCGGCTTTACGTTCATAGGCATCTGAAATATGTTTTTCAAAACCCAGATGCTGTATAAGAACACGAAAGCGATCTAACTTTATTCCTTCAAATTCATATTTTCCATTGGAATCAGTGATGCTGGTTTTTACCGGATCTTCATTGTCTGTAGTGACTAAAACGACGGTGATTCCGGCTAAAGGCTTTTTGTCCTGAGTATAAACATAACCGTTTATCAGATTTGAATTTTGGGCCACAGCGACAGGAACAGTCATTAAAAAAAGCAGTATTGTAATAATGTTTCTCATCCTATCCGTTTAAAAAATTAAACAACCATTTACCAAATAAATAACCGGATTCGGCTAGTTTGATAACTAAGCCTAAAAGGATGATGCCAATAAATAGCTGTCCTTGTCGCATTTTTAAGAAATGTTTGAAGCCCATGATGATATTTTTTTCAAAAGTATTTCTGTTTTTAGCAATGGAGTTGTCATTTTCTGCTAAATCGAAAGTATTGAAAATATAGGACTTGTGAAATAAAAGCTCGCAAAGACGCAGAGTCGCAAAGTTTTGTAGAGGTTTATTTTATTTTTTTAAATATTTGAAATTATTTTTAACGTGATCTTTTGCAGTGCCACAGCTCATCCGGGCTATTTTTGCTTCGAAGCTTTCACCGTTTTTTACTTCAAGACGGTCTGCAATCTCACAAACTTTCAAAGCCCAAAACTTTGCTTTTTTGGTATCTCTTTTAAAATTTCCATCTTTCCAATCCTTGGCGTATAACTTCATTAAATCAAAAGCAGCACGGGCATCATTTTCATCCCATTGTAGCGCTTTTTCATAATATACAACACTAACTTCAGGGACTTCATTTCTTCCAGGATAGTTATATAAAAATCCCAATGTTGAATAAGTGTTTGCAATATTTTTCTTTAATTCAAATTTTTTATTTTCTACAGTTTCTCTATTATAATTTGTTTCTAAGATTGCAATTTCTTTTTCGAAATTATTTTTTGCTTTTTCTACATTATAGAATGGGGTGTCGACATTGTTATATATCCAGCCTAAACTACTATACACTATAGATTTAATATTGTTATTATTGGCAATGTAAGACTCATATGATTCAATTGCTTTATCGTAGTTTAAATTTTTTTCGTGTAGATAGCCTATTTTTAGTAGTATTTCTTTGTCTTTGCTTTTATCAAGGGCTTGTTGATACAGTTCAAGAGCTTTTTGATAATTTTTTTCAACACCATTATTACCGGCTATGTAAAGCTCGGCTTTTTCAATTAATCCATCAACTGAATTGTCTTTCTTCGCTAATTTTTGTTTTGTCGCTTTTTCAAATTCGCTTAAAGTTTTGGCAAAACCTTTGTAAGTGGTACTTTGGTATCCTTTATTGTATACTTCAATAAAAGGCTGTGTTTTTTCTAAACCAAATACGATACAATTTGTATGGTCGAAAGAATTTAATTTTCCTGAAAAATTGTCGTAAAAAGGATAGAGTTGTTTTAAAGTTTCAAGAAAAGCTGAATTTTTTAAATTGCTATATAATTTTTCTGATTCTGCTTTAAAAGTAATGTATTTTGACATAGAGGATCCATCCCATAGATTTGTAATAATAACCATAATGCCTTTAAAATTTAGCATAACCGTTTTTTCTTTATTGGGAATGTTTGTATAAAGTGATATTTTTTCAAATGTATAGTTTAGGCTTTCAAGGTTTTTGACAACATAATCGGCATACGTTTCAAAAATTTTAGGGTCCGTTATCGTATTTATGGCTTTATCTTCATCAATAATTGCACGTTTTCTCTCGTGTTCACTCCTTTCATCTCTATACTTTTGCTGTTTTTCTTCATGAGCTTTGTCTAAAGCGGAGCCAATTTGTTTTAAGCCATCTCCAATAACATTTAGTGCAGCCTCATTTCTTGTAGCTTTATCCATATCATCAAAAGCACTCTTTGCTTGTTTGCGTTGAGTGTCATTCGTTGCTAAACCACTTGCTTGCTGATATTTATCTTTAGCTTCTTTAAAATTTCCTCGGCGCTGCAAGTCTACACCTTCATTATACACACTTATAAATTGTTTACTTTGATTGTTTATTTTATTAGCTTCTTCTTGTCTTTTTGCATTTTCGTTCTGCATTTGACGTTCAAGATCTGCTTTGCTTCGGTTGTATTCGGTGAGGTCGTTTTGTGTTGTAGTTTGTTGGTTATTTCCAGAAGAGGAATTGGCTTGTCCGTCTTTTATGTTACAGATAGCCGTTCCATTATCGCATTCTGCCCAACATCTTTTAGAATTAGGATCTTTTAATGTTCCAAAAAATACATTTTCAACGGTTATTAAAAAAGCGGGAGAAGCATCGTTATAGTAGAATGAAACGTGTTGATGTTCTTTGTTAGGTTCAAGTGTAAAAGTCCCCCAGCTTTTTTTATCATTTCCTACTTTGAAATATAAATCAAAGGTAACGGTCCTTGTATAAGTATTTTTGACTTTCCAATTCCATTCATATCCTTTGCCATATTCGTTATAGCCATAGTTTACCGCAGCACCTTGTATTCCTTGGTTACAGGTCGCTTTAACCCAATTTGACCATTGTTGTCCAAACAAAAAAGTTGTCTGTAAGATAATCACCGTAGTTAGTACTATTTTTTTCATTGCAGATGGTTTTGGTATAGTCAAATCTATATACCGACTATCTTGTATACAATACCTAGAGCTAGTGATTTTTGGTTACACCCAGCCTTCTTCAATTGCTTTTTTTACTAATTGCACTGGTGTATCAGTATTACTTTTATCCAATATATTCTTGCGGTGGGTATTGATGGTATGAATACTAACAAAAAGTTCATCTGCTATCTGCTGGCTGGTTTTTCCCTCTACGATTCTTTTTAGGATTGTTTTTTCTCTTTTTGTAAAGATTTCATAAGAGGGCAGGATAGAGGCTGTATCCTGAATGTCATAGTAGGAAGGTTCGCCATCTAATCCTATGATAGAGCAGCGGGGAATTCCTTCCCTTTTGATATGGGTAATATCAGTATGGATATGGAAGCTGTGATAAATATTTCGATCTTCATAGTTTACCAATACATACTGGATCAGTATACGGGCATAGTCACCCTCTTTTTTTTCAAGCCTGAGATCATATTGAACCTTATAAAGGCCAATTTTATCAATAGCTGCGTTATTAAAAAATATAGTGGCTTGATGTTCAAAGCTCAGAAAATAGGGCTTATCCTGTGGATGAATGCTGTCCATGAACAGACTCATGTTCATTTCTTCTGGAGAATAGCCTAATACCGATTCCATTTCAGGGCTTATTTCAGTTATTTCTCCGTTAAAAATGTCAAACAAGAGGAAGTAATAATCGCCCGCCTGAAAAATGTTTAGGAGGCGTTTGTGTGCATCAATCTGAAGCTGGAGATCAGCACAATCACTAGAGTATTTTTTCTTTACTACAGTTTTCCAATATTTTTGGGCTTGTAGGTAAAATTGGCTCTTTTTTTCCATAGGGGGCACGCAATTACAAAGTGTTTAAATACGTTTTTTATGGATTTGGGCTCCTTTATGTTATAAACAAAGTTAATTATTTTTATTTAATTCGTTAAATTTTTAATTTATATAAATTATTTATAAGTCTAAAAAATGGCAGAACCAAACTGATTTTTCTTGACCCGATTTTAATCTGATGATAATTATCGAACAACTACCCATTTGATTCCTGTACTCTGCAATACTACAGATCCTGTTGCTGAGGTAATAACTGAGCCATCTTTTGTGATTTCGCCTCCGTTTAAATTTATAGAGCCTGCTGCAATATCACATACAATATTATATATGCGTCCTGTATTGCTATCATTGGCAGGGGGAAGCGTTATAGTGATTCCGGAAACGGTGTAGAGTATTGTGTAATCTTTGTCTGTAACAGCATAATCGACAGCTGTACTGTTAATTGCTGCACTGAAAGAACCGCTAATTTGAAGCGTACTGTTTGGCATCGTGTTACCAATTCCTACATTCACTGCCATTGAGCCGGTAGCTCCCAACACTATGCTGTTATTAGCCTCAACTGTGGCTTGATAGCCTATGGCAGTTGCATTATCTAGGCCGTCTATGGTAGTGCCGGCAAATGAACCTATAAAAGTATTTCTCTGACCGCTTGGCAAAGTGCTTCCTGCATTAGTACCTATGGCAACATTTTGCCCCCCATCATTTAACATTGTAAGCGCTGCAAAACCTACACCAACATTGGAAAGACTGTATGTATTGCTTCCCAAGGCTTCATTCCCAATAGCAACATTGGCCAAACCAGATGAATTATCCTTTAGAGCGTTTCTTCCCACTGCAATATTTTGTTGACCTGAATCAATATTGGCAAGGGCAGACTCACCAATGGCTATGTTGGCAACTCCGGAAGTCGTCTCGTTTCCGCCTTCTAAAAATATGTTTGGATATAAGGGAGAGACACTAGTATTTGAAAAATGTAATCGTCCTTTTCGTGTAATTCTCAGACGTTCCACATTGTTAGTCCTAAAGGTAAGGTCCTGAGCATCTGTAGTTCCTAAGAAATTCATGTTGGCATCGGTTCCTGAATTTCCTGTAAGGAGCCATCCATTACTAGCTCTACCATCCATGCGTTGCCATTTTGTGCCAAGCCAATAATAATAGCCTGGCGTAACATCAGCAACGGTTGCGGTGTTGAATATAAGTAAGCCTTCCACATTCCCTGTAGCAATTGTTGAGCTATCTGTAGAACCTGTGAGTGATATTCTTGGAAGCAGTATGCCTTTGTCATCTGCTGTCACATCTAGGGCAGTAGATACATGTGGATTAGTCGTTCCTATGCCAATTTGGGCATGTGCAATCCCGATACAGCCTAGCATTAGTAGGGTAAAATAGCATTTTTTCATGGTTTTCCTAAAGGATTAAATTTGTCAATCGCTGTTTGAATAGAAATCAAACAAATGTTGAATTGTATATACAAAAGAATCCATCTGGAAAATCCATGGGGTAGGAAGCTGCTGATTACATTATGGGAGTTAAATTATAATACAGCAGATTATTGTTCTTTAGGGTATCATTTGCTTTGTAAAATTAGAAAAAAAAACAAAAAACAATGCCTTCAGCCATAATTTTTTTTGGGCGGAAAAAAGAGACAATGGAGTTCTTCATTTTAGATTGTATGGAGCAATAATCTACCTGTTTTTATCTTACCTACATAGGTTATAAATTCTTTAAAACACTTTCAACAATAGAAACAAAATTATTATCAAAATGATGGTCGCCTGCCAATAGGATTACTTTTGATACTGATGTTTCAAATGTTTTACGAACAGTTTCGCTTTCTTCACTCCCAAAAAAACAAACCGGATTTAGCGATTTAATTTTATTGATTTCATTTATAACATTATATTTTTCATCGGAACTAATTCCTGCCATATCTAAAAGATGAATTTCAAAATCGGCAGTTACGTCTGGTGACAGGCTATACACGCCTTTTATTTTTTCTTTTAATTCATTTGGGAAATTGCCGGCTATAAATGGTACGACTGAGGCTCCAAAGGAATAACCTACCAAAATGAAAGAGCTTTTATTCCATTGTTGTAGATAATGGTTAATTGCATTTGAAATATCCTGAGCGCTTTTTTGTGGTGTTTTGGTGTTCCAAAAATAGTCTTGTGCATCCAATCCAACTACAGGAATTCCAGCTTTTGAAAATTGTTCGCCCAGTTTCTGGTCAAAACTTGTCCAGCCACCATCGCCGGAAATCATAAAAGCGAGTGGCAAATTTTCTTTGGCCTCAGAATGAATGATGGTGAGCGGTAAGTTGGTCTGATAAGGCTGAAAGTTTTGGGGCTGTTTTGTTTTGCTTTCTAAATTTTTTTCGTCTCTGTATGTTGGTGTGTTTTGGATTTTTTTAAAGGCTGTAATAAACTGCGGCATCCAATTTTTTGTTACTGAAAAACCATGACCAACATTGGGCAACGTGATTAATTGTTCTGTATTTACTTCTTTCATATACTTAACAGCATCAGCATAAGGACATTCAAGATCATTAGCGCCATGAAGTACAATAAAAGGAGCTGTTAATTTTGAGCTGGGATTCAGAAAAAAAGATTTCCCGGGTTTTAAAACTTTTGAAGTTAGTCCGAATCCATTGCACAAGGTTTTATCCCATTCAATATCAGGACAAAATCCCAATGCAATTACGCCTTTAAAAGTGTTTTCAGGAGCTTGTGCCAATGCACCATAGGCTAAGGTCGATCCGGCAGAATAACCAACCAAAATAGGTTTGAAATAACTTGGGAATTTATATCTTTTTTGAATTTCTAAACTCAAATTTTCAAGATCACCGGCCGGGTAATAACATTTTACGTTTTCTTTTTTTATGTTTTTATAATACGTAAGGATGTTTATACCAACTACCATTGCATCCTGACTTGCTATTTTTTTAGCCATATCGATAACGCCTTTGTTCCAACCGCCATCACCCGATATAAAAAGTACAAGCGTTTTTGGTGCGCCTGTTGGTTTATAAATTGTCACTTTTCCAAACGGGCCATAACTGATAACATCATTTTCTAAAGCATTAGCATTTAAAATAAATACCAGTGCAATTGTAAGACTTGAAATAAGTTTTTTCATGGTATAATTTTTCAAGATTAATGATAAACAACAGTATATTAAGGTTTAATAACTTTCGATAAAATTCTTGGTATTTGTATTAAATCATAGTCGTCTGAAAAAATCACATATTGATTGTACCAAACCGGAGAAAATTTTTCCTTAAAGTTTCGCAATCCTTTGTAATGTGAGAACGACCTGATTTTTTCATAGGCATATTTCATTGATTTATCCTGAATGGTTTTGGGTGTTTCAATACCACTCATTGGAGCGAGGCCTAAATTGACTGCCGTATAGTTTTGTGATTTTAAATAATCAAAAAGAGCTATCATAATGAAATCCAGGATTCCATTTGGAGCATCAGTTGTCTTGCGGATAAGGTCGTAGGTGGCTTCTCCTTGTTTGCTGTCTGGAATGATATTTAAAAAGGCAACTATTTTTGACTCTTTATCCTCAACGGTAATTATGATTTGATGCTTTAATTCTTCAATACTGAATAATCCCTGAGAGAAAACAATTTCTTTTCTTTCGGTTTCCTTCAACCATTCAGAACTTACGGTTTCTACTCTTTGTAAAATTTCGTTATGTATTGGAGGTTGGTAGATGACGGCTTTAAATCCGCCTTCTGTTATTTTATTCAAGGCATTACGCAATGATTTTTTGCTGCTGCCTTCTAAGCTAAATCCCGTTAAGTTTACGATACCTTCCTGACCAAGGAAAAAGTATTTCTTATGTAACGATTGATACAGCTCGAGGTCTTTTTCTAATACTCTGTAAAAAATACTTTTTAAACCGATTTCGTAACAAAAACGGTCGAATTCTAGGATACAATTTTTCATTTCTTCTTCATTCTGTGCCACAGGATTTTCGAGCACAACTGCGTAGTTTCCGGCTAATTTGTAAGCAATAAAAGCCATTTTACTCTTTGAAATAAAAAGCTGTTTGTCAAAATAGGTTTTGAAATAATCCAGAGCGGAATTGCCGTGTTTTTCAACCAATTCTTCTGCCAGTTCTTTTTCTTCGTTGGTGGTTGTATTTTTATAGATGTATGGAGTGATAAGCGTATACACTAAAAAGGCAATTGATAAAAAACCGCTGATTTTTATCGACAATAGAAAATGATCCGCAAAACGATCTAACGGAATCAGATCAGTACTTCCAATTAAAAAATAATTCTGTAACGTATATCTGATGGATTGAAATGTGCTAAAATCAATGCCGAAATGTTTTTTATCTAAAAAATAAAACCCAATACTGCCATAGATTATTACGGCCAGTATGCTTAAAGCAGCGGTTTCCAACCCTAATAAACTAAGTTTCGGATTGGTTTTTATGTAATACTCTTTGCGGGTTGCTATTAAAACGCTGATTACAATTAATGCGACTATAGCTTCTTCATAATCAATAGCTTTGGTTATATGACCCAATAAAGAAATTAGGGATAGTGATAATGCAAACCACCAGGCCATTCGCAATCCTTTAATCATAAATGATGCGGTAACTAATAAAAAAAGTCCTGCAGTAAATACTAAATAATTAGAAACATGGATGGCTTCGAGAGGCAAATAATTTTTTAAGTGTGCCAACCGATTACTAATAGCCGGAGTTAAAGCAGAAATTATGTTTATGATGCCCAAAGTAAATAGCAGGAGAGCCGGAACTATGCGTATTAGTATCTTATTGATTTTTGATAGAAACACCACTATTCCTGCTAACAAAGGTGTCCAGAACTCTAAGAAACGATATAGAAAAGTTATCGCAATAGCATCCGGATTTTTAAAACCATAGCGAATTAAAATATAGCTCATTGAAATCTCAACGGCACCTAAGCCACGCATAAAAGGCGATAGGATTAAAAAAATAACAGAAATAATATAACCCATTAGAGCTGCCATCAAAGAGGGTTGAAAGTTCAATGCCAACATAGCAATATACAAATGGCTTATTCCTACGAATTCAATCAGAATAGAATACCATAAAGCAAGAAGGAATTTCTTTTTGTTGATTTTATTGATTTCCAACTCACTTATAAAAACTTCCGTTTTAGGAAACCATTTTAGTATCATTCTGTATAATGCTCCTTTTTTTATGATGGATTGATAGGCTTTGATAATACTAACCAGAAATAGGCTGATTAGCACTAATGCTGCCCAATCTTCACTTCCGATAGTATTTTTGATAAAAGCATACAGGAATACAGGAATGGCAAAAAGCACTACCGAAATCAATCCGATAAAAGCATAAATAGAGGATGCTAGATGAATTTGGGTTTTATTATTTCCTTTTTCTTCTATTTTTTTTGTGAAAAAGGCGAGAGAAGAGATGCCTCCGGCCGGAAGGAACACACTAATGAAATTTCGTTTTAGGAAAAGGACGACACCGTCTTTTACTGCTATTTTGGCATTTACCGCAGCAAAAGAGGCGACATACATCAATCCTTGCAGGATAAAATAAATAAGAGTGATGAATATGCCTAAACAAACCCATTGCAGGGACGCTGTGCCAAGAGTATGTTTTATTTGGAAAATTTCTGTCTTTTCGTGTTTTACAAACCAGATTCCCAATCCGATAAAGAACACGCCAATTACAGATTGTGTAATTATTTTTCTATTCTCCTTATAAAACGGGAACTGCATTTTTTTTGTAAATACAGCCTTAAAATTCAGAGGTGTTTTGAATTTCATTTTGTAATAATGATAATAGGTTTCTGAACTATATAGGACATAATAAAGATAAATAAAAATCTTAAAAATATTTTTTAGATTAAGTGTTTTAAAAAATAAATAGTTTTTAATTTGCTGAAATTCCCAAATTCCTTAGAATTTTTCTTTTTTTATATAAAATGAAGATATTTATTTGAAAGTCAAATTTTTATGATTTTTAAAAAATAGCAAATAAAAAATATGAAGTCATCGTTACTTAAAGCCTTATTCGTTTTGTCGCTTTTCACTTTTATTTCCTGTGAAGAAGTTTCAAAACCAGAGCCAGAACCAAAACCAGAAGCTACCCAAAAGCCTTATAAAGCGGGAGTAGTTCTTTCTTTTGACGATGCTTATGTAGATGAATGGTTTGATGCGAATCAAGCGCTCAAAAAATATGGATGGAAAGCTAGTTTTTGCGTTTGCCGGATTGATTCTATTGGTGCTCCCCAAATCCAAAAACTGCTTGAAATGCAAAAAGAAGGCCACGAAATAGCAGGGCATGGATATCATCATTACAACGCGGTGAAATATGTGGCTACTAATGGGATTAATGAATACGTGAACCAGGAGATCGATCCGATGCTTGCTTCTATGAAACGATTGTCTTTTAATGTTTCGTCATTTGCCTATCCTTATGGGCAACGCTCTGATTCTATTGACAAGGCTTTATCTTCTAAATTTAATGTAATAAGAGGTAGGGCTTTTCGATGTGATACTCCGGAAACTGAAGGATGTTATTTTAGAGGAGGCAAATATATGTATGCTTTTGGTATAGACGATAACCATGTGCATTTTAGCATGTCTTATCTTTTAGAACTATTGGATTATACGAAGAAGAACAATAAAATTTTGATTTTGTGCGGCCATAAACCGGTTAAAAATGTAACTGAAAATTATCAGACCAAAATTGAAACTTTAGAGTTTATATGTGATTATATGAAACTAAATGACCTTCAGTTTTATACATTATCTGATTTGTATACAATGATGCCGGTAAACTGACCTTAGCGTCTCAGAACCCCTATAGTTGATAGTTGATAATGGTTAGTCGATAGTGGTAAGTGGTTTTACTCCAAATAAAAACATATACAAAAATTTACTTTCAACAACTTTCTCTTTTAGATATATGAACTAATAACCTTAGCACCTCAGAACCTTAGCACCTCCCTTAAACACAACACAGCTTCTTCCAATTCTTTTTCATTCATAGAAGCAAAGCCAAAACGGAAGGCGTTTTCTTGCTTGTCGATTCGTTTGATATGCAGTTGAGGTACTGACTCCAATTTACTTACCAAAAAAGGAGAATTTATTTTGATCCAGATAGCCATTCCGCCATCAGGTAAGGCATACGTAATATGGCTGCCTAAATGTTTTTTTAGCAAAGCATCCAGATAGTCCCTGCGCTGATGGTAGCTTTTTTTGGTTTTTTTCAGATAGCGGCTTAAATCTCCATTTTGAATTAGTTCGGCAAGGGCATTTTGCATATATCCATCACCTCCATAGTCAATGACTTCCCGTAGTTTTATACACTGCTCAATAAAGTTTTTAGGCGCTACCATAAAGCCAATACGAATAGAAGGACCTAAAACCTTAGAGAAAGAGCCAATGTAAATTACATTTCCGTTATGACTTCCGCTGGCTATTGGCAAATAGGGTGAAGAAGAATAATGATAATCGTAATCATAGTCATCTTCAATGATAGTAAAGGAATATTGGTTTGAAAGTTCCAAAAGTTTCATTCTTCTCTCCACGCTCAAGGTTACTGTTGTTGGGTAATGATGGTGCGGAATTATATAAACGGCAGTTATCTTTTTCTTTTTGCAAATTTTTTCAATTGCGTGGATATCCAATCCGTTTTCATCAACAGCCACTTCAATAACCGATGCTTTTGTTCTTTCAAATGTTTTGTCGGCTATCGGATAATCGGGATTGCCAATAATGATAGTAGCTTCCTTGTCTAACAGTATTTGAGAAGCCAGGTAGATACTCATCTGTGCACCATGTGTAATCAGCAGGTTATCTGTTGTAATATTTAATCCTCTTGTTTTAGATAGGTAGCTTACAAGTTCTTCTCTGAGTTTTAGCGTGCCTTGGGTAGTTCCTACAATAGCATTTTTGACAGCATATTTCCGGATTGTATACGACCGGTATATTTTTAATAATTCGTCTATTGGAGAAAGTCTTATATCGGGATAACCGTCATCTATAAAAATTTCTGGAGCTGACAGTATAGGCTGACTTGACGTTTTTTCTTCCTGTCCATGAAGAGGAAAATCAAAAGCATTCTGATACGACAATGTAGCGTCTTTTTGATTCCATTTTTGAGCTTTTAGAGTAGGAATCTGTTTTGATACGGTAACGTGTTTTCGGGGAACAATTACTATCCAATCCTGAGCACTCAATTCATCAAAGGCCGCAATAACTGTTTTGCGGTGTACACCTAATTTTTTAGAAAGCTCTCTTGTTCCCGGCAGATGTGCCCCGGCTTTTAAGGTTCCTGTCCTTATTTCATTGATAATAGAAATAGCAATCTGCCTATATAAAGGAATTTTACTCTTTTTATCGATGATAATTATATGTTGAAACGGAAACATCTGGACTACTTGTTAAGTTAAATCTGGATTACAAATGTAGTCCAAATTGAAAATACTTTAGCCGAATAAATTTAAACACATAACAACATGAGTTATCAAATCAAAAAAGCAAGTCTGGAAGACTTGAATGAGACAGCAGTTCTGTTTAACCTCTACAGAATCTTCTATCGTCAAGAATCCGATTTAGAAAAAGGAAAAGTATTTTTAAAAGAAAGATTTCTAAACAGCGAATCAGACATTTTTCTGGCTATAGTAGACGGGAAAGCAGTGGGATTTGTCCAACTGTATAAACTTTTTCATTATACCAAACTGCGAAAACAATGGCTGTTAAGCGATTTGTTTGTGCATCCGGATTACAGAGGAAAGAGACTTTCTGTCGCCTTAATTGACCGTAGCAAACAATGGTGTGAGGAAACCGGAGCTTGTGGATTGATGCTTGAAACGGAAAAAACAAACGATATTGGAAACCAATTATATCCACGTTGTGGATTTGAGTATGACGGATTGCATAATTACTACCATTGGTGGAAATAGATAAGGAAGAATAGCAATATGAATAAATAACGGAAAAGCCTTTAGATCATGATTTAAAGGCTTTTTCTTTTATGGGCAATACTACCTACTAAAATTTAGAAAGATATTTATAGGAGTTAATCATTACTCCTGTAGGTGTTGACAATGAATTCACATATTCTAACCGGCATGCATCAATTTTGTCCGATATAAGACGTTTGCCTTTACCTAATACAACAGGGTAAACAATAAGTATGACATCATCTATCAATCCTGCATCTAAAAGCAGGGAAGTTAAGGAAATGCTGCCTGAAAGTACAATATCCGGCCCTTCGGTGAATTTTAGTTCATTTAGTTCGGCAATTATATTCTTGCCCAAACTCTTTACAGGTCCCCATTCGAGGCTATCGGGATTATGGGTCACTACATATTTGGTCGCCTTATTTATAGCGTTCGCCATAGGAAAATCGCCGGCATTTGGCCAAAAATGCGACCATGCATCATAAGTACTTCGTCCAAGCAGAAGGTCAAAATTTGTTCCATATGCGTTAAGTAACATAGCCATTCCTTCTGGAGAACGATAAGGAGTAGTCCATGCACCATATATAAATCTCTCATCATGTTCTATCACACCATCAAGAGATATATGCTCGAAGATTCTAATTTTTCTCATGTTTCAGTAAATTGGTTCTATATCAAAATTACAAATGAATGCAAATAGATAAAGGGTGTCATCGGGACAATATAAGAGGCCTAAGAAGACAGTCAAACGATTAGTAAGTAACTTCTTTTATATTGGTAGGAATGGATTCTTTAAATCTGTGTTATCATTTTAATCTGTGGCTAATAAAACCTACAATTAAAGCTACCGAGTCAAAATCAACTTTTTTTATTTGCTGTTTAATTATATATTTAACCCAAACCCAATTAACTATGTACAGAATTTTTGCTTGTTTCTTATGTCTGTTTTCTATCAGTCTAAATGCACAAACCACCGATGTCGTATCTTGGCTAAATGCCAATGCAATTGTTATTGAAGATGCGGGTCAAAATACAGAGCTAGCGGCATTTGCGCAGAATGAGCCTCAAGGTTTTAAAGAAGCAAAGATTTATGGGTTTGGTGAAGCTACCCATCATACTAAGGAGTTTTTTGACCTGAAAGCCAAGTTTTTTAAATACTTGGTTGAGCACAATGGTGTGAGAGTTTTTATTATGGAAGAAAGTTATCAGGCTGAACAAGCTATTAATGAATGGATAAGTGGCGGTCCCGGAGATAAAGCCAGTGTCGTAAAAAATTTTAGACATTTTTTATGGCGTACTACTGAAGTAGCCGATTTACTGGAATGGATGCGTAATTACAATCAGGGAAAACCTCGGGAGGCAGAGATACGGTTTTATGGAATAGACAACCAAATGGGAGAGGATATTAATAAAAGGCTAAGAAGTTATGTTCAAAAATATAACATTAAAATTGATGAAAACCTTTTAGCAGCAGCAGACAGTTGCTCGACAGCGGAATATGGACATGTGAAAATAAAGGAATGGGGAAAGAAAATGCAACCGAAACTACAGCAGTTAACACAATTGCTGGAGCAGGATTCGCAACGCCTTAAGGCTGCAAATACAAATGAATATGTAGACATGATACGAGGGTTGGGATATCTGGAAGATTATACAGCTTATATTTCATGGCCAGCTACGGATGTACGTGATAATGCAATGTATGAGAATGTTGTAAAGATAATGAATATAGAAGTACCAGGTAGTAAGGCATTTATATGGGCACATAATGAACATATAAACAAAAAAGACTTTGGTACGATAGTACCGAGTTTGGGTAGCAGGCTAAAAGAACATTTTAAGGACGATTATTATGCCACGGGATTTGATTTTGGGAGCGGCAAGATGTTAGGCTTTGTCATTAAAAAGAAACAGGTATTAGGATCCGAATACCGTATACTTGACAAACCTTATAAAAAAACATATGCAGAAACTTTTTTTCAAGCCCAACCTGATATCTATTTTGTTGATATTGCTACAGCTGTCAAAAATCCAGAGATGAAAAAATTCTTTGGCACTAAAATGAAACAGCTTTTTGTAGGTGGCCCGGGGTTTGATCCAAAGGATCCGAAGTTTTTTTCAAGAAAATACGAAGAAACGTATGATGGTATCATCTTCTTGAAAAAAATTTCGCCTAGTGTTCCCCAAAAACAACCATAGAAACGACTCATATATTTGAGGTGTCAGTAAAAACAAAAACCTGTAAATCTTATGGTTTACAGGTTTTAAAACTAGATTGTGCTTGAGCAGTCGGTAACTAATTCTTTACCGTCCAAAGGGAACCGTTTTTAGTTGTCAGTTTTCCTAATTTCCCTTTAGCTGCAAGTTCATTTAAATGCTTTTCGCTTTCTGCTCTTGGTGTTCCAGAAAGTTCAGAAAATTCTTTTGCTGTCAAAGAAGGATATTTTGAAAAAAGCACTTCCCAATTTTTATGATATTCACTTTTGATAGCTTTTGAGTGAAGTTTTAAAATAGCGCTTTCATACAAGGCGTATGGTTTTGAACCATAAACCATTTCTTTCTGTCCTGTTGCATCTATAAAAAAGATGGTTGGGAATCCTCTAACGCCATTTTGTTTTGCAAAATGCAAATCTTCCTCAAAAAGGACTTTAGCCTTACCATTAAAATCGGTTGTAAATTGTTGTACATCTAAACCCACTTTTTTAGCAGCCATTTCTAAGTTTTCCCACTTTGCAATATTCTTTTTTTGCAGGAAAACCATTTCCCGGATTTCTCTTAAAAATTGAATCGCTTTTTCTTTGCTCTGCATTTCTGCGGCTTTAAAAGCTATTGAAGGCGGATAAGAGGATTGTAAAGGATCTTCCAGCCACACATCACCATCAATTGGCATATCATAATAAACACTCACTTCGTCCCAATGATGTGCAACATCAGAAGGTTTGCTGATACCACCGCTGTTGTAGCTCCAATCCGGAAGCAAACCACCCATTCGGTATTCAATTTCTATAGTATTGCCGTATTCCAATTTTAGTTTACGTAGTTGCGGTTCAATTCCCCAACAAGAAGAACAAATAGGGTCTGTAAAATAAATAACCTTGATAGGTTTTTCTGTGGTTTGTGTTGCAATTTTTCCTGATGTTGCATTATCGGATATTCCACAAATGCCCTCAACAGGATCGCATAATAAGGGATTGGTATTGTTTTCCATTTTTTTATTTGTTTGAGCCTGACAACCAAAGTTTCCAAGCATTAATACTAGTAGTGTTATAGATTTTAATTTCATTTTTTTGAATACTATTTCAGAATAGGCTTGCAATTTATACCTACAAAACTAGGCCATATTCAATGTATATTTGCTATGGATTTCCCTTTGGAAACTACTTTCCTTTTAGAAAGTGTCTAGTGGATTCGTAACTTTACAAATCATAAATTCAATTCAAAAACAATGAAAAAAACTGCCGAAATAAATGCCACGCCTGTTTGCCAGGTTAGAATGCAAGCCATAAGTGATACGATGAGCTTGTTATCCGGAAAATGGAAATTTCATATACTGGGAACACTTATAGAAGGTAATACATTAGGTTTTATGGACTTGTTACGGGAAATAAATGGAATTGGAACAAAAATGCTTTCAAAGGAACTTCAGGATTTGGAAGTAAATAATTTGGTCAATCGAAGAGTAATGAATACAAAACCCATAACGGTTGAATATTCAATTACAGAATATGGTAAGACACTTTCTCCGTTAATTGATGAAATGGCAAAATGGGGAATTGATTATAGGAGGAAGGTTTATTTAAAAGATGCTAAGTAACTAAGGTTCTAAGTGGCTAAGGTTAGGAGGTTCAAGAGTAAAAGAAGAAGTTATTGAAAATAGATTTCTTTTAGTTGGTGTAGTCTTCTAAATCTGTGTAATTATTCTAATCTGTGGCTAAAAAACTCTCAATTTAAGTTGTCCAGTCAAAATCATTCAAATAGTCTAAGACTAATTATTTATCAGCTCCATAGCCTTTTCAAGATCACGGTCTTTTTTAATTACGATATCTAACGGATCATAATCCACTTTGTAATCCGGCATAATGCCTCGACCACGAATTGGATTCCTGGCTACAGATTCAACACGCATCCAGGGAAAATCAATCATTATTTTTGTATTTGGCAATGTTAATTCCTGCATCACCATACCATTACAGCCTTCTTCACCGCCAGCAGTCTCTCTCCCGATGAATTTTACGTTTTTGCATTGCGATTTAAGAGCCGCTGTAAAAAGCGCACCCGATGAAAAAGTAGCACCATCAATTAAGACATACAAATTGCCGTCAAAATGATATTCTTTTGCTAATGGAAGAGGACCGTATACTGTGCCCATTGCAGGGGTAGTTTCTACATGATACCATGAACCTTCTTTAGTGGTAATTTTATATCCTTGTAAAAATCCATTGGTGCGATCCGTATCGAAATAGGTAGCAGATTTATTTAAAGTCGGATTTTGTAGCCGTGATTTGACATCTTTAATGATAGAAAAAGGGGAGTCTGCGAGATAAGACAATAATTGAATTGCAACACGAATGTCACCTCCTGTATTATGTCGCACATCCAGTATTAAATTCTTTATTTTTTTAGACTCGATCTGCTTAAAAGCCTCTTTATATGTAATGGTATCCTGATAGGAGAAAGGCTTTGTCTCAAACAATGCAGTCTGAGAATCATTAAAAAACCGAAGCTTAAGATTTCCAGTATTTTCTGCCGTAGTCCAGTTTGTATAATTATCAAAAGGGGCAGTTTGGGGTTCGTTCGAGATTATTTTATCTGTATCTACAGTCAAATCTTTAAGTTCGCCTTGCCTGGTTCGTATTTGCATTTTATAAGTACCTTTCCAATGATAGTATTTATTGCAGACGTCCTCAAAACCGTCATACTCGCTTAAAAACAATTCTTTAAAGGTTTGATTATAACCGTCAGTAGAATACAAGTCAAACCCATGTTTGATAATTTCTTTTACAACAACGTCATTGATACTGATAATTTCATCTCCGGTTCGTAATACCTCTGTTTGATGGGTAGTTATAAAAACCTTACCATTAGTGACAAGCACTTTAAACGGCAAATGCGCAGGATACAAACCTACAGGATCCTTATACCCTACAGAATGTTTTATCTGTGTATGGCCACACCTCAATTTACAGATGAAAGGATATATTTGAGAAATAAATTCACTTTCATATAGCGGTTTGTTGATTGATGAATAGGTCTGATTGTAGACTTTTTGTAGGCTGTCAGCTGAGGTATAATAATTATATCCCGGATGCATCTCCTTTATTGTTGACCAAAGGACAGTCAAATCTGACTGCATACTTTTTACAGATAATTTTTGTGGTGTACTGCCTTTTTCAGAAGATTTATGAACTTTTTCCTGGCTTTTAACGGGTAGGCTAGTGCCAATAAAGAATGTAATGACGATTATATAGAATATAACTTTATATTTTGGGTTCGGTTTCATTCTTTTTAGGCTATAGATAGCAGGTTAGTATTAACTCTTATTTGT
Source organism: Flavobacterium microcysteis (assembly GCF_006385255.1). Classification (GTDB taxonomy): domain Bacteria; phylum Bacteroidota; class Bacteroidia; order Flavobacteriales; family Flavobacteriaceae; genus Flavobacterium; species Flavobacterium microcysteis. Next base: position 190,325 of record NZ_VFJE01000051.1, read on the forward strand.
TCAATTTAGAATAAATTACGGTATCGAGAAATTGCCCGTTATAGAATTCATTTTCCTTAAAATGTGCTTCTTTAACAAAACTGCATTTCTCTAATGCTTTGGCCGAAGCTATATTTTCAGGATCAATCATTGCTTCGATAGAATGGAGTCCCATGGTAGAAAAACCATAATCCACAACTCCATTAATTGCTTCGGTAACATAACCTTTTCCATGAAAATCAGGAAGTAACATATAGCCAATTTCTGCACGGAAATGCTCAGGTTTCATACGAAAAAAGCCAATGGTTCCAATCATTTTGGGATTGTCTTTTAGTGTAATAGCCCAATTAATCACTTCATTGTTGCTGATTTTTTCATCCATCATTTTGAAGTGTTCTGAGGCTTCGTCAATTGATGTGGCTACTGGCCGGGGAATATATTTCATTATGTTTGGGTCAGAGCGTAGCGCAAATAGTTCATTAACATCATTTAAATCAGCGCGTCGGAGTTTTAACCTTTGGGTTTCCAATTCAGGAAAATCTGAGAAATCTATAGTAAGCATTATTCGTTTTGTGTTTCTGTAAAGTTATAATTTTTCATCAGAAATTTTACGATATCTAGACTTTGACTTATGAATTATTATGCACCTTTATTAAAACCTATTGTATCTCTGTATAACTGTGGCGACACATCGGTTTTACCTTTAAACACTCTGCTGAAATAATATTCATCATCATAACCCAGTTCATAGGCAATCTCTTTAACTGTTTTGTCAGTGAGATACAATTCTCTTTTTGCTTCAACAATAATTCTTTCAGTTATCAGGTCAGATAGCGTCATGTTGAAATGATTTTTTGCAGCTCGTGAAAGGACAACAGGTGTCACATGGAGCATATCTGCATAATCACTTGCAGAATGTTTTGTTCTGAAATTATCTTCTATTGCATTTCTTAAATCCTGTATAATGAGCAATTGCTTGTCATTACCATTTACACTTTTAATAGATTGTTGTTCGAGTTTTATTCTGGTAGCAAGAACTAAGAATATCTTTAAATAAGAAACAAGGACTTCATCTTTTCTCAAAGCCTCCATTTTCAGCTCATTGACAATTTCTCCAACGATATTCAGAAGTATTTGCCTGTTGTTTTGGTCAAGAAGTATAAATGGTTGCTGATAAATATTGTTGAACAAGATTCCGTTTGCAGCAATTTCTCTATGATGTCTGTATATACAGAAGAAATCATGATGAAACTGAATTGAAATACCTGTCAACGGCCCTTCAGAAGCCAGCATAAAGGGCTGATACGGATAAAAAGCAAACAGCGTATTTTCTTTGAACGAATACTCACAAAGATCAACTTTTGCCAATCCCTCTCCCGAAGTAATAATGATTAGCGTAAAATAATTATTCCGCTGTATGTGATCAAAATAACTACTGTTGTCAAACTCGAATACTTTAAAAGATAAGTTTCCATTTTGTTGATTAACAAGTGTATATACGGACTGTGATAGCATAGTTATTTATGATTTGCTTAATAATTCTAAAAATTGAGCATTTAGAATAGTACATTCTTCAAGGCATATTCCGCTGATTACCTTTGGGTTATTTCCCCATTTGGGTACATCTTGAGTGGACAGAATATTATATTTTGAAGTAAAGCCGCCTATATACGGGACAGCAGTACCATAAATGATTTCAGGTATTTTATGATGGCGAATCATATAAGAACACATAATGCAAGGTTCGTGTGTAGTGAATAGCTTTGCCAGATGTAATTTTTCTGAATATCCATTGTTTAGAGCATCTCTAATGGCCATTATTTCTGCATGATTAGTAATGTCTCCGGTTGATTTACCCGATTCAATACCGCTACCAATTACTTTTCCATCCCATACAATCAATGCGCCTACAGGAGGATTACCAGCAGCTAAAGCACTTTTAGCGAGATCTAAACATTGATGCATATAATATTGAAAATCGTCTGGCATAATTTATAAGTTAAGTGGTATTTGAGTTTTGATTAGATGGATGTGAATCTCCAGTTCTGCTAAATTACTCAAAAAAACAACCCTTTTGATGGTGATTTATTGAAGTTAATAGTCTGAATTTATTTTATGAATTTAAAAACTGCCCTCTTAAAAATATAAGAGGACAGTAGGAGAACTGCGTTAAAAAACCAAGATGTCGTAACCTTCTTTTTTTAGATTAACAAAGCTTGGCAGGCCTGGAGTTCCAGGTACTTCGTTATCACTTAACAAATCATAGCCAGATATTTCGGTGCCAAATACAGCAACACATCCTTTCGAAAGACCATGGACATGATCTTTTACTTCCTGATAAAGAGCATTAACCGGATGTTCGGGTTTTTCAAGTTGCTCAGGCCATCTTATACCCGTGCCCTGAAAAATAATTTTTACATCTTCACCTTCGTGTTTGAATTCATAGGCCGATGCTAAAGCATTGAATACGCGTCCTAGCGCTTCTTCTGAACCCGCTTTTGGGTCAGAAAGAATAATAATAGCTGTTTTTTTCATTTGAATAGTTTTTATTAACACGGCAAAGATCTGATGAGAAAGCTTGGTAAAGAATGGACGAAATTTACTTTATAATGGAGAATTTTCATCCGATTTCTCATCGATAATAAAACAGCATCTATCCGCAGAACCACTCAAAATAAGATTTTGAAAGTCGGTTCTAAAACATCCATCATAAAGTAAAAATCGTCCATTTTGCAGGAGTCATTATCTGGACAACTTTGCACCAAATAATCATTCATATAAGTAGAACTAAAAAAATAAACAAAATGGCTGTTTCTGATTTATTTAAACCGCTTACTTTTTTACATGGTCCAGCAATGAGAAATCGTTTTATGTTGGCACCGTTAACCAGCCAGCAAAGTGATTTTGATGGTACTGCATCAGAATACGACCAATATTGGATGGAACAACTTGCCCAGGGCGGCTACGGATTAATCCAAACCAGCGCTGCAACGATAGAAGCAGGAGGTATAGCGTTTGAACGCCAGTTAGGCATTCATAGTGATGACCACTTACCTGGATTGACTAAAATGGCATCAGCTATTCGTAACGGAGGTGCGTTGTCAGCAGTACAGTTACATCATGCCGGACATCGGGCTAAGCCTTCTATTGGAGGAATACCGGCTCCCGCTTCCAGTATGACATTAGAAGGAATCAAAGCAATTACAACTGAAGAAGTAGAACGAATTCGTGACAGCTTCATAACAGCCGCAAAAAGAGCTCAACAGGCAGGATTCAATGGAATCTCGGTTCATGGAGCTTTTGGATGGATTCTTTCGGAATTTATGTCCCCTAATTTAAATGACCGCACGGATAAATATGGAGGAAGTCTGGAAAATCGTGCCCGTTTTACCATTGAAGTTATTGAAGGGATTCGTCAAGCTTGTGGACCTGATTTCCAGATAGGCTGGCGATTATCTATTGAACGATACGGATTGCTTTTAGAGGAGTTGCGAGAAATAACCGCTAGCATTTTTGATCGTGAACTAATCGACTATCTGGACTTGGCTTTATGGGATTCAGCCCAGGTAGTTCGGGAAGGAACTTTTAAAGGAAAAACAATGCTGAGTGTTTTTACTGAACTTCCCCGTAAAGGTGTTCGTTTGGGTGTAGCTGGAAAAATTATGAGTGCTCAGCGTGCTGGTGAACTTTTGGATGAAGGTTGTGATTTCGTGCTTATCGCTCGTGCAGCTATTCTTCAGAGAGATTTTCCTCTTCAGGTAAAAGAGAACCCAATGTATGATAGTCCACAATTACCCGTAATGGCAAATTATCTGCGCCAGGGTGGGTTAAGTGAACGTTTTATTGATACGATGAGAGGGTGGCAGACTTTTGTAAAGCCCGGTTCCTTATAAAAGTTTTGGTATAAAACACAAAAAACCCCGCTATTAGCGGGGTTTAAAGCTTAAAAATCATCATTAAATATATAACTTAGTTCTTTTTAAGAGCTAGTTTTTTAGTAACAGTCTTATTCTGATAATCTATTTTCACATAATAAATACCTTCTGCAAAACTATCTATCGATAAATCCGATTTTGATAAAGATGGTTTGAAAGTAGTAATCACTCGTCCAAGATTATCTGTAATTGTGATAGTATCAGCCGTTACACTTCCGGTTTCGACAGTAAATTGCCCATAACTTGGATTCGGATAGATGGTAACGTTATTTTGAGCAAATTGCTCATCAATACCTAAAGATTGTCTACATGTAATTGATTTTAGTCTGACAGAATCCTGAGAACCACAGTTTGCATTGGTGTGTACATAATAACGGATAACACCTACATTGTTGCCTGATGACCAGTTCAGAGGTGAAGGTCCGCTAGCTAAAATTGTCATTCCATTATCATCCGTGATAGTAATATAATCCGTTGCTACTGAAGTTGAGAAGGTATATTGCTGACCGAAATTGATATAAACTTTTGCATACTCTCCAGCATAGCCTTCAGAAATGATCTCAGCAGTTCCCATACAGCCAATCTGCACAGCTTCTACAGGATGAGGTCCATATATGGCACCGTTACAACTAAGAGCAGGGATAGCATCAAAACTTCCGCCATAAACCCAGTCTCCTTTTGTAGAACCACAATTAGCTCGTACCCAATATGCATAATTTGTTGCTGGGCTCAGTCCGCTAACAACCGTTGAAGTGTAGTTGTTAGAAACTGAATGCGTAGGAGTAGTATTGTAATTAGGAACAGTATTGCTGTTTACAACATACAAATCATATCCTGCAGAAGGTGTTGGAACTGGAGGTGTCCAGCTAATTAGAGCAGAGTTTGAAGTTGTGTTAGATGCTGTAACATTGATTGGTAAACCGCAACCTCCAATTGGAGTACTGCTACATGTAACTGATTTTAGTCTGACAACATCATCGGCACCACAATTAGCATTGCTGTGTACATAAAAACGGATAGACCCCACATTGGCTCCTGATGCCCAGCTTAGTGGTGTTGTTCCACTTGCATAAACTGTCAATCCTGAGGCATCCGTGATTGTAATATAATCCGTTGCTATTGAACTTGAAAAGACATAATACTGACTGAAATTGATGTAAATTTTTGCAAATTCACCGGCATAACCTTCAGAAATTACTTCAGGACTTCCAGTACAAGCGATTTGAAGAATATCCATAGGATGAGCTCCGAATATAGCACCATTACAACCAACAACAGGAATAATATCAAAACTTCCGCCATGAACCCAGTTTCCTTTTGTTGAACCGCAATTTGCACGTACCCAATAGTTGTAATTTGTTGCAGGACTCAATCCAGTGATAAGTCTTGTAATGTCAGTAGATACATGCGTAGGGGTAGTATTAGCCGTAGGAGCTGTACCGCTGTTTACAACATACAAGTCATATCCCGGAGCTGCAGGAAAAGTACCCGCCCAGTTAATTCGAACTGAGTTTGATGTTATGTCAGTTACTGAAAGCTCGCTTGGTACACCGCAACCTGCAGGAGCAGCGACACACTTAATAGAACGTATTCTGTCTGCGTTTGCAGTTCCACAGTTTGCATTCGTATTCAAGTGGTATCTAATAACTCCAGAAGTAGAACCCGAGTTCCAGTTTAAAGGTGTTAATCCGCTAGCTAGAACTACCGTTCCATTCGCGTTTGTAATCGTAATATAATCTGTGGCAACAGAACTTGTAAACGTGTACTGCTTGTTGTCCATTACATTGACATTTGAATATTCTCCTGGCCAAGAGTCAGCAGCTATTTGTTCATTAGCTCCTGTACATGCTGGCGTGAAAGTAGCATTAGGATACAATCCGTTGGTAGCGCCATTACAGTTTAGAGCTGCAATGGTCGTAAAATTCCCACCAGATACCCATGCACTTTTTGTACCACCACAATTCGATCTGATCCAATAATAGTAAGTTGTAGAAGCTGCCAATCCGCTTAAAACGCCCACACCTGCAGTAGTACTTGTAACAGTAGCAGCAGTGTTGGCATTCGGAGCCGTATTTGTAGTAACAATGTAAAGATCGTATGAAGCAGGCGCAGTTGCAGGCGCAGTCCAGTTCAATCGGCTAGAATTTGATGTTATGTTTGTAACCGATAGAGCAGTTGGTACACCACAATTTCCTGCCGGAGCATCAACACACTTAATAGAACGTGTTCTTACTGCGTTTACTGTTCCACAGCTTGCATTGGTGTTTAAGTGATATCTCACAACTCCTGTTGTAGAACCCGAAGTCCAGTTTAAAGGTGTTACTCCGCTTGCCAAAACTACCGTTCCTTGAGCATTTGTAATCGTAATATAATCTGTAGCAATTGAACTCGTAAATGTATATAGCTTATTTGCCACTACGTTTACATTTGAATATTCTCCAGCCCAAGAGTCATTAGCTATTTGTTCGTTAGCTCCTGTACATGCTGGTGTGAAAGTTGCATCAGGATACAATCCGTTGACAGCACCGTTACAGTTTAGGGCAGCAATGGTAGTAAAATTCCCACCAGAAACCCATGCACTTTTTACAGTACCACAATTCGATCTGATCCAATAATAGTAAGTTGTAGAAGCTGTCAATCCGTTAAGAGTACCCACACCTGCAGCAGTACTTGTGACAGTAGCAGCAGTATTATCATTTGGAGCTGTATTTGCAGTAACGATGTAAATATCGTATGAAGCAGGCGCAGTTGCAGGTGCAGTCCAGTTCAATCGGCCAGAATTTGAGGTTATGTTAGTAACCGATAAAGCGCTAGGTGCACCACAAGTTGGAGTAGCGGCACATTGGATATAACGCTGTCTGTTGATGTTTTGTGTACCACAGCTTGAATTAGTGTGTATGTAATACCTGATAACACCAGATGTTGAACCTGAATTCCAAGCCAGTGGAGAAGGACCGGTAGCCAACGCTACATTTCCAACCGGATTCGAAATAGTGATATAATCACCTACTTTCGAACTTGAAAAAGTATAGTCTTTGTTAGCCGTTACATTGATATTGGAATATTCACCCGCATAAGCGTCGTTAACAACCAATTCAGTAGATCCGGTGCAAGCTGGAGTAAATGTGGCTTGTGGATGAAGATCCCCACTTGTGCATCCTCCTACAACACCACCACATTTAATTGATTTGATTCTTGATGTAGCATCACTACCACAAGAAGAATTACTATGCAGATAATATCTGATACTTGCCCAATTCGAGTTGTTAACCCATACAAATGGTGTTTGTCCGGAAGCATAAATGGTAGCTCCGGTAGGATCAGTAATAGTGATAAAATCTGTGGATACAGAACTGCTAAATGTATATTGCTGATTGCTGCTTACAGAAACGTTTGTATATTCTCCTGCATGAGCATCGGTAGCAATTTGCTGCACAGTTCCGTTACATGGTACACTGACAGTAGCTTGAGGATACAGTCCGTAAGGAGCACCGTTGCAACCCGCTCCACCAGGATTGGTTCTAAAAGAACCGCCAGGAACCCAAATTCCACCATTGCCTACACATCTGGTTCGTACCCAATAATAATGTGTTGTATTGGCGGCTAATCCCGACACTTGAGCTTCTCTGGAACCTGATGCCTGCACAGTTGGATTTGTATTTTCAACAGGAGCAACTCCCGTAGTGTTTACATAAACATCATAGGACGTAATCTGCCCTATAATTTGAGCGTTCCAACTCACTTTACAAGAGTTCGACGTGATATTCGAAACCGAAAGTGTATTAGGAGAATCGCAAGAATTGTCTATTGTTGTAGTCTTTAAAACTAGATCCGTTGTTATAAACGGATTAGTTTCGCACTGTGCATTGGTATGAACGTAAAAACGAATCGTTTGAGGATAAGGTGGTGTAAAGCTCACGCCATTCGAACCATTTAATCCGCTTGCAAATATCTGTGAACCGTTAGCATCGGTAATCGTAATATACTCTGTAGCACGGTCACTTTTGAAAGTATATCGGGTAGCCGTTGAAAATGTATTCACCCGGAAGTATTCACCCGGATGGGTATTGCCGCTGATGATGCGTTCACTGTTATCATGAATGGGGTTGTATGCTTGTGACGAAGATGGACCTCCGCTAGTGCATTGCGCACTGACCTTCTGGATAAAGCATATAAGTGCCAGAAGGTACAGAAAAGTAATTTTTGTTTTCATAGTTTATATTTAAGGTTGCTTTTTAAAATTTTAGATGCCGAATTTAGATATGATTTTCGTATTGAACCCATCTAATTCCATCATTTACAGTTTAATCGCATGCAATAATAAATCAAAGAAAAATCATAATCGCAACTAATGTATAAGCGAAGCTTTTTTGGATATTAACGTAGTAATTCAGTGTAGAATCGTTTTTATGAAAAAAGGAAGCTTACAATTTTGAGGTACGAGTAGTACTTTAGCATTAAAGTAATACGATAAAATTTTGGGATGTTGTCAATAATGAGAATGCTGATAAGTCAGACTTTTTTGGCTAATTTTCGCTCGGTTTAAAACGACGTGGTAATCAGAAATTGACAAAAAAACATTTTGATGAGTAGGAGTTGATGTCGACAAAAGCCCGGTAGGATGGAAGGAGAGCTCTTCTTTGTCGAATTGGTACTGTTTAAGCATTGGGTTTGTTGATTTGGCCCGAAAATTAGCATTAATCTTTTTAAAATGCTAAAAAAATCTTAATAAAATTTGTGGGTAGTTTGGGGTGGTGTAGTGTTTTAGTTATAAATTCGCAAGTAGTCAATATTCATCTTTATACTAACATACTTTCATCATAAAAAATAGTAAATGAAAAAACTATTATTACTACTTGTAATTTTTCCTCTGTTTGTTTCTTGCGATGATTCAAAAGAAAAAAAATTAAATTGGGATTATCCTGATGAAAACGCAGAAATTAAAACCTTTAATACTAAGGCAATTGATGATAAGGAACTGATTTCACGACTTGAAGAGGATTTCAGAAAGGGGAAGTTTAAAATTGAAAGCAAAGAAGACAAAAAGGAAGTGTCTTTTTCCAACTGCAATGATAATTTAATACTTAAAATCAAGGGTAACGGTATAAGACGTTATTATGTCAAGCGTACCGAAGCAAAACCGAAAAATTACTATCCGGATTTTATGATGTTTATTTATGAGTTTGATAGTGAAGCAGAAGCAGAAGATGTTGAAGAAGAAATTCGGGAAGCATTTTTTTCTGGAAATGGATTTTGCAATGGAAAAGGTCATGACTATTTAGTCAGATACAAGAACAAAGTTGTCCGATTAGCTACTCGGGCCCATATGTTCATGGATTACACAAAAGAGTATTCTGAAAAAATAAAAAGTTATCGTTAAAATTATAAGAGAAGTCGAAAAGTCATGTAGCTATATTTTGTAATAGACTCATAAGTTTTTCAGGCTAAGGTATTAGTTGTCTTTGCTTATTTTTAATGAATATTGCGTAAACAGTTTTATATCATTCTATATCCAATTCCATTTGCGGTAAAAATCGGTTTTCAATTGATGTCTTTAATTGGTTATAAGTTTTGAACCCAAACGATTTGTAAAATAATTCGGCATTAGGATCTGAATCGAGAATTATTTTTTTCATATTTATTTCTTTTGCTTTTTTGATACAATGATTCATTAGGAACTTTCCATATCCTTTTCCAATAAATTTTGGTAATAAAAATAGATAGTCAAGTTTTATAATCTTATTTTCAAGTTTCAAAATAGAGTAGTATCCTATTATTTCATCGTCAACAATTAATTTGAATGTTTCATTATTTTCAATATAATCCTGCGTTATTGTTAAATCATTCCTCCATTTTTCGAGTTGTTCTTTTCCATAACCCCAATATGCTTTCCCTTCGAAAGTTATTTCGCTTAAAATAAGATTGTCGTTTTTTTCAGATCTTTCAATTTTCATTTATAAACGTGTTGTTGGGAAACATTTCTACTAACTTACTTAATTTATATGCGAAATAATCATTTTGGTTACCGTATCATTGTTTTTCATAAGTAAATGCACAGCCTTCATCGCAAATTATCTGGTAGTCGGATGTGACTGGATTTAGAAATATTCTTTCTGGATTAATTTCGTCATAATAAAGAGTATAATATCGATCTTGTTCAGCTAACTCTATATGAAGTTTATTGTTTTGAAAAGTATAGGTCCCAATGTTTCCTAACTTATCTTTGACAATGTTTTTCATTTCAAAAATAAATATTTCTCCGTTTGAAATTTTATGAGTAAAGCCTTTAGCACCATCGCTACCGGAATATTCAACAGCCTGCCATTTTCCAAGTATAGTAAATCCTTTTGTTTGAGATTTACAAGAATTAAGTACTAATGTTAGAAATAGACATGTTATTATTTTTTTCATTTAAGATTTGAATTTAGTTTAATTCTCGTGAAATAGCACGCAACTTGTTTATATGTGAAACAATCATTCCTAAAGCTATTTAAAATGGGTGTTTAAACATATAGTCATCTTCGAATATAATAAAAAACCTCATAAATCTTTAGATTTACGAGGTTATTAATTTTGAGCGGTGAAGAAGGGACAGCCACTTTCGGGCTTTAAACTTCTAAAATATTTTAAATCCTTAATTAAACGAACTTCTAAATTCCAAAGGAGACAAATTCGTTTTTACCTTAAACAATTTGGAAAAACTTTGACTGTGCTCAAAACCTAAATCAAATGCTATTTCTGAAACTGTCAATGCTGTTGTAGACAGTTTTTCTTTGGCCTTTTCAATTAATTTTTCGTGAATATGCTGTTGCGTTGTCTGCCCTGTTAAGGATTTTAGTAAGCTGCTTAAATACATAGGGGACATATTCAACGAATCTGCAACAAATTGAACCGTTGGTAGCCCTGTTGTATTGTCATCATTAAAGTAATCGTCGATAATCCTTTCGACATTCTCTAAAACTTTATGATTGCTGACTTTGCGTGTTAAAAACTGTCGTTGGTAGAAACGATCAGAATAATTGAGAAGGGTTTCGATTTGTGAAATAATAATATTTTGGGTAAACTTATCAAGATTACCGCTGTATTCCATTTCTATATTTTTCACAAGAGTATTTAGAATCGTTTCTTCCTTTTCCGAAAGAAACAAGGCCTCATGAACTGCATAATCAAAAAAATCATAGTGCTTGATAGTGCCGGCTAATGGAGTATTCCATAAAAAGTCAGGATGTATCATTAACACCCAGCCACTTTTGGTACTGGCAATTTCTTCGATGGTTTCAATACCAAAAACCTGGTTAGGGGCTATAAAGAACATCACGCCATCATCGAAATCATAGTGATTTTGGCCGTACTTAAATGTTGCGCCAATACTACGTTTTATAGAAATGTGATAAAAGTCAAATACAAAATTCTTATGATTGATTTCTGTTGAGCATTCAAAGGTTCCATAATCAAATAAACTAATTAACGGATGCTGAGGTGAAGGCAATCCCTTCATCTTATGAAATTCAGCTATTGATTTAACCCTATGTATCTGATTCTGACTCATCTTTCAAAAATACAAAAATATTACAACATCATTCCTCCGGAAAGTTCAATCCTTTGACCATTCATCCATCTTGCTGCTGGAGTACATAAGAAAGCGACAACACCTCCAATATCTTCCGGTACACCAACACGTCCTAAAGCGGTAATAGAAGCGATTGCGTTTCTTTTATTTTCGTCGGATTTATTAGAACCTCCGCCAAAATCAGTAGCGATGGCACCCGGAGCAACCACATTGGCTGTAATCTGTCTGCTGCCTAATTCTTTGGCCAGACATTTTGTATAGGTTTCGATAGCTCCTTTCATACTTGCATAAGCGGAAACATTAGGGAAAGATATTCGGGTCAATCCTGATGAAATATTTACAATTCTTCCCCCATCATTCAGCAGAGGCAAAAGCTTTTGAGTTAAGAAATAAACACCTTTAAAATGAACATTCATCATTTGGTCAAATGCTTCTTCAGTCGTTTCAGTTACAGAAGCATATACTCCGGCACCGGCATTGTTGATTAGAAAATCAAACTTTGGAGAGCCTTCATGTTCCTGTAAATGTTGACTGACATCACCTACAAATGCATCAAAGGATTTTACATTGCTTACATCCAATTGATAAGCAATGGCTTTTTGTCCGAGTGACAACACTTCTTCTACAACCTTATCGGCTTCCGTTTTATTGCTGTTGTAGGTAAAAACAATATTGTTCCCGTTTTTGGCTAAGTTGATAACCATATCTCTACCTAAGCCACGACTTCCACCGGTTACTAAAGCAATTTTACTCTTTGTTGACATAATTTATTTATTTTTAATTTATATGACAAAGTTCCGTACTAAATCATTTTTGCGTGTAGCCGAATTATTGATTATTGTAGTCTAAACTTAGCTGCTGATTTTTTTCGTTCGAATTGTTTTAGAGGTACTATCAGTTGTAAATATTTTGCAGCAGGATGATTTACGAGATTTTAATTTTCTGTGGAGAAAGACGGATCTCAACTATTGGCTTAGAATCCTGACTTTTTTATCTTATCTTAATAATATACTTACTTTCCTAATTTCAAAAACGATTGTAGGCCGATAGTCAACGTTGATATCTGAAAAGGGAACGCTTGGTCATTGGCTAAAACCCTTTTGTTTTTGTGCCTTATGTTTACATCGAACATGCCAGGTGGTACTCCTTTTATAGAAGATTAGATTGGATACGGTCCGCATTTTAAAAAACAATTATTCAACATTAACAATTTCTAACCAATTTCAGAAAGAAAACACAGTAAGCATGAAGAAAACAATTACTCTTTTTTTAATTTTTTTATCATTACAGAATTACGCACAATGCTGGCAGACTATAAGTTCGGGCTTAGATCACACTCTTGCTTTAAAAACTGACGGTACGCTTTGGGCATGGGGCGACAACCAATATGGCGAATTAGGAGACGGTACCGTAGTCAGCAAAAACCAACCTGTACAGATCGGCACAGCAAACGACTGGCAAAAAATTAGTGCCGGGAATAATTTTTCCTTGGCCATAAAAAACGATGGAACACTCTGGGCCTGGGGATACAACATATATAGTCAATTAGGAAATGGTAATGTTGTTAATCAACGTTCCCCGATTAAGATAGGAACCGCAACCGACTGGCAAAGTATCAGTGCTGCTCCAGGGTTAATAGGGGGACATAGTATGGCCCTAAAAACCAATGGCACGCTCTGGTCATGGGGTAACAACTTCTACGGTCAATTGGGCGATGACACACTTACCAATAAAAATCAACCTGTCCAGATAGGAACCGATACCAATTGGCTGGCTATCGCTGCCGGAGGTGCCCATTCAGTTGCTATTAAAGCCAATGGAACGCTTTGGGCATGGGGGGGGAATGGTTTACGCCAATTAGGTGACGGTACCAATGTTGATAAAAGAATACCTATACAGATTGGTACAGCCACTAATTGGAAAAGTATAAACGTTGGATATACCCATAACTTTGGTATTAAGACAGACGGTACGCTTTGGGCCTGGGGAAGTGGACTTGACGGCAGATTGGGCTTGGGGAGTGCATCCGCAGCTGCTATCCCTACTCAAGTAGGAACAGATAATGATTGGGCAAAGGCCATAGCCGGAGCCGAACATTCCCTTGCTCTGAAAACAAACGGCAATCTTTGGAGCTGGGGTAAAAACGAAAGCGGAGAACTAGGCCTTGGAACAAACAGTACTACTGACATCATGGTTCCTACCCAAGTAAACACCAATGCGGATAAAACCCTAATTTCAGCGGGAAGAGATTTCTCGCAAGTAATGAATAGCGATGGTTTCTTGTATGCAACGGGGCTTAATACTGCGGGGCAATTGGGAGACGGGACCAATACTAACAAAAATACACTGACATCTGTTATCTGTGCTTCTCTGGGGGTAAATGAATTTGAAGCCATGAAAGTCAATGCTCATCCCAATCCGGTTAGAAATCTACTGCATCTTTCTTACGGACAAGGAATTACAATGGTTTCCATTTATAATTTATTAGGACAGGAAATATTAAACAAGTCTATTCAGGATAATGAAGCTGTGCTTGATATATCTGCTTTGTCACCAGGAACCTATTTGGTAAAGGTTAGCTCGACTGTTAATACACAAACACTGAAAATTATAAAACAGTAAACCTCGTTTTTCTAAGTCATTTAAGACAAATTGTTATCAATAAATAAAAAGCCCGTCCAAAGAAAGAGACGGGCTTTATTTTTACAGATTTTTTCACTCTAAATGGGAATCAATTAACCATTGTCAGAATGTAACCAGACTACTTTTTGGGTTGGTTCATGTTGCTGGCCGATAATCTCACGGTAGAGATCGGGTCGTCGGGCGTTGATATAGCGATGTCCACCAGCCTGTATTAGTTTTTCGGGTATTAGTGTTGCAGTAACAAAACTATCGTCAAAGGTTTGGCATTCGGCCAAAATATCCCCGAATGGGTCCAAAATCATAGAACAGCCATTTTTTAACTGATCGTCATCCATACCGATTGGGTTTGAGAAAATAACATAAACCGCATTGTCATAGGCTCGGGCCGGTAACCATTTCATGAGCCAACTGCGTCCTTTCATTCCGTCGAATTCCAGGCGTAGGGAAGTCCGATCGTTTTCACGGTTTTGCCAAAGCTGCGGGTCTACAAAACCTGCACCAGGTCTTGATGAAGGTGTACACATGGTTACGTGTGGCATAAAGATAATGTCAGCTCCCAATAATTTTGTGGCGCGTACATTTTCAATGACATTGTTATCATAACAGATCAAAATACCACATTTCCATCCTTTGAGTTCAAATAGGGTATAGTTTTGTCCTGCTGTTAAGTGGGGATTGATAAAAGGGTGCAGTTTGCGGTGTTTTGCAATTAAGCCATTTTTGTCTACGCAGATATAAGGCTTATATAAATTGTCGCTTTCATCCTTTTCAAACAAACCCGCAAGAATGATGATGTCATATTTGGCTGCTATAGCTATTAGCTGCCGGGTACTTTCTCCGTCGGGAACAAGTTCGGCGATAGCAAGCATTTGCTGTTTATCTAAATTTCGTGCAAAGGTATAACCTGTAATAGAGCATTCATGAAAGGCAATTACGTCAGCTCCCTGGGATGCTGCCTCTTTTGCCAGTCGCTCGATGACAGCCAGATTATAGGCTTTATCCCCACTTTTATGCTCAAATTGTGCCGTTGCAATTTTTAATTTGTCCATATCTCTTTGATTGATCTACGACAAAACTAATCCAAGGGCGTTAGCTAAAATTGTACAAACCCGACATCTGATTAGGACCGTCCTTAAATTCCATAAAATTTACGGCGAGCTTATTTGTGCTGTTCAGATATTCAGTAGGTGTGATGCCTGTGTATTTTTTAAACGCTCTAATAAGATGCGACTGATCAAAATATCCCGATTGATAGCAAATCGTGGTCAAATTGGTTTCGGCAGTTTTATGGCGAAGTAACTTTAAAAAGGAGTGGAGTTTAACGATACTACCAAATTTTTTAGGACTCATTCCAACCTGCTCCGCAAATATTCTTTCCACATGTCGCTCGGTATAGCCGCTATAGTGGACAAGTTGTTCAACAGTCACTAAGCCTTTGTGGTAAGTAATATGTTGTAATATTGTGGAAAGTAAAGTAGGATTTAGAGACTTGCGTTGAATAGTTAATTCATAAAAGAAGCTATTTAATGCATTTACTTTTTCAGTTGGCTGTTTAAGATGCCGAAGGCTGTCGTAGAGCTTTTTTGCGGGCTGTCCAAACACATCCTGTGTAGCAACAATCTGTTCTTTTAATTCACGAGCAGATATACCCAGTAACTTGTAGAGCCCATCCGGCTGGAATACAACAATAATAAAGGGTGTCTGTTCCGTCAAAACAAGATCCTGAAAATTACTGAACTGACCGTATAAAAATGAAGAGGGTAGATGTTGGCCGTCATTGGTTGTCAAATGAACTTGTTCAAGAAGAAATACAATTCCAGTATTGCCATCGGAAAATAGACGAAGTGTTTTATGCGGATCACCCACACTTTCCAGGAAAAGGTAGTGTTTGATGTATGGAGATAAGACTTCTGGCGGGAGAATCTGCATAATTTAATTCGTGAATTATATTTCAAATGTAGATATTTCTCGTTGTGGTAGATTAAAATTAGTATAACTTTTGGAGACAGACTAGCTATTTCGCTAAACTATTGTTACCCGTAATGCTACTTTTCAGAATCTAACTGTGCTTTTAAAAGCCTCAATAATTTATCGACTTTAACTAAGTATTTATCTTCAGCCATCTTTGGAATTTTTATATTATTTTCATTATTATATTGATTTAATTCCTTAATATTTTTAAGTGTTGTAGGAAATGGCTGAATATGAATTGTTCCAGCACCAAACAACTCTGTTATAGCTAGCTCAAGTTCAGAATTTATTATATAACAAGTTTGAATTAAGCCGATTGTCTCAAATATTTCTTTCTGGTAAATAGATGTATCTCTCATCAAATTAGCAGCTCTGTCAAATTCTTTATTAGATTGTTCCAAATCCTTTTCGTCAGAAAGTAAATTAAATTTTGCATAGAAATATTCTGCCTGAAAACGTGTTCCTAGATGAAATATTATCGACTGAATCCAAATATACTTGTAAGCGAGTAACCGTGAATAGGTAATTCGTCTGTTGTCATATTTCTTTTGATTTTTAAAAAGCTTAAAAGAATTACGGTATGAAAGAATACTTCCAATAAAAATTCCGAATAATGTAAAGAATGCTGGAATTAGTACTTTCAAGATATCGCTGTTAAATTGCATATTGTTTGTTGTTTAGAAGATTGTCTATCTCGCAAGGATTCCGCAGCTTGGCGTCAGTAGCGGTAAATTTAAAAAAAATATTCTGTGATGAAGAATTTCAAAAACCGTTAAATTTTCGGACAAGCATATGACAGATATTGTACCAAACGGCTGTTAGCAGCTGTAACTATTTCTCAAAAATCGCTAAAAACTTTTGCGCAACTGGATCAAGTTCTTTTGTCAATCCGACATATATATTATCGAATCCTCTAACGACTAAAAAAATCGAAGCTGTCAAAATTGCAATATAAAATTCAGAAGTTAATAAATCACTTGGTTCAATAAAAATAACTTTATGCATAGCTATAAAAATGCCAACTGCCGCTTCACTTATACCATAAACACATCGAAATTTGAGTCTTACATAAAATAATAGCAAACCCAAAATTAAGATTGAGAAGACGGTTATGAATGCCGACCAATTCCTCGAAATTGTTGGTGATTTTACATATAAGTATACATCATTGATTACAACTCCAATAGAATAATATATTGGGCCCAACGCAACGATAAGTAATAATGCTATTATCAATTTTTTTGGGAAACTGAAATTTTTGGTTTTTTTAACTATAAAGAATAGAGCTATAAAAATTATTGAGTAAATAACTAAAATGATTTTTCCGCTATTCAATAAAAAATCAGATAATTTCCTATTTTGACTAGCATATATAATACAAGAAAGCGCAAAAATTAGAGAAATAAAACGTCCGTGAGGGGAAAGTTTTAATTTAATTTTTATTTTGTCTTTCATTGTAAAGTCTACTTATTATATCTGCTAACGTTCTGCCGCTTGGCGTATTAACGGCAAGTTAAAGAAAAATGTAATAAGAAATAGTAAAGCTTTGAATATTTTCCCAAAAAGACAAACTAGCTATTACGCCAAACGGCTGCTAGCGGTAGTTTTTTTCTCTTTGTATATAGTTTTTATAAAATAAACACTTGTTACTTTTTCATAATAAAAGATGAATTTTAAATTATATTTTGAATCAAGATTCATAAAGACCATACAAGTTTCTCCTTTCTTATCAAAAGTACCAACCTCAGTGAAAAACGCTTTTGTGATTAAATATATAACGTGTTCTGGGTTTATGACATCATTTATATCTGTTCCTGTAGAAAGAGGTTTTCCATTCATGCTAAAGTGCTTTAAAGCATGAAACAAACCACCAGTAAAAGTCCATTTTCTTTTTTTTCGAGGGATTTTGTCAATTTTTCTATACAAGTCTAATCTTAAAATTTTATTTTCTTCTCCGTCATCTAAATTATCATAAACCCAAATGAAATTTTCATTGCCATAAATTCTAATTGCATCTTTGAGCCTAGAATGTAAAAATCTAGTTTTATTTAATGCATGAACAACGCTTACTGCATTTCCATTTCCAAAGTTTTTAGGGAATTGCCTTTTTGCTTCAAATAAAACTTCTTCTATAATACCAAGAAAAATATTTGTTCCAGCATAATAGAAATCTTGATTGTCAATAGATACTTTTCTATAGTTTTGAATTGGGAAAGTAACTTTTGCATAATTCTTATCTTCCTTTTTCATTAAAGCAAGTGAAATTTTCTTAGCTCTTACTTGTAATCTTTTATACTCTTCTGGTTCAATAAGTTTTCTTTGGATCATTCTATTTTCTTTTTTGCAGAGGCGTGAATAAAATTATCGCTAATGTTTCGTTGCTTTACGCAGTTGCGATGCCAGCGGAAAATTTATTTCTGTTAAAGATAAAGTTTTTTCGTGAAGAAAACGTCAAGGTAACTAAATAACCCAGCTATTGCGTGAAACCGCTGTTGGCGGTAGTCTCTCTACATAAAATTATTTACTCTTAATGGTAAGAAAATTTCTTGATGATTTTCTTCCATTTTTTTACCAACTTTAGCATTTATGTTCACAAAATAAATTCGATCTGCGAACTTTACCATTTGTCTCGAACCATTTGCTCGTACTGATAGTTTATCAATCATTTCTCGTGGAATTTTACCTTTTAATTGCTTAAATTGTTTTTCTTCAAAATCAAATGTTGCAATATAAGTTTCGTCTTCAATATTAACTCCAGCCGACATCGTAAATTCATTTGGATCTAACTGCCCAATATGGAAAATTGGTACTTGAAGAAATATCATTTCTTCAAATTGGTCAAAACCTAAACGTTTTAAATGCAAGCCAAAATCTTTTTTAATAATATTTTCAGAATTTTTAAAAATGTTTTCAGGACTTAGAAATTCTTTAATTTGTGACCAATAACCAGGAATCGCCCTAATTGGAAAATGTAAGAGCGGTTCATTTTTACTTATGTTGTAAAGAGTGAAATAGACACCATTACATAATACAAAATAATTTACTCGAACTTCACTGTGTATAGCATAAGAGTAAGCTTGTTCGACATGAATTGAATTTATTGTTGATTCAGAAGGAGATTTAGCATCTAAAATCCAACCAGGTTTTCCATTTATTTCAAATATATAATCGGGAATTATATAGATTTTTTTTCTTTGCGAACCAATCGAAACATATGGATGGGTTAAATTTCTACTACGAATTATTTGATAAGGTTGGCTTGCTGAATATCCTAAGTTTTGAATAATTGGTACGATAATTTCTTCTCTTACAGAATCTTCTTTAAAATCTGGATGATTCAATAAGTCAAAATTGAAATTTTCTAAAACATTGAATAAAGGTGTATATTCCATTTTAAACGATTCATGTTAAAATTACCGCCAACGTGCTGCGGGCTTGGCAATAGTAGCGGAGCCAGCGGACTGACTGTTATCTAGCTAAGATAAGATTTTCTGCGGAAAATCAACAAGTGATTTAAGCAACAAATCAGCTATTTTGCCAAACCTCTGTTAGCTGCTGGCATTATTAATTTCCAATCTCTTTTTCAAAAAACAAATAATCAAAAACTTCAAAAATTTTGTGGCTTTCTCTTATTCCACCGCAACTATTATTTTCAAAACAAACGGTAGTTAATATACTATTTTCTATTAACTTTTTTACAAAGTCTGAAGGTTTGCCGTAGTAGTGGTTTTCTGTTCTTTTATATTCTTCAAATTTCTTAATTAATATATCTTCGGGAATTGCATAATTTTTATCAACGATAAAAGTAGAAAAACAGTCTAAGTCAAAATCAATAATAAAATCGTTCTCTCTTTCAAATTCGAATTTACCATTTCTTTTAATCCATCCCATATCTTTCCATAGTTGGCCATACTCTACGTCATTGGAATAATCTTCTAATGAGCCACGAAAATGTAATGCGTCCCAAACGCTTCCTAGATTGTATACTCTTTTTTCTCCATAACTTTCTGTTTGATGTTTACTAGAAAACGAATATGATGCTTTTGAAGAATGAAATAAAAACACATTATTGATTAACCCTAATTCCATGCCTGCTTTGACCCAATCATCATCTGAGGTTTTTAAATCAAACTCAGTGAAACTCCAAAACTCTCTTTCAGAAGGAGCTTCTAAATTAAATTCGTTTATTTTCTTTAATGCTGCTGCTGATGGATTTAAAAAATCATCATGATCATCAAACATAAATAAATCAATTGGAAATGTTGCTAAACCGTTCAATTTTAAAAAATAAAACACATTTAAAATTGTGCGATGATCTTCATAAATTACAACATCTGAATTATAAGTATGTTTTACATTTATGTTTGAGCGTTTTGATAGGTCGTTAATATCTGGCATATTTTTTTAGCTAAATAGGTTAATGCTTGCTGTTATTGGCTGCCTAGCCTGTTAAATCTCTTTTGGTTTTTCGAACAGTATAAATGCTAATATCTCCTTTGGTTATTTTCGAGTGACAAGTTGGACAAAGCATTAATAAATTTTCTAAGTTATTGTTTTCTGGATTTTCATCGATGTGATGAATTTCGAAATGCCCAACGTCTTCGTTAGGACAAAGTGGACATTTTGAGTTAATTTCTTTTTGGAGTAGAGCTTTGAATTTTGGAGCAATTGGGATTCGGCGTTTTTTTGTCTGAGGCTTTATATTTTTTTCGAATAAATACTTATTGAATTCAGCACATTCTGAGTAATGTTGAGTTTTTATTACTCTTGATTTTTCATTTCTTCTTTCTCTGTCGTAGTCACCTGTTACGCAAGCTGTGTCAGGAAATATGGAATTACTACTATCAAACAAATTAACTTCTGGACACATGTGCGTGACATAGAAACTTTCTCTTCCACCAATCCATTCTGTCGGTTCACCTTGAAAGTCAATTTTGTTTTTAAGATAGTCATTGGGTAGCGTTCCGTCTTCCATTAAAGCTTCAGCAATATTTTTACTGCCACTATATCTAGCATAATCAGAATTAAAGTAAATTGTACAAGCTCGTCTTGCACAATAGTTGAGAATTGGGCATCTTAATGGTAACGAATTCTGTTTTCCAATTTCAAAATATTCTTGTCGATTCATAGTTGGTTTGGATAGGTTGCCACTAACTTGTATATATGAGAAACAAACATTCATAAATCCATTCAAAATGGATGTGTAAATATTATGTTTAGCTTCGAATATAAGAAATAATCCATATAAATCAAATTTTAGCTTCGTCAACAAGGAAATATTCTTTCGGCAAATCATAAGTTTAAACAAACTCCATAAACTCCAAATGGGAGAATGACTAAGAATTATGGTGTAGTTTATAAGAGAGTACATAGAAGCGAGGAGGGACATTATCAGCTATCTTCAGATAATGATTTTTATGCACCTTACGACATTAATGCGGAAAACATTATTGAAGTATGGGCTTATGCCGCAAGTATCTCTACCCATGAATTTGAACCGGATGATCTGAGTCCGCAGACGATCAGGGAAATGTTTGGACGATTGAGAAATGAGATTATTGAGTTAAAGAGAAATAAAAAAGCCAGGCATTAAGATTGGCTTTTTGTCTGGCTATATTTAATTCTAAAAAGACACTAATTATTTGACATTGTTCTTTTCTCTGTATTTTACTAATTCTTTGTTTATCCAGGTAGTTAACCGTCCACTTTTATTTTCGCCTGCAACAAATCGTCCATCGGGTAAGATTTTACATTGACAATAATCGGTTAATAATTTTAGTTGTAGATTTTCAATGTTGACAAGTCCCGTTGCGGTCAATTTTTCTATGAAATCGACTAGAGATGTATAACCGCCTTCAGTAACAAAATTTTCTAGATTCTTGTCTGTTTCTAAATTTATTTCACCTTTTTCGCAAAGTTTTACAATAATTGCAAATTGTGTTTTGTCTAAAATAGCAGGCTGCCAGTCTAAAGATTCTGTGTTAGCTTTAAGTTTCTTATCCGAAATTACTATATGGTTGTATTTCCAGCCTTTAAGCTCATCAAGAGTTTGAACCCTACAGTCTAAAAATCTATTGGTAGGTTGCATTTTTAAGTCTTCCCCAAAAATATCATTTGATAGTTCGTATCTGTAAGATAATCTAGACCAAATAGTTTCGAGAAAGAAGTAAGCAGGTTTATGGGATGAAGAAACATAAAATGGCTACCAATTATCACCTTGTACTGGTGATACAAAAGGCATTGCGTTACCTTTGAACATTGAATACTTTCCACAAATTATGAGATTTGGGAAATTTTGCGGACCAAAACCTCCTATCATATTATCGGTACCGGTAGATCTTTTATCAAGTAGGTATTTACCGAAGGACTCTCTAAAATTATATTCATTTGAAAAACCATTATATCCCCAAATGATTCTTATAGGAAGTATTGTATCAGTCCATAGAGCATGATAGATACCTTCTTCATTTTCTGAAGCTTGATCTAAATTGTATGTTCTTAGATCTTTTTTGCAGATCTGCTTAAAGCTGTCCCGAAAAATTGTTAGAGCAAATTTTTCAGTTTTTTTATCTTCATAATAATCATATAAGAATTTTAGATTATCATACCCTTCTTCAATATCCTTCGAATACAGATTTTTCTTTACTTGAATAATAACAATTACCTGTTCAGGTCGTAATTTAAAACGATCTGTATAGGGAATAGCTTCTCCTTCGCCTTCAACAAGCATTACATCAAATTCTGTTTTACATCCAACTATAAAACTATTTGTAACAACCTTTAGATTCAGGGCACCAAAGATAGATTTGTTCAACACTTCAGCTGTCAATCCTTCAAACATTGCCCCAATGGTAGTCGGATGTTTTATATTTTGTTCATTCAGTATTTCTTTTTCTGCCCATACAAATTCATGAATCAGGTCAGCAATCGTATCTATCATGATTAAAATTAGTTTTTTTGAGTCTACAACTTTTTGTAGATTATCTGTTGATTTATTTATTCTTTACTGTTAGCTGAGTTTTTTTGAGATCTCATCAAGTTCTGATTTCAATTCTCGAAACATCAGTTTTTTTAACCCTTCGCCTGACTCAGATGTGGCAAGATAATTTTCTAAACCTGTTTTTAGATAATCGATACATGGTTTTTCATCATGCAAAAAATCACGAACATTTGAAAAGCGATAGCGCTCACCAAATAACTTTATAAAATAATGAAGGGTGGCATTTGAGCTTACGAAAATAGCTGCTAGCAGATTTTCTTTATTTATTGCATTGAATAGATGTATATCCAGTCCAAGTGTCGGCATTATCTCCTTTAATGCTGTCAGGTCGTTTGTTGATAATGAAGCAACCAGACGGTTGGCTAATTCCCTATGTTGGCCACTTTTCATTTCTTCATGGGCCTGGCTTACAATCTTTTTGAACTCCTGAATACGCTCAGTACTTTTAAAAGCCAAAAGATTTGACATTTGGTAATTATCTGTGTTGTTCCCTTTTTTTGCTATATTCAATCCCTTTATCAACCCACTTTTGACTTCATCGATTGTTTCTTTTATTAACTCTTTATCTGAGAAAAAAAAGTAGAAATCAGCAAGTAATACATAATCATAGATACTGTACTTACCGGCTATTGCATTCTTCCAAACGACTTTAGAAAGACACTCAAAATCTTTTTGGGCTAATGTGCGAAAATTATAGTTTGCTACTGTTCTAAGATCAAGAACTTCTTGTGAGGTGACAAGGGTGTTCCTGTGAGCCAGTTGCTTTTTATATTCTGAAAGATCCAAATATCCGGAAAGAACAAATTTATAAATTGACCCGAAGTAATAGTACTGTTCAATCCGCTTTGAAAGATATCGATCACAAATTATTTCGGCATAAGATTTATCCCGTTCCTCATCACTCCCGTCATCCTTTCGCCCAGCTTTTAACATTTGATAATACGAAAAATTGATCGAACTAAGATTTTTTGGGTCGCTGTAATCAGTTGATTGGATATGGCCTTTTTTTAGTTCCATTGAGATAATTATCGTAAAGAGAATGGTTTCACTCTGGAACTCCTTCTTAGCTTTTCTAAATTCAGGAAAAAGAAGCTGAAGACAATCAAGAACAAATGAAATGTTCCTTAGATTGTTTTCCTTATACTCCGTAAATATCTCTGTAAAAGTCGAGAGTTCTGTAATTAGAAAGTTATAATAATCAGGATCGGTCTTTATGAATTTTTTTGCCAATTGTGGAATAAGTTCTTCTAAAGATGGTTCAAAATTTACAGTATGTCTGATTATTTTTTCCTTGGCTTGACGGTACTTATCACTCTCAATTTTTGTTTCGTCAGCGAGAAAAAGAACTTTCAAAGATTTATGCTCGATAAAATTGTTTATAAAACCCAAAATTTCCTCTATAGGTATCTGACATCTTTCAAGATCGTCAAAACAAATGATTTTATTAGAATAGTTGAGATTTTCGACAACAACTCCATTGAAAATATCAGAAGCACTGCTAGATTTTGTAAAAAATTTTGTTATTGCATTAGTGGCATTGCTAATAAACTTTGTTGCTGATTTAATTATTTTGTTATCGTTGTTGGATAAATAAGGGATCAGCCCCAAAAACATATGGTACTCAACTGTTTCTATTTTTGAAATACCGTTCAAGGTTATATAGATAGGCTTTTGTTTCCCGGTTATGAGTGGCTTTAGTTTTTCTTTCCAGAAATAGGTCTTGCCACCTCCCCATTTTCCATTTATCATTATTGCATATTGTGTATTTTCTGCTTTTAGATAGTCTTTAAATATATCCTGAATGTGATCTGAAGTCATATTAAGTTTATTATTGCTTTGCATCAAAAATAATCAAATAAGACCACTAATTAGGAGGGAAGTAATCTTTATGAAATTATATTCCGATTATTAATTCACATAATTTTATTGACTATTGTTTATGTGTTGAGCCGTAATGTTTTTTTTTAAATAAATATTTGCCACGAATCTGCCACAATAACTTAGAGCACTTTTGAAAATAATGAGTGTAGGAGTAAAAAGCAAAAGCCTGCAAATCATAAGATTTGCAGGCTTTATAATGCTTTTAAAGATATCTTTCGATACTTCTGCGGGCTGAAAGGGATTACAGTCGAACACTTAATACCTTTTTTAACGTTTTTAGATGGGATAAAGTTATAATTAATTTACTTGTAAAAAGATTTTCTACCCCCAGATTTCAGAACATAATTTACTTATTGCATTATCTCTGCTTTGGATAAATTCAGAGATAGGGATTTGTGAATTTATATCATCATTAGCTAGAAGATACTTATGTTTTATTAAAAAATCTATTCGTTTATTAATTTTTGTTGAGAAATACTTGTCGGAGTCATATCTTCTTATTAAAATATGATTTGCAACAGAATTAAGTTGCATATAAATTGATGATTCATCTATATCTTCGTTTTCAAAATCATCTTGAAAAAATATGGGAACTAGTATAAATGATGATTGTTTTCTGCTACGCATTAAGTCCTGAAAATCGATTGATTCATGATTTTCTGAAGTAAAATACATTAATCGTGCAAAGAAGTAATGATAGAATCCCCAATTATTCATCGGTTGCAAATTACTATATACTCTATTTCTATTTTCTTGAATTTCACCAATTTTAAGTTTCAATATACTATTCAACTCGTCAAAATCAGTATTTCTAATTTCTTTTATCAACTCATACATAAAATTTCTAATGGAACTTTGTGTAATTGATTTACTTAGTAAAGAACGAAACACAGTATAGGTGTCTATAAATTTATTTACTAAATGAATTTTTTTATTGATACTTTCCTTGTCATCAATTTTTGATATGGGAGATAAAAACAATGGATAGACTAAAGACTCTGCAATTGTATAAAAATTGGTTATATATAAACTTCTGAAATTTTCATTGTTATAATTTTTATACTTAAATAAATTTATATAAAGATTGGAGTAGAAGTTAAAATCCGACTTTATAAATAAATAAAAGTCATCAGATTTTTTCAGATAAAGTTTTGAAGCGTTATTTTTCACCCAAGAGTGAAATTGTGTACCTATTAACTCAAAATCTAAATTTTCTGATCCTTTAGTCGTTGACCTTTTACTTTCTGCATATTTTGCTCTAAGCCAATTTCTAAAAAAATCTACATCTGTATCTACTCCTATTGCAGATTTTAAATCAAAAATGCGTTCTTTCCAAAACTCATTCATCTCTTCACCTTTGTCCTCGTCATCAATCATTGAAAGTAGATAACCTTTCAAAATTTCGGTTGGGTTGAGGCTCATTCCTCTGTCATTCATCGTTTCAAAAATAGTATAAGCACTTTCCATGCTAAATGCTGTAATCTCTACTAAAACAACATGATTAAGTAACCATTCGATAAAAATTTGAAGTTTATCTTGGTGCTTAAAATCTTCGGGAAATAATAAGGTAATATCTTCATAGCGGGCTATGATATTACCTATAGATTCATCTTTGGTGTTATTAAATTCTTTATACTCTTGAATCGTATCATTATCTGATAAAACCTCTAGAGAGTTTGTTATTAAATGTTCAATCGTTTCTGTTCTTGATTCTACATTTAAAATCAGCGTGTTTTTTCCACCTTTTCTAACATATAAATGTTTTTTTATTTCTGATTTCATATCTTCATCAACTACAGTATGTAGTAAATAAATCAACAGTAAAGTGAAAGATGTTAATCGTTGCTGGCCATCTACTATGGATAACTCCTTGTTATCGTCACACAACACAATAGGCCCCATGTAATAACTACCATAGTCTTTATAGCTTTCTATGGTGTCGTTTGGTTGATAATATTTATCAAAACTAATTGCTAAATCACTTATCAAGGCTTCGATATGTTTTCTTTGCCAACGATATTCTCTTTGAAAAGAATCTATTCTGAAACGATTGTTTGACAATACATCAGCCAAACTTTTGTCTTTTGCTTCTAAAAATCTCATAATTATATAAGTTCTTTAATTAATTTTTTTTGAATAAAAAAGGCATTCTCATATATGCCTAAATATGCGTTAATGGGGTCTATTTCTGCGTGAAACAGTTTACACCGCAATTCGTATAATAACTCTATAATCACCTTTGCTACTTGTTCATAATTATTGGTAATATAAAGATGTTTTACACTATCAATAATAATGGCGTTAGCTGGGCAACCGTGGCTACCGTCTGTATTTTGCTTTGGTTGTGCAATAATTATTTCGGGTTTTCTGGGGTTCATTTCACGAAAACAAGCATCTAAATATTGTTTCTTCTCATTTGGTATTGCAATGTAATTAGGCTCTGCACTTAATTCTTGTAAAGACCATTGATAAAGTTCTACCAAATGTAAGGTTCTGGTAGTTCTTCTATTATAAATTTCACACTTCCATCTCTTAGTTGTTTTAGGTAAAGTATTATCAAATACAACTTTATAATCAAATTGTCCAAAACTTACAACGTGCTGAGGAATTGCATTTCTTGTAATATTGATAGTATGAAATGAAATTCGCTCATCTTCATTTGGCATAGGGTGTGCTTCTAACTCGTAATATAAATCGCTAATGTACCTTTTGAAAGCGATAGAGTCATTATCATTATTTCGCAACAAAGAAATAATTTTATCTCTATAACGGTTGGAATTATTTTTTATATGGTCAATAATGCTTCTGTCAGAAGTGCGATTTGCAGTTTCGTCATAAAATTGGTTCATATACCATGCATTAAACGGTAACCATGTTTTGATAAACATGGTGTAAAAATCTAATTCAGACTTTTTTATCCAATTCTCTAAATATATATTTGCCATAAGCGTTCTATAATAGTTCTTAATTATTTGGTGTTATATATGCCATTGCAACTTCCTCATTTTCTTCGATGGCTATTTCTACGGCTCGCTTGGCTATATAGAGCAACTGTTCGCTTTGTTGTTTAAGGCTAAAACTTTCTTGTACCCAAGTTGCAATTTGGGTTTGAGTTTTTGGGTCGAGTATGGGGATGATTACTTCTGCGATTTCGGAAGGCTTCCAATGTTGAATGATTGAACCACCTGCATCTCTTTCTGCTTGTAGTTGTACAAGTTTTGAGTTTAAAACCAAGGTTAAATAATCTGCATTTACTTTTGGGTTATCAACTGTTAAATGTAAAATAGCACTTGAAGTAATACTTTGCAAATCTTCTGACACTTTATAAGCAATACCAACTGAACCATCTTTTGATAGTAAAATAGTATCTTTTTTAGGCTTAATTACTTCCGAAAATTCATTCTTATCTAAATGAATTTCTGGATTTGAAATGCCATATTTTGATAAATTTGAAACCCTTATAAATGGTATTCCTTCTTCTTGATATGACGAAGAACCTGGTTCTATAGACTTTTTAATAGTAACCAATTGACTAATTTGTAAATAATCTGACTGTTTTATTTTAGCAATAATTTCCTCATACTTTGGTTGATAGTATTCTGCATCGAGGCGACCGCTTTGCAAAAAGCTTTCTTTAAATGTTTTTACGTTTACGGCTTCTTGGCTGGGTACAAAATTTTGCAATCCTACGGCTTCTAATAACATTTGCTCAGCTTGTGCGTAGGTATGTTGGGATTGTAAAAGTTTGGTATCGGATAAATTAAATAAATTAGAAATTAAATTTTGAAAATTATCGCTCGGAATAAAAAGGTCTAAAAGTTTTAAATCATCTAAGTTTAAGCCTTTTTGAATTGCTCCTCTTTCCTTTCTCAATAAAAGCATCCTCCCATATTTACTATTCAAATAAGCGAGCAAATATTTTGGATTAATCGATGATCTTACAACAGTACTTTTACAACTAAAAATAGCAGGTAAATTCCTTTCAGATACAATTGCAGCATTTCCTAATGTTCCTACAACAGAAACTAAAACATCGTCTTTTTTTAACGCATATCTTGATAATCTATCGTAATCGTCTTTAGGCATGTAAACATTATCATCTTCCATTAGTTTTAATGGTTTTACATCTTTACCCCTTATGTATCTATATGTTTCATCATTTGTATAATTGTCAACTATAAATGATGATCCAAACGGACCAATTAGAAAATTTGCAACATCATTAAGTTTAAAATTTCCTTTAGATTGAATAAGCTTTTCATATTTCAAAAAATGTTTCTGATAATATTCAGCATCTACTCTTTTTGAAAATTCTAATTCAGACAAATTCACTTCACTCACTTCCAGCCCTTCTAATAAAACCTTGTATCTGGCTTCGTTAAAAGGGCTACCTAAAAAAAACTTAGTTGTTCCTTTTTGGCAAATTCTATAAAAGCTTCGGCTATGCCGTCTTGGGTAAGTCCATCGTGGTTAAAAAGGTCGTGATGTACATATTTGTGTCCGTGTTTGTCTAAGGCATCTTGTCCGTAGGCATCTTTTACATATATCTTATCACCACTGTTGTCTTTACTTGGCGATTGCATGGTAGCAAAAAAGATGGGGTAATCTTCTTTCTTCGGGCACAATGCTCCGGCTTGTGGGTCGTCGTTCCATTTTTGAGCCAGTATAACCGAGGTTTTGGTGCCGGTATGCGGTTTAAAAAAATTGCCATGAAAACCTACCACACCCAATATACGGCATCGCTCAGCTATGTACTCACGTATGGCTTTGTCACTACTATTGTTAAAGCGTCCTTGTGGCAACACAATAGCTAATCTGCCTCCGGGTTTTAAAAAATCGAGGTTGCGTTCTATAAACAATATATCTCTGCCTACTGCGGTTTGGTATTTACCGCTTGGCTTTTTGCCCAGCTCGTATTTGGTCAATATTCTACTTTCTTTTATATCACCTGCAAAAGGTGGATTAGCCATGAGTATATCAAACTCAAAATCACGATTTACGTAGCTTTGGTTTTCTTTGGTTTCGCTTTTTATTTTGCGATACCTGCGTATGTTTTTCCAACCCGTTCCGTAGGTGTCTATCCAGTCTTCGTCTTTGGTTTTTTCGTTCCAGCGTTCGTAGTCTAGCGTATTGAGGTGTAGCACATTGGTTTGTCCGTCACCCGCTATCAGGTTTAGGCAACGAGCCACACGTACCGCTTTTTCGTCAAAATCTATGGCAAATACATTGTTTTGCACATAGTCCAAAACCCTTGGTATGGGTGGTTTGGTGGTCATCATCTCATCATCTACAATGCCCTCTTCTTTGTGTATTTGATTTTTGACATAGAAAAAAGTATGCACCGGAAAACCGCAACTTCCTGAGGCAGTGTCTATCATACTTTCGCTCTCTTTTGGGTTGAGCATTCGTACACACATATCTATGCCATAGCGAGGCGTGA
The DNA here is from genome assembly GCF_006385255.1 of Flavobacterium microcysteis. Lineage (GTDB taxonomy): Bacteria > Bacteroidota > Bacteroidia > Flavobacteriales > Flavobacteriaceae > Flavobacterium > Flavobacterium microcysteis. Next base: position 220,744 of record NZ_VFJE01000051.1, read on the forward strand.
AATATTGACCTTTTTCGCCTTTACTGCTTTTGTTTATGAGGTATTCAAAGGCTTCATCTACCACATCAAGATTGCTATTGAATAATTTTACTTTCTCTAAAGATGCTATGCAAATGCTTAAATGCGAGGGAGAGAGTTGTATTCTAGTTTCTTTAGAAAATACGCCTTGCCACTTATCATTGGCTCTATTAAATAATTTTTGGATTTTTTCTTTTAGCTCTGTTTCGGTATCGCCATTGTTTCTAAACTCAAGGTAGCGGTTCTTGTTGCGTCCGCTTTCCATTTCGTCAAATAATTTGGTGAAAATTAATTTAAACAACTCTTCAAAAACATCTACTCCCGCATTGGCTAACACTTCATCCTCCATTTCTAAAATCAAATCTTTCAACGATTTTTTTTCGTTTACGAGTTTATCTTTTTTGATGAGGTCTTCTAAAGTCCAAGGTTCGTTTAAGATTTCAGAGAGCTTTTGTCCTGATTTTGGAATTGCAGGAATATCTTCAAAATAATTTGGGTCTTTGCGATGATAGTAGGAAATACTCTCACCATTGCTCCAAATACCTATCGGTGCACCTGTAGCGTTGCAATAAGAGTGCAATTGTTCTTTACCGTCTTTTAATTTCGGTTTTTTTATCTCCACCATGATGTAAACAGCACGGCTATCTACCTTGTCGAAAACCACTATGTCTGCACGTTTTTTCTCTCTACCAAAAGTTACGGCATACTCCAGTTCCATACGCTCGTAGGCATAATCATAATCCTGATGCAGTTTCAATAAGTATAACTGACGAACGGCTTCTTCAGGTTTCAGTACAATTTCTTTTCTGCGTACAAGACAAGTAGTGTATGGTACATTGTTTCCTTTTTTGTCTTGTTTGAAGATTATTTCTCTTTCCAAAGTTTTTATCTGTTCTTCAGAAAATTGAGAAATTTTATAATTGGTATCTTTTAGTATCTGTTGTAAAAAGCTCATAATATTATCGGGTTGAGTGCAACAATTCTTTGATGTCGATTTTTAATAATTGGGCTATTTGGGTCATGGTGTCCAGCGTGGGTTGCACTTCGTTGGTACACCACCTTGATACGGTTACTTCGCTTTTACCCAACTGCTCTGCCAACCATTTACTGGTTTTGTCTTTTTCTGCCAATACAATTTTCAATCTATTGATTTTCATTTGATGTTATTAAATTAACATTTGGTGTTAAATGTAAGCAATTATTTTGAGTGGAGAAATAATTGTGCTAATGGCAAAATCTTTATTTTCGTCGTCGGTCAGAACTAAATATTCATAAAATGCACCTTTCTGCTGGTTACTTAATCCCCGAAATTCATAGCTTAGCTTAATGACTTCTGTATCTAAGTGAAAATCTTCAGGCGTTAAATATAATTCACGTTGTTGTTTACCCAAATTATACAATAAGCTTATGGCTTCCATTCTCACCAATAATAACATTGACATTTTTACTAAATTCAACGGTAAGATTTTTTATTCCTTTGTAGTTTTCAATTTCAATGGATGATAGGTACATGGATACATTTTAATTAATTGCGAATTGATAGTTGCATTTGAACTATCTCTTTTTATCTTTTTCCCTTGCGGTAAGATACATTTTATTCTCCGTCATCTTCTATTGTCAAGCAACAGCAGTCAAGTACATGTTATTAAATCTCTACTAAACTAATAACTATCATTCTAACAAATATAATAAAAACAGCAGATCTGTATTTTACGGGAAACCATAATTAGATATAAGCCTTCGAAAGTCAATTTTTTTCTGATAAGCTGCGTTATCATTAGAAAACCATGACCACAGCAATTTTATACATTCGTGTAAGCACTGATGAGCAAGCCATTAGGGGCTATTCTCAGCGTTATCAGAGAGAACATTTAGAACAATACTGTATCTCAAATAATATTGACGTAATTGATGTAATTTTTGAAGATTATTCTGCAAGAAATTTTGAAAGACCAGGATGGAAAATATTAATGACCGAACTCAGAATCAAAAAATATCAAAGACCCAATTTCATATTATTTACAAAATGGGATAGATTCAGTCGTAATGTTGGGGACGCCTACTACGTTATTTCCCAGTTATACAAAATGGGAATATCTCCTCAGGCAATTGATCAAAAACTTGATCTTTCGATTCCTGAAAACAAGATAATTCTTAGTGTCTATCTGGCAACCTCCGAAGCAGAAAATGACAGAAGATCAATGAATGTAAAAGAAGGCATTCATAAAGCTAAAGAAGAGGGTAGATGGACTGCTCATATTCCATTGGGATATACTGCCATTCTTCTTCCTGATAACAAAAGGGGTATTCACCCTAAGGAACCTGAAGCGACCTTTATAAGGCAGGCATTTGATATGGTCTTAGAAAGGACAAAATCCGTAAAAGCTATTTATGATCAATTAGGGGGAAATTTAAAATGTAGTATCAACACATTTAGAAGGATTCTATGTAATCCACTTTATTGCGGTAAAATATTTGTCCCTGAATTTAAAGAACAAAATGCTCATTTAACAGATGGACTCCACAAAGGCATAGTCGATGAAAGCAAATTTTTGAAGGTTCAAGGGATTCTTAATAAAAAAACCAGCCCGGTTAAAAGAAGCAATCTTGATGAGTATATGATATTACGAGGTTTCCTTTTTTGCCCACAATGTGATAAAAAATTAACAGGTAGTTTATCAAAGGGAAAAATACATCATTATGCTTACTATCATTGTAATTCAAAATGCGGATTCCGATTGAGAGCCGATAAAATAAATTCCTTTTTTAAGGATGAATTAAAGACCCTGGAATTAAAAGAAGATTATATTGACCTATGTTTTAAATTTATAATATATACCTGTAAAGATATTCGTGAGGAAAAGATTTCCAATGACAAAGTGTTATCACAAAGCATCGAAAAACTTGTCGAAAGGATTCTAAAAGCTAAACTTCTGCTTCTACATGATGAAATAGATTATGACGATTACATTTTAATCAAAAAAGACTGCGAAAATAAGATTCATGGTTTTGGTAAAGATTTCAAAAGTATTCCAGACAAGAATAAATTTTTATATCAGAGAATTAATAATATCATCAAATCAATTCATGAAATTGGCATTTCATTCGAACAGGCGGAAACCAATACACAAAAAAAAATGCTATGCCTTTTATTAAATCAGCATATAATACTAAATAAGAATTTGGCTTTTAAAGAGGTTCTGAACCCTATTATGCTAAAAGTTTTTAGAACGAAAAGTTCTTCTTTTAAATTTGTAGAGCTTCTTAATCTCAAATTAAAATTACCAACTGAATTTTCTCAACTTGTAGACGAAATAATGGCTATTGAAAGTAAAAATGATAATACTGTCTCAAAAGAATCTGCCCAAGAAATAGCTTGTTTTCTTATTGGACTTATAAAAATAATACATAACAATAATCGACAATTAGTATATGATTAATAATCAAATATTTATGGTGTTCGAATCCCTTTCACGTTTGTCTATTTTTTTTAAATACTGACAAACTCTTAATTAATCTAATTAAAGCGTATTTATCTAAAAATCAAGCGCTTATTCAGATAAAGACTCTAGTGGGTAAAATTGATGAATTTTACTATCGAACAATAATTTTTAGGAGTAAGTACCTTATTATCATGTTTTTATAATAAAAAAAGGTGCAAATCTTTTGATTTACACCTTTCAGCGGAGAAAGAGGGATTCGAACCCCCGGACCTGTTACAGTCAACAGTTTTCAAGACTGCCGCAATCGACCACTCTGCCATTTCTCCAATATGTTGCTATCATTTCCTGATTGCGAGTGCAAATATAGAAACCTTTTTTGAGTTTCAAAACATTTTGAAGGTAAAATTCAAAACATTTTTTAGCAACATTTTTAATCATTTCATTTTCTAGTGTTTACACCAAAAATAAAATTCATTTATTTTTTTAGAATTCGACGTATTCCATAATTTCCAAGCCGTATCCAATCATTCCGACACGTTTTGTTTGCTCAGAATTCGATAATAATCGGATGTTGGTGATATCAATATCATGCAGGATTTGTGCTCCGATACCAAAATCTTTGTTATCCATTTTTAACTGTGGCGCCTTAAAAACTCCTTTTTCCTGTAATCCTTTTAGTTCTGTGATCCGATTTAAGAGCTCGATAGGCTGGATTTCCTGATTGATGAATAAAATAGCACCTTTTCCTTCTTCATTGATCTTTTGGAACATCTTTTCCAGTTTCTGGTCCGGATCATTTGTAAGCGTGCCTAATATATCATTATTGACCTGGGTTGAATTGATACGGGTCAATATCGACTCTCCGATATTCCAGCTTCCTTTAGTAAGAGCAAGGTGAACCTGCTTGTTTGTAGTTTGTAGATAAGCTCTTAGTCTAAACGTACCAAAACGGGTTTCGATCTCGAAATCTTCTTTCTTTTGGATAAGGCTATCGTGCTGCATTCTGTAAGCCACTAAATCTTCGATAGAAATGATTTTCAAGTCGAATTTTTTAGCTACTTCAAACAGTTGTGGCAAACGAGCCATAGAACCATCTTCATTTAGGATTTCTACAAGGATTCCAGCTGGTTTTAGTCCAGCAAGACGTGCAAGGTCAATAGCGGCTTCGGTATGGCCAGTTCTTCTTAAAACGCCGCCTTGTTTTGCTCTAAGCGGAAAAATATGCCCTGGTCGTCCCAAATCTTCCGGTTTGGTATTATCGTCAACTAAAAACTGTATGGTTTTGGCACGGTCATGAACGGAGATTCCCGTTGTACAACCATGACCAATCAGGTCAACAGAAACTGTAAATTGAGTTTCATGCAATACCGTATTATTAGTAACCATCAGGTTAAGGTCTAATTCCTTACAGCGAGCCTCGGTTAGTGGAGCACAGATAAGCCCACGACCATGAGTTGCCATGAAATTAATCATTTCTGGAGTTACTTTTTCTGCAGCAGCAATAAAGTCGCCTTCGTTTTCGCGATCTTCATCATCAACGACAATGATAATTTTTCCTTGACGGATATCTTCAATCGCTTCTTCTATAGTATTAAGCTTTGTAATTTTATTCTCGGACATTATTTAGGTGTGTTGTTGTTTTTAATTCTGAATAGTTTCTGGAATCCTTTCTGGATAGGAGAGAGGATGACATCCATATTGATTAATCCAATATCATTGGTAGCCCTATAAGTCAGTAAGACGGCTAAAGGAGACAAAACAAATGAGGACATCCACGAGCCTAGAAAAGGCGGGATTCCGTTTTCCTGGGCTAGTTTTCGCCCAAAAGTATTGATAAAATGGAAGGTAATAAAAATTAGGACAGCAAATACAATAGGTAATCCCAATCCTCCTTTACGTATAATAGCACCCAATGGAGCTCCAATAAAGAACATTAGTATGCAGGAAAAAGCAATGACAAATTTTTCATACAATGCCAACCAGTGGTTGTTGATGTTTTTTTGCTTGACTTCTACTTCTTGCTTTGTTCCTTCAATCGAGAATTTTGCACTCTCCAGGTTACCTACAGCAATTTCTAGTACCCTTGATTTTTCAGCTGTTGATACGACACTTAATAGGTCAGTTACGACAGAATCCTTTTTAGGTTTGGCAATGGTAACAGCAGCTGCAGTAGGGCCATGATCTTTATAATTAACAATTCCGCTTCTGAGGTAGATGTTTTCTGCAAAAGAGACCAAATCTTTATTGAAGTTTTTGTGAAGCGAATCCAGAGTGTAAGTAAGCTCGCTTACGTTAAGCATTGCATTGGTATTTGTAATACTTGATTCGTCTTCAACTGTATTCAATTTGGATAGGTCGATATTGATAATGTCTTTTTTAAATGAAGCCTTGACAAAAGGAACTCTGTTACGTTCTTCGTATTTTTTTGGAATAATATTTTCGTAATAATTGCCATCAAACAGTATCATTTGCAGCATGGAAGATTCTTCCTGATTTACCAATAAACCCTTTTTAGCCTTGATGACAATATTATTGCCCATACCGTTGGCTGCTTTTTTATGGATAGTGACCCCGCTTAGTTTTTCGCCTTTGTCTCCTGTTTTTTTGTTGACTTTGATGTTGTATTCACCCACATCACTAAATTGTCCTTCTGCAATAGCCATAGCGGGTTTGGTCTGGACAATATCTCGTCTGAGGTTTAAGAATTTATATTCTGCTGCTGGAATAATATTGTTGGCAAAAAAGAAAGCGATGATACTTAAAAAGATGATAAATACCATTAGACTTTTCATGGCTCTCTGAAGTGAAATCCCTGAAGATTTCATGGCCGCAAATTCGTAGTTCTCTGCCAGGTTTCCAAAAGTCATGATAGAAGCCAGTAATATAGAAAGTGGCAGAACCAAAGGGATCATCTTTGGCGAGTAGAACAGAAGGAATTTTACAATCAGAAGGACATCCAAGTCTTTTCCGGCTAATTCAGCAATAAAAAGCCAAACTGCCTGCAGGATGAAAATGAAAAAAAGAATTACAAAAACCGTAGCTAATGTCTTCAGGAAGGTCGTTAGAATGTATCTGTCAAGAATTTTCACCTATGTGTCAATCTAGTTTGTTGATATAGTAATTAGGGTATTTACTTTCCGCAAAGGTAAATTGATTTTTTGATAATGGCTGATTGGTTTTAAAAGAATTAACAGTGATTGTAGTTTTTGATCCATTCTTTCCTACTTCCATAAGGTTATAGATGTGTTTTGTCTGTACATCTATGCCCAGATAGATTTCTTTTCTATCGTCTTTTGAACTGGTAGGGACTAATTTTACGTATTGGATTTTTCTACCACGTACGTTTTGTAGTATATCCCAAGAATACTTGAATCCGTGGTTAAAAAAGGTCAGCATTTTTGAAGGCGTTACAGCGTCTTCTTCATTTTCGTCAAATTTTGAAATGCTTATTTCTTCGTCTTCGGGAACAATATTGTATATTTTTTTTCCGTCATAAATTTTGGTTACTCCCATGAAGTTCAATACATATTTATTGCCTTGCATGATGACATTTCCTTTGCTTTCCTGATTTAGATTTTCCTTTGGATTGGTCAAAGAATATTTGAAATCGATAGAAATATTATCATAGCTTTTCACTTTGGCAGATACTTCGTCCAGCAGATTTCTAGCTTTTTGGCTGTTCTGTGCCTGGATAGTAATGGAGATAAAAAATAATGCAATAATGGGTAATAACCTTTTCATTTTAAAAATCGTTTTGCTCATTGTTAAAGAATTGGTCAAGAGAGCTCAAGTCCGGGATGTTAACGCTTCTGGCTTTGCTTCCCTCAAAAGGGCCAACAATTCCAGCGGCTTCCAACTGATCAATTAATCTTCCGGCACGGTTGTAGCCTAGCTTTAGCTTGCGCTGTAGCAAGGAGGCTGAACCTTGTTGTGCTGTAACAATGATTTCGGCAGCTTCCCTGAACATGGAATCTCTTTCGGATATATCCACATCAAGTTTAATGCCATTTTCTTCTCCAACATACTCAGGAAGGAGATATGCGTTAGGATAGGCTTTTTGTGAACCTATAAATTCGGTAATTTTTTCTACTTCCGGTGTGTCTACAAAGGCACACTGTACGCGGATTACATCGTTTCCATTAGTGTATAATAAATCTCCACGACCGATAAGCTGATCGGCACCCTGTGTATCCAAAATAGTTCTGGAATCTATTTTTGAAGTAACACGGAAAGCAATCCTTGCAGGGAAGTTCGCTTTGATTATACCTGTAATAACATTAACCGATGGTCTTTGTGTTGCAATAATCAAATGTATACCAATGGCTCTGGCCAACTGCGCTAGTCGAGCAATAGGAGTTTCGACTTCTTTACCGGCAGTCATGATAAGATCTGCAAATTCATCCACTACCAAAACGATATAAGGTAAGAATCGGTGTCCGTTTTCCGGATTTAGTTTTCTTAGCTTAAACTTTTCGTTGTATTCTTTAATGTTACGCACCATAGCGTCTTTTAATAAAGAATAACGGTTATCCATTTCAACGCAAAGCGAGTTCAAGGTATTGATTACTTTAGCATTATCTGTAATAATAGCTTCTTCCGTATCTGGAAGCTTGGCAAGATAATGGCGCTCTATTTTATTGAATAATGTAAGTTCTACTTTTTTAGGGTCGACCAAAACAAATTTTACCTCGGCCGGGTGTTTTTTGTAAAGCAATGAAGTCAATACAGCATTTAACCCGACAGATTTTCCTTGCCCGGTAGCACCTGCCATCAAAAGGTGAGGCATCTTGGCTAAATCGACTACAAATGTTTCGTTTGAAATGGTTTTACCCAGTGCAATCGGAAGTTCCATTTCTGCTTCCTGAAATTTAGCAGCTCCAATGACGCTTTTCATAGAAACCATAGTAGGATTCTTGTTTGGAACCTCGATACCAATCGTTCCTTTTCCTGGAATTGGTGCAATAATACGGATTCCCAAAGCAGATAATGACAAGGCAATATCATCTTCCAGACTCTTGATTTTTGAAATTCGGATACCAGCTTCCGGAACAATTTCATACAATGTTACGGAAGGACCAACTGTAGCCTTGATTTGGGCAATTTCTATTTTATAGTTTCGTAATGTCTCAACAATCCTGTTTTTATTTTCTTCAAGTTCTTCCTGATTGATTGTAATTCCTCCGCTAGAATACTCTTTTAAAAGATCCAGTGTAGGGAATTTATAATTAGATAGGTCTAAAGTTGGATCAAATTCTCCAAAGTCAGCTACTAATTTTGACGCCAAATTTTCAATAACCGTGTCTTCTTCAGCAAATTTCTCGATTACAAAAGCATCGTCATTTGTTTCGATAATTTCCGGTTCATGCGAATGTACGGGAGCTACCGGAGGCTTAACAATAGGTTCGATTGTTATATGCGATGGATTATTGATGGTAGGTTTTAAAGCTTCCTTATTGATTTCAAATTGGGAAACCGGTTTTAGAGTAGGTTCCTCAATTTCCTCTTCATCCTCTTCTTCAATAATATCTTCTTCCAGAATTTCGTCTGTCAATTCTTTTACAGCGACTGGAGCGACAACAGATTCCGCTATAGCTTCTTCTTCAGCCTTTCTCTTTTTAGCTTCGAAATAATTCTTGATACCGTCTGGCGAAACTTTCATCTTAAAGATTAAATAGACAAGAAGCCCAAAAACCAATACGAGTAAAGTACCTGCTTTTCCAAGATAATCCTGAATGAAAAGATTCATTTCAAAACCAATCACACCACCTAATTCAGGTAGGAAATCGGCAAAAAATCCAAATAATATGGAGATAATGATAATGGCAAATAAATCCCAGAACCAGGTGTTTTTAAGTTTTTTTACCGGCAAGTCCAATATGAGATACATCCCGGTTATAAAAAACAATCGTACCAAAAGAAACGAGGCAACACCAAATCCTTGGTATAAGAATAAATTGGCAAGGTAAGCACCAAATTTTCCTAACCAGTTTTGGACTTCAATAGATCGGTCTGTCAAAGCATCTACAGCGCTCTGGTCATATTGACCGTATAGGAAGAAAGATATAAAAGCAAGCAATAGGGCAACAGAAAACAAGACTAATAAGGCTCCAAAGATTACTTTGTGCTGTCTTGTCAGTTTCCATGTTTTTTTCTCAGAAGCTTGAGAATCCGTCTTGCCAGCTGTTTCTTTTTTTGTCGTTTTAGCCATTAAAAGAGGAGATGATTAGATGTAAAAATAAATAAATTTTCTACAAATTTTGAAATTTCGGTATATATATGATTAGGCCGACAGCGATGGCGGCAACCGCAGCAAAAAATACGGCTCCGGCAGCGACATCCTTTATAAAACCAATTTTATCATGAAAATTAGGATGAATAAAATCGGCTATTTTTTCTACAGCCGTATTCAGTCCCTCGATACTTAAGACCAGCCCAATTGCCATTGTCTGGAACAGCCATTCTGTTTTAGAAATATTAAAATAGAATCCTGCAACAGTTATTGCAATTCCTAGAAAAAACTGAACCATAATGCTATGTTCGGTCGAAACTAGCTTGTAAGCGCCACGAATGGCATACTTAAAACTTTTTAGCCGGCCGGTTACAAAAGAATGGTCTGTCTTCATATCGTGTTATAATTTATAGTACGGCCAAAGCACTTTCGTAGTTAGGCTCGTTGGCAATTTCAGAAACCTGTTCTGTATGGATTACAGTACCGTTTTCGTCAAGAACAATAACCGCACGAGAATGTAGTCCTGCCAAAGCGCTATCTGCAATTTCCAGTCCGTAGTTTTTTCCAAAACTTCCATCTCTGAAATCAGAAAGGTTGACTACATTATCTAATCCTTCCGCACCACAGAAACGTTTTTGTGCAAAAGGAAGGTCTCTAGAGATACAAAGTACAGTAGTATTCTCCAAACCGCTTGCTTTAGCATTAAAATTTCTGACAGAAGTAGCACAAGTTGCAGTATCAATGCTAGGGAAAACGTTCAGTATTAATTTTTTTCCTGCGAAATCAGAAAGCGACACAACGCCTAAATCTTTATTCACTAATTTGAAATCAGGTGCTTTTGAACCTACTTTTGGTAATTCACCGCTTGTCTTTACTGGATTTCCTCCTAATGTTACTGTAGCCATTTTTTTAAATTTTATAAGGTTCAAAAGTATGAAAAATATATTTGTTAAAAGGACTGAAAACAAAAAACTCTCCCATTGCATAGAACGGTAGTGAATTTGTATCAGGGCTTATTGTATATGAAAAGTATTGTAGAAAGGAGTGAAGCTAAAAACAAATTTAGATTTGTCTAGGAAAGGCAATAAAAAAGTCCCTTGTCGTTTTTTGCAAGGGACTTTCTGGTTTATGACTTTATAAGTCTGGCTTATTTGCGCTTACGGGTTTGCTTAGCCTCTAATTTTTGTTTTATTTTTTCTTGTTTCTTTTCTTTTAAATCAACTGTAGGGGCTTTTAAATTTTTTCCTTTAGCCATGATTGTAACTTTTAAAGGGTTATGAAATAAAATTATATATCAATGGAATAATAAAACCTATAGAAAGATATACCTGCGAGTTAGGGGCGGACATGACAATGCCTGCTAGAAATGTAGCGGTATAGATTCAGGTTTTTTTAAGCACACTCGCGAGTGCTTAAAAATTCGGGAAGATGATTTTAGATTTGCGAATTTGAAACAGAGGTCGGTTAGCCATCAAATGAGCCAACCCTACAAGAACTGGTGTCTGTAGAATAGAAAGACTTTTTATATGGAACAATTTGTCTGTCATAACAAAAAGAAGATTTCTAAATTGGTTACACTACAAACATATTGATTTTTAAAGATATTCCAAATTTTTAAGGCTGCAAAAGCTGTTATTTGAAAATCTGGAGAAAATAAAAAAAAACGCTCCCGAAAAGAGAGCGAATTTTTATAAGGCAAAAAGGATTTATTTGTCAATGGAGCCAAGAACCCGCTGCATAAATTTATTCAGCGCTTCCTTTTTATCTGTACCGTCTTTTATCATTTTATTGACTTCAAGAGCGCCATACATATTAGAAATCAATTCCCCGATAACATCCAGTTCTTCATCTTTGAGTGACGGAACTTCGGTCAAAGCCTCAAGTACCTCGATTGTTTCGATAATATAATCCTGATCGTTTTCTTCAATAAATTGAGTTAAATGTTTGATAACGGGTAATTTCATATTTGATTTCTTAAGTTTTTTAATGGTTCAATTAAGCTATTTCATTTACCAATTCTGATAAAACTTCTGCTTTATTTGTCTGTGTCTGGTTTACAAGCTGCCCGTTTACGAAAGTTGCGAATGTAGGCAGGTTGGACACATTAGCCAATTTTCTGGATTCTGGTGAATTTTCAGCATCTACCAAAACAAAAGTCATGCTTTCGTTTTCTGTAGCCAGTTTTTTAAATTTCGGCTTCATGATACGGCAGTTTCCACACCAGGAAGCAGAATATTGCACGACAACTTTTTCATTAGAGTTTACTAAATCCTGTAGTGTGTCTTCGTTTAAATCAATTAACATAGCAATCTTTTTTGTGTTTATAAATTGCCGTCTTTATGATGTCATGAAGACGGCAATCGGAATTGTTATTAGTTATTCAAGTAAGAAGCAACACCTTCTCTTGTAGCGAACATAGCTTCTTTTCCTTCTTCCCAGTTAGCAGGACATACTTCACCTTTAGTTTGTACGTGAGTGTAAGCATCAACTAGTCTTAAGTATTCAGCAACGTTTCTTCCTAATGGCATGTCGTTTACGCTTTCGTGGAAGATTTTTCCTGTCTCATCAATCAAATAAGTAGCTCTGTACGTTACGTTTGAACCTTCGATGATTACTGAATCAGTTTCTTCGCTGTAGCTTGTAGATTCGATGTCTAAAATTCCAAGAATGTTAGCAAGGTTACGGTTAGTATCCGCTAAGATTGGATAAGTAACACCTTCGATTCCTCCGTTGTTTTTTGGAGTGTTCAACCATGCAAAGTGCACTTCGTTAGTGTCGCAAGAAGCTCCAATTACGATAGTGTTTCTTTTTTCAAACTCTGGCAATGCAGCTTGGAAGGCGTGTAATTCTGTTGGGCAAACAAAAGTGAAATCTTTTGGGTACCAGAACAATAATACTTTTTTGTTGTTGTTTACTGCTTCTTCAAAAATGTTGATTTTTAGATTATCACCCATTTCTGAAATAGCATCTACTGCAATGCTTGGGAATTTTTTTCCTACTAATGACATAATTATTTGGTTTAAAAGTTATTTTTTTCTGATGCAAAACTACACTTATGATTTGCTTTTACACATAGAAAATTATTATATATATTTATTTATCGATAGTTTAAGGCTATTGTTTTGGGTCTACTGAGAATTTTCTAATTTTTGTTTTCTAATTTTATTGAATTCGCAGTTTTGGCATTTTTCTTTTTCATAAATCCCATTATTAAGTTTGGTTTTATATATTTGTTTTTGGTTAAAATTTAAACCATAGAAACAGATTCTTCACAAAATCAATTAAATACGCACTTCCATATATGAGTTTTTCCAGTTTATTTAGAAAAAAGACAGTACAGGATATTTTAAAGCAGGTTGAAAAAAACGAAATAGACGGACACAGTTCATTAGGAAAACACCTGACAGCGAGAGATTTGACTGCTTTTGGAATAGCAGCCATAGTTGGTGCCGGGATTTTCAGTACAATTGGAAAAGCCAGTGCTGACGGAGGACCGGCCGTTATCTTTTTGTTTCTGTTTACAGCCTTGGCCTGTAGTTTTGCCGCTTTTGCTTATGCTGAATTTGCTTCCATGGTGCCTGTTTCCGGTAGTGCCTATACCTATTCGTATGTTGCTTTTGGAGAATTGATTGCCTGGGTTATTGGCTGGGCCCTGATTATGGAATATGCTATCGGGAATATTACTGTAGCCATATCGTGGAGTGATTATTTTACAGGATTGCTCGAGAGTGGAGGACTCCATTTGCCCCAATGGATACAGATGGATTATCTTACGGCTTCTAATGGCTATACTGAGGCAACTGCCTTAATGCAAGGCGGAAAAACATTTGCCAATCTTGATGCGGGATTACAGGACGCCTATACAGCTTGGACAACTTCACCTGTAATTGGCTCATTTCATCTTGTAACTGACATTCCTGCTTTGTTTATCATTGTTTTAATTACTGCTTTGGTATACAGAGGAATGAAAGAATCCAGAAACGCCAGCAACCTGATGGTTGTCGTTAAGCTTTGCGTTATACTTTTGGTAATTGCAGTAGGTGTTTTCTATGTCGATACAGCGAATTGGGACCCATTTGCTCCTAATGGCGTGAATGGCGTATTAAAAGGAGTTTCGGCTGTGTTTTTTGCGTATATAGGTTTTGATGCTATTTCTACAACAGCTGAAGAATGCAAGAATCCGCAACGTGATCTCCCAAGAGGTATGATGTGGGCGATTATTATATGTACGATATTATATATTGCTATAGCGCTGGTATTGACTGGAATGGTAAAATACAATTCTTTGAATGTAGGTGATCCATTAGCTTTTGTATTCGACAAGCTGGATTTGAAATGGATGTCAGGAATTATTGCCGTAAGTGCTGTTGTTGCTATGGCCAGCGTATTGTTGGTATTCCAGATGGGACAGCCTAGAATCTGGATGAGCATGAGCCGTGATGGTTTGCTGCCGCAGAAATTTTCAAGAGTACACCCTAGATTTAAAACGCCTTCATTTGCGACCATCGTAACCGGCTTTGTAGTTGCTATTCCGGCACTTTTCCTAAACCTGACCATGGTTACCGATTTGTGCAGTATAGGAACATTATTTGCTTTTGTACTGGTTTGTGCAGGAGTTTTAGTATTACAAAATAAGCCGAATATTCCGCGTGGGAAGTTTAAAACACCCTATATTAATTCTAAATACATCATTCCGGTTTTATTGCTTGCTGGAATCGCTTATTCGTTTACCTACAATAAAAAGAATACGATGGATTTTATAACGAATGTGCCGCAGATCAATAGTCCGGCTTCCATCGTTACTTCTTTGAGTAAAACTGAGACAGAAGAGGTGTATAAATTTCTGGTTGAAAACCACAAAGAAAGAGTATTTAATAAGACTACAGATTTAGAACAGATATTAAGCGATTTTCAGGAAAATGAGGCAGAATATGTCTCTGTTGTTGAATCGCTTCCAATAGATAAATCATTGAAGTATGAAACCGGTTTTGCCTTATTCAAGCACAAAATTCCTATGTGGATTTTCCTGACTGTTTTGGTAGGTTTGGCTATATGGGCTTTCCGTCAAAATTTATCTCTGATTCCATTATTAGGATTAATCTGCTGTTTGTATATGATGGCAGAATTAAGCGTCTGGAACTGGATTTATTTCTTTGTCTGGCTGTTAATTGGACTTGCAATTTATTTTGGTTATAGCCGAAAACACAGTAAGCTGAATTTTATAAAGGAAAATTAAATAGAAATAAAAAAGCCGGCTAATTAAGCCGGCTTTTTTATTAGTAGAAACTATTTCTTCAAATACAAGAAGAAGTAATCTGCAATCTTTTGATTTAAGTGGATTCTGTCTCTACCGCTTACGTTATGTTCGTGAGTAGGATATAAGAAATAATCAACCTGTTTTCCTTCTTTGATACAGGCCTGGATAAATTCCATACTGTTTTGCTGTACAACAACCGGATCTTGTGCTCCGTGAATCATCAAAAGATGTCCTTTCAATTGCTTGGCTTTGTTGATAACGCTCGCTTTTTCATAACCTTCTGGGTTTTCTTGTGGCATGTCCATATATCTTTCACCATACATTACTTCATAGTATTTCCAGTCACAAACCGGACCTCCTGCAACACCTACTTTGAAAACATCGCTGTGGTTCAAAAGCAATGAAGTAGTCATAAAACCACCAAAGCTCCATCCATAAACTCCAATTCTGTCTTGGTCTACAAAGTTTTTTGACTTTAGGAATTCAATTCCTTTCATCTGGTCAGCCATTTCATTTTGTCCAAGGTTTCTGTGGATTACATGTTCAAAATCTCTTCCTCTGGCATCACTTCCTCTGTTGTCTACTGTGAATACTACAAACTCATTCTGAGCCATAAAGAAATCAAACAGGGTAGCTCCACCAAGCCACTCATTTTGTACTAATTGTGCGTGTGGTCCACCGTACACATATACCATTACCGGATATTTTTTAGTAGCGTCAAAATTAGCCGGATAGATCAAACGTCCGTTCAAAGGTGTTTTGCCATCCGCAGATGTTATCGTTACCAATTCCATCTTTGGCAGATTTGTTTTTCCTAAATAAGGATTCACAGATTTGATCAGATTGGTAGATTTATTTGTTTTTAAATTTACAATAGCCACTTCGTTTGGAGTAGTCACGTTGGTAAATTGGTCTAGCAATAATGTTCCATCGCTGCTGATACTACCGCCGTGCATTCCAGAAGCTGTAGTCAGTTGTGTTGTTTTGCCCGATTTCAAATCAACTTTAAAGAATTGCCTGTCCAAGCCGTTATTTGATGTTCCGATGTAAAACACATTCTTTCCTTCTTTGTCAAAATCCAATAGGGTAGTGACTACAACATTGTTATAACCCAATTTTCGAACTTGTTTGCCATCTGTATTATAAATATACAATTGTTCAAAACCGTCTTTTTCGCTTCTGTATAAAAATTCAGTAGTAGAATTTGGAAGGAAAGTCAGGTCATGTAGCGGCTCAACATAAGTTGAAGCTTTTTCTTCGAATAATGTTTTTACCAAAGTTCCGGTTGAAGCATCATATTTGTTTAATTTCAAATGATTCTGTTCTCTGTTTAATACTCCAATGTAAACGAATTTTCCGCTAAGATCCCAAGTAATACAAGTTAAGAACTGCTCTTTAGGCTCTCCAGTTTGTAGGGTCACTGATTTTTTAGAATTTACATCATAAACAACAAGAGTTACTTCTTCACTTTTCATACCCGCCATCGGATACTTGATGTTTTTGTTGGCTGCAATTCGTGCACTAAAGTCAGTAAGCGGGTAATCGGCAACCATTGTCTCGTCTTTTCTGTAATAAGCCAACTTGTCGTTTTTTGGACTCCACCACATACCGCGGTTGATTCCAAATTCTTGTCTGTGTGTATAATCACTTCCGTTCACGATTCCGGCATTCTCATCAGAAGTTATGCTGGTAGTTTGTCCTGAATTGGTAGTGATTTTGATATTGTTATTATCAAGCCAGGCTGCATATTTTCCATCAGACGAAATAATTTGATTTCTGCCTTCAGAAGAAAAAGCAACACCATTTTTGACTTCTTTTTTATCAACATCAAATTGGATAAGGTATTTGGAGTTTTTTCCATCGACTTCAAATTCCAATGTGTTTTTGTCAATCCAGGTATAAGAATACGGGAACATTCTTAATTGGAATTCATCAGTAGAAAATTTGTTTTTCAAAGCTGCCTGAAGATCTGCTTTAGTCAAAACAATTGTTTCAGCCCAATTGCCTTCTTCGCTTTTTGAAATTAGTTTTGAATACGAATTATCCAGATAAGTTATCGCTTTCGTGTCTTTTCTCCATTTCGGAGCTACCAGATTTTCAACGGCAAAATTTCGATACTGACCAAAAGTAGCCTCTTCAATAGTCAGGTTCTTTTGGGCATAAGCCACAATCCCAGCCAGAAGGAAAGCTGATAAAAAAGATATTTTTTTCATGTTGTTAAAATTAAAGTCGCTAATTTACTTAAAATAGTAGTCGTGAGAATAAAAGATTGTTACAAATATTTTATAAAAAATGTAGTGTCTGGCTGCTTCTTTCAGGAGATAAAGCATATAGAATTAGGGCTTCTATAAGTTTTGTCTTTCTTGAACACGGATGCAACTAATTTCGCAGTCCAGTGCAGATTTTTAGGAATAGCTAAGAAATCCGTGAAATCAGCGAAATCGATAAAATCAGCGTTCTTGTAATTTGGACACGGATGCCGCTGATTTCACAGATTAAGGCAGATTTTTAAGAGGTGGCTGAAAATCCTGAGATTAAGTGGGATCAGCGTTTTTTAAATGTTTATACCATAAAAAAATGCCTTTATAGTTCTGTTTGGAACTAAAAAGGCATTGCGGTTTATATTTAGGTTGATTAGTTTGCTAAAGCGATAGACTTATCCAATACGCCTAATTCTTCCATACAGCTTCTCATCATTGAATAGGTTCTTTCGATATCATTGTCTAATCCGATAGAAAAACGGATTAATCCATCTGTCAGTCCCATTGCAGCTTGTTCTTCTAAAGGAATTTCGCTTGATGTAGAAGTTCCAGGTGCGCTGAATAGAGTTTTATAAAATCCTAAACTTACTGCCAGATAGCCCAGATTTCGCTGTTGCATCAATTCCATCAGTTCGTTTGCTTTGTCCAGAGTACCTACATCAATTGTCATCATTCCTCCAAAACCATATTCTGGGTTAATCATGCTTTTGTATAATTCATGGCTCGGATGGCTTTTTAATCCCGGATAAACCGTTTTTAATCCGTCTTTTTCAAACTTTTCAGCAAGATAAAGAGCGTTGTGGCTATGCTGTTTGATACGGATATGTAACGTTCTTAGGTTTTTCATAACGCTTGCTGAACGAAGACTGTCCATTGTAGGTCCCAAAAGCATACTTGCACCATTGTTCACATTTTTCAGGCTATTCACAAATTCCTGCGACGCACAAACAACACCACCTACGGTATCGCTACTTCCGTTGATGTATTTTGTCAAACTATGAATTACGATATCCGCACCCAGTTTTGCCGGAGCAACAGACAACGGAGAAAAAGTATTATCGACTACCAATTTGATATTGTGTTTTTTAGCAATCTTAGCCAAACCGGCAATATCAGCTACTTCAAGAAGCGGGTTGCTGACAGTTTCACAATAAAGAACTTTAGTGTCAGGCGTAATAGAAGCTTCAACTACATCTAACTTTGTAATGTCTACAAATGTCGTCTTGATGCCGAATTTAGGTGTAAAATTCTTTAAGAAAGCATAAGTACCACCGTAGATTGTTCTGCTGGAAACAATATGGTCGCCAGTTCCACACAACTGTAATAATGTTGGTGTAATCGCACCCATACCGGAAGCAGCCACATTTGCAGATTCTGTACCTTCCATAGCAGCTAAAGCTTTGTCAAGATATAAATTACTTGGAGAAGAATGACGGGAATATAGATAACAGCCTTCGGCATTGCCTTCAAAAGTGTCAAACATGGTTTTTGCTGACAAAAACGTATAGGTAGAAGAATCCGAAATAGAAGGATTGACACCTCCAAATTCTCCAAAATATTGTAAGTCTTGAATATTGTCTGCTGGATTGAAATCTTTCATAAGAATGGTAATAGTTAAGAATAAAATAGATACCAAAAAAACAATCAAATAAATAATAAATCAATAATAGGTTTAAAATTTAGATAATTAAACTATAAATAGTAGTTTTGATAGTTTTTTTGACCAAATGATATTGTAAATTCTTTTATCAACCGAAAATCCATCAACAATGATTTTAGATACTATAGACAAGAAACTTTTGAAACTTCTACAAGAAGATTCTAAACGAACCACCAAAGAACTTTCTCTGAAACTAGATCTTTCTGTCACAGCAGTCTATGAGCGTATTAAAAAACTTGAGAGGGAAGGAATTGTAAAAAAATATGTTGCTCTTTTAGATAAGAATTCCGTTCAAAAAGGGTTTGTTGTTTTCTGTCACTTGAAATTGATGCAGCACACCAAAGAGTTTATTTCTCAGTTTGAGAAAGAGGTTGTGCAACTCAATGAAGTCCTTGAGTGTTTTCACGTCAGTGGAGATTATGACTATATCTTGAAGATTTGTGTTGAAAACATGGAAGAATATAGAGAATTTATGGTTACAAAACTCACAAGCTTACAGCATATTGGCAGTACCCATAGTATGTTTATGATTGGGGAAGTTAAGAATACTACCGCTTTTGTTTTTTGATTTTTAAAAAGCTAAATAAACGCTAATGTATTCACAATCATTGGTTTTTAAATGTTAAAAAGCTATTTTTGAGAGAATCACAAAAAGTTTTATATGCAACATCAATTACAACAAGCCACAGTTGACAAATATGTAATCAATCCGTTAAAATCATTTATAAGCAATTCTGTTATGGGAGGCATAGTCCTTTTGGGCGCTGCCATTATCGCCATTATTTTGGCAAATTCGCCCTGGTCAGAATCTTTTTTAGGTTTTTGGAAAAACAGAATCTCAATTGGGTTTAATGATACTGTTTTTTTAGATTATGATTTGCATCATTGGATTAATGATGGTCTGATCTCTATATTCTTTTTTGTTTTGGGATTGGAGTTGAAACGAGAAATGGTAGACGGTCAATTGTCAGGTTTCAGAAATGCAATCCTTCCCATTGTTGTAGGGATTTCTGGAATGATTTTTCCCGCACTTATCTTTTTTCTTTTTAATGGTTCTGATACCGAAGCAATCAATGGCTGGGGAATTCCTATGGCGTGTGATATTGCTTTTGTGTTGGGGATTTTATATTTATTAGGAGATAAGGTTCCGGTGTCTGTAAAGATATTTTTCACCGCTTTTGGGATAGTGGATGATATTGGAGCTGTCTTAGTAATTGCCCTGGTCTATACCAATGAAATTTCGTTGTGGAGTTTGGGATTAGGACTGCTCTTTTTTGTTTTGTTGATTCTAGCCAATAAGGTAGGAGTCAGGAGCACACTCTTTTATGGTATTGTAGGTATTATTGGCGTATGGATTCCCTTTTTACTTTCGGGTGTACATGCTACAATAGCTGCTGTGTTAGTGGCTTTTACCATTCCTGCTACTACTAAAATAAGTGAAACGGGTTTTCTATCCAAAATAAAGTCCTATTCTGGTGAGCTAAATGATGCGGAATCATTCTCTGGTGTTACACTAACTAAAAAACAGTTATCCATTATCAAAAAAATGAAATCGATGACAAAACACGCTACGCCGCCTTTACAGCGTCTTGAACATAGTCTACATCCCGTTGTCTCTTTTATCGTTATGCCCATTTTTGCTTTGGCAAATGCTGGAGTCGTGTTTGATATTGACTTTGCAGATTTGTTTTCAAATAATATCTTTTTTGGTATAGTGACCGGACTGGTACTAGGAAAGTTTCTTGGTATTTTCGGAATCACGTTTTTGTTACTTAAACTAAAACTGGTGAAACTCCCAAAGAAAATGACAGTCAATCATCTTTTGGGGATAAGTATTTTGTCAGGAATTGGTTTTACAATGTGTCTTTTTATAACGACACTTGCTTATGATAGCCCACAACATGTTACACAGGCCAAGATAGCTATATTTGCCGCTTCTATAATTGCCGGGATTTCAGGATATGTTTTGCTTAATCGAAAACCTAAAAAGGAAACAGCTAGGATTAATGTTTAATGTGTAGTTTAATGAGTATCAGTCTGATTATTATGTATTTATTTTGTTAAAGTTTTAAAATATGTGGAAAATCGTAAAAATAAAAAATCGTAAATGCTTATATTTGAGATTATTAACTTAACCACATTATTGTTATGAAAACAAACATTTTAAACATCGCTGGAGTACAAGTACTCTCAAAAGAAAACTTAAAAGCAATTAGAGGGCAAGAGTCGGTAGATATGTCTATAGATTTGTCTTTATGCGGCTGCTCGTGTAGTGGTGCTGTGACAGGTCCTAAATATTGCGTTTATTATATTGGATGCCCGCAAGTATATACCTGTGGACAATCGGCAATATAATAGCTGAAAAAATTAAAAGAGCTGCTCGGGAGAAATCTCGGGCAGTTTTTTTATTGCCCGATAAGTTTAGTGAGACAAGCTGTAAGGTATTTAAAGACCTGCAAAAACAACAAGGAAACTTTTAAACGGCGAAGCGCTTCCTAGAACAAAAAAACTTCCTTAATTTTGTGTCACAAATTTTTAAAAACACAAAAAAATATATATCATGAGTTCATTTGACGTAGTCGTTATAGGTTCAGGGCCTGGTGGATATGTTGCTGCAATCCGTGCTGCACAATTAGGTTTTAACACCGCAATCATTGAAAAATACAGCACTTTGGGAGGTACTTGCTTGAACGTTGGATGTATTCCGTCAAAAGCATTGCTTGATTCTTCGCACCATTATTATGATGCCGTTTCTCATTTTAAAGAACACGGAATCGAAATTACTGGAGAAGTAAAATTCAGTATCGAGCAGATGGTTGCCCGTAAAGGCAATGTAGTAGACCAGAACGTTTCAGGAATCAAATATCTGATGGATAAAAACAAAATTACTGTTTTCCAGGGAGTTGGTTCTTTTGAAGATGCGACACATATCAATGTAGCCAAAGCTGACGGTTCATCTGAAACTCTTGAAGCAAAATATACGATTATTGCAACCGGATCAAAGCCATCTAGTTTGCCATTCATCAAAATTGACAAAGAAAAAATCATCACATCAACAGAAGCTTTAAACTTGAAAGAAGTTCCAAAGCACCTGATTGTTATTGGTGGTGGAGTTATTGGTTTGGAATTAGGTCAGGTATACCTACGTTTAGGAGCTCAGGTTTCTGTAGTTGAATATTTAGACCGAATCATTCCTGGTATGGATGCAGGTTTGTCAAAAGAATTGACAAAAGTCTTGAAAAAGCAGGGAATGAAATTCTATACTTCGCACAAAGTAAAATCAGTTGAAAGAAATGGAGAAGGTGTTCAGGTACAGGCAGAAAATGCAAAAGGAGAAACGATTACACTTGATGGTGATTACTCTTTAGTATCTGTAGGTCGTCGTCCGTATACTGACGGATTAAATGCTGAAAAAGCAGGCGTGAAAATTACAGAAAGAGGACAGATTGAAGTAAATGACCATTTACAGACTTCCGTTTCAAATATTTATGCAATTGGAGATGTAATCAAAGGAGCTATGTTAGCTCATAAAGCTGAAGAAGAAGGCGTATTTGTTGCTGAGACTCTTGCGGGACAAAAACCACATATCGATTACAACCTGATTCCTGGAGTTGTATATACATGGCCAGAAGTTGCTGCTGTTGGAAAAACAGAAGAGCAATTGAAAGAAGCAGGAGTAGAGTACAAAGCAGGTAGTTTCCCATTCAAAGCATTAGGACGTTCTCGTGCAAGTGGTGATACAGATGGTTTTGTAAAAATCCTTGCTGATGCTAAGACAGATGAGGTTTTAGGAATCCACATGATTGGAGCCAGAACAGCTGATTTGATTGCGGAAGCAGTTACAGCAATGGAGTTTAAAGCTTCTGCCGAAGATATTTCAAGAATGAGCCATGCTCACCCAACCTATGCAGAAGCTGTAAAAGAAGCAGCTCTTGCAGCGACTGACAACAGGTCTATCCACATGTAATAGCTTGAATACTATAAAAAAAGCCCGTTTCATAAAGAGACGGGCTTTTTTATGTTTGATAATGCTTTTAAATAGCAATTATTTTTCCCAACTAAATTGTAATTTTGCCCTAAACATAAGCATACTTGAGAACATCCGTCATAGTAGAGGTCCAAAACCCAAAAGAATTCAAACAACAGCTTTTAGGCTGGTCCGGACAATTCCGTGAAGCACTGTTTTTAGACAGTAATGATTATAGTCAAAGTTACACTTCTTTTGATGCAGTACTTGCTGTCGATGCTTTTACATCAATACAAACGGACGAGCACAATGCTTTTGAAGACCTAAAACAATACCAGCAAACGACAAAAGACTGGCTTTTTGGCTATTTGTCCTATGATTTGAAAAATGACACGGAAGTTTTGGAGTCTGCCAATTTTGACGGATTGCATTTTCCGGATCTCTTTTTCTTCCAGCCCAAAAAGCTTTTTCTTTTGAAAGGCAATCAGCTTGAAATTTGTTATCTCAATATGTGTGATGATGAAATAGAGGAAGATTTGGAAGACATCAGAAAACAGGTGGTTTCTGAAAACCATAATCCAGATAAGACAGGAGAGAAATTAAAAATCCAGCAGCGCATTTCTGAGGGAAGATATATAGAGAAGGTTTCAGATATGCTGTCTCATATTCATAGAGGCGATATTTATGAGGCCAATTTTTGCATGGAATTTTTTGCTGAAAACGCAATAATCGACCCTATTGCGACCTATAAAAGCTTAAATGATATTTCGGAACCGCCATTTGCTGTATTTTTTAAAAATAACAAGCAGTATCTTTTATCGGCTTCACCAGAAAGATACCTGCGAAAAGAAAATGATAAGATTATTTCGCAGCCAATTAAAGGAACGGCAAAAAGACATGCTGATTCTCAAATAGATGAAGAAATAAAGCAGGAATTGTTGTCCAATGAAAAAGAACGTTCGGAAAACATAATGATTGTTGATCTGGTGCGAAACGATTTATCACGAACCGCTGCAAAAGCTTCTGTTATTGTTGAGGAATTGTGCGGAGCTTATACGTTTAAACAAGTACATCATCTGATTTCAACGGTTGTTTCAACAGTAGAAAAAGAAAAATCTGCAGTAGAAATTATCAAGACCACATTCCCTATGGGAAGCATGACAGGAGCTCCCAAAATATCTGCAATGAAAATTATTGAAGACCTGGAAGAAACCAAACGCGGTCTTTATAGTGGTGCTGTGGGCTATTTTACGCCGGAAAATGATTTCGATTTTAATGTAGTCATCCGAAGCATACTATACAACCAGCAAAATGGATATGTTTCTTTTTCTGTAGGCAGTGCCATAACTTCACTGTCCGTTCCTGAAAAAGAATATGAAGAATGTCTGTTAAAGGCTAAAGCCATGCGTGAAGTATTGGAATCCTGATGCGCTAGGTATTCATTTTTCCTTTTTATATCTTTGGGGATGCTTTTAGAATTTCAAAAACATTTAGCTGAAAACCTTCCTTTCTTAAAAGAAAAAAAACTGCTGCTTGCACTTAGTGGCGGTCTTGATAGTATGGTTCTGGCACATTTACTAAAAGAATCGGGTTGTACTGTTGCACTAGCACATTGCAATTTTCAGCTCCGTGGAAATGAAAGCGATGGAGATGAAAAATTCATCAGAGATTTTGCTTTAGAAAACAAGTTTCAATTATTTGTAACTCGTTTTAATACAGAAAGTTTTGCTTCTGATAATAAACTTTCAATTCAAGTAGCGGCACGACAACTCCGATACATTTGGTTTTATCAATTGCTTGAAGAAAACAAGCTCGATTATATACTCACGGCACACCATCTGGATGACAATCTGGAGACATTTTTGATTAATCTGACACGAGGTACGGGTCTTGATGGCTTAACGGGTATTCCTGTTCAGAATGATAAAATTGTGCGTCCGCTTTTGAATTTTAGCCGGGAAGAAATCAAAAATTTCGCTTCCGAAAATAAAATCGAATGGAGGGAAGACAGTAGCAATTCGTCCGACAAATATCTTAGGAATAAATTGCGACATGATATTGTCCCGATCCTGAAAAACCTAAATCCTTCTTTTTTAGATTCCTTTCAAGATACACTAAATAGTTTACAGCAGTCAAAATCATTAGCCGATGATGCTTCGGTTTTGGTGTATAAGCAAGTCGTTTCCGAAAAAGACAAGCAAAAGCATTTTGCTATTTCAGAATTGAAAAGACTGCCTAATTATCAGGCGTATTTGTATGAATGGCTCAAGCCTTTCGGATTCAAAGCATGGAATGATATTTATGAATTGATAGAAGCCCAATCGGGCAAAATAATCTTATCTGAAAATTATAGATTGTTGAAAGATAGAGAACATCTTATCCTGGAACCGATTCTAGAAAAAGATACTGCCGTTTATGAAATAATTGGTGATGAAATTAAGTCGCCAATACACCTGAAAATTTCGACTGCAGACCAAATAATAAAGCCTTTAGATTCCAATTCAATTTATGTAGATAAAGAAACGTTAAAGTTTCCATTGCATATCAGAAAATGGCAGGAAGGTGATTATTTTTGCCCTGCTGGGATTGATGGGAAGAAGAAAGTAAGCAAGTATTTTAAAGACGAAAAAATGTCTTTACCTGAAAAAGAAAATACATGGCTACTGATATCTGACCATAAGATTGTCTGGATTATCGGAAAACGTTCAGACCAAAGATTTTATGCAACAAATACAACTCAACAAATATTAAAAATAGAGACCCTAAAATGAAAAAAATAAGCCTTCTGTTGTTCTTTTTCTTCGCCTTTGTTTCTTCTCATGCGCAGATTTTAGATCCTGTAAAATGGACCTCCAAAATTGAAAAACTATCCGATACAGAATACCTAATGACTTTTGACGGTGTCATTGAACCGGAGTGGCACATGTATTCTCAATTTACGCCAGAAGGTGGTGTTAACCCGCTGGAGGTGCTGATGAACAATGCTGAGGGCAATTTTGAAGCAGTAGGTAAAGCCGAAGAAAGCAAGACACGTACTGAATTCAATGATATTTTTAAAATAGACGAAATATTTTTCGAAAATACCGTACAACTAAAGCAGAAGATTAAGATTACTAATAAAGACAACAACCTTGTCCAGATTGAACTATCATATCAGGTATGTAAAAAAGTCTGTATTCAGCAAAATAAATACTTTGAGTTTGACTTGAAAAGCCTAAGTGCTCAAGAAGTCAAAACCTTTTCTGAACCAGTCGTTAATGACGTGAAAAAAAAAGAAGAGACCGTAACAACACAAAAGCCGGCAAAAGAGACTGAAAAAGGACTTCTGTCTATTTTTCTAATTGCTTTTTTCTCTGGTTTTGCTGCCTTGCTAACGCCTTGCGTGTTCCCGATGATTCCGATGACGGTAAGTTTCTTTACAAAACAAAGTAAGACAAAATCACAAGGAATCAGAAATGCGATCTTATATGGTGTTTCTATTATTTTGATTTATGTAATATTGGGTTCATTGGTTACGGCTATTTTTGGAGCTGATGCTCTGAATGCACTTTCTACTAACGTATGGTTTAATATCATCTTCTTCGTTCTGTTAGTGTTTTTCGCATGTTCCTTTTTGGGTGCTTTCGAAATTGTTTTGCCTAATTCATGGGCTAATAAAGTAGACAGACAAGCAGACAGGGGAGGTTTTATAGGAATCTTTTTTATGGCATTAGCTTTGGCTATTGTTTCATTTTCATGTACCGGACCTATTGTAGGGTCACTTTTAGTAGAAGCTGCTTCTAAAGGCGGAATTGCGCCAATTGTAGGTATGGTAGGTTTCTCTTTAGCTTTGGCACTTCCGTTTATGCTTTTTGCCTTATTCCCAGGTTGGATGAATTCACTTCCTAAATCTGGAGGATGGCTTAATACGGTTAAAGTTTCCTTAGGATTTTTAGAATTGGCATTTGCTTTTAAATTTCTTTCAAAAGCAGATTTGGTTATGCAAACTCATTTACTGGAGAGAGAAGTTTTCTTGGCTATATGGATTGCCGTATTCGGTGCCTGGGCATTTTATTTATTTGGAAAGATTACACTGCCGCATGACAGTCCGCTGACTCATATTTCTGTTGGAAGATTTTTGTTAGGTCTTTTTGCACTAACGTTTACAATTTACCTTATCCCGGGACTTTGGGGTGCACCATTAAAAATCATCAGCGGTTTTCCGCCATCTATAACGTATAGTGAATCTCCGTATGGGGTTGGAAACTCCAAAGGAGGAGGAACTGCTTCGGGTGAAGAACTCCCGGAAGGAGCAAAATTAGCGGTTCATGATATTGTAGCCTTTACAGATTATGAACAGGGTGTTGCTTATGCTAAAAAAGTAAATAAGCCAATCTTGCTTGATTTTACAGGATTTGGCTGTGAGAACTGTCGTAAGATGGAAGATTTTGTATGGTCTGACAATAAAATACAATCTATTCTCAAAAATGATGTTGTATTGATTTCTTTATATGTTGATGAAAAGCAAGAGCTAAAAGAAGCTGAAAAATATGTTTCTAAAGAAACAGGTAGAAAAATCAAAACCAAAGGAAATAAATGGAGTGATTTCCAAATCACAAGATATAAGGCAAATGCGCAACCGTATTATATTATTCTTGATTCTGAAGGAAATGATTTAAATGAAGGTGTCGGATATACACCTGATAAAGAAGAATATGAAGCGTGGTTGAAATCAGGAATTTCAAAGCATAAAAAAGGGTGATCGTTAGATCACCCTTTCTTTTAAGATGCAGATAGTTCTCGCGTTTGTCTTTTGAAACCGCCATCATTTTTGCAGATATCAACAATAGCTTGCTGTGTCCATGGAATAGTTGGGTTTGGACAGTATTGGTTACCATTTTTGCAGGTAACAGTCCATACTTTATCAGTACCACCGCTGATAGTTTTTTGTTCTGATTTTTTTAACTCAGTAACACCATTTAAATTTAAAACTTTTTCTAACATAAAAATTACATTTAAGAGTTATACATTCTCAAATATAATTTTTTATTAAATAAAAACCTACAAAAAAATATTTTTATTACTGATTTCCAATTAGTTTCCTGGCGGCAATCTGTACCGGGTCCCAAACTGGTGAGAACGGTGGGGCATACGATAAGTCCAAATCAATAATATTCTGTAACGTGAGTTTGTTGGTTAAAGCTACAGCCAACACATCAATTCTCTTTGCTGCGCCTTCTTCGCCGATAATCTGTCCACCAAGTAGTTTTCCTGTTTTTCTTTCTGCTATGAGCTTTACACAAATATCTTTGGCATCCGGATAATAATGTGCCCTTGTTTTAGATTCTATGGTTGCTGTAATATAGTCTATCCCTAATGATTTTGCTTCTTTTTCCAGCAATCCGGTTCGGGCCACTTCATAAGAACAGATTTTACAGACGCCAGTGCCTACAACTCCGGGAAAGGTAGTTTTTTGGCCCAGAATGTTTTTTCCGGCAACTACTCCGGTTTTGTTTGCAACGGTCCCTAAGGATACATAAAACGACTTTTTACTCACCAGATGGAATGTTTCGGCACAATCGCCGGCAGACCATACGTTCCGGATATTGGTTCTTTGTGTCCTGGAAACTTTAACGGCACCTTTTTCAGACAGTGCAATTTTTGAATTTTTAAGAAAAGCGGTATTTGGACTCGTTCCCATTCCTAAAATGACGATATCGGCTTTTATTTTCTGCTTATCGGTCACAACAGCAGAAACCGTATTGTTTTTTACTTCAAAATGTTTGAGTTCTTCTTTGAGATACATCGTTACGCCAAGTTTTTCCATAGCTTCACGAATGGTTTTTCCCATATCCGAATCAAGGGTATTCATGATTTCTTCAGAACGATTGATTAAAGAAACTTTCAATCCTTTAATAAGAAGGGCTTCCGCCATTTCCAATCCGATATAGCCACCACCTACAATCACTGCGTTTTTTGGCTTGGAGTTTTCTATAAACTCATTGATTTTTATTCCGCTTCTTAATGTGGAAACTCCAAAAATGCCGTCGGCCGCTCTATTTTCTACATCAGGGCAGTAAGCTTTTCCTCCGGTAGCAATCAGCAGTTTGTCGTAGCTTTCCCAGAATTGCGTTTTTTCAAGACTGTTTTTTACCAAAACTCTATTTTGGTCCGTATCTACTTCAACTACTTCATGCAGGATGCGGGCATCGATGTTATACTTTTTTTTAAATTGTTCTGGAGTCCGAATAATCAGTTCTTCGGAGGTACTTACTTTTCCCGAAATAAAATACGGAATACCGCAAGCAGAATAGGAAGTATATTCTGATTTTTCAAATACGATAATTTCAATTTCTGTGTCTTCCCGCCGCACTTTGGAAGCAGCGCTCATTCCGGCAGCATCGCCACCAATTATTATAAGTTTCTGTTTTTTCATAAAATAAAATCAGCCAAGATGTTTAAATATAAACATTTTGGCTGATATAGAAAAGATAGGAAGAGATTTACTTTTTGAGGAATACTTTGAATTGAGTTCCTATGCTCAATTCAGATTCGATTTCTATTTTTCCGTTTAATTTTTGTACCATCTTTTGCACGGTTGAGAGCCCGATTCCGGTTCCTTTTGTTTCAAATCGGTCTATTTTTCCTAAAGTCTCAAAAATATTGAAGATTTTATGATGGTTCGTCTTATCGATTCCGCAGCCATTGTCTTTGATAGAAATGATATTGTAGTCTTCGGTTTCGGAAAAATCAATACAGATGATGCCTTTCGGCTTATCGTTGTATTTTATACTGTTGCTGATCAGATTGTAAAAAATTTGCCCCAGCGCCATTTTGTTGGAGCGAATCTTATGATTCTTTTCCGGAAGGACAAACTGGAATTCATTTTTAGTATCTAATATGTCAATAAGATATTGCATGAAGTCATTTAAACGTATGCTTTCGTTGGCAATAACCTGTTCATTATCATATTTATAATATTCCAGAATAGCATCAACCAGTTTTTTTAGTTCTTCAGAGGATTTGTAAATATAGCTTAGCATTTGCATTCCGTCGCTGTCAAGCTGGTCATGGTTGCTTTCCTGAAGCAGTCTGGTCAGCATCATGATATTATTCAAAGGAGACTTAATATCATGTGAAACGATGGAAGCGAACTGTTCTAAATCTTTGTATTTGGAAAGCAGCACGTTATGATTTTCCATCAATTGGAAATTCTTCTTTCTTAATTCCAGCAGATTGATAACCTGATTGGCTAATTTTTCAAGGGCCAACAGTTGGAAATTATCCAAATTTCTGGGTTGGTTATCAATAACGCATAACGAACCTAGTGCATAACCGTTAGGATCTACCAAAGGAACGCCTACATAGCAACGAACATTTGGATAACCAATAACATTCGGATTATCATAAAAACGGTCATCTTCCAGCGAATCAGAAACAATCATCATTTCACGTGGCTTATTGAGCGTATGGGCACAAAAAGAAGTATCTCGGGCTCCTTCAGAAAATTCAAGGCCGATTTTCGATTTGAACCATTGACGGTCTTTATCAACTAGCGTAATTGTTGAAATAGGAGTATGGCAGATTTCTGAAGCAAGCTTAACGATGTCGTCGAAATCTTTTTCGGGAGCGCTGTCTAATATTTTATAGGCCAACAAGGCATCAAGACGCTCCTTTTCATTGTGTGGTATTTGAGGAGAAATCATTGGAAGCGAATAATAGGTTTGTTTTACTTATACGAAAAAAATGGGTTAATGGTTTTAGTTTTTAATAAAAAACATAAAAATATTCTATTTCTAATTTGGTTCGACATTTATTATTGAGTTTAACAGATTTATACTCAAACTTTTTCCGATTTCTGAATAAGAAATTTAGTATTTTAGCGTAATCAATTTATATACGCCATGTTAGTAAAAGTTTATGGAAGCGCCGTTTTTGGTGTTGAAGCCACAACAATCACCATTGAAGTCAATATAGATAAAGGCATAGGCTACCACTTGGTAGGACTGCCGGATAATGCCATAAAAGAAAGCAGCTATCGTATTGCTGCGGCATTAAAAAACAACGGCTACCAACTGCCGGGAAAAAAAATCACCATCAACATGGCTCCGGCCGATCTCAGGAAAGAGGGTTCTGCCTATGATCTTACTTTGGCTATTGGTATTCTTGTCGCTTCCGGTCAGTTGCAGTCTGATGAAGTCGATCGTTATATTATCATGGGAGAACTTTCTTTGGATGGAAGTCTGCAACCCATACGTGGTGCTTTACCCATTGCAATCAAGGCAAAAGAAGAAGGTTTTAAAGGCTTTTTTCTTCCTAAACAAAACCTAAAGGAAGCTGCAATTGTTTCGGATTTGGAAGTGTATGGAGTAGATAATGTACAGGAAGTCATTGACTTTTTTGAAGGCAAAGGAACTATTCAGCCCGCTGTTTTTGATACCAGAGAAGAGTTTTATAAAACGTTAGACTTTCCCGAATCTGATTTTAGTGATGTAAAAGGGCAGGAGTCCATCAAACGCTGTATGGAAATTGCTGCAGCCGGAGGACATAATATTATATTGATAGGGCCACCTGGTGCCGGAAAGACAATGTTGGCGAAACGTTTGCCTAGTATATTACCACCTATGACGTTGCGTGAAGCGCTCGAAACTACAAAAATCCACAGTGTTGCCGGAAAAGTAAAAGAAGCAGGACTGATGAACCAGAGGCCGTTTCGGAGTCCACACCACACCATATCTAACGTGGCCTTGGTTGGTGGCGGTAGTTATCCACAGCCTGGAGAAATTTCAATGGCTCATAATGGCGTCTTGTTTTTGGATGAACTGCCTGAATTTAAGCGAGAGGTATTGGAAGTAATGCGTCAGCCTTTGGAAGATAGAGAAGTTACTATTTCGAGAGCTAAATTTACAGTGACTTATCCATCATCATTTATGCTGGTAGCCAGTATGAATCCAAGTCCGAGTGGGTTTTTTAATAATTCTGAATCTTCCATTTCATCATCACCTCATGAGACGAGTCGTTATCTGAACAAAATTTCAGGTCCGTTGCTGGACAGGATTGATATTCATATTGAAGTAACACCAGTTCCTTTTGATAAGCTGTCAGAAGAAAGAAAAGCAGAAAGCAGTGCCAGTATCCGGGAACGTGTCATTAAGGCAAGGGAAATCCAGGTACTTCGGTTTACAGACTACGAAAAGGTAAATTATAACGCACAAATGTCTACACGCCTGATACGTGAGTTTTGCACCTTAGATGAAAATTCAAAGCAATTATTAAAATCCGCTATGGAAAGACTGAATCTTTCGGCTAGAGCTTATGATCGGATATTAAAAGTAGCTCGTACAATAGCCGATTTGGAAAATGCTACAGAGATAGGCTCACATCATATAGCAGAAGCCATTCAATATAGGAGTTTGGATAGGGAAGGCTGGTTGGGATAATGCCAAATTAAGTCAAATCTAATTCCAGATGAATATCAAGAGGTTCAAGCTTAAACAAATCTGAATCAATTTCTTTGGCAATAACAGCACCTTCATTCCTGTAAAAGTCAACGGTTGCTTTGGTAGGTGTGGCAGAAATGTAGAGTTTTTTTGCTCCAAAACCCAACGCAATTTTTTTACATTCTTCTAGTAGTTTATGGCCAATTCTTTTTCCTCTGTAATTAGCGCTGACATACAATATATCCATTTTGCAATATTCTGAATGGATTCCCCTTATTTTGTTCTCAACAGAAGCTACGCCTGTAATAGTGTCGCCATCAAAAGCTCCAATGACTTTTCCACCTTCTGCAAGGATACGATTTTGCGATTTGATGATATATTCCAGTTCTTTCGGTTCAAAAGCAGTCACTACACAATGTTCAGGCTTAAGAACAAGCTCGCCGTTTGTGTATTCGTAGATTTCATGGATTATTTCTGAACGATCAATTTTTTTGATCAAGATCAATTCAGCTTGTTTTAATTCTCTATAGGTAAGTTCCATGCCCATTTTTCAAATGTAAGATATGTAGAACTATAAAAAAAGACCCAAAATGGATCTTTTTCTTTCTATTTCTTATCTGTATCTGTCAGACGTGTTTTTTCTTTTTTTAATAGGAAGTGTAAAACATGTCCAGCAAAAATTATGAACTGTGCTGTAAAAATATCGTAAAAATTACCGGCTAAATCCTGATGTCCATTTATGAAAAGCATCGTTGTGCCCGTCAGAAATATGAATTGAATGATGCTCCAAATTAAAATTGTTTTCATGGCTTTTATTTTTAATTGTGTTATAGGGCTTGTTTTTCAAATATAAGACTTTATTAGTAAACTTAGGCAAGATATAAACCCTGCCTAAGTTTTATGCTTTATTTTATAAATTTATTTGAATATATGATTTGACCGTTATCTTCAATCGTTACTAAATAGAGGCCATTTGCTAAATCACCAACATAGATTTGAGAACTTTCGCTGTCTATTTGCTTAGTGCTAATTGTTCTTCCTTGAATGTCTATAAGTTTAAATGTAGCATTCTTAACTGTAAGATTATTAATGTTTATATAATCAACCAAAGGGTTTGGATAGACATTAATGTTTTTAGGATTCGTAGCTTTAAGCTTGCTACCAAAAGGAATAAATGGAGTATATGGAGAAAATTTCCATTTTTGACGTGGTTCATTATCAATTTTAGGCAATGCTACTAAATAGCTATTGGTTTCGTCGGAACGATGCAAATAACCCCTTGTATAGACATTGTTTATTTTGTAACCTGTTGTATTGTTTCCAACTATTTTCCATTCCTGGGCAGTCATATTAAGTGAATCCGATGCTAGTATATATCTTCCCTGGCAATTGACTGCTTGTAGGTCAAGTGAATTGTGAAGGTATTTATTGGTGTCGTAATTTTGTATTTTGTAATGACCTGTTCCTAAGTTGGTTACTTTCCAAACTTGATTGTTTGAATAAGAACTACCTACAACAGTTGTTGAGTTGACATAAGGAAGACTTGAATTCTTTTGAAGGTATTGGTTATTATCCAAATTGCTGATGGTGTATAGGCCAGAAGCTAAATTCATGGAATAGTTATTGGCTTCTTGAAAAGTGATGTTATAAGCATAATTATTGGTATCAATCATATTGACTCCATTCACATTATAATCGGATAGTTTCTCTATCAATACACCGTTAACTTTAAAATTTTCAAAATGCACACCATTAACAAATCGTTCGCAGCTAATTCCTTTTATTGATGAATGTTTTTCGCCACTTCCGTTATAACTTAAATTTTCAAAACGGATATTCTCAACTGTTTTACCATCAGTCATTGCTGCACCAACACCTCCGCTTTCAACATTTACGGATAATAATCGGCCATTAGAAAAATCTTCAACCCGAATGTCTTTAAATAGAAAATTATTACACTTATTTCCATCAGAGCAGTTAATCGAAATCGCTCCTAGGAAATCTCCGGCATCTTCACGAACAGTTCCATCCGGATCAACCCAAAGTTCGTCATGTTCTAAAATATCAATATTATTAAAAAATAGATTGTAAATGTCGAGGCCTTCAATACCATTTCTTTCTTCATTGCCATGCCAGCCTATTTCTATTGGATGTGCATTATCAGCGTATAAAATGGTATTTTTTACACTTATATCTAATGCAGGTCTGTTTAGATAAGTTTCTCCCCAACTTGGCGGAGTATATCGAGAAGCGTATATGGAAATACAATCGTCAGATGTTCTTAGAAAGCAATCATCAATTTTGACATCGATACATCCTTTCATATGAATACCGTCACCCCATCTTGCTCTTGTAAATGCCTTTACGTTATTTATTTCCACATTGGTGTTGTCTCCTAAAAACATATTTACATCTTGTGAATCATTGAGTGTGACACCGTCAATCTTTATAGTATTAGATCTGAAAAAGGTTATAGGCCTGATATAATCATAATTGCTGAAAACTTGATCGTATTGTTTTCTGTGATTGGTCAAATCGATGATGCCTCTGCCATATATTTTAACATTGCTTACATCTTCACCTATCAGTCCACCTTTTAAGATACCACCACCTTCAATATATACTTCGTCATTGGTCAGTAGTTTTATTCTGGATTTATAATTTGAATAATCTTCGGAAGCTGGACTAACAATTAAAACTGCGCCGGACATTATGTGGATTTTTTTAGGTTGACTATTCAAGCTTAACGGATATTGATGTACTCCCGGTCCATAGGTATACACGTTAGGTCCGGTGGGAGCAACATAATTTGAAATTTTATTAGCAAAAAGATGTAAGTTATCATATCTATTAAATGGTTCAATCGAAAATTTCCCTGGTTCATTTAGGGTGAAAGTAATTTTATTGGCATTAACGATTGGGGTGATATTTTTAGATAAAGGTCTTATTAATAAAGAAGAACTGTTTATGGCACTTGCATAATTATAAGTAATTTCAACTGTTACAGAGCCATTAAAATCAAAATTAACAAATGAAGACTCTCTGTATTTACTCAAAGCTGCAGTGCCATAATTAACAAAAGTAGTGTATACAAATAAATCTTTCCAGGTAGATGAATTAGCTTCTTTTACTCTGACAGAATACTGGGTATTTCTACCTACGTTATAATTTGCAGGTGTTATTCCAGTTAAACCCGTTAAGGGAGCGTTTCTTGGAGGGTCGTCTTGTATTAACGTACTTGGAGGATCCGCATAAGTAATTAATTGTGAAAACACATTTAGTGTCATAAAGCACATTAGCAATGCTAAATAGATAGTTTTTTTCATGTTTGTTAATAGATTTTGGTGTTTATAGTTATTAAAAAAGGATTCAACTGAATCCTTTCCTTTTTATCGTATCTCAGCAAAAGTATCGCCTTGCTTTATATCTCCGGTTTTAAATCCTTTATTAAACCAATACATTCGCTGTTCTGATGTTCCATGCGTAAATGAATCGGGAACCACCTGTCCTTGCATTTTCTTTTGAATAGCATCGTCACCAACGGCATTTGCAGCGCTTAAGGCTTCTTCGATATCACCAGGTTCCAGGATCTGTTTCATTTGTTCGTTATAATGTGTCCAAACACCGGCATAAAAATCAGCCTGCAGTTCTAAGGCTACGGAAAGCTTATTGGCTTCGGCTTCACTCAGTCCTTGCTGCATCTGTCTCATTTTGGCTGAAGTTCCTAACAATGTCTGTACGTGATGGCCAATTTCATGAGCTACTACATAGGCCACTGCAAAATCGCCACCTTTGGCTCCAAATTTTGATTTTAATTCATCAAAGAAGCTCATGTCCATATACACTTTCTGGTCACCCGGACAATAGAAAGGGCCTGAAGCGGAGCTGGCACCACCGCAGGCAGTATTTACCTGTCCGCTAAACAAAACCAGTTTTGGAGCCTTATAGGTCATACCATTTTCTTTAAATATTTCTGTCCAGACGTCTTCATTATCTACAAGTAGTGCATTTACGAATTCTCCTTCTTGTTTTTCTTTCGCAGTGAGTTCTCTGGACTCAGTAGGAGCAGATTGTCCTTGTTGCATTTGTTCTAAAATTGGGGCAAGATTTTGAGCACTTTCCCCACCAAACATATTTATTAATAAGATAATAATACCAATCAATCCACCTCCGGCAACTACTTTGCCTGTTGAACCCAGACCTCTACGGTCTTCCATATTGTCACTTTGACGTCTGCCTTGCCATTTCATGATTTTCGGTTTTTATACAAATTAAATACTTTTTTGCATAAAAAATAAATATTTATGAGTATGACCTAATAAATCTTTTTTATTTGTTACTAATTCAACTAATCAGATACCGATTCCAGACTTGATCTCCTAATTTCTGAATGCCATAACCTAAATTTTCAGTCTCTATTTTTTGAGAGGAATTATCTTCAAACGTCAGGTGAAGGCATATTTTTTGGTTTTCTTCACAGACATTCCACGTGCCTTTATATTCTTGGACATTCTTATTTGGAAGATAGAGTCCTCCACCGGATACGCTGCTAAAGGATTCCAGAATGTAGAGTACGCTAAAGTCCGGATATAAAAAAAGAGCATATTTTGTTTCTTCATACCAGCCACCGCCGGAATAATCTCTATCGCTGTTTGCTTTTTCCAGACGTAAGACCCTATTGGATAAAACAGCTTTCATTTGGTTTACTGATGGGTTCATAGTATACGGTTTTGTTGTTTTAATTTTAAGCGGAATATTTAGCATAAGCCTTCATAAGCTTTTCATCATATCTGTTGGCCTTATAGCCTTTGCCATTGTATCGAAGGGCAAATTCTGCCCAATTTTTGTTCTTTAAGATCCGGATAAGATTGTTCTGTTCCAGAAACAGTCCAAAAGCTTTTAAGTGTTCGCCTTCGTTTCGATACATTTTTTCTACAAATTCATCGATGCTTGCGTATCCTAATGATGGAGCGTTGAATCCCATGATTTGATACAATCCCCAGGAAGCGGATGAATAGGCAGCTTCTCTAAAAAGAGCATCCGGATTTATATCAGCGGCTTTTTCCAAACGGTTGTATTCGCCTTTTCCACCTACATAATATTTTTTTGTATAGTTTTGATATAATATATTTTGAGTGTCATTACTTATATAATTACTACAATTAACACTTCTCTTTTCCAGTTCTCTCCAAAAGACATGGCCTTCAAATAAAATCTTCGGACGCCCATCAACAAGAAAGCCTTTTCCGCCGCTTTCTACTTCATTGACTGCTTTGACAATGGCAAGTTCCAAATTGTGGAAGTTGGCAAAATCAATAAGATCTTGTTCCGAAAGCAGCTTGTAATTTGAAGCATATCCAACATCAGCAATTTCTAAGAGTTTGGACCAGGTTTTTATTCCAACGACTCCATCGACAACCAAGGAATGGTTGGATTGGAAATCCCTCACGGCGGTATCTGTCTCGGGACTAAAATAATTGGAAACCAGAACTGGGTAACCTAATTTTTGCAGTAGCTCGTTCAGGTAATTAACTTCCGCAGATTTTGTTCCTAATCGTATTGTTTTCATTGGTTGATGGTTATTTTAGATGAGGTGGAGTAATCAAAGACATGGTTTTGCGTCTTGACAAGATTGTCGTTCTTGTCAAAGTAGTTCACTTTATACGATAAAAGCGTATTGCTTGTAATGCTGTTCTTTACAATGAAATTGAATAATATGGGAGTAGAAAATTCCGCTTTTAGTTTTTCAATCGTAAATCGGTTTCCGGTTTCTTCCACAACCAACTCAAGAGTAATTTTAGCGGTTGTTTGTTTTTGCTTTTTGATTTCAATCTGAATATAACGGCTATAGCTAGTGGACTGGGAAACAATCTGGCTAAACTCGGAACTGATATCTTCTATACTTTCAAAATCAAAGAATATATTTTTAACTACAGATGACTTGTTATTAGGATTTAAAGCGACACTATCTAAAACTTTACTCTCACTGCTAATTAAGTCGGGAAATTTGTTGAAATAGGTACTGTTGAAATAAGAAGCATTCTCATTATTGACGAATAATATGGAATTGAGCCTGCATTTGGAAATCGATTTATTGCTGATTTTGATTGTTTTGGAGGTATTGTCAATTACCGATTCAATCATTTCTCCAATCGTTTTTTCGAGATTCAACTCAATAATGCTCGTGTCTTTAATTTCTTTATGCCTGAAATTGATGTTGGCAAATTGGGAAATAGTGTTGTTGAGTGCATTAATTAGTATGCTGGCTTCCGACAGATTTTCTGTAGACAGGTTGAACAGGAAATGCTTGCCATCTGTAGAAATATCAGACTCTTGCAGGAAGTAATTACCGCTGATTTCATAATCGGACCCAATGTCATTTGGGAAAAGAAATTGGACTTTTTCAAAATAATCGGTTTTATCGCCGTCGATATAATTGTTTTGGAGCAACTCAATTTTCAGTTTGGCCAAATCAAATTCAGATAGGTTAGGCCCTAAAGCAAACTGAAAGCTGATTTTGGAAATCTCTTCCTGAGTACTTGTTCCATCTTCATAAGCATGAAAAATGGTTGAAATGCAAGGTTTCATCGTATCCAAATCTCTTGAAAGCCCGTATGTTTTTGAAATAAGCAAGAAAGTATTGGGTTGTAATGTTGATTTATAAACGGAAAGTTTGCTGAAATGGATGCCCGGAATAAAAATCTGCTTGAATTGGGAAAAATCTTCGTTAAGATTGAATGGATTGTTGATAAAACCGCCACCAATGGTTTTATAAAGGCTGGTAGCAGGATCAGAAGATAAGGGATAGTTTAGGGATTTATTGACACGTAAAAGAAAAGTGCTTTTTACCAGTTCTGTCTGCACATTAGTATCGAGATGGTTTTCTTTTTGAATTTCCAATATAGACCGTCTTGAAACCATACTTTTTGGTGAATCCGACTTGATAATGAGCGGATTACTTAAGATAGAAGCTTTTGTGGGCCTGATACTTTCTGTTCTTGTTTCGTTTCCGAAGAATTTCAGGTTTTTTAATGAACCGATATTTCGGGCTACTAAAAAATTCTTCCTGAACTTTGAATAGCCCTTGAATTCAAAAAACAAGTCTATATTGCTTTTTAGATTTTCAATTTTGGTTATCAGGTTTAGGAATGCAATTTTGACCGCTTCATCTTTTAGATCAAACTGGATTTCATTTTTTTCAGGCATTACGATACCGTTAATCTTAACGCTATCATCCTTTACCTTTAGGTTTAAAATAGCCTCTTTTAAGCTTAAAACAATGTTCTTTTCATCGGCTTTTAACTGCTTGTTTTTGATGGTATATTTTAGCGTTACTCTTCCCAGGAGTCCGCTGTTTTTCCCGGATTTATCCAATACATTTTCATAGTAAAAGAGCGTATCGTTGTTGGGCGCTATTTCGATTTCTGGAAAGAACAGAGTGATAGTATTATCACTATAGGCTTTAAAGGAAGCATTTTCGTCAATTGCGGTATCTCCATCAATTAACGGAAAATATTTGTTGAGTTGAAAAATATCAAGGAAAGGTCTGTCGATAGCAATGGAATGGATGATTGGATGTTCAATCACAGTAAAAGTTTCCTTGGGTTTGACAACAGTAGCAAACGAGTTACTTGGCTTTGCAGGTTCCAGATTGAATCGGTTAGTAGGAACCAGTTTTGTTCCTTCGAGTTTAAATGTATTTAAATCGGGCATGATTTCTAATTTTGAGGATCTTGTTTCGTGTCTTTAGTAGACAAAAGGGACATTCGTCCCTTTTGTATCTGTCTAAAAGAAGATTATTCCATGAATGGAGCTCTTATTTTTTCGATGTCTGCATTTTGCACATCTGTTCCAGATGGAATTTCAAATAAGATATCGCCTTCCAGGTAATCTATTTTTTGGTAATCTGTCGAAATGCTGACTTTTTTAGATTTTTTACCAATTTTGCCCTTACAGGTATATTTCACCTTGTATTCTGTAGGCTTGATGTTATAATCTAATTCATACCAGGCCTTATATGGAAGCATTTCCTCATAATTGTCTGCCGTGAATTTGAACTTTTTAGTCGCCATTTTGTCTGCCTTGAATGTTACTTCCATAGTGTCAGACTCAAACAATTCTTCGGTAGACAGGTTATAATTGATCATGTTCTGAACCAATAGTGGAATGAAGATTTTAGTACCTTCAAATTCATATTCGTTGACAGTATCTTTCAGCTTGACACGTTTGTCCTTTTCATACATGATATTCTGTCTAACCTTAACTTTGCTTGCTCCGTTATTCTTTACGAAGTCAAAAACGAAAGCATTTTTTTCTTTGGATTTGTCGTTCCATGTGGCAGGGAAGATGGCATCGATTTCTTTACCCGCTCTGCTAGTGGTTCTTACATATGGAGTACCTTCAGGAGCAATCATTCTTCCTGAGCTTTTCCAGATGATTTTTCCTTTAGAATCCGGATAGCCAATTTCGATAGAAACCTGGCTTACAGGGCTGTCATTGACAATATCGCTGTCTTTGTCTAATTTGATTAATCCTCCGTTTAAAGAAGCGATTACCTGAACTTTTGAGAAATCTTCATCCAACTGGATTTCTGAAATGTAATTCTTTAATTCGTTCTTGGCTTCTGTACCTGATTTTAGGGTTAGAGGCGTAAGGTTACCGCTGATTTTGGAGCTTAACACTTCAATAGACGAGAATCGGATACTGTCTGTGAAATTCACTTCTCTTATCTGTTGTCCTGATTTTAGGCTGAATCCCATGCTGGCACCTTGATTCCAGATGTTAAGAAGCTTTTCTGATTCTGAAGTTTCCGTACCAAAGTTTTTGTCGGTTGGATCCAAAATTTGCTTTCTCAATAATTCAAATGCAAAGTCTCTGGCTTTAGTCATCAACTGTTCTTCAACCTTTTTTCTTTCGGCATCAGAGAACTGATTGTCTGTAATGATTTCGGTTGTGATACCGCCTTCGGTTACAATTTTTTCATATTCATTTTCCCAGTTTACACGGAACCAGCTAATTCCGGCACTGAATTTTGAAGAGAAATAGGTGTGTACCTTTTTAGCATTTACAGTAACTTTAATTTCTGTTGTTGGCATATAAGCTTTGTACTTTATATTGTTTTCAACAACCAGGTTGTTTGTGCCGTTTTCTAAGGCACTTCTAACTAATGAGGCACTATTTCTCCCCATTAAGATAGAAAGAGCATTATCGCCTAATCCAAAAGTAGTTCCGTTTCCTTCTCCTTGAATATTAAAAGACCACGGATTTGAGCCTCCAAAAGGGTTGTTTTGAGACTTTTCGCCAACCACGTGCATAGCAATAGTGTTTTCTGTCAGCTGAATAGGTCTTACATTCGTAGCATTAAAGTCTTTATCGACACCTCTAAGGAAAGAGAATAAACCGAATAGTTTTGAAGTTCTCTGACTTTTGTATTCAGCATCCAGTTTAATTTTTAATTTGTCGATTGCTTTTTTAAGCAGTGCTTCCGGTAGGTCGATTGTACTGGTAAGCGTTGTATAGGCTCCGGCTTCTTCTTCAAGTCCTTCGGCACCAATTACAGTGGTACCATCAGCTTCCGATTTGAATACCTGCATAGAAAATTTGAATCGTCCGTCAGGATGTTTGGATAGTCTTGGATACTTAGGATAATAATAGAACTGCATTGGCAATCCGTTATCTCTTAAAAGCATGTTGTTTGGATCTGGAGAAAAAAGGACTGCGAAATCTGCTCCATCTTCTTTCTCTAAAAGGATTTCTACGGTTCCGGCTCCAGCATGTGGGTAGCCAAGAGGGGTTACTTGTGACATTTTTTTTAATTTAATTATTAGGTTCTTACTCTTTAAAGGTTTTTCAGATTACACCTCGTCTTTTTAGCTAAAAATCGACGATGTAAAATTCTTGTTTAGCAATTCGTTGTAAAAGAGCATATTGCCTGAATTTTTTTAGATTATTTCCTGTAGTTTTAGTGTGACCATTTTCCCGGCAAGAAGAGGAAGATAGGCTTAATGGAAGAGGGAAGATAGACTTAATGAAAAAGGGGAAAATTCCCCTTGCTATATTATCCTAATTGAGATAGTTTTGGCGATTATTAACAACTTAAACTTGAAAAACATGAAAAGCTCAAAAACTATTTTTTTAGCTGGATTATTTTGTTTAACTTTTTTCTTTCAATCGTGTAGCGAAGATCGAATTTATGAGAAGCCAACACAATTGATTTCTAATGAGACGGCGTCAGAGATGCATAAGATCTACAATTCAAAAGCATTACGTTCAAAAGCTGAGGATAGTATAAAAGAAGATGCGAATGCTGTATGGTATTCCGTTGAAGAATTAGAAAGATATATCAATTATATCAAGACAGAAGGAATTAATAAAGGATATGCGGTGGATGGAATCAGGTTGTATTTGGGTAGATATCCTGATGATCCGAAATATGCTGAAAAAGCAGGGATGACAACAATATTTTTATCACCAACAGGAACTAAAACCGATATGCAGAAATCAGGAATGCTGAATGTTTCGACTAATTTACAGGAAGAGCCTCATTATGATATAACCGATCTTTCTGTTATGAATTACGGATCAATGGGTAATCCTCCTAAAATGACATATCCTTTCAAAAAATAATGTTAGAGGACTTAAGATTTTATTGCATTTACTTGGCTTTATTAGCGGGAATCGTAGGATTGTTTTTTTACAACAAGCTTCCCGGTAATAAGGCTAAGTCTTTGTTAGGTATGATCTTTTTTTCTGTCTTGACGGAGTTTGTTGGCAGCAATCTTACCAAATGGACCGGATGGATTAATTATGGCGTATATAATTTTTATATGCTTGTTAGCCTTTCTTATTATTTGATTCTTTTAAAATACCTGTTAGTTGATCGCAACCATAGAAGATTAGCTGATATTTTCCTAACTGCCTTTATACTTTTTTACTTCGCTAATTTTATTTTCATCCAAAAAAATATTTCCGAGACATTTACTTATAGCTTTTCGTTGGGCGTGCTGTTTGTCCTGATAATGTCCTGCCTATATCTTGTGGAAATATTTAATTCAAAAAAAATATTGAATTTCGGCAAATCGGTTTTTTTTTGGTTTATCTTAGGCGTATTGCTTCTTCACGTGCCTTATTTGCCTTTTATGCTGGCAATCAAATGGTTCCTGATAGAAAGTAATGAAAGTGTTTACAGCCTTGTGCTGTTCATTCTCAATGTCTTGATGTATGGTTGTTTTATAATTGGATTTATATGGAGCGAAAAGAAATACAATTACTAGTTATTTCCTTAAGTATTGTCTTCTTTACCTTATTGGTGTTAATCTTGGTGCTATTTTTCTATTTCCACAAAAAGAAAACCAATTTTTTGATAGAAAAAATGGAGGCTGACCTTCATTTCCAGTCGGAATTGGTAAAATCAAGAATAGAGATGAAGGACCAGACACTGACAGAAATCAGTAGGGAACTTCATGATAATATAGGCCAGATTTTGTCTGTAGCAATAATGCAGGTCAATATGTACATACAGAATCAGAAAGCCATGACTAAAGATGAACTTAATGATCTAAAAGACATATTGGGCAAATCATTAGATGAAATCAGAACCTTGTCAAGAATTATAAACAGGGACAATTTGTTGGAATCTAGTTTTTTAGAAGCCATACAATTGGATCTCGAACGTATTCAAAAACTAAAAAGAATAGATTGCTACTTTAGCATAAACGGTGATTTTCCTGAAATAAATGTCGAGCACGAGCTCATTATATATCGAATTTTTCAGGAAGCGATTCTCAATATCTTAAAGCATTCCCATAGCGAGATTATTGATTTTCAGATTGACTGCCTGGACCATGACAACATTAAAATCAAGCTGATTGACCACGGTATCGGCTTTAATTCAAAGAAGAAAAACAGCGGTTCAGGATTGAATAATATACATGTCAGGGCAAAGCTTATAGGGGCTACTGTTTCTATAACATCTGATAGTTCAGGAACTGTGGTAGTATTTACCTATCCTAAAAGAATTAATCATGAAAACGAATAGAAAGAATAAGGTTATCATCGTAGATGACCATTTGCTGTTTTCACAATCTTTGAAATTTCTGATCAATAGTTTCAGCGATTTTGAAGTCACGCATAATTTTGGAAACGGCAAGGAATTCATACAGTTTCTTCAGGAAGAAGAAAATCTTGACATAGAGGTAGATCTGATACTTTTAGATGTTAATATGCCTATTTTGGACGGACTGTCAACGATGGTCTGGCTGAAAGAAAACAGGCCGGATTATAAAGTAATAGCACTTTCTGTAAACAACGAAGAAGATATCATCATTCAGATGATTAAGAACGGGGCTAAGGGCTATCTGCTAAAAGACACAACTCCGCAGATTTTTTATGATGCTTTGAAAACCGTAATAGAAAAAGGATATTTTTTTACTGAAATGGTTTCCGGT
Organism: Flavobacterium microcysteis; assembly: GCF_006385255.1. GTDB lineage: Bacteria > Bacteroidota > Bacteroidia > Flavobacteriales > Flavobacteriaceae > Flavobacterium > Flavobacterium microcysteis. The sequence goes on from NZ_VFJE01000051.1 coordinate 265,444, forward strand.
ATTTTGGTCAACCGAATCGATAATGAAGACAAAAAGCTGGAGTTTAAGGAAAAAGAGCTGGATTTTATCAAAAGAGCCTGCAGTGAAAAAACATATAAAGAAATAGCTGATGAAATGTGCCTGAGTCCCAAAACGATTGACGGTTACAGGGAAAGCATATTTGCCAAGCTGGAAATTAAAACCAGGATAGGACTGGTTTTGTATGCTATTAAGAACAAAATCGTTTGTGTATAAAAAACAAAAAAGCTCCATCAACTGATGGAGCTTTTTTGTTTTTATATCGATATAGATTAATACTCTGAAGAGTTACCTATTTCTTCCAATTCATTTTTCTCTTCAATTCCTACGACATTCGCATAAATAATGTATTGAACAGAATAAATCAACGGAACGGAGAAGAGAATACCAATACAGAAAGCAATAATTCCCAGGAAGGCCAAAATTACGGCAACAAGCATAAGTGCCAAAAGCATAAAGAAGTTTTTTGAAACCAACAACAGGCTTCCCTGTATGGCTTCGGCAGCTTTTAAGTTACCAAAAATAATCAATGGAGTAGTGAACAAAGTCAATAACAGAATTAAATAGCTGATAAGCGATCCTATCAGTGAGTATCCTGCCATTTCTAGTGCTGTACTGATGGCATTGCCACAAAGCCCGATTAATACGCCGACAATGATGATCTCTTTAAGATATTCGCTTTTGTAATAATAAAAAAGCGTAGAAAAATCAAAATCTTCTTTTCTGTCTGCAAGATGGGCAACTCTGAGGATACCCGCATAAAAAGGTTTTACAACTGCTACAGCTATTACGCCTCCAACAATAGTAACAATTATTCCAGCAGTAGAAAAATTCTGGATTTGAAAGTCTGCAATATCTCGGCCAAATGCATCTAACCCGATGAATACCCCGGCAAGTCCAATTATAATTCCAACAAATACGATTGAAAGAAGCAATATTCCTGCCCCAGCAATCCAGACGATTTTTTGATAATTATTAAATGCTTGAGAAAGTAGATCTCCAAATTCCAACGCATAACCGTGGTTCTTGATTTCTTCAATTCTTTCTTTGGTTGTAGTATTTTTCTGCATAGTAAGTATGTCAATTTAAAGTGCGAAAATAGTCAATATTTTGTAATTTAAATGGAATCAGAACCATTTCAATAATTTTCTGATTATTTTTAGTTTATTTCCGTAAGGCGCGTACCGAAGTGGTATGTCAAGCCATGTCGCTTTTTTTACAATTGACTTCTGATGAGAGAAAGTATCATAGCTTTTTTTACCATGATAAGCGCCCATGCCACTGTTGCCAACACCTCCAAAAGGCAATCTTTTATTTGAAAAATGTACAACAGTATCATTAATACAGCCTCCTCCAAATGAAAATTTCTGGATAATACGTTCTGCAAAAGTTTTGTCTTCTGTAAAAACATATAGCGACAGTGGTTTTTCATATTTTGAAATTATTTTTTCCAAGTCGCTTTCACTTTCATAAGATAGGAGTGGGAGCAGGGGACCAAAAATTTCATCTTTCATGACTGAGCTATCTAGAGAAGGTTCATCGATGAGTGTTGGAGCTATATATAGGTTTTCGTCATCATAAATTCCTCCTGCGATTGTCTTGCCTTCTTCAATCATTCCAACCAGTCGGAGGAAGTGTTTTTTGTTTATAATTCGTGTAAAATCGGGTGAAAGCTTAGGGTCTTCACCATAGGCATTTACAATTTCCTGTTGCAACAAACGAATGAATTTTGCCTTGATGCCTTTATGAATAAGAAGATAATCAGGAGCAATACAGGTTTGTCCGGCATTGATAAATTTTCCCCAGACAATGCGCTTTGCGGCAATTTGAAGATTGGCGCTTTTATCTATTATACATGGATTTTTTCCTCCTAATTCCAAAGTAACGGGCGTAAGATTTTCAGCAGCAGCTTTTGCTACTTCTTTGCCAACAGCCGGACTTCCGGTAAAGAAGATATAATCCCATTTTTTGGCTAGCTGACTTTTGGCAATTTCTGCATCTCCTAAAACAGCAACAGCTTCCTTGACATCAAAGGTTTCCCGTATTATTTTTGATATCAGGCTTGAAGTATGGGGTGTTAATTCAGAAGGCTTCAGTACGATGGAATTGCCCGCTGCAAAGGCTGCAATCAACGGGCAAATCGCCAATTGAAACGGATAATTCCATGGAGAAATGATTAGCGTTTTTCCATAAGGTTCTGTGTATATATAATCAGAAGAAGGAAAATTAAGAATAGAAGCCCGGACTTTTTTAGGTTTAGCCCAGGCATTAATATTTTTTATAGCATCTTTCAAATCAGATTGCACTACATTTATTTCAGTCAGATACGCTTCAAAAGCGGGTTTCCCAAAGTCTTTGTAAAGTGCCTCTATAATATCATTTTCATGAAGCGAAATGACATGTGAAAATTTCTTGAGTTTCTCTTTTCTGCGATTAATTTCCTTATGGTTCATAAATTCAATAAATTATTGTAGTCCGAAACGGAAGCCTAGATAAAAATCGGCCTGTTCTCCGTCATTAATCAAAGCAGTAACTACTGAGCTTGACCCGATAAAGAAACCTCCGACTCTAACTCCTAATCCCGATGTAAATCCTGAAATTTCATTTGATGCCAACGGGGCAAATACTTCAAAGCTTTGGGTAGAATAGCGTGGCGTTACTGAAAGTACGTTTTGGGCGGTAACCTGGTCGTCTTTATCGTCCTTGTTTAATTTTTGCTGGCCAAATACCGTAACATAGAAATCCGGGATTATCTTAACATCGGCATAAGCAGAAAAAACAGTTGGAAGTTTTACTTTAAAATCACTGCTGTTTGATGTTGCTGTCAGGTAACCGCTCGTAAGGAGTATTTCCTCTATTTCCTTAAAGCTGCTTACGCTTTCAAATTGGTTCAGATTGAGCTGCTGTCCGGCAGGAATGTTCAATTCGTAATTGCTATTACTGTTGTTGTCAGATTTAAAAGTCATACTTCCAATATTACGAACGGCAGCACCAGCATTGATTTTATAGCCATCGTTTTCGTCTTTCCATTGGTAGTTGATCCCTAAATCAGTAGCAAAGCCATTTAATTTCCCAAAAAGAGAGCTGGTGTAATTGCCAAAATCTGTAAAATCGTCTGCCAAATCACCGGAATATGAAATATTCATTCGTGCCGAAGCATCTGTCATATTAACATTTCCAAGATTATTTGTAATAGTTCCGGAAAATCTGTCAAGTCCTAAGTTGGCATAAGAGCCAGGGAAGAGAAGTTTTAAGGTTACGCCCACGCTAAATTTGTGTTCGTCAGTTTCATATACATTCCTGGCAACTCCAAAGGCAACTTCGCCCCAGGTAGTTCCGTTGGCACGCTGGTTCTTATCGCTCTGGATTGTGGAAGCACCAAAAATACTGCTTAAGGCGCCATTTGTGACGGCATCCCCAATAGTAGGGTCAACATCTGTAAAATTTACTTTTCCATAGGCTTTTGTATTGAATGAAAAAGCCCATTTGTCTATTTTCATTGCAAATGCAGGGCCGTAGACTTCGCCGTCAAAACGGAGATCAACGTCTTTGTTTCCTTCAAAAAGTTTTTTTTCTAAATCGTCACCGCTTACCAGATCATTAAAACCCAATCTGTTATTAGAAAGATTGAAGCTTAACGAAAAGACCCCGACTTCATACTTTGTTTTTAAGTTGGCAAGCTCAGCGGGGTTGGTGCTTGCATTTAATAATCCGCCTCTTCTGGAAGTGGTAATTCCCGAAAAATGGTCTTGTGCAAAAGCACTGGTGCCAATTAAGAGGCATAATACGATTGGTAATTTCATAGGGTAAGTTTTTTAGTTAAATGTATAGATTTTTTGTATTGGGGATACTAAATTAACGTAAAAAACGAATCTTTATTCTTAAAAAGATTAGATTGCTCTCCAAATCGGGTCATCAGGAACCGGAGCGATTATTTCTAATGATTCTTTGGTTACCGGATGGATGAGGATAAGTTTACGTGCATGCAGATGGATACCGCCATCAAGATTGCTTCTGTCGGCTCCATATTTAAGGTCGCCTTTGATAGGACTTCCAATCGCAGCTAATTGTGCCCGGATTTGATGATGCCTTCCGGTATGCAAATTAATCTCTAAAGCATAATAGTTATTGAGCTCGCGGATTATTTGGTAATCCAGACTCGCTATTTTACTATCAGGAACTTCTTTGATGTGTGCTTTTGAAGTGTTATTCTTTTCATTTCTTTTCAGATAATGAACTAGTTTGGCAGAAGCTTCTGCGGGTTTGTTTTTGACAACAGCCCAATATGTTTTTTGCGTTTCTCTATTCTTAAACAATTCATTAAGTCTGGAAAGCGCTTTGGAAGTGCGGGCGAATACTACGATTCCTGTAGTGGGTCTGTCCAGTCGATGGACAACACCCAGAAAAACTTCGCCCGGTTTATTATATTTTTCCTTGATATATTCTTTTACTACCTCACTCAAAGGTTTATCGCCGGTCTTGTCTCCCTGAACAATATCGCCTACACGCTTGTTGATGACAATAATGTGGTTGTCTTCGTGAAGGACCTGAAGATTATTCTTTGTAGATATGATTTTCATTGTTTTTTGAAAATTAGATTTTCGGCGGCTCGATAGTTCAAATAATCAAAAAACGATTAGTATTGTTCTTTTTCGCTAGGGAAATCATGCGACTTCACATCTGTAACATACTGCCCGATGGCACGAGTCATGTCATCATATAAGTTCATATATCTTCTCAAAAATCTTGGGCTGAATTCATTGTTCATTCCAAGCATGTCATGAATGACCAAAACCTGACCGTCAACGCCACCTCCGGCACCAATTCCTATTACAGGAATGGAAATGCTTTGCGCTACTTTTTCGGCTAATTTTGCAGGAATCTTTTCCAATACAAGGGCAAAACAGCCTAATTTTTCAAGCAATTTTGCATCTTCCAGTAGTTTTTCGGCTTCAGCATCTTCTTTTGCACGAACCGTGTAGGTTCCGAATTTATATATAGATTGTGGCGTTAGTCCTAAATGTCCCATTACAGGAATTCCTGCATTGAGGATTTTTTTGATGGAATCTTTGATTTCGCTTCCACCTTCTAATTTGACAGCATGGGCACCGCTTTCTTTCATGATTCTGATGGAAGAACGCAAGGCTTCTTTTGGATCAGACTGATAGCTACCGAATGGCAAATCAATGACAATCAAGGCACGTGATGCGGCTCTGACAACACTGGAAGCATGATAAATCATCTGGTCAAGGGTAATAGGCAAGGTAGTTTCATGACCGGCCATTACATTTGAGGCAGAATCGCCAACCAGAATTACATCAATTCCGGCAGAGTCGACAATCTTTGCCATAGTGAAATCATAGGATGTTAACATTGAAATTTTTTCGCCGTTAGCCTTCATTTCAATCAGCGATTTGGTCGTGATTCTCTTATAATCTTTTTTTGCAACAGACATAATGTGGGAATTAGAAGATGTAAATGTACAAATTGCTTTATTTATCATTGCCACACAACCTATAATTTTTTATGCTAATTTTATATCCTATAATCTAACATGACCATAATGCGAAAATTAGTACTATTCGTTTTCTTTATTTCCTTTGTTTCTTTTGTTTCTTTTGTTTCCTTTAAGCCATTAATGGGACAGGAAGCTGAAATCCGCGAATCGATACAAACTTTTTTTGAAGGCATTCATGCCAGAGACAGCTTGAAAATTAATTCTGTCAGTGATGAAAACCTGATATTACATACTGTAGTGCTAAGTCCAAGAAGAAATAAACTTGTAGTTACAAAGGGAGCTGATTTTAAAAGATATGTTGCGACTATTCCTAAGGAAACCAAATTTGAAGAAAAACTGCTTTCTTTTACTATTAAAGTTGATGAAGAAATAGCTCACGCTTGGATACCTTTTGAATTTTATATTAATGGAGAATTAACCCATAAAGGTGTAAACTCCATTCAATTGTTTAAGGATAAGGAGAAAGGCATATGGAAAATCATTTATTGTGGCGATAGCAAAATCAAGTTGTAAGTTAGCTGTTGCTGATTTTAAGCGTAATGACAAACTCGCTTCCAAATCCGAAATTGCTTTCAACCGAAATTGTGCCTCCTTGGGCTTCGATAAATTCTTTGCTGATGGCAAGTCCGAGGCCGGTTCCTTCTTTTTCTGATCCTGGAATACGGAAATATTTGTCAAAGATTTTGTTTTTGTACTGAGGAGAAATACCTATTCCGCTGTCTTTTACAGTTATCAGAAGGTCATTTTCTTTTGCCTCTGCACCTATGAATATGCTGGAGTTTTCATAAGAATAACGGATAGCATTCGAAATAAGGTTAGTAACTACCCAGGTTGTTTTTTCCTGATCGGCTTTTATTTCAGGCAGTAATTCAGGAATATTCAGGCTAAGGTTGATCTTTTTTTGCTCTGCCAATATTTTTGTGGCTTCTACTGCATCTGAAATTATTTCAGCGGGATTGCAATTATCTATTTTTAGCTGTGTTTTTCCGGTTTCTACCTGCGTGATGTTTAATAATTCTCCTGTTGTACGGAGCAATCTTTTAGCGTCGTCTTTGATGCTCGAAACCAACTGTTTTTGTTCTTCGTTTAAATTTCCAATACTGCTGTTTTCCAGTAATTGTAGGCTCATTTTCATCGAAGCGATTGGTGTCTTGAATTCGTGAGAAACCATGGCTATAAAATTGGTTTTGGCAAAATCCAACTCCTTATAAGCGGTTACGTTGCGAAGAATTATAAACGAGCCAATATGTTTTTTTTCTTCTTCTCCCGTAGGAAGGATATGTATAGGCACTACTTGCTCTTCGAAATAACTTTCTTTATTGTCGGCATAGATTTTCATCGTTTCCAGAGGTTTTTCGATGTTTCCGTCAATAAGATGCTGTAATAGTGAACGAACCAGATCATTTGAAATGGCAACTTCACTGGCCGATTTTCCGATGATGTTTTCTGCTTTTAAACCAGAAATCTTTAAGGCTTCTTCATTGGCAAATAAGATTAAGTTTTTATCATCAAGTCCTATAACCGGGTCCTGCATATTGTTGATAAGCGTTTCGACCCGTTTTTTCTCCATCATCAATCGGGCGAGGTTACTGTCGCTATATTCCTGTAGTTTTTCTGCCATGGTATTGAAAGACCGAGCCAGGTTTCCAAATTCGTCATGTGTTTCAAAATTGACACGCTGTGAATAATTTTTTGCCGCAATCTGGCGGATGCTTTCGGTAAGATCTTTTATCGGGTTTGCAATATCGCTTGGCAGGTTAATTAGAAGAATTAATGCGATCAAAAAACAGGTAAGGCCAGTAATTGAAATCCAGAGTATGGCACTTTCTGTTGTGTTTTGTGCCACGATGCTTTTCCTTTGGATAGCATCCATGTTGATTTTCATGATATCGTTAAGGTCTTTCCTAATCTGGAGTAGGATGGAGCCGTCTTCAGGCTTTAACTGTAATGCTTTTACATCTTCTATTAAATTCTGGGTAAGTTCTTTTTCGCCTATTTCCGTGATGTTCTTACCCTGCAATTGCAAAAAGCGGTTGAAATTTTCGAAAGATTGTTTTTCACCTTCAATCTTATCGAGTTCTTTCATCATGTTTCGGGAATAGTCCAAGGAATTGTAATTGGCAACAAGGATGTTTTCCGTATCGCCAGCAATGACATGCACTTGTCGTACTGCCAGAGCTACAAGCAATATGATAAGAAGGAATAAAAGCCCGAGTCCGAGTCTTAATTTTGTTTTTATACGCACAACTTAAATAGTTTATAGTGGATAATTTTTAGTTTATAGTTGGGAGTTACTGGTGTGTAATTTTTTAGTTGATAGTTGACAATTGGTAGTTTATAGTTTTTAGAGGATAGTCTTTAAGTCTTTCATCTTTCATCTTTCGTCTTTCGTCTTTGATCTTTCGTCTTTAATCTGGGTTTGCTCGGGATGTTTTTACGATTGAGGTTAGTATTTTGATGAGCTCGATACTGTCTGTGTAAACGGATTGATATTCTTTTTCTGATAGATAGTTTGTTTCAAAAAGCAAACGCAGCCAATATTCGGTTTCCTGGGCTTCTTTTAATGAGATGTTCATCTTATTACTAAAGTCTTTTTTTGATGAAGCCTGTAAAGCCTCACATATATTTGCACCTATTGAGGTACTACTTCTGACCAATTGCTTCAATAGGATAAATTCTTTTTTATTTTCTGAAATGTGCTGATATAGCTTCACAATCCTAACGGCAAATGCAAATGATTTGTCCTTAACAATACTATTTTTCATACTCTCTTTTTTATATGGCTTAAACTAACTCTAAACTATCCACTATCCACTAAAAACTATCAACTCAAAATAATGAGGTCAATTTCACTCGAAGATAGCTTATTTAATAATTCTTTGAAAGCGCTGGTAGAAAGAATAATTTTCATCAGGTTCATTCTTGGTTTTCCAATACAAAGAGTTGTGATGCCTTTGCTATCGGCTTGTTCAATAATGGCTTTCGCAATTCTTGTGTGTTCAATTTTGATAACTTCGGCTCCTAATTCTGTAGCCAACTTGAAATTATTGATAAGATGTCTTTGTTTGTCTAAAGCAATGCGGTCTGCACTTTCATGCGGCAGTTGTACGTATAGGACATACCATTTGCTACTATTGTAATAATTGGCCAAGCGTGCTGTTTTGCGAATTACCTTTTTGGCGGTAGCTTCATTACTGCTAATACAGGCCATGAATTTTTCATGACGGGTATTTTTGTTTCTTGGAACTTCAATTTCAACTTTTCTTTCGACCTGGCTGGCAACTTCTTTTAATGCCAATTCTCTTAACTGTAGAATGTGCTCGTTCTTGAAGAAATTCTTGAGAGCCATTTCTATCTTTTCGGCCTTATAAATTTTTCCTTCTTTTAGCCTTGAGATCAATTCATCTGCGGTGAGGTCAATGTTTACTACTTCGTCAGCCTGTGCTAAAACGCTGTCGGGAATACGTTCTTTGACTTCGATTCCTGTAATGTGCTTTATTTCTTCATTCAGGCTTTCGATATGCTGGATGTTTACAGCACTGATTACATTGATTCCGGCTTCCAGGATTTCAAAAACATCCTGCCAACGTTTTTCGTTTTTGCTTCCTTCAATGTTGGTATGGGCGAGCTCGTCTACAATTACAACTTCGGGACGAAGGCTGATAATGGCCTGAACATCCATTTCTTCAAGTTCTTTTCCTTTGTAGAACAAATGGCGTCTTGGAATTACAGGAAGACCCGTCAACAGCTCGTGAGTTTCCTTGCGGTTGTGAGTTTCTATAAAACCTATTTTGACATCAATACCATTTTTTAGCAGGGAATGGGCTTCCTGAAGCATACGAAAAGTTTTACCTACACCGGCACTCATGCCGATGTAGATCTTAAACTTTCCTCTCCTTGATTTTTGGATCAGGTTTAAAAAATGCTGTACGCTATCTTCTCTTTTACTTTCCAAAATAAATTAGGCTTTGATTTTAAAAAGATATGGCAAGCGAAGTTGCCGCTGCAAAGTTCTGTTTGGTAGGATTTCCATTTTCAGTGAAAATTTCATCCTTGCTGCTCAAATTTCTAGCTTCGACTCTCCATACAACATTGTCATAGATATTGTAATCGAAGTTGACAGAATAACCAAAAGTTTTAAATCCGTTTGGTGTATCTGTTGCAATTATTACACCGTTTTTATCTGCATAATATTCTCCTCGTGCTGCGATATGGATTTTATCTGAAACTTTATATCTGGCAATTAGAACAGGAGAATACCATGAATTATAACTGTCGCTTCCTTTCTCTTTTTGTTCGGCTCCAATGTCAAAACCAGCTGTAAGTCCCCATTTTTCATTCAACTGAAAAACGCCATATAAATTGTGGAAATAACGCATTCTTTTGTCAATATCGGGTTTGTCGTTCCCAATGAAAGAACTGCTGTTCAATAGGATAGAGGCGTTTGGTTTATAGGTTACTTGATGTCCAAAAGCCAAGGTCTTATTGCCGTCAACTCGTTTGATTCTTTGCCAGCCGTTTAAAACGAGTCCGCTCACAAACCATTTTCCGTTGTCTGTAGTATACGACAATTTAGCACCGCTTTCATAATAAGGGGAGTTGTCTGCCTGAATACTGCGTGTCAATGCCCAACAATCCTTACTGATAGCACTTTCAAAACCAATATGCGATGCAAAAATCCCGGCATCAATCCAAAGGTTTTTTGTTTTTGAAAGTTTTACACCGGCATTGGCTTCATAAATGTTTTTCATGATGCCTTCTTCTGTAGCAAGATTGGCGTTGCCATAGGTTCCGGCCATGATTGCCAGATTAGCCCTAACGTTTCCTTTTTCATAATTGGCTTTGACAAATCCAAGATTTAAGGAAACTTCATTGTGCCTGTTATGTGAATATACAAAACCGGGTCTGATATTGTTTTCAGGGGCGCCAAAATCATAGAGATAATAGATTTCGGCATAGCCTGTTATTTTTAATGGAGATTCAGAAGTTGTTGCAGTGTCTGTCTGTGCTTGTGCAAGCGAGACCATTGCAATAAAAGCTGCAGTAGCTATTTTTTTCATTGTTATTTGAGTTTATCGAGAGCGATGTTGAGTTGTAATACGTTTATTTTTTCTGGTCCGAATAGCCCTAAAAGCGGCTTTTCAGTGTTTTGAGCAATAAGGTCTTGGAGTTTCTTTTCTTCTATATTTCTCACTTTTGCAATACGTTTGACCTGTACTTTTGCACTTTTTACGGAAATATTCGGATCCAATCCGCTACCACTGGCTGTCACCATATCAGCAGGAATTTCATCAGCTTTGATTTCCGGATTTTGGATTAAGAAAGTGTCAATTCTTTTTTGAACTTCAGCCAGGTATTCAGGGTTGCTTGGTCCTTTGTTGCTTCCTCCGGAACCCGCCGCATTATAGTTTACGGCAGAAGGTCTTGAGTTAAAATATTTGGCATCAGTAAAGGACTGGCCTATGTTGCTATAGAATTTTTTTCCATTGCTTTCTGTCATGATTCCTTTTCCTTGGTTGGGAGCCATTTGGGCTATTCCAAGTATAAACAGCGTATAGATTCCGGCGAAAAAGACGAGAGTAATCAGCGTTAACTTTACTCCAATCCATAAATAATTTTTCATTTTGATATCAGTTTAGATGAATATTGTGACAATCATGTCGATGATTTTTATTCCGATAAACGGAACGATGATACCGCCTAGTCCATAAAACAATAGGTTTCGTCTTAATAGGGCAGAGGCACCAATGGGTTTATACGTGACTCCTTTTAAAGCCAGCGGAATCAAAAACGGGATAACAATTGCATTAAAGATAACTGCCGATAGGATGGCGCTTTCCGGACTATGCAAGTGCATGATATTTAAGCCTTGCAAGGCAGGAATTGCCGTGATGAACAAAGCAGGAATGATGGCAAAATATTTGGCAACGTCATTCGCAATACTAAAAGTGGTCAGTGTTCCTCGTGTCATTAATAATTGTTTTCCGATTTCTACAATCTCTATCAGTTTTGTAGGGTCGTTATCTAAATCCACCATGTTTCCGGCTTCTTTGGCAGCTTGTGTTCCGCTGTTCATTGCTACACCCACATCAGCTTGCGCAAGAGCGGGAGCATCATTTGTACCGTCACCCATCATGGCAACCAGCTTACCTTTAATCTGCTCGTTCTTGATGTAATTCATCTTGTCTTCGGGCTTGGCTTCTGCAATGAAGTCATCCACACCTGCTTTTTCGGCAATAAATTTGGCTGTCAGCGGATTATCACCTGTAACCATTACCGTTTTGACACCCATTCTACGCAGTCTTTCAAAACGTTCCTGTATTCCAGGTTTGATAATATCCTGCAATTCAATTACTCCTAAGACTTTATCGTTTTGGGAAACGACTAATGGCGTACCTCCATTGCTGGAAATCTCAGTGACTCTATCGGATGTGTCATTTGGAAAAGAATTTCCTGCTTGCTCGCTTAGTTTTCGGATGGAATCGTAAGCGCCTTTTCGGATTTTGGTACCGTCAGGAAGATTGACACCGCTACTTCGGGTTTCGGCTGTAAATTTTATCAGTATTGAATCTTCTACAGAAAGATTTTTTGTAGCATCTTTTCCAGCCAATTCGATAATTGACTTGCCTTCTGGTGTTTCATCAGCCAGGGAAGAAAGGATACTTGCTTTTACGAAATCTTGTTCTGATACACCCGTTGTAGGGTAAAAGTTTGTTGCTTTTCGGTTTCCAATTGTAATGGTTCCTGTTTTGTCTAACAGTAATACGTCAATATCTCCGGCAGTTTCTACTGCTTTACCTGATTTTGTAATGACGTTGGCACGTAAGGCGCGGTCCATTCCGGCAATACCTATGGCAGACAGCAATCCACCGATGGTTGTTGGAATAAGACAGACAAATAAAGAAATAAAAGAAGCAATGGTTATTGTGATATTGGCATAATCAGCAAATGGTTTTAAAGTCGTGCAGACAATGATAAACACCAATGTAAAACCTGCTAATAAAATAGTCAATGCAATTTCGTTAGGTGTTTTTTGTCTTGATGCACCTTCAACCAATGCAATCATTTTGTCAAGGAAGCTTTCGCCAGGTTCAGTCGTAACCTGTACTTTAATCTTGTCAGACAAAACCTTTGTACCACCTGTTACGGAACTTTTATCACCGCCGGCTTCACGGATTACAGGAGCACTTTCACCGGTTATGGCGCTTTCGTCAATTGTTGCCAGACCTTCAATGATTTCTCCGTCGGTTGGAATAGTATCGCCGGCTTCACAGATAAATATATCTCCTTTAGCGAGGCTAGAAGAAGGAACAATCTGAAGTTCATCGATATACATTTCTCCAACAGGGAAGATTTTTTTTGCAGGTGTTTCTTCTCTTGTTTTTCTAAGGCTATCGGCTTGAGCTTTTCCTCTTGCTTCGGCAATGGCTTCGGCAAAATTGGCAAACAATAGCGTGAACAATAAGATGATAAAGACGGTAAAGTTGTATACAAAACTGCCTTGTGATTGTTCACCTGTCAATATCCACAAACAAACGCAGAGCATGACAACTGTTCCAATTTCAACTGTAAACATAATCGGATTACGGAACAGGGTTGCAGGATTGAGCTTCAGGAAAGACTGTAGGAATGCTTCTTTGAGCAATTCTTTCTGAAACAGTGATTTATTTTGAGTTTTCATTTTTGAAAATCATTTGATTAGTAAAGCGTGAAATATTCTGCTATAGGTCCTAAAGTCAGAGAAGGGAAGAAGGAAAGTGCTGCAATAATGAAAATAACAGCAAATACCATCAATCCAAAAGTCGAAGTATCGGTTTTTAAGGTTCCGGCACTTTCTGGAATGTGTTTTTTAGAAGCAAGGATTCCGGCAATAGCCACAGGACCTATAATTGGAAGGAATCTGGAAAGTAGTAACACAATTCCTGTTGTAATATTCCACCATGGATTATTGTCGCCAAGACCTTCAAAGCCACTTCCGTTATTGGCTGCAGATGATGTGAATTCGTATAAGATTTCACTGAATCCATGGAATCCCGGATTGTTCAATGTGCTGGCACCTTGTTCGGGAAATGCTGTTGAAAGCGCAACTCCTACTAAAATCAGGAAAGGATGCAATAAGGCAATAATCATGGCGATTTTCATTTCGCGGGCTTCGATTTTTTTACCCAAAAATTCAGGTGTTCTTCCCACCATCAATCCGCTGATAAAAACAGCAAGGATGATAAAAATGTAAAAGTTTAATATCCCTACGCCACATCCGCCATAAAAGCAATTGATCATCATGGCAAGCAGCTGATTCATTCCAGATAGAGGCATAGCACTGTCGTGCATTGAATTGACAGAACCTGTCGAGATAACGGTTGTAGCGATGCTCCAATAGCCTGAAGCAGCAGCTCCAAACCGTACTTCTTTACCTTCGGTAGCACCAGATGTTGTATCGATTCCCATTTGTGTCAGGGCAGGGTTTCCATTCATTTCTGTAACAACGGTTGGAATAGTCAGCGCAAGAAACCCGACAGTCATTACACCAAAAATCATCCAGGACAGTTTTCGTCTGTTTAAGTAAAACCCCAAAGCAAACACCATGGCAAAAGGAATAATCATCTGGGCAATCATTTCTACAATGTTGGTCAGGTAATTAGGGTTTTCAAGAGGATGGGCTGAATTGGTACCGAAAAATCCGCCGCCATTTGTACCTACGTGTTTTATGGCCGTGAATGCTGCTGCTGGTCCGGTTGATACTTCAACAGAATCGCCTTGAAGCGTTGTCATTGCCTGTTTTCCTTCAAATGTCATTGGAGTTCCGTTGAAAAGCAAAATAGTTGCTACGATTACGGAAATTGGCAAAAGGATACGAGTACAAGACTTAATAAAGTAATTGTAAAAATTACCTAGTGTTTCGGTTGTTCTTTCCTTTAATGCATTGAAAAGGACAGCAGCTGCCGCCAATCCGATTCCCGCAGAAACGAATTGAAGGAACATCAAGAATAACTGGCTTAAGTAGCTGACTCCGGTTTCTCCGGAATAGTGCTGTAAGTTGCAGTTTACTAAAAAGGAAATGATGGTGTTGAAAGCCAGATCCGGCGTCATGCTAGGATTATTATCCGGATTTAATGGTAGTGAACCCTGGCAGAGTAGGATTATCATTCCTAAGACAAACCATACAACATTAATGGCAACCAAAGCAACCATATGCTGTTTCCAGTTCATTTCCTTTTTGGAATCGATACCGCTTATTTTATAAAATAGTTTTTCGATTGGGAGAAAAACAGGATCCAAAAAAGTTTTTTGCCCTGAATATACTTTTGAAATATACTTTCCTAACGGTATTGCTAGAATCAGCGTCAGGACAAACATGGCTATAATTCCTATAATTTCGGTATTCATGGTTTAAAATTTTTCAGGTTTAAGTAAGACATAAACGATATAGGCAAAAACAGCTAGAGCAATAATTAATAAGGCTATCATAATTTTAGATTTTATCGAAATAGTAAATGGAAACATAAAAAAGGGCGAAGCAGAGCAGCCCTACGATGGTGAGGATGGTAATTATCATACTCCGGAGGCATTAATTTGTTTGACATATTCTTTGTGAAGTGTAATGGGTAGCAGCCTTGATGTTTCCAGCCTGTTTATTTCCATATAATGTGATACGGAAAACAGATAGACATTTGTGATTGCATTTTTCATTTCGTTATTGCCCTTTAGGAGCAATTCTTCGGCAAGTGCAAGGCATCTTTTAGTGCGTGCCATTTTACCGAGCTGAAGGCTACTGATGGTTATCTCAGCTAGGCGCTCCATTTTTTTGATTAGGCTATCATTGAAATTTCTCATAATGATTAAGATATTTTTGATGCCTAATGCCAAATTCAGAACCATTTTTTTGATGAATTGCCTAAACCCTTTAGTATCTAGGAATTATATTTTTTTGGACTGAAACCAAAAAGAAAAACCCTATCAAAACGATAGGGTTGGTACTTTCAAAACGATAGGTATTTAATTTTTTTTAAGAGCTAATCTCAAGTTTATATCCTTTGCCGCGTATAACAACGATATTGATATTGGAATCAAGTTCCAGTTTTTTTCTAAGTTTTGAAATAAACATATCCAAACTACGCCCAACAATAACGCCTTCATCTTCCCATATCTCTTTTTGCAATCGGCTTCTCTCTATCGTCTCGTTGGGAGACAAGGCGAAAATAAGCAATACACGGGTTTCAGTTGCCGTTAAGTCTATTGTGTTTTCATTGATTATCAGTTTCCGATTCTTAGCATCAAACAAAACTGAACCCAAAGTGAATAGGTTCGTATCCTGACTGTCAGGTAAAGTTTTTTGCTTTCGAGGAGTAACAGATTTAAAAAAAAGAAAACCAACCAATGCTAAAAACGGTAGGCCGGCTAAAAGATAGCCACTCTTTACTGTATTTATACCTGTCGGTTTGAATTTAATATTGATTACGTAACATGCTTTGGGTTGTATTCTCCCTATACAGGGTACATTGTCCTCTTTTTTATTTTTGGATATAGCATATCCATAAGCCACACTGGAGTCGCCACAGTTCAGAATAGTAACAACATGATCAGATGCCAACGGGTCTTTAGCCAACAAACGCTGGGTTATATTAACCAGAGAGTCCGGTTGAAAACTAAATTCTTTTTCAAACCTGATCTGGTACTCATTTTCGGCAATCTTTTTTACAGGAAGAACCCTCGATATACTGTCACCTGATTGTAAAAGTATTTCATGCCCTATCCTGCGGAGCAAAATTTCCCTTTTGGAGATATCAAAATCGTTACTGTCCGCCATACTAAAAGATGCGAAGATTACTGATATAAACGAGAGTAAAGCCAATCCAAACAGATACTTACGTTTTCCGGAAAAGAGATTTTGGCTATCGGACATACGATTTACGATTTATTTACAAAGGTTACAATTTAATTTACAATCTGAATCCTTCAAGCCAAAAAATAACAAAGTAGATTCGCTGAAACAATTTTGATGGGGTATCAAAAATAAAAGAAATGCCTTAAAAAAAATCTGATTTATCAATGTTAATTAAAACTACAAAAAACATGAAAAAAATTATTTATGCGCTGAACTTATCGCTGGTTGTGGTAAGCGGACTAGTATTTACTAATTGCGAAACCAAAAAAGAAATTTCTATGGAGCCAGCCCCAAAGCTACTCTCTGCTGCTGATATGAAAGCCGAAAGGGAAAAATGGGAAGCTACCCCTGATGGAATAAAGCTCAAAGAATGGGAAATGTCTCCCGAAGGTAAAAAAGTACTTGCCAGTGCTGCTAAAATAAGGAGTCATGTAAGTTATTTTGCCAATATGGAGGCTGTTATAACCTCTCTTTCCCTTCCGCCAGGCTCACGATTAGGTTTTGGAATGATGGCTGGGATTAATGATGACTATTATATTCTCAGTTTTGGGGTGGAAAATTCTAATGAATTTCAGGAATTACGAAGCCTGAAAGTTAACGACAAAATTATTATAAGAAGCAATTCTGTGTCGTATGCACCCAAGTATGACTATCCAATCGTATCGGTTGACTATGTAGAACGAGATGGTAAAGTAATTTATAAAAGTGCCTCTCGCAAAGACGGTTGCTAAATAAATAAATTTGAAATACGCATACCTTGCCGGTAATATATTTGTATCAATATATCTAGCTAATCTTGTATTCTTCCAGCTTTCTGTATAGAGTTGTCAAAGCAATATTCAACAATTTTGCAGTTTCGGTTTTGTTGTGGTTGGTATAGTTCAGTACTTTCTGGATATGGATTTTTTCAGCAGAAGCCAAAGAAAAAGCAGACAATACAGGAGATTCTCCAGATGTATCCGATGTTTTTAGCTGTTGTATCTCCATAGGAAGGCAATCCGTTGTCAGGATAGTTTCTGTTTCCAGGATAACGCTGCGTTCCAGTACGTTTTTTAGTTCACGGATATTTCCCGGCCAGGTATGCAATTTTAATAATTGCACAAATTCATCAGACAATGTCTTGATTTTTTTATTGGTTTTTAAGGCAAAGAAATTCAGAAAATGTTTGGCAAGAGGCTCAATATCGGGAACGCGTTCTCGCAGGGCCGGTAATTGGATTTGGAATACGGAAAGACGGTAGAACAAGTCTTGTCTAAAATGTCCTGATTCTATTTCTTTAGGTAAATCTCTATTGGTAGCAGCTATAATGCGTACATCAACTTTTGTGGGTTTGTTTTCACCAACTTTTAGGAATTCACCATTTTCAATAACACGTAACAGTTTTGCCTGAAGGTCTAGTGCCATTTCACCAACTTCATCTAAAAATATTGTTCCGCCATTGGCTTCCTCAAACAGTCCTTTTTTGTCTTTTGTGGCTCCGGTAAATGAACCTGCAAGATGTCCAAACATTTCGCTTTCGAGCAAATCATGACTAAAAGCCGAACAGTTTATGGCAACAAAATTCTGATGTTTTCTCGGGCTTGATTGATGAATAGCCGCTGCAAATACTTCTTTACCCGTACCGGTTTCTCCGGTTAGTAGGACAGTAGTATCCGTAGGAGCTACTTTTTTGGCCAGATTGATAGATTGCAACAGCGATTTGGAATCGCCTATAATACCATCAAACGAAAGCTTATCTTCAAGTTTGGCTTCTAACTGGGCAATTCTTTTTGTTAGGTTTCCTTTTTCGATAGCCCGATGAAGTAGCGGGATGATTTTATTATTGTCATCACCTTTTACTATATAATCGAAAGCGCCATTTTTTATGGCTTGCACACCATCCGGAATGTTTCCGTAAGCGGTGAGCAATATAACTTCAGTTTGTGGCGATTTTTCTTTTATTGCAATGGTCAGGTCAACACCATTCCCGTCAGGAAGTTTGACATCGCAAAGCACAACATCAAAAGTATGCTGTTCGATCTTTTTTAGTCCGGATTTGCAGTCTCCTGCTTCAATGACTTCAAAACCTTCCAGGCCAATAATTCGGGCCATTAGGCTTCTTAGCTTTTCTTCGTCGTCAATGATGAGAATTTTTTTCAAGCGAAAAAGGGAATAAGAGTTTAAGCAAAATTAGTGTTTTGCAGTATTGGTTTTGCACTAGGGCATAAATAAAAACAACCTGAAATTTTCAGGTTGCTGTTACTTTTTATATTGCTATCGTTTAGCAGTCGGCCATATTCACGCTTATAGCCAGTCCGCCTTCTGATGTTTCTTTGTATTTAGTGTTCATGTCTTTAGCAGTTTCCCACATGGTATTGATTACCTTGTCTAAAGGAACTTTCGCATTTTTAGGGTCGGTTTCAAGAGCCAACTCGGCTGCGTTGATTGCTTTGATGGCACCCATCGTATTTCTTTCTATACATGGAATCTGAACCAATCCACCTATAGGGTCGCAAGTCATTCCAAGATGGTGCTCCATTGCGATTTCAGCTGCCATAAGTACCTGAGCCGGACTACCGCCCATCAATTCACATAAAGCTCCTGCAGCCATAGCAGAAGAAACGCCTATTTCTGCCTGGCAACCTCCCATAGCGGCCGAAATGGTAGCTCCTTTTTTGAAGATACTGCCAATTTCTCCTGCAACCATAAGGAATTGCTTGATTTCTTTTTCGCTAGCCTGGTGGTTTTCAATAACCATATAATACATCAATACGGCAGGAATAACTCCAGCACTTCCGTTAGTAGGAGCGGTTACGACTCTTCCTAGCGAAGCATTGACTTCATTGACAGCCAAAGCGAAACAGCTAACCCATTTCAGAATCTGGCGGAATTTTACTTCTGTTTTACGAATGGTTTCCAGCCATTCTTGTGGATTGCTGTAGTTTGCCAGTCCAATGAGGTTCTGATGCATATCAAAAGCCCTTCTGCGAACGTTTAATCCTCCGGGAAGTATACCTTCGGAATGGCAGCCAATATACATACACTCTAACATCGTATTCCAAATACGCATCAGTTCGCTGTGGATGTTTTCCTCAGTACGCATTGACTTTTCGTTTTCATAAACGATTTCGGAAATACTTTTATTTTCGTTGACTGTATAGTCAAGTAATTCTACCGCATTTTGTATAGGGAAAGGAAAAGCGCATTTGATGGCTTCCTTTTTAATAGCGTTTGCTCTTTCTTCCTTAACGACAAAACCGCCACCTATGGAATAGAATGTCGATTCGTATTCGCTATCCGGCGTATAGGCTGTAAACGTAAATCCGTTAGAATGGAAAGGCAGGAAGTTTTTATTAAATACAATATCTGTCTCCATATCAAATGCTATCATCCTTTCGCCTGCCAGATGAAGCTGCTTGTTTTTCTTTATTTCAGATATGGTCCTGTCAATACTGTCAATAGGAATGTATTCCGGATCAGCACCGGTAAGTCCTAACATAACCGCCAAATCAGTTGCATGGCCTTTTCCTGTCAGGGAAAGAGAACCAAACAAATCCACTTTAATTCGGATTACTTTGCTTAAGATATTTTCTTCACGAAGTTCATTCAAAAAACGTTCTGCACCACGCCAAGGTCCAAGAGTATGGGAACTTGAGGGTCCAACGCCAATTTTAAGCATATCAAATACCGAGATACATTCTTCCATAGTTATGAGAGGCAATTTTATGCAAATATATATTTTTTACGATTGCGAAAACGTTGTAAATTTATTAAATGTATAATAGCGGTGAGGCATAATTGCTTACCTAATAGAAATAGTGAAATAAGAGAAGTCGATTTTGCGAATTCTTCGTTTTCTAACAAAATTTAGTATCCCTGTTAGTAGCTTTTAGGTTCTAAAGGTTAATTTCCTACATTTGATGCACAAACACTTAAACAGTCTTATGAAAAAGCTACTTTTTGCTTTCTTGCTAGCTTTCAGCCTTTCAGGTTATGCCCAACTTAAAAGCCCTGCCGAATTTTTACCAGAATATGGGAAACAGGTAAGCTTTTATCATGAACTTGAGGCTTATTTTAAATACCTAAAAGAAAATTCTGATTATATCAAACACGATCCTTATGGTTTTACTTCACAGGGACGAAGTTTAAATGTGTATTATATTTCTACGCCTGAAAATCTTAAAAATCTGGATGCTATCCGTGAAAATCATTTGTATTCCATTGGTATGACAGATAAAAAGCCCGCAACAGCAATTGAAAAAGCAATTGTATGGCTTAGTTTTAATGTACATGGAAATGAGATAGGTGCGGCGGAAAGCTCTATGAAAGTGGCTTATGAACTTTTGAATCCAAAAAACACGACTACAAAACAATGGCTTGAAAACACGATCGTTATACTTGATCCATGTTTAAATCCGGATGGTTATTCAAGATATGGAAACTGGCTTCGTGATGTTACCGGGAAAAACCTGCATCCGGGACTAACGGATCGTGAGCATATGGAACCATGGCCGGGTGGAAGACAAAATCATTATGCATATGACTTAAACAGGGATTGGGCCTGGCAGACACAGGTTGAAACCCAACAGCGAATCGTTTTATACAATCAATGGATGCCTGAAGTGCATGTTGATGTCCATGAAATGGGCTATAATGAACCGTATTTTTTCCCTCCGGCGGCAGAACCGTTCCATGATTTTATAACCAAGCCGCAACGTGATTTTCATAATACGATAGGAGAGAACACTTCTAAAAAGTTTGATGCCGAAGGTTGGAATTATTATACCAGAGAGCGTTTTGATTTGTTCTACCCGAGCTATGGAGATACGTATCCAAGTTTTAACGGCGCAATAGGAATGACGTATGAACAAGGAGGAATTGGAGCCGGAAGAGCTATTGTAATGCAGAATGGTAATATCCTTACTTTACAGGATAGGATAAACCACCATTCGGTTGCTGTATTGACAGCTGTTGAAACAGCATCAGCTAGGAAAGAAAAGTTAGTATCTGATTTTAAGGCCTATTTTAAAGACAGCAGACAAAATCCAAAAGGAAAATATAAAACCTATGTTGTAAAAAATGACGGAAAAGCAGAACAGCTGGCTCTGATGTTGAAGCAGAATAATATACAGTTCGCATATGCTGATGAAACCAAAAAACTATCAGGTTATCATTATCAATCAGACAAAGAGAAATCATTTTCTGTTGAGTCCGGAGATATGATTATACAGGCAAGCCAGCCAAAGTCAGTGCTGACACAAGTGTTGTTTGAACCTTATCAAAGACTGTCTGATAGTCTTACTTATGATATTACAGCCTGGGCTTTACCTCATGCTTTTGGAATAGAAAGCTATGCGCTTAAAAATGCCTTGATAATAAAAACCAAAGATAAAATAACTGCTGTTAAAACGATTCCTGAAAGTGCCTATGCCTTTCATATTCCATGGAACAATAGAGCTTCTGCAAAAATTGCAGCCTCTTTATTAAAAAAGAATGTCAAGGTGCGTTTTGCAAGAAAGACTTCTGCTTTTGGAGATACAAAGATAAACCTGGGAGATATGATTGTTTTAAAATCCGATAATTCCCAACTTCAGGAATTTGAAAAAGTAGTAGGACCTCTCTTGATTGAAAAAAATGATTATAGCGTAATCAAAAGTGGCTTTTCTATTGGCGGTGCTGATTTGGGTGGAGAGAATTTCCCATTGATGAAAACGCCTAAAGTACTTCTCATAAGCGGGAAATATGTTAGCCCGACAGATTTTGGACAGGTTTGGTTTTATATGGATCAGATTATAGATTATCCTGTCAGTATAGTTGATGCGGACAATTTAGGAATAGTGAATCTGGCTGATTATAACACCTTGATTTTGGCAGACGGATGGTATGAGTTATCGGACGGGCAAAAGAAAAACATTGATGATTTTATTTCAAAAGGAGGTAAAACAATCGCAATACAAAATGCCTTAAGCTTGTTTGAAAATAGAGAAGGCTACAATCTGACACAGTTTGCTACCAATGAAGAAAAAGATGCGGCAAAAAAACAAAGTGACGATGATGCACTGGCAATGCGTTTTCAAAAATATCAGAACTCCGAAAGGCGTTTTATTTCAAATAGCATTCAGGGTGCTATCATAGAAAATGTATTAGACAAAACCCATCCGCTTTCTTACGGATTAGGAGATACGTATTATAGCCTAAAGACATCCGACAGGTATTTTAAAGTTCTTAAAAATGTATGGAATGTGGCTTATGTTCCGGAAAAATATAAGAGTTATGGCTTTATTGGAACAAACCTGAAAAAGAAATTGGAAAATACGGTTTCGTTTGCAGTTGAGCCGTTTGGTAGGGGAAAAGTGATTTACATGATAGACAATCCACTCTTTAGAGGTTTCTGGGAAAACGGAAATTTACTATTTAGTAATGCATTGTTTTTAGTTGATTGAGACTAAAAAGTGTATCCTGCCGTTATCACAATAAAAAGATATGAAAAAGATAGTCCTGCTAGCAGTAGTACTTGCCTTTTTAGGCTGTGATAAGGATAACGATAATGATTCAAATCCAATTGAGAATCGTGATTTCAGGCAAGAAATGCGCAATTTTGTTATCGGAATCAGCCAAAAAGCAAAAAATGTCAAGCCCGGTTTTGCTGTAATTCCTCAAAATGGAATCGAACTCATTTCTGCAAATGGGGAAGCCGATGGTAGTCCATCGCAAGCCTACCTGGATGCAATTGATGGAAATGGTCAAGAAGATTTGTTTTACGGATATGACAATGACGATCAGGCAACTCCTGGCAGTGTTTCGAATTATCTGAAAAGTTTTTTAAATGCTTCAAAGAATAAAGGAAAGACTATACTGGTGACAGATTATTGTTCTACTCCTTCAAAAATGAATAATTCTTATCAGGTTAATGCCACAAACGGTTATATTTCCTTTGCTGCACCAAAACGTGACCTGACTGCAATTCCGGCAACAGTTCCCAATAACGCTAATACTGCAGCGGTTACAAATCTGTCACAGGCAAAGAATTTTCTATACCTGATAAATTCGGAAAATTTTACTTCAAAAACTGCTTTTATAAATGCGGTAAAAGCCACAAACTATGATGTTGTCATCATGGATTTGTTTTTAAACGAAGAGCAGTTTACAGCTTCAGAAATCAACCAGTTAAAAGATAAAGCCAATGGCGGGAAGCGTTTGGTAATCTGCTATATGTCAATTGGAGAATCTGAAAACTACCGCTATTATTGGCAACCATCCTGGAATGCAACTAAACCGGATTGGATTGCTACTGAAAATCCGGATTGGCCAGGCAATTTCAAGGTAAAATATTGGAATGAGGACTGGCAGAAGATTATCTATAAGAATGACGATTCTTACCTAAATAAAATCTTAGCGGCTAATTTTGACGGGGTATACCTGGACATCATTGACGGATTTGAATACTTTGAAAGATAAATGTTAAATGTCATCTTGTCAGATTTTAAAATGTCAATTTTAACAAAAACTGACAATTTTAAATATTTTTAGTCTTGGCACAAAGATTGTCTACTAGTTCACGAGTTTAAAAACTAGTATAAAACAAAATACATATAAAAACATGGGTAAAATAATCGGAATTGACTTAGGAACGACGAACTCTTGCGTTGCCGTTATGGAAGGTAGCGAACCAGTTGTAATTCCTAATGCTGAAGGAAAAAGAACAACGCCGTCAGTAATTGCATTTGTTGATGGTGGAGAAATCAAAGTGGGTGACCCTGCCAAAAGACAAGCAGTGACCAATCCAACAAAAACTATTGCTTCTATCAAGCGTTTCATGGGGAATAAATTCTCTGAAAGCTCAAAAGAAGCTAAAAACGTTGCCTACACAGTAGTAAAAGGCGATAACGATACACCACGTGTAGATATCGACGGCCGTCTTTACACACCACAAGAATTGTCAGCAATGACACTTCAAAAAATGAAAAAAACTGCTGAAGATTATTTAGGTCAGTCTGTAACAGAAGCTGTTATTACTGTTCCTGCATACTTCAACGATGCGCAGCGTCAGGCAACAAAAGAAGCAGGTGAAATTGCAGGCTTGAAAGTAATGCGTATTATCAATGAGCCTACTGCAGCTGCATTGGCTTATGGTTTGGATAAAAAAGGACAAGACCAAAAAATTGCTGTTTACGATTTAGGTGGTGGTACTTTTGATATTTCTATCCTTGAATTAGGTGACGGAGTTTTCGAAGTATTGTCTACTAACGGAGATACGCACTTAGGAGGTGATGATTTTGACCAGGCTGTTATTGACTGGTTGGCAGAAGAATTCAAAGCTGAAGAAGGTTTGGATTTGCGTCAAGACCCAATGTCATTGCAACGTTTGAAAGAAGCTGCTGAAAAAGCAAAAATCGAATTATCGTCTTCTCCTCAAACAGAAATCAACTTGCCATACGTTACAGCTACGGCAACAGGACCTAAGCACTTAGTAAAAACATTGACTAGAGCTAAATTTGACCAATTGACTGATAGCTTGGTTAAACGTTCAATGGATCCGGTAGCAAAAGCATTAAAAGATGCTGGTTTAAGCATTTCAGATATTGATGAGGTAATCTTAGTAGGAGGTTCTACACGTATTCCTAGAATTCAGGAAGAAGTAGAAAAATTCTTCAACAAAAAACCATCTAAAGGAGTTAACCCTGATGAGGTTGTAGCTATTGGTGCTGCTATCCAAGGTGGAGTTTTGTCTGGAGATGTAAAAGATGTATTGTTGTTAGATGTTACGCCGCTTTCTCTAGGTATCGAAACTATGGGTGGTGTTATGACGAAATTGATTGAGTCGAACACAACAATCCCAACTAAAAAATCGCAAGTATTCTCTACTGCTGCAGATAACCAGCCATCGGTTGAAATTCACGTTTTGCAAGGAGAAAGAGCTTTAGCGACAGATAACAAAACTATTGGACGTTTCCACTTAGATGGTATCCCGCCAGCAGGTAGAGGAGTGCCTCAGATTGAAGTAACTTTTGATATTGATGCTAACGGTATCATCAAAGTTTCTGCAACTGATAAAGGAACTGGAAAATCACATGATATCAGAATCGAAGCTTCTTCTGGATTGACTCAGGAAGAAATCGAAAGAATGAAAAAAGAAGCTGAGGCTAATGCAGATTCTGACAAAGCAGCTAAAGAGAAAATTGAAAAATTGAACGAAGCTGACAGCATGATCTTCCAAACGGAAAGCCAGCTGAAAGAATTTGGTGAAAAATTATCTGAAGGTAACAAAGCAGCTATCGAAAGTGCATTGACTGAGTTAAAAGCAGCTCACGCAAGCCAGGATGTAGCAGCTATCCAACCGGCTTTAGACAAATTGAACGAGGCATGGAAAAATGCTTCTGAAGAAATGTACAAGCAAGGAGATGCTCAAGGAGCTCCACAAGACGCACAGCCGCAAGGTGATGCTAACGGTGGCGACAACGTTCAGGATGTTGACTACGAAGAAGTGAAATAATCACTTTTTAGATTATATTTTATAAGCGCAGGATGTTGAATCCTGCGCTTTTTTTGTTTGTCATTTTTAACAATTATGGTTTTATATTTTTTGTATTTTAGGCTTTCTAAAAAACAAAATATGAAAAAGACCTTATTTTTAATATTGATTCTGTTAACGGCATCATTCAGTTATGGGCAAAAAAAGGGAGCTAAAAAGAAAGCCGCTGCAAAGCCAGCCTCAACAGCACTTGCAAAAGCAGATAATCTTACTGCTGAAATTGTGAAAGGAAACTTTTATTTGTTCATCAACAATGGTAAAGCTAAAAAAGACACTATAGGAATTAAAACGGTTGACGAAAATAGCCTACCTAAGAATTGTGCGCTCAAAGCCTTTTCTGCAAAAGGAACGCCTTTATATTTGCTAACCTGGACAGAAGAGCAGACCACTAAAACGGATTTAAAGACGGAGGTTCGCAGTGTATTGTTTTCTGAGGTATATGATGTCCCAACAAAGACAAAACTGTTTTCAAATCAGCAAACGACTACCAATATTACAGAGAAAGTATTTCTTGATAGGCTAAAAAATGCTTCAGAAACACAGGAAAAGGTGAGGAGAGAAGGTTTTGAATTTTCCTTGACAGCTGATGGTGATATTGTCCAAAAGAACAAAACACAACAGAATACGTTTGCGTTTAATGCGGCTGATAAGAAGTACGTTGAAGGAAAGACAACCAGTACAGCTCCCGCTGCAACGCCTGCAAAGAAAAAGAAGGCTTAACCAGTTATAAAAAACCGAGCTACATGCTCGGTTTTTTATTTGTTTTTATCTGAAAAGATTGCCTATGGAATGGAAGATTCTTCCGAAGAAGGTTCTTCGAGGGGCTATTGCACCAATTAGCGCCGTCATTTCCAGGTTTGGTTCTAATTTGATTATAATCGGTTTTTTAGAGTCAACGGTAACAGATGTTTGATTATAACCAACAAGTTGAAATATCAATATATCGCCATTACTAGCTTTAATTGAAAATTTGCCGTCAAAATCTGTCTGTGTATTAATTGGTTTTCCGTTAATTGATACAAGTACACCAGGCAATGGCAAACTCAAACTATCTTCGTTGTCGAATACAAAACCTGTAATTTCTATATCAGGATCAGAAGAATTGTCTATTGTTTTTTCAATATTGTTTTTTTCTTCTGTCTGTTCTGTCTTTACATTTTCCTGAGCATAAATCTCTTGGTTTCCTAAGCTCAAAAAACTCAATATTCCTGAAACCCCTGCTATCCAAATACTGCTTTTTTCTTTTGGCAACCTCAAGTCCTTATTGAGTTGCGATACCAAAAAACGTCCGCATATATTGGATTCAGAGTTGATTTTCTGAATAAGCTGCTTGTCAGAAAGTCGAGTGAAATCATATACTGTTTTCTGGCACGAATTGCAGAACCGGCCTTTTTCAGTAACAGTCATCCCATGCCAATTTTCATGGCAGGGTTTAGGAATTGATAGGTTGATTTTGCCGGACATATATGATTGCTTTTATCTAAAAAGATTACCTATGGAATGGAAGACTCTTCCGAAAAAGGTTCTTCGTTTTTCAATAATTGCACCACCTAAATACATTTCTGAATCTTCTAAAATAATAGCTACATTTTTTTGAGAAGTTACAATAATGGTTTTTGTTTTATAGCCAACATAATTAAACTTCAAAGAATCTTCTTTTTTAGCTTTAATTGAGAATTTGCCATCAAGATCTGTTTGCACAATAATTGGCTTTCCGCTAATTGAAACAAAAACACCAGGTAAAGGCAATCCGTTTTGTTCTGTTACAGTTCCGATAACTTCTATGTCACTAGCAGAAGAAGAGTTGTCGATTATTTTTTCAACATTGTTTTTTTCTTCTGTCTGTTCTGTATTAACACTTTCCTGAGCATAAGCCTCTTGGTTGCCCAAACTCAAAAAACTCAATATCCCTGAAATTCCGGCAATCCAAATACTGCTTTTTTCTTTTGGAACTCTTAAGTCTTTATTGAGTTGTGATACCAAAAAACGGCCACATATATTGGATTCAGAATTGATTTTTTCAATAAGTTGTTTGTCAGAAAGTCGAGTGAAATCATATACTGTTTTCTGGCACGAATTACAGAACCGGCCTTTTTCGGCAACAGTCATTCCATACCAATTTTCATGGCAGGGTTTAGGAATGGATATGTTGACTTTGCCGGACATACAAGCTTATTCCGAAACCTTGATTTCAAACATTTTATTCCATCTTTTTCCGGTAACAAAAAGCGTTTTGGTTTTAGGATTGTAAGCCAAACCGTTCAATACATCATTACCCAAATCGTGGCCCATCATGTTTACTTTTGTTTTTAGCTCTCTCAGGTCAATGATGCCTTCAACAGCACCAGTTTTTGGGTTGATGACAGCTACAGCGTCTTTTTGATAAACATTTCCGTAGATTTTTCCATTAACCCATTCCAATTCATTAACAGCTTTTATCTTGCTGCCTTCAGAGTATACATTGATATAATCGATTTCTTTCATGGTTTCCGGATCTAATATCCAGATTTTTTCAGTTCCGTCAGACTGGTAAATCTGTTTTCCGTCATTACACAATCCCCAGCCTTCTATTTTTTTGAAATATTGAAAAGTCTTGATTTGTTTTAGGTTATCTGCATTATAGATAAAACCTGTATTTTCCTGCCAGGTTAGTTGGTATACCTTGTTGTTTAAGATTGTAATTCCTTCTCCAAAATATCTCCCTTCAAGATTGACAGTTTGGTAGGATTCTCCGGTTTTATAGTCCGTTTTTATCAATTTGGAAGTACCACGTTGTCCGGTTCCTTCAAATAAGGTATCTCTATAAAATTCCAATCCCTGTGTATACGAACTTTCATTATGAGGATAGGTATTTACGATAGTATAAGAAAGCAATTTTGGCTTCACATTGGAAACCACTTCAATTCGGGCATCCGTTTCTACATTTTGACCGTCATAATATACGGTTGCTTTTATTTGCTGATAACCCAATTTAGAATCGGCTAAAGGAAAATCGAACTTGTTATTTCCTTTGACTGCACCAACTCTTTTTTCGTTTATAGAATAGACTATCGAATCGATGGTCATGTTTTTATCGTTTTTCATGACCAAAGAAAGTGATTCTTGGGGCTGATATGACGCTTTTAAGGCAGCTTGATCAATGCTGAATAAATTTTTTTCATCATTTTCATTGTCTCTGCAGGATACAAGTACTGTTCCTAATAAAATGAATGCTAATAGTTTATGATTTTTCATTGTTTTAAAATTGATTATGACAATATACAACCTTTATTTTATAACCGCCAATGGCCTTGCAAAAATATAAAATGTTTGTATATTTGCACCGGCAAGTCCTACACGACCAGCTCCTGCAGACTCCCCCAGGGTGGGAACACAGCAAGGGTAAGCGGTTGTAGCGGTGCGATGTAGGTCGCTTGCCATTTTTTTTAATCTTCCCTTTGCGGAGGATTTTTTGTTTTTAGCCCTTTCAGGGTTTTAGACCCTGAAAGGGTTTGGATAAAAAATAAACACTAAATTTGGCTTCAATTTCTAAACTTCTAAGAAGTCAAAATGTCTAAAACTATATTAATTACAGGCGGTTCTTCGGGAATCGGAAAATCAATAGGAGAGTATCTGACCCAAAAAGGCTATACGGTTTTTGGTACCAGTCGTAATCCGGAGCGTGTTACGGATTCTAAATTTCCTTTGGTAGCACTTGATGTAAGGGATGTTGAAAGTATTAAAAACGCTGTTTCCGAAGTCATACAAAAAGCAGGAAGATTGGATGTAGTAATCAATAATGCAGGTGTAGGAATTACAGGGCCGTTAGAAGAAATCCCAACATCTGAAATCAAAAACAATTTCGAAACCAATTTTTTTGGACCTATAGAAGTCATGAAAGCCGTATTGCCGCAAATGCGCTCTCAGAAATCGGGCCTAATCATTAATATTACTTCTATTGCAGGTTATATGGGATTGCCGTACAGGAGCGTTTATTCGGCTTCAAAAGGAGCCTTGGAATTGATTACCGAAGCTCTACGTATGGAAGTTAAAAACTTTGGAATAAAAATTACCAACATAGCTCCCGGAGATTTTGCTACCAATATTGCATCAGGAAGATTTCATGCACCTTTAATAAAAGGTTCTGCCTATGAAAAACCTTATGGAGATACACTTAAAATGATGGACGAGCATGTCGATTCAGGAAGTAATCCCGATATGATGGCAATTGCCGTTGCAAAAATCATAGCAACTCCTAATCCGAAGATCCATTATAAAGTAGGCGCCTTTATGCAAAAATTTTCTATTGTCTTAAAGCGGATACTGCCGGATAAAGTTTATGAAAAAATGCTAATGAACCATTATAAATTGTAATTTTGCAACCGAATTTTGAGTTTTTACTCAATACCTTAAAGCAGAAACACACAAATTAAATTATAACAAATGAAATTTTTTATTGACACAGCTAATCTGGCTCAAATTAAAGAAGCACAAGCACTTGGTGTATTGGATGGCGTAACTACTAATCCTTCATTGATGGCAAAAGAAGGCATCACAGGAAAGAACAATATCTTAAAACACTATGTAGATATTTGTAATCTTGTAGAAGGAGATGTAAGCGCTGAAGTAAATGCACTTGATTTTGAGGGCATGGTAAAAGAAGGTGAGGAGCTAGCTGAATTGCATGAGCAGATTGTAGTAAAATTGCCAATGACCAAAGAAGGTGTAATGGCTGCAAAATATTTTTCTGATAAAGGAATCAAGACAAACGTTACATTGGTATTCTCTGCAGGACAGGCTTTATTGGCTGCAAAAGCTGGAGCTACTTATGTTTCGCCATTTATTGGCCGTTTGGATGATGTTTCTACAGACGGTTTGAACCTGATTCAGGAAATCCGTGAGATTTATGACAATTATGGTTTTGAGACAGAAATTTTGGCTGCTTCAGTGCGTCACACAATGCATATCGTTAACTGTGCTAAAATTGGTGCAGATGTAATGACAGGACCACTTTCTGCTATCACAGGCTTGTTGAAACACCCATTAACAGATATCGGATTGGCTCAATTTATAGCTGATTTCGAAAAAGGAAATAAATAATACAGAGTATTTGATATAAAAAAATCCCGCCTAATAGCGGGATTTTTTGTTTGTAGTATTTAGTTTTTATTTGATTATCGGAGAAATATATATCCAATAAGTATATATATGTGCACTCTTTGCGACTCTGCGCCTTTGCGAGCATTATTTCAGGTGGTCAACAAACTTAACATCGAATAGATTTACGAAAGCGTTGTTGATTGTCCCGTCCGCATTTGTAATGATGGCGCGGTGTATTTTTGTGATAACCCATTTCTGTTTTAGTTCTTCAAAATCTTTTACTCGGAATTCTTCGATTTTTTCGAATTTGTATTTGGAAAGATTGTTTTTCCATTTTGACTGGTTATCATCAACATTGATGGCGATAAAATTATAGCCAGGATGTTTGGCTTTTAATTCCATTGCTTTTTTATGTGCTGTCTCAAAATGGGCTTTTGCGTTTTCGGTCCAAAAGAAAATGACTGTTTTTCCTTTAATAATATTTTCACTGCTTACTGTTTCTCCATCAAGGCCAATCAGACCTACATTAGGTAAAGGATTTCCGCTTTTCAGCATTTGGATTGCATTACCTATTTTGGTGATTTCGTTCTGATTTCCTTTATCCGTAGAAAGTTCGTTATACCGGTCAAGGAATTTTTTATTATTGAGGATATGCTGATCTTCTAAAAGATAGGCAAAAGCAATATTGTCTAGAATAGCATTTTTGATTTCAGGATTTTTGAAAAGCGTATCGGCAATATTCAATTTGGTAATATTCATTTCCAAAGCCTTGTCTTCGGGAGAAGCATTAGGGTCGGCTTTTTCGATTGCCATATTGTTAAGCATATAAGTAAGATACTTTACAAAAGGCGAGAAATTTGTCAGTCCCTTATTATTGTAATCAATTTCATCACGATATTGATAAAAATCCTTTGGAAGTTTTTCGGAAACATTTTCTCCGGTTCGTATTTCGTGTATTACCGGATAAATCTCTTTTTTAGTGTAATAAGGAAAATCAAGAGAAGCTAAGGCATAAATATCAAAATCATCGTTCCATTTCAATAATTCTTTTTTTGAATTATAATAGCTTTTTCTGGAGTGATAGGCTGAATCGA
The DNA here is from genome assembly GCF_006385255.1 of Flavobacterium microcysteis. Classification (GTDB taxonomy): domain Bacteria; phylum Bacteroidota; class Bacteroidia; order Flavobacteriales; family Flavobacteriaceae; genus Flavobacterium; species Flavobacterium microcysteis. The sequence continues at coordinate 297,549 of NZ_VFJE01000051.1, forward strand.
TATATTTTGTGAATTTATTGAGGTCGTAATCAAACACGGTAAACATCTTGTCCCGATCTTCTTCATTCTTAAGATACATTTCCATCAGAAAATTGTTCTTTTCTTCTCCACGACCGCAAAACACGACAGATTCGTCAAAATCACTTGAATTCATGCGTACCATGATACTGTCGTTTTTGTCAAAATAGACATATTGGTACTCCGGTTCATGTTTAAAAGTATACAATCCGGGAGCCAATGAGTCAAATTTTTTGAAAAAACGATTGTTTCTGTCCAAAGGAATAGTGTCAATGACTTTATTGTCCTTAAGAAACAAAACGTAGCGGTTTAATGGATTTGAAACCTCTCCACCAAAGTAAGCAGTAAAATTATCGCTTTTGAATTTCTTTTCACAGGAGCATAGAGACAACAATGAAAGGAAAGAAATCGATACGATTTTGAAAACTTTTAAATTGTGCATTTAATTTGAATCTAATAAACAAAAATATTCAGACGCAACCAAACTCTCTGTTAATGCATAGTTAAATATAGATATTGCCAATTATTTAGAATGCCGTTAAATAACAGAGATTTATTTGAACCGGAACTTTAGGTTATGTTTTAAACTATATCTGGTTCTTGTGCCAAAAGTGCAGTATTTTTTCTACTTTTGCAAAACTTTTTTAAAACTATATTCATGTTAACAGTAAATAATTTATCAGTACAATTTGGCAAGAGAATTTTGTTTGATGAAGTAAATACAACCTTTACAGATGGTAATATTTACGGAGTCATTGGAGCAAATGGTGCTGGAAAATCCACATTTTTAAAAATACTTTCAGGAGATTTTGATGCAACTTCAGGAAATGTTTTCTTGGAACCAGGAAAACGTATGTCTGTGTTGAACCAGAACCATAACATGTTTGATGAGCACACGGTCTTGGAAACAGTGATGATGGGGAATAAAATCCTTTATGCTGTTAAAAAAGAAATGGATGCGCTTTATTTAGACTATACTGATGAAAATGCAGAAAGAATTGGAGAGCTTCAGGTTCAGTTTGAAGAAATGAACGGATGGAATGCTGATTCTGATGCTGCCTCGTTGCTTTCTAACTTAGGAATTAATGAAGACAGCCACTATACATTAATGGCCGATATGGAAGGAAAACTGAAAGTACGTGTGCTTTTGGCACAGGCACTTTTTGGAAATCCTGATGTACTGATTATGGATGAGCCTACCAACGACCTGGATTTTGAAACGATTGCATGGTTGGAAAACTTTTTAGCAAATTATGAAAATACCGTGATTGTCGTATCGCACGACCGTCACTTCCTGGATGCGGTTTGTACGCATATTTCAGATATTGATTTTGGAAAAATCAACCATTATTCAGGAAATTATACATTCTGGTATGAGTCCAGCCAATTAGCTGCAAAGCAAAGAGCTCAGCAGAATAAGAAAGCGGAAGAAAAGAAACAGGAATTGGAAGAATTCATCCGTCGTTTCAGTGCCAACGTTGCAAAATCAAAGCAGGCAACTTCCCGTAAAAAAATGATCAGTAAATTGAATATTGCTGAAATCAAGCCGTCAAGCCGTCGTTATCCTGCTATTATTTTTGATCAGGAAAGAGAAGCTGGTGACCAGATTTTAAATATCACAAACCTAAGTGCTTCTGTTGATGGTGAAACGCTATTTACAGGTGTAGACCTGAATATGGCTAAAGGCGACAAAATTGTTCTTTTCTCTAAAGATTCACGTGCTACGACTGCTTTTTATGAAATTTTGAATGGAAGTAAGGCTGCTGATTCCGGAACTTTTGATTGGGGAATCACAACAACACAAGCGTATCTTCCGGTTGAAAACCATGAGTTCTTTGACAACGACCTAAATTTGGTTGATTGGTTAAGACAGTGGGCAAAAACAGAAGAAGAACGCGATGAAGTTTATATCCGTGGTTTCTTAGGGAAAATGATTTTCTCTGGTGAAGAAGCTTTAAAAATAAGCCGAGTTCTGTCTGGAGGAGAAAAAGTACGTTGTATGCTTTCAAGAATGATGATGCAGAGAGCAAACGTTCTGATGCTTGACGAACCTACAAACCACTTGGATTTGGAATCGATTACAGCTTTCAACAACTCCTTGAAAAATTTCAAAGGATCAGTTATTTTCACGACTCATGATCATGAATTTGCACAAACTGTAGGTAATAGAGTTATTGAACTTACACCAAAAGGAGCAATTGACAGATACATGACCTTTGATGATTATCTTGATGATGAAAAGGTGCAGGAACTAAGAAAGAAAATGTATTCTTAAATTATAGAATAATACAAATAAAAAATCCCGTTACTTGCTAGTAGCGGGATTTTTTGGTTTTAATTATGGTTGGTTAGGTTGGGTGTTTATTTTTTAAATCTGCTAATGATAAAAATAATTAGAGCGATAATAGCAACGACAATAAAAACGCCGACGCCAACGCCTAAGTTAAAAATTCCTTCAACCACTTCGCAACTCGAAAAGGTAAGAAGTATCAAAAGCAGTACATTTATTCTGGCTAACTTGTTCATGGCTTTTTTTGTTTTGGTTTATATAGTTATAAAGGTCTTTTTTTTAAAAAGAAAAATATTACATGATTAATGTTTTTGGTTATATAATTTTAATAGAGGAGCTAAGTTGGTAAGGTTCTGAGGTGCTAAGGTTGAGTATTTTTGTTTGATAAAGAGAGAGTTATTGAAAATGAGCTTTTTTGAGTTTGCTTTTATTTGGTTTTAAATCTGTGGCAGAATAAAAATTTAGTAAAAAAAGAGGCTAAGTTGCTAAGGTTCTGAGATACTAAGTTTTGTTTTATGCTGTAAAAGAGAGAGTTGTTTGAAAGTGAGCTTTTTTGAGTTTGCTTTCATTTGGTATAAACTTTCAGATAGGTATCTCGTTTTAGTATAGAAGCAGGTTAGGGTAAAACTGTATTTTTATTTTACTTGAAAGTAAATTTTGCCTACTTTTACAAACCAAACACAACACTTCATTATGAGTCAAAAAATATTGCTTACTTCAAAAGAAGTCAATATCATTCTGCATCGTTTGGCCTGTCAGTTAATTGAAAAGCATCTTGATTTTTCAGATACGATTCTTGTAGGAATCCAGCCTCGCGGAACCTTTTTGGCAGAACGCCTGAAGGAATTGCTTTTAAAAGAATACAAAGTACAGGATGTCGCTTTAGGCTATCTGGACATTACTTTTTTTAGAGATGATTTCCGTAGGACAGAAAAACCTCTCGAAGCCAATAAAACACAGATCAACTTTTTGGTAGAAAATAAGAAAGTCATTTTTATTGATGATGTATTATATACCGGAAGGAGTATTCGTTCTGCTTTGACAGCCATTCAATCCTTTGGAAGACCATCAGAAATTGAACTGCTGGTTTTGATTGATAGACGATTTAGCCGCCATTTGCCAATCCAACCAGATTATAGAGGTAGACAGGTCGACTCCATAAATAATGAAAAGGTAAAAGTATGCTGGAAAGAGCAGGAGGGAGAAGATGTAGTATACTTGGTAACTAATTAGTTCTTATAAATAACAACACAACAACACATATAAAAATGAGCGAATTAAGCGTAAATCATTTATTAGGAATAAAATATATCACCAAACAAGATATTGACCTTATTTTTGAAACAGCCGATCATTTTAAGGAAGTAATCAACCGACCAATTAAAAAAGTTCCTTCGCTTCGAGATATTACCATAGCCAACATATTTTTTGAAAACAGTACCAGGACCAAATTGTCCTTTGAATTGGCACAAAAACGTCTCTCAGCTGATGTTATCAGTTTTTCTGCAGCACAGTCTTCTGTTAAAAAAGGAGAAACACTGATCGATACTGTAAATAATATCCTTTCAATGAAAGTTGATATGGTTGTCATGAGGCACTCTAATCCCGGAGCAGCTTATTTTCTTTCACAAAATGTAAATGCGAGTATTGTCAATGCTGGTGATGGAGCACACGAACATCCAACGCAAGGCTTGCTGGATTCCTTTACGATTAGAGAAAAACTAGGCGAAGTTGCCGGAAAAAAAGTCGTTATCGTAGGAGATATTCTGCATTCGAGAGTTGCACTTTCCAATATCTATGCACTTAAAATGCAGGGAGCCGAAGTTAAGGTTTGTGGACCTAAGACTTTAATTCCAAAATATATCGAATCTTTAGGAGTTACTGTTGAACCAAACCTTAGAAAAGCCCTTGAATGGTGTGATGTCGCAAACATGCTTCGAGTTCAGAATGAAAGAATGGATGTGAATTACTTTCCTTCAACAAGAGAATATACGCAACAATACGGAGTAGATAAGGCATTTTTAGATTCGCTAAATAAGGAAATCGTAATTATGCACCCGGGACCAATCAATCGTGGTGTCGAAATCTCCTCTGATGTAGCCGATTCACAACAATCGGTTATCCTAAATCAGGTTGAAAATGGTGTTGCAATACGTATGGCTGTAATTTATCTTCTGGCATCAAAAATTAAGCAATAGGAATAGAAAAGCCAAAAACCTTTGTAACTTTGGGCTTAGCAAACTTTACTTCTAAAAAAATAAGACAATATGAAAGTTGATCAAAAAGGACATACAACAGTAATAAGAGATACTCAAGGTAATGTAGGTTCTTTTCTGGAAAAAGTAACAAATGAATATGGGAGTTTCAAAAACCATAACCTTATTTTGGATATCTCATCGGATAAAGATGTGAGCTTAGACCAGGTACTTTCTTTCCTGTCCTTGTCAAACAAACACCGAAAAGCAAAAAAATCATTCGTAATTGTTGTTAATGATTTTGACTTTAATGAAGTTCCAGACGAAATGATCGTTGTCCCTACTATTCTTGAAGCTCATGATATTATTGAGATGGAGGAAATTGAAAGAGATTTAGGGTTTTAGATTTAAGATTTTTGATTTGGGATTTCTGATTTAGGATTTTTGATTTAAGAGTAAAAAATGAAGCTGACCATTCTTGGCTGTTATGCCGCTACACCCAGAACTATTACAAATCCTACATCGCAGGTTTTGGAAATAAGAGACCGGATGTTTCTGATTGATTGTGGCGAAGGAACGCAGGTTCAGCTACGGAAAAACAAGATCAAGTTTTCTAAAATAAATCATATTTTTATTTCCCACCTTCATGGCGACCATGTTTACGGACTTGTTGGCCTGGTATCTACTTATATGCTTTTGAATAGGGTTGATGATCTTCATATTTATGGGCCGAAAGGAATAAAAGAGATTATTACACTACAACTGAAGCTTTCTAATTCATGGACCAACTATAATCTTTATTTCCACGAACTGGAATCGACCGAATCCGAAACCGTTTTTGAAGATGAAAAGGTTATTGTAAAGACAATTCCTCTAAAACACAGAATATATACCAATGGCTATTTATTTCTGGAAAAATTCAACGAAAGAAAGCTCAATATCGATGCGGTACAGCAATATGAAATTGATCAAGTATATTATAAGAAAATCAAATACGGCGGCGATATTACTTTAGAAGACGGCCGTGTTATTCCAAATACCGAATTGACTTTTGATCCGGATACTCCAAAGAGCTATGCCTTTTGTTCGGATACGTTGTATAACGAAGATATACTGCCGCTGATTGAAAATGTAGATGTTCTTTACCATGAATCTACCTTTTTAGAATCGGAAGCCATACTGGCTGAAAAAACCATGCATTCTACAGCTAAAGAAGCTGCCCGAATTGCCCTTAAAGCAAATGCCAAAAATCTGGTATTGGGACATTACTCTACACGATATGAATCGATTCAGAAATTTAAGGACGAAGCTGAAACTATTTTTCCCAATGTCTTTTTGGGAGATGACGGAGAGAGTTTTTCTTTTTGAGGTACTAAGGCTTTCTTTTAAAGTCGCTAAGTAACTAAGATAATGTGTTTTCTTTTTGAGGTACTAAGGTTCTAAGCGGCTAAGGTGCTAAGACTTTCTTTTGAAGTCGCTAAGTAACTAAGATAATGTGTTTTCTTTTTAAAAAGATTTTAAGATCCTAAGCAGCTAAGGTTAGTTTATTAACTAGGATTAAATTTTGAACCTCAAAAAAACTTATTTCCTCAGAACCTTAGTATTTTTTCCTTATTTACTCAAAACCTCAAAACCTCAAAACCTCAAAACCTTAGTACCTTAGTACCTTAGCCACTTAGCCACTCAAAAAACAACTGACAAATATCATATCCTCACTTCACAAAGTTTGTAACTTTGTAATTCAAAATCTCCAATTAACCAAGCTATGAAAGATTTAAGCGATTACAGAAAATCATACGAAAAGAGCGAATTGATTGAAACTGCTATACCAGATAATCCTTTTGAATTATTTGGACTGTGGTTTCAGGAAGCCGAAGCTATAGGCGGAACAGAAGAAGTTAATGCAATGACTATTGCTACTATCGGAAAAGATGGTTTCCCGAAATCAAGAATTGTTCTCTTAAAACAGCTGACTTCGGAAGGATTTATTTTCTTTACTAATTATGAATCCGAAAAAGGAAAAGCTATAGCTGATAATCCAAACGTCTGCCTTTCCTTCTTTTGGCCCTATGCTGAAAGGCAAGTAATCATTAAAGGCAAGGCAGAAAAAACATCGGATGAAGTTTCTGATGCTTATTTCCAATCCAGGCCATTTGGTAGCCAATTAGGAGCGCTTGCTTCACACCAAAGTGAAATCATATCAAATAGGGAAGTCCTTGAAGATAAAGTAAAGGATTTGGAAGAAGAATTTATAGGAAAAGTAATTAATCGCCCTGACTATTGGGGAGGTTATCTAGTCAAGCCTTATGAAATTGAATTTTGGCAGGGAAGACCTAACAGGCTTCATGATCGAATTCGCTTCCAATACCGTGAAAACACATGGAAAAAAGATAGGCTTTCCTCATGATTTATAGGAATAATAGCATGAAAGATATAAAAAGATGCATTTCATCGATTTTATTTTGCAGTTAAACGATGTTTTTGTAATATTGACTCGTTAAGTAAGAGACGTGCCCCATCATTAATCTTACGGAACAATTTGGAAAAGTTTACCCAAGGCTTTTTTGAATTATGAACCAAAACACTTAACCTATGAAAGCAATAATGCTAAGAACATTAATGCCTATGGCATTCTTGTTCACAATGTTATCCTGTTCTTCAGATTCATCTGATGAGGGTAACCTTCCAAACGGAAATTCGGCTTTAGTCGAGAACTACGACTACAATCCCACAGAATTAGAATTGATGCGTATTATCAACGAACACAGACAATCGATCAATTTACCGGTTTTACAACCGATCAATCACATTTCTTACAAATCCGAAGAGCACAACGAGTACATGATCGAAAACAATGTTGTCAATCATGCCTACTTTGAAGAAAGATCACAAAACCTGGTGCAAGTACTTGGAGCAGTTAAAGTCAATGAAAATGTGGCTTATAGCTTCAATACACCTCAGGCCGCATTACAAGCCTGGCTTGAAAGTCCTAGTCACAAGGCAAACATCGAAGGAGATTTTACTCATTTTGGAATCTCAGTTCGTATCAGCCCAGAAACAGGACGAAAGTATTATACAAATATGTTTATAAAAAAATAAGCAGATAAGACTCAGTATTATAAGACTGCAGTTTGTATTGCAGTCTTTTTTTTGAGACTGTCCAAAAGATTGTTATTTAACGTTCACCTTTCCATTTTTACTGACTGCAATAATATGACAGGAATTATTTTTTAGATAATTAATATTAGATGGGGTTTAATTTTCGTGGATTATTTTTTTTAAAATACATTCATTTAAGATTGTTCTTTTGTTCTGATTATTCTTTCGTAAAGGACTCTGTGAAAACTATTGTATGGGGATATATTTTAAATATATTACAATGGGTCGAATAACAAAAAAAGCATCCTGCTAGTCCAGGATGCTTTTGCTTTTTATAGTATTTTGATATTTTATAATTCAGTGATTATAAATTCACTTCTTCTGTTTAATTGGTGTTCTTCTTCAGAACATGGAACTCCATCAGAACATTTGTTTACCAATTGTGTTTCGCCATAACCTTTTCCGGTTAATCGTGATGCCTGTATTCCATCGCCAACCATCCAGGCAATAGTTGATTTTGCTCTGCGATCGGATAGTCTTTCATTATATTGGTGTGTCTGACGGCTATCTGTATGCGATCTTACATCAACCTTCATCGTTGGATATTCTTTCATTACGTCAACGATTTTAGCTAAATCAGTAGCTGCATCCGGACGGATATTCCATTTATCCAAGTCAAAATAAATAATCTTGATACCAAATGCTTTTGCAAGGTCATCACCAACTTTAACTTTCTTAACTGCTTTTTCTAAAGCAATAGGTAAGTCGGTTTCTCCACTTTCTTTTGGTAAAGTTACTTTTGATTCCTTAGTTACGTATTCTTGTTTCTCGGCTCTTACATAATATGATTTGCCACATTGTACATCTTCAAAAGAATATTTTCCTGAAGCATCAGATGTGACTTCTTTTAATTTGTTGAACTTTTCATCAAATAAGGTCACTTTAGTATTTGGAAGTATAGCTCCGGTTTCCATATCGGTTATAATTCCTGCCAGAAGCTGTTCACAAGCAAATTCAAGTCTTTGGGTTTCGACAAACTTATAGATGTCATCATTACCACTTCCGCCATCTCTGTTAGAGCTTAGAAAGCCTATTCTTGTTTTGGAGTTAATGATATATCCAAAATCATCTTTTTTGCTATTGGCAGGTTCTCCAAGGTTCTTAACTTCTTTGAAGCTACCGTCATTTCCCATTTTTGAAACGAAAATATCAAAACCGCCAAGTCCAAGTTGACCGTCAGAAGCAAAATACAATTCATTCTCGTCAGATACGAATGGAAAAGATTCTCTTCCTGGCGTGTTGATTTGAGTTCCCAGATTTTCAGGAGTACCAAAACTTCCATCGGCATTGATACTTACTTTAAAAATATCAGATTGTCCTAAAGTTCCCGGCATATCCGAAGCAAAATATAATGTTTTTCCATCAGGACTCAAAGCAGGGTGGGCCACACTATAATTATTATTGTTAAAAGGAAGTTCTGTAACGTTTGTCCATTTGTCACCTTCTAAAGTAGCCTTGTAAATTTTTAATAAGGTTACTTTGTCGCTGCTTTTGCCTTTTTTCCCGTCGTTGTAATTATTTCGGGTAAAAAACATAGTCTTTCCATCTTTAGAAAAAGCAGGAGTAGCTTCGTGAAATTTGGTATTCAGGCTTTTTGCAAATTTTTGTGGAGCAGAAAGTGCGCCTTCGGCACTTAAGTCAGAAACATACATATTAGTAAAATACATATTCGTCCAGGCATGTTGTCTTTTTGAAAAGTTTCCGGTATCACGTGCTGATGCAAAAACCACTTTATCTCCAAAAAAAGCACTTCCATAATCAGAATACTCAGAATTTATTCCGGCATTTTCGATTTTATACCTGCCAGAATTTTTCTTGATTTCTTCCAGATAATTCTTTTTTTGCTCATATAGTTTTCCACGAGAATCAGTACTTGATTTCTGATTAAACTTCTGAAGCATTTCGTTAGCTTTATCATATTCTCCAATTCCTTTTAAAGATTGAGAATAGCGGTAAAAATATTCAGGCTCTACATCTTGCGTCATGGCAAAAAGTTCACCATACCATTTGGCAGCATTTTCCAAATCCGCATTGAAATAATAGGAGTTTCCAAGCTTTTCAAGCATGTCTTGTGACTTGTATCCTTTTTCAGCAACACGCTCATAGGTTTTTATAGCATCAATGTAAGCATATTTCTCATACTTCTTATCTGCAGATGCCACAGCCGATTTTTGCGAATATCCGTTGAAGCAGATAGCGCTCAAAAATGCGAGGTATATAAATTTGATTTTCATGATTACACGGTATTAGAAGAACCTAGGTGAAGTTACTTTGTTGAATTTGTTGAAAAGCTCAAATCGAAGGAATATTTCGTGCGAGCCAGAGTTATAATTGGATAATTTTGTAGTTTCTAAGTCATATCCATAGCCTACAAATAATCCATCTGTAACTTGGAAACCAGCCATAGCACTTACCGCAGCATCCCATCTCCAAGCTGCACCAATAGTGAATTTATCGTTGAACAAGAAATTACCAGATACATCAAGCTGTAGGGGAGCGCCTTCAATGGTTTTCATAAGGAAAGCAGGCTTAAATTTAATGCTAGGGCTCAAATCAAATACATAACCTCCAATGAAATAAAAGTTCATTCTTTCTTTATAAACCGAAACAGAGTTGTCTTCGTAACGGGTAGTTTGAAAGAAGTTAGGAACCGAAAGACCTACATATAATTTGTCAGAATGGAAATAAACTCCAGCTCCAACATTAGGTGTAAAATTGCTATTGAAATTTTGTAGATGCGGATCGCCGGCATCAGCAGGATTTAGCTTGTTTACATCCAGGCTAAAAAGATTTGCTGTTCCCTTAATACCAAATGAAAGATTATAGGTTTCAGATGTCTGAACAGTATAAGATATATCTGCTGAAATAGTATTTTCGTCTGTTGGCCCAATTCTGTCATTGACAAAAGAAAGTCCAACACCTATTTTACTATTATTGATAGGCGTGTTTAAAGAAACTGCATTGGTTACAGGAGCTCCATCCAAACCAACCCATTGCGTTCTATGAAGGCCGAAAATACTCATCACGCCTCTGGAGCCAGCATAGGCCGGATTTATATTAATAGTGTTGTACATATATTGCGTGTATTGAGCGTCTTGTTGCGCAAAACCTGCAAAACTTGTCAACAGTAAAGCGAAAAATAAAAATTTTGTTTTCATTTATTTGTTTGTTTAGTTCCAGGGATTTGCATCCCTGGAAGTTTGACTCTATCTATTAATATATAGATAACTTGCTTTTTCTCTAGATTTTCCTTCAGCATCGACATATTTCAGTACGTAGTAGTAAGTTCCATCAGGTAATTCTTCTGATTTTTTTACTGTGGCACGACCTTCAGATACACCTCTAAATACTTTAGTGTTGTTGTCGTAACCTTGAGCGTCAAATACTAAAACTCCCCAACGATTATAAATTTCTACACTGTTGTTTGGATAACAATCAAGACCTTCAATTTTAAAGAACTCGTTTAGACCATCACCGTTTGGTGTCATAGCGTTGTGAACAATGACTTCACATGGTGCCAAAACGATACAGTCGTCATTTACATTCATATTAATTTGAATTGTTCTAGGACAATCGCCGTCTGCTATCACATAGCTTAATATATAATCTCCAAGAACAACATTAGCAGGATTAAATATACTTCCTAGTAGCCCTCGGGAATTATTAGTATCAATCCATGTTCCAGTTCTTTCTATAGAATTGTCAAGTAATGTAAACAAATCGATTGAAAGATCTTGAATACATAGTTCGCTGGCAATCGTTTCTGTTGGATTTGATATCGTAACATTTATTGTTTGCGTAACTACATTTGAATTTCCACAGCTGTCAGTCGCAGACCAAGATCTGATGATTGTATAACCTGTTGCTGTCTGATTTTCAATCTGTTCATCAAATATAACATTTTCTACTGAAGAACAAGAGTCTGTAAATTCTAAAGCTGGTGCTTCTGGTACCTCACTACATACAACATTTATCGTTGTTTCAAGTGGTGTAATCAAAGTTGGAGCTGTATTATCTTCAACAGTTATTATCTGAGTCGCAGAAGTTATATTACCGCATAAATCAACTGCTGTCCATGTTCTTGTGATAATCTTATCTCCAGCACAAGCACCATTTTCAATAGTTTCAAGCATTGTAACAGTTGCCAGACTACAGTTATCGGTAGCTGTTAACGTTACTGCTGCTGGAACAGCTCCACAAGCTACAGTAACATCTGTAGGTACAGTTTCTACGAATGTAGGACCTTGGTTGTCAGTTACAGTCACTACTTGTGTATGGTCTACAGTGTTTCCGCAAAGGTCAGTAGCCGTCCATTTTCTTGTTAGCGTATAGCTTCCACCGCAAGTACCTTCAGTTCTTGTCTCAGCGAATGTTACAGTTGCACTTCCACAAGCGTCAGTTGCAGTAAGCGTAGCCGCAGCCGGGATATTGTCACAAGACGCAGCCACTTCGGCAGCAGGCAATGTTCCATCGAACGCAGGAGCCTGAGTATCGGTTACAGTCACTACTTGAGTATGCTCGACAGTGTTACCGCAAAGGTCAGCCGCAGTCCATTTTCTTGTAAGCGTGTAGCTTCCAGCACAAGCACCGTCAGTTCTAGTTTCAACTAATGTCACTGTAGCAGTTCCACAAGCGTCAGTTGCAGTAAGCGTAGCCGCAACCGGTATGTTATCGCAAGATGCAGCCAGTTCAGCAACAGGCAATGTTCCATCGAACGCAGGAGCCTGTGTATCAGTCACTGTAATTGTCTGTATATGTTCTGTAGTATTACCACAAAGGTCAGCCGCAGTCCATTTTCTTGTAAGCGTATAGTTTCCGGCACAAGCACCGTCAGTTCTAGTCTCGGCGAATGTTACAGTCGCAGATCCACAAGCATCAGTTGCAGTAAGCGTAGCCGCAGCCGGGATATTGTCGCAAGACGCAGCCAGTTCGGCAGCAGGCAATGTTCCTGCGAATACAGGAGCCTGAGTATCGGTCACATTAACCACTTGAGTGTGCTCGGCAATGTTACCGCAAAGGTCAGTAGCCGTCCATTTTCTTGTAAGGGTATAGCTTCCGGCACAAGCACCGTCAGTTCTAGTCTCTGCAAAAGTTACAGTCGCAGTTCCGCAAGCATCGGTTGCAGTAA
>NZ_VFJE01000052.1 GCF_006385255.1 Flavobacterium microcysteis
TAAGCGTGTAGTTTCCGGCACAAGAACCATTAGTCCTTGTCTCGGCAAATGTTACAGTTGCGCTTCCGCAGGCATCGGTCGCTGTAAGCGTAGCCGCAGCAGGGATATTTCCGCAAGCTGCAGTTATGCTGGCAGCAGGCAATGTTCCTACAAAGGTAGGAGACTGTGCATCGCTCACGGTTACAATCTGAGTGTGTTCAGCAGTGTTACCGCAAAGATCGGTCGCAGTCCATTTTCTAGTAAGCGTGTAGTTTCCGGCACAAGAACCATTAGTTCTTGTCTCAGCGAATGTTACAGTTGCGCTTCCGCAAGCATCGGTCGCAGTAAGCGTAGCCGCAGCAGGGATATTTCCGCAAGCTGCTGTAATGTTTGATGGCAATGTTCCTGTAAATGTCGGAGCCTGCGTATCGGTCACGGTTACAATCTGAGTGTGTTCAGCAGTATTACCGCATAGGTCAGTAGCCGTCCATTTTCTTGTCAGGGTATAGTTTCCGGCACAAGAACCATTAGTCCTTGTCTCAGCGAATGTTACAGTTGCGCTTCCACAAGCATCGGTCGCAGTAAGTGTAGCCGCAGCAGGGATATTTCCGCAAGCTGCTGTAATGTTTGATGGCAATGTTCCTGTAAATGTTGGAGCCTGTGTATCGGTCACGGTTACAATCTGAGTGTGTACAGTAGTGTTACCGCAAAGGTCAGTCGCAGTCCATTTTCTTGTAAGCGTGTAGCTTCCAGCGCAAGTACCGTCAGTTCTAGTCTCAGCAAAAGTTACGGTTGCAGTTCCGCAAGCATCAGTTGCAGTAAGTGTAGCCGCAGTTGGTATGTTTCCGCAAGCTGCAGTTATGCTGGCTGTAGGAAGGGTTCCGTTAAATGTTGGAGCCGTAGTGTCGTTTATAGTGATTGTCTGAGTAAAATTCGCAGTAGTACAATCTGTAGCAACTGTAAATACTCTAGTGACAATCGTAGGACAACTACCTGCTTTAGTGTCTTTATAAGTTATTGTATGTGCCAGAGAAGCATTTGAAGTTGTTCCTCCTGCACTTTGAAATTGTGCCAATGTAATTGATACAGGTGTTTCACTATATGTCAATGGAGTGATACTGCTTTGGTTACATCCCTGAATGCTGGCATTAGCCGGACCAGTTAAAGTAACTGTAGGTTTTACATTCACAGTTACTTGAGCACATGTTGAATTTCCACAACTGTTTTCCCAACGTACATAATAGGTAGTTGTTTGTGTTGGTGCTGCAATAGAAAGATTGTTTCCTGTTCCGATTGCTGTTCCACCACAACTTGAAGTATACCATTTTAGGGTAGTACCTGATCCTCCTGTTGCAGATAGGATGATATTTCCTCCTACATTTGAACAGATATTGTTATTGTTTACGTTTGCAGCAGTTGGAGCTACAGGTGCTGCATCCACATTAACAACTACCTGATCTGTTGATGTACATTGTCCACTAGCATTTGTAACAGTTAATGTATAGGTAGTAGTAGTTGTTGGAGAAGCAATAGGATTTGCGATATTAGTAAAATTTAGTCCAGTTGCTGGGCTCCAGCTGTAAACAACACCACCGCTTCCGCTTAGTTGTGTATTTCCACCAGGACAAATAGTAACATCAGGACCTGCATTTGCTACAATAGGAGTAGGGTTACCAATAGTAGCTGTACCGCTAAGATTTGGCTTACAGCTTCCAGGATCTCTTACTACTACTGTATAGTTTCCAGGTGATAAGTTTGAAAAAGTATTTATACTCTGCCAGTTTGCTCCATTATCTATAGAATACAGATAGCTTCCTGAACCACCAGATACGTTTACGGTTAGTGTTCCGTTATTTTGTCCGTTACACTGTGCATTCGTTGCATTAATGGAGTTAAGAACAGCCGTTTCGTAGATGTTCATTGTTTGTGTCACATATACTACATCACTTGAACAAGGGCAGCTCGTTATTGTCCGTACAATAAAAGTTTCACTATTGTCTGAAATAGCATCGGCTACGGTAGTATAAGGTATATCGACATAAGTTTGGTTAGCAGGAATTGTTACCTGTGTTGGGAATGGTAATCCACCAGTTGTTTGAATATCAACCCCATTAGTGAAAGTTCCAGATAAAAGTAGATTAACAACTAATGACTGTGAAATATCACTGCCTGTTCTTTGTACTCTGAATTTATTGTTACAGCCTTCAAAAATATTATTCTGGTTTTCGATCATGTTTCCATAGTTCGTAAGAACAATATTTTCGGAGTTGAAACTTCTGGCTCCTAAGAAAACACCAGAATCCCATTGCTGGTCACTTGCATCACCAATGCTTAGTTTAATTCTGTATGTTGAACAAGGTGTCACAGGATAAGTAGCTGTCAGGATAACAGTATTACCATCAAATTGGGTAGTAGTTGATCCTGACGCATTGTTTTGATAATATTGTCCGTTTACTGCTGGGAAGTTAACATTGTTAACGTTTGTTCCTGCTGCGTGGATTGTATTGATAGAAATTGGAGTCGTACTGCTTGGAAGCAACGCCAAATTGATTGCATTGTTTCTGTATGGACCTGAAATTCCAGGACCGCTTAAGAAAAATCCGAAAGCGTCATTATAGCCTGTTTCGCAATACTCCAAATATTCTTCAGATGAAAAAACATATTTGAATTCCAAAGTATTACCTGCAGGTACAAAGTCAAATTCCAAAGTCGATGCATCGTAAATGGTTCGCCCTGTAATGGCTGCCAAATCAGGGTCATTGGCTGCTCTTACCATCTCATCTGTACTTCCTCCGGTATTGTTTGGTCCCATTGCAGAGGAAGCTTTTCCAGTTGTAAGCAATAGTCCTTCCTCAATAGGAAAAGTAGAAGTTGCCTTGTTGAAATAAGCCAATTGACGATTGCCAGGCGTTGAAGACCAGGTGTGGTTTTGCCATGTGTAGGTATTACCACTTTTTGAGTAATAACCAAATCTTACATTACTTGCTGATAAACAGCCTGTAACGAAAAGGTTTTTCACCAGCTGCTCCGCCGTATAGGCATTGTAGGTAGCGTTTTCTGCTACTGAAATAGATCCTGCAACAGCCATGGTTTGGTATTCCAGCCCGCCCTTATTTTCTTTTACTTTAGGAGCGTATGGTAAATTGGGTTTTGTAGCCCTAGCTGGAAGTTCTTTTTGCTGTGCAAATGAAGGCAGCGCAGTCAAAACCAAGAAACTTAGCAGAAGTAATTTGCTAAGAACCGTTTTGTTATTTAATCGGACTCGTTTTTTTAAGCGGCCATTTTTCTTTTCGATGATAAAAGCTTGTGGTGCTTTTATTTCCTCACGCAGCGTAAAATTTTTCATGTACGTATTTTTTGGGTAAAATTTTTAAAAGCGTAGATCTTATTTTGATAGAAATAAGAACATTCAAATTACTTTTCGGGTTAAAACTAACATCTAGTTTTCTAGATAAATAATTTTATCTGTGAATAGCATAAATAGTCGTTAAAGTATCTTTTTCACATAATTCTCTAGTCATTCAAATAGATTTTTTCATTATTCTTATTATTATGGTTTCTTTATTGATTTATCGTTAAAATAAAAGCATAGGGAAACAGTCCAAGTATTTTGGACACGAGTATTTGTTAAAAGGGAAATTTTGCAATCTGACTGATAGAAAACCTCAAAAGGTGGTATTAAGTTTTACTATCTAAATTTGCAACTGATGGCAGTGTTTAAAGTTTGTGTTAATAGACTTTTACATAGCGAATTTATGTTAATAAAAAATTAACTTACGGAAATCCGTAGTTTTTTCGATAAAAGTGCCTAAAATGTCTGTGAAGTAAACTTTTTTTTGTAATTTGTTCTTATAAATAGAGGTGTTTTTGAAGTCTAACTAGTTTTTAAAATTATCAATTATGAAGAATTTGATATTAATACGACATGGAAAATCAAGTTGGAATGCTCCACTTCTAGATAAAGATCGCCCTTTAGCCAGCAGAGGAATGCAAGACGCTCATATGGTCTCAATGGAGATAGGAAAACACCTTCCCAAGACATTTACGATCTTAAGCAGTACCGCAAAAAGAGCTTCGGAAACCGCAATCATTTTTGCGCAAAATCTTTCTTGCCCAATTGAAAGCATTATTTTTAAAGATGAGCTCTATACTTTCGACGACAGACAGCTCGAAAAATTTATTAAATCATGTAATAATGATTACGACAACGTTATTCTTTTCGGGCATAATGATGCTATAACAAATTTTGTTAATAAATTTGGGAACGTTTTTATCGATAATGTTCCTACAACCGGATTTGTTTCTATTAATTTTCAGAGCAATGACTGGCAATCGATCGATAAAGGCAAAACGCAACAAGTGATTTTTCCTAGAGATTTAAAAAAATATGATTCCACCAATTGATTACCGTTATATTGATCGTGAAAAAAGTTGGCTTGCTTTTAATGCCAGAGTTCTACAAGAAGCAGCAGATAAAAATGTCCCACTATTAGACAGACTTCGTTTTTTAGGAATCTTTTCCAATAATCTTGATGAGTTTTTCCGTGTACGGTTTGCAGCTATCCGTCGTTTGAGCCATGCAGGTGTTTCTGGAGAAAAACTTTTGGGCGGTATCAGCTCGCAGCAATTAGTTAAGGATATAACAGAAATCGTTATCCAGCAACAATCTGAAAGCTTGAGAATTTTGAGCATTATTGAAAGTGAGCTTGAAAAAGAGAATATTTTTATCATTAATGAGACCGAAATTTCTCGTGAACAGGAAAACTTTATCAAAGACTTCTTTATACAAAAAGTAAGCCCGGCTTTGGTAACTATTATATTGAATGACTTGGCTGAATTCCCAATCTTAAAGGATACATCAGGTTATCTTGCAGTTAAATTGGTAATGACAAAGCCAAAGTCAACGACCAAGATTGTCGTTAAAGACACGGTGTTGAAAATCAAAAAACCTAAAAAAGACGTGCGTTATGCCGTTATTGAGATACCAAAAACCGTAAACCGATTTGTAGTATTGCCTTCCAGTAACGACAAGCAGTATATCATATTGCTGGATGATGTTATCCGATATAATCTCAGCAGCATATTCAATATTTTTGACTATGAAAGCATATCGGCGCACATGATTAAAATTACCAGAGATGCTCAGCTGGATATCGATAGCGACCAAAGCAAGAGTTTGATGGAAAAAATTTCTACCAGTGTGAAAGATCGCCGAATTGGCGAACCGGTACGTTTTGTATATGACCAATCAATTGAAAAAGATACGTTGAAATTCTTCCTTAATAAAATGGGAATCGATTCGACGGATAGTATTATTCCCGGAGGAAGATACCATAACCGTCGCGATTATATGGATTTTCCAAATCTTGGAAGATATGATCTATTATATCAGGCAAATGTTCCCTTGCCGGTTGACGGACTGAGCCTGGAAGGAAGCATGCTTGAAAAGATTGCTAAAAAGGATTATCTGGTTAATGCGCCTTACCAATCTTTTTCGTATCTGATTAAATTTCTGCGTGAAGCAGCACTGGATCCCAAGGTGATTTCGATTAAAATTACGTTGTACCGATTGGCCAAAAATTCTCAAATTATCAGTTCCCTTATTAACGCAGCGAAAAACGGTAAAAAGGTAACGGTACAAATTGAATTACAGGCCCGTTTTGATGAAGCGAGTAACATTTCGTACGCAGAGCAGATGCAGACAGAAGGAATTGAATTGATTTTTGGAATAAAAGGATTAAAAGTCCATAGCAAGATATGCGTAATCGAACGTGTTGAAGAAGGAAAGGTAAAACGCTATGGATTAATTTCAACAGGAAACTTCAACGAATCAACAGCTAAGGTTTATACAGATGTGACTTTATTTACCAGTCATACTAAAATATTAAAAGATGTGGCAAAGATTTTCGATTTCTTTGATATCAATTACCGTGTACATCGTTATAAACACCTGGTTGTTTCACCACACTATACAAGAACCCGTTTTGAAAAGCTGATTGATAGAGAAATCTCCAATGCCCGAGAGGGAAAAGAAGCCCATATTGCTTTAAAAATGAATAGTCTTTCGGATTATGGCATGATTGATAAATTGTATGATGCAAGCTGGGCCGGAGTTAAAGTCAGGCTGATTGTAAGAGGAATTTGTTCATTGATTCCTGGAGTTCCGGGTATGAGCGATAATATTGAAGCCATTAGTATTGTCGATAATTATTTAGAACATTCCCGTGTATATATTTTTTATAATGATGGCGACCAGGAAGTTTATATTTCATCGGCAGACTTTATGACGCGAAACCTGGATGAAAGGGTTGAAGTGACCTGTCCGATTTATGATGAGAGTATAAAACAGGAATTAATAGATACGTTCAATATAGGTTGGAAAGGAAATGTAAAGGCAAGGCTTCATTCTGAAAACTTAGACAATTTATATAGAATGCGTAAAGATGATCCTGTCTTTAGAGCTCAGCTGGAAACGTATAATTATTACAGAGACAAACTGGAAGTGATTGCTGAAAAGTTGAATTAGTTTGTGAATCTGTTGAGAGCCTAAAAGCGTAGGTCTTTTGGGCGTTATTTAAAAAAAGATAAAAGAATTTATGATTACAATAAGAAAATACGCAGCGATAGACATTGGCTCCAATGCGATGCGTCTGCTGATTGCCAATATTGTTGAACAAAAAGGAAAAGAAACTCAATTTAGCAAAAGCTCCTTGGTGCGTGTCCCAATTCGTTTAGGACAGGATGCCTTTACTGTAGGTGAAATTACAGAAGAAAACATCGAAAGAATGGTAGATGCTATGAAGGCATTCAAACTTTTGATGAAAGTGCACAAAGTCGAGAAATATATGGCATGCGCCACATCTGCCATGCGTGAAGCCTATAATGGCAAAGAAGTAGTAGACCTGATTAAGAAAAAAGCCGATATAAAAATAGAAATTATTGATGGAAAGAAAGAAGCTGCAATCATAGCTTCTTCAGACCTGCATCATTTGCTCAAAAACGACCAGACCTATCTGTATGTGGATGTTGGCGGTGGTAGTACGGAGTTTTCTCTTTTTACAGAAGGCAAGATAGTAGCCTCCAAATCATTTAAAATTGGAACGGTTCGTTTGCTCAATAATATGGTTAATGATATTGTATGGCAGGAAATTGAGAAATGGATTAAACATATAACAGAGGATTACGAACAGATCAACATGATTGGTTCAGGTGGAAACATCAATAAGGTTTTTAAAATGTCAGGAAAACTACAGGAAAAACCATTGTCTTATATGTATCTGAATTCTCAATATGCCTTCTTAAACGGACTTTCATATGAGCAAAGAATAGCGGAACTAGGTCTCAATGCTGACCGTGCCGACGTAATTATTCCCGCTCTTAAAGTATATCTGAATGCTATGAAATGGAGTGGTGCACGTAATCTCTATGTTCCTAAAATAGGACTTTCAGACGGTATTGTAAAGGCGTTGTATTATAATAAGATTTAGGAGATATAAGATTTAAGATTTTAGGATTTGAGACATTAGATTTAAGAGCTAAAATCATAAATCTAAAATCTAAAATTAAATTTAAAAGATTCAAAAATCATAAATCTAAAATCTTAGATGTCCAGATCGAAAGTTTTTCGCAAAACATCCAGGCTCGGATTAATTTCATTGAGCCTGTTGTATTTATCCTGAGGTGTAAAGGCAAACTTATTCTCAACGGTTTCATTAACAACAACCTCGATTTGGATGTCATAATTATGGAGTTTCCCACGTAAATGCCCTAAAAGGTGATGTTTTTCTGACTCAAACTCAATCTTTGAACCTTCGTTTGGAAGCTCATGAAAGATAGTTGTGCCTTTTAATTTAGGGTCATTAATCAATAAAAGTGCTTCCAGAATTTTATAGCCTTTATCGCCCAAACGCTGTGCATATTTATTCCATTGCAACAGCATGTCGGTTTCTGTAAAAGCTTCTTTTGGCAATTCGGCTTCGTGTCTGACAATAGCACTGTTTGCTTTTTCCAACTCTCGTTTTGCTCTGATGCTGGAAAGTGATAAAGCAGAAACTTTTGCCACATTTATATCATTAGTCGGAGTTTCAATTTTTGGAGCAGGAGCAATTTCTTGATCAGGTTGTTTTTCAATTACAGCAACAGGTTCAGCAACAACAGAAGGAGTTGCAACCTCAATAATTTCGGGTGATTTTACTGGAATTTCGAGTACTCTTCCGTAAAAGTGATTGGGTGGAATTATATATCCGTCAACTTTTTTTTTTCTCCATCAAAAGTGATAGAGGCAAGCTGCATCAAGCAAAGCTCGACAAGAAGGCGCTGGTTTTGGCTGGATTTGAATTTCAAATCACAATCATTTGCCAGGTCAATTCCTTTTAAAAGAAAATCTTGCGAAGCTTTTTGGGCCTGTAGTCCATACATTTTCTGAGCCTGTTCTCCAGCTTCAAGTAAAGTCAGGGTACTAGGCGTTTTTGAAACTAGCAAATCTCTGAAATGAGAGGCTAGTCCGGCAATAAAATGATGTCCGTCAAAACCTTTGGAAAGGATTTCATTATAAGCAATCAACAGTTCCGGGATTTTGTTTTCCAAAATCAGATCGGTCATATTGATATACGTCTCATAATCCAGAACATTCAGGTTTTCAGTTACCGCTACTCGGGTAAGGTTGTTTCCTGAAAAACTGACAACCCTGTCAAAAATAGACAAAGCATCACGCATAGCGCCATCAGCCTTTTGAGCAATAATATGCAAAGCATCATCTTCAAAAGTAATTCCTTCGCTATTTGCTACATCTGCCAAATGATTTTTAGCATCTTTTACCGTAATTCTTTTGAAATCGAATATCTGGCATCGCGATAATATCGTTGGTATTATTTTATGCTTTTCCGTGGTTGCCAATATAAATATGGCATGCTTTGGCGGTTCTTCCAGGGTTTTTAAAAACGCATTGAAAGCTGCCTGTGAAAGCATGTGAACCTCGTCAATGATATAAACTTTGTATTGTCCTGTTTGTGGCGGGATACGTACCTGATCAATTAGATTTCGGATATCGTCAACAGAGTTATTGGATGCAGCATCCAGCTCAAAAACGTTGAAAGCGAAATCCTCGGTAGGGTCATCATAACCTTCCTGGTTAATTTTACGAGCTAGGATTCTGGCACAAGTAGTCTTTCCAACACCACGAGGTCCTGTAAAAAGTAAAGCTTGTGCAAGGTGATTGTTTTCAATGGCATTCAACAAAGTATTTGTAATAGCCTGCTGACCCACAACATCTTTAAATGTTTGCGGACGATATTTGCGGGCTGATACAACGAAATGTTCCATAGAAATTTGACTGGACGACAAATATAGGTCTAAATTTAAAGATTAAAAAATACTGTTGAAAAGTTTTAAAATTAGTTTTTCACGACTCAAAATCGTTCCATATCGGGATGAAAAGTAATGTATTCATCGGTTGCCTTTTTGCCGGTTTCATGAACAATAATACTGATACAATTTGCTTTTTTAATTTCAAATGCAATTCCGGAATCTATGGCGTCATATATTTCTACAGATTCTCCAGTATCTTTGTATTTTCCGATTAATACTGCTTTGGGATACCTATTTTGAATTGTATGTAAAGAATTTCCTGTTGCAATTCCTTCTTCAGTTTTAAATTCGGGCGAAGTAATACGGATAAGCCGAATTACTTTTTCTTTCATTTCTGAATCTTTATAAGTAGTATAAATATTCAATTCGTTTTTCTTACCATCTTTAGAATACCAGCTGCTCCAGGCTTTTCCCATAGCAGCATCAGAAAAATCAGGACGTCCTAAAGAAGCAAGTATTTCTGCACTTTGTCCCAAATGAGTAAGCCCGATGCTTTTTCCCGGAACAATAAGTTGCTTTTCGTCTGTAGTTTTAACCGAAACAGGTTTTGCAACCGTATCTGAAACGGAATTATTTTCAATAGGTTTCACTTTTTTGTCGGAACAGGAAATAAATCCAATCCCAAGAAAAAGCCAGATTATTTTTTTCATGATTGTATGGATTATCCTAAAACTTCAGCAATAGTCTCTTTTTTCAAGAGTCTGACTAATGCCTCTTCTTCAGGGTTTAGTTTATTATTTTTAATATTGGGCTTCACTTTGTAGTTCCAAATGGAGCCTTTTTCATAGGAAGCGATAACAGTAGGGTGTACGTAATACTTTTTACAGACAGCTCTTGTATTTCCTAACTTTTTGGCAACATCATCAATAACCGAAACAACATTCCTTTTGCATTCCGTTAGTGTCATAAATTGGCCAATTTCCTGAAAAGTAAACAGGGCATGTACGCTTCCTGCCCAAACTCTGAAATCTTTTGCAGTAAAGTCTTCTTGTGTAATTTCTTTAAGATAATTATTGATATCTGCCGATCCGATAGAATGGTGTTTTCCTTCATCATCATAATATTGGAAAAGTTCCTGTCCGGGAATTTCTTTGCATTTTTTGACCAAATTGGCCAATTTTCGGCTTTGCAGGCTTATTTTATGGGAAACGCCTTTTTTACCTTTAAAATCAAAGTAAACAGAAGAACTAGAAAACTTCACATGTTTATCTCGTAACGTTGTTAATCCAAAAGAGCCATACAATTTTTTATAGGCATCATTGCCAACACGGATGTGGGTCAGTTCAATAAGTTTTACAACCAAAGCAACCACTTTTTCATAAGGCAGACCTTTTCGATTTAAATCTTTTTCAATCTGTTTTCGTATCATTGGAAGGGCATTTGCAAACCGTCTCAATCTGTAAAACTTTGATTGATTCCGGATTTTATTCCAATTTGGATGATAGCGGTATTGCTTTCTTCCCTTGGCATCAATTCCGGTGACTTGCAAATGCCCATTTTCATAAGGAGAAATCCAAACATTCTCCCAAGCTGGCGGTATAACCAGCTTTTTTATCCTTTCAATTATTGGCTTATCCTTAAGTATTGTATTGTTTTCATCCTTATAAACAAATGCATTGTTTTTGCCTTTTGTTCGGTAATAGCCTTTATTTGTTTGAGACGAATATCTCAATCCAACAGATTGTGCTGTTACTTTTGGATTACTACCAATTTTTTGAAGTTTAGCCTCTAATCGATTCATACCTTATTCGGAAGGCTGTCTGCCTTTAATTATGAGTTCATGTAAAGTCTGAGCGGCTTCGTCTTCTGAGAATGACAGGTCACCTGAAACATAGACTCCTTTTTCTCCTTTGTCCGATTTGATTCCGTATACAGTGGCTTCGTCTCCAGGATCGGTAGCTCCTTCGTAACGGTAAATGTGGACAATTTCGAAGCAATCGCCGCAATCTTTAATACGGTCGGCTTCAAGATTAAAATCTACTGTAAATCCTTTTTCTGCCAACTCTTCCAAAGCTTTGGATACGGTGGCATAATGATACATTTGATGGTCCATGACTTTTCTTTTTAATTGGTTTTTAGTATTTCTAATTTACAATATATATTTCCCTGAAGCTGCCAACGGAATGTTAATTGAATTTATAAGATTATAAGGTAAGGTTACAGTTTAATGGAAATCTTGATTAATTGTATTAGTTTTGCAGCGCAGACCGCCTTATCGCCGTTTTGAAAAAAAGGGAGGAAAGTCCGGGCACCATAGAGCAACATAGCGGGTAACGCCCGTCACCGGGAGCAATTTCGGGAGGACAAGTGCAACAGAAAGTATGTACAGGTAATGCTGTAGTGAAACCAGGTAAACTCTATGTGGTGAAATACCAAGTATATCGGCTTTTAAGGGCGGCTCGTCCGTTGCCGAAGGGTAGGTAGATTGAGTTCCGGAGTAATTCGGAATCTAGATAAATGATAAGGGTTTCTTTTTAAGAAATACAGAACCCGGCTTATAGGTCTGCTTTTTTATTGTTTGAGTTTGAATTCCAATCCTATATTACGGATGCTTTCGATTGAAATCTTCGAATCGTCGCTAAAATACTTTCTTAAACGACTGATAAATACATCCATGCTTCGGCCGGAAAAAAAATCATCATTTCCCCAGACAGCTTTTAGGATTTCTTCTCGTTTCAATAACTGGTTTTTGTTTTTATACAAGAAAAGAATCAAGGAACCTTCTTTTTCAGTCACTCTTTGGATGGTATTTCCATTTTTTAATTCCAGTCGCTGCGGATTAAAAATATAATTGCCAATCTGGATTTCTTCAGAAACAGGAAGGGTTGCCTTTTCACTTCTTCTGACGATATTGTTTAAGCGGAGAACCAACTCATCAGCTTCAAAAGGTTTGGCAATATAATCATCGGCTCCTAATTTAAGCCCTTTGATCTTGTCATCTTTTAATTTTCGGGCTGTCAGAAAGACAAAAGGAACTTCAGGGTTTATCTTTATGATTTTTTCCGCCAATGTGAATCCGTCAATTTTAGGCATCATGACATCAAAAATACAAATGCTGAAGTCTTCGTTTTGGAACAGACTTAGCGCTTCTTCGCCGTCTTTGGCCCAAAAAACCTGAAAGTTATGAAGATCCAGATATTGCTTGAGAATCATTGCAAAATCAAAATCATCTTCCGCTAAAAGTACCTTTTTGATAATAGTTGTCACTGTATAAATTCTAATTATCCGTTTGTAATCTGAAGTCTAAGGTCAAAAGTAGCTCCTTTACCCAAATCGCTAATGACATGAATACTTCCCTGATGCGCTTTTATGATCTGGTCTACATAATAAAGTCCTAAGCCTAATCCTTTAGCATCATGCAGGTCGCCTTGTTCTACACGATAGAATTTATCAAATAGGAGGGAATGCTTGTTTTTTGAAATACCAATTCCGTCATCTGAAATACTGATGGCAAACTGGCCTTCTTGCAAGGAAGCTTTTACCTTAATATTTGTACAGCCATACTTTACGGCATTCTCCAAAACATTGGTTATAGCCGTAGTCAGATGGAATTTATCAAGGCTAATGCTGATTTTTTTGGGATCAAGCATTTTTTCAATCA
The DNA here is from genome assembly GCF_006385255.1 of Flavobacterium microcysteis. Lineage (GTDB taxonomy): Bacteria > Bacteroidota > Bacteroidia > Flavobacteriales > Flavobacteriaceae > Flavobacterium > Flavobacterium microcysteis. The sequence goes on from NZ_VFJE01000052.1 coordinate 12,947, forward strand.
AAATATCAGGATAGGCAATTTGAAAGTCGTTGACGATTGAGTTTAAAAAATCGGGCATCAGTACTTTTTCTTTGTGCAGTTCGATTTCTTCAAACCCTAAAGAATTGGTCATTACCTGGTCAATTAGGTTCTGCAAACGGTTATTTTGGCGAATAATGGTTCCCAGCACGGTGTTATAGGTCTCATCATTTTCACGGATTTCCTTGCGTTCTAAAATTTTTGTAGAAACGGAGAGGGTCGTGAGCGGTGTTTTGAGTTCGTGGGTAATATTGTTGATAAAATCAGTCTTGATGTCACTGATTTTCTTTTGCTTAATCAAGGCTTTTAAAGCAATTACAAAAAGAGTAATCAAGGTTAGTATAGAAAAAACGGCAAAAATGAGAATGAGTGCCATTCTTTTTAGTACTATATATTCCCAGTTTTTAATCGAGACATATAAAGTGTCTTCTGTCAGAAGTTTATAATCGGAACTGAGTTCTTGCTTTTTAAAAGAACCGCTGGTAGTGCCAACATAATTCCGAATCAGAAAAGCATCATCTAAAGAGGCCAGGTCGCCGTATAATTTATTTTCAATAAAAGGCTTTTCTGCAAATATGGTGTCCGCTTCTTTTGTAGCGTCATAAATCACGAATTTGTCTAAAACGATAGCAAAATCAATAGTTAGATTTGGTATTTCATTTTCAAATTCTTCCTGCAGTTTTCGCGTAAGCTCGCTTTTGAATTCATTTTGTAACAGCGCATTTTTGATATGGAAGCGTGTGCTTTTATCACGAATGTAATTTTCTGCCAACTGTTTATACAGCAAATCCTTTTTGCTAAAGATTGTAGTATCGATATCACTGTAATCGTTTGTGATTTTTGCAATTTTCTCCTTGATTTCAGAACGAAACTGCTCGACCTTATACTCATAAGTCGTCTTGACCAAATAGTATTGTATGGCCGAAAGAACGACCAGAACCAGAGCCGAGAATCCTATTAATAAGTTGATTTTCTTTTTCATACTGAAAGATTGCTAAGCCAAAAATAAGCGATTTATTCTGAAAAAAAGACATTAACCCAGCATTAACCTAGCATTAACTCTCGCAGTCTGTTTTTAAACCAATTTTGCTACTGACGATATACAAACAATTTCAAATTGCAAAAATGCATACTAAACTAGTACTTATAATCATGCTGCTGTTTTCAAAAATCTATTCCTATTCTCAGAAAATCCCGGAAGATTTCGGTTACAGGCATATTGCCATGAAATACCAGGACGATCCGGTTGATATTATTGTTATCTCTAAAAAAGGCGAAGAAAAGATAGCCAAGCCTATTTTCTTTTTTTGTCAGGGAAGTTTGCCACAGCCTGTGGTTAAATATGACGAAAAAGGACTTTATGGGACGTTGCCATTTGATGAGAATCCCTTTTTAGAAGCCTATCATATTGTTATTGTAGGAAAACCATTTATACCTATTATTTCTGATGTCAATAAATTGGGAAAAGACTATATGTATTTAAAAGACATAGAAAAGGAAATGCCACCAAAAGGATATACTGAAAGAAACTACCTGGACTATTATGTGTTTCGGAACAACTTCGTGCTAAAACAATTGGCTAAAGAACGTTGGGTAAAAAATAAAAAACTGGTGGTAGTCGGACATTCGGAAGGAAGTTCTGTTGCTGCAAAAATGACTTCAATCAACAAAAAAATCACCCACCTGATTTATTCCGGAGGTAATCCGTATGGAAGAATAATGAACATTTTGGCCCAGAGTAGGAGCTTTGACAGTGATTCTGTTGATGAAGGAAAAAATACGATTGAACATTGGAAAAAAGTTGTCGCACATTCTAATGATACGAATCTAACCAATGGAGATACGTATAAGACAACCTATAGCTTTTCGTTGCCTCAAAAAGAAAACCTGATTCGCTTGAACATTCCGGTACTGGTTTCTTACGGAACCAAAGATTGGTCGGCTCCGTTTAACGATTTATTTCAGATTGAAGCCATACGGGAAAAGAAAGACAATTGTACTTTTATGAGCTATCTGAATTTAGAGCATAATTATTTCCCTATAAATGTGGATGGAACGGTTAACTATGAAGTCTATAATTGGGATAAAATTGCGGCTGATTGGTTAAACTGGCTAAATAATTCTGACAATGAAGGTTAGAATCGTATTGGCTTTACTGCTGTTGGCAAGTAGCGCTTCTTTTGCCCAGGAAACAGAAAAAGACACTCTCAATCAAATGGAAGAAGTTGTTATTGAAGGAAACACTAAAACATATATTTATAAAAACGGAAACATTAAGATAGATATAGCAAATTCAATCCATAAGACGGTTTCCAATACTTTGGATCTTTTGTCAAGACTTCCTAAAATCCAGATAAGCCCGGATAGGGAAAAAATTACGGTTATAGGAAAAGGAGCACCGCTAATATACATAGATAACCAGAAAGTCGAAATGAATGATTTGGAAGCGTTATCTGTGGAAGATATCAAAACGATAGAAATCATTGATAATCCATCATCAAAATATGAAGCCGAAGGGCGGTCTGTCATATTGATTACCAGAAAGACAAGCAAAAAAGAAGGCTTTCAGTTGGTCTTTACAGAAAATGCAGCCTTTAAAAAGAAGTTTAATAATTATCTGGGACTGAATTCCAGTCTGAAATTAAGCAAAACGGAATTTAAGGCGAATTTCAATTACAATAGGTTAAATCCGTGGGAAAGCAATGGTAGTGATTATACCATTCCTGCTAAGGCTATTGAATCCAATTACCGGGTTGCAGGTTACACTAAAAGGGATAAATACGTTTATGGTGTGGGAGTTTATCATAAGATTAATGAAGAAGAAGATTTTTCATTTACCACAAACGGAACTTATAAAGATGATGATTTCGATTTTTCTACAAAAACACATAACAAAATAGGAGAAGAACAAAATCGCATACAAACTTTAGGAAAAAGCAAAGAGCACGAAAGCTTTATCAATTCATTTTTTAATTATAACAAGAAAATAACCAATTGGAATGCTTCTCTTTTTGCGGGTTTGCAGTATTCCAATTATAGCTCAGGATCATTTACAAGCGCTTTGAATAATTACAACGAAACAACCTACCAGCCTTTCCAGCAAACACAAGATGATTTTAATGTAGATGTTTTCTCGGGGCGGATTGATTTTGAAAAGAAATTCAAAAATGAAATGAAGTGGGAGATGGGAGCACAGCATTCTTCAGCCATTGCCCATACAGATTTGAAGATTAAAAATTTTGAGCAGGATTTGGCTTCCAATTCAAAGTACAAACTCAAAGAAAAAAATACTGCTGCCTATGCCCAATTATCAGGAAGCTTTATGAAGATTTCCTGGATGGCAGGTGTGAGGGCAGAAAACACGAGGATTTTAGGTCGCTATGAGGGAGAACCGACTTCTGTTGATAAAAACTACACTACTTTATTTCCGAAAGCTGAGTTGAGTATGCCTATAGACAGTACAAAAACGCTAAACCTGAATTATGGAAGAAGTATTTCCAGACCGGATTATTCATCAACAAGTCAAGGCATTACTTATATCAATCCGTATTTTGCCTTTGCTACTAATATCAATCTAAATCCATCTATTACGAGTGAATTAGCGGCTAATTTTCAATACAAAGACAAATCGGTGAAGTTTAGCTATTACGAAAACAGCAATGTAATAAACTACGGTTTTCTATATAATGAACCTCAAAATTTATTGATATACCGACCACAAAATTTTGAAAAAGAAACAGGATACAATCTGGAATTTGTATTGCCTTTTAGTAGCGGTTTCTGGTCATCAAACAATACAATCAGCCTTATTTTAAATAAAATTGAAGATACTTCAGCAGTGATTGGAGATACTAAACCGTATGCGTATTATTATTCCAATCATGTTTTTAAGTTGAAAAATGAATTGCAGTTTTCTGTAACCGGCTGGGGACTAACTAGCAGAAATGAGGGCGTTTTTCAAAGAAATTCTTATTTCCAGTTGGATTTGGCAGCATCTAAGACCTTTTTCAAAAACCTTTCCTGTACGGTCAATTACAACAATGTGTTTATGAACAGAACCTTTACAGAAAATTTTGAAGTCAGTAAAGTACGTTCTAACGCCATCTTTTTCGTAGATAACTGCGAATTCTCAATAGCAATCCGATATACCTTTGGAAAGATAAAAGACTCTATTTATAAAGAAAAAGAAGTAAATGAAAATTCAGGAAGGATAAAATGATTCCGCAGATTTCCTCATCAATCAAAAATCACAAAAAAACAGTTAAGTCTGCGGATTATCCTTCGTCGTCCTCCGTAATTTCAGCTTCATTTCTTAATTCTTCATCCTCACCGCTGTTAATTTCAAAAAATGAAAAAACAGAGCCGCCATAGACTTTTTTGAAAGAAAAATTAATCATGTGATCCAGCTTCGTATATTTTGAATGTTCGATAATCATCATGCCGTCTTCTTCAAGAAGTTCGTTGGCAAAGATAAGTTCTACCAGTTTTTCAAATGTAGCCTGGTCAAGATCATAAGGAGGGTCGGCAAAAATAATGTCGTAAGAAGCTTTATTCTTTTCAACAAACTTAAATACATCGCTTTTGACACCTGCAATACCAAAACCAAACTCGTCAGCTGTCTGTTTGATGAACTTTACACAGCCAAAATCACCATCGACGCTCGTAATAGTCTCGCAGCCGCGTGAAGCAAATTCATAGCTAATGTTACCTGTTCCTGCAAACAGGTCTAAAACTTTCAATCCGTTGAAATTGAAATAGTTGTTCAATACGTTGAACAGGGCTTCCTTGCTCATGTCTGTTGTTGGACGGACCGGCAGGCCTTTTGGAGGCGAAATTCGCCTTCCTTTATATTTCCCGGATATGATTCTCATTTATGAGTTGAATAAGATAAAATATTTTAAATTTTCCAGTGTTGAAAAATCATTGTGCTTTTGCGTATGGAACACATTCATTAAGGATATGTTCCTGATATATCGGTAGGCAATCTTAAATAGATCGCTTTCTTCTGAAATTTCGCCCAGCAATTGTAATTTGAAGGTTTCAGGGTTCAGTTTTAACTGTTCTGCTGTAAAAAGAATATAGTAGATAAAATCCTCTTTGGTCTGATATTCAAATGAATTAAACAGTAAAAGCTTTTGGTTTTCGATCACTACAATTTCAAAATGTTCTTTTCCTACATGTACAAATAGCTGCGTTTCTGAAACATTCTTTGAATTTTCCAGAATTTTCTGTACTAAAATGCTATTAACATGCAGATAATCAAAACTATCAAACTGGTCAAGCAGATAGTTGTTGAAATTGACATACGGAATGTAGGTATTCACCATATCAAAAGGTTCAAGAACGTCAAAGGCAAAAAAATCAGATTCAAAAACTTTGGTACTGTATTGGAGATAGCTTCCTAAATAATTTTCATCAAACATTGCTTTTGGCACAAAAGAAGAAAGATTGTTTTCATGAAGGACAACTACTTCGTCATAGGTTGCCGTTAGTTCTTTATGGTTTACAAAAGCTTGCCAATAATGGTCTTCTACTTTGATGGATTTTTCAAAATCATTAAAATCGACTTCTTTGACAAACAGAACGGTCTGATTCAAAGTATCAAAACAGCAAAATCGGAATCCATTCAAAGATACTTGAATGGAAAGTTTCCTGTATTTTTTTTCTGTTATGTTTGTGTTAGCCGACATTGATTTTTTCTGATGTTGGCAAACTTACAATTTTTTGTGGCATACTCCTCATATTTATAGGGCAAAACTTCTCTTAAATCTATAACTTTACGGCAAATAATAAACCATGAATTCTGCATTTTTCTATAAAACCCTTACGTCGAAGTTTCCGTTTAATCCAACAGTCAAACAGGATATCTTCTTCCAGAAAATTGCTGAATTTTTGACCAATAGCAAACAGGATGAAATCTTCGTGCTAAAAGGGTATGCCGGAACTGGAAAAACAACCGTAATTTCTACTTTGGTTAACAATCTTACTGAAATTAATAAAAAATACGTGCTTTTGGCACCAACTGGTCGTGCGGCAAAGGTTATCGCTAATTATTCTCAAAAACCGGCATATACCATCCACAAAAAAATCTATTATCCAAAAACAAAAAGCGGAGGAGTGACTTTTACTACTCAGCAGAACAAACATAAAAATACAATTTTCATCGTTGATGAATCGTCTATGATTTCAGATTCAAGCAATGAAACCAGTATGTATGAAAACGGTTCACTGTTAGACGATTTGATCTATTATGTATATTCCGGTGTCAACTGCAAGATGATTCTTTTAGGGGATACAGCACAGCTACCGCCCGTGAATCTTGATATATCACCGGCTCTGGATATTGATTTGCTGAACAGGAATTATGATATGGAAGTTGCACATATCGAATTTGATGAAGTAATGCGACAGGAAGAGGATTCCGGTATATTGTACAATGCAACAGAACTTAGAGAACAATTAGATGAAGACTTTTTTGAAGATTTTAAATTTGATGTAAAACATTTCAAAGATATTGTTCGGTTAACGGATGGTTATGACATTCAAGATGCCATCCATACAGCCTATAGCAATTATGGATTGGAAGACACTGCATTTATTGTGCGTTCTAACAAAAGGGCTAACGCTTACAACCAACAAATTCGAACAAGAATTCTCGATAAGGAAAGCGAACTTTCTACAGGCGATTTCCTCATGGTCGTAAAAAATAATTATTTTTGGCTTAAGGATTCTACCGAAACAGATTTTATAGCCAATGGTGATATTGTCGAAGTTATGGAAATCTATAAGATGCAGGAATTGTACGGTTTTAAGTTTGCTACCGTAAAAATACGGATGGTGGATTACCCAAACCAGATACCATTTGAAACAGTTTTGATTTTAGATACATTGACAAGTGAATCGGCTTCATTAACCTATGAAGAGTCAAACCGACTGTATCAGGAAGTAATGCTGGATTATGAAGATGAAAGAACAGCCTACAGGAAATTCCAGAAAGTAAAAGAAAACAGGTATTTCAATGCATTGCAGGTGAAATTTTCATACGCCATGACCTGCCACAAATCACAAGGTGGACAATGGAATACTGTATTTGTAGAACAGCCTTATTTGCCCAACGGAATCGACAGAGATTACATTCGCTGGTTATACACAGCAATTACAAGAGCTAAAGACAAATTGTATTTGATTGGCTTTAAGGATGAAAACTTTGAAGAATAGTTTATAGTTGATAGAGGATAGGCTATAGTTAGTAGATGATAGTTGATAGAGGTTAGTTGATAGTTGGGAGTGAGAAACCTCAAATCAAAAATCTTAAATCCTAAATCAAAAATCTCAAATCATAGATCACAAATCTCAAATCTTAAATCACAAATCAAAAATCAAAAATATTTAAAATGAAAATAATAGCAGTTATTCCGGCACGTTACGCTTCAACCCGATTTCACGCCAAGCTGATGCAGGATTTGGGTGGGAAAACGGTAATTACCAGAACATATGAAGCGGCTGTTTCAACGCAGCTTTTTGATGATGTTTTTGTTGCTACTGATTCTCAACTCATTTTTGATGAAATTGTTTCCAATGGAGGAAAAGCAATCATGAGCAAAAAGGAACATGAATCCGGTAGCGACAGGATAGCTGAAGCTGTTGAAAATCTGGATGTTGATATTGTTGTAAACGTGCAAGGTGACGAACCTTTTATTAATAAAGAACCACTTGAAAAACTTTTAGAAGTATTCAGAAATGATACGGCACATCAAATAGATCTGGCTTCGTTAATGCGTGAAATAAAAGATAAAGAAGAAATTGCTAACCCAAATAATGTCAAGGTAATTGTAGACCAAAGTGGTCTGGCCTTATATTTTTCCCGTTCGGTTATACCTTATCCGAGAGATGAAAATGCGGGTGTTCGTTATTTCCAGCATATTGGAATCTACGCTTTTAGAAAACCGGCGTTGATGGATTTTTATAGCCTGCCAATGAAATCTCTGGAAGCTTCAGAAAAATTAGAACAACTCCGATATCTTGAATATGGCAAGAAAATAAGAATGGTGGAAACTGTCCATGTTGGTATTGGTATTGATACGGTTGAAGATTTGGAGAAGGCTAGGAAGTTGATTTAAGATTTTGGATTTTAGATTTGTGATTTATGAGGTGGTATAGAGAAGAAAATCCGCACATAATCTGTGTAAAACATTATAAACAATGGTAATTATATATTAGTTTGTACTAAAATGATGTAAAACTATACATAAGGTTTTAAACAAAATTTAAAATAGTTACCTATCTTAGGTCTATCAAAATCAATTCTAAAAGTTATGAAAAAACTATTTCTTATAGCTATTGCAACTTTTTTTATGACGGCATGTGATAAGGATGATGCCAAGAGCGTTGTAGATTGCCTGGGCGAATCAATATTTTTAAATGCACATCATTCTATATCTGGTGAAAATCCAATGCAGGTAAATTATAGTGTTACCTATGAAGGAAGTCATACGTTGAATAATACTGTTAAATGGGATTTTGGTGATGGAACACAACAGACAGTTACTGGTACTGAAGTAAGTCATATATATTCGCAAGCAGGAAACTATAAAGCTACGGCCACTGTTAAGGTTAGTGTAAATGGTTCAACCTGCTCATCAGACCTTCATGAACATGTTACAATACAATAATGAGATTTAAGATTGCTGGAGTCTAATAATCAAATTATTTCTTTTCTATAATGATTAGCTCGTTATAGCGCTCAACTCTTGGGATGGTGCGTAAATTATAGAGTTTTAGATTGATGTTTGCCACATATTTTTTATTGCGGAGGCTGTCTTTGTTAGTAATACACATCGTATTAAAAAGAATAATTCCTTTTTCTTCTAAAAGCTCACAGATGCTTTTTTGGAAAGAATCTTCAAAAAGAAAGTCAGGCATGGTTGTATCCTGAAAAATATCGACAATAATCAGTCCGTATTTGTTTTTGTCTTTTAAAACATATTTGGAAGCATCATCAACAATGATTTCTAAATTCGGAATCTTGTTCAATCCAAAATAAGAATTGGCTATCTGTAGTACTTCAGGATCAATTTCCACTCCTGTAATCTTGCCTTTAAATCCAATTTCGTCACTTAAAGTCTTAATTACGCTTCCGCCTGCAACTCCAAGTATAAGAATGTGTTTCGTTTTTAAAACGGTATCAAACCCGATGCTTTCCAAACCTTTTCTAAGAATACGTTGTAAGCTTCCATAAGAGTAGTTGGCATTTTTAGAATCCAATACCAATTCGCCATTTGCCCAGGTAACTTCTAGATTTTTACTTACAGACGATTGCTGTTTATAGACATTTATCGGTAGGAGGTAGCTTAATATTTTTTTTAGCACAAAACTTAATTTGCCCAAAAATAAGTATAAATGTTACATTTACAGAAAATAATAAAGCATGAAGCGTATTATTTATAAACTTATCTTTTTCAAAATAATGGGATGGAGCATCAAAGGTACGATGGATCCCGAAATTAAGAAATCTATTATTATAGTAGTGCCGCATACCAGCTGGCATGATTTCTACATAGGACTTTTTGCCAGTGGCATTATCAATCTTGAAATGAACTATGTCGCTAAAAAAGAACTTTTTAAATTTCCATTTGGAGCTTATTTCCGTTGGATGGGCGGTGCACCACTCAACAGAAACTCTAGACAGAATACAGTCGAAGCCATAGCGGAGATTTTTAAAAACAGAGAAATCTTCCGATTGGCAATTGCTCCCGAAGGAACTCGAAAAAAAGTATCAGAGTGGAAGACAGGCTTTTACTACATTGCATTAAAAGCAGAAGTTCCAATAATTCCCGTTGCATTTGATTATGCCAAAAAGGAGGTAGTACTACACAATGCATATTATCCAATTGGCGATATCCAAAAAGATTTTGCAGAACTCAAAAGCAATTTTAAAGGTGTCGTAGGCAGAATTCCGGAAAACGGCTTTGACGGTTAAAATGCCATTTTAAAACCAAGCTCATTTCTTTCTCGTATCTATTGGTATCAACCTTTAAAAAACCACAATTATGAGAAAGAATTTATTTTTAGCAGGGATCTTCTGCAGTACTTTCGGATTTGTCTCGTGTAGTAATGATGATGATTCAAACGGAAATCAAGACACACAAAGACTTGAATTATTTACTTCAAGTAATACCAGCGGAACAATTACGTATACAGATATGTTAGCAACAATGCCAATGGCAAGAACTTTTGCAGTAGGTTCTGTAGATGCTGATGGTATTTATTATTATAATGATCGCGACGAAGTTATTATTGCCTCAAGAACAAACAACCGCCTTGAAGCGTATGGTAATTTTCGAAATACGTTACTCTCTCCGGCAACATCTTTGACAATGACGGCGAGTAGTACTACTGGCGATTTTACTAATGCCAGAGAAATTGCTGTTGATGGAAGCCGGGTAGTTGTAGTTCAAGATCAGGCTGAAATTAATGGAAACACGAATAAGCTTTTGGTATATCAAAGAACCGCTTCAGGATTCACATTGGAAAAAACATTTACTATAGGCTTTAAGCTATGGGGAATTGCTATTGAAAACGGAAATTTGTTTGCTGTTGTTGATCTTACGGGAGATATAGCAGTTTTTAACTCTATTTTTTCAAAACCTACGGGAACGCTGGTGGCAGACAAAAGAGTTAGCATTGAAGGACTAATAAGGACGCATGGCATTGCTTATTCTAATAATGTTATGGTCTTGACAGATGTAGGTCTAGCTACTTCAGCCACAGATGGAGGTATTGTAGTAATTGAGAATTTCAGCAATGTATTTTCTTCTACAGCATCAGGCGGTACTATTGCCTTGTCAAATCAAAAAAGAATTTATGGGCCTAATTCATTGTTAGGGAATCCGGTAGATGTTTCTTATGATAAACAGGCTAATAAAATTTATATTGCTGAAAGATTGAATGGTGGAGGACAAGTATTGAGTTTTGCATATCCAACAACGCCTCAGGCAGATGCAACACCATTGACAACAAGATTAGAACCTGGCGTAACCGGAATATACTTAAGAAGAGAATAGTTAGTTTTGTGTTTGTTATTATTGGTTTGAAAACCTCGGTCTGTAAGAGCCGAGGTTTTTTTATGGCTTGTTATTGAGGATGGTATTCTTTAAAACTACCATCTTTATAAAAGATTACGATTTTTTCAATTGTATCGTTACTAAAAGTATTTTTAGATGTAGGTACTTCTTTTATAGGATTGGATGAATTTTGAATAATCGGTTCTGAAATAGGAGTAGGTGAAGGAGTTTCATTACTTTTCGGGAAACTTCCTTTTCCATTCAGAATCCAATACAAATCAATTTCAGGAAATACATCCAGAATTTTTAATATAAAATCAAGACTCGGTTTATTTCTTCCTGATAGGAGATGGGATATACTGGAGCGCTGCACACCAATTTTATCGGCAAAAGACGAGGCTGTCAGGTTATAATAATCGAGGATTTTTTCAATCCGTTTTATAAAATCATCTGTGTTTACCATTGTAAATCGTTGAAATAAAGAAAGCGTGTTACAAATGTAAATATAAAGTAGATAGGTAGGTAGTTTACAATTGTAATTGAAGCTTTTTTATTAATGTTTAAATTTATATAATAAAACATAATAAATTGACTTTAAATAATATGAACTCAAAAACTGCTTAAAAATAAATTAATGTTAAAGTTTTTCTAATACCTATTTACTGCTGCAGTGCATTTTGTTTACAGAGTTAAATTATTTTGAATTTTTATTGATTTACAATTGTAATTGATAAGATGTTTACTTTTGTAAAACATAAATTAAGCACCATGGATTTTGAAAAAGTATTCCAAGACAACAAGGAAGAATCATTGCACGGAAGATATATTACTCTTGAGAAAATTGAGCCATTATTAAAAGTACTCAACAGGAATAATAACTTAGATATAATCGGAAAATCAGTTGAAGGAAAACCAATTTACTCGTATACAATTGGAACGGGCAAAACCAAGATATTGCTTTGGTCGCAAATGCATGGAAACGAAGGAACGACGACAAAAGCACTTTTTGACCTTTTAAACGTATTAAATGGTGAAACGGAACTGGCAAAAGAACTTAAAAGCAAGTTTTCCTTTTTGGCTATTCCTATGCTTAATCCTGATGGAGCTGAGAGATATACCCGAATTAATGCTAATGGAGTTGACTTAAATAGGGATTTTCAAGATTTAACCCAACCAGAAAGTCGTCTGCTTCGAGATCTGTATGATGATTTCAAGCCGGATTTTTGTTATAATCTTCATGACCAACGTACCATTTTTGCGGCAGGTGACATAAATAAGCCCGCAACAGTTTCCTTTTTAGCGCCTTCCTATAATGATGCAAGAGAAGTTAATGAAGTACGTATTAAAGCTATGGATGTTATTGTTGCAATGGATACAACTTTACAATCATTTATTCCTGGGCAAGTGGGACGTTTTGACGATGGTTTTAATTTGAATTGTGTAGGCGATACCTTTACCTATCTGGGATCTCCTACAATTTTATTCGAGGCCGGACATTATCAGGAAGATTATCAGAGAGAAATGACACGAAAATTTATTTTTATCGCATTAGTCTCTGGACTGAAATATATTTACGAAAACGATATAGTTCTCAATGAAACGGAAAAATATTTCAATATTCCTCAAAACAAACCAGTTTTTTACGACTTCATTTATAAAAATATCAAAATTTTCTATGATAATAAACAAATTATTACGAATTTTGCAATTCAATTTACGGAGGTTTTGAATGAGGGAAAAATTGAATTTGTGGCCTTCATTGTCGAAATAGGTGAGCTGACACAAAACTTTGGACATTTTGAATATGATGCAAAAGGAGCTTCCTATTCCGATGGACAAGACAATATTCCGAAATTGGGTCAAAAAGCTGAGTTTTATTTATCAGAAAAAGTTAAAATTGTTAACGGATTGCCAAATGTTTAACGATTCGCTTTTTTTATTTAAAAAAAATTAATTTTTTTGTAGTCGAATTTTGAAAACAAATACAAACATAAAATTATATGAATAAGTTTCGTTTAGATGAAGTTGATCATCAGATATTAGATATGCTGATAGACAATACAAGAGTTCCTTTTACAGATATAGCAAAAAAATTACTAATCTCTGCAGGAACTGTCCATGTGAGAGTTAAGAAAATGGAAGAAGCTGGTATTATCATGGGTTCATCTTTGACCTTGAATTACGAGAAATTAGGATATTCTTTTATCGCCTATGTAGGGGTTTTTCTTCACAACACTTCACAGACTAAATTTGTATTGGAAAGAATTAATGAAATTCCTTTTGTTACTGTAGCACACGTAACTACAGGAAAGTTCAATATCTTCTGTAAAATCCGTGCAATGGATACAAAACATGCAAAAGAAGTAATCTTTATGATTGACGATATCGAAGGTGTATACAGAACAGAGACTATGATTTCTCTTGACGAAAGTATCAACGACAAAAAACGTTTGATGCATACAATTTTCAAGGATATGTAATCTTTTGATAAGAATAATTTAAGACCCTCTTGTGAAAACTTGAGGGTTTTTTTATTAATTTAATACAAAATTACACCCATGTACACTTCCCCGAGATTAGAGAGGTTTGAAGAAAACGTACTCGCTAAATACCAGATATATAACAGTATTCTGATTACACTTCCGTTTGATAATATTGGCAATACCGGAATTATGCTTCCGCTTTTTGCTGAAGTTTGTGAGTCGGGATTTAAAAAAGAATGGAACCCGCAGCAAATTGTAGATTTTTTCTCTGAAAAATATTTGGATAATGCTTCCGAAAAAGAAAAAATTGACCTGATGTTTCGGTTTATCCAATATGTAGAAAGGCAAGTGGTTTTATTTGATGCTATTGAAGATGCTGCTTTTTCTGTTGTTAACAATCTTGATGGAGAAAATTCGCTACGGAATACAAAAGACAAGGCAGAATCTAAAGATAGTCTGGAAGAACTAAAAGCTTTTTTTGAAGAATTTAAAATTCGCACTGTCCTCACAGCGCACCCGACACAGTTTTATCCGGGTTCGGTTTTAGGAATTATCACCGACCTTGAAGATGCTATCAGAAGCAATAATCTGAAAAGAATGCGTGAATTACTGGCGCAGCTAGGAAAAACACCATTCATCAAAAAAGAAAAACCGACCCCTTTTGACGAAGCAGTCAGCTTGACTTGGTATCTTGAAAACGTTTTTTATGAAACGGCAGGAAAAATGATGCATTTCTTCCAGAAAAACATTTATGATGGAGAATTGCCTAAAAATCAAATCCTAAATCTAGGATTCTGGCCAGGAGGCGATCGCGATGGAAATCCTTTTGTGACAACCGATATTACATTACAGGTAACTGAAAGATTACGTACTTCTATACTAAAATGTTATTACAGAGATATTCGGGATTTGAAAAGAAAACTGACTTTTCATCAGGTGGATATGCTCTGGACAGAACTTGAACATAAAATTTACCGTTCCGTATTCTATTCCGAAGGTGATTTGTATATAACACTGGATGAAATGAAAGCCACGTTGTTGGACATACGCACCCGAATTATAGAAAATCACCAATCGTTATATCTTGACGATTTGGATGAATTTATCAATAAGGTCAATCTTTTTGGGTTTTACTTTGCCACTTTGGATATCCGACAAAACAGTAAAATCCATGATAAGGTTATTAAAGACATAGTAAAAATTACAAACGAACACAACTTGTCTGTTTTTCCAACCGATTATTCCGCATTAAATGAAAAGGAGAAATTGGATTGGCTGTCAAAAGCTGCTGCAAATCTTGACCCGGAATGGTTTGAAGATGAAATAACCAGAGCGACTGTCGAATCAATATATGCTATTCAGAAAATCCAGGAACAAAATGGAGAATTAGGAGCCAACCGATATATCATCAGTAATAACCAGAGCGCTTTAAATGTTCTGGAAACCTATACTTTATTCCGATTGTGTGGATGGGAAAACGCTCCTGTTGATATTGTTCCTCTTTTTGAAACCGTAGAGGATTTGGAAAATGCAGAACAGGTGATGAAAACGTTGTATACGAATCCGTTATATTCACAGCATTTAAAATTCCGAAACAATAAGCAGACCATTATGCTAGGTTTCTCAGATGGTACAAAAGATGGAGGTTATCTGATGGCGAATTGGAGTATTTACAAAGCCAAAGAAGCGTTAACTGCAATTTCCAGAGAGTATGGAATTGAAGTTATTTTCTTTGATGGAAGAGGCGGACCGCCAGCCAGAGGAGGAGGAAAGACGCATAAATTTTATGCTTCGCAAGGTCCGGACATAGAAAATAATGAAATACAGATAACAATACAAGGGCAGACTATTAGTTCTAATTTCGGAACTTTGGATTCTTGCCGTTATAATCTTGAAAACCTGTTAAGTGCCGGAGCGGCCAATCAGTTTTTTAATAAAGGAGAAAACAAACTTTCTGATACTGAAAAACAGACATTGGAATCGCTTTCGCAAATAAGCTATAGGGAATACTCCGATTTTAAGAACCATCCTAAATTTATCCCGTATCTGGAAAGAAGAAGTGCGCTAAAATATTATGCAATGGCAAATATAGGAAGCCGTCCTTCAAAAAGAAGCCAATCTGAGAAGCTTGATTTTAATGATCTTCGAGCTATTCCTTTTGTGGGAGCATGGAGTCAGTTGAAGCAAAATGTACCTGGTTTTTTTGGAGTAGGTTCAGCATTGAAGCATTTTGAAGATAATGGTAAGTGGCAGGAAGTTCAAGATTTGTATGATCATTCATTATTCTTTAAAACTTTGATTGAAAACAGCATGATGTCGTTGGCTAAATCATTTTTCCCGTTGACATCTTATATGAAAGATGATCCTGAATTTGGCGAATTTTGGGAAATCATTTTTAATGAATTTAAAGAAACAAAAAGACTGGTACTAAAAGTATCCGGTTTTGAAACCTTGATGGAAAACTATCCTGATGGGAAGGCCTCCATACAAATGCGGGAACAAATTGTATTGCCACTGCTCACAATTCAGCAATATGCCTTAACTAAAATAAATGAATTAAATCTAAAAGGTGGACAAGATGAAGAAATGCTGAAAATTTATGAAAAGATCGTAATGCGCTCACTTTTTGGAAATATTAATGCCAGTAGAAACTCTGCTTAAAATACTATGAAAACAGACCAATTATTACCAACAGAATTTGCACCTTATTATTCTACTTATATTTCTAAAGTAGATCAGGAAGCTAATCTGATTGAGGAACTTGAAATATCAGTTCATGAATTTATAAAATTTGTACAGAATATTCCTTTGGATAAATATGATTATCGATATGCTGAAGGAAAATGGACCATAAAAGATATCATCCAGCATTTGATGGATTCGGAAAGAATTTTTGCTTATCGTGCGCTACGAATTGCAAGAAATGATAAGACATCTTTACCAGGTTTTGAAGAAAATGATTATGCTGCTATTGCCGGTGCTGACAAAAGAAGTATTCGGGATTTACTGACAGAACTTGCCATAGTCAGACAAGCTACCATAGCGCTGTTTAATAACTTCAATGAAGAAGTTTTAAAGAGAATGGGAGTTGCATCCGGATATGACATTTCGGTAAGAGCTTTAGGTTTTATAATTATCGGACACCAAAAGCACCATCAAAAGATCTTTATGGAGCGTTACTTATAATTTTGAAAAATAGCGGGTTCCAGCAAAAAGATCAATCACCTGTACGATAGCAAACAATATAAGAGCAAATAAGAAAAGAGCGATTCCTTTTTCCTTGATGTGTTTGTTCCTGGAAAATAAAGATAGGAGGAAAAGCCCGAAGGCAATTGGGATGACGATTTTAAAACCGCGTGTAATTTCGAACATACGAAGGTAAATTCCTAAAATAGAAAGGGCCCATAAAAGAAAAATTATTTTCAGGGCAATCAGGGTTTTGAAATCAAACCATTCCTGGCAGTGTTTTTCCTTTCCGTTGCTTTTAAACAGTTGCATGATCTTATGTTTTGGTGGTAGAGTATAAATTTATAAAATATACATTTGTTTTAAGAAAAATATCGATGTATATTCATAAATATACGACAAATTACGTATAATTAAGTCTTTAATTGTTAAATACGTGATTTTTTTATTCTACTAAGGAATTATATAAATAAAAAAACGGAACTCAATTTGAGTTCCGTTTTTTTATTTATGCGGAAAGAAGTTAATCTTCGTCGTCGTCTTCATCATCAGCGATATCAGCGATATCTCTGTCTTCATCGTCCTCATCGTCATCAAGCTCGATTTTATCTTCTTTTTCATCCTCTTCATCATCGTTTGCATCATCATCATCCAAATCAAGATCTTTAATGGCTTCCATTGGTACCGTTACATCTTCTAAATCATCGTCTTCATCAAAGTTTTCGATTCTGCTGGCAAGTTTGGTGCTCACTTTTACCAGATAGATAGTGTCTTCTGTTCTAACTTCAACAGCTTCTACCAATTCGTTTTTAGCATTTTTGAAACGGATGATATTGGAGTCGTCATATCCATCAGGAAATTTTTCGACAAGCAAAGTCAGAATTTCATTGGTTAGTTTAGAATAATCTACAATAATTCTTTTCATACAATTTTTATTATAAGTCTAGTAGGTAAGCAAAAATTAATGGGGCTACAATGGTAGCATCCGACTCAATAACAAATTTTGGAGTATTAATATCAAGTTTACCCCAAGTGATTTTCTCATTTGGAACTGCTCCTGAATAGGAACCGTAGCTGGTAGTTGAATCTGAAATCTGGCAGAAGTAGCTCCAGAAAGGAACATCATGCATTTCCATATCCTGATAAAGCATAGGTACAACACAGATAGGGAAATCTCCTGCGATTCCTCCTCCAATTTGGAAGAAGCCAATACCTTTGTCGCTGTTTTTTGTATACCAGTCAGCAAGGAAAGTCATGTATTCGATTCCTGACTTCATTGTAGAAGCTTTTAGCTCGCCTTTGATAACATAAGAGGCGAAAATGTTACCCATTGTGCTGTCTTCCCAACCTGGAACGATAATAGGAAGATTTTTCTCAGCAGCGGCATACATCCAGCTATCTTTTAAGTCAATTTCATAATATTCTTCCAATACACCAGAAAGCAACATTTTGTACATGAATTCATGTGGGAAATAGCGTTCTCCTGCATCATCAGCATCTTTCCATATTTTATAGATATGCTTTTGTAATCTTCTGAAAGCTTCATGCTCAGGAATACAAGTATCTGTAACACGGTTTAATCCTCTTTCTAATAAATCCCATTCTTGTTGTGGCGTCAAATCGCGATAATTTGGAACTCTTTCATAGTGAGAATGCGCAACAAGATTCATGATATCTTCTTCCAAATTAGCTCCTGTACAGGAAATAATCTGAACTTTGTCTTTTCTAATCATTTCGGCAAAAATCTTTCCGATTTCAGCCGTACTCATGGCGCCAGCCAAAGTCACCATCATTTTTGCACCATTCTGTAATTGTTGTTCATAGGCTTTTGCCGCATCAACTACAGTGGCAGAATTGAAATGCAGGTAGTACTTCTCAATAAATTGACTGATTGGTCCTTTACTCATTTTGTTGTTTGTTAGTTTCTGTATTTAATATTTGTCCGATAGCAATTCAAAGTTGATTTTGAAAAGTGGTACACCGGATGGTTTGAAGCGGAAAAAACCCGCTTTTAATTATTTCCCAAAAATAAATTATTTTTTCGCGTAACCTAATATTTTTAAAATATCTTCTGAACTTTGTTGCTCAGAAAAAACTTCAGTAGCCAAAATACCATTTTCATCACGGTCAATCAAGATGTGTTTTGGCTGAGGAATCAGACAGTGGTGTATTCCGCCGAAGCCTCCAATAGTTTCCTGATAAGCACCTGTATTGAAAAATCCAATATACAAAGGTTTTTCTTTATTGTATTTTGGCATATAGATGGCGTTCATGTTCTGCTCAGAGTTGTAATAGTCATCACTGTCACAAGTCATTCCGCCAAGCAATACTCTTTCGTACTGATCGTTCCATCGATTGACAGCCAACATAATAAAACGCTTGTTGATTGCCCAAGTGTCTGGTAGCGTAGTAATGAAAGATGAGTCAATCATATTCCATTTCTCTCTGTCATTTTGCTGTTTTTGATACAGTACCTGATAGATAGCACCGCCGCTTTCTCCAACAGTAAACGAACCAAATTCAGTAAAGATGTTTGGCACATCTACTTCAGCTTCTTCACACGCAATTTTAATCTGATTGATGATTTCGTCAATCATATATTGGTAATCGTATTCAAAAGCAAGTGAGTTTTTGATAGGGAATCCACCGCCAATATTCAATCCGTCCAAAGTAGGACATTCTTTTTTAAGAGCGATATAAACCTTGATACACTTTACAAGCTCATTCCAGTAATAAGAGTTATCGTTAATACCGGTATTGATAAAAAAGTGAAGCATCTTAAGTTCCAGGTTTTTGTTTTCCTGAATCTGTTTTTTGTAGAAGTTCACTATGTTTTTATACCCAATACCTAATCTAGAGGTATAGAATTCAAATTTCGGTTCTTCCTCGGCAGCAATTCTGATTCCGATTTTGAATTTTCCTTTTATTTCAGCCTGAAGAAGGTCTAGTTCTTCGTAGTTGTCAATAATTGGAATGGCATTTTTATGGCCGTTATTAATTAATCGGGCAATATTAGTAATGTATTGGTCTCTTTTGAAGCCGTTACAGATTACATAAGTGCTTTTGTTTATCTTACCGTTTTCAAGAAGGTTTTCTACGATATTAATATCAAAAGCTGATGATGTTTCAATATGGATATTGTTTTTGAAAGCCTCATTCATTACAAATTCAAAGTGAGAGCTTTTTGTGCAATAGCAGTAATAGTATTTCCCTTCGTATTTGTTTTTTTCCATCGCTTTTCTAAACCAGGCTTTAGCCCGGTTGATATTGTTGGAAATTTGAGGTAAGTAAGTGAATTTCAAAGGCGTGCCATACTGTTCCACAAGTTTCATCAAGTCGATGTTATGGAATTGAAGGTTGTCTTTGTTTAGTTTAAACTCATCTTGAGGGAAATAGTAAGTTTGGTTGATTAGGTCAAAATATTTTGTATTCATTTATTTGTCAGGATTTTAGATTAAAAATAAGAAAAAAACAATTTTTAATCTAAACTTCATACCCTAATATTTGCATAAATAATAGGTAGCTTTTCCTGATACATATTTGAGTATTGAAAAATATCAAAATTATGGATGCTTTTTACACCAAAAGAGCCTTTCAGGAAATACTGAAAAGTTGCTTTGTTTTCTGCACCTGCGGCCGAAAAAGAATTGGTGTTTTGACTTTTTTTCATTTGGGCAAATGTAAAAAATATTCTAACTGATTTGCAATGATTTTTATTAAAAATATATTAAGAATTATATTCTAAAAATGCATCTATAATCAATTCGTTATCAGCTTTTTGCCCTGTTGATATGCCGCCAATTCCATCAAGAAGCGCAAATTGGATAGTTCCATATTCATTTTTCTTGTCGTGAATGAGCAATTCAAGTATAGGTTGGATGTCTTTTTCTTCAAAAACGATCCTTTCAAAAATATTATCTATTCCGTTTTTGATTTCTTCAAATTCCATATCTGAAATCAGATTTTTTCTCAATGAAATATAACTCTCTAGAATCATTCCGGCAGCAATCGCTTCACCATGGAGTAAGGATGTTTTGTTTTCGTTTTCCAGGAAATAGCTTTCGATAGCATGTCCTAAAGTATGTCCAAAATTTAGAGATTTACGCAGTCCATTTTCTTTTGGGTCTTGTGTTACGATGTTGTTTTTTATTTCAACTGATTGATAAATTAAAGTGTCTAAATCGCCTGTATTTAAATTGTTTAAGTCTAAAAATAATGACCAGTATTTTTTATCAAAAATCAATCCGTGTTTAAGCATTTCAGCTAATCCGGAACGCATTTGATTTTGCGGTAATGTCTCTAAATAGTTGGTGTCAATCAAAACCATCTGAGGTACGTTAATAACGCCGATTTGATTTTTTAGACTTCCCAGGTCGATTCCGTTTTTTCCTCCAACAGAAGCATCGACCATA
Source organism: Flavobacterium microcysteis (assembly GCF_006385255.1). Lineage (GTDB taxonomy): Bacteria > Bacteroidota > Bacteroidia > Flavobacteriales > Flavobacteriaceae > Flavobacterium > Flavobacterium microcysteis. The sequence continues at coordinate 34,109 of NZ_VFJE01000052.1, forward strand.
GCCAATAGTGTAGTCGGTACATTAATAAAATTAATTCCTCTTTTAAATGTAGAAGCTACAAAACCGCCCATATCAGTTACGACACCGCCACCTACATTAATAACGAGGCTTTTTCTGTCAGCACCCAGTTCCGTCAGTACATTCCAAAGCTCAACACAAGTTTCGATGTTTTTGTTGGTTTCTCCCGGCTCAAATTCGACGATTTCGATATTTAAGTCGGTCTCTAGGTTGGGAAGAAATATAGGGAGGCAGTATTCGTTAGTATCGCTATCTGCTAAAATAAAGATAGAAGAATACTTATTTTCTGCCAAATGGCTGTTTAATGCTTCGTAAGCATTTTCATTAAAAAATATAGAATATCCGTTAGCTTCAATTGGTTTCATCTGATGTTTTTGAGAGGCAACTCATGACGGATCCAGATAAGCGTCATATAATTGCTTATTTGTAATTTTAAAAGGCAAAATAAGGCAATTTTTAAGAAAAAAATCACGAAGCTCTATTTATATTTGCAACATTATTAAACAAACGAATGGAAAAGATTTTCAACAATACACAAGTTGCTTTTGCGCTAAAGAGTGATACTGAACTGGATAGGGCTTATTTTCTTTTTAAAATGATTGCTTCAGAACCATTAGTACGTATTGGTACGGCAGTCACAAATTTTGCTTTAAAAGCACATTTACCTGTAGAGGGCTTGATTAGGGCAACCGTTTTTGATCACTTTTGTGGTGGAGTTAATGAAGAGGATTGTCTTACTGTAGTAGATAAAATGTTTACAAAAGGAGTTTCATCTGTTCTTGATTACTCTGTTGAAGGAAAGGAAGAAGAGGAGCAATTTGACCAGGCGCTCGAAATGACTTTAAAAACGATTGAATTTGCCAAAGAAAGACAGGCTATTCCGTTTGCTGTTTTTAAGCCTACAGGTCTGGGTAGATTTGAATTGTATGAGAGGCTAGGAGAAGGAAAAGAATTTTCGAAAGAAGAAGCTGAAGAATGGCAACGTGTCCTAAACCGATTTGATCTGGTTTGTAAAACGGCTCATGCAAAAGATGTGGCGTTATTGATCGATGCTGAAGAAAGCTGGATGCAAGATGCGGCTGACGATTTGGTATTGGAAATGATGCGTAAATACAATAAGGAAAAGGCAATTGTTTTTAATACGTTACAATTATATCGTTGGGATAGGGTAGACTACCTGAAAAAAATCCATGAGATTGCCAAAGTTGAAGGTTTTTACATCGGTATGAAGCTAGTTCGTGGTGCTTATATGGAAAAGGAAAACAAACGTGCTGAAGAAAAAGGCTATGTTTCTCCAATCTGTATTTCAAAAGAAGCGACCGATGTGAATTATGATACGGCTGTAATGTATATGGTAGAGCATTTGGAAAAAATGGCCATTTTTGCAGGAACCCATAATGAGGACAGCTCTTATAAGTTGATGAAGCTTATGGATGAAAATAATATTGAAAAAGGAGATGCTCGAGTTTGGTTCGGCCAATTGTATGGGATGAGTGATAATATTAGCTATAACCTTGCGTCAAATGGCTATAATGTTGCTAAATATCTTCCTTTTGGACCCGTTAGGGATGTGATGCCTTATTTAATCCGCAGAGCTGAGGAAAATACTTCAGTGGCAGGACAGACCAGCAGGGAATTGAACCTTATCAAAGCTGAAAGAGGTAGAAGAAAAGGGAAGTAGTTTCCTGGAATATATATATAAAAGCCGGTTTCAAACGAAACCGGCTTTTTGTTGTTAAAAGAGTTATATTTCTAGGATATAAATTGTTTCCAGATTATTTCTTAACCAGTTTTGATTTAAAAATCTTTCCATCAACAGTAGTAACCGTAACAAGATAGATGCCTTCTTTATAGTCGCTAACAGCTATATCATATTTTTCTGCTCCTTTGATTTCCTTGTCAAGCATCGTTCTTCTGTCCATCGAAACAATGGATATATGTTGTATTAAAGAAGAATTTAGCGAAATGGTTACGCTAGTGCTTGAAGGGTTTGGAAATAGGCTGATATTTTCTTCTTTTCCATTATCCTTATTTGGTTCAAGATTAGCTTCTCTTCCCACAAAGTCACTCGGGCACTCTTGGATATAGGCTCTGAATCGGGAACGATACATACTGTGGAATCCTGGCATAAGCACAATTGTATTTCCAGCATGATATATTCCGACACCTCCATCACTAGTGTTGCTGATTATACTATTTGATGCCGTTATAGAATTTGATGCTTGTCGATTATCCTGGGTTCCGATGTTTACATCATGGGTTGGAGAGACAAGGACAAGATCAGGAACACAATTTTCAACTGCAATAGAGCAGATGTCTTCTGTTACGTTATCAATTTCTGCTGCTGTCAAGCTAAAAGTGAGCTTATGAAGTAAGAATCGGGGTGTTACGCCAGGCCCATCTGGGTCGGCAGGATAAGATTCTATTGTTCCTATATAAGAACCACCGCCGCTTGCTATTGCTGCTCCAGCATTCTTTGCTTCTAAATCCCAAGTAACATCACCTGTACCGGTAACAACCATTGTAACAATAAAAGTAGCATTCCTTGTTGTTTTGAAAGAAGTGTAATTAAGGAAAGCCGGATTTGTTCCGATAGTAGTAGATAGGGCATTAACTAAATACGATCCTCCAAGAGCTCTGCCAGCATCTGTAAAAAAATAAATTACAAGAGAGTTGCCTGGTGTCTGGTTCAATGTCGTTGTTGGGCTTAGTATGTTTGCATTCGGGATACCGTCAAGTGCATTTCCGATTAATTTTAGTGATTCATGTGCAAAATCATTATTCCCGAGAGCTGTTCGCCTAGTAAAAGTTGTAGCTACGTTGGTAAAAGGAGTCTCAATCCAGATTTTGGAATCAGCTGCATTATTTGTCGATGCATATTGTACTACAGAAATTCTATTGGCGGGATTGCATGCAATCACTTTTTCCATTATAGCCTGAATAGATCCAGACATTTCACTGTACTCAGTGTCGTTAATAGAGCCGCTATTGTCTACCCAGAATATCACGTCACTTCCCTGCGAATAGCCCTTAAAGGCAAATAGCAGAAAGGAGAGGTATATTAAATATACGTTTTTCATATTGTGTGTCTTTAATGTTAAACGAATATTTAATTTCTCTCTGATAAGATTTTTACCTGTTTCGTAAGCTCTTCTATTTTCTTGTTCTGCTCGATCAAATAAAGTGTGAGTTCTTCGATTTTTTCTTGTTGTATTTTAGCTATTTCACCCAATTCAATACCTTCTTCCGCTACTTTTGCTGCAGAAGGAACGTTTGGCAGGTGGCCGTTTTCTTTGATAAAAGTCTCAACTTCAGCCAATGGCTTTAACTGATACTCAGGAGCAAAGACATAATCTGCCCATGCCGACATAAGATTGACTCTTACCTCTTCCGTCAGGATGCCTCCTTTTACGAACAGCTTGTAGTTGGCCAAGCTTACTGCTCCAGCTGTTGCAGGGAAAGTATCTGGTGTTGCATATGTGTTGATTCCCCCAATGCCTACTTTTCCGGTTGAAAAATCGCCATAGATTAGCGTAGTCGCCGCATTGTTTGCGATATGCAGCTTATTGCTGGCTTGTTCGAAATACCCGGCACTATTGCCTAAAAACACGTTACGCGAACCAATCTTGCTATCGTGTCCCGCACTTGCTCCAATATAAGTATTGCCTTCACCAGTTGAATTCAAAAACCCGACCCCGCTGCCTACAAAAGTGTTGGACGAAGTTGTTGTATTGAATCCTGCCACAAAACCGACAAAGACGTTGTCAATAGCCGTAGCGCTTTTATATCCCGAACTGGCTCCAACAGATACGTTTTGTGAGCCGGTAGTGTTACCGTAGCCGGCATTAAAGCCCAGGTAGCTATTCTGGAATCCGCTCGTGTTTAGGCGGCCTGAATCGTATCCGTAAAAGCTATTTTCACTGCCCCCTATATTGGAATATCCTGAATTGTTTCCTGCAAAGGTATTGGCATATCCCGATGTGTTTGAGCGTCCCGAATCATACCCGTAAAAGCTATTGCTCCATCCCGTATTGCTATATCCGGAATTGTTTCCTGTAAAAGTATTAAGCGCCCCAGTGATGTTGCTAAATCCGGCATATGTCCCGGAAAAAACATTTCCATACCCGGTCGTATTATTCTGGCCTGAATAGGCACCGTAAAAAACATTACCGTCTGCTGTATTATAGTACCCCGATTTATAGCCGCTGAACACGTTATGCTCACCCTTTATGTTGGAATATCCTGCTGACCAGCCTGTAAAAACGTTATTGCTTGCCTTGGAAGAGTTATAGCCAGAGTAGGCCCCGGTAAATACATTGTAGTTTCCTGACGTGCTCTTAAATCCGGAAGAATAGCCTGTAAACACGTTTTCGCCTCCCGATATGTTGCTCACGCCCCCAAGCGCACCCAAGAACGTGTTCTTTCCGCCACCCGCATTGGCCATTCCGGCCTGGTATCCAAAAAAGGAATTGGCACCTCCCGTGTTTGCAGAACCGCCAATAAGGGATCCGACTACCGTATTCTGGGTAGAGGGAGGGGCCACGTTTCCGGTTCCTAAAGTTCCAGTTCCCACTACCGTGTTTTGCGCCTGTGCACAAAATGCGCCTGAACAAAGTGCCAGCGCCACTAATCTAATTTTTGCATTCATAAATAATATGGATTAAGTTAAAATGTTTAAAATTTATGGCATTAAATAGGTCGTTGTACTAATGGCTATATGGCAATTAGGGTTATTTATACTGGGGGATGTGCTTACTTATACTTAAATTTTTAATATGCTTTGCTTCATTGAGTTATGACGAATCATGACCAATGAAATAGTTTTTAAATGTATCAAAATTTAATAATAAAAGTAAGTTTTTTATCACAAATTAAAACAGTAAAGTAATAAGTGGTTCTATTTGGGAATAAGTGGAGGGTTTTTGCGGATAACTGGTAAAATGGATAAGGCTTATTTAAACTAATGGGGCTATCGATGAAAATAATATTGAAGAAAAAGATAGGAGAGAAGGGAAGTGATTTTCGATATAAATAAAAAAGCCGGTTTCTATTGAAACCGGCTTTTTGTTGTTTATCTTTTTGCTAGGACAAGATTAAAATCTGTGGGTCATACTGGAATCGAACCAGTGACTTCTACCCTGTCAAGGTAACACTCTGAACCGCTGAGTTAATGACCCTGTTAGCTACCATTTATTTTATTATTTCTTGTAATTCCGTCAGTAGTTCCTTCTTTGCCTTTTCTGTGTAAAAATCGGAATTAGCCAAAGATTTCTTGAAATCTTCAACCGTTTTATTAGGATTATGTTTTAGTTTAATTTGAGCATTTAGTATGTATAAGTAGCCTTCCGAAAATTTAGGGTAGGAAGCCATCAAAATCTGCCAAGCTTGAATAGCCTTATCATATTGTTTTTCATTGTAAAAATGCCATCCCTTACCATTTAAAACACCAAGTGAAAAATTTAGCTTGGTTCCATAGTTTGATAAAATCTCTTGGTCAAGAGAGGTCTTGATATTTAAATCGTTTTGCGTAATTGACGAATATTTTGCCTGAATAGCTGACCATTCTTCAAATATTTCATAAAGTGCCGTGCTTACAAATAAACCCGGTGTAGCATTATGACCGGCTTCTTTAAAACGAGACCCTTTACTATCTAAAAAAGGATTAGGGGTACGTTTACTCAAACCGGAATCCATTTTAATGAAATCTTCTGGGAAATCGTTGCCTATAGCAAAACGATAATATTTTTTAGAATTATGTGAGCGTTTATTTAATTTGCTAATTGAATCCGTTAAGTCTATATTTTTCTGGGTAAAAAATGGACTTATAGAGATGACGGCGTTCAAATCATTTATTCTGGAATTAAAAAGTGATGTTGTGAAATAACCATATCTTGAATGGCCAATCAATAACCTAAAAGGTGCAGCCTTATATTCTTTTTCGGCAAGTGGAATAAGTTCGTCAAAAATGAATTTTTCATTCTCTGAAGCAAGCCCGCTTGGATCAGAAATTTTATATTGTGTTTCAATATAACGATAACGCTGTTCCGATTGTATGCTAATTATTATCGAGGATGGTATTAGCTCATTACTTGTGAGGTAATCAATTGTATTAATTATATAATTATGGCTTCTTTGATTTTGCTTGTCAAATACAATAATCAATGGGAATTTATTTTTTAACTCATTTTGCCATTCTATTGGAACCAATACGGAAATGTCTTTTTTAAATCCGAGATATTTAGAAGTTATGGTTGTATCCTTTAATTTTTTATACCTTTCGTAGTTTTGCGCATATAGACTTATGGTCAGTGAGTTAAAAATAAAAAGGAATACAAAGGCTTTTTTAGTCATTCGGGTTTGTTTAATGGCAGCTAGCTTATAGATGCCTGCTATTTAAATAATGCATATCTAACCCTAAGATGTATATATGCGGTATAGGGTATTTACAATAGTACACAAAAAAACAGAAATAACATGTGAATATTTTTTCATTATTGTTTGATAAATTCCGTTCCGGAGTAACCGCGTAATGTATCTCCAACAATTCTCATTGTATCAAAATCAACAAGCATATAATCCTCAGTTCTTCTTTTGATATAGATGTAATTATCTTTCTTGGAATATTTAAAAGATTTTTTATAACCATTATTCCTATGGTTTGAATCCTCTGTATAATACAGAACATCGTCTTTAGAAAATTCAAGAACCCCATATGTTGTTGTCGTTTCACCACCACCATCCGAATATTCAGCACAACTTACTCTTTTTTCAACGAATTTTTCAATCCCAAGTATTTTATATCGGAAAAGATAGATTACCACAACAGCAATTAAAAGAGATAAGATAAACATTAATGTTTTTGACTTCATTTGAATATTTAATTTTCTATAAATTTTACAGCGTTGTAATCAAACAGTTTTATAAAATAGCATGCAATAACTAAATAATGCTATGTCTATATTGTACCAAAGAAAAAGCCTCACTAGGAAATCCTTGTGAGGCTTGAGTTTTCTGTGGGCGATGAGGGATTCGAACCCCCGACCCTCTGGGTGTAAACCAGATGCTCTGAACCAACTGAGCTAATCGCCCTGATTGCGAGTGCAAATATACACGAACTATTTGTATTTGCAAGGCTTTTGCCTGCTTTTTTTAATCTTTTTTTATTTCGTTCAGAAGGACCTTATCGGAATAATTAACCATGGAAACCGTAATTGGTTCGCCTTTAGTGTTTTTGCCTTTTATAAAATAAATTTTTCCTCCTTTGAATGGCTCATTACTTGTTGAGAAATCAACATCACCATATTGCATACAGTTTTTAATATCCTGCAATGTCACCCAATTTTCTTTTAAAGTGGCTTCTGATTCCGGACTATAATGAAGCGGCTTCTTTCTCAAATCCTGAAGTACGCGGCAGTTTGGCAAATAACAAAAACTTACGTTTCTGGATTCGGCTTTGGCCTGAAGAAAATAAACGACAATTATAGTTCCTAGTAATAATCCCCCCAGATAATAGGCGAGGCGTTGTGAAAATTTCATTAGAATTGATTTTGGCGCAAAGATAAGATTAAAAAACAATTAAATTGATGTCGCTTCCCGGCAAATCAAACCAATCTGCTATGGTTTTATTCGTCAGTATGCCGTGGTAGAAGTAAACTCCGTTTTTGAGTCCTTTGTTACAGCGGATAGCACTTTCAATTCCTCCATCTTCAGCAATCTGCAATAGGGAAGGCGTGATGATATTACTGATAGAAAGCGAAGCAGTTTTTGAATAACGGGAAGGTATGTTGGGTACACAGTAATGGATTACGTTATTCTTGATAAAAGTAGGCTTTTCATGTGTAGTGACCTCAGAAGTTTCAAAACAGCCTCCGGTATCAATACTAACATCTACAATTACAGCACCTTTTTTCATGTGTTCGACCATAGTTTCTGAAACAACTACCGGGCATCGATCCTTGCCTTTCATGGCGCCTATAGCTACATCACATCTGCGTAAAGCTTTTAATAAGGATTTGGGCTGTATGGTCGAAGTGAAAATTCTCTGGTTCAGGTTATTCTGCAGCCTGCGTAGTTTTGTAATAGAATTGTCAAAAACTTTTACGTTGGCTCCAAGGCCTATGGCCGTTCTTGCAGCAAATTCAGCTACTGTTCCTGCGCCTATAATAACAACTTCAGTAGGAGGTACGCCAGTAATATTACCAAAAAGAAGTCCTTTCCCAAATTGATTGTTGATCATTAATTCGGCTGCAATTAAGATAGAACCGGTTCCAGCAATTTCACTTAATGATTTTACGGCAGGATAGGAGCCATCGTCATCTTTTATAAATTCAAATGCAAGAGCCGTAATTTTTTTCTTGGCTAAGGCTTCAAAATATTCTTTTTTACGAGTTTTGATTTGTAGAGCAGAAATAACGAGTGAATTGCTGTTCATCATTTCAATTTCCAGCAATGTCAAAGGCTCTACTTTTAATACCATCGGACAGTTGAATACTTTTTTAGTATCCTGTGTAATTTCAGCACCGGCACTGCTGTATTCCTGGTCACTATAACTGGAACTTTCTCCAGCTCCGGCTTCTATCAAAATTCGGTGTCCGTGAGAGGTTAACGTATTCACTGCATCAGGTGTCAGACAGATTCGGCGTTCCTGATAAGAAGATTCTTTAGGGATTCCAATGAACAGGTCGCTTTTTTTGCGTGCAACTTCCAGCTTTTCCTCTTGAGGAATCAACTGCTGTTTTGTGAAAGGTGTGAATGACATATTTCCTGCTGTGTATTAAAGGTCTAAGTTAATAAAAAGTTATGAAGTCGCAAGATATCAGTACTATAAAAATTAACAACCCTGGCAGGGTTATTAAACCCTGCCAGGGTGAGTTGTAAAAATTATTTTAAAATTAGTTTTCTTTTCCCGTCCTTTTCAACCTTTATAGTAATAATTGAATGTTCGGTAGGAATAAGATTTGGGATTTTTTCTGCCCATTCTATAAAACACCATTCTCCTGAATAAAGATATTCATCGATTCCCATGTCATAGGCTTCACTTTCGCTATTCAAACGATAAACATCAAAATGATAGACAATTTCACCTCCGTCGGTTTCATATTCGTTAACTAAAGAAAATGTCGGACTTGAAGTTGCATTGGAAACACCCAAAGCTCTTGAAAGAGCTTTGATCATGGTTGTTTTTCCGGCTCCCATATCCCCGTGAAATAATACGACCTTATGAGGTTTTTGTAATAATATTTTTTGAGCGACTTGATTGATTTCGTCAAGCGTAAATTGTATTTCCATAAAGTAAAAATTCTATTTTGGGTTGAATACCAAAAACGGAATGATCATTTCCTCAAGCGATATTCCGCCATGTTGATAGGTATTTCGGTAATAGCTGACATAGTGGTTGTAATTGTTCACATAGGCCAGGAAATAATCATTTTTTGCAAAAATATAAGAACTGCTCATATTAATTGCAGGCAGCTGTACGCTTTTTGGGTCTTTTATAGCAAAAACATCCTTTTCTTCATACGTAAGGCTTCTTCCTGTTTTATAACGAAGGTTTAGGCTGGTGTTCCTATCACCAATAACTTTTGATGGATTTTTTACGTTTATCGTACCATGATCGGTTGTCAGGATCAAACGGAAGCCCAATTGCTGAGCTTGCTGTATGATTTCTAAAAGAGGCGAATTTTTAAACCAGCTTAGTGTAAGAGAGCGATAGGCTTTGTCATTAGAAGCCAATTCTTTTACGACATCCATTTCGGTTTTAGCATGCGAAAGCATGTCCACAAAATTATACACAACTGTAACGAGGTCGTTGTTTTTCAATGTCTTGAAATTGTCGACCAGTTTTTTTCCTCCGGCAAAATTGGTAATCTTAAAATAATCCTGCTTGATATTCATTCCGAGGCGTTTTAACTGTTCAGTCAGGAATTCCGCTTCATATAGGTTTTTACCTCCGTCTTCTACGTCATTCTTCCAGTATTGAGGATATTTTTTTTCCATTTCCAAAGGCGTAAGTCCAGAAAATATGGCATTTCTGGCATATTGTGTAGCCGTTGGAAGAATAGAGAAAAATGGTGTCTCCTTTTCCAGTTTATAATGGTTGCCAACCACGCTTTCAAAAGCTTTCCATTGGTCGTAACGCAGGTTGTCAATAACAACAAACAATGTAGGACGGTCTTTCTTCTTTAATTCCGGGAGAACCAGTTCTTTAAAAAGAGTATGGGATAAGGTTGGCCTGTCTGCATTTTGCAAAAACCAATCTTCATAATTACGCTCTATAAACTTCCCAAATTGTGAATTGGCTTCAACCTTTTGAGATTCCAGAATTTCAAACATGCTCTGATCGTCAATGTTTTCAAGCTCCAATTCCCAATACAGTAATTTTTGATACAATTCTATCCAGTCTTCGTAAGAATTTACCATAGCCAATTCCATAGAAATCTTTCGGAACTCTTTTTGGTAGTCTAGTGTAGTCTTTTCGGAAACAAGTCTTGTATGGTCTAGGTTTTTTTTCAGGCTCAGAAGAATCTGATTCGGATTAACAGGCTTGATAAGATAATCTGCAATTTTGGAGCCTATGGCTTCCTCCATGATGTACTCTTCTTCACTTTTTGTGATCATAATGATTGGAGTGGCAGTCTTTTTTTCTTTCATTTCTGAAAGCGTTTCTAAACCGCTCATACCAGGCATATTTTCATCAAGAAAAACAATATCAAAATTGCCTTCTTCAAAGATATCCAGAGCATCCCGGCCATTATTGCAAGTGGTTACATCATAGTTTTTTTTCTCAAGAAATAGAATGTGTGGCTTAAGTAGATCAATTTCGTCATCAACCCAGAGTATCTTTATTTTGTCCATATTTTTCGGATAGTTTTATAGTAACAATTACATCGCAATTTAACACTTTTGTCTTTCGTATCTCTTAAAATTTATGTAAAAATAAACCAATAAAAACACACAGTTTCAAGGTCTGATTCGAAGATTTTGTTTTGTAATAACGAAAGGAGAAGGAAGCAATTGTGTTATATGAAAAAAAAGATGTAAATTATTGAAATATAATCATTTAATTTTTGTTTTTACTAAAATTTTATTAAATTTACGTTACTAAATTGCTTGTGTAACTTAACACTCTTACAATCATGGAAACGGACAGAAACAAAACAATTGAAGAATGGGATGTTGAATGGTTTGGCGGTAATCAGACCGTAGCCTACAATAACATGCAAAACCTGAAGTATCTTGAATCAGAAGAATTTAATGAAAAGGCAAAGATGATGTATGAAAAATCTCTTGAAGAAGATCATGTTGACTACAGGCCGCATTCTTTTACGAGATCCTCTCTGAGGACGCCAGAAGCCAGGGTAATCACAGAAAACACCCCTGACCGATAGCATTGACGGACAAGTTCGAAATTTTTCGGGCAAATTTATTTAGTTAGCGAATATAAAAACAAAAGGCTCATTCCGAGCCTTTTGTTATTTTGTAGAAGTACTGTCTATTACGACATTTTGACTTTCCTGGCTATCATTTGATGAGCCATCATCACAATTGCTACAGCCTGCTATAAAAGCCCAAAATAATAGGAGCAGGGTGCTAATGAGTTTCGCATTGTTTTTCATAAGATTTTGTTTTTGTTCAATTTCAAATTTTATAAAAATCGGGCAATTTTGTCTTATGTTTTAAATCTTTTTGTTACATGATTTTTGGTCTTTCATAAATTACATAAAGTAGGCGATATCAATAAAAAAAAGGTCTCCCGCACTACTAGGAGACCTTTTCTTCAATAAATAGAATTCTACTTATTCTTATTTTTTTTGATTTTCACGCCCTTACTACTGTCTTTTGTAACAGGGGCTGTTTTATCGGGATTTACTATTGTATAATTTTTTGATTGCCCTTTATCTTTAGCTTCTTTTTCTGCTTTGAGATTCTCTTCATTTTTCTTTCTTTCAGCATCTATTTTAGCGGCCCTTTCCTGCTGAATTTCTGTACTTCGAGGTGGTTCCTGCTGTATTTTATCTTGTATGTCTGCTTGTGGATTGTCGTCTTTATCGATTTGTGCCGAAGCAAAACCAATACCTGCAAAAAATGCAACGGCTATAAATATCTTTTTCATGATTTCTTTTTTTAGCTTTTCTATACTTAAAATTACGGTTTAAAAACAACTTCCCGAAGTTTAGAGTTCCAATTAACGGCAATTTAACGGCATATATTAAATAGTGTTAATTATACTTTTTAGTTAAAAAATGGCTAACTTGCTTATATTTGTACTCCAATTTTAACAACAGTGAGCTATACCAACAAACTGAAAATATTTAATGATCCTATTTATGGGTTCATCACGATTCCGGATACACTTTTATATGATTTAATCCAACATCCTTATTTTCAGAGGCTTCGTAGGATTTCGCAAATGGGATTGTCTTATTTGGTATATCCTGGAGCACACCATACGAGATTCCATCATGCTTTAGGTTGTATGCATATTATGCAGAAAGCTGTCGAAGTACTTCGCTATAAAGGTGTTGTTATTTCAAACGAAGAAGAAAAAGCATTATACATAGCCATTTTATTACATGATATAGGACATGGGCCGTTTTCTCATGCTATGGAACATAGTATCGTAGAAAACGTAAACCATGAAGCCATTTCGTTATTGTTTATGAATAAGCTTAATGAAGAGTTTGACGGGCAGCTTACTTTGGCAATACAGGTTTTTAAAGGCGAGTATCATAGAAAGTTTATGCTGCAGCTAATTTCAAGCCAATTGGACATGGATAGGATGGATTACCTAAAAAGAGACAGCTTTTATTCTGGCGTTGCAGAAGGAAATATCAATTCTGACCGATTAATCCAGATGATGAATGTGGTTGATGATGTTTTGGTCATTGAAGAAAAAGGAATCTATTCTGTTGAAAAATTTCTGATGGCCAGGAGACTGATGTATTGGCAAGCTTATTTGCATAAAACAAGCTTGGTGGCTGAAAATATGCTTGTAAGAGTATTAAAAAGAGCAAAGGAATTATCTCAAAAAGGAATTGTTTTGCCATGTAGTGAACCTTTGCTGTATTTTATGCAACACAAAGTAGAACTAATCGATTTTGATGATACTGTTCTTGAAAAATTTTCACAGTTAGACGATACTGATATTGTTGCGGCCTTAAAAGCATGGCAGAATCACAGCGACTTTATATTGAGCAATTTAAGTAAGATGATTGTAAATCGGGACTTATTGAAAATCAAGCTTAATAGCGAAAAATATACGCCTGAAGATGTAGAAGAGTTAAAATCAAAGCTGACTAATTTTTACAGGATATCACAACAGGAAGCTTCCTATTTTATATTTAAAGGAAAAATTAAAAACCAGGCTTATAATAAGGATGTTGAGCCTATCAAAATTTTAAAAAAGGACAGGACGATAGAAGATGTTGTTGAAGCTTCGGATCAGCTCAATCTCAAGGCGCTTTCTAAGCCTGTAACCAAATATTTTATTTGTTTCCCAAAAGTACTTGCGGAAAATTCATAAATAAAATCAAATTTTTATATTTTTGTCAAGATGAAATTCACAGCAGAACAAATAGCAGGTATTTTAGACGGTGAAGTAGTAGGGAATCCCCATGCGGAAGTTTATAAATTGTCAAAAATAGAAGAAGGTTCCGAAGGATCCCTGACATTTTTGGCAAACCCTAAATACCTTAATTATATTTATACCACTCAAGCAACGATCACGATTGTAAATACTACTTTTACTCCGGAATCTGAAATTGCTACCACACTTATTAAGGTGGAAGACGCCTATAAATCTTTTTCAAAATTATTAGAATATTACAATCAGGTGAAGCTGATGAAGTCTGGTATTGAACAGCCTTCCGTAATTTCTGAAAACGTAACCTATGGAGAAAACCTTTATCTGGGAAGTTTTTGCTATATTGGCAAAAATGTCAAAATAGGGGATAACGTTAAGATATACCCTAATAGTTTTGTAGGAGATAATGTAACCATTGGTGATAATACGATACTTTTTGCAGGTGTACGTGTCTATTCCGAAACAGAAATTGGCAAAGGATGCACAATCCATTCAGGAGCTATTATAGGTTCTGATGGTTTTGGTTTTGTGCCAAATGAAGAAGGAATTTACAGTAAAGTGCCGCAAATTGGTAATGTTATTATTGAAGATAATGTAGACATCGGTTCCTGTACAACCATTGATAGGGCTACATTAGGTTCTACTATTATTAAAAAAGGTGTTAAGCTTGATAACCAAATCCAGATTGCGCACAATGTTGTAATTGGTGAAAATACAGTTATAGCATCGCAAACAGGTGTTGCAGGCTCTACCAAAATAGGTAATAACTGCATTATTGGCGGTCAGGTAGGTATAGTGGGACATATTACTATAGGTAACGGTGTGCGTATTCAAGCACAATCAGGAGTGGGTAAAAACCTTGCTGATGGAGAAACAGTTCAGGGTAGTCCTGCATTAGGCTATTCCGATTTTAATAAATCGTATGTTCATTTCAGGAATTTGCCTAAAATAGTATCAGACATAGAAGCCTTAAAAAAACAAGTAACAAACGAAAATAGCATAAACAATGGTTAAACAGAAGACCATCAAGAATGAAATCTCGCTAACAGGCGTGGGATTGCATACTGGTAAAGAAGTAAAAATGACTTTCAAGCCTGCTCCGGTAAACAATGGTTTTACATTTGTAAGAGTAGATTTAGAAGGCCAGCCTATTATTGAAGCAGATGCCAACTATGTAGTAAATACACAGCGTGGCACCAACTTGGAGAAAAAAGGAGTAAAAATCCAAACTTCTGAACACGTATTGGCAGCATTCATTGGTTGCGATATCGATAACGTTATTATTGAATTGGATGCTTCTGAACCGCCAATCATGGACGGATCATCAAAATTCTTCGTTGAAGCAATTGAAAAAGCGGGAATCGAAGAACAAGATACAGAGCGTAAAGTATATGTTGTAAAAGAAGTTATTTCATATACTGACGAAGCTACCGGAAGTGAAATTTTGGTAATGCCATCTGATGATTATCAAGTAACCGCTATGGTTGATTTTGGTACTAAGGTTCTAGGTACCCAGAATGCTACGATGAAAAGTATTTCTGATTTTAAGACAGAAATTGCCGATGCAAGAACTTTTAGTTTCCTTCACGAATTAGAAGCATTGCTTGAAAATGGACTGATAAAAGGAGGCGACCTAAACAATGCTATTGTTTATGTTGACAAAGAAATTTCTGAAAGCACTATGGAAAATCTGAAAGTGGCTTTTGGAAAAGAAAAAATCTCGGTAAAACCAAACGGGATTTTAGATAACCTGACCTTGCATTATCCAAACGAAGCAGCTCGTCACAAACTACTTGACGTTGTTGGAGATTTGGCTTTAATCGGAACCAGAATTAAAGGAAAGGTTATTGCTAATAAGCCGGGGCATTTTGTGAATACGCAATTCGCTAAAAAAATGTCTAAAATCATCAAAATTGAACAAAGAAATCAGGTACCTGTTTATGATTTAAATCAGGAACCGTTGATGGATATTCACAAAATCATGAGCATTTTGCCTCACAGACCTCCATTTTTGTTTATCGACAGAATTATTGAAATGTCAGATACGCACGTGGTTGGTTTGAAAAATGTGACAATGAACGAAAGTTTCTTTGTTGGACATTTTCCTGGAGCGCCAGTAATGCCAGGTGTTATCATTGTAGAAGCGATGGCACAATCAGGTGGAATTTTGATTTTGAGTTCTGTTCCGGATCCTGAAAATTACCTAACTTATTTTATGAAAATTGATAATGTGAAATTCAAGCACAAAGTTTTGCCTGGAGACACATTGATTTTCAAATGTGATTTAATTTCTCCAATCAGAAGAGGAATTTGTCACATGCAAGCGAATGCTTATGCCAATGGAAAATTAGTGGCTGAAGCAGAATTAATGGCGCAAATCGCTAAAATTAACTAAAAAGAAATTTATGAATCAACCGTTAGCATACGTTCATCCAGGCGCAAAAATCGCTAAAAACGTTGTAATCGAACCGTTCACAACTATTCATAATAATGTAGTAATTGGTGACGGAACTTGGATTGGATCCAACGTGACGATTATGGAAGGAGCGAGAATCGGAAAAAACTGTAATATATTTCCCGGAGCTGTAATTTCTGCAGTACCACAGGATTTGAAATTTGGAGGAGAAGATTCTTTGGCAATTATTGGAGACAATACAACAATCAGAGAATGTGTAACTGTAAATAGAGGAACTGTTGCCTCAGGACAGACTGTAATTGGTAATAATTGTTTAATTATGGCAACTGCGCACATTGCACACGATTGTCATGTAGGTAACAATGCAATTATTGTAAACGGTGTACTTTTAGGAGGACACGTTACTATTGGAAATTATGCAATTATCGGAGGACTTTCAGCTGTTCACCAATTTATTAGCGTTGGTGATCACGCTATGATCTCAGGTGGGTCTTTATTAAGAAAAGACGTGCCTCCGTATACAAAAGCGGCAAAAGAACCGCTATCATACGTTGGAATCAATTCTGTTGGATTAAGAAGAAGAGGATTTACAACTGAGAAAATCCGCGAGATCCAGGAAATCTATAGAATTTTATATCAAAAAAACTATAACACAACTCAAGCTTTAGGAATCATTGAAGCAGAAATGGAAGCGACTCCAGAAAGAGACGAAATTATCCTTTTCATCAGAAACTCGTCAAGAGGTGTTATGAAAGGATATACAGGAATTTACTAAGAATTAAAGAAAAACAAAAAAACGAAATAACAAACAAATGGCAAGTACTGCAGACATTAGAAACGGATTGTGTATTAAATTCAACCACGATATTTATAAAATTGTTGAGTTCCTTCACGTAAAGCCTGGAAAAGGACCGGCTTTCGTTAGAACAAAACTAAAAAGTTTGACTTCAGGTAAAGTTTTAGATAATACTTTTTCTGCAGGACATAAAATTGATGTAATCCGTGTTGAAACACATACTTTTCAATTCCTATATGCTGAAGGAAATGAATTTCATTTCATGAATGCAGAATCTTTTGAGCAAATTTCATTAAACAAAGATGTGCTTGATGCACCAGACTTATTGAAAGAAGGAACTAATGTAATGATCCAGATCAATACAGAAACTGATTTGCCTCTTTCAGTAGATATGCCGGCTTCTATCATATTAGAAGTTACGTATGCAGAGCCAGGAGTAAAAGGAAATACAGCTACAAACGCTACAAAACCGGCTACTGTTGAAACAGGAGCTTCTGTAAACGTTCCTTTGTTTATCAATGAAGGTGATAAAATCAAAATTGATACCGCTACAGGGGCTTACATGGAGCGTGTAAAAGAATAATTAAATTAGTAAATTTGGAAATGAGATAGCTTTTTGGTTATCTCATTTTCTTATTAGCTCAATTTCTAATTTGCGACCAATATGAAATTTCCTAAAACACAGACCTTAAAAGAAGTTGCTGACATTATTGGCAGCAAATATATTGGCGATCCAAGTTTTCCGGTTTACGGAATGAACGAGATTCATGTCGTAGAACCCGGAGATATTGTCTTTGTAGACCACCCAAAATATTACGATAAAGCGTTACATTCTGCTGCTACGATTATTTTAATCAATAAAGAAGTTGAATGCCCGGAAGGAAAAGCATTGCTTATTTCTGACGATCCTTTTCGGGATTTTAATAAACTGACCAAACATTTCAGACCTTTCAGAGCTACTGACAATGCGATTTCTCTAAGTGCAATAATTGGCGAAGGAACTTATATTCAGCCAAATTGCTTTATTGGGAATCATGTCAAAATAGGAAAGAACTGTATCATTCACTCTAATGTTTCCATATACGACCATACTGTTATTGGCGACAATGTAATAATACATGCCGGAGCTATTTTAGGAGCCGATGCCTTTTATTATAAAAAACGCCCGGAAGGTTTTGACCAGCTTATTTCAGGAGGTAGAGTTGTTATTGAAGATAATGTTGGAATAGGCGCATTATGCACTATCGATCGCGGAGTAACTGGTGATACAACCATTGGCGAAGGATCAAAACTGGATAATCAGGTTCATATTGGACATGATACGGTAGTTGGAAAAAAATGCCTTATTGCAGCACAGACCGGAATAGCAGGCTGTGTTAAAATTATGGACGAAGTAACCATTTGGGGACAAGTAGGCGTTGCCAGCAGTCTAACGATAGGAGAAAAGGCTGTTGTTATGGCGCAGTCAGGTGTTACAAAATCATTGGAAGGAGGCAAAACTTATTTTGGAACTCCTGCCGATGAAGCTCGTGAAAAATTAAAACAGTATGCCAATGTTAAGAAAATTCCGGAAATCCTTAGTAAACTGAAATAAAAATGACACCAAAAGAAATCGTACAGAATTTTTACAAGTCGGATGCACTTCTTGATTCGAATATCATGGAATTGTCATTACATCCTGAAGTTATTTTAGATTGGAATAGCTCTAAAGGATTTTTGCAGATGAATAAGGCTGAAATATTGGCTTTATCTGCCGAACTTCAGATTGCCTATACACGATCAAAAATTCGAATCAGCCATATTCTGGAAGAAGAAAATTTGGTTTCTGTTCGGTATTCACACTATGTAAAAACATTTGAAAACCCAAGAGAAGAGATGCTTTTGGCCCATTTTATGGTAATCTGGGAAATAAAAGACGACAAACTTTACAGAGGATTTCAAATGAGCCAACTGTCCTGATTTCTTAAATATTTAAGTATAAAAAACTTTCCTATTAGGCATCAAAACCTTACTTTTGCAACACCATTCAAAAAAATAAATTTAAAAAATATATTATGAGCGTTTTAGTCAATAAAGATTCTAAAATAATTGTTCAAGGTTTTACAGGAAGCGAAGGAACTTTTCACGCTTCTCAAATGATTGAATACGGAACAAATGTTGTAGGTGGTGTAACTCCAGGAAAAGGAGGAACAACTCACTTAGACCGTCCAGTTTTCAATACTGTTAAAGATGCTGTTGATCAGGCTGGAGCAGATACTACAATTATTTTCGTACCGCCAGCTTTTGCTGCTGACGCAATTATGGAAGCTGCAGATGCAGGAATCAAAGTTATTATCACAATTACTGAAGGAATTCCTGTTGCTGATATGGTTAAGGCTTATGCTTATATTCAAAATAAAGATTGTCGTCTTGTAGGTCCAAACTGTCCAGGTGTAATCACTCCGGAAGAAGCTAAAGTTGGTATCATGCCAGGTTTCGTTTTCAAAAAAGGAAAAGTAGGTATCGTTTCTAAATCAGGAACTCTTACTTATGAAGCAGCTGATCAGGTTGTAAAACAAGGTATGGGAATCACTACAGCTATCGGTATCGGTGGAGATCCAATCATTGGAACAACTACTAAAGAAGCTGTTGAATTATTGATGAACGATCCTGAAACAGAATGTATCATCATGATTGGAGAAATTGGTGGGCAATTAGAAGCTGATGCTGCTAAATGGATCAAAGCTGATGGAAACAGAAAACCAGTTATCGGATTCATCGCTGGTGAAACTGCTCCAAAAGGAAGAACAATGGGACACGCTGGCGCAATTGTTGGTGGTGCTGATGATACAGCTGAAGCTAAAAAACGCATCATGAGAGAAAACGGTATCCACGTTGTTGATTCTCCTGCTGAAATCGGTAAAAAAGTAAAAGAAGTTATGGGTTAATCTCCATACAATTGATAAAGAAAGCCTTGCAAACTGCAAGGCTTTTTTATTTAATGCCGATTTTTTTATAATTTTAAAGAATGAAACAAGCCTTTCCGCCTTTAGTAAATCATAATTCCAAAATACTGATTTTAGGAACTATGCCGGGAGAGAAATCTTTAGAATTACAGGAATATTACGGTAATAAAGGAAATAGTTTTTGGAAACTGCTTTTTACATTATTCAACCAGCCATTACCAAAAGAATATGCGGAAAAGAAACAATTATTAGAAGAGAATGATATTGCGCTTTGGGATGTTTTGGCCTATTGTGAACGGACAGGAAGTTTGGATAGCAATATCAAAAACGAAAAAGCGAATGATTTTGAAAGCTTTTACAAACAATACCCAAGCATTAAACATGTCTTTTTTTCGAGTAAAAATGTGTCCAATTTCTATGACAAATATGTAGGTCGAAGAAAAGACATCCATTATTCCATATTGCCATCGCCAAGTGGCGCCAATGCTTCTAAAAGTTTTTTACAAAAGCTGGATGAATGGGAAGCTATTTTGGAAGCACTGAAATAATTTTAGTAAATTAGATACTCACAACAAACAAAACAAAATATGTCAAACATCGACTTAATTATAGAAGAAAGACCGCGCGATATCGGGGACTTTTTAGTAGGTAGGCTGCTGCCTTTCCGTAAAAAAAGAATGGTAGGTCCATTTATCTTTATTGACCATATGGGGCCAACAAAAATGGGGCCTGATCATTATATGGATGTAGGCCAGCATCCGCACATTGGACTTGCAACCTTAACTTTCTTACTGGATGGTGAGGTAATGCATAAAGACAGCATTGGCACGGAGCAGAAAATCGCGCCGGGTTCTGTGAACTGGATGATTGCCGGAAATGGTGTGACTCATACAGAAAGAACACCCGAAGAATTAAGACACGGAAAAGAATATATGATGCATGGCTATCAGATTTGGGTAGCATTGCCAAAAGACAAAGAAGACATTGATCCGGAGTTTCATCATTTTGACAGAAATGACCTTCCGAGTTGGAAAGATGAAACAGCAGAATTTATATTGGTAGCCGGAAAAGGATATGGTAAAGAATCACCGGTTCCTGTACATTCGGAGCTGTTTATGGTTGAAATCAAAACCCAGGACGAATATCTTCTTCATACAGAAGGGCAGCTTTTTGGAGAAATTGGAATCTGTGTTGTTGAAGGAGCAGTCCAGGCCTGCGACAATCATGTTGAAAAAGGAAACATGTTGGTTTCAAAGCTAGACAATGCTTGTTCTATGACGCTTAAGCCAAACACTCATGTCATTCTTTTTGGTGGCCAGCCGCTTCCTGAAGAACGTTTTATCTATTGGAATTTTGTTTCTTCCAGCAATGAAAAAATAGAAGCTGCAAAAGAGCGTTGGAGAAAAAAAGAATTTCCGAAGGTAAAAGACGATACCAGTTATGTAGTTATGCCGGAAGCCTAACCACATCATAAATAGATAATTAAAAAACCTCTCTGTTGAATTTGCAACAGAGAGGTTTTATTTTTATAGATATTTTAATTATATCGGAAATTATTAAATATTTGTAAAAAATGAGTTTATGGTAAATATAATTTAAAATATGCTCTATATTTGCATCCGTTATCACGAATCTCGTAAAGAGATAGCAACCTGCAACAACAAGCAAGGTGCTAAAACGATAAGCCAAATCTTTTGGAAAAAATGTTGCCATCCCACACTTTTTTCGGTTTGCTTTTCGTCGTGAGCTTTATTAATTTTTAAGCTATCGATGATGAAACATCTTAAAACTCAAGGCTCGTTTATAGCCTTATTGCCCTTTTTTGTTTTTATTTTCACATTCCTTGGTGCGGGAATCCTGCTCCATGATTTTTATGCCTTGCCATCTCCAATAGCAGTGACTTTTGGCATAATCGTAGCCTTTTTGCTTTTCAAAGAATCTATTGAGGCAAAAGTAGATACGTTGATAAAAGGCTGTGGAAACAACCAGATTATCACAATGTGTCTTATTTATCTGCTGTCTGGGGCTTTTGCTGTTGTTACTCAAGCGATGGGAGCTGTTGATGCTGTTGTGAATTTAGGAATCAGTACGATAGATACAGAGTATTTTCCGTTGGGTATCTTTTTAATAGCCTCATTTTTATCAACAGCCACGGGAACTTCTGTAGGATCGATAGTGGCTTTAGGGCCAATTGCTATCAGTCTGGCCGATAAAAGCGGTGCTTCTATGCCTTTAATTGCGGGTTCATTACTTGGTGGTTCTATGTTAGGAGACAACCTGTCAATTATATCCGATACTACAATTGCCGCTACACAATCACTTGGCTGTGAAATGCGCGATAAATTTAAAGTCAATCTTTTTATTGCGCTTCCAGCATCCATTATCACTATACTATTGCTGTTCTATTTGGGATTTAATTCAGAAATAAGCCCTGTAGCTATTCAAAAAGAAAGCTATGAACTGATTACAATAGTGCCATACATTTTGGTAATAGGTCTGGCGGTTTCCGGCTTAAATGTTTTTGTTACGTTATTGATTGGAATATTGGTTGCAGGAATTATTGGTTTTGCCCAACATGATTTTACCGTATTGAGTTTTATGCAGAAAAATTATGAAGGTTTTTTAAGCATGACAGATATTTTTCTATTGTCAATATTAACGGGCGGACTAGCTGCTTTAGTCGAAAAAGCAGGCGGTATTGACTATGTATTGCAAAAGATAAAATCAAAAATTAAGAGCAAAAAATCAGCACAAATGGGTATTGGTACATTAGTAAGTGTTACCAACCTGGCTATTGCCAATAACACCGTTTCTATTGTGATTACAGGAGCCATAGCTAAAGAAATAAGTGATGAATACGAACTGAGTCCTAAAAAAACAGCGGCGATTCTTGATATTTTTTGCTGTATAGTACAAGGAATTCTACCATATGGGGCACAAGTACTGCTTATTTTGAATTTTGCCAAAGGCCGATTGGATGTGATTGACCTTATTGCAAATGCATGGTATGTTTATATATTGCTGATTTTTACGCTGATTGCGATTTATAGCAAAACATGGAACAAAAGGATAGATAAATTCCTGAAAGTTTAAAGGCTTGTCTTACAGTATTGCGATTGAATTCTTATATTTGTCACTCAACATAGACAAACTAAATAAATTTTTATAATGAAATTACTAGAAGGAAAAACAGCGATCATTACAGGTGCTAGCCGAGGAATTGGTAGAGGAATTGCAGAAGTTTTTGCAAAACACGGCGCAAATGTGGCATTCACTTATAGTTCGTCTGCCGAAGCAGCTAAAGTTTTGGAAGATGAATTGATAGCTCTTGGTGTAAAAGCTAAAGGATATCAGTCTAATGCTGCTGATTTTAATGAAGCGCAAAAACTAGTAGATGATGTAATCGCAACTTTTGGAAATATCGATATTTTGATTAATAATGCGGGAATCACAAAAGACAACCTGTTAATGCGTATTTCAGAAGAAGATTTCGACAAAGTAATCGAAGTAAACCTGAAGTCTGTTTTCAACATGACAAAAGCGGTTCAGAAAACCATGCTTAAAAACCGTGCAGGTTCTATTATAAACATGAGCTCAGTAGTAGGAGTGAAGGGTAATGCCGGACAAACTAACTATGCTGCTTCAAAAGCCGGAGTAATAGGGTTTACAAAATCTGTTGCTTTGGAGCTTGGTTCAAGAAACATCCGTTGCAATGCAATTGCTCCAGGTTTTATTGAAACTGAAATGACAGGAAAACTAAACGAAGATGTTGTTCAAGGATGGAGAGACGCTATTCCATTAAAACGTGGTGGAACAACTGAAGATGTAGCAAATGCATGTCTTTTCTTAGCTTCTGATATGAGTGCTTATATCACAGGACAAGTTATGAATGTTGATGGCGGAATGCTGACTTAATCAATTATAAATTTCAAATTACGAATTACGGATTTTACATTCGTAATTCGTAATTCATAATTCGTAATTTCCAATTACAAGATTCTTGTTTTAAAATACCTTGATTAAATGACGACAAACACCATATTATTACTCTTACTTTCAATATTAATAGCAGGAGGTTTGTCTTTTTTTCAATATTTTTTCAGGGCTAAAAATAAATCCAGAACTCAGCTGCTTTTAGCCTTTTTACGTTTCTTCTCTATTTTTGGAATCTTACTACTATTGATTAATCCAAAAATCACGACCAGTACACTGGATATAGTAAAGACACCATTGCCTATTGTTGTTGATAATTCAAGTTCTATAACAGAATTAAAAGCAAACGAAACAGCTTTGGATATCTATAAAAAATTGGTTTCTGATTCAAGGCTTCAGGAGAAATTTGATATACAGTCGTATCAATTTTCAAATGAATTTGAACTGTCGGACAGTTTTAATTTTAAAGGAACGCAAACCAATCTGGATGAAGTAGCAAAGAATCTAAAAAGTATCAATAAGAATACGGCATTTCCAACGGTTATCTTAACAGATGGAAATCAAACTTCTGGAAATGACTATGTTTACAGCTTTAATCCTAATAATAAAGTATTTCCTGTAATTTTAGGAGATACGACTACTTTTCTGGATTTAAAAATAAGCCAGCTCAATGTCAATAAATACGCTTTCCACAAAAATAAATTTCCTGTAGAAGTATTTCTTCAATATTCTGGAAACAAAAGTGTTGCAGCCGATTTTAGCATTTCACAAGGTGGTGCTGTTTTGACAAAGCAAAGTGTTTCTTTCACGCCATCGAAAAAAACTGCGGTATTGAATGTTTTATTACCTGCTGACAAAATAGGGGTTCAGGTTTTTAAAGCATCAATAACTTCTAAGGAAGCAGAAAAAAATACCTACAATAACAATAAGAATTTTGCTGTTGAAGTCATTGACCAAAAGTCTGAAGTAGCTATCGTTACAGCAATCAATCATCCTGATATTGGTGCTTTAAAGCGTTCAATTGAAACTAATCTACAACGTAAAGTGACGATAGTCAATCCAAATAAAATCAGTTCATTACAAGATTATAATATCTTGATCTTATATCAACCAACGGCAGAATTTAAATCTGTTTTTGAAGCGAATAAGCTTGCCGGATTGAATACATGGATTATCACAGGAACCAATACCGATTTTAATTTCCTGAACCAACAACAAAGTACATTGCAATTCAAAATGAGCGGACAAAAGGAAGATTATTTGTCTGATTTTAACGCTCAGTTTAATCTGTTTGCTATTGATAATATTGGTTTTGAAAACCTGCCGCCATTGCAAAATGCTTTCGGAACGGTTACAGCAAAAGAAAATGTTGAAGTGTTGATCTCATCACGTATCCGAAATGTCAATACGGGTTCACCTTTATTGGCTTATTCTGAAAACCAGGCAAAAAGAAATGCTTTTCTTTTAGGTGAAAACATCTGGAAATGGAGGTTGCAAAGCCATATAGGTAACCAATCCTATGATAAATTTGATGTTTTTGTAGATAAGACCATCCAGTTTTTGGCATCCAATAACGCAAGGAAATCACTTGTGGTGAATCACGAAAACTTCTATAATTCAGGAGAAGCTATTGAAATTACGGCTCAGTATTTCAATAAGAATTACGAGTTTGATGAAAATGCAAGACTTACGATTTCAATCACAAATAAAAAGACAAAACAAACAAAAAACTACGATCTTTTAAAAGGTAATAAGTCCTATAAGGTCAATCTGGACGGTCTTTCAGCTGGTGAATATAGTTTTAAAGTAGTCGAGGCACAATCCAAAAATACCTACAATGGCTTTTTTGAAGTATTGGATTTTGATATCGAAAGGCAGTTTGTAAACCCTGACCTGAACAAGCTTACACAATTGGCTTCTCAGACCCAAGGAAAGGTTTTCCATCCTAATCAGGTAGAAGAGCTTATAAAGTCACTATTGCAAAATGATGAATATAAAGCTACGCAGAAAGAAATTGTCAAAAAGACTCCTTTAGTAGACTGGATATGGTTATTGGTGCTAATTGCAATTTCGCTTGCTGCGGAATGGTTTATTAGGAAGTATAATGGGCTTTTATAGGAGTTGCTAAGTTGCTAAGGTTCTGAGGGACTAAGGTTTGTTTATTCTACATATAAAAGGGAAACTCTTTTAATATAGATTTTTTAAATCTGCGTAAATCGTTTTAATCAGTGTTTTAAAGGTGCTAAGGTTCTGAGGAACTAAGGTTATGGTTCTTATATATGAAGGAGGAGTTTTTTATACAAATTTCTTAAATCTGCGTAAATTGTTTTTAATCCGTGTCAATCTGTGTTCAAATCAACAGAGTTATTCTTTGTAATAAGTATTAAGACGCTAAGGTTTTAAATCCTTTCTGATTTTATACTCTGCTAGGGAATGCGTATATTTATATTTCAATCAAACATCAAAAAATATGAAAACTAAATTTTTATCAGTAGTCTGTGCCATTGTTTTGATCGGATTACAATCATGTAGCTGTAAAAAAGGAGCAGAGGCTATTGCTGAACTTTCCACTGGTAGCTGGGAATTAGAACAGACATTTGGAGAACCTATTGACAAAGGAGAGTTTGCTAAAATTCCGGTATTGAATTTTGACAAAGCAGAAAACCGTCTCTCTGGTAATTCAGGATGTAATTCAATGTCGGGAAGCTATACTATTAACGAAGATAAAATTAGTTTCGGACCTATTGCCCAAACAAAAATGGCTTGTCAAGGAACCGGAGAAGGCAAATTTATGACCTTATTCAATTCAGTACAAAAATTCAAGCTTCAGGGTGACAAGCTTAAATTATACGATGGAAACAACACAAAGGTGCTATCATTTATAAAAAAATAAGACCATGAAAAAAAAGTCTATAATTACGTTGGCAGCCTTGTGCTTGCTGTTTGTAAACTGCAAACCGAAATCTGCTGACAAAGAAGAGAATGGAGTGGATTCTCTTTCGGTAACAAAAGATACTGTTGCTGCGGTTGAGAAGGTAAATGATGCTTTTTTTAAAGCGTCTGGAACAGAACCTTTTTGGGGAATTGAAATCATGAAGGATTCTGTCCGCTTTACTTCACCGGAAACAGAAAAGAATTTTACGATACCTTATGACAAACCGAATAGGGCAATGGATGCCAACGTTATTTCGTATGAAGCAAAATCGGACAGTATCCATTTAAAGTTTACGATACAGCAAGGCAAATGCTCAGATGGAATGTCTGATAATGAATATAATTATAACGTAAGAGCATCTTTAAAAAGAGGCAAAGACAAGGATTTTAAGGAGCTGAAAGGCTGCGGGAATTATATTGTGGACAAGCAATTGCAGGGCAACTGGGTTTTAGAAGAACTGGAAGGCAAAAAAGTGAATCCGAAAGATTTTGAAAAGAAATTACCGGGTATCGAAATTAATGCCGAAGAATCTAAATTTACTGGTTTTGCGGGCTGTAATGGAATGGGAGGCAAGTTATTTTATGAAAAAGAAGTATTGCGATTTTCAGATATCGTTACCACTGAAATGATGTGTCCTAATTATAATACAGAAAAATTGTTTGTAAAAGCACTGCAAAGCACAACAACCTATCAGATTAAGAAAGACAAGCTTTATCTTCTTAATCCTGACGGAACCAAAGCAATTCTCCAGAAGGCGAATTAAAAACAAAAAAGAGGCAAATCGCCTCTTTTTTTATTTATTCCTCTTGTAGCTCAAAAAGCTGTACTTGATTTTTTAATCTTTCAATCAAGATATTCATCATTCTCTTATTCAGGGAAGATGAATTTTTGATGTATTCATTATACTCGTGTATTGTAAATAATCCAATGACAATTCCTTTAAGCGAATTACGGAACTTGATGTCCTTTTGGATTGAATTTTCGATGTAAGCCAGTTTCTTTTCAACAGAATAGCTATAGAAATCATTTTTATACTTTGATATATAATTTCTAAATACATCAATAAAAAGATCATTCTGGAGTTTTAGTATTGGGCGGAGGACCTGGTTTTGAAAAATTTCATCAGTTGAAGACTCGTTTGTGACTGTTCCTAAAGTTTCACCTCTGAATTCAGAAATGAAAGCGTCTCTGTTTTCCATGGTTTTTCTTTTAAAGATAAAAAAAAACCGCCGTATTGCTACAGCAGTTTTGAAATATTTATGAAGAAATTATTTAACTCTGAAAGTAACTCTTCTTACGATTTGACGGGCTTCTTTAGAATTTTTATTCACAGAAGTATCTTCACCGTTTCCAACAACTGTCAGTCTTGAAGCGTTGATTCCTGAATTGACTACAATATCTCTTACAGAATTAGCTCTTCTTTGTGACAAATCTTTGTTATAGTCTGAGTTTCCTATTTCGTCTGCATAACCAATGATTTCTGCATTAGCTGATGGATTTGCTTTTAGGTATTTCACTAAGAAATCAACACCAGATAGAGAAGTAGTTGTTGGCTTAGCTGAATTAAAGTCAAAATATACATTGACATAACCACCATTGATTAGCTCTTCAATAGTACTGTTTGAAGCTGTAGCTTTACCATTCTGTCCGTATTTTTTATCTAAGTAGCTTTCCAGTTCATCAGGCACACCATTTTGGTTTCTGTCAATAGATTGTCCTTTTGTATTTACAGCAACTCCTGCGATAGAGTTTGGCTCAAGATCATACATATCCGGAACACCATCTTTATCAGAATCAGCCAATCCGGTTTCAATCATTCCAACTCTTTCTTCAAGAGCTTTCAGCTCGTCGATTTTAGTCTCAGAATACCAGTCAGCATGTTTTTCGTTTTTACCAAGGTAGAACGTCAAACCAACAGAAGCATTCAATAATGTACCATCAAAAGTTCCGGTAGTTGTTGGTCCTTGACCGTCAAAATTATAGTTTTGTTTACCGTGAACAATTCCTGTAAGGTCTCCGGTTAATACAACACTGTTGCTTAATTTTACCTGACCTGTAATCCCTAAGATTCCGTTACCCATATAATCTTCTCCGTCAAAACCATCTTTAGAAGACAATTGAGATACACCAAATCCACCATGAACTAATAAACCGAATGTATCGGTCCAGTCTTCAAAGTTCAACACTCTTCCTAAGTTCACAACTCCTTGAAGGCTTGTTCTTAAATACGTGCTTTCAAATGGGTTGCTGTCATCGTGTTCTTTGAATTTATCATAACCGAAATCTAATTTCAAACCAAATTTAGGATTGAACATGTACCTAACACCTAAATCAGCATGGAATAGATTTAATGTTGAAGTATAATAACCATCAGTCATTGACCTCGTTGGCTTATTTACCCCTCCGTTTACTTCAATCGACCATTTGTTGTAGCCGTCCGCTGGGGCTTTTTCAACTGTTACAGCAGAATCCTGTGCGTTTGCAGAGGCGAAAGCCAGCAATAAAAACGATAATAATGGTAAATTCTTTTTCATAATTCTTAATGGATTTTAATTTAATTTTTCTCTTTTTAAGCAACAATTCTGAGGCAAAGATATATCATAGAATTTTAACATTTCTTACTTTTTGTTATATAATTCCCATGTTTATGTTTTTTTTAATAATTCTATAACTTTTTTTTATGACCAATAAATGAAGGGTTTTAGCCCCTTGTTTTTAGGTATCTTGTTGATTAAATGTTGATTATAAGCAGAAGGAAAGAAGCTTAAATCCTACAGCTTTTCAAAAAGGTACAAATTGAATGTTAGGAAGGTTTAAGAGGGAATTTTGGCATGATTTTAAGAAATTTTACTGGCTTTAATCCCGACTGAATCTGATTTTAATAGGTGAGATTTGTTAATTTTGTAATGTCAAAATAAGATTATGAGATTTCATACCAGAAAATGGGTAAAACCGGAAGATTTAAACCCAAACCAAACATTATTCGGAGGTAAGCTTTTATCATGGATTGATGAAGAAGCGGCTTTATACTCTATAATCCAGCTAGAAAACGAACGTGTCGTAACCAAACACATGTCGGAAATCAATTTTATCAGTTCTGCCAAACAAGGTGATATTGTTGAAATTGGGATTGACGTGGTGAAGTTTGGAAAAACATCGCTGACACTAAAATGTGAAGTGAGAAATATAATGACTAAAGAAACCATTATTACGGTCAATTCCATAACAATGGTAAATTTGGACAGTTTTGGGCGTCCTTCAATTCATGGCAAGACCGCAATTGAATTTGTCAAAGACAGGCTTAAGAAATAACTTATTCTGTATATATTCCTTTTTCAGAAGGCAGTTCGTAGAGTTCCAGGTCGAAATAAGGTACGGCAGCAATAATATGGTCGAAAATATCGGCCATAATATATTCGTAATTGATCCAACGCTTGTCATTTGAAAAGGCATAAACTTCAATTGGAATACCTTTTTCTGTTGGCTGTAAATGACGACACATCATCGTCATATCCTTATTTATTCCGGGATGGTTTGCCAGATATTGATTGATGTATTTTCGGAACAATCCCAAGTTAGTCATATTCCTACCGTTAATAGTCAGGCTTTTGTCAATATTATTATTGGTATTGTATTTGTCAATATCTTGCTGGCGATGCTCAATATAAGAAGTAACAAGCTGTATTTTTTTCAAGCCTTCCAATTCATCAGTATGCAAAAAACGTACGCTATTTGCTTTGATAAGAATAAACCTTTTAATTCTTCTTCCTCCTGAATTCTGCATACCGCGCCAGTTTTTGAAAGAATCAGAAATTAAGCTATAGGTAGGAATTGTTGTAGTGGTATTATCAAAATTTCGCACTTTTACTGTAGCCAGGTTAATTTCGATTACATCACCATCGGCACCATATTTTTCAAAAGTGACCCAGTCACCAATACGTACCAAATCATTTACTGAAACCTGGATGCTGGCTACAAATCCTAAAATGGTATCCCTAAAAATTAAGATTACGATAGCTGAAATCGCTCCAAAAGTAGCAAATAGGGTAGTGATGGAAGTTTCAAATAGAATCAGTACAATAGTCGTAACTCCAAAAATCCAGAGTACAATCATAAATACCTGAATGTAACTATCTATTGGCTTGTCATTAAAATCAGGTAGTCGTTTAAGGTAGTCTTTTACGGCATTTAAAATACTTCGTATAATCCAAAGAACCAGAAATACGATATATATTTCCAATCCTTTTCTGAAGAATCCTTCCCAATAGGCAAAATCCTTCAGAATGATTGGAACAGTTATGTTAACAAAAAGAAGCGGAATCAGATAGGCAATATACTTGGTCGTTTTGTTAGCCACCAGTAAATCGTCAAACTGAGTTTTTGTTCTTTGCGCAATGGTACTAAAGACTTCGATTAATATTTTCTTGAATATATAATGGATTATAAAGACAGCTATCGCAAGCAGGATAAAGTTTACGGCAACATTAGCATACGAAGATACCGTGTCACTATAACCCCAGTCTTTAAAGAGTTTATATGTCCAATTAAATATTTTCTCGATCATGTGTTTTAGTTTGTTTGAGTATTCAGATATTTCTTCTCAACGTAGAAAGCACCTAAAGGGATTACAGAACCAAGAACAATAATTGCGAATTTTTTAGCGCTCCAGTTAAGTTCTATTTTTAACATGATAGCTAAGATGATATACGCTATAAATAAGAGTCCGTGTGTCATTCCAATAGGGAATAGAAATGTTTTGTATAACTCAGGGTTGCTTCCTTTCAGGATTAGCATATTTCCAAATAATACAAGGTAAGAGATACCTTCTAGTAGAGCGACAATTTTAAAAAGTTTAAGCATTGTAAGAAGTATGAATTTATGAATTAGTAATTGAATTTTCGGGTTTATTATTTTTAGACAGTAACAAATAACCGGCTATTCCTCCAACTAATGATGCTGCAAAAATACCCAATTTTGCCTGCAGTTCGTATTCGGGATTTTCAAAGGCAAGATTGGTAACAAAGAGCGACATCGTAAACCCGATAGAGGCCAGAAATCCTACACCAAAAAGGCTTTTGTTGGTCATCCCATCTGGAAGATTTGCCCATTTGAATCGTATCATTAATGAAGACACTCCATATACGCCAATTACTTTTCCAGCCAATAGACCAAAAATAACACCTAAGGTTACGGAACTTGCCGCATTTTCAATGATACCGCTAGAGAATGTAACTCCGGCGTTAGCCAATGCAAAAACCGGCATGATAATAAAACTGACAAAAGAATGTAGTCCATGTTCGAGTCTGTGGAGCGGTGACATAGCGTCTTTTGATAATTTACGGATGTCTTGCAAAACATGAAGCTGGTCTTCAGAAAGAGTAGGAGCATCAGTAGGATCAAGCTCTTTGAACTGATTTAATCGGGTCTTGATTTTTGAAATAAATAGTGCTTCATCTATTCTTGAACCTGCCGGAATCGTGAAGGCTACCAAAACGGCCGCAATAGTGGCATGAACACCAGAAAGAAGAAATGGAAGCCAAACTCCTGCAATTCCGACCAAGGCATAAAACAAAATATTTCGGACTCCGAGTCTGTTACAGATCAGCAGAAAAACAAAAACGCCAAGCCCTATGCCTAAAGCAATACTATTAATAGAAGCCGTGTAGAAAAATGCAATTACCAAAACAGCACCCAAATCGTCTACAATCGCCAGAGCTGTCAAGAATATTTTTAACGTTGCAGGTATTTTATCTCCCAAAAGATATAAAACACCCAAAGCAAAAGCAATATCAGTAGCCATCGGGATTCCCCATCCATGAGAAGAATCAGCTCCAAAATTAAACATGGTATAAATCAAAGCGGGGAAAACCATTCCTCCAACGGCTGCTACAATAGGCAATGCCGCTTTTTTAGGCTGTGACAGTTCGCCTCCAATCATTTCTCTTTTAAGCTCCAATCCGACCACAAAAAAGAAAACAGCCATTAATCCGTCATTTACCCAATGATGGATGCTGTAATTAAGATACAGTTCATCATTAATAGTAAAGCCAATTTTATGTTCCCAAATGTGATGATACCAGTCTTTCCAATCAGAATTAGCAAGGAAAATAGCTACTACAGCAGCAATAAAAAGAAGAATACCACCCGTAGTAGACTTACTGATAAAATTATTTAGAGGGTTGATAATCCATTTTTCTGCCGGAGTTACTTTTACCTGATCTTTCATCGATTTTTTTTAGAGATTTGTCAAATTTAAGCATTCTTAATGAGGATTAAAAGGAAGAATAAGGCTATCTGCCAAATTTGAAAGAGTAGCAGCAATCGTTGGATAATACTATATTTGTAAAAAGAGAATTCTGAAATGAGCAAAAGAGATTTAAAAAAATATCTTAAAGAATTAGATAAAGAACAGTTGGAAGAACAACTGTTAGAACTGTATGAGAAATTCTCTGATGTTAAAACCTATTATGATTTTGTCTTCAATCCTAAAGAAGATAAACTACTTCAGGAGGCAAGATTAAAAATTTCGAACGAATATTTTCCTCTCAAAGGAAAACGGGCCAAATTACGCCGTTCTGTGGCACAAAAATACATCAAGCATTTTTTAAGCCTTGGTGTCGATTCTTTTGTTGTTGCTGATTTGATGTTTCATAATCTCGAAGTAGCACAGAAGTATACGGCCCGTAGAGAAATACGTTATGCCTCATTCTACAAAAGTATGCTGAACTCCTTTGAACAGGTGGTTAAATACGCTATAGAAAACGGAATGGTATCGGAATTTAAAGACAGGATACTTGAAATAAAAAATACTGCGTTCAGGCAAAACTGGGAAAACAAAGAAGAGTTTGAGAGGTTTTTTGACCTGGTAGAGTAAGTTTTTTAGAATAAAGGAAGCTGCACATCCAGTTCGTGATATCCGGCTTGGCGCTGACCGGTACGGAAAAGATTGACCATGACATGTGCTTGTCTTGTTGGCTCAGGAATTCTGTATTTTTGGACTGCCCGATTCATAATTTCTAAGCTGTCATCAACGGAAACATGATGTCCGGGTGAAATAAAAACGGGCTTGACATTTGTTTTTGTGCGGAGTGCAAATCCTAATTTTTCTTCATTTTTATAAATGGGGCGGTAGCTAAATTTTTCATCTTCTAATACATCGTATTTTCCATGAAGCATGTTTTTGGCACAACCTATAGTGGGATGGTTCGTAAGCAAACCAAAATGCGATGCGATTCCCATTCTTCTGGGATGTGTGATTCCTTGTCCATCCAGAATCAGTAAATCAGGCTTTACAGGAATCTGTTCCCAGGCTTTTATTAATGTAGGAACTTCTCGAAAGGCTAAATACTCTGCTTTGTATTCAAATTGGGATTCGCCTTCTGCCAGAGAATAGGAAATAGGAATCAAATCCGGATAGCTTAAAATCACGATGCCGGCATATAATTTAGAGCTGCCTACTTCGTGTGAAATATCTGCACCGGCAATTGTACTGATATTTTTGTTGCGGGTTTTTAATGAAATACGATCCTTCATCTCATTTTGAAGACGGGTTGCCATTTCTATCGTAAAGTCATCATAATTCAGCATGGATAGGACGGTATTATCAGGTATAAAATGCTTGATTTCCAAAATTAGGTTATTTACAATCGAGTAGCATTATATGATTTCCTAATATTTCTATAATTTTTTTTAAAATAAAGCCCAAAAATGTATCTATAACCCTTTTTAGTCTGTACTTTTGCAAATTATCCTAAATCGCAAAATGTCCCAAAAAAACCTAGAATTAGAGATCGAAGAAAAAAAAGAACTTTATGCTTATCAGCAGGGGGATATCGATGCGATTTTTGAACGGATCAACAATGCTCCGCGCAATCATCATTTGCTTTATCAGCTTCCAACAGGAGGAGGAAAAACCGTCGTATTTTCTGAAATCGTAAGACGCTATCTTTCGTATAATGACAAGAAAGTACTGGTGCTGACACACCGGATTGAACTTTGCAAGCAGACTTCAAAAATGCTTAAAGGTTTCAATGTCAAAAACAAAATCATCAATAGTAAAATCAAAGAATTGCCTGACCAGGACGAATATTCTTGTTTTGTGGCTATGGTTGAGACCCTGAAAAACAGGCTGAATGATGAGAAATTAAAAATCGGAAACATCGGATTGGTAATTATAGATGAAGCCCACTATAATTCTTTTAGAAAACTGCTATCATCGTTCAAGAATTCTTTTATACTAGGCGTTACAGCTACACCATTGAGTTCGAATATCAAACTTCCGATGAACGAGAATTATGATGAACTCATAATTGGTGATCCGATAAACAAGCTAATAGAAAATGGATATTTGGCAAAGGCCGTTACGTATAGCTATGATGTTGGACTGACTTCACTAAAAGTTGGAATCAACGGAGATTATACGGTTAAATCTTCTGACGACCTTTATACAAATATGGTCATGCAGGAAAAACTATTGCATGCCTATACTGAAAAATCACTAGGAAAGAAAACTTTGATTTTCAATAACGGAATCCATACTTCTCTGTATGTTTATGAAACATTCAAAGAAGCCGGTTATTCTATCAAACATTTGGATAATACGACTTCAAACGAAGAAAGGAAAGATATTTTATCATGGTTCAAGCATACGCCAGATGCCATCCTGACTTCTGTTGGGATTTTGACAACCGGATTTGACGAACCAACAGTGGAAACGATTATCCTAAACAGAGCGACCAAATCGCTAACTTTATATTTTCAGATGATTGGCCGTGGTTCCAGGAAATTGCCTCATAAAGACAACTTCACTGTAATCGACTTGGGGAACAATGCTGCACGTTTCGGTTTATGGAGTGATCCTATTGATTGGCAGCATATTTTCAAATCGCCAGAGTTTTATCTGGAAAGCCTTCGCAATGACACAGAAATCGAATTGCATTTCAAATATATGATGTCACCGGAGATTCGGGCCAAATTTGCAAACACTGCTGTTGTTGAATTTGATGTAGAAGATGAACACAGGATTGCCATTTCACAAAATCTTCGTTCTAAAGTGGTTTTGGATAAATCTCTGGACCAACACGCTTCCATGTGTGTTGATAATGCGGAAACAATCAATGAAGCTAAAAACCTTTCGAAACTGCTTTCTGAAGATATAGAATGCAGAATGCGATATTATACGAACTGTCTGAGCAAAAGCAGTAAAAATTACCGTGAATGGTTGGTCGAGGATTATAAGACCAAGTTATCGCTTCTGATAGGTAAAAAGTACCGTGAAAAAATTATGAACGAAGATTAATAAAACGTATTGTTTTTTAATCTGAGGCCCCTAAAATTGTAGGGTGCAGAGAATAGATTGCCAAAAAAAGAACTGTTTCAAGGCAGATTTCCCAAATTTTTCAAAAACAAAATCACAATAGTTGCTTTTTTGATAGTATTTGCGGAATTTTGAGGCATCAATAATCAAAAAAAATGGACAATACACATTATATAAGCGCGGAATTACTTTCGTTAGAAAATTTAGAAGAAATTATCAGCCATAATAAGACATTAGCTTTGTCTGAAGAGGCAAAAGTCAATATCCAGAAATGTCGCGATTACCTTGACAAAAAGATGGAATCTCACGAAGAGCCTATTTATGGAATCAATACTGGTTTCGGTTCTTTATATAACATAAAAATATCAAACGAAAATCTTACCAAATTACAAGAGAATCTCGTAAAATCACATGCTTGCGGAACAGGAGCGGAAGTGCCAAAAGAGATTGTTAAGATGATGCTTTTGCTGAAAATCCAATCGTTAAGTTATGGTTATTCAGGAGTTCAGTTGGTAACAGTAGAACGTTTGATCGATTTCTATAATAATGATATTTTCCCAATTGTATATGAGTTAGGTTCTTTAGGAGCGTCAGGTGATTTAGCACCTTTAGCCCATTTGTCTTTGCCTTTGATTGGAGAAGGAGAGGTTTATTTCAATGATAAAAAACACGATTCTATTGAAGTGTTAAATCACTTTGGTTGGGAACCAATTCAGTTAAAATCTAAAGAAGGATTGGCTTTGTTGAATGGAACCCAATTTATGAATGCTTATGGTGCGCATATTCTAATACGTGCTGCAAAATATTCTTACTTAGCCGATTTAATCGGAACGGTTTCTTTAGAAGGTTTTGACGGAAGAATCGAACCTTTTAATGAATTGATTCATTTAATACGCCCACACAAAGGACAAATTGTTACTGCAAATAGAGTTGCTGAGTTTTTAGAAGGAAGCCAAATTATTTCCCAAAAGAAACAACATGTACAAGATCCATATTCTTTCCGTTGTATTCCGCAAGTGCATGGTGCTTCGAAAGATGCAATTGATTATGTAAAGAAAGTATTTAAGACAGAAATCAATTCAGTAACAGATAATCCTAATGTTTTTATTGAAAGTGACCAGATCATTTCCGGAGGTAATTTCCACGGACAGCCTTTGGCATTGGCTTTAGATTTCTTGGGAATTGCTTTGGCGGAACTAGGTAACATTTCTGAAAGAAGAACCTATCAGCTGATTTCAGGGTTGAGAGGACTTCCGGCATTTTTAGTAGACAATCCGGGATTAAACTCAGGATTTATGATTCCGCAATATACTGCTGCCAGTATTGTAAGCCAGAACAAACAATTGGCAACTCCTGCCAGCATTGACAGTATTGTTTCTTCAAACGGACAAGAAGATCATGTGAGTATGGGGGCAAATGGAGCTACAAAAACATTACGTATTATGGATAATTTAGAGCGAATTCTTGCCATAGAACTGATGAATGCTTCACAAGCTATCCATTTCAGAGAGCCATTAAAATCAAGTGATTTTATTGAAATGTTCGTGAAAGCGTATAGAGAAGAAGTACCGTTAGTTAGCGAAGATAGAATCTTACACTACGATATTGAGAAAACAATCGCTTTCTTGAAAAGTTTTCAAATTGATGAAAGCATCCAAAACTAAAACAAAAAAAGCAGGCTATTAGCCTGCTTTTTTTGTTTTAATCTATACCATTTAAGGTTTTGTGATTTCTTCTTCTTTTGTAATGTGTCTGTTTCAGGTTCTCATTGCCTGAAATAATACTGATATTGCCGTCTATTTCTAAAAAGGCATATTTGACATCTTTATAATATTCAACACCGTGTTCGTGCATGGCTTCGAGCATTTCGTCTGAAGTAATTCCAAGCCTTGCTAAGGTTTTGAAATCAATTTTTCCATTATGGACAAGTACTTCCGGTTTCTGCTGTAAAAAACTACTTAGCGTTTTATAGCGGAACATTAGTTTTTTCAAGATAAAATTAACTAGAAATAAAGCACCAGCAGCAACAAGTCCGCCCCATAGCGAAGTATCGCTTCCAACCATCGCATTTTGGACTGAGTTACTGATAAGAAGAATCAATATGACATCTGCAGTGTTGAGCTGCGATAATTCTTTTTTCCCGAAAATCCGCAAGGCGATTACCATAAAAAAATATACGGCTATGCTTCGCAGGATAATATCAAGATACGGATTCATTATTTCCACTTAAAGTTTTTCTCAATCGCCTTGATCATTTCTCCGGCAATATCCTTGTTTGTTGCTCCTTCGATACCTTCAAGGCCAGGAGAGGAGTTTACTTCCAAAAGAAGCGGCCCTTTTGAAGAGCGGATAATATCTACTCCGGCAACTTTCAGATTCATTGCCTTGGCAGCTTTGATTGCGATTCTTTTCTCTTCAGAAGTTACTTTTATGATTGAGGCTGTACCTCCAAGATGGATATTAGCTCTGAATTCTCCGGGTAAAGCCTCACGTTGGATAGCAGCTACTACTTTTCCATCAATTACAAAACATCGTATGTCTTTTCCGTTGGCTTCTTTGATAAACTCCTGAACCAGAATATTGGCATTTAGACTTTTAAAAGCATTGATAACACTTTCTGCAGCCTTTTTTGTTTCTGCCAAAACGACACCTTTTCCTTGAGTTCCTTCTAATAATTTTACAATTAGGGGAGAACCACCAACCATTTTAATCAAATCGTCTGTGTCTAAAGGAGAATTGGCAAATCCGGTAGTTGGTATATCAACACCATGATTCAATAATAATTGCAGTGAATACAGCTTGTCTCGCGATTGTGTAATAGCTGAAGCCGAATTAAGGCAAAAGACTTTCATTGCCTCAAACTGACGTGTAAGTGCACAGCCATAAAAGGTTATGCTTGGTCGGATTCTCGGAATAACAGCATCAAAATCGCTTAATATTTTACCACCACGGTAATGAATTTCTGGTTTTGTGGCATCTAATTTCATATAACATTCCTTGATGTTCAGGAAATGCATTTCATGGCCTCGCTGTTCGCCGGCTTCGATAATTCTTTTATTGGAATAAAGTTCCGGGTTACTGGCCAAGAGACCTATTTTCAAACCTGTTTTTGCTCTTTCCGCATTATGGTAAAGCTCTTTTAGCTTTTCGCTGGAAGGTTGTCCCAAAAGGTATTTCTGTTCAGGATCTACTAAAACGCGTCCGCTCATGGCTTCACGACCCAAAAGCATTCTGAATCCCATTGAGTCTCTGTTGGTCAAAGTCATTTCTATTGACCACTTATGTTCTCCAAAGTCAAGTGTAGTACGGATGACATAGCGCTGTTCGCGGAATCCGCTTGAACTTTTTACAATTCTTTTATCAACCAAAAGTGCTTCACAATGGATGATGGTCTTAAGGTTGTTCTGTATGGGATTGATGTCAAATTTCACCCAGCTTTCACCATCCCTAAGAAAAGGAGCGATGTTAACTGCATGAAGTGCAGATGTTTTGGCGCCAGAGTCAACTCGAGCCTTGATAAGAGGGATTCCTAATTCCGGAAATGAACACCATTCTTCACTTCCAAGGATAACTTTGTTTGTAGACATAGCAAGTATTGATTGTAACAATAGACTAAAGTACTATTTATTTTAGAATCAAAAATTAATTTTTTGTAATTATTAATAATAAGAACTGAGCAAAAATAATCCCTTAAATCTTTAAATCAGCGGCAAAAGAATAAGAGATAGAAAAGTAACCTCTTATAACATTAAAATACTTAAGCCACAGATTTAGGGATTATGGGGATTTTTAGATTTTAATTCTCAATTGTCTACCAAATAGAAATCTGCTGATTTAGAAATGACCATGAAAATCTTTTAAAATCCTTAAATCAGCGGCAAAAGAATTAGACTTAGAAAAAAACATTTCTTATTGTATTAAAATAATCAAGCCACTGATTTAGGACTTTGGAAATTCTGGTGAGAATCTTCATCTGTCTCTAAATCAGTGGCCTGAAATTAGATATAGTAAAACCTGTTAATTAGCAGGTTCTTCTGCTTTTTTGATTTGAACCGTCAATTCTTGTGACGTTTCATCCAGATCCATAAATATAAGGTCTCCGCTGCTGATTTTAGAAGTAATAATTTCTTCTGCTAAAGCATCTTCCACATATTTTTGAATGGCTCTTTTTAGAGGTCTGGCTCCAAATTGCTTGTCAAAACCTTTGTCGGCAATAAACGCTTTTGCCTTTTCAGATAAATCCAGGTTGTAACCTAATTCTGCAACTCTAGCATATAGTTTTTTCAATTCAATTTCGATAATCTGATCGATATGTTCTTTTTCAAGAGCGTTGAATACGATTACATCATCAATTCTATTTAAAAACTCAGGTGCAAAAGCTTTTTTCAAAGCATTCTCAATAACACTCTTCGCATTTTCATCAGCTTGGGATACTTTTGCAGCAGTTCCAAAACCAACGCCTTGTCCAAAATCTTTTAATTGACGGGCTCCAACGTTTGATGTCATGATAATAATAGTGTTTTTGAAATCGATTTTGCGTCCTAAACTATCTGTCAGGTATCCATCATCCAAAACCTGTAACATCATGTTGAAAACATCTGGATGCGCTTTTTCAATCTCATCTAGAAGTACTACACAGTAAGGTTTTCTTCTCACTTTTTCAGTTAATTGCCCACCTTCTTCATATCCAACATATCCCGGAGGCGCTCCAACTAATCTTGAAATCGCAAATTTCTCCATGTATTCGCTCATATCTATACGAACCAATGCATCTTCAGAATCGAACAATTCTTTAGCGATAACTTTAGCCAATTGTGTTTTTCCAACACCGGTTTGTCCTAAGAAAATAAAGGAACCAATCGGGCGATTCGGATCTTTTAATCCGGCACGATTTCTTTGGATAGAGCGAGCAATTTTTAATACTGCTTCTTTTTGACCAATTACTTTATTTTCAATTAGTTCAGGTAGCCTAGCTAATTTATTACTTTCAGTTTGAGCAATTCTGTTTACAGGAATTCCAGACATCATCGAAACCACATCGGCAACGTTATCTTCTGTAACCTGAATACGATTGTTTTTTGAATCTTCTTCCCATTGTTCCTGAGCTATTGCCAAATCTTTTTCAATACGCTTTTCGTCATCACGAAGTTTAGCGGCCTCTTCATACTTTTGTTTTTTGACAACCGTATTTTTAAGCTCTCTGACTTCTTCTAATTGGCGTTCCAAATCTAAAATCTGTTTTGGAACATCAATATTGGTAATGTGAACACGTGAACCCGCTTCATCCAAAGCATCTATAGCTTTGTCGGGAAGGAAACGTTCCGACATATATCGGTCTGTCAATTTCACACAGGCTTCAATAGCTTCTTGTGTATAGGTTACGTTATGGTGATCTTCATATTTGTTTTTGATGTTGTTCAAAATCGTAATAGTTTCGGCTACAGAAGTAGGTTCAACAATTACTTTCTGGAAACGTCTTTCTAAAGCACCGTCTTTTTCTATATATTGACGGTATTCATCAAGAGTTGTTGCTCCAATGCATTGGATTTCTCCTCTTGCCAAAGCAGGCTTGAACATGTTAGAAGCATCAAGTGAACCTGTAGCTCCACCAGCCCCAACAATAGTGTGGATTTCATCTATAAATAGAATAATATCATCATTCTTTTCCAGCTCGTTCATTACGGCTTTCATACGCTCTTCAAACTGTCCACGGTATTTGGTTCCTGCAACTAAGCTGGCCAAATCCAATGTAACGACACGCTTGTTAAATAAGATACGTGACACTTTCTTTTGGATAATTCTTAAGGCAAGTCCTTCAGCAATAGCTGATTTACCTACACCAGGCTCTCCAATTAAAAGTGGGTTGTTCTTTTTTCTTCGGCTTAAAATCTGTGATACGCGCTCAATTTCTTTTTCACGTCCAACAACAGGGTCTAATTTGCCTTCTTCTGCCATTTCTGTCAAATCACGTCCAAAGTTGTCTAAAACCGGAGTTTTTGATTTTTTATTGGATTTGCTCGCTGGCGTATTAAAAGCACCTTCTTTTAAGCTGTCATCTTGTCCGGAATCGTCATTATAAGATTCGTTTTTAGGCAAGTCATTCAAAAATTCTTCTTCGCTGTTTGGTGTCATATTCAAATATTGTTCTTTAGCTGAATCGTAATCGATTTTCATCTTATTCAACAGCTTGGTTGTGGGATCATTTTCGTTTCTCAAAATGCACAACAATAAGTGTGCGGTGCTAATGGAAGGACTCTGAAAAACTTTGGCCTCCAGATAAGTCGTCTTCAATGCTCTTTCTGCCTGACGCGTCAAATGAAGGTTTCTCTTTTCATTGCTTGCTTCAACATTAGGATTTGCTGGGCTTAATATTTCGACTTTTCTGCGCAAATGCTCTAAATCTATAGATAGATTATTAAGTATATTTATTGCTTTACCGTTTCCATCTCGTAAAATCCCCAACATTAAATGTTCAGTTCCAATAAAGTCATGACCCAAACGTAGTGCCTCTTCTTTACTGTAAGTGATTACATCTTTTACTCTTGGTGAAAAATTATCATCCATAATATAAAATATTGGTCTTGTAAATTTAATGAATTTGTTGAGTAAATACAAAAATCATACCCTGACATAAGTACTGACAGCTAAGTGACAAAAAAATCCCCGAAAATAAAAATATGATAAAAACTATTTATCAACTATTGAGTGGCTTTTTTATGTTGATAAATCTCAAAAATTAGTAGTGAAAAATATGCTGAAAATGTTGCGAATTGCGTATATTGGCACGTTTTGAAACGAATTTAATTTTTTAATATAAATACTTATGGCTGAAGGAGAAAAGTTGATTCCTATTAACATAGAAGACGAAATGAAATCTTCTTACATCGATTATTCGATGTCTGTAATTGTTTCCAGAGCGCTTCCTGATGTTAGAGATGGTTTGAAACCCGTACATAGAAGAGTACTTTTTGGTATGTACGAATTAGGAGTTTTTTCAAATAGAGCACACAAAAAATCAGCAAGAATTGTTGGAGAAGTTCTAGGTAAATATCACCCACACGGCGATACATCTGTTTATGATGCTATGGTACGTATGGCTCAGGAATGGAGTTTACGCTACCTTTTAGTAGATGGTCAGGGTAACTTTGGTTCTGTTGATGGTGACAGTCCGGCAGCGATGCGTTATACTGAAGCCAGAATGCGCAAGATCGCAGAGGAAATAATGGCAGATATTGACAAAGAGACAGTCGATTTCCAGCTGAACTTTGACGACACCTTGGAAGAACCTAAGGTAATGCCTACAAAAGTTCCTACCTTATTAATAAATGGTGCTTCTGGTATTGCTGTTGGTATGGCTACCAATATGGCTCCTCACAATT
Organism: Flavobacterium microcysteis; assembly: GCF_006385255.1. Taxonomy (GTDB): domain Bacteria; phylum Bacteroidota; class Bacteroidia; order Flavobacteriales; family Flavobacteriaceae; genus Flavobacterium; species Flavobacterium microcysteis. The sequence continues at coordinate 77,429 of NZ_VFJE01000052.1, forward strand.
TAACCGAGGTTATTGATGGAACATTAGCTTACATCGATAATAATGATATAGAGATTGACGAACTGATGCATCATATCAAAGCTCCGGATTTTCCAACTGGAGGTATTATCTATGGATATGAAGGCGTTCGCGAAGCTTTCAAAACGGGAAGAGGAAGAATTGTAATGCGAGCTAAAGTCAATTTTGAAGAAGTTGACGGAAGAGAATGCATTGTAGTTACCGAAATCCCATACCAGGTGAATAAGGCTGATATGATCAAGAAAACAGCCGACTTGGTAAACGATAAAAAAATTGACGGTATTTCAAACATCCGAGACGAATCGGATAGAAACGGTATGCGTATCGTATATATCTTACGACGCGATGCTGTTCCTAATGTTGTTTTGAATACCTTATATAAGTATACACAATTGCAATCGTCTTTCAGCGTAAACAACATTGCGTTGGTTAACGGAAGACCTCAATTACTAAACCTAAAAGACTTGATTCTTCATTTCGTGGAGCACCGTCATGAGGTTGTAACCCGTAGAGCACAATACGAGTTGCGTAAAGCAGAAGAAAGAGCTCATATCTTAGAAGGATTAATTATTGCTTCTGATAATATTGACGAAGTAATCCAATTGATTCGTTCGTCAAGCAATACGGATCAGGCAAGAGAAAAATTGATTGCGCGATTCAATCTTTCTGAAATCCAGGCAAAAGCTATCGTCGAAATGCGTTTGAGACAATTGACAGGTCTGGAGCAGGATAAATTGCGTGCAGAATATGACGAAATCATGAAATTGATTGCTCACTTAAAAGAATTGTTGGCAAGCAAAGAAATGAGAATGGCTTTAATCAAAGAAGAATTAACTGAGATCAGAGATAAATATGGTGACGAACGTCGTTCGATTATTGAGTACTCTGGTGGTGATGTAAGTATTGAAGATTTGATTGCCGATGAAAATGTAGTAATTACAATTTCTCATGCCGGTTATATCAAGAGAACCAACCTTTCAGAATATAAAACACAAAATAGAGGTGGAGTAGGCCAAAAAGGAGTGGCAACAAGAGATCAGGATTTCTTGGAGCATCTTTTCGTAGCAACAAACCACCAATATATGATGTTCTTTACTCAAAAAGGAAAATGTTTCTGGATGAGAGTATATGAAATTCCTGAAGGAACAAAAACATCAAAAGGAAGAGCTATCCAAAACCTTATCAATATTGAGAATGATGATAAAGTCAAGGCGTTTATCTGTACGCAGGATTTGAAAAACCAAGACTACATCAATTCTCATTACGTAATTATGGCAACCAAGCAAGGTCAGGTTAAAAAGACATTGCTGGAACAATATTCTCGTCCAAGAGTTAATGGTATTGCTGCTATTACAATTAAGGAAGATGACGAACTACTAGAAGCAAAACTAACGAACGGGGAAAGCCAAATTCTTATTGCCGTGAAATCAGGTAAATTGGTACGTTTTGAAGAAGGTAAGACGCGTCCTATGGGAAGAAGCGCATCTGGTGTTAGAGGTATCACCTTAGGACACGACAAAGATGAAGTAATTGGTATGGTTTCTGTAAACGATATGGAGAGCGAAATCTTGGTTGTTTCTGAAAACGGTTATGGAAAACGTTCTTCACTTGAAGATTACCGAATCACAAATAGAGGAGGTAAAGGTGTGAAAACATTGAACATTACAGATAAGACAGGCGAGCTGATTTCCATCAATAACGTTACGGATGCAGATGACTTGATGATTATCAATAAGTCTGGATTAACTATCCGTATGGAAGTTTCTGACCTTCGTGTCATGGGTAGAGCAACTCAAGGAGTCCGATTAATCAACATCAAAGGCAATGACTCTATTGCTGCAGTAACAAAAGTAATCCGTGAAGAGGTTATTGATGAAACTGAAGAAGATGGTGAAAATACAGCCTTGGAAGCATCTAGCAATGATGATGTAGCCGAAGTTGAAAATAATGAAGAATAACACAACTACTATATAACCAAAATTAAATGAATATGAAAAGTAAACATTTATTATTAGCATCAGCTTTTCTGGTATCGGGTTTGACTTATGCCCAAAAAGATGAGCTTAAAACATTAAAGAAGGTTTATGAAAAGGAGCTGATCAAATCAAAAGATTTGGAAGATTATAAAGAGGCTCTTCAAAAAGCTGAACCATTATTAGCAAGTGCATCAGAGTCTGATAAGATTTATTTGAACTACTATAAATCACTTTTGCCTTTTGTTGAAGCACAAGAAGCAATGGCTAGACCTGAGAACAAAGCAAATCCACAAGGGGCTTTAATTAAAATATTCAATCCGAATAATATTGCTCAATTAGCAGAAAACACAGATAAAGTTCTTGAATTTGAAAAGACTTCCGGTAAACAAGTTTTGACAAAAAGCATCAATGAAGATCTTGTTGATATGAAACCTTTATTGTTGAATTATGCAGTAAACCTGGGTAAGCAAAAAAACTATAAAGATGCAACTACTGTATTATACAGCCTATATCTTTTAGATAAAACGGATCTAGAAAAGCTTTACTATGCTGGAAATTATGCTGTTAATGATAAAGATTATGACAAAGCATTAACGTATTATAATGAGCTTATCAAGCAGAATTTTTCTGGTGAGAGATCAGAATATATGGCAACAAGTAAGTTGAGTGGTCAAGAAGTAACTTTTGCTTCATTAGCTGACAGAGATAAGTCAGTAAAAATTGGAACTCATGAGAAGCCAAGAACAGAACATGTTAAATCAAAACGAGGAGAAATTTATAAAAATGTAGCTTTGATTTATAACAGTAAAGGTGATGTTGCTGCCGCTACAAAAGCTGTAGCTGAAGCTAGAGCAGCCAATCCTGATGATCTTTCTTTAGCAATGACTCAAGCAGATTTGTTTATGAAGAGTGGCGATATGAATGGTTATAAGCAAATCATTTCTCAAATTATTGAAAAAAGCCCAAGCGATCCTAATCTATTCTACAATTTGGGTGTGATTTCTGCACAGGCTAATGAAAATGCTGAGGCTGAAAAATATTACAAGAGAGCTATTGAGCTAGATCCTAATTATATCAATGCTTACCTAAATCTTTCTGTTGTAAAATTAAACGGAGATACTGCAATTGTTGATGAAATGAACAAATTAGGTACTTCTGCGAAAGACAATAAAAGATATGATGAGTTAAAGGCAAAAAGAGAAACTATTTTTAAAAGCACTTTACCATATCTTGAAAAAGCAAACAAATTGGATTCTAAAAATGAGGATATCTACAGAACTTTGCTAAACGTATACAACTATCTTGAAATGACATCTGAAGCAAAAGCTTTAAAAGCGTCATTTAATAATTAGTATACCGTCGTAAAAAGACATAAAAAAACCGAAGAGAAATCTTCGGTTTTTTTATTTATATTATTTTCTTGATGACTCTTAGTTTGTGAGTATGCCTATTGGTTTCGGCATTATAAATTCCAAGGTGGTCCAATCTGTCAATCCTAACTTTTCCACTGGCATGTATAATGTAATTGTCGTCCATAATAAGGCCAACATGTATTATTTTCCCTTCTTCATTATCAAAAAAAGCTAAATCTCCAGGCTCGCTTTCTTCAATAAAACTTAATGCTTCGCCTTGTGTGGCCTGCTGTGAAGCATCTCTCATTAGTTTATAGCCGTTTAATTTGTAAACCATCTGAGTTAATCCGGAGCAATCAATACCAAAAGGTGTTTTTCCTCCCCATAAATAGGGAGCATTCAAATACATAAATGCAGTATTTATCAAATTAGCTTTTGGTTTTAAACCGCTAATTTTCATTCCTTCAAAATCCAGATTATTTTTATTTATTGCAGGATTGCTTAGGAAAGAAAGTGACGCACCTAGAGGAATAGGCATCAGCAAATTGTTAGGCGAATTTACATACTCAATCAGATCTGCATTGAGAATTGTAGCTTCATTGCTAAGCTGATTGTAATCTGTTTCAGAAATAACCTGGAATTGTTTTTCATCAATCCAGCCTTCATAATCATCAAAATGCAATTGGATTTTTGCCCATTGCTTGTTTTGCTCTAAAATTTTAAAATGCTCACCAAAAAGTACTTGGGATACTATTTCGCTTCGGTCGCTAGGTTCAAATCTTAAAGGTATTATGGCCAGATTACAAATTCCAAACATTGAGGGTTTGCTTTAAATTAAATGATGAATTTCGGATTTTAAAGATACAAAATCATTTAAATCCAAAATCCATCATTATAGAATATAATTTTATGCTTTTTTTATGCTCTTTCAATTACGATAGCAGAAGCACCACCACCGCCGTTGCAAATAGCTGCAGCTCCAACTTTAGCATTATTTTGCTCCAATACATTTAGCAAAGTAATGATAATTCTAACGCCAGAACATCCTAGAGGGTGACCTAAAGAAACGGCACCTCCGTTAACGTTTATTTTGCTGCCATCTAGTCCTAGGATTTTAGCATTTGCTAAACCTACTACTGAAAAAGCTTCGTTGAATTCGAAGAAATCTACATCAGAGATAGCAATTCCTGCTTTGTCTAATGCTTTTGGTAATGCTTTTGCAGGAGAAGTTGTAAACCATTTTGGCTCTTGTGCTGCATCAGCATAACTCTTGATATAAGCTAGAGGCTTCAATCCTAAAGCTTTTGCTTTTTCTTCGCTCATCAAAACAACAGCACCTGCACCATCATTGATAGTAGAAGCATTAGCTGCAGTTACAGTTCCTTCTTTTGTAAAAGCAGGATTCAAGCTAGGAATTTTATCTAATTTTACATTAGTATATTCTTCATCTCTGGTTACCATAATTGGGTCACCTTTTCTTTGCGGAACAGCCACAGGAACTACTTCATTATCAAACTTTCCTGCATCCCATGCTTTTGCTGAACGCTCATACGACTGGATTGCAAACTGGTCTTGCTCTTCTCTGGAAATTTTATATTCTGTAGCACAAAGATCAGCACAAACTCCCATAGCATTATTATCATAAGCATCAGTAAGTCCGTCTTTTTGCATACCGTCAATCATAGAAGCCGGGCCAAATTTATGACCATTTCTTAAATGAAGATAGTGTGGAATCAAGCTCATGTTTTCCATACCACCGGCAACGATAATCTCTGCATCACCGCTGATGATTGATTGAGCACCCATCATAACCGCTTTCATACCAGAAGCACAAACTTTATTTACTGTTGTTGCAATAACGCTATTTGGCAAACCTGCATATAAAGCCGCTTGACGCGCTGGAGCCTGACCAACGCCAGCCTGAACAACATTCCCCATGAATACTTCATCAACAAGTTTTGGATCTAAATTGATTTTATCTAATGCGCCTTTGATTGCAACAGCTCCTAATTGTGAAGCGCTAACAGTAGAAAGAGCTCCCATAAAACTTCCAATTGGAGTTCTGGCAGCAGATACAATGACAACTTTTTTATTCATAATTGTTTAATTCTTTGTTTGTTTTTGCGAATTTAATTCTTTTTTGGATAATCCGAAATCAGTTTTTGAATTAAATTCAAAATTAACAAAGTTTAGGGCAGGGATTTATTATAGATATAAAAGAAGTATAGAAAATTTAAATTAGTAGAGCTGACAGCGAAAATTATAGTCGCTAAATAGATTCTAAATAAGATGCTAAAATGTTAACTTAAGTAAACCCTATTGTATTAGTAATGGTTGTAAATTTATAGTGTTAAACAATTAAAATCGAGCAGCATGGAAAATAAAAACGTAACAATTATTTTAGTTCACGGTGCTTGGGGAGATGGTTCGCACTGGAGACACGTTATTGAAAACCTACATAATGAGGGATATTCGGTAAGAAGCGTTCAAAACCCATTGACATCTTTAGCAGATGACATTCAAAAAACAAAAGACCTGATTGATATGCAACCAGGAAAAGTACTTTTAGTAGGACATTCTTATGGTGGTGCCGTAATTTCAGGTGCTGGCCATCATGATAAAGTGGCAGGGCTGGTGTATATTGCCGCTTTTGCTCCAGATAAAGGAGAAAGTCTAGGCGGAATCTTTGCCCGCAGAGAACAGCCATCTGGTGCTGCAAATATCTATCCGGATGAAAAAGGATTTCTGTGGGTCAAATACGATAAATTTCATGAAAGCTTTGCACAGGATCTGAACAAAGAAGATTCAATTGTAATGTCTCTATCTCAAAAACCTATTCATGGAAGTATTTTTGGAACTGAAGTAGGGGAGCCGGCATGGAAAACAAAACCAAGCTGGTATCAGGTTTCGGATAAAGATCATATGATTCCACCTGCAACTCAAAAAGAAATGGCAGAAAGAATGAATCCTAAGAAAATTATTCATTTGGATGCAAGCCATGCCTCTTTAGCAGTTCGTCCAAAAGAAATATCGGAATTAATAAAAGAAGCGGTAGCAACGATTTCTTAAAGAACCGTTTATAAAACTGTGGAGTTCTGGTGGCAGAATGATTATTTTTTGTTCTGCCACAAATCCACTTAAGCGGCCTCTATGAAAGGCATTAAGGCGACAAGAATGTCTTTTACTTCCTTAATGCACTTGCGGATTGTTAACTTTGTGGTGTTTATGGCTTTGCTTTTACTGTTGTAAGGTTCGTATACTTCTAGATTAGGTACAGAAAACAGTCCGATGGTTGGAGTATTTACGGCGCTCGCCAAATGCATAATCCCACTATCAGCGCCAATAAAAACAGTTGAGTGAGCTATTAATGCTCCTATTTCACGTATATTTTTACTATAAAAAGTTGGTGCCTTAAAGTCAATTTGTGATACATTCTCTACCGGTAAGACTTCAATAATATTGTATTTAGGAAAGTCTTTTTTTAGTTTTTTATAAAACTTGGCCCACCACAATTTTGAATGACACTTATGGGCAGTAGCATAGGTAAACAGGCAGATGGTTTGTTTCTTGTTGCCTACCAGCTCTTCTAACGTTCTTTTACCCTTCATAAGTTCTGCCGTACTCAGCTTTAGATTCAAATCAGGAACGGGCTTTTTAATTATGGGATAGTCTATCTGAGCCAGATATTCTCTAAGGCCATACACCGGCTGTTTAGCTATATGTTTATATTCTTTATATTTTGATAACTTGGCTGCATCAATCTCACCAAAAAACTTATGCTTGGAAGTTGCAAATTGTACCGAGAGCCTGCCCGATGATGAATAGCTTACGACATTAATTACGATATCATAACGTTTTGTTTTTAGAGATAACCATACCCAGGCATATCGCAACAGGCTCTTGAAAGGTTTTTTAGGGAGTTGGATAATGCGGTCAACTGACTCGTAGTTCTGGAATATTATAGGTGCCACACTGCCTTTTACAAAGAGATCGATTTTACAATTCGGAAAAATTGTCTCCACCTCTTGGACTATGGGAGTTATCAGCAAAAGATTTCCAAGCCTGCCGTTAGGCCTCGAAATCAAGACCCTTTTTACTTTGTAAGGATCTTTTAAATACGATTTTTTTCCAATACGAGAACTGCCAATGTTGGTAGCCATTCTACGCATTAAGCTTCTTCTAATTACGTCTATGTTTTTTAAGAGTCCCATATCCAAAGTTACCAATAATGTAACTCAGTGATAATTAAGGGTATATTAAAAAAAAGTTATACTTTACTTAAACAAAGGCACTTATTAACATAAAAACAATGGTATAACAAACATAATTTCGTTTCTTCTTTTTGGCGTAACGTTTTATACGGTATAATGAATCAAGATTTCCCTATCCAAAACAATTAAGCAGAATCCAATACTCAATTGGTAATTGCTTTAATTTTTATTCTCTTGTTTTTTTCTCAAAAGTCCAGAAATTAAAACAATAGAGTAGGCAAACATTAGCCATGAAGCAAACGTTTTACTATAGATTTCAGGCATATTGGGGAATAATTTTTCAAAAAACTGTATGCATAGTGTATCCAGTAACATACCGGGTAAAACCATAATAGCTGCAGATTTTATACTTTCAAGGTTGCTAAGCTTGAATTTATTAAAGACCGAGGTTGAAATGAAACCTAGTGCTGGTATAAGAATGATATATAAAACGACCATTACTAAAACATTGTCAGCAATAAAAAAATACTGTCCTGCAACCCTAAACAATACAGTGGCTGATAGCCATACCAAAAAGCCAACAATAAAACTAATCAGCAGGTAATTCTCTTTAGATGTTTTCATCCCAAATTTCAATTTATATCTTTAAGTTCAAATGAACTCAAAGCTAGTCATCATAGGGGATAAAAACAAAAAAAGCAACTCTTTTGAAGTTGCTTTTTTGTGAACGCAGAAGGATTCGAACCTTCGACCGCCTGCTTAGAAGGCAGGTGCTCTATCCAGCTGAGCTATGCGTCCATTATTTTAATACTGTCGGGGTGGCAGGATTCGAACCTGCGGCCTCCTGCTCCCAAAGCAGGCGCGATAACCGGGCTACGCTACACCCCGAGAAAAAAGCGGAGAGACAGGGACTCGAACCCTGGCGACGATTGCTCGTCGACAGATTAGCAATCTGCTCCGTTACCACTCCGGCACCTCTCCTTAACAAATCCGAAAGAACTTATCCTTTTTTGCGGTTGCAAATGTAGCTTATCATTCTATAAATTACAAGTATTTCGTAAGTTTTTTTATCTTTTTTTTACATAAATATTAAAATGTATTAACACTCAGTACAATAGAAAAATATTTTTTTCGCCTCTTTTTATCGTTTTTCACTTTATTGGCGATGACTTTCACTTTCTCAGAAATAAAATACCAATTGTATTGAGAGGTATTAGTACCTTTATTACTTTCAAATTGTATTCACGATGCAGCACATACTTATCAATAGACAAGAAATTCTGAAGCTTTATAGACCTATTAAAGCCCAAGCTCACAAAGGAACACAAGGACACGCTTTAGTAATTGGCGGAAGTTATGGAAAAATAGGGTCCATTATTCTGGCCTCAAAAGCAAGTTTAAGATCAGGTTGTGGTTTGGTTACGGCTTTTATACCGAAATGCGGCTATACTAGTGTTCAGACTTCGTTTCCGGAAGCAATGGTTATTACGGATAAAATGGAAGAATATATTTCAAAAATAGAATTTGATATCACTCCCAATGCCATCGCAATAGGAATGGGCATGGGACAGCATGAAGCGACACAAAAAGCATTTTGGGAATTCCTAAAAAACAATGACAAACCTCTACTGATTGATGCTGACGGAATAAATATACTTTCAAAAAACAAGGAACTGTTCGATTTTGTTCCGGAACAAGCGATATTGACTCCACATAAGAAAGAATTGCAAAGATTAATTGGTGATTGGAATTCTGAAGAAGAGAAGATTGAAAGAACAGCAGAACTGACGGAATCAAAAAAATGGGTTATCGTCATAAAAGGAGCTCCTACGCAAATAATTTCCAATAAAGCTATATATACCAACTCAACCGGAAATCAGGCCTTAGCGACAGCCGGAAGCGGTGATACGCTATCTGGAATCATTGTTGGCTTATTGGCGCAAGGATATAAACCGGAGGAAGCCGCCATTCTTGGCGTATATATTCACGGACTGACTGCAGATATCGGTTCAAAATCGTTGGGATATCATGCTTTTATAGCTTCAGATAGTATTGAAAATTTGGGAAAAGCTTTTTTATCTTTGGACGAAAAATTATAAGGATGGAAACTTTATCAATACATACAGAACGGCTGCATATCAGGAATCTTGTGCAACAGGATCTTGACGATTTTCATAAATACAGGTCTAATCCAGAAGTTACTAAATATCAGGGGTTCGATGTAATGACACGTGATGAAGCTTCGGAGTTTATAGCCAAACAAGAAAATAAATTATTCGGGAAACCTGGTGAATGGGTACAGTATGCTATTGAAAGTAAGGAAACTGGAAAACTAATAGGAGATTGTGCTATAAAGTTAGATGCTTACGATGAGCGAATAGCAGAAGTAGGAATGACCATTTCACATTTGCATCAGCAAAAAGGCTATGCAAAAGAGGCTTTTTCTGGAATAATGGATTTTCTTTTTGCCGTTAAAAGCATACATAGAATAGTTGAAACTGTTGATGCAGAGAATATTGCTTCAATTAACCTTTTGGAAAGCTTGAAGTTCCGAAAAGAAGGTCACTTTATAGAGAATATCTTTTTTAAGGGAAATTGGGGAAGCGAATTTCAATATGCCATGCTAAAAAGAGAATGGCTTAACAACAACTAGCTATTCTTTTACAATAATAGCCGTTGCTTTAAAACCGGTTGCCAGATTCCAACGATTGGCTACAACAAGATTTCCTTTGTCGTCAAAAACATGAAACTCAGCTGTATTAGGCCCGGATGTTCCTTGATTCAATGCTTCAAAATCAACCTTATTAAAGCCCGGTTTTAAAGGCAGTTTCAAGGTTCTGAAATCAGTGGTTAATGTAACTGAAGAGACTACAACAACACCATTTACAGAAATTTTTATCATATCGCCATCCGGAGCACCATGGTCGCGGAATACTATATTTACAAAATCTCCATTGTTCTTAAAATCTCCAAAATATTGATTTCCTTTCACAGCAACCTGCTCTTCTCCGCCTTGTTTCTTATTTAGCTTCTTAACGTATTGATCACCCGGATTGGCAAATTCTTCACCGCCTTGGCCAAAATTAACCGTATCAGATTCGCCCACTTTATACTTGTCAGACTTTGGAAGCGATTTTGGAATTGTTACACCAAAATTAGGATCTATAGTAGGGTTAGGGTCTGTAGAAGGTATGGACATCGTGCTTTTGGTATTCGCAGAAGGTATCGAAATTGACTTGTTGTAGTCAACCTGAGCATACATCTGGGAAGTAAAAAAAACAATAAAGAGTAAAGCAACAGATTTCATGGATACTTTTTGATAAAGTGTTTCTGCAAAATTCATGCTAAAATTAAAAAACTTTTAAATTTTATGGCTTCCTTGAAGAAAAATAATGATTGCAACTTATGAAATTTGCTTGTAAATATGGTCTTGATCTGCCGTTTTGGGTTAATTTTAGCATTTTGAGTGCATTTCATATAGATTTAAAGTCGTATTTTAGAGAGAAGATTATTTTATCCCAAAATAGCTACTCCTGAAATTCATCGAAATCTTTTAAAATAATGCCCATGAGATTATCTGTTGAGCGAAAACCTGTTAAAGTATATCCTGACTCCGGACGTGTCATTGCCCGCTATTTTTTTAATGGCGAAGAACGCGCTATAGAATTGATAAAAAAAATACTGCTTTTGGATAATGAAACCGTTTTTGGACTAATTTCTCCGTTGTTACAGGACTTTTCAAAACGCCATCGAAATATTACTAAAAAGCTACTGAAGCATTGTGATAGGGTAAAAATCTATGTGGAAAAAGCGGGTGGGAATTATGAAAAACTTGACGATTACACAAAACTGCTGATAGGATCATATTTTACACATGAATATTCAATTGAGTCGGCTGCTTTTTTTAACCCATCAATTGTTCCTGATCCAGACCAGACTAATTTGGAAGAGGGACAACTTCGCGTACTAATTAGTTTCCGGGCAGTGGGAGAGGGGCATGTTTCTTCTGTAGTATTCCGACGTGCCATGATTGATAAAAACAGTAATATATCTGTGATTCCCGCTGGTAATTATATCGATGAAGCCGAAAAAATCCATAATATGGTCTATAACAAAAAGCTTTTCCTTAAGAAAGCACAGGAGGCCGATATCAATGATGATTTTTTAAAAGATGTAGACGAAAAATTGGGCGAACGTTTTGATTATGACAGTCTCAAAAAGGTTGTCATTGAAGCGAAAGATAAAACGAAGGATGAAAAAACAATCAGGCAGTACAATATGATCTTAGAATTGTCTGATAGTTACCGTAAAATAAGCTTCTCTAAAGATACAGACATCAGTGATAGAGTCATTTTTCCAATCTCTGATTTTGAAAGCAAGGGTATTGAAGATGCCCGTTTTGTCAAATTTGTAAGAGAAAATGGAAAAGTGATTTACTATTGTACTTACACGGCATATGACGGAAACCACATCATGCCAAAACTCCTGCAGACGTATGATTTTTATGATTTTAAGACGAGTCCACTAAACGGTTCCGGAGCAAAAAATAAGAACCTGGCGTTATTTCCAAGAAAAATCAATGGAAAATATGCGATGCTTTCACGTATTGATGGCTGGAATAATTATTTAATGTATTCCGATCATATCAATATTTGGGAAAATCCAATAAAGATTCAAAGCCCTGAATATCCTTGGGAATTGGTACAAATAGGGAATTGTGGCTCGCCAATTGAAACCAAATACGGCTGGCTTATTATAACACATGCCGTAGGGCCAATGCGACGTTATTGTATTGGAGCTTCACTATTAGATATCGACAACCCTGAAAAAGAAATTGGTCACCTAAAAGAACCTTTAATTATGCCAAATCCTGATGAACGCGAAGGTTATGTACCTAATGTTGTCTATTCTTGCGGTTCTATTATCCACAATAATGACCTGATTATTCCTTATGGATTATCAGACCATAGTTCCGGATTTGCTTCCGTGAATTTAGATTTATTGTTAGAAAGACTTGTCAACGGTGGCTAAACTTATTTCAAACCCTATGCGAAAAAGCTTTTTTGTAAAACTAGCATTCTTAATTCTGCCAATACTTATTATTGCGAGTATTCCTTTAACTAAAGAAAGCCATCAAAGTATTGGCGGAGGCGGTTATGATCTCACGAACTTGTATTGCGGATTTTTTATTCTTTTAGCTATAATTGCCTGGATTCTTTTTATTCTCATTCACTCCGTAATTTTCAGAAAAAATAGGAATGCCTTGAATGATAATTTGAAATTAGTAGGTATTGGCTTTGGAATATTGTTTATTGCCTCTTTAATACTGTTTAATACGTGGATAACTTAATTAAAAACTATGAATAATCACATAACCATCACTACTACAAACGGAAAGCGCTGTCTGATTTTTATTGAGAAAATCACACATATATGCGAAGATGAAAACGGGAAAGCTATAATCTGTTTTGGTAGCGAAAAAGTTATTTGCAAAGAAAGCTATAGTGAAATTCTACATGAGATTAAGTTCCTTTAGGATAGCCATTTAAGCACTATTTATTTTAGAATATGAAAAAAAATAACTATACTTGTTTTAAATATTAAAAGGTCAAACTATGGAAATTATATTGCCTTTATTTTATTATGGATTCATTGTCTTATCTATTATATCTACAATTGTTATTATCAATAAAAATAGATGGCTAAGTAAAAGAGAGAAAACAAATCTAACTTTTATTCAGATTCTATTACCTTTTATTGGGCCGGTTATTTATATGATTTACAACAAGTATAGTCGAACAAAAAGATTAAATCAACGCAATTTGTATGCGTAATAGCAGATTGGTTTAATTTACTTGAAAAATTCAAATTAAATTTCCACGTAATATTTCAATAGTTATCAGGCCGCTTGCTTTGTATCCTTACTATTAACAGTCTGAGGATTACTATTAATTTTTTTAAGTAGGGGATAGTATGTTATTTTAATGACAATTCAGTCAACATCTGTCTGATATTCAAATGTTTTGCGTCTTGTATTTTATTGGCATGCTCTGCAACTAAATTTATCCAATCAAACAGTTTAGTTTCATCTGTTGTTTGGGTTTCCCAATATTCGGAAAGCTCAAAAGCCGGTGTCTGCATAATGGTTTCAACAATGCTTGGAATATTATAAAACAAGTTTAAAAATATTCTTGGCACATTTTGATATACTTTTCCATCAAGAGCATAATCACTTCTTCCTCCTGCGGTAAATAAATCCCTAACATTAGGACAAACGACGGCTTCACGAGTGACCAACCAAATGGCCAATCTCCCGAATTTATCGTTACTATTGCCAAAAAGTTCAGGAAAATAAACCATCGCCCGATTTTTCAATTCCTGTTTTTCTTCTGATGAAAGATTATTCCAGATTCGGATAACGATATTGCTTGCTTTGCTGTTATTTTCAGCATCCATCCACCACAATTCTTCACCAGGTTTTAGTTTGCTTTTATAATAATCAACAATGGGTTTTATTGGATTTTCTTTTTTGCGTAGGGTGTCATAGGGCATTTTGATTTTATCGAAAATGGTTTTTCCAGGAGCCAAATTCATATCAATCAAATAACGTGGTGAATGTGTTACTACAACCTCAGACAGCACTTCTTCATATGGGCGGCAACGAAACTCTATTGGATCTGCTAATTTTGCAAACAACATAAAAATGCGTTCAACATTATCCACTCTGGTACTTTCTAAAACACTATTACCCGTTGTTTTCCAATGGTTTTGAGTTGTTGTTTTTACCTCAATTCCATAGAATTTATTGGCTATAATGTCCGGGAATTTTTGGCCTCCAATGAGCTCAATTGAATTTTCAAATGGTGTTCCTATAGCCAGCTCAGTCATTACATCCCTCACATAAGGCTCCAGATTTCTACCCATAAGTGTTGCCACTTTTTTTGATGATTTTTGTGCATGAGCATTTAGCTCATCAATTGTTGAGCGTAGTAGTAAATCAAATTCGTTTCTGTCGGGGATTGAATTTACCGAAACTACCATTCCTTTATTTTTTAAAATAGATTTCCCAAATTGCTTCAATTCTTTTCGCTAAATTATACGCTAAAAGAGGAGGAACGGCATTGCCAATAATTTTATATGCTTGTGACGGACTAACTAAAAATGATCCTTTTCTGCCATTTTTATTTTCAATTACAAACTCATAATCCGGAGGAAAAGTTTGAATCAAGGCACATTCTCTCACAGTTAACCTGCGTTCGCTCAAACCTTTATTTAATTCACTTTCTATTTTCCCTCCGTTTTCTTTTGAAAGTCGTCTAAATTCAATATTCCCATGATGTTCTGATCGAATAGTAGGCGAGATATTCACAAGTTTTATTTCGGTTTGTCCCTGACAATGCTTGCCCATAAACTTTGCCTTGGAGTAAGACTTTTGCGAAAGATCTTCCGCTTTTTCAGGCTCATCCAAATGCTTAAAAACATCTTTTAACTGTACAAAGTGTTTTAAATGATCTCCCTGAACTGTATACGAATGTGTAGGGCTTGGATACGGATTATATTGGTCAGAAATTTTTTCTTTTTCTAACTCTGCCAAAGCAGATTCATTTAATTCCGATTTTTTTATACCTATAAAAATTACTCTCTCTCTTGATTGCGGAACACCAAAATCTGCAGAATGTAAAACTTGCGGAGAAAGCACAATATAGCCGTTTCCGTTAGCTGAAGAAAAATCATTTTGAATAATAGTCTTTACATCACCATGATTGACTAAACCTTTGACATTTTCAGCAATAAAAATTTTAGGCTGAGTAATCTCAATAACCTCCTTCATCCACATATAAAGCTGTCCGCGAGTTTCGACAGAGGCTGTTGTGTCATCAATTAATTCACCCTTATGGTTTTTATGAGAATTAAAACCTTTACGTTTTCCTGATATACTAAAGTCCTGGCAAGGAAAACCACCCGTAACAATATCAATATTTTCAGGAAAAACATTGTGTCCGTTCCTGTGCATTTTTACTAAGTCTACAATGCTTTCGTTGTAAAAATCTTCAGAGTTATGTCCACGTTTTGAAAAATAATTAACCCATGCATTTCTGGCATCACTCAAAATATCATTTGCGAAAACAGTCTTGAATTTTGTCTTTTTTAGTTGAACAAAATTGTTTTTCATTTTCTTGTCAATAAAATGAGGTGTCAGAATTTCGTTTACAGATTGTTGCAAAACAGAAAATCCTCCTTCAAATCCTAAATCCATTCCCCCACAGCCTGAAAAAAGAGAAAGCACATTTAAGGTGTTTTTTTCTTCTTCAATTATGTTTTGTGGCTTAGTCTTTTTGCCTTTTAAAATGTCCATCTGTGGCTTTCTTACTACGCTTAATTCTGTTTCCATTGTTTCTAGTTGCATAGCTTTAGCTTTTTACAAGATTAGACTTTATATATTTTACTTTTTGTTGAGCTGCTTTCAAAACCTTGCCGGCACAATCTTCTTCTGCAATTTCGTAAGCAATCTTCTCGCTCATATATTGAATAAATAAGTCTTCCTTGTCTAATTTTAGTATTTCTGCAAGTTTTAAAATGTTGTTTTTTGTAGGCTTGCGTTCATTGCGTTCAATCTTACTTAGAATTGCCTGGTCAATGTCTAAATAAGATGCTACTTGTCTAAGTAGCAGCCCTAAACTTTCTCTTTTTGCTCTTATGATTTGCCCAAACGTTTCCATATGAATAATTTTACTTGACATCATTTGTCAAATATAAGTTGTCAATTCGGAATATACAAATTTTGAAATTTTCAATTATGAATGGCAATAGCCTTAGAAAATGCCGACTTTTTAAAAAGATTTTCCTTTGGGCGTGACCCTACGGGTCGGGCTATCCGCTACAAGTCCTCGCTCGTGCCTCGCTGTGGGCTTTTCGCTGCTATCCCTCACGCAAACCCGTCATAAAATAGAGTAGGGAGCACAGCCTAATCATCGCATCATCTTTTTCTTTTAAAAGACTAACATTACCAAATAATCCCTACCTTTGATAATATCAAATGATACTATCATCGATGAAACCACCCTATACAATAACCGACAAAATTTTAGCATTAGTAGCTTCCATTTCAGAGAAAATAGGAGAAATCAACGCTTCACATCTATATAAACCCGCAACCGAACTAAGAAAGAAAAACCGAATCAAAACCATCCAATCATCCTTAGAAATAGAGGGTAACACCTTGACCGAAGAACAAATTACCGCTCTATTAGAAAACAAAAGAATCATTGCCCCACAAAAAGATATTGTAGAAGTTCAGAATGCCATAAAAGTATACCAACAACTCAACCAATTCAATCCCTATCAGCTAAAAGACCTTGTAAAAGCACATGCAGTTCTAATGAGCGGATTAATTGACAATCCGGGCAAGCTTAGAACTACCAATGTCGGAATCGTAAAAGGCTCAAAAGTAGAACACATCGCACCAGGCGGAACCATGATAAACGGATTAATGAAAGACCTTTTCGACTATTTAAAAAAGGACAACGACTTAATCCTCATCAAAAGCTGTGTTTTTCATTATGAATTCGAGTTCATACACCCATTCACAGACGGAAACGGAAGAATGGGCAGACTCTGGCAAACCCTAATCCTCATGCAACAATATCCTGTTTTTGAATACCTGCCCATCGAAACACTCATTAAGCAAAAACAAACCGAATATTATAACAAGCTCTCCGAGTCCGACAAAAAAGGAAACTCAACACCCTTCGTCGAATTCATGCTCGGCATTATTTCAGAATCATTAAACGCACACCTGCAAACCCAATCCGTAACACTTCACACAGAAGATAGAATAAGTTTATTCAAGGAGAAAATTGGCAAAAATAAATTCACCCGAAAACACTACATGCAAAGCTTTAAAAACATATCCGCACCAACAGCAAGCCGAGACCTAAAATGGGCTGTTGAGCAAGACCTGCTACACAAATTCGGAACATTAAGACTAACCGAATATCAGTTTAAATAACAACCCCTAAAGACATTTTCCTTTGGGCGTGACCCTACGGGTCGGGCTATCCGCTACAAGTCCTCGCTCGTACCTCGCTGTGGGCTTTTCGCTGCTATCCCTCACGCAAACTCGTCATAAAATAGAGTGGGGAACATAACCAAATCAGGATGAGTGGATTGAAAAAAATATATGGTTAGAAACCGAATGATTATTCAAGTATTGAAAACTACTATTGCCATAACTTTAGCCTTTTCGTATTTCGTCAACTTTAACGAAAAAATATTACCAGTCATTTTATTTTTTCAGACCTTTCATTAATAAGTAGACTATTTGATGAATATTTTTGCTTGAAAATAATATCTCATTTTCTTCAATTGATAGTCCATTGAGATCTGATATTTTCTTTACATCAAATTTCGATAACTCAGTTCTTAATTTATCGTAATCAGTATAATCACATTTAGGATTGACATAATCTTTAAATTCGATTAAAAATTCTGTATTATATTGGAAGTCATTTGTCAATTCTTCAACCGCTTCACCTTTAATTAGCTTTATTAGTTTTTCAGTTGCTCCACCAAATGCTCCAACTAAAAACAATGGTTTATTTTCTCTCAAGGTATAGAGAGCTTCTTCAATAACTCCAGGAATATAGCCTAAATAATTTGTAATTTTCCCACCAACTAAAACCCTGGCTGTACAATCTTTAGCCATTTGACTTCTCATTTCTTTAAAGCATTCAGAGTAGATGTGTCTATGCTCAATATGAGTCCTTGGATCGTATTTAGTATTATAATCTATGGTTAAACTTTTAGGATCTTCTATTTCATTTATTTCAATATTTTTTGACAAAAAATGTATCCTAGTATCTCGTGTTAATTGTTTTGTATTAGGAAAAACAAAATAATTAACAAACCCTGATGTATCGTCATTTATTCTTTTATATTGATTAGATAATTCTGAAAATAGAGTGGTGAATCCATTTTGTCTTAAATCTCCACCATATAATGCTTTTCCATCATTAGCAATGATATATCTGGCAATTTCAACAGTAATATCATTCAAATGTTGGATAGTAAAACCTAACTTTTCTAAATCTTCATTCTCAGATACAGAAATTGCTATAGATTTTCCATATAAAAACTTATTCTTATATGGTTTTGTTTTAATTTCTTCTATTACATCTGTTTGTACCCCTGAAACATTAATTTCTTCCATTTTTATTAATAATTTAAATTTGTAGGTGTTGTGAAATCTATATTATCATCTAGTTCATTTAAAATTTCTAATTCTTCAATCCCTAGAGGAGGATCTGGATATAGTACTATTAATCTTTTATTGTCAAGTGAAAGTTGTTTTATATGTACATAATTAAACAATTCAGGAGGAGATGATATTCCTAATATCGAATATTTATTATCAATTAATTTAGAATATTGGTCAAGCAGTAATAACTGATACCTATTGTTCAATACTTGATATAATGTCAAATTAACGATTCTATAAAATGATATAATTTCATCTTCTAATAGAACTGTCGTAGGCATATTTCCTAAGTATGGAAAAGCTCTTTTTTCTCCATTACTTATATTATGCACTACGACAATTGGGGATTTAGATTTCTTTGCAAGTAAGACTTCTCGTCTACACCATTCTCTATTTGAATATTCATCTGTCTGGAAAACTACAAGAGCTGATTTCGGTATTTCTTGTTCAAATTGAGCATCAAATTCATAGCCATTAGCAATATCGACAGTATCAAAGAAAACATCAAGTTTTAAATTATTTTCAATAAATCTTTTAAATCTGATGGTTAAATCTTCACCATCTTTCTTAGCATGACTCAAAAATAATTTTACAGGTGAACCGATTCTATGACTATTCTTATCTTCTTGTTTATCATGAAAATTCCAAATTAAGCGACTTAAATCATGAAGAAGTTCGGTCTTAATTTTATTGATAGATTTCTCTTGATCTGCAGATTTATTAATATTCAGATTTTCTCCAAAGTATTTAATAGCATCCGTAAATTGTAGTTTGTTTAAACCACAATTGATAGAATAAGCATATTCAAAAAGTTTTATTGGAAATATTCTATTATTATCATTTGCTTTTTGAACAATTTGCTTAGTATATGATTTAAAATTATCGTCTAAGAAATATTCTTCATCTATTAATAGAATAATAGCATTTTTTTCGGCTTCATTTAAGTCAATAGTAAGGGGCTGACCATTTTCTAGTTTAATAAATCTGAAATAAACAGGAATATTAAGACCTCTAGATAACGGATTTTGATAATCTCTGCAAAATGTAGAATATAATTCTTCTGCAATTGTTTTTCCAAATCCAAAATTTGGATGCCAAACTACATAAATGTTTAGTGGATATATAATATTATTCATTGGTATTTTCTGTCATTTGTTTGAATGTATTATCTATATTATCTAAATGAGTATTTCTTCTTTCAAATGCCAATTCTATATATTCTTGCATTTTTGCTCTATCATCTGTCCAGTCTATTATGACTGCATATTCTGATTTAAAATTATCTGCTAATCTAGTTGGCATTAAGTTATAAGTAGCCTTAGTTGTTCCAAAATCAGGATGATTAGGCAATAATAAGCCAAGCAATCCAGAATATTTATCTCCAACTTTATAATTCAATGCGCCGGATATTTCCCAATCAATATGTTTCCGATGTTTTGTATTTGGCCCAATCAAAACTACCAAAACAGTTGTGTCTGCTAAATAACCTTTTTGAATTAACTGTTTTATATATCCATCTGAATTATCCGAATCTATATCGCCATTTTCAACAGATTTGTGAGTTACTAAATCCCCCAATAAATTCTTGAACCTCTCCTTGTAATATTGGTCTTCATAATGATAATAGCTTATAAATGTCTTTCTCTTAGTTATATTTAAGGGTAGTTGTCTATCCCAGCTAAATAAGTTGTTTATATAGTCTACAGGAGCTCCTCTCTGCCATTGCCCATCTAGGCTTTTTCTTAATGTAGATATTTGGTAGCCATTGCTATGCCTATTTAACAACCAATTTCTATCTTTCGTATCTAAAGACACTAAATTATTCCCATCATACTGATATGCAAATACACTGTCAATCATTTTTTCTCCTGATCGGAAAGATAGTTTTGAAATAAAATATTCCATATAAAAATTCTGTTAGTATCTGTCATTTATTAAGGTGTCCATTACACTCGAAAGTGGATTTGTAGGGCTTCCATAATCACTCATCATTTTTGTTTCAAGTAAAATTTCTTTATCGATTTTTGAGATTCTACTAACCAGATTATTTAGATCATAAATATCTCTAATAATAGTAGCAGATCTTACATATTCAGGCAATCCTCCTTTAGGAATTCCTTTAAGACATAACACAAATAAGTCGGTTTTATCATAACCATAGCCTATTTCAAAAGGTACCCAAGTTGAATATAATGTATTAGGAGAAACCAGTACGAGCATGTGAGAACTATTATTTATCCCTTTTCTAATTGAATCAGTAACAGCTTTTGCATTGTTAGATTGATGATGAATCTTTAAATCCCCATCATAAGCATCAAAATAAACATCTATACCAGCCCCTAATAAATAATCTGCAATCTTCTTTGCCGCATCTTTATCTCTCTGTTGGTGTGATATAAATATGCATTCTATCCCAGAAGACAAAATCTTATTTCTGGAGTCATACTTTGTTACATTATGATATCGGTTTAAAGCCATTTAATTAATATAGTGTTTTTTGTTCATACTCTTTCCAATGAATAGGTATACCATTTAGTCCTAATTCATATTTATTTGTTATCATCGTTATCAGTTCTTTAGCTAAGAGTTCATTTTCAATTGTTATATAATCTCTATGACGAGTTCCTGGGCAAATTTCTAGATATTCGTCTGGAACTTTCCATGCATTTTTTCCGAAATACAAAAAATGATTAGATACTAAGACATATTCACCACTCAAATCCTGTTTAAGATTTCCTGTATTTATTTGCCCGTCATATAAACTATGGTGAGAATCTGATTGTAGCCATTCGTTACTTTCATTATGGTAAATATTATCACCATGTATCTGTTTTAAACTTCCATTTAATACTGGCTTTTTATAGCTAAACCTCTCATCTTCCCAGTATTCTTGAAAAGTTAATTTTTCTGTTACTTTCATTAGAAAAATTAAATGATTTAATAACCCATTCGCTACTGCACCAGTGCCTATAATCCAATCTCCAACTACTGCTTTTTTTCTTATATGAGGCTTACAGCAAGCTAAAGTACAATACTCTCCAAATGGATTTGGAGCAAAACCATAATCACGAGTTATTTTATATGCATAAACACTCATTACTGACAGTTGATTCTCTTAACATTATTTACAGGGGTTCTTGGAGAACCACTTGAACTACACCATCCAACATCTTTACCGTCAAGCGCATCAATTATTTTTTCAGAATTCCATCCAACTAATCCATCACCAAATTTTTCCAGATTTTCAGGTATATCTGAGTCTTTTCCGCCATGCATAAACACACCAACAATTCTTTTTCCTAGTTTAGCAGCTTCTTCAATTTCCCAATTGACCCATTTTCTTGAATGAGTTTGTGAACCAATTAGCACTACGACAGTTCCTGCCCAACGCATCTTCATTCTTAAGAGCCGTTTCAAAGTTTGTTCAGGAATTAGTTTTTTATCTAACCTCTCTTGGTTTTTGGGATTAGCTCTTATTGAACTATTTCTAATCCCGTATTCTTTACCAGCTAATAATTTTGTAAAACTTGTAACAGCTTCATCATCTTTGTGATGATGACTTATAAAAACATTTTTTGATGTACTCATAATTTATGTGTTTTTAAATGAGGTTATTAATCCCCCATTTAGGAGGAAAGAAATAATCAATATGTTCTTTATTTTGTACTTTAAATTTCTGTTTTATACGTATTCTATTTGAAACCCCCATAATCTCCGGATGAAACATTCTTGAATATTTATCAACTTCACAAAATACGTTTTGGCAATCAATTAATTGTAGGTTTCTACCCCATAGATTTTGAAACATTATTCCTCTTTTTTCAAATTCCATTTCTTGATTATCTGCCATCATTTTTATAACATCTTCATAACTATAATCTCCTAAACTTGTAAAGCATTTGGCAATACCATCTTTTGCTCCTGGACCGGCTTTTACAAATTCCATTTCACTGAAATTAATAAGATTACTATAATTGAGATCAGTGGTATACTGATAGGCTAAAAACTCTCCAATTGTTGGATAGGATAATAACAGCTCATATACATCTTTCATGGACGTACTT
The DNA here is from genome assembly GCF_006385255.1 of Flavobacterium microcysteis. Lineage (GTDB taxonomy): Bacteria > Bacteroidota > Bacteroidia > Flavobacteriales > Flavobacteriaceae > Flavobacterium > Flavobacterium microcysteis. The sequence continues at coordinate 100,307 of NZ_VFJE01000052.1, forward strand.
TTTTGAAGAATATATGGGAGCTTATCCTTTATCATTCTTTCAATTAGTAATAAATGGTTTTGATGTTTCCTATCTTTTCCAAAAATAGATTTTCCAGATGCCATTATGTAAGCAGGGGAATAGATGGGCTCATTGTTCTTCAGAACCTCTAGCAATAATTTATCATAAGCTTTAAAGGAATAATTTTTAAGAGAGATTTCTCCTAACTCTTCTTGGAGGAATTCCCATGTTGAAATTCTATTAAAGATTTTGAATAAAATTGTTCGGAAAAATAATTCCTCGGGTTCTTGACTTCCATCATATATAATATTTTTTATCAAGAATTGACTTACTCTATCAGTAGCACGATATACATTTGTAAATTTATAATTGTTCAGGATCTCATCGTCTGTCCAAGGATAACTGATATTATTAAATCTTTTAAAAAAAACATCTTGCCTTTTTGAGATAAATTCCCAATATGTATTATACACAATGCTTGGCTTCGGTTTCGTCTTTTTTACTAAGATTGAAATATTTTTAGGATTATTTATTGTTTCTGCCATTATTATTTTTACTCAAAATTAGTTTTTGCCTAAGTAGGTTAGCTTTTTATTTTTAATACTAACCATAACCCGCCCACCATTATTATTCTTTAATTCATCAAAAACCTTATATGAATTTATAATTGCTGTTTCCCATTGTTTCTGCGTACAATTTTCAACTTCAATACCACTAACTAACTTTTTAATCGTTTTTAAAACCTCAGTATCAACATTATTACTGTATTTAAATAATTGATGGTCAATAGCATAATTATAAATATATAAGCTTACTAGTTCTTCAGTAATAGCTGCTCTCGCACCGTCTTCAACTTCATCAGTGGCGTTAACACTTTTTCGTTTTATTCCCATTAATTTTCTTATCACAGGAGACCATCCAAGATAAGCAACATAACCTAAATGAAATATGTCATGAAACCTATATCCGTCCTCTTTATGGGAGTTATCCGTGATGTCATTTCCTAATTGCTTATTAGAAGTCTTATTGATGATTCTTACTTTTTCTTTTCCGCCCTCTTTTATAATTTTAAATTCAACTTCAAACTCTCTAGGAAATTGCTCAGATTTTGGATATTCTTCATCATAAACTATAAAATTCTCTGGTTGTTCTGAATCAAAACGGTCTTTTATTTTTTTTAGGTTTTCTGTAGCCACCTCCTCTAAACTTAAATCATTCTCAGTTGCTATTGTGGAAATATACCAGAGTACATCACCCAATTCTTCTTTTAATTTATTTTTATAATTTACATAAGCGGTTCCATCTCTTAAATTTTTCTTTAATTCCGTAATAACAGAACCAGCCTCTCCAATTAATCCTAAAAAAGGAACGATATTATTAACTTCCTTACCCTTGACATAATCTTGGATAGTTTTTTTTGCTAGGTTTTGATAATCTGAAAATAACATATAACTTTTTTAGGTTAATAGATATAGCTCATGAAATTTAGTTAATTTCAATATAAGCATGGTTAAATTACTCTATGTTGGTTAATTAGTTTAAATAAATTAACAAGTTTATTCAACCAAATATACTAAAAACAAAATGCTTTTTGATTACGGTTTCCCGTAATCAAAATCAAAATTTAGAACAATCAAAAAATAAATAGAGGAAATCCTTACTGATAAAGCAATATAAAGATTAAAAGAAGAAATGAAAAAAATAAATTCGAATTATGCTATCGAACATAAATGTCGTAAAGTATCTGTAATTGAACCGATAAGATTATAATTTTAAACATCTCTTAAAATTGTAGCCATCATAAAAAGGGCATAAAATTACACAGCCGACAAATATCATGATAATGAAGCACTACCAAAGCCATTACCTTTCTGCAAGAATTTTCAGAAAGGTAGAAATCTATTGGAGCAGGGGAGTTTCGATGGATTCTTTTTGTTCTAAAAGAGAAACTTTTTGCTGGTTCCAATCGTAATCGATCTCATAGGGTCGGACTATCCCTCACGCAATTTCGGCATCAAATAGAGTAGGGTATATAAACAAATATGAGTATTGAAATATCATGACAAATAGAGGATAGCCTCAAAGAAATTGTTTATATTATATCCATGATTCCCAGTACGGCGTCTTTAAATGCTAAATCAATATTGGATGAAGCTGTTAAAACTTGAGCTTTACCAGGTGTTGAATTATAAGCTCCTAATGGAGACCCTTCCCAATAACAGTCCCTTACAATAATTGGAACGACTTTTACTTTTTCAGGATTTTCATTCTCTCTCTCAATAGCTCTCTTTATCTCTATATCCCAAATATAATCAGTAGCTAAAAAGTCATCACTTACTAAAAACAATATAATATCAGCTTCTTCTAATTCATGTTTGATTTTACCATCCCATTTTTCTCCGGGTAATAATTGTCTACAGTTCCAGGTATCAATAGTTCCGTTTCTTTTTAAGACACTCAAATGATTTTCCAATTTAACCAGATAGGGTGTATCTTCTTTTGAATACGAGATAAATATTTTTTTCATTTTTAAATCTTGTTTTAGATATTGTTTGAATTGCTTCAAATCGTAGTATTTTTCCTCATGATGGAAAATCCAGTTTTTATTATCTTCTGCTTTATGAATAACTGAAATTGGGATGAAATTTTCACCATCAACTGTAACTGTTTTAGTTACGTCCTTATCAATACATATTTCTTCTAGTGTTTTTATCACATCATCAGAAAATAGAGAATTTCCTGAATTTTCTAATTTATAGACATCTATATAAGCCTTTTTATTAGCCTTATCAACATTACAAAATTTTACAAGTACAATTTCATGAGTTTCAATATCTTTTAGTACAACTCCATTTTTCCAATATAGATATGATTCACCGTTGTTTGTGTCTTTCAAAACAGCCTTTCCATGTTTTTGGAAAAACTCCAAAATAATGTGTTTATGTATAAAACTGTTGAAAATAAACTTACAAATTGGTTTTTGAAAGGTACTAAGAAAGATTTTTACGCTCTTTGGAGGTTCTGATGGCAAATATAACGGAGCAATATAATAATCAACATCTGATGGGTGTTCAAAAATCATTTTGAAATGACTCATGATATTAATAATCATTTCACATTCGCTATCAAAATTACTTTTCCCTAAAGTGTTTTTAACATAATCTTTATTAAACTTGCCGTTCATTTTATGTAAGTCAAGAAGAATATCATATATTTTCTGAAGAATGTCTTTTTGATTCAGAAATACATAGTTTTTTAATTTCTCATTTTCAGGAAAGTATAAAATTAGCCCTATATTATTTAAGTATTGAGCAAAACTAATAACATCTGTAGTGCTAAAAAGTACTCCTCTTGCTAATTCACTTCTAACAATTTCAAACTGACGAATAGATTTGATTATATCATTACAGTATTTTTTGAATTCAGTAATACTAATTTTTTTAGAAGGGCAATTTCCAATTTCAATCTCTTTTTTTACGATCCCCCAAGTTCCCAAAAACTGTTTATTAGTTAGAGGAATTTTATCTAGTAATTCAAACAATATCTCTTTAAAGTTATCCATACCCCTTTCTGTTTTTACAGAAAGAGAAGCATATTCAAAAATTTTTGGATAAGATTTTTTTAAACTCCGTTCATTGAGAAATTTTAAATCGTGTACATTATCAATTTTATTTTGTGTTATAAGGATATTTGGAACATCCTCTAATTCTCTATCAATATCTTCTGTAGATTGAATCACTTTTTCAGTCCAATTTTCCGCAAAACGTATATTATTTTGAATATCAATGTCACGCTCTTTTAGGATTTCTCTAATTCTTTTTTCATCAGTAGAAATCCTTTTATTCTTTGTATGATATTCAATAGAATTAAGCCAATATTCCAAAGGAAAGCATTGTACTTTATTCATTTTCAAACTACCATTATCTTGTCTTTGCTCTATTAACACTTCTCCATATTTATTGGATTGCTCATTCCAAAGCAATAGATAGGCAGTTTGGTCTGTGAAGAATAAATAATGGGTGTCATGATAATATTCCTGACCTCCAAAATCAAATATTCTGATGTTATATTTTTGGTTTTTATATTTTATTGACCAGGGCTTTACTGCCATCCAATGCGTACTAGAAATAGTAGTATTCCAATTTTCAGTTAAGAAATATTCTGTAAGAGTAGATTTACCTACATCACTATTGCCTACTAAAACTAATTTAATATCACGATTTATATATGGCCTTATTTTGATGTCTTTTTCTGCTTGATATTGTTTAAAATATGCTAACACATATTCATTTCCTTGCGAAACAACTTCCAAGGGAGGGTTTGCTAAAGGGTTTTGGCTTAGATTGATTGAGTGTTTTTGCCATTTTGAATCATTAATAAAAATTCTTTCAATAAGTTCCTGAATAGGCAATAAAGTTTTTATTCTATTTGAGTGAAGATCAATAGTCTCAATTCTGGGAAATTTATTAAGAAAGGAGGTGTCGAAAATATAATTATTACTAAGATAAAGTTCTTTTGTTTTTTCAAAATATGATGATGTAGTTATCGAAGTAATTTTATTGTTATTTAAATGTAATATTTCTATTTGTTTAAGTTTATTCAGATTAATATTTCCAGTAATTAAATTATTACTCAGATTAAGATATTTTAAATTACTTAGTTTATTAAATATTGAAAAATTTTTTATTCTCCATCTATTCCAAAAATTATTTTTCTTGCTGTTCCAATCACCTCCAACAATAAGATGCTCTAAATTTTGAAGATTAGAAAATTCAGATGGAACATGAAATATATTATTTGGTAAACCTTCATTTAGGCTCGTTCTTCTATACCATGTTCCATCATAAATAGCCCATTCATTACTCAATATTAATACCTTTAAATGGGTACATTTATATAATAAAGGAAATCTTGATAGATCAGTAATTCCACAATTACCAAGATCTAAAATTTCTTCCTTTGTTTGTAGGTTATCTTCAATTCTATTATTTACATATCTCCATAGATAATTAAACCACTCAATAACATCTCCATTTCTATTTATCGAAATCTTTTCTGAAGGGTACAAGGTTGGGTTGTCTTCGGCGATTAAGTACAAATCATTTTTTAAATGGTCATATATAGGACTAATGTCGTAAACCCTATTATTTGATATATTTAAATATCGTAGTGATATTAACTGCTTAAGAATTGAAATATCTTCGATTTTATTATTACTAACATCTAGATATTCGAGCTCTGTTAATTGCTCTAAAGTTTCTATATTCCGGATACTATTTCCAGCTAAGCATATTTTTTTTAATGACTTAAGATATCTCAATCGATGTAGAGATATCAATCTACAATTATTAAGATTTATCTCTGTTATATTATTGTTTTCATCAATTTTATATGATTGTGGGTGATCTGTAATATTTTGAAAACCATATAATTTTTCAAGTTTTAAATTATATCTCTCTTCAATACTAATTATAATTTCAGGCTTGGTACTCTCCATTTTGTTAATTGATACAATTATACTTCAATCCAAAAATAGTCAGTATTAAAATCGAGAAAATTGAACCAAAAAACAGTAATTTAGAGAATGAAAATACACATCTGAAAAAACTATATTTACCCTTTTTATATTTTTCAATAGGCATTTCGTAATCTTTTATTGTAAAATTGCTAGTTATCCCACTAACATCATTATAGACACCTCTAAATTTTCTTTCTTGCTGTAAATAATAACTATCCAAAAGCCAAAAAAATATTACTTGAATTGAGGCTAAGTAAATTAAGAATATTTTTGGCGATGTAGAATAAACAGCTAGAAGACCAGCTGTTAAAGTAATTGTAATCGCTTTTAATTGTATAGAATTTGTACTTAATCTATTTATAATATTTTGTATAAACTCCAAGTGTTGTCGTTTCTCTTCTGCCATTATCTTATTTATTTGAATATTTAATTTTCTGATTCTTAATAATATTTGCAATTTTTTATTAAGTTGTTTTAAATCTAATTTATAATAAACCTTTTATCTAATGGATGTTGTGCATATAAATCATCTAAAGCCTTTTCTGCATTGGTGTTTTTTGATGTTTCAAGCCAATTCTCTAAGTCTTCTTCATTTAGGTTAATTAAATGCGAAAGTTCTACATTATAATCTATTAATAATTGTTGTTGTTCATTTTCATTTAATGATGACATTTTTTTTGACGAGAATACTATAATTTTTTGTTGTACACGTATAGGAGTTCTTTTTTGAACAATCATTGAAGTGCTGATTTCTGAAAAAATCCAAGGTGAATTAGTCTTATTATTAATTTCATTAGAAGTTACGATAGAATTTGGAGTATTTAAAAACATAATACACTCACAATTGTCAATCATTCTATTTAAAGAGTTAGAAAGCATCATATGTACATGCGTTGTAGAATAATTTCTTTTTAAGTAGTTATAATTACCATCACTATTCTTACAATATTTATCATCAAGTTGTCTTAATAAATCATCCGAATATCCCCAAACAGCTGAATCAATAAAAGTATATATATTGAATGCTTCATGAAAAAAACCTGCAAGTAGAAAAGCTAGTTCCTCATCTTTATGAGAATGAGATAAAAATATATGTGCTTTTACTTCAGGAAACCATTCATTGATAATTTTATTACCATCTAGGCGTTTATTATCTAATAAGTAATCGTCTAGGGTACTTTTTACCTTTTTTTGGGTATCTTGAAAGATTTCTTTACCTATTTTAATCAGCTCATTTACATTATCATTCATGTTTATATCAGATAATGGTATTGAAAGATTGAAACCTCTATACATGTTAAATAGTTATATTATCTACTTACTTCCTCTCAATCAACTTCTCCAACTTCTCAATCATTTCCTTTTGCTGTTCAAGCATACGCTCATAAAGCTCTACCATCTTATCAAGAGGATTGAAAGTCGGCTGAATATTTATAGCATTTAAAGTCGATGTGTCGTTACTTGTAAATGTATTTGAGATAATATTTACTGCCTGTTCTTCATCAAAATTCTCAATAGCCTCGGTAGGCACTTTCAGGATTTTAGCCACTTGTTCTAAAATATCCTTTTCTACGGATTCTTTTTGTTCCAGGAGAGAGATTTTCTTTTGGTTCCAGTCTTCGCCCAATTCGTAGGCTAGGGCGTCTTGCTTGATGCCCAGCATTTCACGGAAACGCTTTATGTTTCGACCTTGGTGTATTTTCTTGTTTGGCATATCGGTATGTATCATAAATCTCAAATATACTGTTTTTAGTTAAAATAATTAACAACTATTGGCAAATGAAGTTTCTAAATTATGCTTTTCTCGGAATAAAACATCCTGAAACGGAATTGATTATCCCATAAACCTTGTCTTACTTCACAACATCATTGCACAATGATATAAAAAACACTGACGGAAACAAATATAAGTCAATCGAAATACGCCAAATTACGGGAAACCGTATTCTATGATATTAACCATAAAACACCTTGATTATGTGCAACGTAAAATTATCAGACCGAGACGACGAAACCAAACTATTGGACACCCGCAGAATAAAAGTCTATAAAGAAATCCTGGTAGGGCCAAATACCTACCCACACGATTACAGTTCCAAAATCCTCCTAATGGGCAAATGGGTTCGCAACTGCGGATTCGAGCCCGACGACAGGCTGACAATAAGCGTATATAAGGGTAGGATAGTCATAGAAAAAGAAAAGCCCGGCACGATAGACACCAAACTATTGGCACGTGAACAAAAAGCAAGCGAAAAATTTCTTAAAGAGAGAATCAAACAGCTTGTAAGTCCGGATGTATTCAAGCGACTAAGCTTTAAAAACGGAGAAATTACAATGAAAAAGTAAATTGTTTCACTTATAATTTTATTTATAAATTATTGATTTTATGATAAATACAATTAAAATATAAAGTAAAATCTTTTATATTATGTCAAATAGAAATTCATTTAAAGAACCCATTCTAGCATAATGAATGAGTGCTAAACAAAGTATCCATAACTTTCTTAATAAAAGCACATAAGATATAAATAGCATAGCGCTAGTTCATTTTAGCAAATTGTTTATCAATCACTAACAGCAAAATTAAAGAATACACAGATTTAATTTTTGGTTCTTTTAATATCACGCAAATTTATATGCATAACTAATTTTGTAATCCTCAGCCTGGAAAATTTTAAAAGAAAACCAGACCAGACTGATTAGTATTTTTTCTAAACTAAAAATTTATGAAATAATCTGATCAATATAAATTAACTTAAAACTAAGTTTCTAAATAGATTAGGATTTTACTTGTTCTAATGATAGCACTCAAAAATCAAATACCAAAGCTATCTTAACATAATGCTGTGTACATTCATAGTTTAAAAAATGTAAATTTTTTGAACTATAATCTACAGAATGTTTTATAGAATCGACAACTTTTTAAGATAATAATCGTTAATGTCTTAAATATATACTTGTTCAACAAACAAGTGTATGACAAAACAGCATCCCCCGTTATCTGACGCACACAGAATCTTCTTGCGTCACAGAATCTTAAAAATGCATTTTAGAGGCGAATTCGATGTATTGAATTTGAGACGAACCGTTTCAAAACATTGCAAGACATGGTTAATCGGTCAGCGTCTTGGTATGAAAATTAAAAAATCTCAAGGCGGTTTTTTTTGTTATATAGGCGAAACATTAGACGGTATTACGGCTATTGAGGTTCACTCTGCAAAGTATCCTGACAAACCTTTTACGCTCAACGTTGCAAACAATAAGGAGTTTATGATGAAAATTTTTAAACACGAATTGTTATGAGTAGGGGCGGTGATAATAAAAAAGAAGAGGCTTTACAGCGTGAGCAGCTCCAAATTGAGTTGCAGGGCGTAAAGGAACTTATCGTTGATTTTTTTGTTTTTCCTCAATTATATACTCACGCAGAAATTTTAGAATTATTTGAACGAAAGAAAACGCTGGAACAACTTTTAGACGACCCTAGCGCAAATCCTTTTTATTGTTTTACAAAATTATAAGCCATGATGGATATTGAATTTAATAAGCAGGTCATTAGAAGCTGTATTGTTTCTATTTTGAACGTTTCAAGCCTTAACGCATTGGATTTGATGCGAGACCTAGACAAAAGAGTTTTATCAGGAAAAACTAACCTTGCCGATTGCAGTTTTCAGGTTTGCAATGCGTACGAAATCTATATAAAATTTATAAGCCTTATTGATGCCGAATATGCCGAAAATAGAATTTTGTCGCCTTTGAACCCTCACGGCTTAAATGTCGTGAATTATGGTTGATACGATAACATTCGTACTGCACCATATCAATCAAAAGGAAATTTCATTAAATGCGGGAGTAAAAGACGGACTTATTTATAAGTCTGGTTTTAATCGCCTGCTTTATGAACGCCTTTGCGAATATGAGAGCCAGTATATAGAGCGTACGACAAAGTACTATAATGAGCAGCATCTTATTAACCCTGACGATAAGTATTTTTTAAGCAAGACCGTTAAAAAGGTCGGTCTTGTTACTCGTCATGGAGCAATAAAGGAAAGTATGAGCAAGAGCGAATTTTATTTTTATCCGGTTCGTGGAGACTTTCAAAGCGCATCGAGCGAATATCGCACGAAATTTTCCGTTTCAGAAAATTCGGATTCGATAACCTTTGAGTTGTCGATACCGAAATTTTTGTACAATAACAATATTGCACAGTTTGTGCCTAATATTGATAGTAAACGTTTCAAAAGCAATCCTTTCGGTTTTCGTGACTGGTATGGACAGAAAAAAGCACTTCACGATAGGATAGGGGAGTTTATCCTTACTTTTTTTAATGAGTTGTGTATCATGTTTGATATGCCCGTTACGATTACATCTTTGAACCTTTCAAATATTGAGATAAAAAGACTGGATTTCTGTTACAATCAGGTTTTCCCGTGTCATGCTTCGGTATTGGATTATCTCGATGCTCAACGAAAATTTTATAAAACTAGAGTAAGGAAAAATACACTTATTGACCGTGATTGCGGCAGTTCTTTTTATTACCGTCATGCTACGGATGGTTTTTTCTTCAAAATTTATTCAAAAGGTGAGGAGTTTGAAGCCGTTGATTTGCCACGATTGGTAAAGGAAAACGAAGCCCAGTTTAATAATAATCAGGATAGGCTTTTGCCGTTGTTTAAGGACATTTTCAAAAAGCATTTTGAAAGTACCTATTTAGACAAAAAAGGCAAGGTAGAGGATATGATTTTTCAGTATTATAAAACTTACGTAAAGACGGCGGAAAACCGAAAATTTATTGATGAGATAGAGAGTCATTTGAAATATAAGATTTCGTTCCTGCGTGATGAGGCAATGAAGATACTCCGGTATGAAATGAGTTTTACCCGTACATATATGTCAACGCTGTATAAAAAGCATATTTTCAGGAAAACAGATTCCAACTGGAAAGAATTGGAAAGGGCGCATAATAAGGTACAGCGTTATAATACGCTTTTGTCTCAGGGTTCTATCAATCAGGCTAAATCCTTTTTATTGAAAAACCTTATAACAAAGCCTGATTTTTTATTTCATGACCTTTATGATAAATCCCTGCATAAAAAGCATGAGTTCTATTTGGAAACAGATAGGGATTTGAAACTCCATGAGAAAAGTGCGCATCAGGATGCTTATAAAATTCTATCGTTAAATTATAAACGCATTCCCGAACGCAAGGAAGCTACTTTTTCAAAGGATTTACTTTTGATTTTGATAGGCAAGTTTTATGACGAAATCGAAGCATTTCAGGTCAAAAAATTTGACGATGTAAAAAACATATTGGAGACAATCGACAATTACAATGAAAAGGCTCAAAATAATATACTCCAATATAAAAAACTGTTTGGCGAAAATTCCTTTAAGAAAATTAAGCGTACTGAAAAAAGGAAAAAGAACCTTATGCAGCTTAACAAGCCCCGTCTTAAGATAGTTCTTGACAAAATGGATGAAGGCAAAAGCATTGAGCAGATTTGCGATGAAATCGGATTGGCTAAATCTTCAAAATATGAACTTCAAAAAGATTTGAAGATGTTTAATATTTTCAAAGGTACTGTAAAAAGTCGTTTTAACCATTCCCTGATAAAAACCGATTTCCATGCCTATTACCTTAAATTCTATACAGATAGGCAATATCATAGGAAATTATTCCCTAATCCTTTTATGGTCTCCTTTGATACGACTTTTGCGCCTATGTTGGCTTAATTACGTGAAAAAATTTTCCGGCGCTTCCGGTTCCGGTTTCCTGAAGAAAAATTATAACGTGAAAAAAGAACCGGCAGCTGCGCCTGGAAAAACATTTTTTCCGTGAAAAGTATTAAAGTCAAAATTAAATGCATGCATTTTCAATGAAAAAAAAATCCGCTATTATATTTCGGTTTTAATCAATAATAATTTAAAATTTTTCGCTTATGAATTTTTTGAAAAGATTACCGTGGTTAACGATTATTCTTGTCGTTTTCCTTGTTTTGAAGTTTTACCCTAAAATTATGAGTACGCTTCGAGCTAAAGCACCAAGTTTGGCTAACGCAGTTGAGCCATCGACAATAACATCTGATGGAAATCCTTTATAATGGAAATGATTTTAGCACCTTCGGAAACACGCCGTCATATGGTGGTTAATAATGAAACCACTAACGGCGTGATGTTTAATTTCGTCAGTACTATCGCTGAAAGTTCTGAGGATATTATGCCTAATCTTGACGATTTCCGTGTAAGGATTGCAGAAAGATTGGACGGAAAAGAAACCAATATTGTTTTTGACGGAACTATGTTGGAAATTTATGCTGTTGGTTATGCGAATAATTTCCCTATGGCAAATAAGACTTTTTTTAAGGCTAGGGAAATTGGAGGAAACAGAACTTTTCAACTTCCTTTTTCATTTGGGACAAACTACAATCTTAAAGACGGAAACGAACTTTTTGTAGAATGTACCAATAAGAAGTTAAAGGATAAGGCTGGTACGTTCGTTGACAATACTCTAGTTGTAGAGACAATCCCGTCTATTGGTTTAAAGTCTTTTATTCCTCTTTTTGAAAGTAGGGCTTTAGAGGGAACTCTTGAAAAGCATGATTTGAATCTTGGCTCTTCTGTTCATCAGGTTATTTATTTAGCACCTGATGGAAAATCTGGCGAATTTGATGTTGCTAGGCTTAAATACAAGTCCGATAAGCTTAACGAGGAACTTTCTGCAAATAACCTTTACGCTCAGCTTTCGAATACTGTAGAACCTGACCAAGATTATGCCGGAACTCCAATCTATTTGCTTAATTCGCTTGAACCTTTGCATAAGTTAAATGTAAAGTTGGATTTTTTAAGTGCTCTTTCAAATCGCAGGCTTATCATTGTGCGTAAAGTTCAGACTCCAGAAGTGATTAATAAATATATCACGAAACAAGCTGCGCATGCACAAGAAAATCTTATGGCTGTAAAGTCCGGCCTTACAGCTGAGGGTTGTTTGTGCGCAACTGCTAAATCATAATTTAATATTTATTATTATGAGTGTATTGGCAGTAGCAAACATCCTCGGCGTAGGCTCTGGCGGTGCATCCCTTGGTTTCAATACGGGTAATTCTCAGATTGACCAAGGTTTGCAGCAGACAGCAGGTAGCGTTATTAGCGGTTTGCAGGAAACAATTTTAGGCAATCTTACGGGGACTTTTAACAGCACTTTTGGTTCTGTCTTTGCAAATGGCTTAGACCTTTCTTGTTGGAATTCGTCTTATAGCCCTAGCGAAGCTAAAACGGAAATGCCACAGTTTGTAAAGATTTGGCTTAATGAGTCGGGAGTTCTTACAAATCCGAGTTCTGAGGCATTGTCTTATTTCTCTAACCGTGTAAGTCTTGCTGTTTCGATGTGGAACAATAGGATAGGTCAGAGCAAGTACGCCAAATGTACTAAGGATGGTTGGCGTTACTGCGTAACGTATGCGGAACAGAACTTAAAAAATGTTCTTACCGAATTGGGCAAGTACTATAACATTCAGGAAGTAGGTAAACAGCCATGCTATAAGCCTAACGACACTTGGAAAGTGGAAATTTCTGGCGAGTATATGGTTTATAAGCTTACTGCAAAGCAGACGCAGCAGCCTGCCACTTCTCCAATTGTTGTAAAGGACGATGAAGGTAATGTTGTTGCTACCGGTAATAAGCCGCCTAGCACACAAGATAGCGGCGGTTTTAACCCGCTTTGGCTTCTTCCTTTGCTTGGCTTCCTTAAGTAGCTTTATTTTATATGAAAAAACAATTGACTGTTTATTCAGCCTTAGAAAAACAGCTTTTTCTTAGGCTTTGTAATTCCTTTTTTATTAAACCAAAAGTTGTCCGTTATACAAAGAAGTCTATTACTTATTCTTTGTATGGTAAAAAAGCTTCACAAGTTGTTAGTCTCTATCATGACAAGGTTGGTAAAAAATGGGGTTGGTCTGATAATTAATTTAAGAAACGCACCTAATTAGGTGCGTTTCTTTTAAAACACGAAATTTTATGAATTTAATTAAAATGCTCAAAATGCTTTACGCCGAAATGTTTTCGGGGTTTTTTGATAATGAGAACGATATGGATAGGATTTTTAATGATTTGGAAAAATGGCATGCAAGCTGTTTGCCTGAATCTGAAAAGCCTTTTGAATCTTGGTATGCTAAGATATTCAAATCGAACGGTTTCGGTCTTGTTTCTCCAATCTTTTATAGTTGGTTGAAATTTCAGGCAATGAAATACACAAATAACGAGTACTTGCAAAGCTTAATTGATAAGCATGTGCGTGATGCTCAAAAAGAAGATTAATAACTTTTAAATTTTATTATTATGGCATTATTCGGAAATTTATTAAAAAATGACCCGACTGCTCAAATGTTGGGTTTATCCAAGCCACAGCGTAAGCGTAAGAAAAAAAGAAGTTCTAAGAAAATGACTTCTTCTGAAAGTAAAATTGCTAGGGCTGTTGCACGAAGTGTAAAGGCTTCTGTTTCTAAATCTAAAAAAAAATATAGATAAATGAATCCTCTTTTAATTCTTGGGGCTTTATGGTTTTTTTTTAGTGGTAATAAAGGGAATCCTTATCAGGAAGCCCCGTCCGGTTATATTCCGGCTGGTACTAAAGAAGAAATTAAGCCTACTATTTCAGTTGGTAAAGCAAAAAGTATTGCTTCTGCTTTATATGAAGAGTTGGATAGGTATTTAACCTCTGATGCTAAAATTATATCCTTATTAAAAGGTTACAATGAAGCTGATTATTTGGCAATATATAACCAATTTGGTGTAAAAAAACATGATCCTGTTTTTCCTACTGGTTCTTCAATTTTAGGTTATAATATTGATTTAACTGAGTGGATTATTAAGGAACTTTCAGAAAGTTCTATCGCTCAATTGAGAAAAATGTTTCCTAGTATTTTTTAAATTAACCTGCTTAATTTTAAGCAGGTTAATTTTTATTTTCTTCTGCTTTTCCCTACGAAATAGCCGAGAAAGAATACTAATAATACGGGTATAAGAAATATTAGTATTTCTGTTAATCCTAATTCTCCCATTTTTTTAATTTTTAAAATTTTAACAAATATGCAAATAATTCTTATTATTGCTGTCATTTGGTATTTTTTCTTCCGAAAAAAGTCAAAGGGCTTTGTAAAACCTATGTATGGTAACAATTATAATACCATTACGATGGAAGAAAGTGAAAGGCTTTCAAAGGAACTTTTTGAAATGACCAAACAACCCGTTCCAGATGCGGGCGCAATCATTAAAAAGCTTGACGGCTTAAATAACTTCGATTTTTCGGTACTTTCCTATAATATGTCCAATATTCAAAAGGGTTTTGTGTTTGAGGAATGGATAAGGATAAACCTCCCGAAAAACCTTGACTATTTCAAGTATAATTTCTCCGAATCGTTTTAGTTTCTTACACATTTTTTTTTAAATCACGTGAAAAATTGCACCGGATTTTCCGGTTCTGTTTTCTGCAGAAAGAAAATTCACGTGATTTTTTCTTCCGGTTTAATCCAGGATAAACACTAATTAACGTGATTTTTAACCATGAAAAACAAGACTATCCTTATTGTAGGGGTTGTTTTGTTTTTCTTTTTTACATTTCTAAAAAGGAAAATGAAATACCCAGTAAAAGGGCGGATTACTTCAAAATTTGGAGACCGCCAACATCCGATAACAAATGAAAAATCTTTTCATAATGGCATTGATATAGCCGTCCCGCTTTATACTCAAGTTCTTGCGCCTGCCGATGGTAAGGTCATAAACATTTATGAAAATGCGCAGGGTGGCAAGCAGCTTGTGCTTGAACACGCTGACGGCGTGCGTACCGGCTATGCACATCTTTCGTCTTATAAGGTCGTAAGGGGGCAGAATATCAAGGTAGGGCAGATTGTTGCGTTAAGCGGCAATACTGGACAGTCTACGGGTCCGAATTTGCATCTTACCTTAACAGTTAAAGGTAAAAAGGTCGACCCTGAAAAGTATTTCGTATGAAATACGCATTAGTCTTTTTGGTAATTATAGCCCTGCCGTTTTTAACTGCCATAGTTCTTACGGCTATTCCTTTTGTTACTTTATATGCCGTGTTTCAATTATTTAAAAAACAGCCTATTGCAGAAAAGAAAAATGAAAATTCTTTTTTCAGCTTTGTGGCACAAAACCTTAACAAAAATGAAAATATCTTCAAACGGAATATTACAGTTAACAAGCCATGAGTCTTTAAGGCTTGAAGCTTATGATGATAAGCAACCAAATAAAAAAATTACTTCTGCATCGCAAGTAAAAGGAGTGCTTACTATTGGTTATGGTCATACTAAAACGGCTAAGGTTGGTATGAAAATAACAAAAGAACAGGCACAAAATCTTTTAGCTCAGGATTTGCGTTATTTTGAAAATAGACTTGCAAAGCTAGTTAAGGTAGATGTTAACCAAAATATGGTAGATTCTCTTATTTCTTTTATGTATAATATTGGCGATGGTGCTTTTGCTGAAAGTACTGTTTTGAAAGTGCTTAATCAAAAAAAGTATGATGCTGTTCCTGCTGCTATGCTTATGTGGAATAAGCCTGCGGGAATTGTTGGCAGGCGTACTGACGAATCAAAGCTTTTCCTTTTGGATTTTGGCGTTCTTAATTCTGTAAACGTTACTGCAAAGAATATCGCAAATGATGCGATTACTTTGGCTGCTGCTGGTCTTGCTTTTTTAATCTTGAAATAGTATGGCGGATAACTTAAAAATTTACGGCTTGGCTCTTGCAAGCTGGTGGGCTTACGTTGACAATATCAACGTTATTTTGAATCTTATAATCGCTGTTCTTTCTATTATTTATACAATCGTGAAAATTACTGATTTGATAAAGGGTAGGGCAGGCGGTAAACAATAACCTTAACCAAAACTTTATGTGCAAACAAAAGACAAACGATAGGCTTTTTTTAGAAGAGTATTGCCAGCGTTATTTTCCTAACCGTCAATATGAAATAATTCCTTATCATTTTAATCATGCGGGTGTTGCTGAAATTCCGCAGGATGACCGTGTTTTTTATTACGGCGATTTGTATCTGGCAGACCCGGGTTCAAATGATATTATGTACTTTGAAAATTTCATTCCTTATGTTGCCAAACAAAATATGTTTTTCAGCAGCTTAGGTGAGCAGACTGATATTTCATTTATTGGCTATATGGTTCGATTTGAAGTTTCCTTACAAGGCGGTACAATCAAGTAAAGCAAAAAGCGCCTTTATAGGGCGCTTTTTTTGTTTATACGTGTTTGGTCTTTGCTAATAGGTTTTGAAGCCTTATTTGTTCTCTATATGCTTCCAGAAGCTTGTTTATAAGCTTGCTATTGCATTTTATATTTTCTATTTCTTTTATGGCTTGAATTTCTTCAATATCCTTTTTGTTTCTTATTACTATTTGCATAATCACGTTATTTTAAGTTATCCTGGAATCAGCTGCAGCTGAATTTTTCCGTGAAAAAATGTCGCGGCTTTTCCGGTTCCGTTTCCTGCAGAAATTTTTTTCACGTTAAAAGTTCTCTGAGAATCTTAAGAGAATCTTTTATTTTCTTTTTTTCTTCCAATAATGTTATGTTTTCTTTGCGTTCTTTTGTTAGCATTTGTTCCAAATCGTTTATTCTCTTTTTAAATCTTTCATGTTCTAAAACAACGCTTCTTATACATTTTGAGGCTGTTGCAAAATCTTCTTTGCGCATTATGCTTTTTAGTTCGTCCTCAAAATCGATGTTTCTTAAATCTATGTTCATAATCTTAAAAATCTAGTTCTTGTTGTCTTGGTTTGAAAATTTCTCTTTGCTCTACGTTTTCCGTTTTCATTTCGTAAATACGGTAACCTTTTCCGTTTTTAAGGAACTCTATTATACAGAGTTCCCCTTTATCGTTTTTCCTCCATGTAAGCAATGCAAAAGGGTTTTCTATTGTCATTTGTATTGCTCCGTAAATGTTGCGTTCGTTTTTGTCGAACAGCGACATGCTTTTTTCTAGTCCAGCGTTTGTCATTTTTTTTCTTAATAAAATGTTACTGGTATGTTTAAGTCTCCGCAGGCTTGAGCGAATTTTAGCATTTTTATTTGCTCTCCTTTTATTATTCCTGAATGCCATTTATTAAAGCTACATTGTTGTAGAGTGTAGCTGATTTCGTAGCTGTAAGCAATTCTTTTGAATGCGCTTAAATCTGGTGTCCTGATTTCTATATTTTGTACCATATCTGTTAAAGTTATTTTTGTAAAAAATCGATTATAAGAGACTTTCTTATCTTAAAGGTGCGTTTGTCTGTTTTCATATCTAAGACCGTTTTAAAGTGCTTATTTGCGGTTTCTGTTCCCACAAGCTTGTGATATTGTCCTGCGCCGATAAGAAATGTTTGCGGGTGGTCGAAATGCTTGTATCTGATTATGAAATTTTTGTTTATCCGCTTTATTATACGGTCCTCTGTGCTTTCTTTTTTTGCAAATCCTATGATTTCATTCATATTGATTTGCAGACCTTTAGAACTTGTCATATCGATAAATCCTTTCACTTTGATTTTCATTAGATTTTTCATGTCTTTAAATTTTCACGTTAAACTTTCAGTAAAGAGCCAAAGCCACAACCTCCAACCCGAACCCAAAAACAAATGTTTCTTTTGCCGTCTGAGGTTTTATCCTTTAGCAATACTCTTTAAATCAGAAATCAATGCGCAGCGTATTTTAAAGACAATAACAAACCGTTTAAATCTGAATTTTAAGAAGCGGGCAAAGCTTTGCCTGCGCTTATAAAATTCTTTTAAGGCGGTTTCGTTAATTGGATTTAAAAATTGATTTATGAACCTTTGTATTTGCTAAGGGAAAACATCAGATGCAAAAACAAAATCCATAGGCATGCGTAAGCACTTGAATTTTGCGCATAAACAGCAAAATTTAAGCCTCTTAATGAAATGTTAAAATTTGCTAGGAGAGAGGTATTTAAAAATTGGTAGACGGGCAAGTAACTACGTCTACCTACAGTCCGAATGTCGGACACTTTTATAAGGCTAAATACTTGAAAACATGTTTGTTGAGCCTAAAAAGCAGGTATTTCTTAAAATTTAGTTAAAATTTATTATCTTTGACCAAATTAAAAGCCAATAACTATGGAATATTTTTATAGAGTTGATTCATTAGCAGAAGCTAAGAATTTGAAAAAAGACATGTTAAAAATTGAGTCAACGCTCAATTTAAGAGTTGACGATACAGATGAAAAAAATATTTGTGTTGCAATAAACTTTGAATCAAATGAAATTAAAAATCAATTTGACCAAAAATTTGCTAACGTTTATAAAATTGTAAACGGTAGATATATAAAAGGCGATTTGAAATAATTTTATTGATTGTTTATTTTTTTTTTATATTTGACTCACTAATCACGAGTGTATATTTAATAAAAAGGAAAAGCTGTATTTTATTTGAACTATAATTTATAGAATGTTTTGCAGAAACTACATCTTTTCCGATTAATGATTTTGTTTTAAAGTTGTATTTTATTTGAACTATAATCTACATTATGTAAAATAAATTATTTTTAAACTAAACCAATATAATAAGTCTTATTCTCCTTTATCACCACTATATTTGCATACAAAATCATATCAATGGAATATTTATTTATACTGCTTGTTATCTTCTTATTATTTTACGTTCCTAAATATTTTAAAAAACGTAAATAAATTATTCATGCAATCGTAGTCGGTTTTTTAGATCCTGGATTTCTTGCTGGAGTTTTTTTTGTTTTTGTAACAGATTTAAAATTGCATCAATTCCTTCCGGATTAATGTGCAGTTCATAATACAATTGCCGGCAGCGATCCAAATCTTCTAATTTTTCAGAGTCCATAAATTTCTCGTTATTCTTGCTTTCAAACGGAATGATTCCCATTTCGTCCAGAATGTCTATGAACGTGCTTTCAATTTTATAATGGCTGCAATAGTCTGCTATGATGATTCTCTCGATTTTCATGTCCTAATTTTTTAAAGTTTGGATAATTCCCTAAAAGCTTCTTTTTGCTTATCGGATAAGTTGGTTGGGATTTTTATATCGTACGTTATAATAAGGTCGCCAAACGAGCCTTCTTTTTTATAAACCGCCATTCCTTTATTCTTAAGTCTTACTTTCGTCCCGTTTTGGGTTTCTGGCGGTACTTTTAGCTTTACTTTTCCATCTAAGGTGTCAACTGTGATTTCTCCGCCTAAAACTGCTGTAAATAAATCCAGACTGACCGTTTTGTAGATATCGTTGTTGAGTCGTTTGTATTCAGCATCTTCTTCAATTCGGAAAGTGATATACAAATCACCCGCAGGCCCATTATTCGCTCCTGGACCACCATGTCCTTTTAGTTTTATGACTTGGCCATCAGCTATACCAGCTGGAACCGTAATCCTTAGATTTTTTCCGTTTACGGTAATCGTCTGTTTGTGGGTTTTGGCAATATCCTGAAGTTTCAAGTGTAATTCCGCATTGTAATCTTGCCCCTTGAAACTGCTTTGTCTGCTGTTTCCTCGTCTACCACCAAACATAGATTCAAAAAAATCAGAGAAATCAGCATTTCCAAATGAGGCATCATCGCCAAAATTGGAATACGAACTACCGGAATATTGTGATTGGGACTGAGACTGTCTTGCCTTTTCATATTCTTCAGCATGCTGCCAGTTTTCACCATAGGCATCGTATTTTTTCCTTTTCTCAGGATCGCTTAAGACTTCATTGGCTTCATTGATTTGCTGGAATTTTTTGTTGGCTTCCGCATCATCAGGGTTTAAATCCGGATGGTATTTTCGTGCCAATTTCCGATAGGCTTTTTTAATATCATCGGTAGTAGCTTTTTTGTCAACTTCTAAAACACTGTAATAGTCTATAAATGCCATGGTTATGATTGTTGTTACACTATAAATTTAAAAAAATAATTAGTCGTTTACAATAGCTACCAAATAAAAAACACTGTCCTTTCGAACAGTGCTTCATCTAAATTAAGTATTGAAGAAATCTATTTAATTTTCACAGGAATGTCCCAGTTTTCCCAACTTAGGGTGACATTGTCCTTGTTTATTTTATAAACCAGCTTTTCAGTTAATGAAGCTGATTTTTTAGGTGTTACTTTTACTCTTAATTGCTCTTGTTTAGCATCCATTTTATAAGCACCCCATTGCTTCCATTCTTTATTGAATATAATGGTTGCTGCATCTTTTTCAGGGATTACGAAGAAAGCATATTTCCCTGCAGGTAATTTTTTACCTTCAATTGTAATTTCCTTATCCGTTTCAAAAGTGGTTGCTTCATTAGCACCGGCACGCCAAACTTCTCCGTAAGGAACAAGTTCACCCCAAATAGCTCTTCCTTTAACAGAAGGACTTCCGTAGTTGATTGTAATCGTTGCTCCATTAATTTTTCCAGTAACAGTTTCTGCCGGGCTTGCCTTTTTATCTTGGGCATTTGCGAAAGTAGTCATTACTAATGTCATCAGAAATATTCCGATTTTCTTTTGTAGTTCCATGGTGTTTTGTGTTGATTGTTAATTTGTTATAATTTGGCTAGTAAAGATAATCAAGTGCAGTTGCTCTGGTTTTTTATTTATAATTCTTTTAAGAATTTTAACACTAAAAACGAACGCGATTTTCCGTTACTTTTGTAGTTAAAAGATTTTAAAATGTTCTATATCGTCTTAAGCATAATTTGTAGTGTTTCTGTTGGAGCACTTCTGAAATTTTCAAAAAGATATTCTTTTGATATTGTCCAGGTCATTGCTGTAAATTATATTTTGGCCTTATTACTATGTTATGGTACTTTCCAGCCTGATATATCTGTTGTAGATAGCAATTCACCTTGGAAAATATACATCGGACTTGCTATTTTATTGCCATCCGTATTTTTATTATTGGCTTCTTCCATCAAACATATCGGAATTGTCAAGACTGATATTGCCCAGCGATTATCCTTATTTATACCTATCCTAGCGGCTTACTTTATTTTTAAGGAAGACTTTACCAACTTAAAATTAGCTGGACTGATTGTAGGTTTTCCCGCTATTTTCCTTACGCTATCCAAAAAAAATCAATCTGGAACTCAGGAAAACAAATGGATTTTCCCTGTATTGGTGTTGTTAGGTTTCGGAATTATAGATGTTTTATTTAAACAGATAGCCCTACAAAAAACCATTCCCTACACTACTTCCCTATTTATAGTATTCTGTGGCGCCCTTGCTTTGGCGTTGTGTTTTTGTATCTATTCTATTTTTATAAAGAAAAATCCAGTACGATTAGTAAATATTGCCATCGGAGCATTTTTAGGGATATTGAACTTTGGAAATATCTTATTCTATCTAAAAGCGCACAAAGCTTTTTCAGAGAATCCTTCTACCGTTTTTGCAGCCATGAATTTGGGTGTAATTGTTTTAGGCAGTTTGGTCGGGATTATCGCTTTTAAAGAAAAAGTATCTTTAAAAAACTATATCGGAATTGTCCTGGCTTTAAGTTCTATTGTACTGATTACCCTTTCACAAATTCAGGCAAAATAGCCGCAAAGTATTTTTAAAACTTCTTTTGCAAAGAACAAGAATAAAGTTTATTTTTACTTATTATCTAGCTAACAAGATTTTATGAAAAACCCGATTGCGGAGAGGATTGTTGATTTTCTCAAGAACTATCCGCCTTTCAACAGCTTAAATTATCAGGAATTATCGCATATTGCTTCAGAAGTCAAAGTGCTTTATCTGGAAAAAGGTAAGATACTTTTCCAGATTGGCGAGGCTTGTCATGATAGCTTTTATATAGTTGCTTCCGGAGCTATAGGATTATCCGTAACTTCTGATGCCGAAGAAACTATAATTGATAAATGTGATGAAGGCGATATTTTAGGCCTTCGTCCCTTCTTTGCGAAAAACAATTATCTCATGACTGCAAAAGCTCGTGAGGAAAGTATTGTGTATGCAATTCCGATTCATATTTTCCAGCCTTATGTGCTTTCTAACCCGGATGTGATGAACTTTTTGCTAGAGAGTTTTGCATCCAATACCAGAAATCCATACGATAAGGAACATCGCGGAAAACTGATTTCTGAAAATATTATTTATAAGGAACAACAGGCTGATATCCAATATTTCCAGTCAATTCAGTATTCTAAAGAACCGATTACAGCTTCACCCGAAGCAATTGTAAGAGATATTGCCCAAATGATGACTGACAAACTGATTGGAAGCGTTATCATTACAAAAGATGATTTCCCAATAGGAATTGTTACAGATAAAGACCTGAGATCTAAAATTGCTACCGGGCATTTCGAAATAACAACTACGGCTGCTAAAATAATGACTTCACCTGTAGTTACCGTACCAGAAGATCTTTCTCTTGCGGAAGCACAGGTCTATATGCTTAAGTATAATGTAGATTATCTGTGCGTAACGGAAGATGGTTCCGATAAATCTCCTGTTAGGGGAATTATTTCTGAGAATGATCTTGTAGTTGCGCAAGCCAATAACCCTGGCGTGTTGATTAAAGAAGTCAAACGCGCACAGTCGGCTAAAGATTTAAAACGTATCCGTGAAAAATTATCGGAACTGATAGAAACTTCGGTTACAAAAGACATTCCGCTTTCTCATATCATGAATATCTCCGGAGAGATTAACACGGCCATTATACGACGTGCGATTGATCTGGCTATTCTTGAAATGGGCTCTCCTCCTGCCCGATTTGCGTGGTTGAGTATTGGAAGCCAAGGCAGAAAAGAACAGTTATTGTTGACCGATCAGGATAGCTTTTTGGTTTTTGAAGATGTGTCTCAGGACAAATACCGCGATGTAAAAGATTATTTCCTTCGTCTGGCCCGAAGAACAACTTCTACACTTGAAAAAGTGGGTTATTTCTTAAGCCCGGATGGTTTTGTCTCCAGCAATATGATATGGTGTAAATCATTGACAGACTGGATTAAACAGTATAATAATTGGATTAATACTCCAGGCGAAAGTAGCGAAGCCATAAACACTATATTCTTTGATTATGAGATTGCTTTTGGCGAAACTTCTATTGAAGAAGCCATTACAGAAATCATTTTCAAAAATGTAAAAGGGAACAAATTGTTTTTTGATTATTTAGGAAACGATGCTTTGAAGAAACCGCCACCATTAGGATTCTTCCGTCAATTCCTGGTTGAGGAAGAAGGTGAAAATAAAGATTTATTTGATATTAAGACAAGAGCCCTGACTCCGCTTATTGATGCCGGGCGTTTATTGGTATTGCACCAGAACATCAAAGGAATCAATAATACTTATATGCGCTTTAAACAATTAGCTATTGTCGATCCAAGACATTCAGAATTGTTTCTTAATTGTGCAGAAGCTTTCCTGACGTTATCTGAATTTAGGACAGTAGAAGGCTTGAAGAACGACAATTCCGGACAATTTATAAACCTGGAAGAACTTTCAAAAACCGATAAGGTAAAGCTTAAAAATTGCTTTATTCCTATAAAAGAAATCCAAGAATTAATCAAGAGCAGATTTAAGCTCACCTATTTTTCATAAATCATGCTGGATTGGCTAAAAATAAATAAAGATTACCCACAATTTTGGAAAGACTATCTAGGGAAATTTGAAAACAAGTCCAGACGATTTGTGGCATTTAGTACCGAAACCACAGGTCTGGATCCTGAAAAAGACGTCCTCTTATCTATAGGTGCGGTTGCTATTGAGAACAATACCATTGTTGTCAAAGACAGTTTTGAAGCACTTATCTTTCAAGAGAAGTTTACTCCCGAAGTAGCACTAAAAACGGGGGTGCTAAAAGGAATTCCAGATGAAAAACACTCAGAAAGCGAAGCTATCGAAGCTTTTATTAACTATTTAGGCAATGCTATCTTAGTTGGACACAGAATTCATTTTGACATTGCCATGATTAATTCCGCTTTGGAAAGACAACATTGTGGCAAGCTTAAAAACGAGGCTTTAGACATTGAAGTCATGTTTAAAAAATGGAAGCAAATACCTGAAGAAAAGCAATATAGCCTCGATGAGTTAAGTGCTTCCTTTAAGATATCTAAAAGCGAAAGACATACTGCTTCTGGCGATGCTTTTATTATTTCTCTCCTATTTCAAAGGCTTAAACAACGCTTAGGTTTATAGCCATATCCGCAAAATTTTTTCACTTTTCTTAAAAAGAAGCAAATATTTTTTTGCAATTCTATTTAATAAGTAACTTTGCGGTCCACTATTTATAAATTAGGCAATAATGCTTGAAATATCAACAGAAGAAAAACTGAAAGAACGGATCAAGGAATTGAGCTGCCTCTATGATATTTCAAAAACTACAAGCACTAATGCAACTTGTTCAGAATCTGTATTAAAAGAAATCTGCGAGATAGTGAAAATCGCATGGCGATTCAGTAATGACAGCATTGTAGAATTAAAATACAACGATTTTTATTTTGCAACTTCTACACTTCCGAAAGACACCATTTTTCAAACCAGTCCTATTTTTATCTTTGAAAAAGAAGCTGGTTTTGTCAAGGTACATTACCCGTCAGACAGCGATGCTTTTTTCTTAGAGGAAGAAGAACAACAATTATTAGATAAAGTTGCCTTGGAAATCGGCAATTATATTGAAAAAAATCACGTTCGTGAAAGGGAAAAACAGCTGCAAAGAAGTGTTGAGCGTATTGACAGACTGTCTATTCTTGGTGAAATAACCGCCGGAATTGCCCACGAACTCAATACTCCATTAGGAAATATACTTGGCTTTGCTGAATTGATAAATGAGCAGAACATCGACCGACAGGTTACTCAAGACGTTTCAAAAATTATCAATGCCGCAATTTATTCCAGAGAGATTGTCAAGAAATTGATGTTCTTCTCTTGCGAAATGCCACAAAACATGGAAATCGTTTCGATTAAACCAATTGTAGTCGAAGCTTTATCATTGCTTGGTCCTAATTTTAAAAAGGCACAGGTTTCTTATGAACTGATTTTTGACAATCCGGAATTAAAAGCACAGATTGACAATATCCAATTGACACAGGTTTTATTCAATATCCTGATCAACTCCATTTATGTAGCATCTGAAAACAGCAGTATTACCGTAAAAGTTACTGACGACGCAAGCAATTTTTATATTGAGATTGCCGATGAAGGAAGCGGTATACCTGAAGAAATCAAGTCCCGTATATTTGAACCTTTTTTTACCACAAAACCTATTGGTGAAGGCTCCGGCTTAGGTCTGAGTGTTGTTCATGGTATTGTAAAAAGCCATAGAGGTGACATCATTGCGCTGGATAACCATCCAAAAGGTACAATTTTTCAAGTAAGACTCCCTTTAAATTCGTAAAATGCTAAAGAAAGAAAACATATTGATTGTTGATGACAATTATGATATGCTTGAATTGCTGCAACGTAATTTAAAGGCGCAGAATTTCCATACCTATAAGGCATCTTCAGTAATGGAAGCTATTGACATTCTTAAAGTCGTAGCCATTGATTTATTGATTACCGATTTACAGATGCCAGGCTTAAATGGAATTGAGCTAATCAAATTTGCTGAAGAACATTTTCCGGAAATTCCTAAACTCGTTATTACTGGTTTTCCTTCGGTTGATACGGCTGTAAATGCTGTAAAATCTGGAGCTTTAGATTATTTGGTAAAACCATTTACAAGCGAGGAGTTAAAAAAAGCAGTACAAAATTCGTTTGAAGGGAAAATAGGCACTAAGAAAAAAAGTGCTCCTGCCCTTCTCGATTCAGATAAAAAGATTACCAATTATGCCGGAATCGTGGGCAATTCTGAGCAATTTGAGAATTTAATAGACGTTATTCAACGTGTAAAAAATAATAAAGCTACCGTTTTGATTCAAGGTGAAAGCGGTACCGGAAAAGAACTGATTGCAAGAGCTATCCATTTTAAAGGTTCTTTTGCATCAAGTCCTTTTGTGGCTGTGAATTGCGGGGGAATCCCTGAAAACTTAATGGAATCAGAACTATTCGGTTATGAAAAAGGAGCTTTTACAGGCGCTAATGAAACCAAAATGGGTCTATTCCAGGCTGCAAATGGTGGAACTATCTTTTTAGATGAAATTGGTACGGCTCCATTGGCAGTTCAAACCAGATTGCTACGGGTTTTGCAGGAAAAAGAAGTGACTATGATTGGTTCACAGAAAGCCCAGAAAATTGATGTTAGGGTCATTTCTGCCACCAATAACGATTTATATGAAATGGTACAAAAAGGAAGTTTTCGCGAAGATTTATACTACCGACTCAATGTAGTAGGTATCGAAACTAAACCTTTAAGAGAAAGAAAAAACGACATCTATCCTTTAATCGCTACCTTTATGAAGAAATACGGTATCGAATACGGAAAACCGAATTGTACGATTTCTGACAAGGCCGTTGAAATCCTTGTGAGACATTCATGGCCGGGAAATGTAAGAGAATTGGAAAACATTATACAGAGAATGATTATTATGTGCGATCTCGCAATCGATATAGTTGACATTCCTGATTATCTGAAATACCAACAACCTACTGAGGGAGAAGTTCTAAAGCCTTTAAAAGATATAGAAAAAGACCATATCCTAAAAGTGTTACATGCAGTGGGCGATAACAAGACAAAAGCAGCAGAAATTCTGCAGATAGATAGAAAAACATTAAGACAAAAGCTACTTTAAAGTCCGGGGAGTTTTTACCCGATTGGTACTTTTCTCTCCAGCATTTATTTAGGTTATAAAATTAATTAAAGAGTAATTAACTGATTATCAAATATTATTAAAAATGTATCACACTATGGCACACAGTTTGTTTTATGGCACGTCACCATAATTGAATAAAGTTATTATGTCACAAAATTTACAGGAGGTTTCCATTAAGAAATCTTCTAAAGCCCAAAATCCGATTATTACTTGTACTGAAAATATTTTTAACGGCATCAAATCATGCACATTGGAAGTACTGCAACAACAGATAAAAATAGGATTATGCATTAATTGCGAGAAAAGCAATTATTGCGCTTGGCAAGAGAACAAAAAAATATACTGCGAACACTATCAATAGAATTATGATTACTGCAAAAGAACCTGCTAAAAAAAGCATGTATGAAAACGTAATGGAACAGTTTAATAAAACTGCAGACGTTATGAATTTGAATCCTGATATCAGGAAGATTTTATCAATTACGAATAATGAAATCCTTGTTCACTTCCCTGTGAAAATGGATAACGGACAAGTAGAAGTATTTACTGGCTACAGAGTTCAGCATAACAATGCTCTTGGACCATACAAAGGAGGTTTAAGATTCCACCCTACTATGGATGGAGATGATGCCAAAGCTTTGGCAATGTGGATGACATGGAAAACATCATTAGCTGGATTGCCTTACGGTGGTGCTAAAGGTGGTATCCAAATTAACCCAAGAGATTATTCGCTTTCAGAATTAGAGCGAATCACTAGAAGATTTACTTTCGCTTTGGGTGATAATATCGGACCAGAGTTGGATATTCCTGCTCCGGACGTTAATACAAACGAACAAACAATGGCTTGGATTGCTGACACCTATATGTCAACAAAATCTCCAGCTGAAAGATCAAATAACAAACACGTAGTAACAGGAAAACCTGTTGGTTCTGGTGGATTAGAAGGTCGTGACCGTGCTACTGGATTTGGTGTTTACCTGACATTGAAACTTTTCTTTGAAAACAAGAATGAGACTTTGGCAGGAAAAAAATACATCGTTCAAGGATTTGGAAACGTAGGTTACTGGGTTTCTTACTTCATGGAAAAAGATGGAGCTAAATTATTAGCTGTACAAGATGCACACGCTACAATCATCAATGAGAATGGAATTTCTGTTAATGATCTTTTCGAGCACTCAAAACCAAGAAAAGGATCTATCCAGGGATTTGCCGGTGCTAAAGAAATGGAGCCTAAAGATTTCTTCGCTTTAGATTGTGATTTCATCATTCCTGCAGCTTTGGGTAACCAAATTACTGCTGCAAATGCTTATGACATTAAAGCTAAAGTTGTTGCTGAAGGTGCTAACGGACCAACAGACAATGAAGGAGAAAGAATTCTTTTGGAAAGAGGAGTAACTATTATTCCAGATATTCTATGTAACTCAGGTGGTGTTATTGGTAGCTACTTCGAATGGTTGCAAAACCGTAATGGTGAGCTTTGGCCATTGGATGAAGTAATGGCTAAAATTGAAAAGAAGCTTACTGAAAACTACAAAAAAGTGCAAAATATCGTAAACGAAAAGCAGTTAGACTGGAGAACAGCTGCATACATTCTGGCTATTTCCAGAATTGAGACTGCTTATATACAACGTGGTATTTTCCCTTAATTAATTGTAGTGAATCATGAAAGAAATAATCATCGAGAAAAGAGAATATGAAATGCTGCGACAGATTATCTCTAATGCAGGTCATAATGTAGACAAAACCTACAAGGCTTCTATCGAAAAGCTGGCTAATGAGCTTAAATCGGCAACGATTATAGCAAAAGAAAGCATGCCGGAAGAAATTGTAAGGTTTAATTCTATCGTAACAGTACAGATGCCTTTTGGTGATCCGAAAAGCTTCCAGATTGTTACGCCGGAAAAAAGCGATATTTCAAAAAACAAATTGTCAATTCTGGCTCCTATGGGACTAGCTTTATTTGGCTATGCGGTTTCTGATGAAATCATGTGGCAATTCCCATCAGGAATGAATGCAATAAAAATCCTGAATGTAGAACAACCAGACGCTTTGCAAAAATAATGACCATGAAAAAAGAGGTAATCAAAATACATCAGGACCAGGACGACTTGCAAAAGTTTTTCATCAACAGGGATGTTGATCGTTGGAAAGATGAAGTGGCTATCATTGAAGAAGAAATCATTTTATTTTCCAATTTATTGGGAGCTAAAAATGACAAATCGTATTCAAATATCTTGGAAAAGATGAAGGATTTCAAGGTTCAGAATTCTGAAATTCAAGAAGAATTAATTAATTATGACCGAAAATTAGAAGTATTGAAAGAATGTGAAGATCTTCAATGTGAAACCTTTTTCCTGAATTCTCATAATGAGTTCAAAGAAAAGATTGAAGTACATTTTTATCAGTACCGAAATTTCAAGAAGAATGTTTTTTCTGTAATCAATAATAAATAATTTTTAATTGTACCTAAAAAAAAGTAATTGAGAATATACCATGATTATTAAGTAGATTCGTTTGAGACAATTACTTTTAAAACACCGGCGAAAGTTGGTGTTTTTTTTTTGCTTGCCACTGATTAGAATAATTACAACGATTTCAGAAGTTTATACAAAAACAAAAATCTCAGCTTTTAGGCTGAGATTTTATTTTGTACTAAGTTGTTATTCTATTTTTAATACTTTGCGGCTCTGCGTCTTTGCGAGCAATTATTTTCACGCAAAGACGCAGAGTCGCAAAGTTCATAATCGGTAAAACCTAACGCCATCCCAGTCCCGGCGCCACATGCTCCAGAATCGATGACAATACATGAACATTGTAATCTACTCCTAAAGTATTAGGTATCGTTAAAAGTAGCGTATCCGCTTCCTGTATCGCTTCATCTTCAGCCAATTCTTTTATAAGTTTATCTGGTTCCGCAGCATAGCTTCGTCCGAAAATGGCATTTCTGCCAGGTTCAATCATTCCAATCTGGTCTACCCTATTGGCTTCCTGTCCGAAATAAAGACGGTCTTGATCGTTTACCAATGCAAAAATAGAACGACTTACAGATACTCTTGGTTCGCCCGGATGCCCTGCTTTTCTCCATGCTTCCTTATACAATCGAATCTGTTCGGCTTGTTGCACATGGAAAGGTTTGCCACTTTCATCAAATTTTAAAGTAGAACTTTGAAGGTGCATGGCATTTTCAGCGGCCCAAACAGCAGTAGCATTAGAAGCAGCTCCCCACCAAATACGTTCGCGTAATCCTTTGGAGTACGGTTCCAAACGTAATAAACCCGGTGGATTCGGAAACATCGGATTTGGATTTGGTTGGGCAAAACCAACACCATCCAGTCTTTGTAAAAATTCCATGGCTTTACGGCGTCCCATATCGGCATCGTTTTCTCCTGCGGTTGGTTCGTATCCAAAATAGCGCCATCCTTCGATTACCTGTTCTGGTGAACCTCTGCTTATTCCTAATTGCAATCGTCCTTCCGAAATCAGATCGGCAGCACTGGCATCTTCTACCATATACATCGGATTCTCATAACGCATATCAATTACGCCTGTTCCGATTTCTATCTTACTTGTTTTGGCACCAATAGCCGAAAGTAATGGAAATGGAGATGCTAACTGAGCTGCAAAATGATGTACCCGAAAATAAGCACCATCTACACCAATCTCTTCGGCTGCAACAGCCAAGTCTATAGATTGAAGCAAAGTATCGCTTGCCGTACGGGTTTTATATGCGGGATGATTCGCCCAATGTCCAAACGATAAAAATCCTATTTTCTTCATTTTTGGTCTTTATTTGTCTCATGTAAATATAACCATTTTCCTTTGGAAAACCGACAGCTTCGCTATGCTAAATTGCGGTAGCTTCTGCCTTAAATCACCTTGTGTTTATAAACTATATGCAGCTACGGACTCAAGTGCTTTTGGTAAAGCTTCATCTTTAAACTGTGGCATGGCTGTACCTTCAACCCTAAAAACGGTTATGTCTGTAATGCCGATAAAACCTAATACATTTCGCAAATATTTTTCAGTGAGATCAAATTCTTTCAATGGTCCTTCTGAAAAAATTCCTCCACTTGCTATTGCCAGGAACACCTTTTTATCTTTCAGCAATCCTTCTATTCCTTCTTCTGAATAACGAAAAGTGATACCCGCCCTTACAATATGGTCTATCCACGCTTTAAGCGATGAAGGAATACTCAGATTGTACATAGGTACATCTATAACCACTATATCAGCAGGTAACAATTCTTTTAAGGCTTCATCTGAATAAGATACTGCATCCTTCAGTTCTGCCGTAAGGTCTTGCGTGGGTGTCATGAATGAATTGAAATGAAGCTCATTCAAATGCGGCATTTCATTTTTTGTTAGATTTCGTGTAGTACTATCAATTTCCGGGTGTTGTGTTTTGATTTTTTCCACAATCGCATTTCCCAATTGGAAACTCAAGGATTCATTGCCTTTGAAGCTGGTTATTAATCTTAATAATTTCATCTTATTTCTATTTTTAATTGTTGGTACAAATTTTAAAAGAAATACTATACATTTGTTATCTGTTACAAAAAGAATAGTAGTTACAAAAAGAATAGTATAATGGAAATGCATACAGAAGACAGATGCTCTAAGGCCAAACTAGCCATCCGAGACACATTAGATGTTGTAGGTGGGAAATGGAAGTTGGTCCTTCTTTCTATTTTAAGAAATGGAAAAAGAGGATTTAATGAATTGTCAAGAGAAGCAGGAATTTCGCCCCGCATTCTGTCAAAGGAACTTCAAGAACTGGAAATGAATGGACTTGTAAGCAGAGAGGTTTGTAATACGAAACCCATCACGGTACAATATGCACTGACAGAGTATAGCGAAACCTTGGGAGAAGTATTAATTGCAATGGAAAAATGGGGAAACCTGCATAGGCAGAAAGTAATTTCAGGAAACTAATTTCTTATTAGTTCATTATTCTATCTCACCTAAAAAAAGACTCCAGACTTCTTTCTTTTTGTTTCCAAACGTTTTTTCTTCCGGGTAGAAATAAATTCTTTGAGATATGTTTTTTTGCAGGGTTTCTGCCTCTCTTTGAATGGTCAGTATATAAGATGTTGTCCAATAATTGCCAAATGTTTTTACTTTCTGGATATTCTTTACTTCAAATTTCAATCCTTTAGAAGCTATTTTATCAAGCAATTTGTTTACTGATATCTTGTCAGAAGTAAAAAAATCGGAAACTAAAATGTTTTCTTTATACAAGGCATCAATCCTTTCTTCAAGTTGTTTTTGAAGTGTATTTGAAGCATTTTTATCCGAATACATTTCCAAAAGCTCATAAAAATCTTCCACTTTTGAAAAGGAATTTTCTTCATAAGCCTCTAAAACCTTTATAGAAAAGTTAGCTTTTATACTGTTCTCTATAGCGGCATTGTTGGCTTGCTGTGCAAAAGCACAGTTATAAAAAAGGAATAGTATGAATGTAAAATACTTCATTATTGTTTGATTCTAATAAATTCAATTTTTCCTTCATTGTCATTTTTAATCTCCAGAATCTGCATTCTCTTAACGGATTCGGTAGGAATAACCAGTTTTTCAGAAAATTCATTTTTGTTGAAATATTCGGCTCCCAAATCGTTTTTTAGCATGACAATAACTTCCAGATTATCCGATAAAATTTTATTAAGCTGTATTTTTCTAGTTTCCCAATCTTTAATGTCGGATTTCATAAAAGCTTTAAGCATCATCGCATAATCATCCGGCTGTAATAAAATTTCAGTCTTATCTGAAGCCTTATTTACTTTTACTTCCTGTTTTTTATAATAAGGACTTTGGATGACAATCTTTGTGTTTTCGTCTTTTACCGCGACTTCTATTTCAGAATTTCGGATAGGAATCTCCACTTTTTTATTGTCTTCAATTGTATAGGCTTTTACTTCTTTTGCTTGTATGGTTTCGTTCGTAAATTCATTTTTCAGCTGCAATTTCTGTATCGGTTTTTTTTCTGGATAAGCTAAAAACACAATCGTAACAATTAAAACAACTAAAAGGCCAACGCCAATAAAATACTTTTTTCTTTTTTTTGATTGGCTTTCTTTCTTCCCTACAGTTATTTCCTTATTGGTAAAGACAAATTCATCCCAACCGGAAAACCCTGAAAATTGGCTTAAAATGTCAAGCATGTCTTTTCTTGGCAGCTTGGAATTGATTTCGGCTTTAAGATGCGTGTAAATCCATTTTTCGCTAATACTCTGCCTGGTTTTTTCTTCAACCAATTCGATTAGATTCTGAATGTCTTGAGAAGAAAAACTTTTCCAGTTTCCTTTAAAATAAGGATACTGCTTCTGGTAGGCCAAAAGCACTTCTTGTTTCAAAAGTTGGAAAAAGTCTAATTCAGTCATCAATAAAATGAATTCAAAAGTAGCTGGAAAGGTATAAAAATCTAGTGTAAATCTGCTGTAAAACTACTGTAAAAAGGTTACAGCCAAAGGAAAGTGGTTTTACTGTACCCAATTTTGAATAGCAACCTAATCTTGCATCATTAATCTAAAACAGAAATCAAGATGAAATTAAAAATCACAATTGCAGGTATTTTATTTTTTGGAATGACTTATGCACAGCATGGCGCTAATCAGGTGTATACTAACCAGAATCCGTATAACTATAAAAATACAGGTGGATTTCAAAATGCCGAGAAAGTCAGTTATAATGATGATGGCATTACCTATCGCATTGCTATCCTAAACAATGTAAAACCCGATTCTTATATGGTTACTTTAGGTCTTAATGATGAAGCGCTGTCTGTAAAAGATTGCAATGCCAAAATCAACAAACGTCTGGATGGTTTTAAAAGTGCTTTAAAAAAAATGGGAATCAAGGAAGAAGAAATGTTTGTAGATTTTATTTCTCAAACTAAGATTTACGATTATAAATCGTCTACTACATCAAGCCAAATCAATATCAGTCAAGTGGAAAAGGGATTTGAAATAAAAAAGAATATCATTATCAAACTAAAAGATGCCAGCCTGTTTGATAGGTTAATTGATATGGCATCGGAATATGAAATCTATAACATCATCAAAGTGGATTACAAAAAAACCGATACCGAAAAAATCTATGATGAAATGCTTTCAGAAGCCAATGAAGTTTTAAAATCCAGAAGCAAGGTTTATGACAAATTGGGAAAAAGGGATTTTGAAGAATTTCCACAATTGTCTGTAAATTTCTATAGTATACAACCAGGAAAACAATATAAAAACTATACTGCTGCTGAGAGTTCAGATATCAGTTACTATAACGAGTACTACAATACTAACAAAGTAATGATTCGAAAAGAACAGCGAAAAGACAAGACTTTTTATTATGAGGGTATTGATATCGATTCTTTTGACAAGATTATGAATCCTGACTCTCCGGTGGTGGGCATCCAATATGTGATGGAGTTTACTATAACGTACAAAACAAAGAAGAAACCAAAAGAAGAAACCAAGAAATTATACCATATCATAACACCTAATGGAGATGTAAGAACATTGGATCTCAAAAACTAAAAAAGAAACAGCTTCAAGCACTTGTCTTGAAGCTGTTTTTATATAATTCAATTTAAATAAATTTAGATTCTACCGTTCTTGATTTCCTCTACAATTTCAGGGTTAAGTAACGTTGTCGTATCTCCGAAATTTGAGAAATCACCTTCTGCAATTTTTCTCAGAATTCTTCTCATAATTTTACCGGAACGTGTTTTTGGCAGTCCGGAAACAAACTGAATTTTGTCCAGTTTTGCAATTGGTCCAATATGGCCAGAAATGTGCTGGTTGATTTCGTTTGCCAAATTGGCTCTGTCTCTGGATTCACCATATTCTTTCAAGATAATAAATCCGTAAAGGGCATTTCCTTTAATGTCATGAGGGAAACCAACAATGGCTGATTCAGCTACTGCCGGATGTTCGTTGATCGCATCTTCAATAGGAGCCGTTCCTAAGTTGTGACCAGAAACAATGACCACATCATCAACACGGCCTGTAATTCTGTAATAGCCTACTTCATCACGTAATGCACCGTCTCCTGTAAAGTATTTACCCGGAAAGGCTGTAAAATAGGTTTCTTTAAATCGTTGGTGGTCGCCCCAAATGGTTCGTGCCATTCCAGGCCAAGGGAATTTGATACAAAGACTTCCTACAATCTGGTTGTCTTCAATTTCATTACGTTTTTCGTCCATTAAAACCGCCTGGATTCCCGGTAAAGGAAATGTAGCATAGGTAGGTTTTGTTGGTGTTATAAAAGGCAGTGGTGAAATCATAATTCCTCCGGTTTCTGTCTGCCACCAGGTATCTACAATTGGGCATCTTTTTTTACCCACATGGTTATTATACCAGTGCCATGCTTCTTCGTTAATCGGTTCTCCTACAGAACCAATTACTTTTAAGGTTGAGAGGTCGTGTTTCTCAACCCATTCGCTATTTTCTTTAGCTAAAGAACGAATGGCAGTTGGAGCCGTATAAAACTGAGTTACTTTATGTTTGTCGATTACTTCCCAGAATCTTCCGAAATCAGGATAAGACGGAACACCTTCAAAAATTACGGTTGTCGCACCATTCAATAGCGGACCGTATAAAATATAAGAGTGCCCGGTAATCCAACCAATATCAGCAGTACACCAGTAAATATCGTTTTCTTCGTAATTGAATATGTTTTTGAACGTATAGGCTGCAAAAACCATATAACCCGCAGTAGTGTGTAACATCCCTTTTGGTTTTCCTGTAGAACCCGAAGTATAAAGAATAAACAACGGATCTTCCGCATCCATAATTTCAGCTACATTATTAGGAACCGCTGCTTCCAATAAAGGCTGCAACCATAAATCGCGGCCTGTTTTCATATTGATTTCCGCATTGGTTCTTTTGGCAACAAGAACTTTTTCTACCGTAGGACATTTTTCCAAAGCCTCATCAATAATACCTTTAAGGTCGATTGATTTGTTTCCTCTGTAGGCTCCATCGGATGTGATCACCATTTTACACTGCGAATCATTGACTCTTGTGGTTACTGCCGAAGCAGAAAATCCAGCAAAAATAACAGAGTGAACGGCTCCTATTCGGGCACAAGCCAAGACAGAAACTGCCAATTCCGGAATCATAGGAAGGTAAATACAAACCCTATCCCCTTTTTTTATTCCTTGTTCTCTAAGAACATTGGCCATTTTTGCTACCCTATCGTATAGCTCATTATAAGTAATGTGTTGGGCTTCTTCTTTCGGATCGTTCGGCTCAAAAATAATAGCCGTTTTATTTCCTCTTTTTGCCAAGTGCCTGTCAATACAGTTTTTAGTAATATTGACTTTAGCATTTAAGAACCACTTAACGTCAGCCTCCTGCATGTCAAATTCTACAACCTTGTCCCACTTCTGGTACCAAGTAAAATTCTCATCAGCAATTTTGTCCCAAAATTTCCTCGGTTCGCGTATGGATTTGTTATAATGCTTAAAGTATTGTTCCAGATTCTTGACTTGATAATAACTCATAATCGTATTAAATTATAGATGGATTGAATGACCGTAAATATACTAAACATTGCCGTAAATGGGCACTTGTAAGCATTATTTTTCTCAGATTTTATGAACCGGAGCCCTATTTAAAACGTTAAATTATAAGGTAGAAAACCTATAGATGAGCTATCTTTGCATAAATCCTGAAAATAAGATGCAAACTCGTAAAAAACTGCTTGGGCTAATGTGGCTTAAGCTTGCTCTTGCAGCAGTGTTGGTTGGTTTTTTGGCCTCACTTCTGGCCATTTCGCTAAAACATATAACTGAACATTATGAAGGAGTATTTTTCGGTAGGGCTGAAAAGTATAATTTCCTGCTTTTAATACTTCCGTTTTTAGGACTTTCAGTAATTTATTTTTTAAGGCTATATCTTTTTAAGAATAAGGAAAACAAAGGAATCAAAGAAGTCTTTGAAAGTACCAAACCCGGCAAAAGCCTTCCTGCTTATAAAATCCCATCACATTTTATCAACGGACTGATTACAGTGGTTTTTGGAGGTTCTACAGGAATTGAAGTTTCTACCGTGGTGGCTTCTGCGGCAGTAGGTTCAATAGCGCATTCTAAAGAAAGTTTTTTGAAAAAATATAAGACAGAGCTGATTTGTGCCGGAGTTTCAGCTGGCGTTGCTGCCTTATTTGCCAGTCCAATAGCCGGTCTATTGTTTGCTTATGAAGTCATTTCAAAAAAAGCATCCAAATCGTTCTTATTTGCAACAATCATCGCTACTGGTGTAGCAGGAGTCTTTTTGTTTTTTATGGATGAAAAGCCTCTTTTTGCCATTGGCCTTTCCACTTGGCATTACCATGCTATTCCTTATTTCATTTTATTAGGGATACTTGCAGGTATGAATTCCGTTTATCTTACAAAATGCGTATTGCAAATCAAATCTTGGTTTTTAAAAATAAAGACGCCGTATTATAGAGTTGTATTTGGAGCATTGATTGTTGGAATCGGGTTGTTTCTTTTTCCTCAATTGTTTGGGGACGGCTATCATGCTGTAAAAGAAAACATAGCAACTTCCGGTACAACTCCTGCTATTTCTGTGCTTTTAACTTTAGCAGCCTGTATACTTTTAAAACCAATCCTTACTTCAGTTACGCTTTCTTCGGGAGGCGATGGTGGTGTTTTTGCTCCTAGTATTTTTATTGGAGCACTTCTTGGTCTTTTGTTAGCTTTTTTATCCAACCGTTTTTTTGATGCAGGAGTAATTCCGCTCAATTTTATGGTTATAGGAATGGCTGCCATGCTTAGTGCTAGTATTAGCGCACCTTTTACCGCCTTGTTTTTAGTCTGTGGACTCGTAGGTAGTTATGTTTTATTCTGGCCTATATTGGTTGTTTCTTTAGTTTCTAAATACGTAGCCCAAAAGCTTTGCCCTTATACGGTATATACCTACACTGCCAAAACAACCGCCTAATGCCTATAAAAAAAATCAAACGAACCTATCGCAAAACCAGATATGTCCTTTATAAAGAAACGCTGGTTGATTTTAGGGAACATTTTTGGGCATTTATCGGATCATTTGTCGGAATGGGACTTATCGCCTATTTACAATATGGATCGTTCAACGAAAATGATTTTATATTTCTGATAGGTTCCTTTGGAGCTTCTTGTGTGTTGGTATATGGCGTAATTCATAGTCCTTTGGCGCAACCCCGCAATTTGATTGGCGGACATGTTGTTTCTGCCCTTGTGGGTGTTACGGCCCAAAAGCTGGTTCCTGATGTTTTATGGATTGCCGCACCTTTAGCCGTATCCTTATCTATCGTATTGATGCAGATAACAAAAACCTTACATCCACCAGGTGGAGCTACGGCTTTAATTGCTGTTACCGGCGGACCACAGATAAAAGAACTGGGATATGGATATGTTATCTTTCCGGTATTGAGTGGTGCACTTATTCTTTTAATTGTAGCTTTGATTTTTAACAACCTGACACCAAAAAGAAAATATCCTTCCTCTCCTATTTTGAGAAAAAGAAAAAGGAAAAAGAACGCATAAAAAAGCTCCCGGATTGGGAGCTTTTTGTTTTTAAATGCGGGTCCAATATTGTGTCCTTCCTAATAAAGAAATACCTAAATAACCACGTACTTTGAGTTTATCACTATTTTCGAGATTGATACGACATTTGTATTCATTCCCATTTCTAGGGTCTAAAATAGTACCGTCCTCCCATGTGTCTCCATCTTTAGAGAGTCCTTCAATAATAACCATTCCTTTTACAGGTTTGTCTTTTTTACTGCCTTTGCATTTATCACAGGTTTTGTCTTCTTTTCCCTTTTCAAGGATTTCTATAATCTTGCCGTAAATCTTGCCGTTTTTCTCATAGATTTCGACAATAGACTTGGCATCACCGGTTTCATCATCAAAGGTTTTCCATTTCCCTGTAACAGATTGGGCCTGTCCTGTTTGTATTCCTGCAAAGAGCAGAAAGATACAATATGCGGCTAGCTTTTTCATTTTCCAAAACTATAACGTATACCTACATTCACTCCTATACCGCTGGCATTTACATACTGCGTTGGTATTCTTCTAGGAGAGTTCGGATCTGGCGCTCCTTGCGTAAATGTGTCAGAAAAAACAAATTTTTTCTCATTAACAGGAAGATCCGCTAATTGCTGGCCTGGAACTAATACAGCATTTCCATTAGTAACAGCCGTAGTTCTATATTCTGTTATTTCTGCTGATTTGCTCTTGATACTCAAATTTTTAAATTCTACTTCTCCAAAAATTTGCAGTTTTGGCGCTACCGGATACGTAACACCTAATGCACCAACAAAACCAATACTGAATTTTGATTCTACTTCTGATTTAGCATCAACATGAATGTCGGTTCCTTGACCGCCACCGTTGGTTTGATTGGCTGTTGTTTCAATAAAAAGCTTTCCAGCTGTTGGTATAATCGCTCCAATTCTTGCATAAGGATTCAATTTGCTTAAACCTGGAGTGATATAAATAGCAGGAATGATGTCCAATCCTCTCAGATAGGCTACTTCTTCAGACTGTATCTGCGGGCTGGTTAGTTTTCCTATGGTTTTGTCATATCCCGAAAAGTAATTGAAACCAACTTCAGCTCCTATGTAATTATTAAACATATATCCAGCTGTAATATTTCCTTTAAATCCGCCACCTAAAGTTCCATTTAGAGATTTTACCCGCATACTTCCATCGGGATTTACAGTAATGTCTGTAGATTGTTGGATCCGTGTCAGCCCATTCGGGTCGGCATTGTTAAATTCTGTTTTTCCGGATTCCGTAACGAAGCCTAAGCCACCTCGGACATAAAATTCCTGTGCCTGGCTTTTTGTGCCTAATAAGGCGATACAAATCGTGCAAATTAGAATGCTTGCCTTTTTCATAATGTAAATTTTAAGGTTTGAAGTTATTCAGTTATACAGCATTTTTGTTGGGCTTAACGCCAACTGCATATTAAAGTTAGCCATTTTACACTAGACCTTAACCGATTTTAGCCATACCTTAACACAGTCGTTTCTGTTTAACAGAATGGTCAACCAATAAAGGTACTTAAAGACAAAAATATCCGTATTTGGGTAATTTTGGCTCTCTTGTACCAAATAGACACGGTATTTTCTTATTCTTTTGAGCTTAAATAAAGTATA
This sequence comes from Flavobacterium microcysteis, assembly GCF_006385255.1. GTDB lineage: Bacteria > Bacteroidota > Bacteroidia > Flavobacteriales > Flavobacteriaceae > Flavobacterium > Flavobacterium microcysteis. Next base: position 140,659 of record NZ_VFJE01000052.1, read on the forward strand.
GTCGCTTTTTCCGTCTGAAAAAAACTCCTGTAAAAAATATGCTGTTACAAATCAAGAGTATAGTTTTCAATAAGTTATATTAAAGTAAAAATATTTTTCCTAGCTTAGTAAAAATTTAAAACCTATGAAAAAGCCAATCTTTTTGAAAACACATTCTTAAATGTTATAATTCATCTACAATCTTATCAAATATTTTCATGAAACTAATTCAGTAGGAATATGACAAAAAAAATATTTATCATTGTTTATTTGGTTTTAATACCAGTAATCGAAATCAATGCTCAAACAAAAGACCAAACTACAAAGTACAGAAAGGAAGCACTCGAGCAACTTAGAGGACTGCAAGATTTTTATAATAATAAATCAATTAATAATAACACAAGTATTGACAGTTTACAGAGTAAATTAGAAACTCTTATCAATGTAAGCAAAACTTTAAAAGATACTGTGCAACTCAAGCTGATTGCAAATTATTTCACAACGATAAATAACAATTTATCGGAAGCTGATAGTCAAAGTCTTTTAGACATAAGCCGTATTACAAATAAAGATCTGCAGCTTAAATTTTCAGCTAATAAGATTTCTGACCACTTATCACCAAATTTTGTCTTCGGTAAGACACAGAGAATTAAGATCAAAGCTCTCATGAGTACTAATCATAATTTATCGGGTAATTACCGCCTCCATTGGTGTTCCTATACAGGCCGGTCAGTTAAAGATCTAGTGAAAAAAGATGGTTTTATATCCAATACATTTGCTAACCCATATACAATTGAAGTAGTGATGCCTGGACTAATTACATTTTGGTTAAAAGATGTTAGTACAAATGAAATTTATTTTTCTGACAATACTTATTATGACATGGTAAAACCATCACCCTTACTAGAAATTTACTTTAAAAAATAATAAATTATGCAAAAACATATTAATACTATTTTTGGTTTAGGGCTGGTCATTATTACAACAATCACTTCATTCATCGCAAGACCTCCTGTTATTAGTAGTGATGAAAATGAGGGAATAAATTGGCGAAATGTCGTTATCTTCATTACCGGTGTCTTAGTAATCTATTTTCAAAGAAATGTATCAACTGAAAATATACCTGCAAAAAAAATATTAATTCCTGGATCAATATTTATACTTGCACTCATAGCTTACGAAATTATGTATTATAAATATAGCATATCATGCTATAATAACAGAGTAATCATTTCTTACGCAGAGGTTAGACCCGAATTTAAAATTGATTGGAAAGGCTGGCAAAAAGAAAATAATTATGAGAATTTTTTAAAAGGTGCCGATTGTAGCCCCGTAAATAGGTGGTATCAAAAAGATCTTGCAATACAAAACTACGGCTTCATTAGCCTTTATATTATAATTACGACTTCCTTCATTAAAACAGTTTTGCTCTCCACTTATAAAATCAAGTCAAATGCAAAATAAAAATTATACATATAGTATAATACTTTTTCTTTTCAGTTTTGCCTCTCTAGCGCAAAATCAAAATTTGACACTTAAGGGTATATTTGATCGAGAATATGAAAATTTCCTTTATGTCACCAAAGACTTTAAAATTAAAATTCCACCATTATTATACTCAGTTTCTGAACAGTCACATCTTTCCAAAGACAATCTTGTGATAAATTTAAATCAGATTGAACCCTATACTAAAGATAAAGGTGAATTATTTAAGCAGATTTTTGCACGTTTCGTCTTAGGACATGAAATTGGGCATGTATTACAACACTCCATGTTTGACAAAATAGTTTTTGAAGCGCCAAAAGGTGAGCTTCAAATTTATTTCGAATGCTTTGCAGATGTAATTGCTGGCACCTTATTTTCATTGGTAACCCATTATGACATCAAGAAAAGATATGAGGCTGACAATAATTTTAATTTCGAACAATATAACAAGGGGTCTATAGAAATTATGAACGATGCATATCAGCAAATTCTTCTCATGGATAGTGCAAATGTTGTAATTACCAGTCATCCAACAAATATTCAACGAATGACTGCTTTTCGAAATGGGAAAATTGCTGGAATGATTGATTATACACAAAGAATTTTAGCGGACCCTGAATTGTACAGCGCCCTACCTAAAGAACATGTAGAACAGCAACGTGAAATTTTCACAAGTGTATCCACTGCAATGGGCTATAATATCTCAGATAAAGACATTTATAAAAGTAATATATTGCTCTGGGCTCGTAAAGAAACCTACCATATTATAAATGCTAATAATAAATATGTTTCCAATTTAATGATATATAATAGGAAATTTGAATGGGACGAAAGCAGTGAAAATCCAATTGTAGACGTTTCATTTTCAATATACAATTCCAATGATACGCCAGTAATTTTTTCTGGAAAATATCTAGTTGAGTTTGTTCTTAGAGATGATCCTAAAAATATAATAGCTATACAGCCTGTTAGTGGAAAACAGTTTGAAAATTGGATTAATCCAAAAGATACACTCAATATTAGTGGAAGACTCACTTGGTTTGCGGACGACAAATACATGCCTAGCTTAAATATCCCTGGAGATGAACTCTCATTATACAGCAGTTTTCCTCATAATGGATTAGGTTTACTTGAAATTGAGAATATTCAACGTTTTTCCGCTGACTTTAGCAAATGGAATGAAGATTCAATAGATGATCTTATGGATATTTTAAAATTTATTAAAAATAGAAGGGGAAAATTTATTTTTTTAAAAAAAGGTATCGGAGTTAGTATGGCATCAAAAAAGAAAAATCTTCGTGTATATGGAGCTAAATACTCTTGTAATTTCATATCAAATCGAAATGAGGATTTTTACTTTTTACAAAGAGGGGAAAAAATTAGTTTTGTAGCTGAAATTTTCTTTAAAGATTCATCTATAGCAGAAAATACATTCAGAAATTTAAAAAGTAATGTAAAAAAAGCCTTCTCTTATGATAATCAAAGTTTTCAAGATGATGAAATCAAATACGAAGAATATACTTATCAGGGAAATGTGATTATGGATATTGATTTTCAGTACATTAAAAACATGGATGAGTATAGGATAAAGATTGAAATATTAGAATAAAAAGAAAAAATTTCAATTACGTTTCTAAAATTAATTTTTACTATACTATGCATATTTAAAATACCCAACTCTTTATAAATTAGCAGCCCATATATAAATATCAACCTTTTCTCCAATATTATACTTTCTTCTAATTCTATATTTTTTACCTTCTATGCTTCTAATACTGGAATTGGTAAACTTAGCTATTTCCTTTGTTGTGAAACCTAATTTTATATAGGCGCAAAACTCCTGTTCGCTTGCCACTACATTAGGTTGTATCTCAACCAATCTTTCGCAAAAATAAGGGTACAGTTTTTTAAATTTTGGAAAAAAATGACTATTGTTCTGTACAGCCATGTCAATAACTTCCTTTAATTTATCCATATCAATCTCTGCTTCCCTCACCCACATTTCAACCTTCTTTTTATAGAATTTAATCGATATAGCCTGTTTCCTTATTATAAAATAGATAAACCAAAAGACAAGTCCAATTGACCCTAGTAATGATTCTAGAAAAATCATGTCCTTCTTCGGATGTTCAAAAGAATTTGTTTTAACATCTAAAAACACTATAAAAAAAAGAAAAAAGCATATTAATGCGATTGCCTTTTTATTTCTACTGACTTTTAAAAAATAAGGCAAAGACAGAATCAGGGGAATGTAATAGAGATGAATTCCTGATGCTAACCCTGTATGAGAAGATATATAAAAGAAGATAAAAACTAATAATAGATAGGCAAAAGTTTGTGCAAGGGCATTAAATTTTAAATCGGTGTATACGACATAAAAGAAAAGAATTGACAGCAAAAAGAAGCAATATGAGATTAATGATGCTATATAAATAAAATCAGATACAGCAATAGCAAAAAATAAAAGTGAAAGCGAAAGAAAACTTTTATTCCATAGCTTAATGTGTTCCACTTCCATTTTGTGTGAATACTTTTCAGTTCCAACTTCTATTAATTTGGAATAAAAACCTGAAATGCTTTCTAAAACCATAGTAATTTGTGATTAAAAAATAATGCATGAAATCTGATGCAATTTTAAGCCAAAAAACTACGCAAGTAAATGCATGTATGTAATCATTTCGGAATATATCACACTAAAAACAACAAATAAATCACTGATTTTAAAACAATTAAATTATAAATTATAAAACTAAGGTTTTAAATGGGTTCCTTTTGAATAAATGATAAAAATAGCCCTCGGGGTAAGGCGTATACTACAAAACAATTAAATTTGTAGTAGCCTAATTAAAAAATTATGAAAAGAATATTTTCAGCTTTACTCCTTCTCTGCTTGTTTATTACTACACTCAGCGCCCAATCAAATAAAAAGGATATAGACAAATTATTACAGGATGGCAAACACTATTTAAAATTCACTAGTGATACCGTAAAAGGCTTTAAGCTCTTGTCTGAGGCAAAAGAAGCTTCTAAACGTATCGGATACAAAGAAGGAATTGTAGCGAGTGAAGTGGCATTAAGCTTTTTTCATGTAGGCAGAGGTGATTATGATAAAGTAATTGAGATTGGTTACAAAATAGAGCCGCTGGCATTAGAGGCTGAAAATTACACATTACTTTCAGATCTGTATAGGCTTAGAGCTTTCTCGCATGGGCGATTGGGAATAAGCGAAAAAAGCTATAAAGAATTTCAAACTTCTTTAAAGTATGCAAAAAAAATACCTGAAAAAAACCTTCGTCATCACAGAACAGCTTTCGTTTATGAAAACATGACCCTCTATTTTCAGCGGACAAACAAATCTCAGGATAGCATTTTATATTATTATGAAAAAAGTTTAGAAGAAGCGAAAAAAATACAGGACAATAACCCCGATGTTACATTAGATGCTAAATATGATATCATTGCTAACGCAAACGGAAGTCTTGGACGGCTATATATGTTTTATCCTGACGGGCCAAGAATGGATCTTGCAGAAAAGTATTTTCTGGATGCCCTAGAAATACACAAAAACGAAAAGTATAAGATTCCCCTCCAAAGCAAAATGTTATTATTGGTTTATTTAAGCAACTTTTATAATAATAATGGTGATCCTGATAAAACAATAGAATATGCGACTAATGTCCTAGAATTAGAAAGAAAAGTAAATTCGCCTTATGATAGGGTGGACGCTTATGAACTATTGTCGGCAGCTTATTTAGAAAAAGGTGATAAGACACTTCTTTCAAAATATACAGCATTACATGAAAAACTGATTGATAGTATTAGCGAAGCTGAAAAAACAAGCATTGATGCGCCTGTAAATCAAATCGTTTCGCAGGAGAAAAAGAAACATACTACTACGATAGCAATAATTGCCGGAGGCATTATTGTGGTTATAGCTTTAGCTGTAATTCTATTCTGGAAAAGAAAGAACAGGATTTTACACAAAAACTATGAAAACCTAATTGAAAAACTAAAGGCTGAAAAAAGGCCGGAAGCCCTTATTGAAGAAGAAAATTATAGTAAGACTTCATCAGATAAGCCATTTACTATTACAGAGGAAACTGCTGATGCCCTACTCTTAAAACTGGAGAAGTTTGAAAGATCTAAAAATGTCATTAAAAAGGAAGTTAGCCTTACTTGGTTAGCTAATCACTTGAATACCAACACACGATATCTTTCTGAAGTTATAAAAAAATATAAAGGAAAATCATTTAACAACTACATCAATGGCTTAAGGATAAACTATATTGTAGAATTGCTTTATGAAGAACCCAAACACAGGGAGTATAAAATAAGTTATCTTGCAGAGTTATGCGGTTTTTCCTCAAGAGAAGTATTTACAACTATATTTAAAAAAGAAACAGGCATATCTCCCTCCTATTTCATCGATCATTTAAAAAACGACATCAATATAATTTACGAACAGGAAGTAGATAAAGTTGTTTAGACTTATTGTTGTTCTTATTGCTAGTGATTAAGCCACAATCTTTGAAGGCGTTCTTTCCCTATCAATTGATCCGGATGGAACACCATAACTGAAAATAGTACCGCCTGTATTGCGGTTTTCAGCCCAAATCCGTCCACCAAGTTTTACTATAAAATCTTTACTAAACGAAAGTGCGATACCTGCGCCTTGATGTGTTGAACCCGCCTTATTGCTTATAGAAAACAGTTTTTTAATTTGATTATCTGATAGTCCTGGTCCTTCATCTTTTACAGAAATTATAATTTCGTTCCCGGTTTTGAAGGCATCTATAGCAATAGTTTTCCCTTTTGGAGAAAATTTTAATGCATTCGACAATAGGTTTCTGTTTACGAATTGCAGCATTTCCCTATCAGATGTAGCTAAAATTCCATTGGGTATATTATTAATAACCGTAATACCTTTTTCATTGAGCTGCACATTGTAGCCGCTAATAGCTTCGTCAAGTAGCGAACGGATATTTACGGTTTCCATATTGATTTTGAATTCTCCAAGCTGGCGTTTGATCCATTGCAGAGTAGCATCAAAATTTTCCAACGTTACTGAAATATCGTTGCTTATGGCCATATAAAAAGATTCTTTTTCGGATTGAGTAAGTAGTTCCGTATTTCGTTCCAGCAAACGCATCATATAAAGCGTTGAAATAAGAGGTGAACGGAAATCATGCGCCAGTATAGAAACCAGGTTTGATTTAACTGCATCAGCTTTGGATAAGGAAATGTTTTTATTTTCAATGACCTCATATAATGCTGCCTTCTTTTTATAATCATTTCTGATTTTATTATAAGCACGAAGTAATAGCAATAGCAGAATACCACAGGTTACTAAAAAGAAGATCAATATCATGATAGCCCGTTGTGATACTTTCTGCGATTGTTCGAGATTTCTATTGTTTTCCTGTAACTGATTATAATGCACGTAATAATCGGATGTAACATTGGAAGTAAGAGCTGTTGCACTCGTAAGAGGTACTTGCGAGGTTAAAATACCTTTGTTATTAGCAACGACCTCCAACTGGGTAGAACCATTAGGCATTTCTGTTCCAATCCCAACCTGTCCATAAGCGCCACAAGCTCCCATAACAAATAATAAGGTTAGAAATTTGTTGTTCATCTCTGATTTATTTTAAGGTTAAGTTTGTTCGATTTGTTAATTCTATACTGATGATGCCCTAAACAACAATTATAAATAAGATGGTTTGCTTTCAAATTATGAAAGAACATTCTCAAACAAACAAGATGATAAGGCTGATGGGGTAAGTATAGATAAGTGGTGTACTAAAAAATAAAAACTGGGGGACAGGAATTTAAATAGTAGTTGCCCAAAAGACCTTAAGTTTATTGGCTTATCCATAATTTGGAACATTTCTGCAGTTGTACACTCAATTTTCTAGCAGGTAGCAACAGCTTTAAGTTCCAATATCGTTTTATAGGCGAAATAATATATGAATGACTGTTACCTTACAAAGAAAAAAAACAGGACGGACAAAAAATAAAAACGATAAACGCATATATACACGTGTAGCAATATTATTTATAAACCATTGAATATGAGTTTTTTTTAAATAAAAACATATTGCGAAAACGATTTGAATCAAATGATATTTAGAAGTGAAAAGTTTTTTCTAAGTATGCACGTGTAATTAAAAAAGTAAATTTTTTAATAATTGTTTGCTAAGAGAAAAACTATTAAGTATTGTCTGCCCATAATGCATATTTGTTAAAATTATAAATATTTAACCACGGTAAAACCATTCCTTTTATATTTATTCTGAAATTGGAATAATCAAATAAGTAAGATGGTGTCAGCACGATAATATGCTGAGGACGCCGGCAAACATTTAATCAACATGAGTGATACAGTAGTTATAATTGTTGGAATCGTTATTGTATTTTTCTTCTGGAAAATAATGACTTTTGAAAGTAAAAGCGAAACTGAAGAAATAAAGAGGTTAAAAGAAAGTTTAGCAGATGAATTTATTTATGATCCTGAAACAGGAACAAAAATAACTTTAGAACAGGCTGAGTCCGGGCATTGGATTCCACATAATAATTTAGATAGAATAAAAGATTCTGATGAGATAGAACAATTTTACCATGGCCCCGAAAAAGAAGCTGAAGAACTTAAAAACTATATCAAAAAAAATGGATTTACATATAAAAAGCTAACAAATAAGCAATTGGAACTGCTTGAAAAAACGGAAATCTTATCTAAATATGATGATTGGTCGTATTCAAGTTCCTTTTTAAATGATAAAGGAAATTGTTTCGTGTTTTTTCCCGCAGTTGAAATAAACACAAGTAGACATGAGTTGGGTTATCACGAATCACAAATTATGTTTTGGATAAAAGATGAACAACTATCGGGTCATTATTATTTTAGAGAAAAAACAAGTTTTGAAACCTTAATTGATCTATTCAGAAATGACGATGAAATTAAACTTGATAATTACGAGAGTTTTACAATAAGAAAATCAAATAACATTCGCTACATAATTAAACTTCTAAACTTTTTTAAAGATGAAAAGGAATTAGAATTCGAAATTTGTGATGATAGTTTTTTTATTAAAACGCTCTCCTATCCCAATATGGAAGATTACTTAAGAATAGAAAAAATTATAAAAAAAGTTAACCAATAATAGATTAGAAAAACAGAAATAGTAAGCAAAGAATAAAGCTTAAAAGCAGCTGTTTTGTCAAATTTATATACCCTTTTACTTAAATTTTGTAAAATCAATCTCTTCATTCAAAAACTCTAAATCAATAAAATAATTTTCTTCATCAGAATCATTAGGTACATATACGCTTATATAGTCTCGCAATCTTAATTTAAATTCCACTACAGTTTTATCCATATCAACAGTAGTTGAAAATTCTTTTGTGATTTTTTCACCCTCTCTGTATTTACATAATATCTTAGTTCTATGTAAATCAACTAAATCCTCTCTTTGTGAATCTTTAGATATCCATTCCAAAAAATTTTCATTTTCATCTTCATTTGACAATAAATAGCCTGATGAATTCCGATCTACTTTTGTGTCAAAATTTATAATAACACAGTCAATAGATTTGATTTTTATTTCCTTCCAATTATTACGAACTTCTTCTACAAATTCCATTTTGCTATTTTCTCTCCATGTATTAATTTTTTTCCCAGAATGTTTACTCCAGAGGAAAAATAAGAATAACACAATTAAAAAATATATCCAGGCCATTTTGGTGTCATTGCAACAATATAGGTAAAAACTTTTATTACCTATTTTTACAAATATACCGAAAAGATTGAAAGAAAAAAGCTAAGCAAAAAAAGAGAAATGTAAACACGTAACCTTACTGATATCCCTTTTTAAAATACTTATTTTAAAACATTCTCCGACTTAAAATAAGACACAGCATCCTGCACAGCATTATCAATAGGTCGATATTGGATTCCCAGTTCTTTCACCGATTTCTTATTGGTAAAGAAATTATCCTGACACAGAATACGCATATTAGTCAGGCTCATACTTGTTTGCAATCCGAAGAATCTTGCGCAGTTACCTCCATATCCAAGCATATGAAGTAGCCATTTAGGTAGCGGTATCATAATTGGCTGTTGATTAGAATATTCGCTAAGCAATTCAAAAAAAGCTTTATAGGTCAAATTGTTATTGGCTAACAGGTACTTTTCTCCGTTTTTTCCTTTTTCAATACAGGCAATAATTCCTCTTGAAACATCTTTGACATCAACAAAGTTTTTACCTCCCGGCGGATAAAACAGGATGTGCTTCTTCCATCCCATCAAGATTATTTTACCGGAACTGGGTTTCGTATCATAAGCGCCAAGCATAAAGGTTGGGTTTACAATAATTATGTCCATATTTTCTTTGTTCTGTAAAAGGAAATTCTCTGCCTCCAGTTTGCTTTTGGCATAATACGATTCGTTAAACGGAAAACGTACGGCTTTATCTTCAGAACCCAATTCGAAGAAGTCACTATGCCCTACTGTATTTGCTGAACTTACAAAAACAAATTTCTTGACTGACCCTGATTCAAGCGCAGACTGAAACAAACTTACCGTAGCCTCACAATTTGTTTTTTGATAATCGGAATAGTGTAATAAATCCTGCCTGGTTTCAGCCGCGATGTGGATAACCACACCACACCCTTTCATGTAAGGAGTTAAGTCATCAAACAAATTTCCTTTTATCAATTCCAAATACGGATGCTGTTCTCCTTTATAGTTATCCGGATTTCGGACTAATGCCTTAACCAGCCAACCATGAGAAAGCATTTCATGTACTAAGTTTGTTCCTAACAAACCATTGGCACCCGTAACAAAAACTGTTTTCATACTTCTACACTTAATTCTCTTTTTATCGACCGTGTCAATAGCGGTAATTTTATCCAGATTGGAAGAATAATAAGCATGAGCCAGCTTATTCTATTGACCATGATTACCGTATCTCGTTTTAGGAGTTGCTGGATACAGTATTTTGCCACAGCATCCGGATTAAGAAGCGTCAGTTTTCCTAAGAAGCCTTGTTTTTCAATTCGTCGGGTAATCTCAGGACTTGTTTTCATCGCACCCGGATTCACAACGCTGACAAAGACATTGGTGCTTTTTAGTTCTTCGCATAATCCTCTGGAAAAAGAATGCACGAAGGCTTTAGAAGCAGGATAGACCGTTTTGTAGCCAATAGGGCAAAATGCCGCCATACTCGATACATTCAGTATATAAGCCTTCTCTACTTTTTTCAAATTTGGAAGCAATTGATGCGTTAATAGTGAAGTGGCCATTACATTTACCTGTATAATTTTGCTGATATATTCAGCCGAGGCTTCATCAAATCTCCTGCTACCGCCAGTTCCGGCATTATTGATTAGCATAAACACAGAAAAGTTTGCATTAACCCAAGCAGCAAAATCCAGTACGTTTTCTTTGACAGACAGGTCCGTTTCATAACAAAAAACGGGTACGCCATATTGTTCTGAAATTTCGGATGACAGTTCGGAAAGTTCTTGTCCCGGGAGACTCATCAAAATAAGTGGAATATTATTTTTAGCCAGTTCATAAGCAAAAGCCCTTCCCAAACCCTGGCTGGCTCCGGTAACGACAGCATATTCTGTTTCATTACCATGTGCAGTTGTTTCATTATTCTTTAGTAGCATGATTATCTTTTTTTGTCAAAAGTATACTCTGGCTACTGCTAAAATGTTTGGATTTATAGAAGCGAACTCCTTTTTTACATAGAACTTACATCTTGTAAATCACTCTAAAATAAGCACTTAAAAAACGAAAAGTTCCATTTTATAAATTGGAACTCTTTTTTTTAAATTCTGAAGGTGTAAGATCAGTAAATTTTTTAAAAGTGATATTAAAAGATGTCTTGGAATTAAATCCCGACTCAAAAGCAATTCCTAAAATAGAGAGGTTATTGTTTTTACTATCACCCAACAATTGTTTTGCTTTTTCAATTCTATACTTATTGATAAACTGAAAGAAATTTTCATTAAATCCTGTGTTGATAACATAGGAAAGCTGGTGTGGGGTCACTCCCATCAGTTTTGCCAATTTTATCAAATTTAAATCCCCGTCAAGATATGGAGCTTCAGATTCCATAATTACCAATAATTTTTGCTTTATAAGTTCTGTTTCTTCTTCACTAAGCAATCTGAATTTTTGAGGTTCACTGGTTTTATTTTCTTCGTCTAGCGAAAAAACACTTTCTGCTTGTTGAGGTTCTGTAGGATAAACTTCTTCTTGTTTTAACGAATAATAGGCAATAAAATAAATCGCTATCAGGAAAGCGAAATTCATATAGGTACTTGGCCTTTCTGCAGTAAATATGATATTATATATCGTGATTATAATTCCGGAACCCAGTATTGTGTAAGCAATATATTTAAGCCAATTTAGACTTATCGGATAAGTATCTGAAGAAAACTGCTGAATTTTTTTCTGATGACGGTTGATCATCTCACAGGAATAAAGTGCATAAAATAAACTCTGTATAAGCATAATTACTGTAAGCCATGTAGTAAGGCTATTTTTATCAACCTTGTCATAAAAGAACGACAACGACAATAAAACTAAAAACAAGAATGCTAACGGCAGATGTTTTGCTTCTTTAAGAGAAAATGAGAATGTTGGATTTGTAAAATAAACAACACTATAATAAAATGTGAGCGGAGTAAAAAATTGCAGGAAACTCAAAACGAATGAAAATGACCGGCTAACGGTTTGTATTCCAAGAATATCCAAAGCTTCATCAACCCAAAAAGTACCCCATAAAAATAAAAACAATCCCAACCATATATTTGCTTTCTTATTGACCTTTAACGGATTGAAAAGCACCAGCATGGTTAATAAGGCAAAACCTCCTAATAAGAAAATTACAATTAATCGGTCAATATACATCATGGATAATTAGGGCTTTTAGGTTGTTATGCATTATGTTTACGATTTCCAATCGCTTATGCCGTCATTATATTTTACGTGTCCAAAGCTAGGCAGTAACTCATTATCTCTGGTAATGGAATATTCTATAGGTTGGTTGGGTATTTTTCCTTCTTTCCAGTTAGCATAACATTCTTCCAATTTTTGAATTTCTTCGTCTTTAGTCAGGTTCATATCCATACGATATAGCGTATTCAGCAGTTCTTCAACTTCCGGAAGCGTATTTTTATCCGTATGAATCATAGGCGAAAGCCTTACAAACCGTTTCAATTGAGTCGGATCCAGACCATTTTTATATTCTTCACCAAATAGAAACATCAACGCCACATAGTTCGACCAATCTGGCGGTTCATATAATATGGTTTTTGCCTGATTTACAATTGCCATTTTAAAAAACTGCAATTGCGGCTTCCATAACCAGAACTTATATTTTTTAAAACGTTGTTCTATAGTTATCTGTTTGATATCGTAAAACTTCTTTTTATCATCATTTGACATTGATTTATTAGAAGTTCCCAAAGAAACTAAAGTGATGGAATCTTTTGGTACTCCGGATTTTATGGCTTCAATGACTCCGGCAGCAATTGGATTGTTAAATCCTCCCAAGGCTCCATCCCATAATTCAAAAAACACTCCTGAATTCTTAGCTTTAAAACGGGCAGGAAAATCAAAATATTGTATCGGAGCGTTTGAAGATCCATGAATGGCTTGTGTGAGCTTTACTGAATCATAATATGGTCCGCTGCCATACGACCGGAAGAATTTTGCCCTGTTATTCAAGGCATCATAGGTACATACAATCAGTTTTAAGTCCGGTTTTCCAATGAAATCAGGAAGCTCGTTCATTTGTCTTTTAGCCGATTCTACAAACAACTTCTGAAAAGCTTTTCCTTTTCTTTTGGAACTGTATTTAGGTCCTATGCTCTTGATATAATCAACCGGAAAAAAACGTTCCCAAAATGAGTTCTTGCTAAAAATTTTTTCTCTGATTTTTTGTTCCTTGAATAGCGCAATGGCTTTGTCTAAAGGCCAATCCTCTACCAAAGCCGCTAAGATAATGCTGCCGCCAGAATTAGCAATGACCATATCAAATTCTTTGAGAATTGCATGGCCTGTCTTATCGGGATATCTGTCTTTTAAGGTAAGCAATTGCAATAAGGACCAGCTTCCGCCTCCATCGAGCGATAGTATTTTATACATCTTGGTAGTTTATGAGCCTCTAATTTAGCTATAAAAATAAACGCTTTTCTTTATTGAATCAAAAATTAGCCAAAAATAATGTTCTGTATTGTGTCTTTATAAGTGATTGTTTTCACTCAAAGACACAGAGCCGCAAAGGATTAAATGCAAAAATATATTCTCGTGTGAAGTTTCAAATAGTTAATCAAAACGAGAGTTTACCATTTACTATAAAACATAAATACTTAATAATTAAACATTTGAATGTATTTATTTAAAGTTTTTTTAATACTCTTTCAGGATAATCAGTAATGATACCATCTACTTTCAATTCGATCATTTTGTCGATATCTTTTTCGTCATTTACGGTCCATGGAATTAGACGCAGGTTCATTTTTCGAATTGAATCTATCAAAGCTTGATTGACTTGTCCGTAATGTGGGCTGTAAATTTGAGGCTTAAAGTCTAGCTTCGCTAAATTTTTCGCAAGTCCGCTATCTCCTGCTAAAAAAGCAATTGTTATATCCGGATATTTTTTATGTAATACATTTAGTATTGTTGGATCAAAAGATTGGATATTGCTTCTATTCTGAATTCCTTTCTTTTTTACGATTTCCATAACCATCGTAACAAATACATCTGGTTGTGGCTGAGATTTGCCATATTGTTCTGCTCCTGACTTAATTTCTATATTATAACGTATTGGTTTGTTGGGTCTGTGTTTAGCAGTATATGCTTCGATATCGTCAATCAATTCTGTAAATAACGGCTTATAAGCCTTGAATTTTTGCTGCTCAGGAAAATGTGCATTTCCTTTTGAACCAATATCAAACTTCCGAATGCTGTCGTATGTCATATGATATAAGTTATATGATTTTTCCTTTTCACGGGTAACGGGCTGGCCATTTGGAAACGATACGTATTCAGACGACATAAAAGGCTCATGTGAAACCACTACTTTTTGATCTCCGGAAATAACCACATCCAATTCAATCACATCGGCACCTTTGTCTACGGCACTACGAAAAGCTTCAAGACTGTTTTCTGGAAAATGACCTCTATCTCCACGATGGCCTTGAACTTCAATGCCTGATGGGTTTATGGCAACAGTATGGGTTGTTTTACAAGAAGCAACTGCTAATAATGCAGCGAGAAGAAACACTGGGTACTTTTTCATTATTTTGTACTATATATAGCGAAAGACTATGCCATTCTCTACAAATATACAATTTTACCCTTATTTTATTTTGTCTAGTATTTTATAAACTTGCGGGTTGCAATTCCTTCATCTGAATAAATTTTGACAATGTAGTTTCCTGAAGCCAAATCTGATATATCAAATGCATTGGAGCTGTCGCTATTGTTAGAAATCATCATTACAGGCTGCCCCATCATGTTATATATGGCAACAGATTTCATTTGCAATTCATCTTTATTGGTAATGGTTAAGATGTCTTTTGCCGGATTTGGAGAAATTGTAAAACGGCTTGAAAACTCATGATCTTTGTCACCAAGTGAATCAATTGTGGTTACTACTCTTTCCGTCATGACCGGAAGGTTAAAATCAAAATAAATACTGGCACCGTTGCTAAAACTGTCTCCCGCTGCCAATGATGACTTCGTTTTGATTTTAAAAGCAATATACCCATCATTAATATGATCATAAAAAGGAAGGTCGATGTCTTTAAAAACAAATTCAATCGTATTGTTATCGTCTACTTTGGTAATAAAAGTATGGCTGCTTTCTATAGGCGAAAGACTTGTCATATCAAAACGATCCACATCGATAAGATCTTTTACCACGATATTTTTTGCAACAAAATTACCAGTATTCTCAAATCGGATAATATAATGTATGTATTGCCCTATGTAGGAAGTAGAAACTGAAAGTCCTTGCAGGCAGGTTTTATCGTTTGGATCAAAAGAATTGACAACGGTCTGACGCAATATAGCCAAGTTGTCTTCCGGCGCAGTATCTAATGAAGTAGAAGAAGTTATAGTAGCCTTATAATTAAGAATATCACCGCTATTGAGTGCCGGACTGTCAGCAGGAGAATTCAATCTAAAACGCAAAGGAATAGTACGTGATTCAAAAGGTTTTAAGTTTGAAAATGACCATGATAAACGTTCCGGATCTTGTGATGCTTCTGAAAGTGAAAACGATTCTGGATATACTGCGGTATTAAACTGTAACTCAATAGTACCAGACTGTATGTTGGTTCCTTTATTTCTATACGAAATAGCATAGTTACTAGTATACCCGGGCACGGCATCTCCCAAAGGCAATATGGAAATTTCCAAATCAGCATATTCTCCTTTGTGTTTCAGACAAAAAAGCTGTTCAAAAGGTTCTTGTTGCTCAGAAGAAGTATAAGTAACGCTGGGAGGCGAAACCTCAAAATAATTAGGATTAGCCAATAATGGAATAATGGTAGTATTTCCGTCCAGCAAAGGCAGGTTATATTGCCCGCTTTTATCTGAAAAGTATATTGTTTCTGTTTCTCCTTGGATTACTTTATAACCGGCAAAAGAAGCGGCAATATCCTCTGAATCACAACCATTTCTATTAAAATCAAAAGTAGTATTACTTTTCACGATGTTAAAACGACCGCCTGGCGTAAAAGAACAGTATGAATTGACTTCACATTCAAATCCAGACCTTACAGCAAGCTGTGTTTTTATTGTATTAATTTCATCTTCATCGGCACAAATATAACGGAGATACGGTGTGTTTACCAAGGATTGTTCTAAGGAGACTGTATTGTCTTTACCGTTTTTCACAAAAAGTGAAGTTAGCAACGGATTTGATTCAAAACTCAGTATTTCGACACCCGGGCATTGGGAAATATCCAAAGATTGCAATCTGTTGCCATTAAAGCTAAGCGATTGCAGTCCTTCATCAGCTATTACTGTTAAGGCACTTGTTAGCCCATAATTATTACATGATAAAGATGTGAGTCTTTCAAAACCACGCACATCTAACAAAGTCAAAGGATTGTTCCTAAAGTTAAGGCCTCTGATACTGAGCTCTCGGCAACCATAAATCCTGAGACTTTCCAGCTGATTGTATGCAATACTTAACTCTGCTATAGACGGACAAGAAACCGTTAACGATGATAGCTTGTTATTGTCTGCAATCATGCTTACCAATTCCGGATAGTCAACCAGGTCATTAAGCGAAGCTACTTGATTATTCTGCATTAATACTCGTTTCAGCCTATTTAACCCTGTAAGATTCAAAGATGTTAGTATATTATTAGAACAATTGAGTTCTTCTAAAGCTATCTGAGTTGACAGATTTAGTTGTCTCAGTTGATTGTTATTACAATATAGTTTTTTGATAAAATTTCCAGCCAATTGTAGTAATCCCAATTGGTTATTATTGCATTGCAGATCACGAAGTCTAGTCTGCCTGGTTAGATCAAGAACGGTTAACTGGTTAAAGGAACATTCCAAATCGCGGAGACGCAAGCATTCTGAAAGCGCTAGAGTAGCAATCGAATTATAAGAACAATAAAGATATTCCAAATTAAGAGAATTGTTCACGTTTAATGAAACCAGATTATTATGCTGGCAGTCAATAAAGTTTAGACTTGGATTATTCAATACCAAATTCTCCAATCTATTATTGGCACAGGAAAGGCTATACAGTTTTGGACATGGAGTCAGATCTAACGAAACAATTTTATTATCTGCACATTGTAAAAAAGTTAACAAGGGCAAATCTGATGTTGGAATAGAAACTAACTGATTATTATTACAGATTAAAGTAGTAATTGCATCAAAATATTCAATACCTCTAAGGTCTGAAATAGCAGCAGAAGACACATTCAGATAATTGACAACCATAGCTTCAGTAACTTCAATCTCACCATTCCTATTACTATCAATACGAATATATTCCCCTTGCCTGTTTTTGGCAATCTCATTACTGGCATCAGCTGCCAGCAATTTTGCTTTAAAATTAGCATCGGGTATATAAAGCCCTTGACCATACATGCCCTGCCATAAGCAGAACACCAGGAAGGCATAATATAACTTTTTCATGGGGGGTATATTTGCGCAGTGTAAATATATCTTAAAAAATCATAAAAAAACATATTTTAAAAAGTTAACATAAAGATTTTTTAACAATTTACACAATAAGCAGTCATTTAGATTGCGAAATCTGTTTATTTCTTCTCAAATAAACTGCTAATACGTTTTGGAGCCTTAAAACGATATCCTATATAAAATTCCAGGAATTGCTGCTGATCTTCTACATGAATTAGGCTTTCGGAACTATAGGAAAATGAGTTCAGACTTGTGGCTGCTCCGGCAAAAAAGCGTTCTGAGTTATAGCCTGCTGTTAGCCGGAATTGCGCCTGAAAAGATAAACTTTCTGAAATTTCATGTGGAGTACCATCACTGTAAATGGTTTTCGTACTGTTGAATCCCAAACCACTATATGTTCCAGCCGATATAAGAAATTTATTGTGTATGATCCAATTGTAATAATATCCCGGTCCTATAGCGATATCAAAAACATGGTCTTTGCTTGGATTGTTGTTTTTAATCTGCGTAAAATAATAACTAATGCTAGGCACAAAACTGCCGGCACTTTTTTGCTGCCATTCACTTTGCAGGAAAATGGCCCGGAATGAAAAATCCGGATTAAAGACATATGAAGTACTCCCTCCTATTTTTTGCACCTGAAAATGAGGAAACAGAATGTTATTTTCCAATCCAACATCATTTTTATCTATATAAAAGCCTTTAGTTTTGGCATATTGTAGTTCTTGCATCCATTGGCCAAAGTAGAGTCTTGTTCCTAAATTATAAAACTTCGTATGGCCTTTGATAGCATCATCCTTATTAAAACGGAGAAATTCAGGAGTATATCCCAAATCTACTTCAATGAATTTATAAATCAGCGTTAGTGTTGATCGTAGCCTCTGATTTGGAGACAAAGTAAAATCCAACCGACTTGTTTTATCTTTAATACGGAAGGAATTAAAGCTGTTGCTAAGTCCAAGTCGCAGCTTAATATAGTCGTCATATTTTTCTATACTCTTCTGAGGCTTTTGAACAGGAAGCGTATCTGCTATCTGTGCCTGACAGAAAAACGTATAAAAAATAATAAAGAATATGGCGTATTTTTTTACCATTTGCTGCGTCACTTCTTTTTATGCAAGATACTAAATTAACGCCTCATAAATAAGTCGGTTTTTTTATATTGTCTGTATTTTGTAATTTGCAACTAACTAACAAATAGCCTCAATAATGAATAATGTCCGAGTATTTAAGATGTCTTTTGCTAGTGTTTATCCGCACTACATCCATAAAGTAGAAAAAAAAGGACGTACCAAAGAAGAATTGGATACCGTTATTTTTTGGCTGACTGGATATGACAAAAAAAGCTTGCAGCAAGTAATTGACCAGAAAACAGATTTGGAAACATTTTTTGCTGAAGCGCCTCAAATCAATCCCAATGTTTCTAAAATCACAGGAGTCATCTGCGGTTATCGTATTGAAGATATTGAGGACAAGCTTATGCAACAGATTCGCTACATGGACAAGCTAGTAGATGAATTGGCCAAAGGAAAAGCAATGGAAAAGATTTTAAGGTAATAAATAATACGATAAGTTCATTAGAAAGCTTTAAGACTTTTCAACTATAGACTATAGACTATCAACTATAGACTATCAACTATCAACTATCAACTAAAAACTACTTCAGGCCTTTTCTAAATTCAGAAGGCGTTTGTTGTGTCATCTTTTTAAAGATAGTATTAAAAGAAGTCTTGGAATTAAATCCTGATTCATAAGCAATACCCAGCAAGGAAAATCGGCTCTTCTTTTCCGACAGTAGCTTTTGAGCCTGCCTTACCCTATACCCATTTACAAACTGAAAGAAATTTTCATCAAATCCCTGATTAATTAGATATGATAGTTGGTGTGCACTCATATCCATTAGTCCTGCAAGTTTGATTAGGTTAAGTTCACCGTCCAGATAAGGTTTTTCCGTTTCCATCAAAAATGTCAGTTTTTGCTTCAGGCTTTCTAATTCAGTGTCAGAAAGTAATTTTTTCTTTCCTTCAGACTCTGCATCCTTTGTTTCTATTTCCAAGAGCTCTTTCCGTTGAGCTTCATCTAACGGATAAATTTCTTTCTGTCGTAGCGAATAATAAGATGTTAAGTATACAATTACCAAAAACAACAAGTCCATTACCATATGTTCGTGCCGTTTTTCAATAAAGATATTATACAGTTCATACGCTTCCGTAATAATAATGGTCACAAACAATAAAGAAGTTACTTTAATTAGCCATTGCAGACTGATGTTTTCTGTATTAGAAGAAATCGTTTCTATTCTCTTTTGGTGACGCCGTATTTTAAAATAGACAATAGCAATGTAAGGCAGATTATGTGAAATAGGAATCATACTATAGACTATACCATGCGGCGGATCAAACATCAAGGCAATATAGATGACCGGTAAAATCAGGCAAGCCAAGTCGGCCTTTTTGAAAACGTAATTTGGATTGATAAAAAAAACTACGCTAAAATATAGAAATAGAGGCGTAAATATTTGTAGAAAAGAAACAACCTCAGTCAAAACAGTTCCAACTTGCAAACCACACAAAGCTGTAACATCAAAAAGCCAGAAGCTTGACCAAAGAAATAAAAATAGCCCAAAAAACAGGTTGGCTCTTTTGTTTACGTTCATCGGATTGACTAACACAATAAACGACTGCAGAACCAAGCTGCCATATAATAGTACGACGATAAATTTTTGCAATTCCGCAGCAGGCATTTTTAAGGCTTTTAGATGAGTAAAAATAATGATTATTGAAGTAGGCTTATAAAAAAGCTGCTTTTTTTATAGTTAGAAAGAGTTAAGAATGAGAAAGAATATGCAGTTTAATTATTAATATAATCAATTAATCTATTATTTTTAACATTAATTGAATTTTATATTTTAACTTTTTCTAAAAATAAAATTTATTTGTTACATTTGCTACATGAATGATTTTAATGCTAAAAACGAGACATCGTTGTGGTGATTCTATTTCTAGCTTAAAATCTATGTACCCAAACGGGCATAAACACTAAAAAGCTTTTTAAGGCGCTATATGTTGATCAGGCAAAAATAACACTCCCACTAACGCCCGGACAACATTCATTATTTTTTTGTATAATTCTAATAACTGCGAAAACTGCTTTTTCTTTAACTAACTGAGGGCAATATCTTTATAGCTTTCTTTTTGTTTGCTCTAGCTTATATACGTTATTTTTAGTACAATATTAACTCAGATTACTTACCTATATCAAAACATTGGCTCGATTTATGCCTGCAGACAATAACAAATTAATAATCTAATAAAAAGTAAAAAAATGAAACTACAGTTTATACTATTATTTTTAGGTGCAAGTACTTTGACCTTCGCACAAAAAACCATTACCATGAAAGTAAAAGAGAACACTGTTCCATGTGTAGGTGTAGCTCCAATGGATTGTATGCAAGTAAAAGAAGGCAATGCTAAACAATGGAGCAACTTTTACAGTACTATAGAAGGTTTTAATTACCAACCTGGATATGAATACAAATTAAAAGTAGTCAAAACCAAAAGAGAAGGCAATATACCTGCTGATGCTTCAGCCTACACCTACCGTTTAAAAAAATTAGTTTCCAAAAAACAAGTCAAGACAATAGATGCCAGTTATTTGAATAAAAAAATGGTTTTATCTCAAATGAACGGCAAAAATAGTAGCAACGGTAAGATCTATTTGACTATAGACAATACCAAAAATAGCATTTATGGAAAAAGCGGCTGTAATCGTTTTAACGCTGGCTACCAATTGAACGGTAACCAGATTCAAATAAACCTATTGATGGGTACGCTGATGGCCTGCGACCCAGAAAGCATGCAATTAGAACAAGAGTTTAAAACTACAATTGAAAAGAAAAATTTCGAAATTCATGCAGAAAAGAATACTGTTCATTTTAAAGATCCAAAAACAAAAAAAGTAATCTTAACCTTTGCCATTCCTACAGAAAATGAACTGTGGACATTTATTGACGGTAAAAAATGGAAATTGATACAAATGGATCACGTAGGTAAGGACTATGGTAAAGCAAGTTTGCAATTTGACATAAAAAACAAAAAAGTATCCGGAAATAGCGGTTGCAATAACTTCTTTGGTTCTTATACTGCTACTGCTGATCAAATTACTTTCTCCCCTTTAGCTGGTACAAAAATGGCTTGCATAGATAAGGATGCTGCCAGTACTGAAACAAAAATGCGAAACCATCTTTCTGAGGCAACATTACGTTTTGATGTTGCTGAACAGACCCTTAACTTTTATAAAGACGATAAGTTAGTAATGATGTTTGGAATACAATAAAAAAAAGCCGTCTCAATAATTGAGACGGCTTTTTTTTAGCTTTTTATTTATTCTTGTAAAAGAAAAAAAAAGAATATTTTTCAGATGACTTTACCTGTAAGTGTTTAACAAGGACTAAAGAAACCTTAAATTTATTTTTTATAAATCCAACATCTTCATTTTTACACTATTCCTAATTTTACCCTCTTAAAAATACATACCCTAAAAAATAATTCTAAAAATTTCCTTTAATTTGTACAAACACAAATAAAATGGAATTCAATCCTGACGAACTCGATCAAAAAGCCATCTACAAACTCATCAGCGGAGCTGTTATTCCAAGGCCTATAGGATGGATATCCACCATTAGTGAAAACGGAATTCATAACCTTGCCCCATTCTCATTTTTTAATGTTGTAGGTGATGATCCACCCCATGTTATGTTTGCAACTGCTCACTCTAATCAGCAGAAAAAAGATACTCTTGCCAATACATTAGCTACCGGACAATTTGTTGTAAACCTGGTCACTGAAGATATTGTTGAAGCCATGAATACTACAGCGCAAACAGTACATGCTGATATAGATGAGTTTGAACTTGCCGGCCTTACTCCCGTTCCTTGCGTCAAAGTAAGTCCGCCAAGGGTTAAGGAAAGTCCTATCTCTTTTGAATGCGAACTAGTTCATCATTATTCTCTTGAAGGACATAAATATGGTGGAGCTACTGTTGTTATTGGCAGAGTCGTGATGTTTCATTTTGATGAAAAAGTACTGCTTGATGACCATAAAATCAATATGGAAGCATACAAACCCGTTGCAAGACTTGCCGGATCAAACTATTCCAAATTAGGAGAAATATTTGTAATAAAAAGACAATAATAAAACGAAGCCTACCCTGGCAGGGTTTTGAACCCTGCCAGGGTTGTGGTTTAAAAAATATACAAAATGAAAATATCCGTAATTGGCGGTGGTCCCGGAGGACTCTATTTTTCTATACTTGCCAAAAAGGCCAATCCAGAGTTCCAGATTGACGTTTATGAACGTAACAAAGCTGATGATGCTTTTGGATTTGGTGTGGTCTTTTCAGACGAGACATTGAGCGAATTTCTTTCAAGGGATCCAAAATCTTATGAACTGATCCGAAGCCGTTTTGCCTATTGGGATGACCTCGATATTGCACGCGACGGTCAAAAAGTTCGCATCACAGGAAACGGGTTCTGCGGCTGTTCCCGAAAAACATTACTGCAACTCCTTCAGCAAAGATGCCAGGAAGAAGGTGTTGTTTTGCATTTTGAGCACGCAGTAGATAACCTTACACAATTCAAAGATTCTGATGTAATTGTAGCCAGCGATGGTATCAATAGTCTGTTTCGAGATAAACAAACTACTGATTTCGGGACAACTTCTGTATTGCAAAAAAACAAGTTCGTATGGATGGGCTCTACCCGTCCATTAGATGCTTTTACTTATTTTTTCAGAAATACACCTTATGGCCCTATTGTCGCCCATACGTACCAATACGAAGAAGGAAAAAGTACCTGGATATTTGAAACTTCACCAGAAACATGGGAAAAAGCAGGTTTTGTAACTGAAGATGAAACAGGCACTATACAAAAGCTATCTGAGTTTTTTAAAGAAGAATTAGACGGACATGGACTGATTTCGAACCGATCACACTGGAGAAATTTTCCGGTTATCACAAATACTGCCTGGCATAAAGATAATGTCGTACTTCTGGGTGATGCAAAAGCTACAGCCCACTACTCCATAGGTTCGGGAACCAAACTCGCCATGGAATGTGCTATTGCACTGGCCGATGCTATTACCGCTCATCCAAACGACATTCGACAGGCTTTTCACGCTTACGAACAAAGCCGTCGTAAACGGGTAGAAATGATACAGCACGCAGCCAAAGTATCTTTGGAATGGTTTGAAGACATGGACAGGCATATTCAGCAGGATTTTCTGCCGTTTGCCTTTGGTGTTATGACACGTTCTAAAAAGGTTACCTTAGAAAATCTTGCTATTAGGGATGCCTCTTTTACAGATGCTGTCCTTAAAGATTTTAATAAGTCGATAAATAATTCAGAAAGTAAGACACCTCCTGCCTTCACACCTTATCAACTTCGCCAAATGCACGTGCAAAATAGGATTGTGATGGCACCAATGGAACAATATGCAGCCCAAGGCGGATTAGTCTCCGACTGGCATCTGGTACATTATGGAAGCCGTGCCATAGGCGGTGTAGGACTTATACTTACGGAATCTGTTGCAGTAAGTGAAGAAGGAAAAATTACTTTAGGTTGCCCACTTATAAGTTCTCAAAAACAAATAGATAACTGGAAAAAAATAACTGATTTTGTTCATCAAAACAGTAAAGGTAAAATAGGAATACAACTTGGGCATTCGGGCAGAAGAGGTGCTGTAAAACGCCCTTGGGAAGGTCATGATGTATCGATTGAATCTCCATGGAAACTCCTTGCTCCTTCTCCAATATCTTATAACGATAAAATGCCGGCTCCAAAAGAAATGGATAGGCAAGACATGGAAAATGTTATCACGCAGTTTCGCCATGCAGCGAAAAATGCAGAACAGGCCGGATTCGACATGATTGAACTTCAGGCTAATCATGGTTATTTACTAGCGTCATTCTTATCACCTCTAACTAATAACCGTAAAGATGAATACGGAGGAAGTGTGACTAACAGACTCAAATTTCCTCTGGAAGTATTCCGTGCCGTACGAGAAAGTTTTGATACAGACCGTCCTATTTCTGTAAGGATTTCAGCAAGCGACTGGGCAGAAAACGGTATTACTCAAGAAGATGTATTAGAAATAGCAAAAGCATTCCAACAGGCCGGAGCCGATTGTATCGACGTATCCTCAGGATATACTGTAAATTATCAGAAACCTGCTTACGGAAGAATGTACCAGACTCCGTTTTCGGATGCTATACGAAATTCTATAGGAGTACCGGTCATTACCACCGGAGCCATACAAGATATCGACCAGATTAATACAATCATACTCAACAGAAGAGCTGATTTGGTAGCTTTGGGCAGGCCGTTATTACTTGACCCAGGCTTTGTAAGGAATGCTCAAGCTTATGAACAGTATCCTGCACAAGACATTCCGAATGCCTATGAAGCTGGAATTTCACATCTTTATCCTTATAAATTAAGCGAAAGAAAAGCCGCAGAAGGAATGAAGAAAGCGTTAAAGCCAGAAAATCACAAAATTAAGAATTAGGAATTACGAATTTCAAATTTTCACTCACTCCTAATTCCTAATTCGTAATTTATAATTATAAACCTAAATAGTATCCGCCATGAAAACTGAAAACATCATACAAACTAAAAGTTATGCCTTTGCCGTCAGGATTGTTAAGACCTATCAATTTTTAGGTCAAGAAAAGAAAGAATATGTAGTAAGCAAACAACTCCTAAGGTGTGGTACCTCAATTGGAGCCAATATTGAAGAAGCCTTAGGAGGTCAATCTCAAAAAGATTTCTTCGCTAAGCTTTCAATAGCTTATAAAGAAGCTCGAGAATCCCATTATTGGATTAGACTTTTAAAAGATACAGGTTACCTAACTGCCATACAACACGAAAGCCTGCTTAAAGATGCAGAAGAGTTATTAAAAATAATTGGATCCATACAAAAAACAATACGAAATAACACACAACCCAACAAAAACAACACTACGAATTCCTAATTCGTAATTTAAAATTCGTAATTAAAATGTACCAAGATAATTTCGCACTAAAGCACCTGCCTTCTCAAAAGCTACAACCGGAGTATATATATGACCATCCGGATTTTCAGCTTCCAGAGGATCTTAACTGCGTAGAAAAACTATTGGATTCTCATATTAAGGAAGGGCGTGGGCATCATATTGCCATGCGTACTTTTGAAAAAAACTGGACCTATCAGGATTTATATGAAAAGGCCAATCAAATTGCCCATGTATTAGTTGAAGATTTAGACTTGGTTTCTGGCAATCGTGTACTGATACGTGCTGCTAACAATCCAATGTTTGTGGCTTGCTGGTTTGCCGTGCTCAAGGCAGGCGGTATTGTAGTAGCAACTATGCCTTTACTGCGCGAAAAAGAACTTGAAGTCATGATTGACAGTGCTGAAATATCACATGCTTTTTGCGATTATCGTCTGGAAGAAGCATTAGCTTCTGTAAAATCACCTTTTCTTAAGCAAGTTATTACGTTTGACGGCACAGAACAAGGCGTATCAAAGCTTGAAACGCTAATGCACAACAAACCTAAGGAATTCCAGAACTTCCCAACAAAAGCAGATTCGGTTTCCCTTATTGGTTTTACATCGGGTACTACCGGAAATCCAAAAATGACCTCGCATTATCACAAAGATATACTTCTTATTTGCGAAGCTTTTCCTAAATATTCCTTACAGCCCGTTCCTGAAGATATTTTTACTGGCAGTCCACCATTAGGTTTTACTTTTGGTTTGGGTGGACTTGTCCTCTTTCCGTTTTACTTCGGAGCATCAACATTCCTTATTGAAAAACCGAGTCCTGAACTATTACTGGAAGCCATTCAAAACCATAAAGTTTCAATCGTATTCACTGCTCCAACAGCCTGGAGAGTATTAACTACCAAAGTAGCGGATTATGATATTTCGTCACTGCGTAAATGCGTTTCTGCTGGTGAAACCTTACCTGAAAAAGTCTGGGAAGACTGGTATGAAGCCACTGGTTTAAAAATCATAGACGGTATTGGAGCAACAGAAATGCTACACATTTTCATATCTTCTAACGAAGAAAACATGAAAAAAGGTGCTACAGGCCTGCCAATACGAGGTTATGAAGCCCGAATTGTAGACCGTAAAGGCAACGAATTAGGAGCTAATGAACCTGGCAGGTTAGCCGTAAGAGGGATTACCGGTTGCAAATACCTGAATCGAACCGACAAGCAAAAAGAATATGTACAAGATGGATGGAATCTTACCGGTGACATCTTCCGTAAGGATGAAGACGGTTATTATTGGTTTGTAGCCCGTGGTGACGATATGATTATTTCTTCCGGTTACAACATTGCAGCCATAGAAGTTGAAAGCGTATTACTCAAACACAATGATATATCAGAATGTGCTGTAGTAGGACTTCCCGATGAAAATCGAGGTATGTTGGTATGCGCTTATATAGTTCTGGCTGATAAATCCAAAGCTTGTGATGAATATATAAAGACCTTACAGGACTGGTTTAAAGAAAATGCAGCACCTTATAAATATCCAAGAGAAATTCGTTTTATGGAACAGCTTCCAAAGACGGAAACAGGAAAAATACAGCGATATAAATTAAAGGCTTTTGGCAAGGGAAATTGAGTAAAATTCACTAATATTATCCTTGATAATTTCTTTTAAAAAACAAGCAAACTAATGAGAAAAGTATTTGTAGTATTAAGCATCACGGTATTGGCCATTATCGGTATAATGAGCTATATCAACTGGAAATCCAGCTTCCTATTGCTAATATTCATCCCTTTGATAATCATGGGATTGTATGATATGTTCCAGTCCAAGAAAACAATCCGACGAAACTTCCCTCTTGTTGGAAGAATGCGTTACCTTTTGGAATCTCTAGGTCCAGGCGTACGCCAGTACTTTATTGAGAAAGATCTTGACGGAAAGCCTTTCAACCGTTTGGAGAGAAGCCTCGTTTACCAACGAAGCAAAAAAGAGACCGATTCTAACCCGTTTGGTACCCAATTAGACATTTACGAAATAGGCTACCAATGGATTAACCATAGTATCAAAGCTATTCCGTTCTCAAAGGTCGATAGCAATCCAAAAATTAAAATTGGATCTTCCCAATGTGAAAAGCCATACGATGCCAGCTTATATAATATCAGTGCCATGAGTTTTGGTTCCCTAAGCCGTAATGCGATACAGGCACTTAATTCAGGTGCTAAACAAGGTGGATTTTATCATAATACAGGTGAAGGTGGCCTTTCGCCTTACCATTTAGAAGGCGGCGATGTAGTTTGGAATATTGGTACAGGTTATTTTAGCTGTCGTGACGAAAATGGTAATTTCTCTTATGAACAATATGCAAAAAGAGCTGTTCTTGATAATGTAAAAATGATTGAGATTAAATTCTCACAAGGTGCTAAACCGGGACATGGAGGAATATTACCAAAAGAAAAAGTAACCGATGAAATTGCAGCTATACGTTTGGTAAGTAAAGGAAAAGATATTCTTTCCCCGCCTACCCACTCTGCTTTTTCAACTCCATTGGAATTGATGGATTTTATCAAGCTATTGCGAAAAGGCTCTGGCGGTAAGCCTATAGGTATGAAAATCTGTATTGGAAACAAATCAGAATTTATTTCCATTTGCAAAGCCATGGTAGAAACAAAAACGTATTTTGATTTTATTACTGTCGACGGTGGCGAAGGTGGTACTGGTGCAGCTCCACAGGAATACTCTGATCACGTGGGTATGCCATTAAGAGATGCGTTGGCCTTTGTATACGATTGCCTTGTTGGCTTTGGCGTCAAAGACCAGATCAAAATTATCTGCAGTGGCAAGATCATTACAGGTTTTGATATCATTAAGACATTAGCTACTGGTGCTGATCTTTGTAATTCAGCCAGAGGAATGATGTTCGCTTTAGGTTGTATTCAGGCTTTGGAATGTCATGCTAATACTTGTCCTACTGGAGTCGCTACACAAGATCCTAGATTGGTTAAAGGATTGGTACCGGAAGAAAAGAGTGTCCGAGTGGCTCGTTTTCAACATGAAACAGTCAAAAGTGCTATGGAACTTATGGCTTCTGCCGGAATCTGCCATCCGGATGAAGTTGACCGACATGTGGTTAGTATGAGAGTTGACAGAACCAAAATCCAAACCTTTGCTGAAACCTATCCAGAACTTGAAAACGGTAGTCTGCTGAATGAAAATACTGTTCCAGAAAACTTCATTTCTTTTTGGAGAAAAGCTACTGCTGCAAGTTTTTAAATATTATAAAGCCATAAAAAATATGAGCAATCACTTTATTAAAGAAGAAAAAATACGTTTCCAACACGTTGATTACGCCGGAATTGTTTTTTATCCTCGTTTTCTTGAAATGCTAAACGCTTTAGTGGAAGATTGGTTTGAAGAAGCCTTGGAGCGTCCGTTTGTCACCATTCATGAAACTAACGGTATCCCGACGGTCGATTTAAAAGTACAGTTTAAGAAAGCTGCCCGATTAGGAGAAATCCTAACCAAACATCTATGGGTAACAAATCTGGGGAGCGCTTCAATGGTTTGCGGTTTCCGTTTCGAAGACGAGCAAGGGAAAACCTGTCTTGAAGGCGAAGTTACGCTTGTGAATGTAGCTATCAGCAAAAATCGGGAAAGTATCAAATCCGAGCCTTTTAGTGAAGATATGAAACAGAAAATAACACCCTTTTTATTTAAGGAATAGTTGATAGGGAATAGACATCTTAGATAAACAAAAATCATAAATCTAAAATCAAAGAATTTAGACAAACAAGAGCCAAAAATCATAAATCATAAATTCATCAATAAAATGGAATTTCCAAAATTTAAAGCTGCTGCAGTACAAACCGCTCCTGTATTCCTAAATGCACAAGCCACGACAGATAAAGCTGTAGCATTCATCAAAGAAGCTGCGAGAAACGGAGCCTCTCTTGTTGCTTTTCCGGAAGTTTTTATTGCGGGCTATCCGTATTGGAACTGGATTATGACACCCGTACAGGGCAGTAAATGGTATGAAGTTTTATACAAATGTTCCATAACAACAGATGGCCCTGAAGTACAACAACTGTGTCAGGCTGCCAAAGAACACAATGTGCATGTTGTTATAGGAATCAACGAAAGAGGAAATAGCTACGGAGAAATTTATAATACAAACCTGATTATAGATAATAACGGAGTACTTATTGGAAGACACCGGAAATTGGTGCCTACCTGGGCTGAAAAACTTACATGGACAAGCGGCGACGGTTCTTCCTTAAAAGTATATCCTACTGAAATAGGTCCAATTGGGACATTAGCCTGTGGAGAAAACACAAATACTTTGGCTCGATTTACCTTGCTTTCGCAAGGAGAATTAATCCATGTCGCTAATTATATTTCCCTACCGGTAGCACCACCCGATTATAATATGGCTGAAGCAATAAAAATACGCGCTGCTGCCCACTCTTTTGAAGGAAAACTGTTTACGATTGTTTCCTGTTCTACAATTTCTCAAGAAATTATGGATGCTTTGAAAGAAGATGTGCCAAATGTTCAGGAATTACTAACAAGGAAAAACTCTGCTTTCTCTGGAATAATAGGTCCTAACGGCGCTGTAGTTGGAGAACCATTAATTGATGAAGAAGGAATTGTTTATGCTGATATTGACCTATCAAAATGCATCCAGCCAAAACAGATGCACGACATATTAGGTCATTACAACCGTTTCGATATTTTTGACCTTAGAGTAAATGTTGCACCAACAAGAAAGATTACCTTTATAGATAACCATGAAGAGTTTTCTAAAAAATAAAATATAACCCTGCCAGGGTTTAAAACCCTGGCAGGGTAAGACGAAAATAAAAAATAAACGCCATACAACATGAAAATACAGCTATTAGAACCAGAAAGGTTCTATCACGTTTTTAATCGTGGAAATAATGGTATCGATTTGTTTTACGATACCGATTGCTATTATCATTTTTTAAGACTTTATGAAAAATACATGGAACCGGTGGTCGAAACCTATACTTGGTGTCTACTAAAAAACCATTTCCATTTATTGATATACGTAAAGCCACAAAATGAGATTGACAGCAGTAAACTAAAATATTCGACAGTTGAAAAGCCAAGCGTAATAAGTACTCCAAAACAGTTTTCACATCTGTTCAATGCTTATACGCAAGCTATAAACAAACGTTTCAAAAGAACGGGAAGCTTGTTTGAAAAACCGTTTCACAGAAAATTGATAACATCAGACGATTATTTTCAGAAACTGGTCTATTACATTCACAATAACCCTGTACATCATGGTTTTTGCGAAAATATAAACGATTATCCATGGTCTTCGTACGGAAGTATTATTTCTGAGAAGCCAACCAAAATAAAAAGAAAAGAAGTTATTGATGTCTTTTATAATTTAGATAATTTTATAGCGTATCATAATCAAAATCAGGATTTTTTTGATATTGATGATTTGATAATAGAATAAAAACTTTTCTTTCCTATACCCTGGCAGGGTTTTGAACCCTGCCAGGGTATAGGAAAGAAAAAGAAGAAAAAAACAAACAAATATGGAATCAAAATTCAACGACGACGTAATTGGAAGAGCTCGAGTTAAAGATACTCCCGAACTTGAGGCCTACTATAAAGAACTAGAAACACTTGGAGCCGGCGCCTTATGGACCGTAGCAAATGATATTGAACCTTGGGAGCCACGTACTTCTTCCGTTCCTATGCTTTGGAAATATGAGAACCTAAGAGAATTGGTACTCAAATCATCCGAATTAGTAACTCCTGAACAAGCAGGACGTCGCGTGGTTTATCTGGTAAACGACAAACGAAAAGATGTAAGCGCTGCCGTAGGCTGGTTGTATACCGGCATACAGGTTACCCGTCCGGGAGAAAGCACATCAGCCCATCGTCATAAAGCATCTGCACTTCGTTTCATCATGGAAGGACAAGGCGGTTATACAGTAGTCGATGGTAATAAGATTACGTTTGAAGTCAATGATTTTGTTATTACCCCAAACAGCACCTGGCATGAGCATGGCGTTGCAGCAGACGGAAAAACCTGTATCTGGCAGGACGGTCTGGATATTCCTTTGGTAAATGCTTTAGAAGCTAACGATTATGCCGTTTATGATGGAAAACAGGATTTAAAGTATCCGGTTAATTTCTCACCATTAACTTATGGAGGATCAGGATTATTGCCTGCTGATAAAATTTGGGATAAACCTTATTCTCCTCTATTCAAATATTCCTGGAAGAATGTTTACCCTTCACTATTAGAAGCTGCTCAAGTAAACTATGGCTCTCCTTATGATGGCATATTGATGCATTATTCCAATCCGGTAACCGGTGGCCATGTCATGCAGACTATGGGAGCATCCATGCAGTTGCTAAGAGCTGGCGAGCATACAAAAGCACACCAACACACAGGTTCATTTGTCTATCAATGTGCGAAAGGTAAAGGTTATTCTGTAATTAACGGAAAACGTTATGACTGGAAAGAAAGAGATATTTTTTGCGTTCCTTCCTGGGCCGTACACGAACACGTGAATCTTTCAGAAACTGAAGACGCCTGCCTATTCTCTTTTAATGACCTTCCTGTTATTGAATCTTTAGGATTATACCAAGAAAGAGCCTACGAAGAAAACGGTGGATTTCAGGTAGTAGAAAATTAAAAGGTATAAAAGAGAAAAGAAAATACAACCATAAAAACCATAGCAATACAATAAAATGAAATTAGTTACTTTCACGCATAAAAACTCAGAACCAAAGCTTGGAATTTTCAACAATGATACCGTTCTTGACCTTGAAGCGTTTTCGCACAAGCACAATGAAGAATTTCCAAAAACCATGCTGGAACTTATTGATCTTGGACTGGAAGAAGTCAGCAGAATTGCTGAAATAGTAAAGACCTCTTCTGAAAATGCCATCGCTTCAGCTTCGCTTCCTTTAAACGAAGTAAAGCTTTTGGCACCGATTACAAAACCTAGAAAAAACATTATCGGTATCGGGCTAAATTACACGGAGCACGTAGCAGAATCGGCCAGAACATTAGATACATCAAAAGATTTGCCTCAACAACCGGTTATCTTCTCTAAACCACCAACAGCTGTTATTGGTACAAACGAAGCTATCCTTCACAATACAAAACTGACACAACAACTGGATTGGGAAGTTGAATTAGCAGTAATCATCAGTAAAAAAGGAAAATACATTGCCAAAGAAAATGCGATGGATTATGTTTTTGGCTATACGGTTATCAATGATATCAGTGCTAGAGATTGCCGCCGTGCAGGACAATGGATTGTTTCTAAAGGACAAGATACTTTTGCTCCAATGGGACCAATTCTGGTTACCAAAGACGAAATCGAAGACCCGCATAATCTTAATTTATCACTGACTGTCAATGGTATTGAAAAGCAAAATTCAAATACAAAATATATGCTTTTCAGAATTCCAGATCTGATTAATGACTTAAGTACAGTATTCACGCTTGAAGCTGGCGATATTATCGCTACAGGAACACCAGCAGGCGTTGGTGCAGGAAGAAATCCACAAGAATGGATGTGGGACGGCGATGTCGTTGAAGCTACCGTTGAAGGAATTGGAACGTTAGTTAATACGATTAAGAAAATCGATTAGATTTTGGATTTCTGATTTTAGATTTTTTGATTTTACGATTTTAGACTTAATACTTTACAACTTTAGACATCATACATACTACTATGAAAAAATATAAAATAGGCCAGATAGTTCCTTCTTCCAACACAACTATGGAAACTGAGATACCGGCTTTGTTCCGTTCCAGAGAAACTATCGCACCGGAAAGATTTACCTTCCATTCCAGCAGAATGCGGATGAAAAAGGTAACCAAAGAAGAATTAGAAGCTATGGATGCCATGAGCCTGAAATGTGCCCAGGAACTTTCAGATGCTCAAGTAGATGTGATGGGCTATGCTTGTCTTGTCGCTATTATGAGTATGGGACGCGGCTATCACTGCGTTTCGGAAACAAATCTACATGAAGAAACTGTCAACAATGGTTTCCCTACTCCAATCGTGACTAGTGCCGGCGCATTAATCAACGGACTGAAAGTTTTGGGAGCAAAAAAAGTAGCTGTCATTACGCCTTATATGAAACCGTTGACACAGTTGGTTGTGGATTATATCGAGCATCAGGGATTTGAAGTCGTTGATTTTGTAGCTTTGGAAATACCAGACAATCTGGAAGTAGCGGCACAAGATCCGATGAATCTTTTGGAGATTTACAAACGGCTAAACCTAAAAGATGTTGATGTTTTCGTTGCTTCTGCCTGCGTACAAATGCCATCCCTGGAAGCTGTAGACCTGCTTGAGAAAGAAATAGGAATTCCAGTTACATCAGCTGCCATCTGCACCACTTATGAAATGATGAAAAAACTAGGATTGGACACAAAAGTGCCGATTGGAGGTGAATTGCTTAGCGGTAAATATTAATAATTCTGTCTTAAAATAGAAGCAAACCCGAAAAGAAATAGCTAACTTTAAGCAAACCTTAAACCAAAAGCTATGAACGGATTCTTTAAAACACTGCTAGCAGGATGGGGAGCCAAGAAGCTTGGAGGCGGATGCCTCGGAACCATCATTCTATTTTTTATAATCTATTGGCTGTTAGGCTATCTTTAGAAATAACAAATCCCCTCAATTGAGGGGATTTTATTTTTTTAAGGATTTGTAGACCAAAGCGATGCCGATTTAAGCAACGCTCTTCTATTCAATTTTAACTGGGCAACAACCAATTCCGCAAAATCTTCCGGTTGCAATACTTTTTCTGGATTGCCATCTGTGATATTCAAAGAAAGTGACATTTCTGAAGCTATCGTACTAGGCATCAAAGCTGAAACCCTGATATTGTGCTTTCTCACTTCCATCATCAATGCTTCCGAAAACCCGGCTACAGCAAATTTTGATGCCGTATAGGCCGTTGTATTGGCATTACCGCGAAGTCCGGCAGTAGAAGAAACATTAATAATATCACCCGTATTTCTAGCAATCATTCCAGGAAGCACCTCGTGTGTCACATTATAGATTCCCATAACATTTACGTTCAGGATTTCCTGCCATCTTGATGGTTCCATCTCTAAAAAACTTCCAAAAGAAGCAGTTCCTGCGTTGTTGATAAGTATATCGATTACTCCAAACGCTTCGTGGATGTAAGCAATTCCCTTTTTTGCAGCTTCAAGATCGGCTACATCAAAAACAGAATAGATTGCTTTTACGCCATAAGCCTGCAATTCTGCTATAGTTTCCAGCAAAGTTTGTTCGTTTCTTCCCGTAATAGCAATGTCAACACCTTCAGCCGCTAAAGCCAATGCTGTAGCTTTTCCTAAACCACGGCTTCCTCCTGTTATCAATGCTTTTCTTCCTTGTAATTGTTCCATTTCGGTATGTTTGTTTTAGGTTGTATAAAATACAAAGTTAGGCATCCCTAACTTGCTCGCACGGTTTTTAACTTTTTGTTCAGCTAATTCATTCAATTTATTTATTGTTGATAATGCAAGGAAATATAAAAGCGAATTGTTAAGTTTGTTATATACATTTATTGTTATAAATTATTTCACTAACTCTCAAAAATAACTTTTAAAGCAATGAAATTAAGATCACTTTTACTCTGCCTGCTTTTTATTGGTGCCATAACCCAAACATCGGCACAAGAAAGCGCTGATAAAATCCTGGAAAAAGCTTTTACCCAAGCAAAAAAAGAAAAGAAAAATGTTTTCGTAATGTATCATGCTTCTTGGTGCAAATGGTGTAAGAAGATGGAAAGCAATATGGAAACGGAATCGGTCAAGCCTTTTTTTGATAAAAATTATGTGACGACATTTTTAGTCGTACAGGAAAGCAAAGCCAATAAAAACCTTGAAAACCCGGGTGCTGATGATATCCTAAAGAAATACAAAGCGGATAACAGCGGTATTCCTTTTTGGCAGATTTATGATGCCAATGGCAATTTGCTTGCAGATTCATTTAACGCTAAAGGTGAAAACCTAGGCTGTCCGGCTACAGTTGAAGAAGTAGCAGAATTTACTGATAAGCTGAAAAAAACATCAAAACTCAGCGAAAAAGACCGCAAGAAAATTGAAGAAGCATTCGTACTTAAGAAAAAATAAGAAGAATATAAAAAATAAAAGGCCTCCAAAATTGGAGGCCTTTTATTTTAGCGCTTATTAGTAATTAAGCACAAAACCTACACCAAAACCCATATCGCTATCATAATGCGTACGGATACCCATATTTTTATTTAGCACATATCTCAGGTCTACCATATATTCCAAATCCGTATTAGCCATAAAACCGGCACGTAATCTTTTTGAAATTGGAATGTCTTCTCGCATTAATTGCAAACGAGCAATACCATCATGATATACCTCGGCCTGGAAGTTAACCAGCATTGGCAACGTATACATAAATCCTAAACTCACAGCACTTCGACTGTCCTTTTTATTTTTTTGCCCGAATATGTTCTTTTCATGTTCATCCTCTCCCATCCTTCTATAACGCCAGTCAAAACCAATAAAAGGCATTAACCATTGCATTTTTCCAATATATCGTCCCAAATGAGTTTCTACTTCATAACCATGCATGTCATTGTAACCTAATCGCCATTCTGTTCCTAGTGACCATCTTGCATTCTGAAACATGGCCTCTCCATCATTACCATTGGTTGCAAAATCATTTTGCGCCATAAAATGCGGCATATTGCTTTCTTCCTGTAACATTTTATAGGCTTTTTCTTTATTCGGAAGTAAAGGATTATCATAGTCACCAACGGCAAAAACACGATTCATTCCGGCCATCATATGGTATAAAATATGACAATGAAAAAACCAATCGCCTTCTTCATTTGCCAGGAATTCAATAGTATTGGTTTCCATTGGCATCACATCCATTACATTCTTGAGTGGTGCGTTTTCTCCTTTACCATTAATTATCCTGAAATCAAAACCATGCAAGTGCATTGGATGGCGCATCATCGAATTATTGTAGATCGTGATACGCAATACTTCTCCTTTCTTTACAGGAATCTTGTCGGTTTCCGAAAGAACTTTATTGTCCATACTCCAAACGTATCGGTTCATATTCCCAGTTAGTGTAAATTTCAACTCCTTTACCGGAGCTTCTTTTGGAAGAACTGTATTGTGAGGCGATTTCAACATGGCGTAATTTAGAGTCACTATATCGCCTAAAGCATTTGCATTATAACGATTCGGATCTTCTCCCATATTCATTCCATGCTGACTATGATCTGTTTTTTGCTTCGTATCCTTTTGTTTGGCATCGCCTGTAATTTCTGGGTACATGACCACATTCATATCCATTTGATTTAGGCTCATACTCATTCCCATATCATCCAGGTTACCATCCATTTTCATCATATCGTTCATCATCTTCATTCCTTCAAAATACTTTAATCGGGGAAGTGGAGAAATAAGCTGTTTGACACCATTCCCAATAAAATAACTTGCAGACTGCGTCCTGTCTTCTGTGGTTGCTAAAAACTCATACGAAAGTCCTTCCTCCGGTATAGTAACAACCACATCATACGTTTCTGATACGGCGATTATCAACCTATCAACTTCTACAGGCTCTACATCGTTACCATCACTGGCCACTACCGTTATCTTGCCTCCGGCATAACGAAGCCAAAAATAGGACGACGCACCACCGTTTGAAATACGCAGCCTTACTTTATCACCGGCTTTTAGCTGTTTTCCATCAACGCTTTTTAAATCAGTAGAATTGGCGCCGTTGATTAATATCTTATCATAGTAAACATCGCTCACATCCATGGCAAGCATACGCTTCCATTCGTTTTTGATTTTGGTTTTGAAATGACCTTCACGTATGGCTTCAACATAAGATTGTGTCGCTCCTTTTTTTATAGCGGCCCAATCGTTCGCATTATGAAGCATTCTGTCTACATTATCCGGATTGAGATTCGTCCATTCACTTAAAACAATCGGAACGGTTGGAAGGTCATCGATGCCTTTTCGAAATGTTTTATCATCTTCACGTTTCTTCATTACAAAATTGCCATACATTCCAATCTGTTCCTGCAAACCCGAATGGGAATGATACCAGTGCGTACCATTCTGTATTATCGGAAAGCGATACGTATATACAGCACCAGGCGCAATTGGCTCTTGCGTCAGAAAAGGTACTCCGTCTTCCTTGTTTGGCAAAAACACGCCATGCCAATGGAGCGAAGTACTTTCTTTTAACTGATTATGTACTACAATTTCAGCTATATCGCCTTCAGTAAATGTAAGAGTTGG
This sequence comes from Flavobacterium microcysteis, assembly GCF_006385255.1. Classification (GTDB taxonomy): domain Bacteria; phylum Bacteroidota; class Bacteroidia; order Flavobacteriales; family Flavobacteriaceae; genus Flavobacterium; species Flavobacterium microcysteis. The sequence goes on from NZ_VFJE01000052.1 coordinate 178,667, forward strand.
CATTGGAATCTGCCCGTTTACAGCTATAGCTCTCTTTTCTTTACCGGCGTAGTTTACAAGTGTGTCTTTTACATATAGGTCGTAACGCACTACTTTTTGTGCCTGCACACTGCCAGCTGTCAGCATAACTAACAGCAGCAGAAATTTGGCAGGATTATAATTCTTTATATCCATTATGTCCCTTTTTACTTTATCGTTTCAACTGTCTTTCCACAAGTCAGCATCTGCGAACCATAATAAGGATTCTTAACTGCATTTTCCTTACTCAGCCAATTTGCTCCTTTGCCATCATTCGCCATAGGACAGAATTGATAATAGACAGGAACTTCGTATTTTGAAACTTTAAGTAATTCGTAAATACTTTTTGATAAGGTTATAAAGTGATCTCTTTGGTGTTCTGCATCGGTAGTTTCTGAAACATGTTCCGCATCTTCCTTCAGTTCGTTCAATACTTTCATCCAGACATTATGCTCCTCCATTTTCAGCTCATTCATTTTCACAGCATTAATAGCTTTCACTAAACCTTTTGCTTTATCAGACGCTAGCTTTCCCTCGGTTTTTACCAAGGCATCTTTTACGTCAAAATAATTGTCAAAAACGGCTTTAAGTTGGTTTTGCTCTTGTTGTCTTGTTGCAGCTGCAGTATGACCTGAGTGTCCGGTATGTGCCATTTCTGTTTTGGCAGTCGTTTTTACGGCACGATCATATTGGCAGCATTCCGGTAGTTTGGCATAAGCATCATCCGGTGCACGGAATGTATCGCTGTCATATCCAGCAAGAGCAATGCGTTTTAAAATTTCGTCCAGATTAGTCGCTTTCTGATCGTAGGCAATAGAAGCCATTTTAGTGTCTTTATTCCATTCGACTTTGGCTATCTTCTTGATATTTCCTGCTTTTTCAATAGTGCTTTTGCACATATCGCAATTGCCGTAGATTTTTACGTTTTCTTTTTTCTCGTTTTTGATTTGTGCCTCGCAGGCAGTAAATATAAATAGCATGGCAAGTGTTGCCATTATTTTAGATAATGATTTCATGGTAAATGTTTTTTTAGATATACTATAAACTAAATATTCTCAATTAGACAGACTTATGGCTGTCACAAAATAATCTTAGCCTATCTTAGGAGGTTGCCAGATGGAATGAAAACCGGAAGCAAAGCCTGCTTCTGTATGGTAAAATTCCAATCTTTTTTCTGCCGGAACAAAAGGGTCATTATTAAATTCTGCATGCATAAAGATAGCAGCAGAACTCACACACGAAACCGGACATATACATGAAGCGTGTTTACACTTTCCTTTACAATTATGGGAGTTGTCTTTATTATCGCAACAAGTATCCTTATGTTTTTTATGGGAAGTGATTTCTTTAGTGCAGTTTTTTTTCTGAGAAGTCTTGCTACAGGCCAATGCAGATTCGGGCATCATAAAGATCCCAAGCATCACTAATAGCATAAAATAGAATTTTCTCATTAATCTACAGAAAAAGTAAGTTCAAAATTATAGATTTATTTTGAGTTCTTCACTAAGTATTTGTTAAAACAATTTTAGAAAAATGCTTTTTGCTTATTTTTTCACGGCTTTTAAGACAAGATTGATAAAAATAAGCTACTCAGCACTATTAAGGTCTAATTTATTTGAAATTATAGTATTTTTGGCAAGAACATACTATCCCTATAGGCTCTCAGTTTATCATATACTTAGTGAGGAAGTTTTGAAGAACGTTTTTAGAGACTTGAGAATTTACTATTATTAATAAACGAAAATCTTATGAAAAGACTATTGTCTGCCTTTTTCATTATGGCATATGCTGTCATAAACGCCCAACAGATTACGTCTCCCGACCAAAATCTTGAATTAAAATTTGGACTTTCTTCTAAAGGAGAACCTACTTACGAACTTACTTACAAGAAAAAAGCGGTTATCAAAACCAGCAAACTAGGCCTTGAACTAAAAAACGGCACTTCGTTTCTGGATGGCTTCCAGATTGACAAAACCGAAAAGAATACTTTTGACGAAACCTGGAGTCCGGTACTCGGAGAACAAAAAAACATTCGCAATCACTATAATGAGCTTTTGGTTACATTAAGCCAAAAAGCTGCAAACGGTAGGTATATTAAAATCCGTTTTCGTTTGTTTAATGACGGGCTCGGATTCCGATATGAATTTCCGGAACAGAAAAACTTTAACCATTTTGTGATCAAAGAAGAGAAAACCCAATTTGCATTGGCTGGAGATCACAAAGCTTTTTGGCTTCCTGGTGACTATGACACTCAGGAATATAGTACGGTAACTTCAAATCTTTCCGAAGTGAGGGGAAAGATGAAAGCAGCTGTTACTCCAAATGCTTCACAAACAACCTTCTCTCCTACCGGATTGCAGACGCCATTGATGATGAAAAGCAAAGATGGATTGTATATCAATATTCATGAAGCTTCTTTGGTTAATTATTCCTGCATGTCATTGAATCTTGATGACAGCAATATGATATTAGAATCATGGTTGACTCCGGATGCTATTGGCGACAAAGGTTATCTACAGGCTCCAACACAGTCACCATGGAGAACTATTGTTGTAAGCGACAAAGCCACCGACATTTTGGCTTCTAAGCTAATCCTGAACCTGAACGAACCAACACAATACAAAGATGTTTCCTGGATCAAGCCTGTGAAATATGTAGGTGTTTGGTGGGAAATGATTACTGGAAAAAGCTCATGGGCATACACCGATTTAGAAAGCGTACAGTTAGGCGTAACCGATTATTCCAAAACCAAACCTAATGGAAAACACGCTGCAAACACAGCTCATGTAAAAGAATATATTGATTTTGCTTCCAAACATGGCTTTGATGCCGTGCTTGTAGAAGGCTGGAACGAAGGTTGGGAAGACTGGTTTGGCAAATCCAAAGATTATGTTTTTGATTTTGTAACGCCTTATCCAGATTTTGATGTAAAAGAACTTCATCGTTATGCAGCATCTAAAGGTGTTAAGATGATGATGCACCACGAAACATCAGGTTCTGTGACAAATTATGAGCGTCATATGGACAAAGCCTATCAGTTTATGGTTGATAATGATTATAACTCTGTCAAAAGTGGTTATGTTGGCGATATCATACCGAGAGGTGAATTCCATTACAGCCAAACGATAATTGACCATTATCTGTATGCTATCAAGAAAGCTGCCGAATATAAAATTATGGTCAATGCACACGAAGCAGTACGCCCAACAGGATTAAGCAGAACGTATCCAAACCTAATTGGTAATGAATCTGCAAGAGGAACTGAATATGAATCATTTGGAGGAAACAATGCTGACCATACTACTATCCTGCCATTTACACGATTAATGGGCGGCCCGATGGATTATACTCCGGGAATTTTCCAAACTAAAATCAGTGCTTATAATCCTGAGAATAATTCTTTTGTACATACAACACTAACAAAACAATTGGCTTTATATGTAACCTTATACAGTCCGTTGCAGATGGCTGCCGATCTTCCGGAAACCTATAACAAGTTCCTTGATGCTTTCCAATTCATCAAAGATGTAGCGGTAGATTGGGATGATACTTACGTATTAGAAGCTGAACCAGGTGATTATATTACAATTGCCCGTAAGGCAAAAGGCAAAAATGAGTGGTTTGTAGGCGGTATTTCAGATGAAAATCCTAGAACTGCTGAGGTTACTTTTGATTATCTTCCAAAAGGAAAAACCTATACGGCTACTATTTATGCTGATGGAAAAGATGCTAGTTATGACAAAAATCCTCAAAGTTACACGATACGAACCGTTAAGGTAACTTCAAAAACAAAGCTGAAACAAGCAATCGCACCAGGCGGCGGTTTTGCTATCAGCATTAAATAATCTTATAGTTTAAAAAAGGAGCCAATTGATTTTGCTCCTTTTTTTATACCTTTAATTATCGGCGAATCAATTGTAACATTTTTACGACAAATTCTACCAATAACTATCAAATCAAAAAACTATATAAAATGACATCACACGAAATTGACTATCAGATTTATGGCGAAGAAATGCAATATGTGGAAATCGAACTGGATCCACAAGAAGCAGTAGTCGCAGAAGCAGGAAGCTTTATGATGATGGATAACGGCATTGCCATGGATACTATTTTTGGCGACGGTTCTAATCAAACCCAAGGCGTTATGGGCAAGCTGTTTTCTGCCGGGAAAAGACTTCTTACTGGAGAAAGCCTTTTTATGACCGTATTTCTGAACCAATATCACGGAAAGCGCAAAATAAGCTTTGCTTCGCCCTATCCGGGTAAAATTGTACCTATTGACCTGACAGAATATGGCGGGCGTTTTATCTGCCAGAAAGATGCTTTCCTCTGTGCTGCAAAAGGAGTTACTCTTGGTATTGAATTTTCTCGAAAATTGGGACGTGGATTGTTTGGCGGTGAAGGTTTTATCATGCAAAAACTGGAAGGCGACGGAATGGCTTTCGTTCATGCAGGAGGAACATTGGCTCGAAAGGAATTGGCGGCCGGCGAAATACTTAAAGTAGATACCGGCTGTATTGTTGGATTTACCCAAAATGTAGACTATGACATTCAATTTGTTGGCGGAATCAAGAATACTATTTTTGGAGGCGAAGGACTTTTCTACGCAACCTTAACCGGACCTGGAATTGTCTATATTCAATCACTTCCTTTCAGCAGATTAGCTGGAAGAGTTTGGGCTGCAGCGCCTCAAGGCGGCGGAAAAAGTAGAGACGAAGGAAGCATTTTAGGCGGTATTGGAAATCTTTTAGATGGAGATAACAAGTTTTAGAACCCTGCAAAATTGCTACATTTACGCTTATTAAATATCACACTATGATTCAGGATATATTGCAGCTGCAACAGCGCCATGAAAATTTTATCAAAAAAATCTGCCAAACAGAAAAGGTATTTGGACTTGAAAATAACGTTGGTTTTGCTACACTCGACTCTACCAATTATGAGAATGAAAACGGTAAACCCATGCCGGTAATGTGCTTCTGGTCTGACCAAAATGGAGCTGCTGCCTGCGCCAAAGACAAATGGAAATCATATAGTCCTGCCGAAATAAAGCTATCCGATTTCATTGAAGAATGGTGCGTTGGAATGTATAATGAAGGGCTTTTGACAGGCACTGATTTTGACGAAAACAAACAAGGCAACGAATCGGATGCTTTGGAATTGTTGTTAGAAATCACAGCAGAACTCGAAGAATTAGGGAAAGAGCTCGAATTTAAAAAATTTGAAAATCTTGCCGATCTAGAGGAACAAATCCGTGAAATATTAGAATAAGCCAAATCACTCACATCAATCAAAATCAATCACTAGTTCCCTTTTAGAATGAAAAAGAAAACTTTTTTTAGGTCCTTTCCACATAGCCCTACGCTACAACTCCTGCTCGCTTTATTCCTTATGCTAGGAATAACTGCTACAGCACAGGAAAAAGAAAAAAAAGCAACTGAAAAACCTGCAGTAGAAAACAAAGGCAAATCTTCAGTCTTTGCTGATGATGAGTTGGCAGCGAGTGATTATCTGGTGTCTATCGAAAGAGCCGGAGAAATGCTTGACAATGCCAAAGGCAAAGGTGCACTCGATGCTGGAGTACTCTTCCTTCTTGGTGAAATGCAACAGACAAAAGATGCCTTAAAACTCATCGATGCCAATCTTGGTGCAAAAAACAACGGCAATGTCCGCAATCAGCAGATGTACCGTAAAGTTTTACTGGAGTTGCAGCAAAAATTTGAAATCTACTGGAAAAAGCTAAACGAAAACGATGAAAGGATTGTCAAAATCCGAAAAGGCAACAAAGCAATCATAAACGACACTGTTTTTAGAAAACTTATCAAAGACAGTCTTCTCATCAAAGAATTTCGTCCTCAGCTAAAAGAATTAAAAACAAAATGGATTACAACAGACAGTCTTTTAAAAGCCAATATCGACTCACTTAATAACTGGAAAAAAGTAATCGTTGAAAAAAGGATGCTGGTTTCTAAAGACCTTATTCTTGTCAACGAACGCCTCAATAAGTCGGGAGTTTCACTTTTAGGAAACGAGCACCCGCATTTGTGGGACAGCAGTACTAAAAGCGAGCAACAAATACAGGCTTATTTCCAGGAAAAATTTAATGCAGAACAAAAAGCGTCGGCTTATTATTTCGGATACAGCTTTGGCAGTACTTTCCTGCTGCTGTTGCTTGGCGGACTGTTATTCTGGTGGATCAGTTTTAACCTGAAATATTTAAGAAAAGCCCATCAGATAGAATCTTTAGAAATTTTCCAATTCCGCTATCTGAATCAAGGCGCCATATTGCCGGTTATTGTACTGATTCTTAATATTGTTATTGCTATAAATCTGTATGCTCCTGCCCTTTTTATTGAATTTACGCACCTGATACTTCTCGTTGCGCTAACTATATTGTTCAGAAAAAGATGGACGCCAAAAGCTTTCCGAAATTGGCTGCTTCTGGTCGCCATTTTTGTCTTATTCAGTTTTATGGATCTTTTTGTAGAAGTGAGTCAATTCCAACGCTGTATCTTTATTTTAGTCAACCTGGCGAGTATCCGATTTGGTCTTGCTTATCTGAAAACAATACAGGAAGAAATGTATATCAAAGGTCTTTTGAAATATGCAAAAACCTTATTCCTTGTTTTGAATGTGCTAGCTGTAATCTTTAACGTATTTGGGCGTGTTTCCTTAGCACATACCTTAAGCCTCGCTGCCGTTATAGCACTGACACAGGTTATTGCTCTTTCTGTATTCCTAAAAATTATACTGGAAATAATTACGTTACAAATTTATACGATACGAATTCGCAGAGGCATTTCGAAGATTTTTGATTTTAGAAATCTTGAAAAAAACCTTAAAAAGCCGTTCATGCTTCTTATTATTTATTTGTGGGTAATTGTCATTGCATCCAATCTGAATCTTTCGAGCGTATTTTATGATTCGATTAATGCTTTACTAACCACAAAAAATAAAATCGGTAACTTCTCATTTACCGTTGGTAATATTTTATTGTTCCTTTTAATCGTATGGATTGCCCATATCATCCAAAAATATGTGGCTTACTTCTTTGGAGAAATTGATGATGAAGATGAAGAAAGCATCAACAAAAAACAGCATTCCAAATTATTGATCACCCGACTTCTCTTGCTTATTTTAGGGTATTTGCTGGCTATTTCTGCCGCCGGAATTCCTTTGGATAAAATTACTATTGTTTTAGGAGCGTTAGGTGTTGGAGTCGGTTTAGGATTACAGAATATTGTAAACAATTTTGTTTCGGGTGTTATCCTGATTTTTGACAAGCCGATTCAGATTGGCGATGTAATTGATGTTGGTTCCCAATCCGGAAGAGTAAAAACCATCGGTTTAAGAACTACTAAAATCGATACTTCAAATGGTGCCGAAGTTATTGTCCCAAATGGGAATATACTGTCACAAAATATCGTAAACTGGACGTATACCAACAATTCCAAACTGGTTGACCTAAACTTTACGCTACAAGGAGAGATTTCACAGGAGCAGATTAAGGAAACTATTGTTAGCTGTATCAGCAAGATTCCAACGATTTATTCTGAAAAAGAGCCTCAGCTTTTCTACAGCTTTATTTCTGATACGAAATACCAGCTAAAAATTCAGTTTTGGTGTAATATTCACAGAACTGAAGCAGCTGTGAGTGAAGCCAGAATTATGCTTTATGAAGGATTTAAAAAACAAGGCGTGAGTTTTGAATAATAAAAAAAGGACAGCAATAATAGCTGTCCTTTTTCTTTTATAATGCTTTTAATTACATTTTTTCATTCTGCATCAATTCCTTGATGTATTTGACAGGAGCGCTACCATAACTTAAGAATTTTTCATGAAAATGTTTCAGGTTAAAACTCTTACCTTGCTGTTTTTTCAACTGCTCTCTAAAATCATAGATTTCTGTATAGCCTGTAAAATAAGAACAAAGTTGTACTTGTGATAATGTTACGCGTTTCCACTTCCCTTCTGCTTCTGCATCCTGCTGGAATGCTTCTTTGGTCAATAGGTTAATACCTTCTTCTTTTGACATATTTCGGGTGTGTACGCTATTGTCCAAAATAGTATTACAGATTGTTCTCAGATTCCATTTATAATACATCAGCCACATTTCATCAGAATTCTTATAGCCGCTTTCCAACATCATTCTTTCTGTGTACACAGCCCAACCTTCGATCATTGCGCCATTTCCTAAAATAGCCTTGATAATACTTGGCGATTGGTTGCTGTAAACCAATTGGGTATAATGTCCCGGAATGGCTTCGTGGATGTTTAATATCTGCAAAATATAATTATTGTATTCTCTCAGATAGCTTTCCGCATCGGCTGCAGACCATCCAGAAAGGCTTCCTACGTTATAATAAGTATTGCCGTTTTTGTCATAAGGACCCGGTGCTGAAATTGAAGCTCCGGCTACACCCGCCATATAATCTGGTTCTTTTCGCACAACCAACGGTTTTGATGGATCAATATAAATAAGGTCTTTTGCTTTGACATAGGCTGTCAATTCCGGAATCTGTTTTTCAATTTCAGACTGGAATTTGTCAGGTGTTGTATGCTGTAATGAAATTTTGTCGATTACCTGCTTGATTAGTGTCAACTTATCGGCTGGTTTAGGCGCATTGCCTAAATATTTGCTCCAAAGTTTGTCGGCCAACACAAACATCTTGTCATGCAATTCTTTTTTTTGGCTTATTGCTTTCTGATAAATCTGCTCGGCATTGTAGCCCGACTGAATATCAAAGTCAAATTTCTTAGCATATAGTTCTTTTCCAAGTCGGAAAGAGCGAGGCGTTTTATTATCTAATTTTTGCAACCAGGCCGCATAGTCCTGAATCGCTTTTACAGATGTTTTTGCCTTGCCAAGAATAGCTTCTTTTTCTTCTTTGCTTAATTTACTTTTTTCTACAGCTGCCATAAGATCGGTTTCAAAAACAGAAATACCGCCTAAATTCTGTGCAATTGCCAGTTGTGTATGTTCAACTGTAGGGTTTTTGATATTCTTTTTGGCCGCTTCATAATAAGCCGGAATATTATCCATTTTCAGGCTGATATTTTTTAAGCGTACTTCAAGCGAGTCATAATTCCCATTTAGCATTTCTGCAAAAGAACTACTCACATTATAACCAGAAGGATCCCATTCGTCTGATTTTACTTCCTTGATATTAAAAGTAATAGATTCCAGAAGGTTTTTAATCATCTGATAATCCGTCTTGTTATTATCCGACAGATTTTCTAAAGAATATTTTTTTAAGGAATCGAGCTGGACAGAGGAAAACTGCAACTGTTTTTGCTCATAAGCATCATCAGGAATCACCAAAACGCTATCGTATTTGTGGTAACCTTGACTTGAAGCCCAACCTGGATTGAGTTTCCATAATTCATCAACAAAATGTTCTTTATAGTTTTCAAAATGAATATCCGAAAACTCTTCTGAAACTGCGTCAGTCTTGACAGTCTTATTACAAGAATAAAGCGAAGCCAAAACAAGTAACGAAAGGAATGTTTTTTTCATATAGGGAATAAATTAAGGCTTAAAGATAAGAAAATGTTTATGAGAAGAAAGATTTAATGCCTTTTGAATTGTCTTTAATCAATAGGAAATTCTATATACTTATCTAGAACCTTTCCATTTTTTGCATTTAGTTTAATTACATCCAGACCAACATCTAATTTGCTTTTTGTTTTTAAGGTCCAGGTTACTTTCCATTTTTTTTCATTTTCTTCATAAAAACCGGGGCCCTTCCATCTTGGATCGTCTTCCAGCTCGCATGAAAGAACCCTATCAAAACCATTTTTTTTTGCAATTTCAATAGCAGTTATCGGACTAATCAATTTGCCCTTTTTTAAATCTTTCATTATGTCTATATAATACTCAAGCTCATCAGAAATTTCACTATCACATCCTAGGGAAGTACGGTGAATAGAGTAGCCTTTATAAACTATATCATAAATAAAATTATGTGCCAGAGCATATTCTTTATCTTTTAAATCAGCAGGATTTAATTCAGATAATCTTATTCGTTTAAATTGAACGTCATTATCATCTTTCCCAAAAAAGATTGTAATATAGCTTGTTTCATCATTAAATTTTAAACTAAAATCCGAGTTTTCTTTGTTAAACACAAGAACCTTATTGTCTGATATAGTTTTACAAGAATCGACGGCTCGTATAGCTCTATCCTGAGACATCATATAATACGGAATGAATAATAAAATTATTGGATAGTAACTTTTCATTATTGATTTGTATTGGAAAGAATAATATTGTTTTGCGTTTGTATCGGAATCTCTGTCTATACTTGCTATTGTATGTTGAAGTTTTATCAGCTACTTTTTTTCTGGTTGTATTGTAAAGATATTCAATTCTATTAGATTGTGAATGAAAAATAGTTCCCATGGACAGGGATGATTATATAGTATTTGGTTGACATTTTTATGCAGAAAAATATTGAATAATACGCTTTAAATAAAAAAGCTACTTTTGTTTTTTCCTATATCTATTAACGGATAATAAAATTTACCTTCTTCCATGAAGTTATTCCTTATATCGATATAGAAGAAGTTATCAAACAAAATTATAGTATATGGAAAACGTTAAAGATAAGCAGCATTATAAGTTCACTACCCTGTCTTTTATCCTAATAAACATATGGACATTATATGGCTTTTTTGATTATTTTTCAGACAAAGATTTACTAGGGCTGTTCCTATTCTATGTATATAGTATTTTCTCTTGCCTTATACTTGGTGTGAGTTTGATTCTCCTGAGAATTTTATATTTCAAAAAAGAGCGAAAAAACAAAGTAAGAACCAATTTCTTTTACATTTTTACCGGCATCTTTAATGCTTATATTTTTATTGTCTGGCTTGTTTGTCTTTTTCTAAAAATATTTTCATTGGACCAACCCTTAACATTCTATATATTGGGTAACCTGGTAATTTCTCTATTCATCCTTTTAGATATTTATTATAAGAGGGATTTGAAAAGGACAAAGGATGTAATAGTTGAAAATATCTAATGGCTTATTTATTATAACTAAAAGATAAACAACAGATAAAAAGCCTCAATAATGCACTTCAAATAAAAAGCTACCTTTGTTTTTTATGACGTCTACTTTATGGATAATGACAAATTTATCTTCTGTCTCGAAGCAGTTCCCGATATTGATACAGAAGAAACGACCGAAACTTTTAGAAGCTTGGAAAAACTGGCACTTCAAACCGGTATTGACAGTATATACAAAACCTGTGATACGATAGAAGGATTAGAAGAAAGTCTTAATGCTTTGCTGTATGAAGATCATAATTTCAAAAATTATGAAATTATCTATCTGGTCGTGCCTGGAGAAAGAAATACGATATGCTTAAATAACTATTATTATAGCCTTGAAGAGATTGCAGAACTTTTTGAGGGAAAAATGAAAGGAAAGATTTTACATTTTGCCAATACAAAGTCTTTAGATCTTGATGGAGAAGAAGCCCAATATTTTTTAGATGTCACCAGAGCCAGAGCCGTTTCGGGTTATGGAGTACGCTCAAGTAAAGCAAACAGTAATCCATTGGACAATGCCTTCTTTAGCTTTTGTCAGGATGAAGACAATGTTATTGAAATTGTCGAGCTATTGCATGAAAAATATTATGCAGCATGTAAGTTGCTCGATTTTAGATTATATTATTAAAAAAAAACAGCCGCTTTTTCAAGCAGCTGTTACTATTTTATTTTTAGAGTAATTATCGCGTAAGCCATCCTCTTTTTCCCGCAGTAACAATAGCATACGGCGTAATCCAGAATAAACCGAAAGTATATAAGATACTATACGAATACGCCCATAACGATTCTGAAAAATTATGACGCTTTGCATAAAAGAATACCGGGAAACTTGAAAATATTAATATTCCTAAAAGCGTAGAACTGAAAAACAGTACCGGATGTATTAATATAAAATACAGCATAAATAATAAGAATGGATAGGCCATGGCAAGAGTCAGAAACTGATTCAAAAACATCAGTCTAGCACCTACTTTAGATTCTTTCCTGAAATTTTTGAAAACAAATTTCGACATCATCAGGTTTTCTCTCACATTGCTTCTGCCCCAACGGATAAACATTTTGGATAATCCATTGTATTTTTCAGGAACATTCGTAAGCACATAAGCATTTCTTTGAAACAGCACATGATAGCCTTGTTTAAGAATCATATTTGTCATGGCTCTGTCTTCTCCTATATCGGATGCCTGTCCCATAAAAGTCTGGTTGATCCATTCCGGCAAGCATGCAAATACAGCTTGTCTACGGTATGCAGCTAATGCTCCTGGAGTACACAATACCGTACCAACTTTGCTCTCTGCAGAACGGATAAATTCAAAACTCATCACAAAACTTACATTCAGCATTTTAGGAAGTATTGCTTTTTCATTATTCAATACTCTTACATTTCCTGCAACAGCTCCGCAACTTTCATCTGTTACAAAAGGACTCACAAGGTTTCTCAAAGTATCGGTTTTTACGATAGAATCACTGTCTATAGTAACAAATATCTCTCCTGTTCCCATATTAAACCCACGGTAAAGTGCGTGACGTTTTCCTTGGTTTTTTGGCTGTTGGTAAATCGATAAACGATCGCCTAAACGTTTTTTTGCTTGCTGCATCCAATACCAGGTATCATCCTGGCTTCCATCGTCAATGGCCAATAGCTGTAATTTCTCCTGTGGATAATCACTTTCAGCTATACTGAGCAAAGTATCCCAAACTAGCTTACCTTCATTATAAGCCGGTACAATTACCGTACAGGTAGGCAATAATTCATCTGAAACCGATTTTACTGGTTTGTATCGAAAATACAGGTAAATACTATATAGCATAAAACCGGCTTTAAATAGCAGTAAAGCACTTGCAAGTATCAGGAATGGAAAACCTATAGCCGAATTTAATCTATCAACATTAAACTGATAAAACTCTGGCTGAAACTCATAAGCTAAGTAAGCACCTATAATCATTAGCAGGAAAGTACCTGACAATATCATTAGGTTTGCCTTTTTTGGAGATCGAAAAAACAGCATTTTTTCGAGTATCAGGCTATTCACCTGAAAGATAAAACTTGTCAAGCTTTGTTCATCTTCACAGGTATCTTTTTGAGAAGAATAAAATTCTTTAGAAGTAATTGTTTCACTTTTCATTGTCGTAAAATTGAGTTTAGTAATGGTGGTGGTGTAAGATTCCCTTCTTATTTGTAAGATTATCCTGTGTGGAAAACCGTAGAAAATTATAAGAAAGAACTCACAACATCACGGTAAGCAAGCGCTATGCCATTTCAAGAACCCCCTATTATCAGGGAGTTTTAACATTTCGTAAACAACCAAAAAGTGTAGATTTTTTTCACACTGTTCCCCAATTGCCCCGTGGCATCAAATAGTTTCGATTTCTTTTTTGAACACGAAATAAAAAACAAATACATACATTGTTATACTATGTATTTTGTTATATTTGCCTCATGAACGTAGAATATAAAAACAAATGGATATCGCAATTGAAGAAAGGAACGCTTTCTTTTATTGTGCTAAATATTCTGAATAAGGATAAAGAATATTACGGATATGACCTGATTAGTGAAATTAAAAGGATTACAGACATTGACATTGCCGAAGGAACTTTATACCCTTTGCTGATCAGGCTAAAGAATGAAAATCTGGTGGAACATAATTGGGTGGAACAGCAATCGGGCATTCCCAGAAAATACTACAAGATTACAAAAGAAGGCAAATCTACAATAGCGCAGATGAAAGCCTATTGGGATAATTTAAACCAAACCATCAATTCTATTTAGCCATGAAATTTCAAGAAATTACATTTACCGATACTAACGCAAAAAGATTATATAAAGATTACATTGGCAGAGTAAAGCATGCCGTAAAAGATCTTAGTAAAGAAAACCAACACGAAACTTTGCTGGAAATAAACAGCCATATTTATGAAGCTTTTTCGCTGTCAAAGAGCAATGAAGTAGAAAGTCTGCTTGATATTTTTGACAAACTGGGCCGCCCTGAAATTTTCTTAAAAGAATTAGTCGCAGAAAAAAAACTGGAAGAAGCTACCAGAACTTTTAATCCGTTAAAAATAATAAAAGCGTTATTATTGAATATTACGAATGGAATATCCTACATCATATTCTTGCTTTTATACTTATCCTTATTTTCATTCGTGTTTTTGATTTTCGCAAAAATCTTCGATCCGGAAAACGTTGGCTTCTTCTATCGCAACAATGATATTTTCGTATTAGGAAAAATAAGCAGTTCTTCTATCAATTATCAGCAATACGAACAATTAGGCAATTGGTTTATCCCAGTAATGACTGTATCCGCTTTTATTCTTTTTGTCATTATAACATTTCTTCTAAAACTTTCTAAACGATTAAAAAATAAATAAACATGAAATTTAAACTAATTGCCAGTTGTCTCTCATTGTGCATCGCTACTACAACTTTCTCCCAATCTTTTGATAGCAAAAAACTAGATCATTATCTGGAAACCTTAGAAAACCATAATAAGTTTATGGGAAGTGTTGCCATTTCAAAAAACAACGAGATAATTTATACCAAAACTGTAGGCTTCCAAAATATTGAAAATAAAATCAAAGCAGACAACAATACTATTTACAGCATAGGTTCTATATCCAAGACATTTACTGCTGTTTTGGTACTCAAGGCTGTTGAGCAAAAAAAAGTAAACCTGAATACCACAATAGACAAATTCTTTCCAGAGCTGCCTAATGCTAAAAAAATAACCGTTGAAAATTTATTGAATCACAGTAGCGGTATCGGAAGTCTTACAGACAATGCAGATTACCTTAGCTGGCATGCACAGCCTAAATCTGAAAAAGAAATAGTGGAAATTATTACCAAAACAGGAACCGATTTTGAACCCAATACAAAATCGGCTTACAGCAATTCAAATTATGTATTGCTTTCCTATATACTGGAACATATCTATAAGAAAAAATATTCTGAAATCCTTACGGCCAACATCATCAAACCGCTGCAATTAAAGAATACCTATTTCGGGCATTCACAAAGCGTTACAAATCATGAAGCTGTATCCTATACTTTTTCCAATGGCTGGAATCCTCATGCCAATACGCATGCTTCAGTTCCTATGGGAGCAGGTGCAATTCAAAGTAATCCGGCCGATTTGGTCAAATTTAGCGATGCCTTATTCAACGGAAAAATCATTAGCAAGGAAAGTATTTCAAAAATGAAAACCTTAAAGAATAATTATGGTTTAGGCCTATTTGATTATTCGTTCGAAAATCATCCAGGCATTGGACATGACGGCGCAATTGACGGCTATAAATCCATGTTCACTAATTTTGAAAACGACAAGATAAGTTATGCAATTACCTCAAATGCTACCAATTATAAACTCGACCTAATAACCGATATCGTCGTAAAGGCTGCTTTGGGTCAAGCTTATGAAATTCCTGAGTTTAAGGCTATCAATATTAAACCTGAAGAATTAGAAGCTCTTACTGGAACCTATGCTGCAGAAGGCATGCCCTTCAAGATAACCATCACGAGACAAGAAAACACGATAAGTGCACAAGCCACGGGCCAATCTCCTCTTCCTTTAGAAGCCATAGACAATAACATTTTCACTTTTGACAAGGCTGGTATACAACTGACTTTCAAACCCGAAACCAAAGGAATGATATTAAAGCAATCTGGCAGAGAAATCGAATTCAAAAAAGAATAAACCCTACAAGCCCGTCTACAGAATTATAGACGGGCTTTTTTATATACAGCTTGCTGTTCAATTCAATTTTTCTGCCTGTTATTACAAATTCTTGCTCGTTTCTTTCATCATCATATATACTACTATCAAGGCATTTACATTTGCCACTTGAAAAATAATATATGAAAAAAACTACTATCGGACTCTTTCTCCTTACCTCCTTTATCACTACTGCCTCCATAGCACAAACGATTGAAACTACCACTGCAACTAAAGAATCTAAAATTTCGTTTGCCTTTTTTGAAGGAACTGCTGTAGCAGGCTATGTTGACAAAGGAGGTTTTTTAAATTTTACCGGACCAAACGTTAGCCTTACATCCGGAAAATCGAAACTATTGCTAGGTATGCTTCCCTCCTTGCGATTTAAGGAAGACAAATCGGAAGTAAAAAACTCTTTTGTAATGCCAACTCTAGGAATGGGACTTACTTACAGCTATAAGAAATTAGCTTTCCAGATTCCCCTATACTACAATGCAAAAACAGCAACTGCTGATGGAAAATGGAATGTGGGAATTGGTGTTGGGATAAAGCTGAAATAATAAACTTAAACATTTCTTATAACATAATTTTAACAGCTGTTTTTTTATAAATTGTTTTATCTTTAAAATTAAATCAAATTGATAAAGCTATGAAAAACAGAATCTTACTTAAGTACATTGCCGTTATCCTACTCATAGGATCTGCTATGCAGGCGCAGTATATTGTCAAGCCTGAAAAAGGCTATTCCCAAGAAATCGGGACGACAGTATTTATGCTTGAAAATTTAAAAAACCGTATTACCATGAGCATTAAGGATCTGACCAAGGAACAGACCGATTATCTTTTGGTTGAAGACGCCAATAGAATTGGTGCCATGATTTATCATTTGGCTACAACAGAAAAATTCTATCAGGTCTTTACTTTTGAAAACAGAGAATTCAACGAAGAAGAAAAAGCAAAATGGGATTTAGCTCTTGAACTAGGAGATCCTGCCAGAAAAGCCTTGGTAGGCCAACCCATCGAATACTACCTAAAAATTTGGGATGAGGTACGTAATGAAACTCTACGTCTGCTAAAGACTAAAGACGATAAATGGTTTAATGCCGTAACCAAAGAAAAATCCATGAATAATTATTTTGCCTGGTTTCATGTTATGGAACACCAAGCCAATCATATGGGACAAATACAGATGATTAAAAACCGTCTGCCGAAATAATAATTTGCTTAAAAATAAACTTCTTAAATTATCTTAAAACTTAAAAAACTATGATTGAAACTTTGAACACTATTAAGGATTTGAAAATCCATGACATTTTTCAACCTGGTAACATTTATGATAACACCGTAGTATATGTTAAAGGTTATTATAATGAAGGCGATGGAGGTGAGGGCATTTTTATTTATAAAACAAGTGGTAAAGGCAGTGCTCCTCAAGACACGGTACAAACACCAAATGATGGTACGATTATTAAATCCAGTGTTGCGACGTCACCTGCAAACGGCAGATGGTTCAGACAATATTCAGGGCATCTGAATATCTTATTCTTTGGGGTTATTAAGGATGAATATCCTGCCAACACACCAGTTGGTTTTTCCAATTCAGATAAAATACAGGCGGCAATCAATTATGTCAACGAGAATTTTTGGTATAACAAAAGATCAGGAGAAATGACTCTGCTTTTTCCAAACGGGACTTATTTTATTGATAAGCCTATAGAGCTCAAATCCGGCATAAAATTGCTGGGCGGTAAGGGAAGTATGTTTGTAGTACTTGAAACAGCTCCCCATTATGATTATATATTTAAACTGGCCGTAGGACCGATTGTAAATACGGAAATGGAGAATTTCGTATTTGATTTAAAAGATGTGGTAGGTACCGGCGGAATACACCTTAAAGGAATTAAAGATCCCAAAGAAGGTGGGGCTTGGACTTGTAGTTTCAAAAATATAAGAATGAATAATTGCAAAGGACATGGTATTCATCTAGAAGGTGGCGAAACTATTCCTCCTGGATCAATCACAGATTACTTCTTACCCAATCAATACATAAATTTTGAAAACGTATGGATAACCCGAAAACACGTCGATTATAACTGTCTTAAAATAACCGGACAATTAAATACGAGTACGTTCATCAATTGTATTTTTGAAGCGCCTTATGTTTATAATGATACTGATCCTGGCCTGGATGGAGTAAATGTTTTGATAGAAAGCAAAACGGATTATGTAAATCCATGTGAGTTCTCATTCATAAATTGTGCTACCGGGGGACATGTGAGATATGGCTATAAGATAAAAAACGTTCAAAATATTACTTTTGACACCTGTTGGTTTGAAGATATCGATATAAGTATTGATATTACCAATAGCTCCGGAATAAATATTAGCAACTGTCGATTTGCCAATGCTGCCGGACAAGGCTCAAGGCCTATATCTTTTGTGCCTCCTGGAACTGGCCGTTGTATATCTGTATTAGATTCATCTGTGACCGTAGAAAACAATTATGTAACCGTTTCTGAAAAGGACAATCCATCAGCACACAACGAAAGGTTTATTACTGGTATTGGCAACAATAACGTAATAAATGCTAAAAACAATTCATTTCAAGATATTCGCTTGAGCGAGACAATTGGAATTGTCCAAAATGTTTCTATTGAAAACATTCTTGTAGCAACAGGATCAACTACAGGTATTGTGACTTCGGGAAAAAAATTAGTTTTTGTCAAAGTTCCAGTAGGAAGTACTAATAATATAATAAACAGAATTAATTCAACTATAATAGCTGGAGAAACCATTTTTATCAGAGCAGATCAAGGAAGTGTGACATTTAATGAAATGAGCACGGTTAATGAAATGACAGGTAAAAATTTTGTTTTGAACGGAAGAAGTACGCTAACGTTGTCGAATGGTCAGGCAGCAACTTTCATAAAATTGGATGGAATCAATGGTAATGAAAAATGCTGTTATCAGTTAGTTTCTATATCAAATTAAGTTGTATTACTTATGTAATCATAAATAAAAAAGGTGTAGATTTCTCTACACCTTTTTTGTATTATTTTATAATTTAGTAAGCCATCAACTCTTTTAAAGCTTCCTCAAATCGTCCTTTCGCCAGGAATTGATCTTCCAGTGCTTTTGTAAATGGAATTGGCGAATCTAAGCTCGATACGCGTTTTACCGGCCCGTCAAGATATTCAAAACACTCTTCCATAATCATGGCAGAAATATCACTGGCTACACCACCAAACATCGTATCTTCCTGAAGAATAATTGCTTTTCCTGTCTTTTTTACAGAAGCATAAATCGCTTCAGTATCTAACGGCTGCAATGTTCTTAAATCTAATAGATCCGCAGAAATTTCCGGGTTCTTAGCCAAAGTTTCTAACGCCCAATGTACAGCAGCTCCAAAAGCAATAATTGTTACATCTTTACCTTCTTTCAACAAAGAAGCTTTTCCTAGTGGAAGTGTGTAGTAATCTTTTGGAACATCCTGGTAGATGCTTCTGTACAGTAATTTATGTTCAAAAAACAATACCGGGTTCGGATCGTTAATAGAAGTATTCAAAAGTCCTTTAGCATCATATGGGAAAGCCGGATACACCACTTTCAAACCTGGTGTTTTTGTAAACCATGCCTCATTAGTCTGTGAGTGGAAAGGTCCTGCCTGTGTCCCACCACCACAAGGCATTCTTACAACTACATCTGCATTTTCCAGCCAACGGTAATGCGATTTAGCCAAAAGGTTCACAATTGGATTAAAACCTGTCGAAACGAAATCTGCAAACTGCATTTCTACAATAGCTTTATGTCCGTTGATTGAAAGTCCCATTCCGGCTGAAACCACGGCACTTTCGCATATAGGTGTATTGATAATTCTTTCTTTTCCAAACTGTGCTACAAAACCATCAGTAATCTTAAATGCACCTCCATATTCTGCAATATCCTGTCCCATGATAACCAGGTTCTCATGACGCTCCATTGACTCTTTCAAACTATTAGAAATGGCATCAATAAGACGAATATTTATCTTTTTATCTGAAGGAGTAACTTCCTCAAATTCATAAGGTTTATAAACATCATTTAATTCTTCTTCATAAGTAGCTACGAGTTCAGGTTCGGCTTGTACCATAGCCCAGTTTTCGTCGATTTCTTTTTTGATTTCAGAACGAATTTCATCATCTTGTTCCTGCGTAAGCACTCCCAATTCCGAAAGATATTTTCTGTAATTATCTACCGGATCTTTGATAGCCCACAAGTCCATTAAGTCCTGAGGAACATATTTGGTACCACTAGCCTCTTCGTGGCCACGCATTCTGAAGGTCTTAAACTCCAACAAAACCGGTCTTGGGTTTTCTATCATCGAAGCTTTTAATTCTGATAGCTTGGTAAAAACTTCCAATATATTGTTCCCGTCAATAATATGTGCCTCCATTCCGTAACCTATACCTCTATCGGCAAGATTCTCACAACGGTATTGCTCATTGGTAGGTGTGGAAAGTCCATAACCGTTATTTTCAATCACAAACATCACTGGCAATTCCCAAACCGAAGCAATATTCAAGGCTTCGTGGAAATCTCCTTCACTGGTTGCACCTTCACCGGTAAACACAGCCGTAACTTTTCCGTTCTTTTTTAGCTTGTTGGCCAAGGCGATTCCATCTGCAATTCCCATCTGAGGACCCAAATGCGAAATCATTCCTATAATTTTATATTCCTGGGTTCCGAAGTGGAACGAACGGTCACGACCTTTAGTAAATCCGTTAGCCTTTCCCTGCCATTGTGAAAATAATCGGTAAAGCGGAATATCTCTTCCTGTAAAAACGCCAAGGTTTCTGTGCATCGGAAGGATATATTCATCCTTATCCAAAACAGCAGTAACACCGCAGGCTATTGCCTCCTGCCCGATTCCGGAAAACCATTTGGAAACTTTTCCTTGACGGATAAGAATCAGCATCTTCTCTTCAATCAATCGGGGCTTTAAAATTCTTTTATATAAATCTAATAATTGTTCGTTGGTTAGGTTTTTTCTGTCGAAATTCATAATAGTTACGAAAAGGTTTGCGCAATTTTTTAGCTCGCCCAAAAGTATAAAAAAATAACAGCATAAACTCTTAATGTTACAGAATTTTCTATTGTTAATAACTTTTGAAATTAAATTCTCAAAATAATCTATACATTTGTGATAACAAGGCTTGACGCCTAGCAAAGTTATTAACATATATTTTTAAAGAGTATGCAAAATATTCCTAGTGTTGACTTGCGTGATTTCCTTTCGGACGACCCGAAACGTAAACAAAAATTTGTAAATGAAATCGGAAAAGCTTTCGAAGACATAGGCTTCGTAGCATTAAAAGGTCATTTTTTAGATGACAAACTGGTAGATGAGCTGTATGGCGAAATCAGAAACTTCTTCTCTTTACCATTAGAAACCAAAAGCAGTTATGAAATTCCTGGTATTGGTGGACAGCGTGGTTATGTTTCCTTTGGAAAAGAACACGCTAAAGGCAAAAAAGAGGGAGATTTGAAAGAATTTTGGCATTTTGGCCAGTATGTAGACAATGACTCAAGATGGGCTAAAGAATATCCTGACAACGTTGAGGTAAAAGAATTACCTCGTTTTAATATAGTAGGAAAAGATGCCTACCAAATGCTCGAAAAAACAGGAATTTATGTATTGAGAGCATTGGCATTGCATTTAGGTTTGGATGAATTCTATTTCGACAAATATGCCGAAGAAGGAAACTCCATATTACGTCCTATCCACTATCCGCCAATTACACAAGAGCCGGAAAACGCTATCCGTGCTGCAGCACATGGCGATATCAACCTCATTACCTTATTGATGGGAGCTCAAGGCCGTGGACTTCAGGTACAGAACCATAATGGTGACTGGATTGATGCTATTGCGGAACCAGACGAATTGGTAATCAATGTAGGCGATATGCTTTCAAGACATACCAATAACAAACTTAAATCTACTATTCACCAAGTGGTAAACCCACCAAGAGAATTGTGGGGAACTTCTCGTTATTCCATTCCATTCTTCATGCACCCGGTAAGCGACATGCGTCTGGACTGCCTTGAAAACTGTATCGATGAAGAAAATCCAAAATTATACGAAGACATTTCAGCTGGAGAATTCCTGCACGAACGTTTAGTTGATTTGGGATTAATCAAAAAATAAGTTTTACATTTATACTTTATTAGAAAGACATTGAGTTATGCTTGATGTCTTTTTGATTTTGTAGAATATAAGAAGCAGTAAACGACACTGCGCTTAATAAAAATCCAATTAAACAGTTATGGATTTACATGACCAATTAAAAAAGCTTTTCCCAGACCACGAACCGTCTGAAGAAATCGAAGAAACTCAAACCGAACCAAAAGAACTCTGGGTCCAAACCGAACCAATGATTTGTAAGTTCGAGAAACGAAAAGGAAAACCAACCACCATTATAGAAGGCTATACCGGATCTGATGACGATTTCAAGATTCTGGCTAAAGAACTAAAAACAAAATTAAGCGTAGGTGGCACCTTTAAAGACGATTCAATTATCATACAAGGTGACTATCGTGACAAGATAATGACAATCCTTAAAGAAAAAGGCTTTAAGGTAAAACGTGTTGGCGGATAACCCCACTCTCACAAATAAAATAATTTAATAACTGGCTTTTTCACCAAGAGGCTTAGCCTTTATAAAAACTTAGAAACTCAAAAAAATGATACAATCTTCAGAATTAATATTAAACCCTGATGGCAGCGTCTATCACCTGAATTTAAAACCAGAACATATTGCAAACGATATCCTATTCGTAGGCGACCAGAATAGAGTTGAAAAAATCACTCAGTTTTTTGACTCTATTGAATTTTCAACTCAAAAAAGAGAATTTAAAACACAAACCGGAATCTTTAAAGGAAAAAGAATTACGGTAATGTCAACAGGAATTGGCCCAGACAACATTGATATTGTAGTTAACGAACTGGATGCGCTTGTCAACATCAATTTGGAAACACGCCAACCAAAAGAAGAATTGACTTCCCTAAACATCATACGAATTGGAACATCGGGTTCTTTACAGAAAGATATTCCGGTGGACAGCTTTGTTATGTCTAAATTCGGATTGGGATTAGACAACATGCTCCGTTCTTATAAAATTGATCCGATTATTGACGAAGCTTTGGGCGAAGCATTCCTTCATCATACAAATTGGGATATCAGAAAAGGAAAACCTTATGTAGTACGTTGCAGTGAAAAACTGGAAAAACTGATCGAAAGTGACAAAATCTTTAAAGGAATCACAGCAACGGCAGGCGGTTTTTACGGACCACAAGGCCGTGTTTTGCGTCTTGAAATCCAGGACCCGGAATTAAATGCAAAAATGGACAATTTCAATTTTAACGACAACAGAATTACCAACCTTGAAATGGAAACGGCTGCTATTTACGGACTGTCTGCATTGCTTGGACACAATGCTTTATCGCTAAATGCTATTATCGCTAACCGTGCAAGTGGTACTTTTAGTGAAGACCCATACAAAGCTGTAGACGAATTAATTGCATATACATTAGATAAATTGGCAAAATAATTCCTGATGCTGCAAGAAGTGATTCTTAAATTTGAAGAGCTACTGGTCGAAAATCTCGATTATTTTAATACAACAAATGAAGAGGTTTTAGATTTCAAACCAGACAACAAATGGTCTAAAAAAGAAATACTAGGCCATTTGATTGACTCAGCAATTCACAATCTGGTACGGTTTACGGAAATACATTATGCTCCAAAACCTTACCAATATAGAACATACAACCAGGAAGATTTAGTAGCTATAAACCAGTATCAGTCAACTGGCAGTAAGGAATTAATCCAACTCTGGTTTTCGCTGAACAAGCAAATACTGAGAATTTTTAAATCGGTCAACAGTGAAGCTTTGCATTATGAAATTGAGCTGAATGACAAATCCATAATTAACCTTAGATTCTTAATGAGCGATTATGTTGCCCATTTAGAGCATCATATCAAACAAATACAAAACCGTTATTCATCATGAAAACGATAAAAATAGCCGGAGTGCCAGAACATTTTAACCTGCCTTGGCATCTTTGCATAGAAAATGAAGAATTTGAAGCACAGAACATTGACCTGCAATGGACAGATGTTCCGGAAGGAACAGGCAAGCTATGCCAAATGCTTCGCAATGGCGAGACAGATATAGCTGTAATCTTGACCGAAGGCATCATTAAAGATATTGTTTCCGGAAATCCAAGTAAAATTGTGCAAGTTTACGTGCAGTCGCCGCTTATTTGGGGGATTCATGTTGGCGCTGCTTCAAAATACAAAACACTTTCCGACCTGCAAGGAACTAAAGCAGCCATCAGCAGAATTGGTTCTGGTTCCCAGCTTATGGCTTATGTCAACGCACACAATCAGGGTTGGAAAACAGAAAATTTACAGTTTGAAATCATAAATACCATAGAGGGCGCAGTTGAAGCCTTAACAGCCGGAACGGCAGACTATTTTATGTGGGAACGTTTTATGACCAAACCTTTAGTCGATAAAGGAATATTTAGAAGAATTGGTGACTGCCCTACTCCTTGGCCCTGTTTTGTAATTGCTGTGCGAAATGAAATTCTGGAAACACAGCCGGAAATTATCAAAACCATACTGGACATCATCAATCAAACAACCGAGGAATTCAAGGAAATTCCTAGTATTGACAAAACACTATCGTCCCGTTACAATCAAAAAATTGAGGACATTCAGGAATGGCTTTCTTTAACAGAATGGTCGCAAAAATCACTGGATAACAAAACGTTAAACAATGTTCAAAATCAACTGTTAGAACTTTCTATTATTGATAAAAAAGGTACTTTTGCAGATATAGTGCAAATCTAATACGATTGAGCCGGCCTTTGGGTTGATATGGAGAAACAAGGTAACATAGACTTCAAAAAAATCAAAGAGAAACTCCAGGTCAAAAAACCTTGGGATAACATCATTATTTTCGTACTGAACATACTGATTGCTATTCCTGTATTTATCATTATCCACCAGAATATCATTGACCCTAATTGGTATTTCCATATCGACAGGATTCTTCTTTTTATACTTGTAGTTGTTCTTATCCAATTGACATTGAGGCTAATGAAAACCATCATCATTCTTTGCATCGCCTTGTATCTGATTGCATTGATTTATGGTAGCCTTTTTGGCAATTATGGCTTTAATAGCGTTTTCGAAGATTATCGCTCGATGGTCTACAGTATGTCTGAAGACCCTAATCCACAGGACATCATCATTTCAAAGCTTTTACCATTCCCTAACAAGTCAAAAATCCTAAATGCCATTGAATATGACAATCCAAAAGTTCGGAATTTTGCCCTGCTTGCTACAACCAAATATTTTAGGAATGTCAAAGGAT
This sequence comes from Flavobacterium microcysteis, assembly GCF_006385255.1. Lineage (GTDB taxonomy): Bacteria > Bacteroidota > Bacteroidia > Flavobacteriales > Flavobacteriaceae > Flavobacterium > Flavobacterium microcysteis. The sequence goes on from NZ_VFJE01000052.1 coordinate 203,876, forward strand.
ACAGCGAATACCGCCGACAAATACAAAGTTTTGCAGTATTTAAGGAAATACAGCGTCGCTGGAACTATGTAAGCGATCCAAAAGGAAAGGAATACATTGCCCGAGCTACCGAATCACTAATCCATTTTTCTGGTGATTGTGATGATCATGCCATCCTTATGGCTGCCTGCGTACGAGCTGTTGGAGGAACACCAAGGCTTATCCATACCGGAGGGCATATTTATCCAGAAGTACTTATCGGAAATAAAAAAGCCGATCTTGAGGCTATCAACTACCTTATCAAGGAAGTATTATTCAAGCAAGAAAGTAAAGGCAAAGAACTCCATTACCACATTGACGAACGCGGCCAGATCTGGCTCAACCTGGATTATACCGCTACTTACCCAGGTGGTCCTTTCATGTCTGAAGAAATCCTCGGTGCCCTAACATTGAATTAGCATTCTTTGATTTTTGATTTCAGATTTTTGATTTTAGATGTCTGTCTATTCTCTATCATCTGATTTTGGATTTGTGATTTATGATTTATGACATCTGTTTATCTAATTTGCCCACCAACTATAATCTATCAACAACCCACTATCTACTACCCACTATCAACTACCCACTATCCTCTATCAACTATTCTCTATTATCTGCCAATCTTTTTTCTATATTTACATCAGTTTACAAAAAGACAACTATGAAAAAATGGCTTTTCGCAGCACTGCTTGCTTTCCAGTTCTCAAATGCACAGGAAAGTGCCAATATCTTTGCAAGAAAACAAAATGAAGTAAAATTCGATGTACTTTCCGTTATAGCATTTTCAAAAGTCCATGTCAGCTATGAACGTTTCCTAAACGAGAATTTTTCCGTAGGTATTAGTGGTAGTATTCAGGATAGCAAAGATGCTAAAGAAGATTTTGACAAAGGTTATGACCGTACGCTTCCAAAATACGAAGTCAATCCTTTTGTGCGCTATTCCTTATCTCATAGCCAAAAAAGCTTCTATTTTGCAGAAGTATTTGTTTCTGCAAACGGTGGGAAATACAGAGAATTGCAGCGTTTTGTTGACGAATCCGGAAATGGCTATTACGGCACTTTCAAAGACAATTATACTGATGTAGCTATTGGCGGTGCTTTAGGATATAAACTATATATTCAGGAAAAATTTGGCATTGAATTGTTCCTAGGAATGGGAAAAAATCTTTTCAATACTGACAAAAGCCCGGAGGTCGTTCCTCGTGTGGGATTAAATTTTGGCTATAGATTCTAATAAAATTACTATGAAAACGATAAAGATATTATTTTTAGCAATAATCGGAATAGCAGCTTTTACAGCCTGCGGTGATGATGATGAATTATACAATTCGAAGAATACTTCTATTCCGAACCTGATAACAATTGAACACCAAAACAGTTATGCTATAGGCGATGTCCTTTGGGTAAATACCAATTTTTCAAGATACCAGCCCGAACCAAACCAGACAACTCCGTTAGATATTTTCAAGACAACCGGAGGAGCTTCGTTTAGTTTTGCTTACGGATTGGAAAAAAAGACCGGAGCTATTTGGACACCAATTGACATTAGAACCGTAATCAAAGATCAAGGCGACGCAGTTTCAGATTTCTTTGTGATTGCCGAAAGCATTTATGAGCCAATTTCTCAAAATTACAAATTCAGAGCTGGAATACCGTTATCTGAAGCTGGCGAATACAGACTTATTTTTGGACTTGCAGAAGTATCGCAACTCGAATTATCATCGAACAACAGCAACTCCAAAAATACTTTTCTTACGATACAGACAACAGCAAACAATCTGACGGCAGGATATTACAATTTTACAGTACAATAGAAAGAATATTACCAATCTATCTCTTGTCTGCCTAAAGATTTAAGGTATTCGTTTGTTTTGCTAAAATGCTTATTTCCAAACCAAAGTCCTCTATTAGCACTTAATGGCGAAGGATGACCTGATGTAAGAATCAAATGCTTGGAGGTATCAATCAGTGCTCTTTTGTTTTGTGCAAAACCACCCCAAAGCAAAAAAACTACTTGCTCCCTCTCGCTTGAAACTTTTTGGATAACGGCATCTGTAAAAGTCTCCCAGCCTTTTTTCTGGTGACTTCCCGCCTCTCCTTTTCGAACGGTTAGCGTAGCATTTAAAAGTAAAACACCTTGGTCTGCCCAACGTTCCAAATTTCCGGTTTTGGGTAGAGGTTTACTTAGGTCGGTTTCGATTTCTCTAAAAATATTATTCAAGGAAGGAGGAAAAGGAATTCCGTCATTAACAGAAAAACACAATCCGTTTGCCTGATTTGGCCCGTGATAAGGATCCTGTCCGATAATGACAACCTTTACATCGTTAAAATGGCAATGATCAAAAGCAGAAAAAATCTGGCTTCCTTTTGGATAACATGTATAGTGAGTGTATTCTGATTTTACAAAATCAATCAGATGATTAAAATAAGGCTTTTCAAATTCTTCTGACAAAACGGCTTTCCAAGAAGGATGTATTTTTACTTGCATGTGAGATAGTTGATAGTTTTTAGTGGATAGTGTTTAGTGGATAGTGTTTAGTGGATAGTGTTTAGTGGATAGTGTTTAGTTGGTAGTTTGCGATAAAAATAATTTGTTTATACGAGAAAGCTTCTAGCTTCCTACTTTTTACCTTAGTACCTTTTTACCTTAGCGCCTTAGTTCCTTAGTTCCTTTTTACCTAGCACCTTAGCACCTCTATGCCTCAGTACCTTTTCCAAATACAAATTTCGGAAAGTTTAATCGAAAACAAACTAAAAAAATAATTCATTTAAGCAAAAAACTTGACAAACTCAGCAGCTTAGTTTTTTGTATTTTTGTATATAAAAATCGCTTTAAAATAAAATGACCAGTATTACAGATAAGACATTACAAGATTTAGAATTTAATACCGTACTGCAAGCCATTTCAGAAATCTGTAACACAGAAATCGGAAAGGAAAAAGCACTTCAGATTACGCCTTTCAAACATAAAAAGGAACTGATGGATGCTTTGCTGCAGACATCTGAATATGTTTCTTCTTTCACTAATAACAATGCGATTCCAAATCATGGATTCGAAACTATTAGCAATGAAATAAAATTTCTTGCTATAGAGGACAGTTTTCTTGAAGTAGGCAGCTTTAGAAAGATTGCTGCTATTTCAGACACGGTAAATGTGTTATTGCTTTTCCTTAAAAAGTTTAATGACTATTATCCGAAATTAAGTGAAAAGTCCACTACAGTAGAATACACCAAATACATCGCCCAGAAAATAGATGAAATCGTAGACAAATACGGCGAAATAAAAGACAATGCTTCTCCTGTCCTTGTCGATATCCGCAGAAATATGAATATGGTTCGTGGCAAAATCAACCAGAGCTTCGGCATGGCATTGAGCCAATACAACGGACTTGGCTATCTGGACGATATCAAGGAAAGTATTGTAGAAAACCGCCGTGTACTGGCAGTTCTGGCCATGTACAGACGCAAAGTAAAAGGAACGATTTTAGGAAATTCAAAAACAGGAAGTATTACCTATATTGAACCAGAAGCTACTTTACGTTTTTCAAGAGAACTGAGTAATCTGGAATATGAAGAAAAGGAAGAAATTACACGAATTTTAAAGCAGTTAACAAACGATATACGCCCGTTTTTGGAACTGCTGAAAACATATCAGGAGTTCCTGAGTGATATTGATGTGATTGCCGGAAAAGCAAAATATGCCAATAAAATTAACGGTATCTTGCCTGCTATCACTGAAGAAAAAAGAATGTATTTCAGGGAAGCCTACCATCCTATTCTTTATCTCAACAATAAGAAAAAAAATGAGCCTACTTTCCCTCAGACTATTGAACTGACCAATGAAAGCAGGATTATTGTGATTTCTGGACCAAATGCAGGAGGAAAAACAATTTCTCTTAAAACAGTAGGATTGCTACAATTGATGTTACAAAGCGGGATGCTCATTCCTGTGCACGAACGAAGTGAAACCTTCTTATTTGATCGTATCCTGACAGACATTGGAGACAATCAGTCTATTGAAAACCACCTGAGTACCTATAGTTACCGTTTAAAAAACATGAACTATTTTCTCAAAAAGTGCAATGCCAAAACGCTGTTTCTTATTGATGAATTTGGTACGGGTACTGATCCTGAATTGGGAGGTGCTTTGGCCGAAACCTTTCTGGAAGAGTTTTACCATAGGGAAGCATTTGGAATCATTACCACACACTACTCCAACTTGAAAATGTTGGCAAACGAACTGCCTTATGCCTCTAATGCAAACATGCTATTTGACGAAAAGTCATTAGAACCTATGTACAAACTAGTCTTGGGACAAGCAGGAAGTTCTTTTACTTTTGAAGTCGCTCAAAAGAACGGTATTCCTTTCGGACTGATTAATCGTGCCAAGAAAAAAATAGAAGGAGGAAAAGTACGTTTTGATAAAACCATTGCAACATTACAAAAAGAGCGTTCAAAGCTGGAAAAGACTTCACAGAATTTAAAAGAAGAAGAAAGCAAAGCCCGGGAAGAAAGTAAAAAAATGGAATCTATCAATTCCAAAATTCAAGACAAACTAGAGCGTTATCAGGAATTATATGATGCGAATCAGCGTTTGATTTATATGGGACAAAAGTTGGATGACATTTCTGAAAAATATTTCAATAACAAGAATAAAAAAGATCTTATTGGTGAATTCCTAAAAATGATCGAAATTGAAAATTCAAAGCGAAAAAAATTAACCGCCAAAGAAAAGAAAGCCAAAGAAATTGTCCAGAAAGAAGTAATCAAGGAAGTTACGGCCAAAGTTGAAGAAATCCGGGAAGAGAAAAAAGAAAAGAAAATCAAAGCTATTAAGCAAGAAGCAAATAAACCGAAGCCTGTTTTAAAACTTGGTGATCGTGTTAGGCTAATCGATGGAAAAGCCGTAGGAACAATTGACAAGATTGAAAAAAACAAAGTCACGGTTAATTATGGCATCTTTACTTCAAAAGTGGAATTGGAAACTTTAGAGCTGGTAGAAGCAAAAAAATAATAATAGATATGATTAATTTACCCCAAGATAAAAAAATAATTTTATTTGACGGAGTCTGCAATCTTTGCGATTCTTCTATACAATTTATCATCAAGCATGATAAAAAAGATATTTTTCGGTTTGTAGCATTGCAATCAGAAATTGGTCTGGAGATAATAAACCATATTGGTATTGATACCACGAAGATAGATTCAATTCTCTTGTATGAACCAGGCAAGGCTTATTACTACAAAGCTCAGGCTGCTTTAAAAATAGCCAAAGAATTGGGAGGCATATATACAGCTATCAGTTGGTTTTCTATACTTCCTAATTTTTTAACCAATACTGTATACGATTATATTGCCCGTAACCGATACAAATGGTATGGGAAAAAAGATGCCTGTATGATTCCTACTCCCGAATTAAAAGCAAAATTCTTATAATAAAAAAAGCCAAACTTAAAAGTTTGGCTTTCTATTTTATCTAAAATAGATGATTAGTTCTTAACAATCTTTTTAGTTATTGTTCCTCTATCAGAACTGATATTCATCATGTAAACACCAGCTGCTAATTCAGAAATGTTAACTTGAGCAGAAGCATCTCCGTTCAATTCTACAGTTTTAACAGTACGTCCGTTCAAATCAGCAAAACTTACTGAAGTCAAAGCAGAATTCAAATCGTTAGAAATAGTAACTAAACCATTAGATGGGTTAGGATAAACAGAGAATTTGTTTACTTGAATATTACCTGTAGACAATAAATTTTCTTGAGGAGTAGCTTTTACTGTAAAACCATCAAATCTAACAGTTGAAGCTACAGTATTTGATGTTCCAGCAATAAGGACTACATCAAATTCAGCTGGTACATATCCAGGCTCACCATCAATAGTTCCTCCAATTTGAAGATCATCACTTAACCATGTAAATACACCTGTTGTTGTATCGTAAGCAAAGCCTACTTTAACCCATGTGTTAGCTGCTACAGTTAAACCTCCGTCAACTAAACTGATTGTATAGTTACCTGGAGTTCCTGTATTGTTAAAATCACCATAAGCAAAACCATCAAGTCTTTTAGTACCCATGTTAAAGTTAAATCCTCCAATAGGTAGTCCTGCAGCAGTAATAATCATTGGTCTTAATACTGATTTACTAGTAGTTGCTGCACCAGTAAAGAAAGAAAATTCTAATTCAATAACATTGTTGCCAGCAGTTCTTGCAGTCCAAGATGCATCCAATCCGTTTTTCCAAACAAATCGGTTACCAGTTGCTGCATTTGACCCAATAATTTGAAGTACATTTCCATGAGCAGCATCATCAGCAACAATTTGATAATTTGAAACTGCACCATTTGTTCCTCCCTCATTACTAAAAGTAAGTAATCCTCCTTGACCTGGTGTTACACCTGTCAAATCAGTTCCAACATTCCCAACAGTCAAAGAGTTAAAATTTTCAGATTGCAATAACTGTGCATTTGCAGTAAGAACAGAACCAAATAAAAGTCCTGCAAAAAGTAATTGTTTTTTCATAATAAAAGTTTTTAGTTGCGGCAAATGTAGGTTTTTGTCCACAAATAAAAAAAGCCATTAAGTTAAAATTAATGGCTTTAATAAAAAGTTAACTAAATTTTAGTTTTTTATAATCTTTTTGGTTACTGATCCTTGGTCAGAGTTGATGTTCATCATATAAACTCCAGCAGACAATTCAGAAATGCTAACTTGAGCAGAAGAATCACCATTCAATTTAGCAGTTTTAACTGTACGTCCATTCAAATCTGTAATAGTAAGGCTATTTAATAAAGCATTTGAATCGCTAGAAATGTTTACCATACCATTTGATGGGTTTGGATATACCGATAATTTAGAAGCTGAGAATTCATCTGTACTTAAAACAGAGGTAGTAACTATAGTATCCACAATTAAACTAAATGAACCAGCAGCTATTGCAGAAACATTATTCAATGCAAAATAGTAAACCCCCGCTGATGGAGCCGTCCAGGTTGCTGTCCTTGCAGTATATGTAGTAACACCTCCCGGAATTGAAGGAAATGACTGGATAACGGTTGTTTGTGAAGCTGCCAATGGAGTATTACCAACTGTAACATTCAATGATGCTATATCAGTTGCAGCACCTAAAAATCTTGTTTGGAAATTTATTGTAACTTGTTCGTTAGCTGATAAAGATAAAGGTCTGAAAAACATAAATGAATTTGCAGCAGCCGTAGTACTTGTATTACTAAAAGCAAAACCAGGTGCTGTATTTGCATATGCAGCATTAGCTGCACTAGTACTCAAACTCCATCCTCCTAAATCAAAACCGTCAGTTGGATCTGCAGTATCGTCAAAATTATTCGAATAAGGCATAGTTTTGGCCAAATATAAATTAAAAGGCCCTACCCATGCACTTTGAGTTCCACCACAATTACTTCTTAAGAAAAATGATAAATCTGCTGAAACTGGCAAAGACTGTAGGTTAACTGAAGTTGTTGTAGTATTAACAATAGTACCACTACCAGCTGTATGACCAACTGCTCCATAATCAACATCATAACTTGATGGATTTCCTAATGCAGCAGTCCAGCTCAAACTAGCACTATTCGTGGTTACGTTTGTAGCATCATTAATAGTAAGTAGTGAAGGTCTCACACATGGCACAGCATTAAAAGCGAAAGTAAATTGAAATCCTTTCGCAGACCATCTATTATCCCAAGCAATATAATAGGTTGTACCAGATTGTACAGGGAAAGTTAAAGCTGATAAAAAGTTAGTACCACTAACATCATCATTACCATCATAACACACTAAAGCAGCACAAGTACCTGTAAAAATAGAAAGTCTTGTATCGTCGCTATAAGTTGGTCCAACATTCGCTGCCAAATCCGAAGATATAGTTACTTCTCCATTAGCAGTAGCAGTATAAGAATACCAATTTGATTTTGGAGCAGTTCCAGGAGCCCAACACCCCGTACCATAAGTTCCGGTAATTGAACTAACAGTAAGAGTACCATTCGTCGTAATAGGCGTTGCAGTCGCACAAGTTAATTGAGCATTTGCATTAAATGAACTTATAATTAAGCCCACAAAAAGTAAAATTTTCTTCATGTTTTTTAATTTAAATGATTTTCTAACGAAAATAACTATAAAAAATTAAAAGAATAGAATTTTTATTGTTAAAATTGTATGTCAAAAATTATTAAAGTTATATTTTTTTAAATAATAAATAATAATCTGCTAAAACCAGCGCCGCCATCGCTTCTACTATAGGCACAGCTCTTGGAACAACACAAGGATCATGTCTTCCTCTTCCCTGCATTTCTACAATATTGCCTTCTACATCCAAAGTTTCTTGTTTTTGCATTATAGTAGCCACAGGCTTAAAGGCAACTCTGAAATAAATATCCATTCCATTGCTAATTCCGCCTTGTATACCACCAGAAAGATTAGATTTTGTAGTACCATCCGGGTTGTACAGGTCGTTATGTTCGCTTCCTTTCATTTTTGCACCGCAAAAACCACTACCGTATTCAAAACCTTTTACTGCATTTATCGACAGCATGGCTTTACCTAATTCTGCATGAAGTTTATCAAAAACCGGCTCACCCAAACCAATCGGAACATTTTGAATTACACAGGTTATGGTTCCGCCAACCGTATCGCCTTGTTTTCGTATTTCTTTGATATAATCTTCCATCTTTTTTGCCGTAGCTTCATCAGGACAACGTACCGGATTGCTTTCTGTTTTAGAAAAATCCAATGCTTGATAAGGCTTATCAATAAAGATATCACCTACAGAAGAAACAAATGCATTGATTTTTATTGTTGAAATAACCTGTTTTGCAATGGCTCCTGCCGCTACTCTACTAGCTGTTTCCCTTGCTGAACTTCTGCCTCCACCTCTATAATCTCTGATTCCATATTTTTGCTCATATACATAATCGGCATGGCTGGGCCTGTAACTGTCTTTAATATGAGAATAGTCATCCGATTTCTGATTGGTATTGGGTATAATAAACCCTATAGGCGTACCTGTCGTCTTTCCTTCAAAAATTCCAGACAAAAATTGCACTTCATCTTCTTCCTTTCGCTGTGTTACTATAGCCGACTGACCCGGTTTTCTTCGTGACATTTCAAAGCTAATCGCCTCAAAATCCAAAGCAATTCCCGGTGGACAACCGTCAATTATTCCACCCAAAGCTTCACCATGTGACTCTCCAAATGTTGTAAGCTTAAACAAATTTCCAATACTATTTCCTGCCATTTTATTTCATTTTAAAGCAAATGTAGGGATTATGCGCAAGATTTGGACTTAATTATATCATCACCATATGTTAACATTATCATAAGTATTATGTCCGGTATCTTTTATTTATTTGTTAAACTTTTAAAGCACAATAAATTGAAAAAAAGAGTTGTTGATTTAGTAGTAATCTCAGATGTTCATCTGGGAACCTTTGGTTGCCACGCTAAAGAGCTTCACAATTATCTTTGCTCCATTAAACCTAAAATTTTAATCTTAAACGGAGACATTATCGATATCTGGCAGTTCCGAAAATCGTACTTCCCAAAATCCCATTTAAAAGTCATTCGGAAAATTTTAGACTTCACTTCAAAAGGCACTCAGGTTTATTACATTACAGGAAATCATGACGAGATGCTACGTAAATTCAGCGATTCAAAAGTTGGTAATTTTTCTATCATCGATAAGCTTGTTTTAGATTTAGATGGCGAAAAGGCCTGGTTTTTTCATGGTGATGTTTTTGATTCTTCTGTTCATCATGCAAAATGGATTGCCAAACTTGGCGGTATTGGCTATGATTATCTGATATTGCTGAATCGTTTTATCAATTGGTGCTTAACAAAAATGGGCAAAGAGCCTTATTCCTTCTCAAAAAAAATAAAGTCGGGCGTTAAATCTGCTATCAAATTCATATCGGATTTTGAAACGGCAGCCATTGATCTTGCTATTGAAAACAAATACAGTTATGTTGTTTGTGGCCATATTCACGAACCTAAGATATTAAACCAGACAAATAAAAAAGGAAAGACTGTATATCTTAATTCAGGCGATTGGGTTGAAAACCTGACCGCTTTAGAATACAATAAAAAGCGTTGGAAATTATACCGCCATTCCGAAAATGAGGAAATTATTGAAGAAGATTACCTCGAAATGGAAACAAAATTGAGTGAAAAATTGATGACAAGCTTCTTTCTCTCGAAATAGAAGCGAAAAATAGAGCCTATTTTTTATTTGATTATCAACAATTTATATAAATTGTACTCTTTTTTGTGTTATATTATTCTGAATTTAACATTTTTTGGCAATATTATTGCTACCTTGTATAAAACTCTAAATTAAATTTTTATGAAAAAATTGTTTTTATCGGCTTTTATGCTGGCAGGGATGGCATTTAGTATGCAAGCCCAAGAAATCTCAAAAAATGCGTTGGGATTACGTCTTGGTGACAATGATGGTTTTGGTGGTGAGATTTCCTATCAAAGAGGTCTGTCGAGTAACAACCGTCTGGAAGTAGATTTGGGTTGGAGAGACAGCAACCACGTTGACGCAATCAAATTGACTGGTTTATACCAATGGGTATGGAACATTGAAGGTGGCTTTAACTGGTACGCCGGTGTTGGTGGTGGTCTTGGTACTTGGAGCTATGACTACAGAGGAGCCGATGACAGCGGTACATTTTTCTTTGTTGCCGGTGATATAGGTATCGAATATAAATTTGATATTCCTTTGATGCTGTCTTTAGACTTCAGACCTGAGTTGTATTTCAACCATGATGATTTTAGAGACGATAGTTTTGGACCAGACATCGCATTAGGTATCCGTTATACTTTCTAAAAACAGATATAGCTATAAAAGAAACATCCCGAATATTCGGGATGTTTTTTTTATTGGAATAGGATTTCTTTGGTTGAATTGATTTTGACTATGGTAAAAGGATTTGTCAAAGCCATAGTTACTATATCGCCAGAACCAGGACTGGTTTCCTCAACATCAACATAAATCTTCCCTCCTTTTTCTGTTACGTTTTTGACTTTAATCGCATGACCACCCGTATTTCTTTGTCCCATAAATAATGCGACTACTTTTTCTTTGGAAAAATCAATTTTAGGTACTTGAGTGTCATTTATTGCCTCATATAATTTTTCTAAAGAGGCTTTGTCTTTTATAACTTCATACGACTTTGTCTCTTTTCCTTGATAAGCAGATTCACTTAAAATCTGATACAAGGCAGTTTGTTGTTGTTTTTTCACGTCTGCAGGTTTTTGATCGGCTGCTTTTTTCGTACTGCTGCAACAAAACAGCATAAAAACAAACGGCATCAAGATTAGTTTTTTCATAATTACTTGTTTTTTAATGCCTTTTCATAAATGGCTTCATACAAAGGCATGATGTTTAGGATATCAAACTGTTTTGCCACATTCAGGGCATTTTGTTTAAATTTACTCAATTCTTCATCATCTGCCAAAATTGATAATGCATTTTTTGCCATATCGTCAACATCGCCTACATCGCTTAAGTATCCCGAAATCCCACTAAAATTAACTTCAGGTAGTCCGCCAGAATTACTTGAAATTACAGGAACTCCACAAGCCATGGCTTCTAAAGCTGCCAGACCAAAACTTTCTGTTTCTGACGGAAGCAGAAATAAGTCTGTATAACATAATATTTTATCGATGTCATTACTGTTACCAAAGAAAATCACCTTATCGCTGATTCCAAGTTCTTCACACAGAATTTCTGCTTTTTCTTTTTCCGGTCCTTCACCCACCATCATCAGCTTAGCCGGTATTTCTTTTTGAATCTTATTAAAGACTTTTACAACATCAGGAATTCTTTTGATAGCCCTGAAGTTACTGATATGGGTTATGATCCGTTCTTCTTTAGAAGCCATCAAAGCTCTTTGACATGGTGCATTCTCATCCAGTCTTGGCTTGTTAATCTCTATAAAATTTGGAATTACTTCTATGTCTTTTTTAATATCAAAAAGCTTATAGGTTTCATCCTTCAGACTTTGTGAAACCGAGGTGACTATATCCGATTTATTAATACTGAATGTTACGGCAGGCTTGTAAAAAGGATGGCTTCCCACTAATGTAATATCGGTGCCGTGAAGTGTTGTCACCATTGGAATTTTAATGCCTTCGTGTTTCAACATCTGCTTTGCCATATATCCTGCATAAGCATGTGGAATAGCATAATGAACATGAAGCAGTTCAATTTTGTGCAGCTTGACCATATCAACCAGCTTACTGGAAAGAGCCAATTCATACGGTTGGAAATGAAATAACGGATATTCCGGAACGTTGACTTCGTGATAGTGGATATTTGGATTCAAAAGTGCCAATCTCACAGGCTGGCTATAGGTGATGAAATGTATTTCGTGTCCTCTTCTGGCTAGTTCAAGACCTAATTCTGTGGCGACTACGCCGCTACCTCCAAAGGTTGGGTAACAAACAATTGCAATTTTCATAATTACTCCTAAAATGAGTAACGAAAATACTCAAAAAAGTAAGGCAAAACTGAATTTTCATTAAAATTAACGCTTGTACAGTCTTTAGAATAACCAGATAGTTTTCATAAAAATCCAACTTAGATTTATCATAAAAAATAAGTTAAATGTATCTTTTTGGTAAAATGACACGCAACCTCACTGAACCTTTTGTATCTCATTAAAGTAATGTAGATCGAGCCGATAAAATAATAGGAAGAATATTATTTTAAAAGCGAGGTTAGTTTTAGTTTTAATAAAAAAAGCCAATCTTTAAAATAAGATTGGCTTTTTATTATTTTGTGTTTTGCTTCCTAAACTCTGTTTCGTACATCTCAATCCATTTTTCAGGTGAGATTTTGCCAAGCAGTTCTGCTATTAATTCATAGGGAATCTGATCCATTTTTTTAAAGCGAATACAGCTTTTTCCCATATCAAGCTTTAGTTTAGAATGTTTTGGATATTCGTTTACAAACCAATCTAGCAATTTTGGGTCAGCATAAATTCCCATATGATATAAGGCTATAAAATTTTTCTGTGATGCCAGACTTAGAAATGGCAAAGGGATTTCAGGATTACAATGATATCCGTCTGGGTATAATGAAAAGGGTACGCAGTAGCAAAGCATTCCATAGTTTATGTTCTCTTCAAAGCCTTTTGGAAGTTTTTCCAGAATAACATTCCTTAATTTATTGACAGCTTCTTTTCTTTCTTCAGGAAGGCTGTCTAAATATTCTTGCGGATTTTTTGCTGTTGACTGCATGATATTCTTTGGTTTGGTTAAACTCCTACTTTTCTATTGCATCGTAAATTACTTTCTGGATATTCTCACGGACATTCTCTTTCGATAAGGTATTTGGCGCATTTGAATCCGGGTAGGTTCTGTTAGAAAGGAAGATATAAATAAGTTCTTCTTCCGGATCAGCCCAAGCCATTGTTCCGGTAAATCCGGTATGCCCAAAACTCGATTTTGAAGTACAGCCACATGTTGGACCTGATGTTCCTGGCAATTGTGGCTTGTCAAAACCTAAAGCTCTTCTATTTCCTTCTTTACAAAAATAGCAAGTATTAAAAGCATCAAAAGTAGCAGGGCTAAAAAACTGCACTCCGCCATAGTTTCCTTTTTGAAGATACATCTGCATAATTTTAGCCAAATCTATTGTATTCGAAAAAACTCCAGCGTGACCTCCTACTCCGTCCTGCATAGCTGCTGCCATATCATGTACATACCCCTGAATGGTTTGGTATCTGAAATATTTATCTTCTTCTGTTGGTGGAATGACACTCATGTCAAATTTTCTCAACGGATTGTAAGTCGTGCTATTCGCTCCAAGTTTCTTATAAAAATTCTCTTCAGATAAAACATCTAGTTTTTTTCCTGTTTCTTTTTCAAGATATTCTTTCAAGATTATAAAGGTAAAGTCGCTGTATTTGTATTCCTTTTTTGGTAACAGCTTGCTTTCCGCTATTTTCTTGATGATAGTATCCTCATAATCATTTCTCAGGAATAAATTCTCTGCTACCTGCATCGAAAATTCCGGAGTCAATGTGTTTTTATAATATTTATCGCTAGGCTTTTTATCTGCATTTAGCGTAGCCTGATAAAAAGGAATCCATGCCTGAAGTCGGGCATAATGCGATAGCAATTCTTTAAACGAGATGTTCTTTTTGTCTGTATTTTCAAAAACCGGAAGCATAGTCCCAAGTTTGGTATCAAGAGTAAATTTTTTCTGGTCGTAAAGCTGCATTACATCAGGCAAAGTAGAAACTATTTTTGTCAGAGAAGCTACATCATATATATCCGAGTTCTTGACCTTAATTTCATTTTTATAATCGTGATAACCGTAAGATTTCTGGTATACAACTTTTCCTTTTCTTGCAACAAGCACCTGTATTCCAGGCGTCATTTGTCTTTCGATAGCATTATTTGCAATAAGATCAATTCTTGCCAGTGTTTTAGAACTCATCCCAACATTTTCTGCAGCCGTAAATCCAAGACGGTTGAGTTTTTTTGTCTTTAGCCCGTCATTTACCTTAAAGGCCGTTCCGATTGAAACCGGAAGCTTTCCTTTAGATTCGATTGCTCCAAAAATAAGCTGACCCGAAACGTTTTGCGCTACATCGCTATTCTGATACGAAACCACCAATCCTTCAATATCACTGAAAGAATTTATCGGAATCAGAGAATATGGTTTTGTAAAAATATCAAGGATTACCTTGTTGTTTTTGGCTATTTCTTGAATTTTGACCAATTCATCTACCGTAAAATCATGCTTTTTCCAGGCTCCGTCGGCTTTATGATATCCAATGATTACAGTAGTGTATTTTTTTAAATCTTCAACCATCAGATGTATACTATCATTAGGAACTTCTGTGACCTCTGTATACTGTCGTAATGTATTCAAAAAAGAAGTATTGGTATCATCACCTAGCTTTACATAGGCTATCTTTTCATTAGCGACATCTTTGATCGGCAAGATTTCGTTTTCATTTTTTAAAACCGTTACCGCATTTTCATACAATTGATATTGTAAAGCTTGTGCATCAGAATTATTCAAATCATCATACAAATACGGAATATCTACCGGTTTGTAATTATTCAGTCCGGCCAGGTATTTATATCTCAATATTTTCTTTACAGATTGTTCCAGTCTTTTTTCGGAAATGACAGTATCCTGAATGGCAACGCAAATTTTCTCTAAAGCCAAAGGAACATTTTCAGCAAAAAGCAAGATATCGTTCCCCGCTTTAAAAGCTTCCAAATCAATATCGCCCGGCTGTTTAAAATTAGTCGCACCTTTCATATTCAGCGCATCCGTAAAAATAAGTCCTTTAAAATGAAGCTCGTTCTGCAAGATATTTGTCACTACATTATAAGAAAGCGATGTAGGATAGTTTTCTCTTGGCTCTAGGCTTGGAACGTTCAAGTGGGCCACCATAACGCTGGCAAGACCTTCACGGAACAATTTTTTGTAAGGATAAAATTCAATATCGTTAATTCGCTGTCTTGTAAAATTCAACATTGGCAGCGTATGGTGCGAATCGGTTTCTGTATCACCATGTCCCGGGAAATGTTTTCCGGTTGCGAAAACACCTTGATTTTGAATACCTTTCATCAAGGCGAGCGCTCTTTCGGTTACGTTAATTTTATCTTCACCAAACGAACGATTGCCAATAATTGGGTTTTTAGGATTGGTATTGATATCTAAAACAGGAGCAAAATTGAACTGTATGCCCATTCTTCTGCTCTGCTGTCCGTATTTTTCACCAACTTTTTCAATCAATTTCATGTCCTGGATGGCTCCAAGTGTCATGTTCCAAGGATAACGGATGACTGAATCCAAACGCATAGCCAATCCCCATTCTGCGTCAATACCCACAAAAAGCGGAACTTTAGATTTAGATTGGAAACGATTGGTTAGCCTAGCCTGACGTACTGGTCCGCCCTGAAAGAAAATTACTCCTCCAATATATTGGTCTCTGATAAGTTTATCAATAGCATTAAAGTGAACGCTATCTTTATTCGAATAGGCCGCAACCATAAAAAGCTGCCCTATTCTTTCCTGCATCGTCATTTTATTATAGATGCTGTCAACCCAGATTGTTTCTTTGGTTCTATCTAAAGTTAATTTAGGTTCACGAAGCTGCGAAAAGGCAATCTGACTGATGAACAGTAGCGCTACAACAAAATATCTCATTCAAAAAAAATTTGGTTTTAGAAAAAACGGCTATGCCAGCTTTCTTTTGCTGGAACTTCCCAATATTCATGCCATTCTCCTATAGTGTTAACGAGATTATTGAAAACGATTGTGTTTGCCGAAACGGCTTTTTCTTTGGCCATTTTCTTAAATTCGACCAATGGTTTGTGGGCAATATGTTCCCCAAGTTTGAAGGTAACATTCATCTTATCTAGCAAATCTACATCGTATTTTTGCTCTAGTTGTTGTATAAATTGTACTGAACTATCTATAGAACAACCTGTTGCCGATTGTACTTCCTGGTTTACAGCTAAAATGATAAATCTATTATATTGTAACAAATAAGATGCTTCAAGACCTGTCCCATGGGCTGCCCAATTTTCAACAAATGCTTTAAGGTCTGATTCGATTTCAGCCATTTCATCATCTGAGAATTTTCTATTGGATTGGTATATCCAGATTTTTGATTCATCTGGCATATTTTCAAAAGGAATATACATAATTATTATATTTTTTTTATGCCTTGGATTCCTTTATAATATCTGAAATCCTTGGCTTTTGGATCATAAAATTCTTGTTCCCAATATTGAACGGAAACTTTGTCGTTTTTCTTGAGTTTATTCTCTATCAAGAGATTCGAGTCTTCAAAGAATGTCAATAGCAAAAGAGTGTGATTTCTACCTGAATTATCTTTGACAATAACAGTAAGGAACTGTTCTGATTTTATTTCTACTATCTTTCCTTCCATCGTAAGAACTGGACTTTCTTCCGCTTCTGCTTCGGCAGCATCCATATCAGCAAACATCATCAATAAATCTGGACAAATACCCACCATTTTCATTCCTACATCACTACCTAATTTTTCCATAGCTCCTTCAGTTTCCATAATATCGCCATATTTGGCAGTTACTTCTTTTTCATGGTTTGAATAGCTTGAAACAATACACAATCCTAATTGCATCTGCATTTGTTCTGCTGCTGAACTTTTTAGTGCTTCCTTTTTTTCATTAACACAGGAGCAGACTTCTTTTGTTAATACATCAAGAATATCCTGGCTTTTAGCATTTAAGCAAAATAATGACAGTACAAATACAAATAGTAATTTTTTCATGGGGGAAAGTTGTTTCTTTAGATTACGGCTTCTTACAAATCTTTAGCATTCGCTATCAATTCTGCAACATCCATTACTTTTATTTCTGCCTCTTTTTCTTTGTGTTTTACACCATCTGTAAGCATGGTGTTACAAAACGGACAACCAGCAGCAATAATCTGAGGAGCAGTTTCAAGAGCATCATCCGTACGCTCAATATTTACTTCTTTGTTTCCTGGTTCTGCATCTTTAAACATTTGAGCACCACCAGCACCACAGCATAATCCATTTGCTTTTGAACGTTTCATTTCGACAAGTTCAACATCAAGTTTTTGGATCAGTTCTCTAGGAGCTTCATAAATTTTATTGGCTCTTCCAAGATAACAAGGGTCATGGAATGTAATTCTTTTTCCTTTGAACTGGCCGCCTTCAATAGTCAGCCTTCCTTCGTCTAAAAGAGATTTTAGAAATTGTGTATGATGCACAACCTCATAAGTTCCTCCTAACTCAGGGTATTCATTTTTTAATGTATTGAAACAATGCGGACAAGCAGTTACTATCTTTTTTGCTTCGTAGGCATTCAGCACTTCAATATTCATCATGGCCTGCATCTGGAACAAAAATTCGTTTCCAGCTCTTTTAGCAGGATCTCCTGTACAACTTTCTTCTGTACCAAGTACTGCAAACGAAACGTCAGCCCTGTTTAATATCCTAACAAAGGCTTTGGTTATTTTTTTTGCCCTATCATCAAAACTTCCGGCACAACCTACCCAAAAGAGTACTTCCGGCTGTTTTCCTTGAGCTAACATTTCGGCCATTGTTGGCACTGATAAAACTTCTGACATATTTTGTATAGTTTCTTTTCGGGTATCTATTAATTACCCTTTTTTATTCGTGTTTTCCGTCATCAAAAACCTGTATGGTCACTTCTTTCTCTACAAGGTCTGTAAATTTTCCTCTGTAGCGGGTTGCTTTTACCAAATGGTTATCAATCCAGTGGTAATTACCGCCTCTCGGTTTCCCCATAACCATTCCATGGTATTTGAATCCGTGCATTTTTAACCATTGTTCCGTGATTTCACGATGGGCTTCTGTTCTTGATGTGAAAAAGAAAATCACATGTCCTTCATCATACCATCGATTCAACGTTGCAAGCGCATCTGGATATACCGCTGCAGTCAGCATTCTTTCTGGCTGTTCGTTCGGAATATCATCACATATAGTTCCGTCGATATCAATAAGGTAATTTTTAATTCCTTCTGGCAATATCGGACTGATCTGCTCTCCGTTTTGGGTAGCTGATACTAGATTTTTATCGATATCTTCTGTCTTCATTGCAAACTAATTAGTTGATGGAATCTATTTAAACAACTGACTTTTACTAATTTTCATTTTTCCAGTTCAGCCTATCCTGTTGGCTGTACTGCCATGGAGCTCCATTGTTTTCAACATTGGTCATCATAGCATTCAATGACATTGGAGCCGCACTTTGTTCCATTACAAGGTAGCGTCTCATATCCATAATAATAGAAAGCGGACTGATATTTACCGGACATTCTTCAACGCAAGCATTACAGCTTGTACATGCCCAAAGTTCTTCGGCAGTAATATAATCGTTAAGCAATGTTTTATTGTCTGGTACAAAAACACCTTTATTGGCATCAATGTTTCTTCCTACTTCTTCTGCCCTATCACGTGTATCCATCATGATTTTTCTAGGCGATAGTTTTTTCCCTGTCAGGTTCGCCGGACAAGAAGAGGTACAACGCCCACACTCTGTACAAGTATATGCGTTTAGCAACTGTACCCAGTTTAAATCCTGAACATCACTTGCTCCAAATTTTGCCGGAGCTGCGTCAGCATCAGCCGGCGGAGCGGCAAACGGATCAGCATTTGGGTCCATCATTAACTTGACTTCTTTGGTTACTGATTCCAGGTTATTGAATTTCCCAAGAGGATTCAGGTCTGCAAAATAAGTATTTGGGAAAGCCAAAAGGATGTGTAAGTGTTTCGAATAATAAAGATAGTTCATGAAGGTTAAAATCCCTATAATATGCATCCACCAGAAAACTCTTTCTAAAATAATAAGCGTGTCTGTGCCTACACCACTAAACATCGGAGTTATAAACTGGCTTATTGGAAATGATCCTGCCTCGATAAAATGAGGTGCTCCTCTATGCTGTAATGCAAGATCAGAAGCATTCATCAGCAAGAAAAGAGACATCATGACAATTTCAAAATAAAGGATATAATTGGCATCACTTTTTGGCCAGCCTTTCAAATCACTGTGGATAAATCGCTTTAGCTTGATAATGTTTCTTCTTACCAAAAAAGTAATTACGGCAACGAGAACCAAAAAGGCTAATATCTCAAAAGATCCGATTAATATATTGTAAGCCGTACCCATAAAAGCAAAAACTCTATGCGTACCGAAAAGACCATCAATGATAATTTCTAAAAGCTCTATATTGATGATAACAAATCCAACATAGACTATTATGTGAAGTATTCCAGCAATTGGTCGTCTGACCATTTTGGATTGGCCTAAAGCTATCCGGGCCATATTCGCCCATCGTTCTTTCTTATTGTCAGAACGATCCACATCTTGCCCAAGCTTGATGTTACGGATGAGTTTTTTAACGTTTGATATAAAATATCCAAAACCAACAGCCAGTAAAACCGCAAATAATATATTATCGATATAGCTCATCCGCTTTCCTAGTTTTTAATAGTATCTTTTACCTTTTTTGTTTCGGTTTTAGGCTCTACATAGGGTGTTCCTTTTTTTCCGAAAACAGAGAAGTGTACATAACGCTTCGGATTGTTTTTCAGGTCAGCAAGCAATTGCTTTAACTCAAGTGATGCACCTTCCAAATTTCTGTACATACCTTCGTCTTTAAGCAGTTTTCCTAAAGAACCTTTTCCAGCCTGTACATCGTTGATGATGTTGTCTACATTAGCAAGCGATTTTTCCAATTTCTTCACCGCCTGTCCTAAATTAGCCTGTGCTATCGAATCAGAAAGCTTTGAGAAATTTGTAGATGTATGGTCCAGATTTGCGAAGGTGTTATCAATTTTCGACTTATTGTCTGCAATTAATGAATTAACTCCTTTAGCAGCCTGACTAAATTCTTTCATCGTTGCCGCCAATTCAGCAATCGAAGCCTTTAGGTTCTCTTGTGTTTTTTTATCAAAAATATTATTGATATTTACTAATAAGCTGTCTGCTGAAACTACTGTCTTTTCAACTTTTTGTTGTAAAGGCGAAAGTTTATCGCCTAAAGATGAAAGCATACCCGGTTTTATATCTGTTAATAGAACCTGCCCATTCTCAGCTTCTACCGGATCTTTGAAATTTGGAATAATAGCAATGCTTTTACCTCCAATAAAGCTTGGTTCGTAAATTTTAGCAACACTTGATTTGGATATAGGGAAATCGGTTTTTACCTGAAGTTCCACTAATAATTTTCCGTTTCCATTTAAGGTAATGCTATTCACTTTACCAACAGCAAGACCGTTTATAGTTATGGGTGCTGAAGGAGCCAGTCCTTCTACTTCGTCATATACGGCATAAAATGTTTTATAATCGTTAAAAAGATCTCTTCCTTTTAAAAAACTATATCCCCAAATAAACAATAATATAGAGGAAATTACTAAAATAGCGGTTTTGACTTCTCTTGATATTTTCAAAGCTTCGGTGTTTTTAAACAAATTTAATTAAATAATTTCAAACGCTTCTCCAACAAGCTATTTTAATGCTTCTTGGATACTGATTTTTTTGCCATTTTTAAAGGCTATGAGGTAGGAAGTAGTAAATCCTTTTGATTTGGCTTCTTGTACCAGTTCTTTGGCTTTTTCATAATCGCTGGTTTCACCATACATATATTTATAAAGATTCCCTTCAGAAATCATCGAAATAGTATTCAAACCTTTAAAATTGCTTGGAACAAGGTCCAGTTTAGTTCCGCTTGCTGAAATCTGTACTTTAAACACTACTCCTTTTGAATCTGTTTTCGTTTCATTTTTCGTTTCAGCTTTTGTCTCAGCAGTTTTTACTTCTGGCTTCTTAGGTTCAGGAGCTTTAGTAACCGGAGCTTTAGCACTGTCTTTCTTTGCAGTCGAAACAGCTTCTCTCGGCATTTCTACTTTTAGTGCATCTTTATCAATCTTGTTTTCTATTGATGTACCTCCGTAGTATTCTTTCTTATAACTCATAATGGCATCGGCTATGGCTTTTGCAATTTCGTTTTGGCCTTCTTCAGAATTAAGATAGTTTCCTTCTGTTTTATTAGACAAAAATCCCATTTCAATCAAAACGCTAGGCATAGACGTTTTGTGCAATACCATAAATGGTGCCTGCTTCACTCCTCTACTCTTACGGTTTAATTGTTGCGTGAAATTATCCTGGATTTTACTTGCTACAGCAATACTCTGGTCCAGATGTTCTTCCTGTATTAATGTAATACCTATCAAAGACTCTGGCGATTTTGGATCGTAGCCCGCATATTTTACCTTATAATCTGCTTCAAGCGTAATTACCTGGTTTTCATTCTTTGCTACTTCAAGGTTCGATTTTACCTTAGTAAGACCCATTACATAAGTCTCTGTTCCGAAAGCTTCAGAATTTGGATTGGAGTTACAGTGAATAGAAACAAACAAATCAGCATTAGCCCTGTTGGCAATGTTGGCACGTTCAACGAGTTCAATGAATACATCCGTACTTCTTGTGTATACAACATCCACATTAGGCTGCTTGTCTACCAATCTTCCAACTTTTAAAGCTACCGCAAGTGCAATGTTTTTCTCAACAAAACTATTCTTTACAGCTCCAAAATCTTTTGAACCGTGTCCGGCATCAAGAACAACTTTAAATTTATCCCCTGATTGTCCAAAAGCAGCAAAAGATACAATACAGGCTAATATGGCGAACGAATATTTAAATTTCTTATGGATGTACATATGTTGCTAAAGTTAATTTTAATAAAATTGCTATGGCTATAATTTTGATATTTCCTTATTTTTGATGGAAAAATATATGTAAGTTTGGCACGTCAAAAATTAAGCCATATTTTTACAAAAATAGTATTTAAACCTTTGCGCACAAACTTATTTCATATCGTTTTATCAGCAATTTTCCTAACATTAGGAACTGCGGAAACTTATTCTCAAGAAGGAAAAACCAAATCCACCTCAATAGCTGCTGAAAAAGAGCCAAATACAAAAAAAGATTCTGCCTCAATAAGTTTGAAAGGCCTCGTAAAACCTGTTGATTCTACTGCTCAGGATAGCCTTAAACCTAAAAAAACATTTCTGGAAAGCAGAATAAAACGTAAGGCTGTTGACTATGAAAAAATGGATCAGAAGAAAAAGCAGCTTACTCTTTACAACAAAGCAGAGCTGTATTATCAAGATTTTGAGCTTACAGCAGGAATTATTGTTATGGATTACGATAAGAACGAAGTTTATGCCGGAAGAATTAAGGACTCGCTTGGAAATTACACCCAACGACCTGTTTTTAAGCAAGGAGACAACGTTATCGAACCCGATTCTATCCGTTTTAATACGGTTACTAAAAAAGCTTTGGTATGGAACTCCCGATCTACTCAAGGAGAGTTAAATATTAAGGGAGAGATTACAAAAAAAGAAAATGATTCTGTTTATTTCATTAAGAATGCAAGAATAACTACTTCAAAAAACATTGATGATCCGGAATATTACTTTCTGGCTCGTAAATTAAAGCTTGTACCTGGAAAAAAGGTTGTTGTAGGGCTCACCAACATGGTTATTGCTGATGTCCCTACTCCTTTAGGGATTCCTTTTGCTTTTTTCCCTATGTCAAATAAAGGAACCTCAGGTTTAATCCTTCCCTCGCCTAACAATACAAACAGACAGGGTTTTGCATTACAAAACGGAGGTCTTTATCTCGCTCTTTCTGACAATTATGATCTCGCTATTTTGGGTGATTATTATACCAACGGAAGTTATGCCATGCGTTTTGAATCAAGTTATATAAAACGATACAAATTTCGAGGCAATGTGAATGTTCGTTTTGAAAATCAGATCCAAAGCGAACGTGGTTTTCCCGATTATACCAAAACCACTCAGTATAATATCCAATGGACACATACACAAGATCCTAAAGCTAGTCCTGATTCCAGATTTTCTGCTTCAGTAAACTTAGGTAGTAGTAAATATTACCAACGATCTATGAACCAAGCTAACGTAGGTTCTGCATTAAATAATACGTTAAGTTCATCTGTTTCGTATTCCAAAACTTTTAATTCGGTTCCGCAGGTGAATATGTCCATCACGGCTACGCATTCCCAAAACACGCAGACTGAAACCATTAACATGACCCTGCCAACATTTCAAGGTAGCGTAGATCGAATTTTCCCTTTTGCTTCTCAAGATGAAACCAAAAAAGGGTTTATAAAAAACATCAACTTCCAGTATAATCTGAACGCTCAAAACCAGATCACTACCAAAGATTCTTTATTTTTCAAGCCTCAGATGTTCAGAGATGCGCGTGTAGGTTTCCAGCATACAATTCCTCTCAGCACAAACTTTAAAATCTTCAAGCATTTTAGTGTGACTGCCGGCGGAAACTATAATGAGGTCTGGTATATGAAAACGATTCAAAAACGATACAATCCGGTAACCCAAAAAGTTGACAACCTAGATATTCGAGGGTTTGATGCATTCAGAACTTATAGTTTCTCTACCAGTATAGGTACAACCGTTTATGGTACGTTTAATTTTGGAGAAGATAAAAAAATACAAGCTATACGCCACGTCATGAGACCCTCAATTTCATATGGTTATACTCCAAGCTTTGCTAAATATTATGACACCTACGATCCGGACGGAAGCGGCACTATGCTAAAAGAATATACCCGCTTTGAAGGAGGGTTTTATGGAGTGCCTGGAAAAAATATTTCTAACAATATCGGATTCAACTTAAGCAACACATTTGAAGCAAAAGTAACAGATAAAGACAGTACCAAAACGGAGGCTAAAAAAATCATGCTGTTAAATAACCTGAACTTTTCGACTTCATATGACATGACTGCTGATTCCCTTAAATTAGCTCCTTTGCGGGTGAGTGGAGGTACTGCTCTTTTTAAGGAAAAAATGAACATTAACTTCGCTGCTACTCTTGATCCTTACGCATTGGACAACGCTAATAGAAGAATAGACAAGTTCAATATTGACAACGGAGGAAGCCTACTTCGTCTGTCAAGTGCCAATATTACCGTTAACTATTCATTCTCTAGTTCTGACGGAACGAACGAAAATGACCGATCTGACGCTTTGAAAAATCAAGGATTACGAAACGGAGGTCGTGAAGATGACCTATTTGGAACTGCAAGAGATTTAGGAGACAACAGGCAAAGCCAATTTAATGACGACGATACGGAAAAAGCAGAAAAAAAGACAAAATTCTATCATGCCCTGCTTCCTTGGAACTTGAACCTAGCCTATTCCGTGACCTACAATAATTCCTCCCGACAGAATGAAATAACCAACAATTCCCTGATGGTTTCCGGAAATGTCGATTTGACACCCCGATGGAAAGTAGGTGTATCAACCGGTTATGATTTTGTTCAAAAGGGTGTTACCTTTACTCAATTTCGTTTTGAAAGAGACTTGTTAAGCTGGAGAATGGATTTTAACTGGATTCCTATTGGAGATTACACTTCCTGGGGATTCTTTATCGGAATCAAATCTTCAGTATTGAGTGATATTAAGTGGGATAAGAGAAAACAACCAGACAGAAGACTACGTTAATCAAATTCAGTATGAAAAAAATAATATTTACAGAAAAAGCTCCGGCTCCAATAGGACCGTATAATCAGGCGGTTGCATTTGGCAATACGCTGTTCACTTCAGGACAGATTGCTATCAATCCACAAACTGGCGAATTGGTTTTAGATGATATTGAAACCGAAACCAAACAAGTAATGGAAAATATGAAAGCTGTTTTGGAAGAAGCCGGAATGACTTTTGAAAATGTAATAAAAACATCCATTTTTATTATGGACATGGGCAATTTCGCAAGAATAAATACCGTATACGGAAGTTATTTTAATGAAAAAACTGCTCCGGCAAGAGAAACAGTTCAAGTAGCTGGATTGCCTAAAGGCGTGAATGTTGAAATTTCTATGATTGCTATGAAATAATTTTTGCCACTGATTTGTGGATTATAAAGATTACTTCCATTTTTTATAACAACAAAAAAGCCGACTCATTTAAGTCGGCTTTTTTGTTTGTATTATTTAGTTAACCATGTGGTATTCTATCAGTCCGTCAATCGGTCTTCTTAAAACATTGCCCAGTTTCAGTCCGTTTTTATCAAGTACTTGCTTTAATTCGTCTTTCAGATAAAAAGCGATCGAACCTACAAAATGAACTGGTACTTCTCTACAATCTTCAAATTGAGTGATGTAATTATCAACAAAAACCTGCATGGCTTCGAACACTAGCTTTTGAATAAATTCGTCATCCTTATGTTGGATAAGGAATTTAGCAAACGTTGCCAGGTATGCATTTGGATTGGCCTGCTTGTATAAATGGTTTTTGATTGTATCAGGATCCAGGTCATATTCCTTTTCAAAAAGAGAAGCCAAATGTTTAGGCATCTTATTAAAATAATAAGCACGGATTAAATCCCTCCCAAAACGGTTACCACTGCAATCATCCATGGCAATATAACCTAGTGATTGTATTTTTTGATGTAATTCTACTCCGTCAAAATAGCTGCAGTTGGAACCGGTTCCTAAAATAGATATGATTGCCTTTTCATTTGTTGGGTTTGTTGCATAAGCCGCCGCATAGGTATCTTCCTTAACAGATACTTCTGCATTAGGGAAAAACTCCCTGAACGTTTCAGAAAGTGAATTTTTCATACGGTCTGTACCGCATCCGGCTCCATAGAAAAAAAGATGCGTTACTTCCTTACGGTTATGATAGATATCGAAACGGTCTTCCAGACGCTGAATAACTCCGTTTTTATCTAAGACTTCAGGATTTAGCCCCAAAGATTGCGTGGTAAACAACTTATTGCCATTATCATCTAATGCAATCCAATCTGCTTTTGTTGACCCACTATCTACTAATAATTTCATTTATGGTTTGTTAGTTTGTTTCATAATTACTGCCGAAGCCGTAAAAAAACAGCTTCTTGATCCTCTTTGTTTTATAACAAACCTATCTTGGAATTTAGCCAGGAAAGATTTTAAAAAACTAAAGTAAGGAAAAAATGGTTTGGAAATATGTATTGATTATTTCTGGAAAATAAAAAAGTCCCGTCACAGGTAATGACGGGACCATTCAATTATTAATTACAATTTTGCGATATGTACAGATAAATCAATTAGTTTGCTTGAATATCCGTATTCGTTATCATACCAGGAAACAAGCTTAAAGAAAGTCGAGTTTAAACCGATACCCGCTTTAGCATCTACGATTGATGTACGAGAATCTGAAATAAAATCCTGAGAAACCACATCATCTTCTGTATATCCGATAATGCCTTTATAGTCTGTTTCAGAAGCATTTTTCAACACCTTCATGATATCATCATAAGTAGTTTCTTTCTGTAGTTTTACAGTTAAATCTACTACAGAAACATCGGCGTTTGGAACACGCATCGACATACCTGTCAATTTCCCATTCAATTCCGGGATTACTTTTCCTACTGCTTTAGCAGCACCTGTAGAAGCCGGAATAATATTTAAAAGAGCTGCTCTTCCGCCACGGAAATCCTTACGAGAAGGACCATCAACAGTCAATTGTGTTGCTGTTGTTGCGTGAACTGTTGTCATTAATCCTTCAACAATTCCGAAATTGTCATTGATAACTTTTGCTAATGGAGCCAAACAGTTTGTTGTACATGAAGCATTAGAAACAATCGTATCTGCCGCTGTAGCCTTGGTATGGTTTACTCCCATAACAAACATTGGAGCGTCTGCTGATGGTGCAGAAATTACAACTTTTTTTGCACCACCTTTAATGTGCTCGTTTGCTTTTTCAAGAGTCGTGAAAATTCCTGTACATTCTGCTACTACATCTACTCCTACTTCATCCCATTTCAATACAGACGGGTCTTTTTCTGCTGTTACTCGTATCAGTCTGTCATTCACAAAAAGTTTTCCGTCTTTTACTTCAACTGTTCCTGCGAAACGACCGTGAACTGAATCATATTTTAAAAGGTAGGCCAAATGCTCAACATCTAACAAGTCATTAATGGCTACTACTTCTACATTATCTCTATTTATAGTTTCTCTGAAAACGATTCGACCAATTCTGCCGAAACCGTTAATTCCTAATTTTACTTTTGACATTTTTTTACTTGCTTTGGGCTGAAGTGCGCGCTTTCTGCCGATTATATAATTTGTTTATTTACTTGTTTGTGGGGAAATTGCGACTAAAATTAAGTCGTCATGATATCTGATACTCTCAACAATTCCCTGTCGATTTGAGAGTGACCTTTGATAGCCTGTTCTAAAGGAGTCAACTCGATTTTGTCATTCAGAAGTCCTACCATATAATTGCTCTTTCCGTCAAGGATTGATTCTACGGCTTTAACGCCCAAACGGCTTGCTAAGACACGGTCAAAGCAAGAAGGTGCTCCACCTCGCTGCATATGTCCTAAAACGGAAACACGAACGTCATATTCCGGCATATTTTCTTCAACGTAATCTTTTAGTTCGAAAACATTTTTGCCAATTTTGTCACCTTCTGCTATTACTACAATGCTGGATGATTTTCCTGATAGTTTACTTTTGCGTAGCGATTCTAATAATCTATCCAAGCCCAAATCTTCTTCTGGAATTAATATTTCTTCAGCTCCGGCACCAATACCTGCATTTAAGGCAATATGGCCGGCATCACGCCCCATAACTTCCACAAAGAAAAGTCGGTTGTGGGAACTTGCCGTATCTCTGATTTTATCGATAACTTCTACAACAGTATTTAAAGCAGTGTCATATCCTAAAGTGTGGGTAGTTCCGTAAATATCATTGTCGATAGTTCCCGGAATTCCTATAATTGGAAAATCATATTCTTTGTTAAAAACCAATCCTCCGGTAAAACTTCCGTCACCACCAATAACAACCAAAGCTTCTACTCCGGCTGCAGACAAATTGCTGTGCGCTTTCTTTCTGCCTTCTTCAGTCATGAATTCCTTAGAACGGGCCGATTTTAAAATTGTCCCACCTTTATTGATGATATTGTTTACGCTTCGAGGCCCCATTTCTTTAAAATCGCCCTCAATCATACCTTGATATCCTCTGTAGATTCCGATACATTCAATGTTATGATAAGCACAGGTTCTAACAACCGAACGGATAGCGGCATTCATCCCAGGAGAATCTCCTCCGGATGTCAGTACACCGATTTTTTTTATTGTTTTTGACATTTATTTGCTGTTAATACTGTAAAATTAGCAAACAAATATTACTTTAAGGATAGGGTTTTTAATAATTTAGGAAACAATTAGAATTTCAATCGATTTCGTTGATAAGTTTTTATTTTCGTTGCTGTGAAGTTGGTAATTTTTGTAAATTATAGGGTAAAAATCGTCAAGTTGACAAAAGATTAATCCATTATAGGAGCTTATTCCGATACACTTATTTACGACTCTGCGTCTTTGCGAGCAATTATTTTCACGCAAAGACGCAGAGTCGAAAAGTTTATAAAGAGTATTTAATGTTAATCCATATCCGGAATTTTTGGCTGTTCCGTTTTTTGTTTTTCTGCCTTTTGGTTATCTGGTTTTTTCCTTCTATCCTGAGTCCATTGAATAAAATCAGGCGAAAGATCAGAATCCGGCATATGGTCAGCATTCGTATTTTCTTTTTCTTCTTTGGTCTTGATATTAAAAATCTTATACCATAATTCTTTTAAGGTATCAAAATCGACTTCATAAGAAACCCCAAGACCTTGCGTATAACCAATTCCTTCTCCTATATAGTTAATGTCGTTTTCGCGGTTAAATACTCTTAAATTTAGAGTTCCATCTTCATTAACCCTGTATTTCACTTCTACATTACCAACAATAACAGATTGGTTCACGCCGCCCACAGGCACACCCACTTTTCCGTCAATAGAAATTCTTTCATTGATTTGCGTCGTAATTGCAATTCCAAATTGGCTGCTCGTTTCTGCCGTAGGCGTTCTGTCTGCCATTTGATAATCTAGAGCAACAGTAAATTTACCATCTTCATCCTGGAACAAATCATTAAACAAACCGCTGGCTCTTTCAAACAAGCTTCCATATACAGCCGTTCCGGCATTTTCTGAACTTAGGAAATTTCCAGTACCCAAAAGAGAAAGTGCCTGGTTCACACGAGTATCTTTATCATCTAATTTTACCTGCAATTCTGATTTTAATACAGAACTCACGGTTGGGAAATTAATCGTAAAGTCAGGTTCCGGATTCATCAGGTTTCCGGTCAATCCAATAACCACTTCTACTGGAACCTTGCGGTTAAAGGATGCATTATCCTGCAAAACTGCCGGGTTCGCCTGTGTCTTATAAATAGCATCAATATTCAGACGGGCTCGTAACGGATCTCCGTCCCAAGAAATAGAACTTCCTTTTTTAACCTGGAACTTTTTATCGATAATTCCTCCGTATTTGAAATTGTATTCTCCTTCTTTAACCTGATAGTCGCCCCACATATTGAATTTACCAAGCGTACTGATTTCAAGTCGCATCTTTCCATCTCCTTTTCCTTTCAGAGCGTGTCCGGTATTTCTGTCGATGATGATCTCAATCTCAGCTTCAGGTGTAATTTTTAGATCAAACTGCAATTCCAATCCGGAATTGTTGATAATCTTTTCTGAAATTCCCTTATCGGGATTGTATTTTTCTTTTGGACTAAGGAAGGTAATAAAGGTATTGTTTCCTACGCCCGATGCTGTATTTACAGGAATCTTAATATTTGTTCCTTGCCTGGATTCTGCGTCTACGGTAATCAGTAATCCGTTAGTTGGTCCTTTTATAGATGCTTTTCCGGCAATAAAAGCGGTACCAAAATACATTGCATCATCAGAATCTTTCGTATCCAATGCCAGCAATCTGTCCGATTCTATATTCAGGTCAAGTACCCACTTTTTGAAGTTTTGATGCTTGATACTACCAGTTAGATATCCTTTTGTCTTGTATTTGATATCCGTCATTCGGGCGTCATTAAAACGGAATTGGTTTTCCGTTAAGTCAACAATAGAACGTTCATCAAATTCATAGTCAACATTCAGATAAGGTACTTTGAGTCCAACTTCATCCAGGAAAAGCCTTCCGTTAATTTGTGGATCTTTTAATGTTCCCGCAAAATTGGCGTTACCCGTAGCAAATCCCCTAATCCTTGAAATTACATTACCACCTAACGGACTCAGCGCTCCGAGATTGAATCTATTGAATTTAAAATCCAGATCAAAAAGCGTTTGCTTGTTTAAGATTCCTATATCGCCCGTAATTATAAAATTCTCGACATTGTCATTTTCCAATACAGAATTGACGCTAAATCGATTCAGATTTTCATTTCCTTGAATCTGCACAGAAAGGTTACCCAAAGCGATTTTATTTACATTAAGGCTGTCGACCGTAATTGTAGAAGTAGGCTGGTAAATCGACTTGTTCTGTTTAAAATCGATTTCACCATTCAGTTTTCCGTCAATACGCAAGCTGTCCATGGCGGGCAGCAGTTTGCCGAGGCTTACCTCTTTAAAGCTCAACTTAAGATCTTTGTATGTACTATCACGAATAATTCCACCAAGCTCAATTCTTTGGTTGTTATGCGTCATCAATATGTTCTCAATGGAGAAATTCTTAAACTTCTTATCAAAAACAATCTTATTGTCGTTAGCATCATTTTCATTCAGAAACCATAAATAGTCCTTGATATTGATTTCTGATTTTTTAATCCCAACAACGTTATTGTTCTTTTCATCAATAGTGTGATAAACGTTCAGATTATAAAAGTCTTTGGCTTCGTTACCACCCTTAAATTCGGTTCTAAAAAACAGTGTGTCTTCAAGCTTTACGTTAATCGTACTAAAATTCGAAATCTTATAACGCTTTGTCTTGATACTGTCCATTTCAATATAGGCGTTATACAGCGGGTTCTGATTGTCTACTTCGAGAGAAACCTTATCAAAAGAATTACCATAAGCTAAAATCTCAGGTGAATCAAAATTCATTTTGAATTCATTCGAATCCGAAGTCATTTTTCCGGAAACGACCGTATTGGTTCCTATTGAAACTTCCGGCAGAAAGACTTCAATAAGTTTATTATAGATAGAAAGATTAAAATCTAAAAATTGCCCTGGCTTGACCTTATTCGGCTTGTAATTGGTATATAAGCTTCCTATGGCATTTTCGATAATCTTTGGCACCTGCCTGAATTCATACTTTCCTACAATCTGCCCTTTGATAATATCCGGAGAGTTGATTATAATAGAACGTACCCTATTTTCATCAAAACGGGATTGGATTGTAAAATCATCGAAGAAATAAATATCTTTCTGGTTTTGATAGGAAGTCTGTGAAATAGAAATGTCTCCATACATATTGTCGATGCTGTTTCCTGTAATCTGCATCGTAACATCACCTTTAAAAAGCGAAATCGAATCTCTTTTAACAAGATTCAGTTTGTTCAAATCGGCATAATCAATCAGGGCATGGAAATCATAACGGTTTTCCTTTTTGCTCAAATCAAGCAATCCTTTGAAATCCATTTTCAGGTTCTGGTCATTCACGACAACCTTTCCTTGAAACAGCGGATTTTTGAATGTACCGTCTACTTCGATATTTTTATAATCGTATTTTTTGAAATTCAGACTGTAAATTTTCCCAGTCACTTTTGTATCCAAAAATTTTCGCGTGAATCCTTTTCCGGCCACTTCTAAATCCAGCGTTACTGGCCCGAAATCTTTCTGTCTTAAAAATTTCCCTATGTTGAACTTTTCAAAGTTTATATTTCCTTCATAAGAAGCATTATCAATATTACCAATATCATACAACTGAAGGTCGGCAGCAAGTTCTCCAATTGAAGTTGTCAGGTAGATATCTGCTTTTACATCAGAATGCGTAATTTGTGCATTACCCGTAATGTCAAAATCACCTAAATATTCTAGTGACGAAGGTAGTTTTTCACCCAATATCCTAGGCAGGATCGTTTTTAGATTTGCATAATCCGATGACAGCTTTTTAAAATCTCCACGAATAAGAAATGCGTCCTTATCAGGATTAAAAAGGTTTTTAAAATTAATATCTCCTACAATCTGGGAATGATTATCTACAATTAACTTTAGGTTACGGGTAAAGAAATCGTTCATTGTACCACTTAAGATGGTAGAAAAATTAAATTTCTTGTTTTTCCCAAATTCATTGTAGAAATGATTCAGGTCATTTGTGGAAATTGAGGCAGAATCCACATCTACATCAAAATGAACTTTATTTACAAAATCTGCTAATCCACCTTCTTTGTAGGTTAGTACCACATTTCCTTTCAAATTGGATTCTTTAGTCAAAACAGTTAGTTCTTTCAGAAGAATGCTTTCTTTTGAATAACTAAATTTCCCCGTCAAATCCTTTACATTCAGTCCTCTGTGGTCATGAAAGGCAAGCTTTCGTATTTCAGTGGTAATATCGCTTCCGTAAATCTTAAATTTACGTACGCTGGCATCCATTTTTGTAAAATCTACGCTTACTTTGGTAATTGCGTTCTCGTTTGTAACCCTGAAATGGCTTTTGGTCAGATAAATATTATCTGCTGTCAGCTGGAAAGGTTTGTGTGATTTTTTACCGGTTTCAAACAATCCGACAAAAACATTGATATTGGATTCTTTTTCGTTCTTGTAATTTTTAAGATTAAAAAAGAGCTTATCCGCATATATATCTCCAAACATCAAATCTCCTGACTTGAGTTTTTTGAAGCTTAAAATATTAGTCTTGATGGAATTGGCATAAATCAGAGTATCTTTGTGATGGTCTCTAATCAGTACCGTTTTCAGTTTTACACCGCCAAAAATCGAAATAGCAACCTGGTCGACATTAATGTCTGTTCCATAATCTTCATTTAAGGTTTCGGTAACATAATGTGCGATTTTCGTTTGAACAAAAGGCAGTGAAAGAGCAATGCCGAGTAACAGCAAAAGTAGAATTATACCCAGTAAGGTACGAAATACTATTTTTTTAAATTTTTTGATACTCTTAATTGTTTTATTTTTGTCAAATATAATTCAAAATCCGTGCCCTTTTATGGGAAATAACTCTCTTTTTATATTAGCTATTGAAAGTTCCTGCGACGATACTGCAGCAGCCATTCTACAAGACGATAAAGTCCTGTCGAATGTTGTTGCAAATCAGAGCATTCACGGCGAATATGGCGGTGTCGTTCCCGAGCTTGCTTCGAGAGCCCACCAACAAAATATCGTTCCCGTTATTGAAATGGCCATTCGTAAAGCAAATATCGACAAAAATCAGTTAAATGCAATAGCTTTTACACAAGGTCCCGGCCTTATGGGGTCACTGTTAGTGGGTAGTTCCTTTGCAAAATCTTTATCGTTGGCTTTAAAAATTCCATTGATAGCTGTTAACCATATGCATGCCCATATTCTGGCTCATTTTATTGATGAAGAAGGCTTTGACAAACCCGAATTTCCTTTTCTGGCACTGACAATCAGCGGCGGACATACACAAATTGTGAAGGTGAACGATTTCTTTGATATGGAAATCATTGGAGAAACGACAGATGATGCCGTGGGCGAAGCTTTTGACAAAAGTGCCAAAATACTGGGACTTCCCTATCCGGGCGGACCTTTGGTTGATAAATATGCCAAATTGGGAAACCCAAAAGCCTTTACGTTTACAAAACCTAAAGTTCCCGGACTTGATTTTAGTTTCAGCGGATTAAAAACGGCTATCTTGTATTTCATTCAAAAGAATGTGGCGCTAAACCCGAATTTCATTGAAGAAAATCTAAACGACATCTGTGCTTCAATACAGTATACCATTATCGAAATCCTAATGGACAAATTAAAAATGGCTACAAAGCAAACCGGTATCAATCAGATTGCTATTGGAGGTGGTGTTTCTGCTAATTCTGGAATCCGTCAGACTTTAAAAGATGCAGAAGCAAAATACGGCTGGAAAACATTTGTCCCTAAATTCGAATATACTACAGATAATGCCGCTATGATTGGAATTGTCGGATATCATAAATATCTTGCTTCAAAATTTGAAGATAACTCAGTCGTTTCCAAAGCCAGAATCCAGTTTTAATTATGCAATTGTTTTACAACCCAACCATTACAGCTGATACCGAAACCTTCTTTTTTGATAAAGAAGAGAGCAAACACATAGTTAAAGTATTACGAAAGAAAGAAGGTGATAATTTATATGTAACCAATGGTTTAGGTTTCTTATTTAAAACAGAAATTACTTTTGCTTCAGATTCAAAATGCCTGGTAAAAATTATTGATTCTGAAAAAGGAGAGGCCTCTAATTACCAACTCCACTTAGCTGTTGCTCCAACAAAAATGAACGATCGTTTTGAATGGTTTTTGGAAAAAGCAACCGAAATAGGAATCAGTGAAATCACGCCTATTATCTGTGACCATTCCGAAAGAAAAGTAGTCAAGACAGACCGTTTTGACAAAATCATATTATCTGCAATGAAGCAGTCCCTGCATTATTATCTTCCAAAATTAAACGAACCTATTTCATTTAAGGATTTTATAAAGCAGCAAAAAAATGAAAGCCTGAAGCTTATCGCCCATTGCGAGGAAACACAGAAAAAATCACTAAAAGAAACAGTAAAACCAGATCAGGATGTAATCGTAATGATTGGCCCAGAAGGCGATTTTTCTGAAAAAGAAATTAAATTGGCGATTGAAAACAACTATATCCCGGTGACTTTAGGCAATACTCGGTTAAGAACTGAAACTGCTGCTGTCGTTGCCTGCCATAGTGTTGTTTTTATAAACGAAAAATAAATCCGGTTGAGATTATGAAAAAAATATGTTTTGCATTCTTGTTGTGTTTTTCCTTTGCTGCCCAATCGCAGGAAATTGCCTTGCTAAAATACAATGGTGGTGGTGACTGGTATGGAAACCCAACTTCTTTGCCCAATCTGATTAAGTTTTGCAATCAGAACATCAATACCCGAATTGCTTCAAAACCAGCAACAGTAGAACCCGGAAGCCCAGACCTGCTTTCCTATCCGTTTGTACATATGACAGGACACGGGAATGTCGTATTCAGCGATTCTGAAATAATCAATTTGAGAAACTACCTGACTTCTGGTGGATTTCTCCACATAGACGACAACTACGGAATGGACGAATATATCCGTAGGGAATTAAAAAGAGTATTCCCTAACAATGCGCTTGTTGAAATTCCGGCTAACCATCCCATATTCCAAAAACCGTATTCATTTCCTGCAGGAATTCCAAAAATCCATGAGCATGATAATAAAAGACCACAGGCATTTGGAATTTTTATAGACAACAGGCTGGCACTTATGTATACTTATGAAACCGATTTAGGCGATGGCTGGGAAGATCCGGAAGTACATAATGACCCGAAAGAAGTTCGGGAAAAAGCCCTAAAAATGGGTGCCAATATCATTTATTATATTTTCAATAACTAGACACGACAGTTTATTTTAGAAAAACTTCATTTTTTTGACTAAATTTAGATTCTAAAAAAAGATATGGTGACCTCAAAAACGATTGCTAACGGAATATTACGTGCTTTGGCAATAATAACCGGAATTTTGCTCTTACTTTTTCTTTTATTCAAAATCCAGTCTGTTATTCTTTTCCTGTTCATTGCCCTAATTGTGAGCATGATTGGAAATCCGATAGTCAAATTCCTGGAAAAAAGACTGAAATTCAACCATATCGTGGCCGTTATTGTAACACTGGTGTTCTTTATATTGCTTTTGGCAGGCTTTATCATGATGTTTGTTCCATTGATTGTTTCTCAGGGAGAAAACCTTTCCTTATTAGATACAGCCCGACTTGAAACTGATCTGGTTGATTTGACAGAAAGACTGAAAAGCTATTTCTCGGACCATAATATAGACATCGAAAGTATGGTCAAGCAATCCGATCTTTCCTCTAAACTGAATCTGAACTTTATTCCTAATTTCATAAATTCTTTAGTTTCAATACTGGGTAATGTGGGAGTTGCCATAGGTTCTGTGATTTTTATTACTTTTTTCTTTTTAAAAGACCAGAAGCTGTTTATCATCAACGCAAAAAAGATACTCCCAAACGAACACGAAGACAAAATCCTGAATTCTTTTAGAAAAATAAACCATCTGCTAAGCCGTTACTTTATTGGGCTTATCGGACAGGTAACCATACTGTTTATTTGCTACTTGATCGTATTGCTGATTTTTGGTGTAGAAAATGCTTTTATCATTGCCTTTATTACAGCCATATTAAACATCATCCCTTATATTGGCCCGCTTATCGCAACAGTTTTGGTTGCTGTACTGACTATGCTTGGCCATATGGATCCAGAATCACAGGGCGAAATGCTATCAACTACATTATATGTATTGATTGGTTATACGGTTGCCCAAATTATTGATAACAACATCACGACTCCATTAATATTTTCGAACAGTGTCAATTCACATCCTTTAGAGATTTTTGTTGTAATACTGGCCAGCGGTTTTATTTTTGGAGTATTGGGAATGATTGTGGCTGTACCGCTTTACACCATTGTAAAAGTAGTCGCTAAAGAATTTTTCCCTCAGAATCCTATCGTAAAAGTTTTAACCCGAAACATTTGATTTCTGCAATTCTAAAACCCGAAATACAAGATTTTATAGAAGCCAATATCCGAAAAGACATTTCAAAGCTGGCTTTTCAGAAAAATCCGTTTCCTGAAATCGACTTTGCCGTGCTGTTAAACCAAATTGCTGCAAAAAGCAAGGCGGAACAGAAGCTTCCTACATGGTATGCTACCAAAAATATTGTTTATCCAACAAAATTATCAATAGAGCAGACTTCATCAGAAGAAACGGCTTCCTATAAAGCGGAGATTGTTTCCGGAAAAAGCCTTATTGATCTGACAGGTGGATTTGGGGTCGATTGTTACTACTTTTCAAAAAAAATGGAATCGGTTGTGCATTGTGAAATGAATGCCGAATTATCTGAAATTGCAAGCCATAATTTTAAACTGCTAGATGCTGAAAACATCGAATGTTTTGCTGGCGACAGTTCAGAAATACTACAAAAACTGAATCGAAAATTTGACTGGATGTATATCGACCCGTCAAGACGCAGTGATGCAAAAGGAAAAGTTTTTCTTTTAAAAGACTGCCTTCCAAATGTTCCTGAACTGCAAGAATTCTATTTTGAATACTCAAACAATCTGCTTATAAAAACGGCTCCAATCCTGGATATTGCTGCCGGATTAACAGAACTTACTAATGTCAAAGCAATCCACATTGTAGCTGTTGAAAACGAAGTCAAAGAATTGCTTTGGGAAATTTCAAAAGAGTATACAGGAAATACTAAAATCATTACTCTAAATACGACCAAAGACAAAACTGAAAAGCTCGATTTTGTTCTAGGTGAAAACGATGGTGCTTTTTACGGGTTACCTAAAAAATATCTTTACGAACCCAACAGTTCGATAATGAAATCCGGTTTTTTTGAAACAGTAAGTGCTGTATTCCAATTGGACAAACTTCATCTGCATTCACATCTTTATACTTCTGACGACTTGCTTGATTTTCCGGGAAGAGTATTTCAAATAGAGGAAGTAATAAAATATGGCAAAGCCGAAATGAAGCAATCGCTTCAGAATAAAAAAGCAAATATAACCGTGCGAAATTTTCCGGAAACCGTAGAAAACATTCGAAAGAAGTGGAAAATAAGTGATGGCGGAAACCTTTATTGTTTTTTTACTACCAATATGAATAATGACAAAATAGTATTACTTTGCAACAAAATAAAAACACAAGAATGAAACGATTGCTTTTACTTACTTTTTTAATGCTCCAAATGGGACTTCATGCCCAGAAAAAATGTGAATACAGTTCCAATTTTACAGATTCGATAGGCAGCTATAAAGAAACAGTGCAAAAAATCGTTTATGAGAAAAATTTTGCCGGTACTTCCAGCTATATCTTTTTCTCATTAATTAATGCTAACGAAACTCCACTGCTGAATTTTCAATTCATTCAAAAAAGCAAAGATTTTATCAAAACCTATTGCTTTGACAAAAACTCAAGGATATACCTCCAATTGGCAAATGGTAAAATAATTACCATGCTGATTGCTGACGAAGGGAGTTGCGGTTCTATGATTCGTGATGAATCGCAAAGTTCCAATATTCGAATTTCTACAGGAAAATTTTTATTTATGAAAAATACGATGGAAGAATTGGCAAAATCGCCAGTTTCCCTGATTCGTATAAAATATGCTACTGAGACTGTCGATTATATTATGAAGAGAGAGCTTCTTTCCGAGTTAAACGGAGAGAAATCCTATCCTGAAAATTTCTTTATCGACGACCTCAAATGCCTGAACTAGATTAGTTCTTGCAATCCCAAGTAAAATTAGATATTGGCAAAGTCGAAGCATTCACCAGGTTATAATGCCACCATTCTGAAGCAAACGATCGGAATCCATTTTTCAGCATTATTTCTTTTAACAACTTTCTATTGGCTATAACTTCTGCTGAAAGATTTTTATAGTCGTGTGCCGCTTCCGGCCCGAAATGGTCAAATCCTGTACCCATATCGAGTTCATTGCCACTATAATCTGTTAGTGTTATATCTACAGCTCCTCCTCTATTATGTATCGAACCTGTAGCCGGATCTGCTACATAAGTAGGATTAGGTGTTATGGCCCACATTTTCTTTTGTACATCCAACGGCCTGTAGCAATCATAGATCTTAATCTTATAACCTAGTTTTAAGAACGCCTGATTCGCCTTGATTAAAGCTTTTACCGTCTTAAATCGGAGATAGCACTCAGGACAATCATATACTTTTGTTTTTAAGAAATTATTTTCTGTGGCATATTTCATGTCATAAAAGAAATCTTTCCCATAATCTCTCAGGCTTACAAAAGCGGTGTCGCTGATGTTGGCTTTTGCAGCTTCCAAAATTGCTGCATTTTCGTCAATGTATTGACGATTACTTGATAGTAAAGCATCGCTATATACCACCTCCTGAGGGTTTTTGCAAGACGAAACAATAATTAGGCACACTATTAGCTGTAGAAATCTCATAATGATTTGAAATGTTTAATTTGTACTACAAATCTATTCATTTGTATTAATTAATTTACTAATTTTAATTCAAATTAAAAAACACAAAGTATGAAAAAATTAATTGTTTTAGGTATTGCTTTGTTATTTTCCGGCTACCTGAACGCTCAGGAAACAACAGCGAAGAAGAAAGCAAAAGCAGAAGTAGCCCAAGCAAAAGCAGACAGCAAAAAAGCTGTTGATAAAGCGGATGCAAAAGCAAAAAAAGCAGAAGAATCTGCTAAGAAAGATGTAGCTAAAGCCAAAGAAAAGGCTGTACAATCAAAGACAGAGTCAAAAGCAGACGTAGCTAAGAAAAAAGCGGATGCAAAAGTTGAAACTGCAAAAGCGAAAGAAAAAGCCGCAGTAACTAAAACAGAAGCAAAAGCAGAAGTTGCTAAAGTAAAAGCAGATACAAAAGTTGAAGCTGGAAAGGCAAAAATGGAAACTAAAAAAGCTGCTGCTGATATAAAAGACAAAGCTTCAGGTGAGTACTACAATGGTAAAAAAGTGTATACAGGACCTAAAGGCGGAAAATACTACATCAACAAAAACGGAAATAAAACATATATCGACCAGAAATAATTTTTTGGTCAACCCTCACAAAAAATCCCGATTAGTTTATA
This sequence comes from Flavobacterium microcysteis, assembly GCF_006385255.1. GTDB lineage: Bacteria > Bacteroidota > Bacteroidia > Flavobacteriales > Flavobacteriaceae > Flavobacterium > Flavobacterium microcysteis. The sequence continues at coordinate 244,086 of NZ_VFJE01000052.1, forward strand.
ATCGGGATTTTTTATTGGCTTATTCTTTCTGTATCTTGTCATAAAGGCTTTCTATTTCCTGATTATTTGGTTCTTTTTTCATGATGGCAGTAGCTTCTTTTTGGGATTTCATCCATCTGTAAAGCCAGGAAACTCCCCATTTTTTATAATAATTATCTTTCTGCTGATAGATGTTATCCTGTAACACTTCATCAAGACTCACAAAAGTATAGCCTTTTGCATTGAGCAGTTTTACAATTTTTGGCAAATAATCTGCGTTCAGCGCATTGTCGTGGCACAAATAAATATGTCGGATAGGCCTTTTGTACTGTTGTGCTGCTTGCGCTTCAAAAAATTCGAAAAATTCAATAGTTTTCTTAACATACTTCTCTCCTATACTTCTGGCATTGACAATATCATTTTTGGCAAGATAATATTCATATACTGTACTATAAGCCCAATCTTCGCTTTCTACTGTATAGGGTGTAATCCGATATCCTTTTTGTGTCAGGTATTGTTCGATTTCTTTGTGCTGCAAACTGTCTTTTCCCAAATCATTAAACGGAAACCTAAAATGCTTTAGTGGCTTGTCATATTTTTTTGCCAGTTCTTTAGAAATCGCTTCTCCTTTATCAATGTCATTGGCAAAAGTTGTAAAACCTACATCCGAATAGCGCATATGACTGAAACTATGATTGCCTAAAGTGATATACTTCCGCTTAGCCCAATCGTCTAACAATCGGAAGTTTTTCGAAATAGAATCGGTTTCATAGATTTTGTGTTCGTTGATAAAAATAGCTATCGGTAACTGCAAGGAATCCAATTTTTTCAATAATAAAGACTGAAATCTGTCTGTTTGGAATCTCTTCGTATTAGGAATATCATCAATTGTAATGGCAACCTGTTTTTGCGCATACACCTGTATGGAAAAAAGAATAACCAAACAAAATCCTGTTCTTTTGATGCTTGATTTCATATTTTTTTGGGATTGTTTCCAAATATAAAAAAACCTAGGCAGCTGTGCCCGATTGAGAGTATAATATTCCTAAAAAATCGACCCATTCTACCTTTGAAACTGCAAAAAAAACAATAAATTAGCAACTTTAATTTTTATACACAGCACAAATGAAAAATACCGCACTTACGCATGTTCACGAAGGTCTTGGAGCTAAAATGGTTCCTTTTGCAGGATATAATATGCCAGTACAATATGAAGGAGTAACTATTGAACACGAAACTGTCCGTAACGGAGTTGGAGTTTTTGATGTTTCACACATGGGAGAATTTCTGATTTCAGGTCCAAATGCTCTGGCTTTAATCCAAAAAGTAACCACAAACGATGCTTCTACATTAACCGTGGGCAAAGCGCAATATTCTTGTCTTCCAAACGAAAATGGCGGTATTGTTGACGATTTGATTGTTTATAAAATGAAAGAAGACCAATATTTATTGGTTGTAAATGCTTCAAATATTGAGAAAGACTGGAATTGGATTTCTACAAAAAATGATGTTGGTGCAGAAATGAGAAATATTTCTGACGATTATTCTCTACTGGCTATTCAAGGCCCAAAAGCTGTTGAAGCAATGCAATCCTTGACTTCTATTGATTTAGCAGCAATAAAATACTATCACTTTGAAGTGGCAGATTTCGCTGGTGTATCAGATGTGATTATTTCTGCAACTGGCTATACCGGTTCAGGTGGTTTTGAAATCTATGCAAAAAACGAGAGTATCGAACAAATCTGGAATAAAGTATTTGAAGCAGGAAAACCGTATGGTATCAAACCTATCGGATTAGCGGCTAGAGATACGCTTCGTCTTGAAATGGGCTTCTGTCTTTACGGAAACGACATTAACGACACTACTTCTCCTCTCGAAGCCGGTCTAGGCTGGATTACAAAATTCAATAAAGAATTTACCAATTCTGAAAACCTGCTAAAACAAAAAGAAGCGGGAGTTTTGAGAAAATTGGTTGGTTTTGAGCTGACAGAAAGAGGAATTCCTCGTCATGACTATGAAATTGTTGACAAGGATGGAAATATCATCGGAGTAGTTACTTCAGGAACTATGGCACCATCTTTGAACAAAGGAATTGGGCTGGGTTATGTTACAACAGAATTTTCTGGAGTTGATAGCGACATTTTTATTCGCATCAGAAAAAATGATGTTCCGGCAAAAGTTGTTAAATTGCCTTTTTATAAAAAATAAAAAAACTATATGAACAGAATCTTGTTGTTTTTACTGCTTGTTACTTTTACATCTTATTCACAAGATAGTGGTAAATCCTGCGATGTTCTTATAAAAATAAACAATCTCATACAACGTGAGCATTTCAATCCTAAACCGGTAGACGACAGTCTATCGGTTTATGTTTTTGAAGCATTGATGAATGAATTGGATACAGACAAAAACATATTCCTGAAAACAGAATATGATTACCTGTCAAAGTACAAATTCAAATTTGACGATTATATTGCCAGTAACGACTGTTCCTTTTTCGAAGATTTCGCCAAAACATACAAAACAGCTTTGGAAAGAAGCAAATTGGCTGTCGAAAAATTGCAAAAAGAAAAGCTGGATTACAATACAAACGACACAATCCGTTTTACAAAAAAGAATTTTCCATTCTATGTAAAAGCTGAAGATGTTGAAAAGGTATTTGCAAAAAGACTTCGTTTTGATATTTTGGAAGATATTGCCAAAACCAGTAAAAACTATGATTCCCTAAAGCAAAACTTTGCAAGCTTAGAAAAAAAATCAAGAGAAAAGATTTTCGAAACTGCCTTATGCAGAATTACCAACCGATTGGATTCTAAAGATGGTATCGAAAAGAACATTAGAAGTAGCTTTTACTCTATTTTTTGTTCCTATTTCGATCCGCATACCTCCTATTTTTCATACGACACCAAATCTTCTTTTCTTTCTGAACTTTCAACCGACAATCTTTCACTGGGAATGTATGTCAGCCTGAATGAAAATGAAGAATTAATTGTTCAGGAGATTGTTCCGGGCGGTCCTGCAGCACGAACAGAAATCATTGAAAAAGGAGATCAGGTAATCAAAGTATCTCCCAAAAAAGGAGAAGAACTTCTTGTTTCTTGTAGTTCTCTGGAAACTATCGGAAGTATCATCTTTTCAGACACCCATAAAGAGATTACGTTATCACTCCGAAAGAAAAACGGGACACTTTATGATGTCACGCTTCAGAAAAAAATAATGAAGGCCGACGATCATGCTGCATACAGCTATATTGTTTCAAAAAATGGTACCCGTATCGGGTATATCAATATTCCGAGTTTTTATACCGATTTTGACAAAAATACAGTACAAGGCATTTCAGATGATGTTGCCAAAGAAATTTTAAAGCTAAAAAAAGACAATGTTGAAGGATTGATATTAGACCTGCAAGACGATGGTGGTGGCTCTATGGAAGAAGCCATAAAACTTTCAGGAATGTTTATCGATGCCGGTCCTATCTCCGTTTTAGTCAATAATAAAAAAGAACAAAAAATAATCAAGGATTTCAATCGTGGTTTAGTATATAGCGGTCCAATTATTGTGCTTGTCAATGGAAATTCGGCTTCCGCAAGCGAGTTTTTTGCTTCTGTAATGCAAGATTACAACAGAGCAATTATCTTAGGAGCTACAACATTAGGCAAAGCTTCTATGCAGCAAATTCTTCCCATTGAAAACGGAAATGAACAGGATTTTGTAAAACTAACGATTGAGAAGTTCTATAGAATAACGGGAAAAAGCCATCAGCTGACCGGAGTCGTTCCTGATATAGCAATTCCTACTCTATATGATGGCATAATCTCAAGAGAAAAGAGCAGCAAAACCGCATTAAAAAATGATGTTATCACTACAAAGACGAAATTTATCCCTTATTCAAGAAGTGATTTTGAAGGCTTAATTCCAAAAAGCAAAAAAAGAATCAGCAACAGTGCTTATTTCAATGAGATAAACACCATTAATGCTAAAATCAATTCCATTTATAATTCTCCAAAAGATCCAATACTGCTCAATTTCGAAAGCATATTCAAAGATGTACACAGTATTGACGCGGTTTTTGACACTGTAAAAAAACTTGTCGAGACACCTGCCGATTTTGAAATCACAAATACATCTTACGAAAAGGAAATTCTGAAATTTGACGAATTCCAAAAAAGCATTAGTGAATACAGAATTAAGGACCTAAAAACGAATACGTATGTCCTGGAAGGTATCAACATAATTTCTGACTATTATGCCTCCAAAAAAGACTAAATCTCCATGAAAAAAATAATCTTCGCCATTTTCACTCTATTTATTGTAACCATAAGCAAAGCCCAGGATTTCAAAACGCCAATTGACTATCTGAACTTCATAGGGAAAGAATCAGCTGCCATTTCAAGAAATACATGGAATTATACAAAAGCGGTTGCCCATAGCAAAAGTGCCAGGAAAATAGACGCATCCCGAAAGACTTTGCTTAAATCAATACAGAATGCTTCCCAAAAAATATCCGGGCTAAAAAACGGCTATAAGGGCGATACGGAATACCGTGACCAGCTCCTGTCCTATTTGTTCATTTCGGAAAAGTACATCAATGACGAATACGAAAAAATCATTGACATGCAGGAAGTCGCTGAAGAGTCTTATGATTTTATGGAAGCCTATATTATGGCACGCGACCTGGTTAACGAAAAAATCAATGATGAAGTCGAAAAACTCAATACGAACCAGAAACTTTTTGGAAAAAAATACAATATTCAGATTACAGATGACAATTCTGATTTGAGTAAAAAAATGAGGGCTTCCAGTGCCGTCTTCAAATACCACACGGACATGTTCCTTATTTTTTTCAAGGTGAATGTAACCGACATCAATTTAATGAAATCGATTGAACAAAAAGACCTGAATGCCATACAACAACAAGCTTCTTCATTAGAATTATATGCTAATGAAGGTCTTGAAAAATTAAAAACAGCAGCACCTTTTAATAAAGATACAAGCCTGATTACTGCTACTAAAAAAGCACTTGAATTTTATAAAAAAGAAGCCATCGAGCTGACTCCAAAAGTAGTTTCGTTTCTGATGTTAAACCAACAGCTTGAAGACACTAAAGAATCTCTGGAAAAGAAACCAGAAAGGAACAGAACAAAACAGGAAATTGACAATTTCAACAATCTAGTAAAATCTGTAAACAGTGAAATCAGCGAGTACAACAAGCTGAATTCAAAATTTTATCAGAACAAAGTTGCCGTTAATATGGAATGGGAACAAACTGGAGAACAATTTATTTCAAAACATGTTCCGAAAGATTAAAATAGATTTGAAATAAAAAGGATAAAACTTATTTTTGCAACGTATAAAAAATTTTAGAAATGGGAAGAGCGTTTGAGTTCAGAAAAAATAGAAAAATGAAGCGCTGGTCAGCAATGGCTAAAGCATTTACAAGAATTGGAAAAGATATCGTAATGGCGGTTAAGGAAGGCGGCCCTAATCCTGAATCAAATTCAAGATTAAGAGCTGTCATGCAAAATGCCAAAGCTGTAAATATGCCGAAAGACAATGTTGAAAGAGCTATTAAAAAAGCAACCGACAAAGACACGGCAAATTATAAAGAAGTATTATTTGAAGGCTATGCTCCGCACGGAATTGCGATTCTTATTGAGACAGCAACAGACAATAATAACAGGACTGTAGCGAATATCAGAAGTTATTTCAACAAATGTAATGGAACTATGGGAACCCAAGGTTCTGTAGAATTTATGTTTGACCATACCTGTAACTTCAGGATTCCGGCAGAAGGTATCGATATTGAAGAAATGGAATTGGAATTCATTGATTTTGGTGCAGAAGAAATTTTTGCTGATGAAGATGGTATTTTGATTTATGCTCCATTTGAGAGTTTTGGTGCTATCCAAAAAGAATTGGAAAACAGAGGTATTGAAATCCTTTCTTCTGGATTTGAAAGAATTCCGCAAGTAACTAAAAAACTTACGGAAGACCAAATCGCCGATGTAGAAAAGCTATTGGAAAAAATCGAAGAAGATGATGACGTTCAAAACGTTTATCATACGATGGAAGAATAATCTTAGAATTATATTTTTTACATAAAAACTCCTGAAATTCAGGAGTTTTTTTATTTGTAGGAATTCTTTAAATTTACGTTTCAATCATTAAAATATATCATCATGAAAAAAACACAATTCCTATTGCTATTCGGTTTATTTTTTATCGCAACAGCAAATTCCCAAACCAAAACAGAAAGCAGAACTGTTGGTTCTTTTTCTAAAATTGAATCCAAAGGTTCTCCAAAAATCATCCTAGTTTCCGGCAACACAAATGCGCTTACAGTTGTGGGTGATGAAGCAGCTCTAAAAAATCTAGTGACAGAAGTAAAAGGAAACACGTTGAAAATCTATTTTAATTCTTCAAAAAAAATGAATTTTAAGGGAAGCGCAACCATAACAGTCCCTTTCAAACAATTAGATGAAGTAAGCGTATCCGGTTCTGGAAATATCAAATCAGATGCTGCTATCAAATCGAATAATTTTGTTGCTTCTGTAAGCGGTTCTGGTAAGATTGATTTAGATAAAGTGGATGCGCAATCAGCTTCTGTAAAAGTGGACGGATCTGGAAAAATTGAACTGAATCTGAATACCGGCACAGCTAAGGCTGAAATCAACGGTTCCGGACAAATAGAACTGGACGGAAAAGCAAATGTATTTTCAGCAAGCATTCATGGCTCCGGTAATATAGATGCTTCTGATTTTACTTCGGTAGCTACAGATGTTAGTATCTCTGGTTCTGGATACGTAAAAACAAATACGACAAAAGATCTTTCTGCCAATATCCAGGGTTCAGGAAGTGTAAAATACAAAGGCGACCCAACCATTAAGAAAAACATCAGCGGTTCTGGAAAAGTAACAAAAGACTAATCCCAGAACGAATCAAAATAAAAAACTCCAGATATTTCTGGAGTTTTTTTATGCTTTATAAAATCGATTATTTTATGAATTCTATTTTCTGTGCTTCTTCAACGTTTATGCTGTCAAAGAACCCTTGTTCGTTCATCCAGTCATCGCTAAATACTTTGCTCATATATCTTGAACCGTGATCAGGGAAAATAGCAATTACGTTACTGTCTTTATCAAATTCGCCTTCTTCAGCATATTGTTTGATGGCTTGAAGAACAGCTCCCGAAGTATATCCTACAAACAAGCCTTCTTTTTTGGCTATTTCTCTTGTAGCATGCGCACTTTCTTCGTCGGTTACTTTTATGAATTTATCAATAGAATCAAAGTCAGTTGCAGTAGGGATTAAATTCTTTCCTAAGCCTTCAATTCTGTATGGGTAGATTTCATTAGAATCAAACTCTTTTGTCTCGTGGTATTTTTTCAATACAGAACCAAAAGCATCAACTCCTAGTATTCTAATGTTTGGATTTTTTTCTTTAAGGAATTTTGCAGCTCCAGAGATAGTTCCTCCTGTTCCGCTGCAGGCAATTAAATGCGTAATTTTTCCGTTGGTTTGCTCCCAGATTTCAGGCCCGGTTGTTTTGTAATGAGCATCAATATTTAGTTGGTTAAAATATTGATTGATGTAAACTGATCCTTTTGTTTCTTCGTGAAGTCTTTTTGCAACATTGTAGTAGGACCTTTCATCGTCTGCTGAAACGTGGGCAGGGCAAACATACACCTTGGCTCCCATGCTTCTCAGCATATCTATTTTATCTCTTGATGATTTTGAACTTACTGCCAAAATACAGTTGTAGCCTTTTATAATGCTCACCATTGCAATGCTGAACCCCGTATTTCCTGATGTCGTCTCGATTATCGTATCACCAGGTGACAAGATTCCTTGTCTTTCAGCTTCCTCTATAATGTATAATGCAATTCTATCTTTAGTGGAGTGCCCCGGATTAAAAGCTTCTACTTTTGCGTAGAAATTACCTTCTATATTTTCTGTGACTTTATTGAGCTTAATAAGTGGGGTGTTACCTATTAATTCCAATACGTTATTATAAGCTTTTATTTCTTCTTTCATAAAAAAATAGTTAATCAAGGCAACTCATTGACTTTTTATTGACCTCAAATCCTTGCAAATTTAACAAAAAAAATCTAATTAGTTTTCAATTCCTTCTAAATCTAACAAAAAACTAAATTCCTTAGCTAATTCTTTCAATGCTTCAAACCTACCTGATGCGCCTCCGTGCCCCGCATCCATGTTAGTATCAAGGAATAACAAATTCTTGTCGGTCTTCATTGTTCTCAATTTGGCAACCCATTTGGCAGGTTCCCAATATTGCACCTGAGAATCATGAAGTCCGGTTGACACATACATATTTGGGTAATTCTGTGCTTTGACATTATCATAAGGCGAATAGGATTTCATATAATCGTAATATTCTTTCTCGTTTGGATTCCCCCACTCATCATATTCTCCAGTAGTCAGCGGAATGGTGTCATCCAACATGGTTGTCACAACATCCACAAAAGGAACCTGTGCAATAACACCATGATATAATTCAGGTGCCATGTTTACAACAGCTCCCATTAACAATCCACCGGCAGAACCGCCTTCTGCGTAAAGATGTTCAGGGCTAGTATATTTTTCTTTGATTACAAATTTTGAACAATCTACAAAATCTGTAAAGGTATTTTTCTTGTGAAGCAGCTTACCATCTTCATACCATAACCTTCCCATATCTTCACCACCACGAATATGGGCGATAGCATAGATAAATCCTCTATCTAAAAGCGACAATCTGGTAGATGAAAAATAAGGATCCATAGTAGCACCATAAGAACCGTAAGCATATAACAGCAATGGATTTTTGCCATCTTTTTTCATTCCTTTTCTATAAATCATTGAAATCGGAATCTTGGTACCATCTTCTGCAGTAGCCCAAACTCTTTCTTCCACATAATTTTTCTTGTCAAATTTCCCTCCTAAAACTTCTTGCTCTTTCTTGACTTCTTTCTCCTTGGTTTTCATGTTGAAGTCAACTACAGAAGATGGAGTTCCAAGCGATTGATAGCTGTAACGTAAAATCTGCGTGTCAAAGTCCGGGTTTGTGGAAATATTGGCCGTATAGGTTTCGCTGTCAAACGGAAGATAATACTCCCCTTTTCCGTTCCACGGCATAATTCTTATCTTGTTCAATCCGTTGGATCGTTCCCCAATTACCAAATAATCTTTAAAAATTTCGATGTCTTCCAACAATACATCATTACGATGCGGAATCAAGTCTTTCCAATTTTCCTGAGAAGTTGCTTTTTCAGGCGTTTTCATCAATTTAAAATTGGTTGCATTGTCTTTATTGGTCAGGATGTAAAAACTATCACCATAATGGGCAATGCTATATTCCATTCCTCTCACTCTTGGCTGGAAAACTTTAAATTCTCCATCCGGATCATCTGCCAATAATGTTCTGAATTCAGTCGTTAAAGTACTTGAAGAACTGATTACGATATATTTTTTTGATTTTTCTTTGCTTACAGAAACATTAAACGTATCGTCTTTTTCATCATAAACTAAAATATCTTGCAGCTGCTTGCCGCCCAGTTTATGCTTAAAAATTTTATCTGAACGCAAGGTCTGTTTGTCTTGCTGGGTATAAAACAATGTTTTATTATCATTGGCCCAGGTCGAACTACCGGTTGTATTTTCTATTTTATCAGCAAACAGTTTGCCTGTTTGGAGATTTTTCACCTGAATCGTGTAAATTCTTCTTCCAATAACATCTACTCCAAAAGAAGCATATTTATTATCCGGACTGATGCTCAATCCTCCTAAATGGAAATAAGTATGTCCTTTTGCTAATTCATTACAATCGAAAAGAATTTCTTCCTTAGCAGTAAGGCTTCCTTTTTTTCTGGAATAGATTGGATAATCCTTACCTGTTTCAAAGCGTGTCATATACCAGTAACCATTAAGAAAATAAGGCACCGAAGAATCATCTTCTTTAACTCTGCCTTTCATTTCCTCAAACAGCAAACTTTTTAATCCTTTGGTATGAGCAGTCATCTCCTCATAGTATTGATTTTCACTATTTAGATAGTCAATGACATCTTTGTTTTCTCTGTCATTTAACCAAAAATAGTCGTCTACTCTTTTATCGCCGTGCTTTTCTAGCGTTTTAGGTATTTTTTTTGCTGTTGGTGGGGGTATTGTTATTGACATCTTACGGAATGTATTTTGCGAATATGAAGTTGCAAAAATAATACAAAGGCAACATAAAATTAATTTATTTTTCATCTAATTCTCCCTTGAATATAACTATGCAATTTAATAATTTAGCAATTACAAATCATAAAAATTATCAACAATGTTTGGAGACATAATGGGCATGATGGGCAAACTAAAAGAAACCCAACAAAAAATAGAAGAAACTAAAAAAAGACTTGATTCTGTTTTAATTGACGAACAAAGCAGTGACGGGCTTTTAAAAGTTACGCTTACGGCTAACCGTAATGTAAAGTCAATTGATATCGATGAGAGTTTATTGGAAGACAGAGAGCAACTTGAAGACTATCTTTTATTAGTTATGAACAAAGCCATTCAAAAAGCTACTGCTGTAAATGAGGCAGAATTAGGTGCCGTAGCAAAAGACGGCATGCCTAATATTCCGGGTATGGATATGTTTAAATAGCTATAAGCTGTAGGCTTTAGGCAGTAAGCGATGGCCTACAGCTTAAAGCCTACTGCCTATTGCTAAAAAGTTAATTTCTGCAGCGTTTCAATAACATAAGTATGCATGACATCTCTATAATCCAAATGAGTAACGATACGGAGTTTTCCTTTGCCTAGTGAGCTGATAAAAATATTTTTCTGCTTTAATTTTTCTATTACTATATCTTCATTATACTGTGGTTTTACAGCAAATATCAAGATATTGGTTTCCACAGGTTCAACGCTTTCTACCCAAGGTAATTGTTTAAGTATATAAGCCAGTTCTTTTGCCTTATTATGGTCTTCCTGCAAACGGCTGACATTATGTTTTAAAGCATAAATTCCGGCTCCAGCCAAATAGCCTGCCTGACGCATTCCTCCACCAAATATCTTCCTAACTCGTAAAGCGCGTTCCATCGTTTCCTTACTGCCTAACAATACAGAACCTACCGGTGCACCTAGTCCTTTTGACAGGCACACAGAGATTGTATCAAACAATTCTCCAAAATGTTTTGGATTTTGTCTTTTTGCTACCAAGGCATTCCATAGACGGGCGCCATCCAAATGGTATTTCAGGTTATTTTCTTTACAGACTTCTTTTATCTTGGCAAGCTCTTCTATTTCATAACAGGCTCCTCCACCCTTGTTTGTTGTGTTCTCTATACTCACCAGGCTGGTCAACGGACTATGATAGAATTCTGGAGGATTAATAGAATCTTTGACTTGTTTTGCCGTAATCATTCCACGTTTTCCATCCACTAAACAGCAGGAAACACCACTGTTAAAAGAGGCTCCTCCACCTTCATAATGAAAAATATGTGACCATTTATCGCAGATTATCTGCTCGCCCGGATTGGTATGTAATTTTATTGCCGTTTGGTTTGCCATGGTTCCCGAAGGAAAAAAAAGGGCGGCTTCCATCCCAAATATACTAGCGACCATCTCTTCTAACTCATTGACAGTCGGATCTTGCTTATATACATCATCGCCTACTTTTGAACGAAACATCTGCTGTAGCATTTCATTTGTCGGTTTTGTTACCGTATCGCTTACTAAATTTATTTCCATAATATCAAAAGTATACCTTATTTTTGTGGGTATAAAAATATAAAATTTATGACAACTACCGAACAAATTAAAGGTATTGTGGAGCGCCTTGGTGCGTTGAGGAGGTATCTTTGACGTCGATAAGAAATTAATTGAAATTGCCAACGAAGAAGAAAAAACATTAGCCCCAGACTTTTGGAACAATCCAAAAGAAGCCGAAGCTCACGTTAAAATGCTGCGATCCAAGAAGAAATGGGTTGAAGATTATAACAAAGCTGTTTCTCTTGCCGATGAATTGCAATTGGCTTATGAGTTTTACAGGGAAGGTGAAATGACCGCCGAAGAACTGGACGAACAATACAATCTGGCCAATACACATATCGAAAACATCGAGTTCAAAAACATGTTATCTGACGAAGGTGACTCTTTGAGCGCTGTCTTGCAGATTACAGCAGGAGCCGGCGGAACAGAAAGTTGCGACTGGGCACAGATGCTGATGCGAATGTATATGATGTGGGGCGAAAAGAATGGCTATAAAATCAAAGAACTCAACTTTCAGGCTGGTGAAGTTGCCGGAATCAAGACCGTAACCCTCGAGTTTGAAGGCGATTATTCTTTTGGTTATTTAAAAGGCGAAAATGGCGTACACCGACTGGTACGAATTTCTCCTTTTGACAGCAATGGAAAACGCCATACTTCTTTTGCATCAGTATATGTATATCCTCTGGCGGACGATACCATCGAAATTGAAATTAATCCTGCCGATATTTCGTGGGAAACCATGCGTTCGAGCGGTGCCGGTGGACAGAACGTCAATAAGGTGGAAACAGCCGTACGACTTCGTCACCATCCGACAGGTATTATTATCGAGAATTCAGAAACCCGTTCTCAATTGGATAACAAGACCAAAGCCATGCAGTTGCTGAAATCGCAATTATACGAAATCGAATTAAAGAAGAAACAAGCGTTACGTGACGAGATTGAAGCCAAAAAGATGAAAATCGAATGGGGTTCGCAAATACGAAACTACGTTATGCATCCGTACAAGCTTGTAAAAGATGTAAGAACTGAATACGAAACCAGCGATGTGGAATCTGTAATGAATGGTGAAATCGACGAGTTCCTTAAGTCATTTTTGATGATGATGGGACAAAAAGAAGAAGAATAGTCTTTTTAAAAAATAAAATGCGGATTATACCTCAAAAGCTAATTTATTGGCAATGAGATATAATTCGCATTTTTATATTTCCCCATTTTAATATTTTTTTAAGAAATTCTGGTTTAAGTGTAACAATTTCTCCAAATAGATGTCCTATCTTTATCTGGATTCATAAATCTAAATTTGATTTTTAGATTTTGATCTAAGAAAATGACATGAATTACAAGAAGCCCATTTCCTATATTCCAAACAACGAAGCTCTAAGGCTTCAAAAACTCTATGACTATCAGGTTCTTGATACGCATTCTGAGGATACTTTTGACAAAATCGCCCTATTAGCTTCACAAATATTCAATACCAAAAATGCTTTTGTAACTTTTGTTGATGAACATCGTGTTTACTTTAAAGCAAACATTGGTGACTTTCAGGCAACGGAAGTTCCAAGAGAAGACAGCTTGTGTTCACTGGCCATTCTGGATGAAAAAATCACTGTATTTAACGACACGCATGCTATTCCTGATTTATCAGAAAATCGCTTTGTCAGTAGTCCTAATGGCATACGGTTTTATGCTGGAGCGCCTTTAAAAACTCCTGAAGGCCACTCTGTCGGGACAGTTTGTGTTATCGACAGCGTAGCACACGAAGTTACGGAACATCAAATGGATATGCTTAGAACGCTTGCAGACATTGTTATCAATAAGTTGGAAAGCAGATTACGCTACAATACAATTATCAAGTCACAGAACGAGCTCATGGGCATCGCACTGCATGAAATAAAAAATCCATTGGCATCCATTAGTCTTGCTAATGACATCTTACGACTTGACGCTTCAAAAACGCCTAAGATGACCGACATGATCAAGCATAGTGTCGCTACCATTCAGAACAAGCTGACGGATTTACTTAAGCTTTCAGAAGATGAAGAAAAAGAACAGCGACTTTCTATTGAAGAAGCCGATTTGAAAGAAATGCTGGACCGATTAATTAATAATTTTGAATTGCTAGCCAACAAAAAGAATCAGATTATTGAATTGACAATTGAAGAATCGCTTCCAAGAATCAACATCGACAAGACAAAAATCTCTGATGTGCTTCATAATCTTCTAAGCAATGCCATCAAATATTCCTACAGCAACACTACCATTAAGATTATTGCTAAAAAGATTGATGACTTTGTAGAAATCGAATTCAAAGATCAGGGACAAGGACTAAATGACGAAGATGCGGACAAGCTTTTCAAAAAATTCGCCAAACTAAGTTCCAAACCAACAGGTAAAGAGAGTTCAAACGGCTTAGGATTATCCATCTGTAAATCATTTGTAGAATTACATAGAGGACAAATTTTTGCAAAAAGTCCGGGTAAAGAATTAGGGACATCCTTTTTTATCTCTCTGCCTATTATCTACAAACAGGAAGAAACCGAAATCACGCATCACCAGTAAAACCGATACATTTTAAGCTTTGCGGCTCTGCGTCTTTGCGTGAAATTATTGCTCGCAAAGACGCAGAGCCGCAGAGTTTTTATCATCTTTCTATTTCAAGACTTCCTTAAAAAACAACTTCATTGCTTCCCAGGAACGCTTATCTGCCAATTCATTATAAGCAGCTCCTTTTGAATTGTCGTTTCCAGCACTTTTTTCGGTAAACGCATGAACTGCGTTGGCATAATAATTCATCTCCCAGTCGGCTTTGGCTGTTCTCATTTCATTTTGGAAATCCTTAATTTCTTTTTCTGAAACATGTGGATCATCAGCTCCGTGAAGGACTAAAACTTTTGGCTGTATAGCTGTGATTTCACGAGAAGCATCTCTGCCCAAACTTCCGTGAAATGATACTACTCCCCTAACTTTCATATTCGTTCGTGCAGCTTCCAATGCGCCAGCACCTCCAAAACAATACCCTATTACAGCAATATTATCGGCATCAGCTCCTTGTTTTACCAATTCAGCCAAAGCGAGTGAAATCCTATTCTGATATTCTTTAATATTTGTTTTATAATATCCGGCCTTCGCACTTGCTTCTTTCGTGTCTTTTGGTCTTTGGTCTACTCCATAAATATCTGCTACAAAAGCATAATATCCCATATCAGCCAACCTGGTTGCCGTTTCTTTAGAATGTTCATCAACACCTTTCCAGGCTGGAAGAATAAGAACACCCGGTTTATTTGCTAATGATTTTTTGGGTACGGCCGAAAAACCGCTTAAAATTTGCGCATTGTCTTTATAATCAACTTTCTTAAGTTGTGCCATAGCTACGTTTGTTATAAATATTGAAAGAATAATGTAGTCTCTAGTTTTCATTTTTTTTATTTTTTATTAAAAATAGCAATTTCATTTCCAACATCAGGTTAAGAATGTGCTAAAAACAAAAAACCACTGCTTGGCAGTGGTTTTGTATAATAATCCTTAATTAAAGGAATAGATTCAGTATATAGTAAAACAAAGCTGCTAAAATTGCTGAAATTGGAATTGTCAGTACCCATGCCCAAATCAGGCTAACGGTAACTCCCCAACGAACAGCAGAAACACGTTTTGTCAAACCAACCCCGATTATCGAACCTGTAATCGTGTGCGTTGTACTTACTGGTATTTTTAAATGCTCCGTAAAATATAAAGTCAAGGCTCCAGCTGTTTCAGCCGCAACTCCTTCAAATGAAGTTACTTTTGTAATCTTTGATCCCATGGTTTTAACGATTTTCCAACCACCACTCAAAGTTCCGGCAGCTATCGCAGAATAACACGCAAGCGGAATCCAGGCAGGCATATGGAAATCTCCTGTTTCATCAGGAAGCACTACATTCAACCATTCCGGCATACTTTCCTGTGGAAGACCATTCGTATGGATATAAACAGCTACAGCTGCAGCGATGATACCCATTACTTTTTGCGAATCATTTCCACCATGTCCTAAACTGAAAGCTGCAGATGAAAGAAGCTGCATCTTTTTTAACCATGATTCTGATTTGCTATGACTCATTCTGCTAAAGAACAAACAGAACGTACTCACAGACAATATAATAAATGCTACTAAAAACCATTTGATATTATGCGCTTCGAAAACAACACTCCAAAAGTGAGAGTCAAAACGTGGCTTCTTAATTTTTTCGTAAGGAACCATCTGAAACGCAACGAATACAATCGTAGCAATCATCAAAGAACCCGTAAATATTTTAGGATAAATACTTTTTTTAGATGAATTGAGGAGCCATATCGATATCAGATAGGATGCCAGTGCACCGAGGAGTGGTGCGAGGACAATAAAAGCGATAATGATAACTACACCAGAAGGCATTCCTCCACCGCTTGCTGCTTTATACCAGGTAACTACGTCAAAACCAGCATGAGCAATTGCAGCTCCGGCAAAACCACCAATCAAAGTATGTGAAGAACTGGAAGGAATTCCCAGCCACCAAGTCAATAAATTCCAACATATTGCGGCAATGATTCCCGCTAAGATAACCGTCAGGTTAATTTCCATTGTATTGGCTGTTTTTGCCACGGTATCAGCGACACCAAAACCAAAAACCCAATATGCCAAGAAGTTAAAGAACGCAGCCCAAACAACAGCCTGGAATGGAGTAAGCACTTTTGTCGCAACAATAGTTGCAATTGCGTTCGCTGCATCGTGAAAACCATTGATATAATCAAAGATTAATGCAAGAACGATAATGACAATTAATATTGTAAAATCCATAAGATTGTTGAGTCAAAAATGATTTAGGAGTGCTTAACTACCACAGATTCAAGAACGTTAGCTACGCTTTTACATTTATCAGATGCTGATTCAAGTGCAGACAAAACTTCTTTATACTTGATGATATTTTTAGCATCAGTCTCATTTTCAAAGATATCAGCAACGGCTTTATCAAAAACGTTATCTGCCTTGCTTTCTAACTTATTAATCTTCTTGCAGGCATCAGCAATAGCCTTAAGATTTTTCAAATCTTTCAACTCTTTTATCGCAGCACCAATATGCTGACAAGCTTCTAAGTTGATTTCTGTTAATTTACGAATCGATTTCGTGATTTTTTCTACCTGATACAAACGCATTCTACTTGCAGCACCGTGCATATAATCTGCCACATCATCCATTGACTTTACCAAAGCAAAAATATCTTCACGGTCAAACGGAGTAATAAAGTTTCTGCTTAGCTCTAAGTGAGTTTTATGTGTAATTTCCTCAATAATAGCCTCTAGCTCTTCAATTTTTCTGAAATAGTTCTCTCTTTCTAACTTTGGTGCATTTACTGCTTCGTGCAAAGTTTCTGCCAATAAGATTAAATTTTGTGAAGCTTGTTCAAAAAGAGGAAAGAACTTTTTATCTTTAGGAACTAAAAACTGGAAAATACTGTTTAAAGACATAGGTTTGTTATTTAATGGTGCAAATGTATCTCTTTAATGTTAAGACAATATTATCAAATCATAAATAAGGAGTTATCAAAATTTACGATTTCATAATATTGATAGGCACTTCCAAAAAGCCAATTTCTTTTTTATTGCAAACGTTTTCGTACTTTAGCAATCTCAAAAAAATAAGCAAAATACACTCTATACATTATGGATATCAACTTCAATAAAAACGAAGACCACAACAAGCTTTTATTATCTGATTTAAAACAACGTTTCGCAAAAGTAAGATTAGGCGGAGGCGAAAAAAGAATAGAAAAATTACACGCAGAAGGCAAAATGACCGCCAGGGAAAGAATTGATTACCTTCTGGACCCTAAAAAAGAAAGTATTGAAATAGGCGCATTTGTAGGTGATGGAATGTACGCTGAGCATGGCGGATGTCCGTCAGGCGGTGTTGTAATCAAAATTGGCTACATCAAAGGAAAACAATGTGTCGTGGTAGCTAATGATGCTACCGTAAAAGCCGGAGCCTGGTTCCCTATTACCGGAAAGAAAAACCTTCGTGCCCAAGAAATAGCAATGGAAAACAGACTGCCAATCATTTATTTGGTAGACAGTGCCGGGGTATACCTTCCAATGCAGGATGAAATTTTCCCGGATAAAGAACATTTCGGAAGAATTTTTAGAAACAACGCCATCATGAGCAGCATGGGCATTACGCAAATTGCTGCAGTTATGGGAAGCTGTGTTGCCGGTGGCGCCTACCTTCCTATTATGAGCGATGAAGCTTTAATTGTAGACAAAACCGGAAGTATCTTCTTGGCAGGAAGTTATCTGGTAAAAGCTGCCATAGGTGAAACAATTGACAACGAAACGCTTGGAGGAGCAACAACGCATTGCGAAATTTCCGGCGTTACAGATTATAAGGCTAAAGACGATAAAGATGCTTTAGACAGAATAAAAAATATCGTAGATAAAATCGGTGATTACGACAAAGCGGGCTTCAGCAGAATACAATCGGAAAAGCCTGCTTTGGATGAAAAAGAAATTTACGGTATCGTCCCTAAATCCAGATCGGAACAATACGACATGATGGAAATCATCAAACGTTTGGTCGATAATTCTGAATTTGAAGCGTATAAAGAAGGTTATGGGCAGACTATCATTACCGGTTATGCCAGAATAGACGGTTGGGCAGTAGGAATTGTAGCCAATCAACGTAAGGTTGTAAAATCCAAAAAAGGCGAAATGCAGTTTGGAGGCGTTATTTATTCCGATTCAGCTGACAAAGCCACTCGATTTATTGCGAATTGCAACCAAAAGAAAATCCCTTTGGTTTTCTTACAGGATGTGACCGGATTTATGGTTGGAAGCAAATCTGAACATGGAGGTATCATCAAAGACGGTGCAAAAATGGTAAACGCAGTTTCAAACTCTGTCGTTCCTAAATTTACGGTTGTTGTTGGAAACTCCTACGGTGCAGGAAACTATGCAATGTGTGGAAAAGCTTATGATCCAAGATTGATTTTTGCGTGGCCAAGTGCTGAATTAGCCGTAATGGGCGGTACTCAAGCAGCAAAAGTATTAATGCAGATTGAAGCTTCATCGCTAAAAGCAAAAGGAGAAGTAGTTGACGAAGCAAAAGAACAAGAACTTTTTGATAAGATAAAAGCGAAGTATGATGCTCAGGTTTCTCCTTATTATGCTGCTTCTCGTTTATGGACAGATGCTGTTATTGATCCTCTGGAAACCAGAACCTGGATATCTATGGGAATCGAAGCTGCCAACCATGCTCCTATCGAAAAGCAATTTAACCTTGGTGTAATTCAAGTCTAATTAGTCGATATGGGGAATCTTTCAGAAAAGGAACTTCAGGAACTTGCCGGACAATTGAGCCATCCAAATGGTGAAAACGGCATACAGACTGCCTATAGCATGAACGTAGCAAACGATAACATGATTCGTAATGCTATAGATCAGGTTGAAACCAAAGCACATTCAACCATTTTAGAGATTGGACCCGGAAACGGAATCCATATCAAATACTTGTTTGAAAAAGAAGCGGATCTGAATTATTACGGTATTGATGTATCAGAATTGATGGTTGAAGAAGCCCAAAAGCTCAATTCTGAATTTACGGCCTCTAAAAAAGCTGTTTTTGAACTTACTGACGGAGAAAAGATAGCGCATCCGGATTTTTTCTTCAACAGTATCTTTACAGCCAATACCATCTATTTTTGGAAAAATCCTGAAGAATATCTAAATGAAATTTTTAGGGTATTACAAAAGGACGGCACATTCATATTGGCTTTTATCCCGAAAGAAGTAATGGAAAAAATCCCTTTTTCAAAATACGGGTTTGAGCTTTATGATGCGGAAAAGGCAAAAACATTGCTCGAAGCTTCCGGATTCCAGATTGAAACTATCCTATCTGAAAAAGAAGAGGTCCTGAGCAATACCGGAGAAATAAAAATCCGCACCTTTACGATTATCAAATCCAGAAAACCTTAGTAACCTTTCAAAACTTCCATAATGGTGAGATATCTTCTTTTCTTTATTTGTTTGCTCGGGTTTCAAAAAAACCATGCTCAGCAATTTACCAGAAAGGACTCACTCCGTGGTGGCTTTTCTTCTGAAAGAACTTGTTATGATGTTCAGCGCTATGATTTGAACATTACCATAAATCCAGAAGAAAAATCAATTAAGGGATATAATGATATTACTTTTAAAACCTTAAAAAGTACACAAAAAATCCAAGTCGATTTGTTCGAGAATATGAAAGTTGACAACATACTTTTTGAAGGCAAACCACTGGAATATAAAAGAGAATTTGACGCTGTTTTTATTACTTTCCCAAAACCGTTAACTGTTGACGGAATCGATAAAACCATACGTTTTTATTATTCAGGCAATCCTGAAATTGCAAAATATCCGCCATGGGATGGTGGTTTTGTATTCAAGACCGACAGTCAAGGCAAGCCTTGGATTGGAGTTGCTGTACAAGGAACAGGTGCCAGCTTATGGTATCCGGTAAAAGATTCCCAAAGTGATGAACCTGATTTTGGTGCTACGATAAAAGTTGCTGTTCCGGATGGATTAATGAATGTTTCCAACGGCAGGTTTAAAGGAAGTGAAAATCTGAAAAACGGATATACCCGTTGGGATTGGGAAGTAAAAAGTCCAATCAATAATTATGATATCACAGTTAATATAGCCAACTACGCTCATATCCATGATACTCATAACGGGCTGGATTTGGATTATTATGTTCTTCCTGAAAATGAAGAAAGAGCAAAAAAACATTTTGAAGAAGTAAAACCAATGTTGGATTGTTTCGAAGCTAAATTTGGTAAGTATCCTTTTGCAGAAGACGGTTATAAATTAGTTGAAACTTCTTATTTAGGTATGGAACACCAAAGCGCTGTTGCTTATGGGAATAAATACCGAAAAGGTTATATGGGAACCGATACTTCTGGCACAGGTATAGGCATGCTTTTCGATTATATTACCATCCACGAAAGTGGTCACGAATGGTTTGGAAACAGTATTACTTCAAAAGATATTGCAGACATGTGGATCCACGAAGGATTTACAACCTATTCCGAATCAGTATTTATAGAATGTGTTTATGGCTATGAAAAGGCTATGGAATATATAAACGGGCAAAAAAACCGTGTTTCTAACAGAAGTGCAATTATTGGCAAATATGGCGTCAACCATAAAGGTTCTAACGATATGTATTATAAAGGAGCACTTCTTCTGAATACACTTCGCCATATTATCAATGACGATCAAAAATGGTGGAAAATACTGCTAAAATATTCCGAAACCTACCGTCATAAGATTATCGATACCGAAACTGTCATTACCTTTTTCAATACCGAAACAGGCCAAAACCTGACACCAATTTTTGAACAATACCTTAAGTACAAAAATATTCCTGAGTTGGAAGTCGTTTTCAAAAAGAAAGAAGTAAAGTTCCGATGGCTAACAGATGTATCTGATTTTAAAATGCCGGTTATTTTAAAACAAGACAATAAAGAAATCAGGCTTGAAGCAACCAACGAATGGAAAACCCAATCTTTTAAAAATGATAATGCTGTAACATTTGATGATTACAGGTTTCTTATAAAAATAAAATACGATTAAAAAAAGCGCCTCATGGCGCTCTTTTTATATACTGGCTAAACTTTCCTTCCGCAATAGCTTTCCTGTTGGCGTTTCTAAAAATTTAGGAATAAACAGTACTACTTTTGGTTTTTCATATTTACCAAGTTCACCAAAAGCTTCATCGTCTATAACATAAGGATCGCCTTCTATGGCAAGAACCAGTTTTTCTCCTAATTCTTCATTTTCTTGTGAGGCGATAAAAAACCTGCGGTCAATCTTATGTGACAATTTCTCTTCTATCTGTTCTGGAAAAAGCTTTATTCCGCCGCTATTAATAACGTTATCAATACGGCCAAGCCAAATAAATTCATGATCATTCAACACTTTTACAACATCATTCGTCACAACAATTTCTTCTGAAATTGCCGGTGCATTTACAACAAGACAATGTCTTTCGTCTTCAGCAACGGTTATACCTGGCAAAACCTGAAAAGCTTCCTCTCCTACTCTTTTGGCGGCTATATGCGTAATGGTTTCTGTCATGCCATACGTTTCATAAATCGCTGTAGGGATTTTTTTCAGTTCTTCAGCCAAAACAGAACTCACTTTGGCACCGCCAATAATCAGTTTTTTTACCTGCCCGAGCTTATCTAATGAATGTTGGGCCTGAATCGGAACCATTGCTGCAAAATCATAGGTTTCTTCGTTTCTTTCTAAAGGCGTTGAAGTAGGTTCTACAAAATCGATATCCAAGCCTAAAATAAAAGCTCTGACAAACATCATCTTTCCTGCTACATATTTTGCCGGAAGACAATGAAGTACTTTGTTCCCAGGAGCCAATTCAAAAAAGTCTCCGGTAGCTAAGGCTGAATTTACCATTGCCTGTTTACTGATTCTTATTTTTTTTGGAGCTCCGGTAGTTCCGGAAGTCGTCATTTCGATATAATCTTTCTCATCAAACCAATCCAATAAAAAAGCGCCAACCGGTCTTTCATAAGCTTCACCTTCTTTTATGAAACTATAGGCGACACGGCATAAATCATCTCTGTCTAAATGAAAGCCATTCAGCTTAAAACGGTTGTGTACATTATAATAGGTTGGATTGTCCATCGTTTTTTTCAAATTGATTATTGTGGTAGGTGTTCTCTGTTGTTGGGCTATCCGGAATGGTTCCGGTCAATTTCTCTTTCCAATTATTCCATTGGTACTTCTTACTAAAGATAAATAAAAGAATTGGAAAAAGTATAAAAACAGGAAGTAAAACATCAAATCCAGCTACAGGTTCTGAATGGTCTTTTAAAATGGAATGCGTCTGGAAAACCGACCAGTCTGCTGTTAAGAGCAAAGCGCCAATCAAATTATTCGCGGCATGGAATCCAAGTGACAATTCAATACCATCATCCATCAGTGTCAAAATGCCTAGAAATAAACCTGTACCTATATAATATATCATAATGATATAGCCCATTTTTTCAACTTCCGGGTTCATGATATGAAGTGATCCAAAAATTAGGGAAGTCATTAGCAATGGGAACCATTTGTTTTTTGCCAAAAGTGCAAAACCTTGCATAAGATAGCCTCTAAAAATATACTCTTCGGTACTGGTCTGTATCGGTATCAGGGCGATAGCAATAATAGCCAGTATGGCAAAAGGAACCGGCTTGAAATTAACTTCATAATCCTGTGGTGAAGCATAATAGGCAACTATAGTCATGACAATCATAATCGTTGCCCAAAGTCCAAACGAAAAGAAAAAGCGTTTCCAGTCCATTTTTGGTCGAGAAGTCGTTACTTCAATAAATTTCTGCTGATGCAAATATTTCACAACGAAAAATAAGGCCAACAAAGCAACTACAAATGAAATCATCATCAGGAAAAGCGTCAGGTTCGAATCAAGAGAGGTTAACAACTCAGTCTGCTCAGTTGGAAAAGCCTTGTTTTCTTCAAAAGATTTTATTCCGACGGCAATTATAAGCGGAAATTGCCCCAATGTAGAAGCAATGATTACTATAATCGAGCCAATAATATATCTCCAAAATGTATTCCCTTTACTCTTAAAGCCTTGAGCTATAAACATATCTTCAGTTTTAGTTTAGTGTATAATTCGTCCCCTAATTTATTCAATTGTTACGATATAATCATCTATTTTTAAATTGCATTTCTTTTCTTTGCGGTTTATTTAAATCTGAACACTATGATTACGATATATCACAATCCACGATGTGGAAAGTCAAGAGAAGGACTTAGCCTGCTTGAAAAATCTGGAAAAGAATTTGAAATCATACAATACCTAAAGGAAGTTCCTACAGCGGAAGAACTCAAATCCATCCTAAAACTTCTGGGAATATCACCTATTGAATTGGTGCGCCAAAAAGAAGAAATCTGGGTACAAAACTTTAAAGGCAAAACATTTTCTGATGAAGAAATCATCAAAATAATGATTGAAAATCCAATTCTGATTGAAAGGCCAATCGTAATCAACGGCAAAACGGCTACTATAGGCCGACCACCAGAAAAAATACTGGAAATTCTTTAAGTAAGCTAAATAGTTTTATTTAACAAACCTTTATGAAATCAGGCTTAAACCAAAACCTACTTTTGCTGTCTTAAGCTAAATAATCAACATTCTCGTTAATGAAAAATCTAAAATTTGCAATAACCCTCCTATTGCTGTCCGTTACACTTCTCAGCTATGCGCAAGAAAGGCCGCAGGCTAAAAAAGTAAAAATCACAGGTAAAATTACCGAAAAATCGACTTCTCAACCTTTGGGATATGCTACGGTAACGCTACAAAACTCAAAGCGTCCCGATGTTATAACTGGAGGAATGACAGATGAGAATGGTGAGTTTTCAATAGAAGCAAATGCAGGTACTTATGATGTGAAGTTTGAATTCATCTCTTTCAAGCCAATCGAAATGAAACAACTGCCCATACAGGAGGATAAAAATTTTGGAACTGTTGCTTTAGAAGCCGAAGCCGAAATGCTCGATGCTGTTGAAATTCGTGCAGAACGCTCGACTGTAGAAATCAAACTAGATAAAAAAGTCTATAACGTAGGACAAGATATGATTGTCAAAGGCGGAACGATTAGTGATGTTTTAGACAACGTTCCTTCTGTTTCTGTAGATGTTGAAGGAAATGTAAGCCTTCGTGGTAATGAAAACGTAAGAATCTTGATTGATGGAAAACCTTCTGGTTTAGCTGGTATCAATATTGCAGATGCTTTAAAAATGCTTCCTGCTGATGCTGTAGATAAAGTAGAAGTTATTACGAATCCTTCTGCCAGATACGATGCTGAAGGTGGTGCCGGTATTCTTAACATTATCTTGAAAAAAGGAAAAAACCAAGGAATTAACGGAACGGTAACTGCTACAACCGGAGACCCTGCCAATCATGGATTTACTGGAACAATTAACTACAAAACCGAACAATTCAACCTGTTCACCACACAAGGTTATAGCTATAGAAAAGGACCTGGAAACTCGATGACAGATACGGAATATTTGGATGAAAACGGAGATGTTACTGGTTACTTAAAAGAAAGAAGAAACAACGAAAGATTGAACAAAAGCTACAATGGGGTCTTTGGATTGGAATGGTACTTAGACAAATCGATTACATGGACGAATACTTTATCGTATAGAAGAAGTTCTGGTGAAAATCCGGATAACGTTTTCCAATACCGATATGACCCGTCAATGAATCTGCAAAGTATCACTAACCGATTCAGTATGGAGTCTGAAAAAGATGAAAACGTTGATTTCTCTTCAAATTTCATCAAAAAATTCAAAAAAGACGGACATCAGTTAACGGTTGACCTTTCCTTCTCGCAAAGTGATGATGATGAAGATTCAGATATTCCTAGTAGAAATGTATTGGATGGCACTCCAATAAGCGAGCAAAGAACCGGTAATATCCAAAAACAAAACCGCTCATTACTTCAGGCTGATTATGTATTGCCTATTGGCGAAAAAAGCCAGTTTGAAGCCGGATACCGTGGAAATTTCAATGATCTTTTAACTGACTATTCTGTTGAAAATTTCAACTATGGTACAGGTGGTTGGGAAAACGATCCTCAATTCACTAACACATTAGAGTATAAAGAAAAAGTAAATGCGCTTTATAGCCAGTTTGGTACTAAAATCAACAGAATGTCGTATTTGGTAGGTCTGCGTTGGGAAGATTCCAATATCGATATCAACCAATTGACTCAAAACATTTACAAGAACAAGAAATACAACAATTTCTTCCCAAGTGCATTTTTGACATATGAATTCAACGAAAGCAGCAGCGCTTCGTTAAGCTATAGCCGTAGGATTTCAAGACCTCGCTCCCGCTCTATCAACCCGTTTTCGAGCTTATCAAGTAACATCAACTTGTTTAGAGGTAATCCTGATTTAGATCCGTCAATGACCGATGCTTTTGATTTTGGTTACCTGAACAAATTTGGAAAACTGACTTTTAATACTTCTATGTATTTTAACAGAACAAAAGATGCTGTACAGTATGTAAGAAATACGGAAATGATTAACGGAACAGCTACTTTAGTAACTTCTCCTGTAAACGTAGGTTCTGAAGATCGTTTTGGTTTTGAATTTACCTTATCTTATAGTCCATACAAATGGTGGAGATTGAACAGTAATTTCAACCTGTTCAGAAACCAAACTAAAGGAAATTATACGTATACTGACTTATCAAACAATTCACAAACGATTGATTTCAGCAATACAGCTTATTCATGGTTTGCCCGAATCAATTCAAAAATCAACCTTCCTTTGGGAATCGACTGGCAGGCTAATAGTACTTACAATGCGCCTCAAACCAATGCACAAGGAAGATCGAAAGGAATCATCAGTGCTAACATGGCGTTCAGCAAAGATGTATTGAAAGATAAAGGAACAATTGCATTAAACGTAAATGACCTTTTCAATTCCAGAAAAAGAATTACAGAAACAAACCTGGCAACACAAAATGCCTATTCTGAAATGCAGTGGAGAGAAAGACAGATTACGCTTTCTTTTACTTACCGTTTCAACAAAAAGAAAAACGAAAGAGAAAAACAGCCTAAGAGAACCGACGGAGATAACGGCGGTGAAGAATATATGGGCGGATAATATAAAAGCCTCCGGCAACGGAGGCTTTAGCATAAAAAAAGGGAACCAATTTGGTTCCCTTTTTTATCTTGAGTACAGATTAACTCATTGACTCTTGTTTCTTTTTGGCTTTTCTTTCTTTATATCTTTCGAATAAAGCACCACCAATCCAATAAGGAAGAAGGCTAACTAAAAAAATCATCAACCAGAAGCCGATGGTTAAGATAGTCAAGAAAAGTAAGAAACCTAAATACTGTTGAAATTCAAACATGTTTTCCGGAATTTTTTGAATACCTGTCAAAGATAGGTGTATTATTCATTTTGACCAATAAAAACAGCAAAAATAATTTTTAAATCATTTTTTAAACCTACTTATAATCCTTATTTTTGGGCTGGCTTTCAGTAAGCTATTAAAAATTCTCTCAAAAGCATTTTTTACGGCTTGTACTAAAATAGTAATGCGAATTTCTGTCAGTCAACTAATTATATCACGATGGATACTACTTCTGAAACGATAATCATAAAACTGAGTCGGAAAAAAATGATGCTCGCATTGCTGGGTTCTTTCCTATTCGTTATTCTGGGAATCTGGCTGGTAGTAAAGCATCAGGAAATAGACTCCATTTTTTTGAAATTTCCGCTTGCCATATTAATCATCGGTATCATATCCATTCTTTTCTTTGGCTTTCTTGCTATCGTAATCATAAAAAAATTATCCACTCAATCGGACGGATTAATCATTTCGTCCAAAGGAATCACAGATAACTCCAGCGGCATCAGCGCCGGATTTATTCCATGGACAGAAATTACAGCTATCACTGAAACATCATATGCAGGCCAGGCTTCTGTCGTTATTGTCATGAAAAATCCTGAAGAATTTATTGCTTCCCAAAAAAGCAGCTTTAAGCGTAAGGTCATGTCTGCTAATTACAAATCTTTTGGAGCAGCCGTAAGCATATCGGCAAACAGCCTTCAAACGACACATAAAAATCTCAAACAGATTTTAGTCGAAAAACTAACCGAGTACAACAGAATGAATACTATATAACAACAAACAAATTACAATACAATGGAATACAGAATAGAAAAAGACACGATGGGTGAAGTGCAGGTTCCTGCAGAAAAATACTGGGGAGCTCAAACGGAGCGTTCAAGAAACAACTTTAAAATAGGCCCGTCGGCTTCCATGCCAAAAGAAATCATCGAAGGTTTTGCTTATTTGAAAAAAGCAGCTGCTTTCGCTAACCATGACCTGGGAGTATTACCGGTAGAAAAAAGAGATGCTATCGCTCAGGTTTGTGATGAAATTTTGGCTGGTAAGCTGGAAGGAGAATTTCCTTTGGTAATCTGGCAGACCGGTTCTGGTACACAAAGTAACATGAACGTTAATGAAGTAGTTGCTAACAGAGCACAGGTTTTAGCTGGTGGCAAGATTGGTGAAGGCGATCAGTTCATAAAAGCTAATGACGATGTAAACAAGTCGCAATCTTCTAATGATACGTATCCAACAGGAATGCATATTGCTGCTTACAAAGCGGTTGTAGAAGTAACAATTCCAGGTGTTGAAAAACTAAGAGATACACTTCATGCTAAAGCGGAAGCTTACAAAAATGTGGTGAAAATTGGCCGTACGCATTTAATGGATGCTACACCATTGACTTTGGGTCAGGAAATTTCAGGCTATGTAGCTCAATTGAACTACGGATTAAAAGCCGTTAAAAATACATTGGCACACTTGTCTGAAGTAGCTTTGGGTGGAACAGCCGTAGGAACCGGATTAAACACTCCTGAAGGTTATGATGTGAAAGTTGCGGAATATATAGCAAAATTCACAGGACATCCTTTTGTAACGGCTCCGAATAAATTTGAAGCCTTAGCTTCTCACGATGCTATTGTAGAAACACACGGTGCTTTGAAACAATTGGCCGTATCATTAAACAAAATTGCAAACGACGTAAGAATGTTAGCTTCTGGTCCACGTTCAGGAATCGGTGAGATTCTTATTCCGGAAAACGAACCAGGTTCTTCTATTATGCCAGGAAAAGTAAATCCTACGCAATGTGAAGCTTTGACAATGGTTTGTGCTCAAGTAATGGGGAATGATGTGGCTATCACTATTGGTGGTACCCAAGGTCATTATGAATTAAACGTATTCAAACCTTTGATGGCTTCTAACTTCCTGCAATCTGCACGTTTGTTGGGTGATGCTTGTGTTTCTTTTGATGAGCATTGCGCACAAGGTATTGAGCCAAACTATACTCGAATCAAAGAATTGGTTGACAATTCATTAATGCTTGTAACCGCTTTAAATACTAAAATCGGATATTACAAAGCTGCAGAAATTGCACAGACAGCACATAAAAACGGTACTACTCTAAAAGAAGAAGCCGTTCGTCTTGGTTATGTTTCTCCTGAGGATTTTGATGCTTGGGTTAAACCGGAAGACATGGTGGGAAGCTTGAAATAATCTTTCTATATTTTCTATAACCCTGGCAGGGTTTGAAACCCTGCCAGGGTTGGTTGAGTTGAAATCAAACTTATCTATTAAAAAGCCTAAAGTTTTACTTCAGGCTTTTTTTTATTACGTCCTTTTACCTTATTCAATAAAACCCATCACATACTAAAATTAATTTTTTTCGTTTTATTTAACAGCCTAAAAATCTTTTGTAGGTTTTTTCTATTTAAGTTTTTTTTATATTCGTAATCATCATCAATCAAATACATATGATCACAACTCACCCCCTAACCGAGAAAAAATGGTCGGTTACCCGCAAGTTTCTCACGCTGTTTCTTATTTTCTATCTGCTTTTTTACATGTTTCCTTTTCCGTTTGACCAGATTCCTGGAGTTAACATCGTGACAGGCTGGTATGAGGACTTTATGGACATTATAACCCTTTGGGTTGGAAAAAACATACTCCATATCGAAAAGCTGCAACAAATTATCAACACTGGCAGCGGCGATACAACCTTTAACTATGTAAGGATTTTTGCCTATGTATTATTGGCTTTACTCATTTCCATTATTGTCTTTTTTATCACCAGAAAAAGAATCAATTATGACAGGCAATATTACTGGACAATGGTATATGCCCGTTATTATTTGGGATTGTATCTCATTATCTACGGTATATTCAAGCTAGTCGAGGGACAGTTTGCTTTTCATGATTATGGTCGTCTGGAAGAAAATTTTGGTGATGCTACTCCAATGGGATTGCTCTGGACCTTTATGGGACATTCTAAAATATATGGAGGTTTTACCGGAATCATAGAAGCAGGAGCCGGATTTCTAATACTCTTTCACAATACCAAAACATTGGGTGCCCTGCTTAGCGTAGCGGTAATGAGCAATGTAGTATTGATGAATTTCTGCTTTGACGTTCCTGTAAAGTTATTTTCAAGTCACTTGCTACTCATTTCTATCATTCTCTTAATACCTAACCTGAAAAAGCTTTATAACTTTTTTATACTCAACAAGACTGAAACGTTGGATCACTGCAAACTGGTTTTTGAAAACAAATGGAAAGCCAGGGCAAGAGGTATTGGAAAATTGCTGTTGATCTTAGGCTTTACCGCAAATATTATTTTCATGGGTGTTGATTATATGTACACCAATGGCTCATTGGCACCGAAGGTACCGCTTAAAGGCAGCTACCATACAACCGCTTTTTATACCTCTGAAAACGATTCGTTAAAAAAGGTTGAAGACAAAAACATATTATGGAATAGACTACATCTTTCCGGAAGCTACGGCAGCATCCGTACTGAAGCCGACAGCACCAGTTATTATGCCATAAAAATCGATACGCTTAAAAATACGATAGAATTCAAATCGTATCAGGATACAACAAAGATCTCAGTATTGCATTATGAAGAAAAAGCACCAAAAACATTTCTTTTAAAAGGAAAATTTGGACAGCAAGACATTCAGGCAGAATTTACTAAAAAGACATTAGACGATTATCGTCTTGTCAATACCGGATTTCATTGGATACAGGAATATCCAAATAACCAATAAAGAACCGGTTACAATAACAATTACATTAATTGCCTGATTTTTCCATCATTGCTTTTAATGTAATTGTTGTTATATCATCTTGGTATTTTTCATCTTTTATCCTTTCAGAATAATCAAAATAGCTTGCTATCTCGGTAGCTTCCTCAAGTGTTATTGATTTGCACTTATTTAGAAATTCAATGTTATCAATTAATTTTAAAAAAATATCATTCCTAAGCCTATCTCTTTGTTCTCCAATAATTAATAATTTCTTTAGGAGATAAAATCTGTTCATTATGGTGGAGTTCAAATCATCACTGTCACTTTCTGCACTTCCTTCTACAATGCATTCCGTAAATATTTCCAACTGGTTTGTAGTCCAATTTTCTAATTCGGGTTCGAGTTCTTTCCAATCTTCATCTGAGAAATAGTGTTCTAATATTCTGACTACAGCATCATTTCCACCTCCAACTGTCCATACCTCACTATCTATAGCTTCATTTTTTAAGATATAAGAATACAATTCCAGAATGACAGGATTAGAACTCTCCGTCTTGCAGTTTTCTTTATATTTCTGTTTAAATAGGTCGAAATCTTTTGCCAGCATTTTTTTCTTTTTCTGTTGTACTATCCTCTAATTTTTAATAGTGGTTTCACTCGGACCTATAAAAATTCTACGTTTGACTTATTCCTTTTTTTTGCTTTCAATTTTTTTCAAAATATCTTCCATCATATCCATTTGAATTTTTTGGATTTCAACCAATGATTGTTCCTGGTGTAATAAAAGGTGGTCGATTTTTTCATGAAGCATTCTGATTTCCAATTCTGATTTCAGGTTGATCATGTAATCTTTTTTAGCTCTTTCACGGTCTTTTTCCTCCTGTCGGTTCTGGCTCATCATAATGATAGGTGCCTGCAATGCCGCAATACACGACAAAATCAGATTCAAAAGGATAAACGGATACGGGTCAAAGCCTTTATTCATCAGTATAAACACATTTCCGGCAATCCACAGAAAAAGAAAAGCCATAAACGAAAGGATAAACGTCCAACTTCCGCCAAAAGTAGCCACTTTGTCCGCAATTCTTTGCCCTATTGTAAACTCCTGAATTTCATCGTCTAGCTTGTCAGACAAAATCGTATTGTCATTAAGCGCCTTTAATACGGTCTGCTCCATTTCAGAAAGTTCGCCTGTTTCTTTCAGGAGCATTTCGGCAATATATCTTTCGCGAAAAGAATGAAGCTCTCCAATTGACATGCATTTGTCATCTTCAAAATCAGGATGATCCAGTTTTATAAAATCCAATATTGATTTTCGAACCAGATTGGCTGTAACTTTTTCAGTTTCCGGAAATTCTTTACCTGAAATATCGCTTTTAAATTTTTTCATAAAAAAGGAAGTAGTTGATAGTGGATAGTGGATAGTTTTTAGTGGATAGTTGATAGTTTAGAACCAGTGTTTCTTTCTGAAATAATAGACCATACCCAACACTGTTAGGAACATCACGCCAAGAACTACAAAATAGCCATTCTCCATTTTCAGTTCGGGCATATTTTCGAAATTCATTCCATAAACGCCCACAATAAATGTAAGCGGCATAAAAATCACAGAAAATATAGTCAGCGTTTTCATAATCTGGTTCATACGCTGGCTTTGGGAAGAAAAGAATACGTTTGAAGCACTATCTAATGACTTTAAGTCGTAATCAATCTGTTCTAACAGTTCAAGGCTTTTTTGGTAAAGACGCTCAAAAAAAGCATAATTGGATTTTTCAATGCTGTCAAAACCATCATCATTTTGATGTGTTTTCAAATTAAATAAGGCATCACGCAACGGAATGATAGACCGTTTTAGGAAATTGAGGTTTTCTCTCTCCTTTTCTATGTTTTCCAGAAAAACAGATTTATAACTGTTTTTAGCTTCTATAAGCAATGCTTCTATACCGTTTTCATAGCTTTCGATCGTAATAAAAAAGTTTTCCATAACAGCATCCAGTAAAAGATACAATAAGTAGTCGCTTTTCTTTTTTCGGACAATACCGCTATGTGTCTTGATACGTTCTCTAATGTGTGTAAAAAAGTCACTCTTTTTTTCCTGAAAAGAAACCAGAAGATTGTCTTTCAGCAAAAAACTAATCTGCTCTACCCTAACTACAGATGACTCTTCTTCCTGAAGTATGGATTTGATGCTAAAAAAAAGCACATCGTCAAGCTCATCCATTTTTGTCCTTCTCGAAACATTGAGTATATCGCCAACAATAAAATTTTGGATATTCAATAGCTCGCCTATGTCTTGGATTAACTTTACATCATGGAGTCCGTGTACATTAAGCCATTTGACATCTTCTACCTGTAATGGATCTTCAATTTCTTTGCGTACACGGTCAAGGGAAACTTTCTTGTATTCCTCATAGCCTAAATCGTCGTATACAAACAGCTGCATTTCAACCGAATCTGTATTATGGATACCGGTATATTCAAAATAATTGGGCTGTACTTTCCTGACTTCCTTGTATCGTATTCTTCTCAAGACATTTTAATTTGTCATAAAGATAGGAGTTTTTAAAATTCCATTTTACATTTACAGAAATATTTCCGCTTGATTTTGGAGCTACTGAAAAACACTAAATTCTAGCTTATCAAGCCAATTTGTAAACATTACGAACCATGAAAACACTGTTGATAAACATAAAAGAATTACTCCAAGTACGAGACACTCCAATTGATAAAGTTTCCGGAGCAGCAATGTCAAAACTTCCAACAATAGAAAATGCGTTTCTGCTTATTGAAGATAACCTAATCAGTGATTTTGGAAAAATGGAAGATATGCCGCAGCTTCCCGAAGCCCAAATTATTGATGCCACCGGAAAAACGGTACTTCCTGCCTGGTGTGACAGTCATACACATATCGTGTATGCCGGAAATCGTGTCCAGGAATTTGTTGACCGTATCAATGGCTTGTCGTATGAAGAAATTGCCAACCGAGGTGGTGGTATTTTAAATTCGGCTAAAAAGCTAAATGAGACATCTGAAGAAGAAATCTATCAGCAATCCAAGCAACGCCTTGAGGAAGTCATGAAACAAGGTTCTGGTGCTGTAGAAATAAAATCAGGCTACGGGCTTACGGTAGAAGGCGAACTGAAAATGCTTCGTGTTATCAAAAAATTAAAAGAAAATTATCCGGTTGCTATAAAATCAACTTTTTTGGGTGCACATGCATTTCCAACAGAATATAAGGAAAACCATTCCGGTTATATTGATGTTATCGTTAATGAAATGCTTCCAAAAATAGCGGCTGAAAATTTGGCTGATTATATCGATGCTTTTCTTGAAACAGGTTATTTTTCTATTGAAGAAACAGAAAGAATCATGGAAGCTGGAAAAAAATATGGACTTCCTGCTAAAATCCATGTCAACCAATTTACTGCTATCAATGGTATCGAAGCCTGCGTAAAACACAAGGCGCTTAGTGTTGACCATTTAGAAATTGTGACCGATGAAGATATCGAAATATTAAAAAATTCTGATACGATGCCGGTTGCACTTCCCTCCTGCTCTTATTTTATTAGTATTCCGTATACGCCAGCCCGAAAAATGATTGAAGCCGGATTACCACTAGCTTTGGCAACCGATTTTAATCCGGGAACTACGCCATCAGGCAATATGAATTTTGTAGTGGCAACAGCCTGTATCAAAATGAAAATGACACCAGAAGAAGCCATCAATGCCGCTACAATCAATGGAGCTTATGCTATGGGACTTTCAGAAACCCACGGTTCTATTACCAAAGGAAAACGTGCCAACCTGATTATCACCAAACCCATAACTTCTTTTTACCAGTTGCCATATGCTTTTGGTACTAATTTGATTGATCAGGTGATTATTGAAGGAAAATTGGTTTGATTTTAAGTATAGTTGCGTATTCCGTTTTGTGCTTAAAAATTTTATCTGCATTTTTAAAAGCTGAGTTTAATCTCAGCTTTTTTTATTATAAATAGCCTTAATCCATTTCTTAATAATCGAATATACGGTTTCGGGAGTTTTCTGCAAATCTCTTTCTCTTTCGTCTTCTAAAAATTTCAAATAATCATTTTTTCTCTCTATATCCTCTTTATTAGATTTAATCAGATTTGATAAAAATGCAGATAACGAATCCGCTATTTTTATAAATTCCAACTTTTCATATTCATTTTTAGCAACATACACAATTGGATTATCGCCCTCATCTAAATACACAAAATAAAATGTGCTTCCCGCATCATAAATTTCCAATACATAATAAGGCCTTTTCATTTCTAGACCATCATTTTTTAGGTCTTCAATAATAGATTCCTGAATTTCTCGCTGTGAACTAAAAATTGAATAATCTAAAAGCTTACAGGAACTGCCCGCTAAGAATAATAATTCCCTAAGTGCTTTTGGAAATATCTTTCCATTATTAAATTGTTTCTCTAATTCCAAAATATCCTCAACAGATATGGGTTTATTGGTTATGATAGTACCATCATACTCAATAAAGGCAAAATCTTGCAGATCAGTTAAGTATTCTATTACCATATTTTTTGTTTCCATTTGTGTATGAAATATAAAACAAAAATGATTCCAAAAAAAAGGAGCCAATTGGCTCCTTTTCTATGCAGTTTAAGTTTTGGTGTTTTGTTTGTCTTATTTCAGCGTAAAGCTGGTTTTTGAAACTAGCGTTCCTTTGTCAAAAATATTTACAAAGTAGGTACCTTTTTCAAAATCTACGCCATTGCTATCTAAAAATTCGCAGACATCTACTGCTTTATTTTCGTAGGCTACCGTAGTCGTGAAACTGTAAGTCAATGACATATCGCCAAAAGCTTCTGTCTTCTTCTCACCTAGCACATTGTTTTTGCTATCGATGATTTGAACGTAGTACAACTTGTTTCCTGATTTGGCAACCTCATTCTGCGCTATCGCAAAACAAACTTTAAGCTTATCAGCTCTTCTTGCTCTTTCGGTTACAACTTGTTTTCCTGAACTCCTTTCTTTGATAGCTTCAGTTCTCAAATTCATTACTGTCAGCTTCGATGCTTTTTCAACCGTTCTGGCCAAATTTTCATTTTGGATGACCAATGTGTCGTTAAACTTCTTAGCTTCTCCTAACGCCATAGAAATACTGTCATTTTTTGTAGTTAAAAGCGAATTCTGATCTTTCAGTAATCCGTTTTCCTTCGCTAATGCATTAAATTTGGCGTTAAGGGCATTGTATTGGCTTTGGTATTTTTTCAGAGAAGCCACATCTCCTTTTGATTTTTCGAGATCCGCCATCAATTTGACAACTTTTTCTCTTTCTGCAATCAACTCATCCGATATGGATGTGTTTTCTGAAATCGCAGCATCTAATTTGGTTTTTAGAGCAGCAAGATCATTCATTGCACTCTCTTTGTCTTTGACTAAAAGAGTTTCAGTCGATTTTGCATCGCTGCTCATTTTGTACATGTAGACTAAACTCCCCGCAAGCAGAATTGCCAAAACGACGATAATCGCTTTTAAGCTTGAATTGCTTTTTTGATTTTCCATAATAGTAGTGGTAATGGTTTAAACAAATTAAATAATTTTTTGGGGGATTTATAAGACACATAACGTAAGTTTATATAAATATATTATTTTTGAACCTAAATATTTTTTATGGAAAAGCTTATTCCCTTCACTGTACACGATTTAGCAAGAGTAACTAATTTTCGAAGCGGTGAGGTTAAATTTGGCGAAAAAATGCAAACCATCCCAAAAGGGGCGGATGCTACAGAATACCTAAAAACTTCCGATGCAAAATTTGTGCTGTTCGGAATCCCTGAAGATATTGGCGTACGTGCCAATTACGGAAGGCCGGGAGCTGCTTCTGCTTGGGAAAGTACCATAAAAAGCATCGCCAACATCCAGCACAACCGCTTTAGCAAAGGAAACCAGATTTTAGTCTTAGGGCATTTGGATGTTGCCGAAGATATGAAAGAAGTAGAAAATCTGGATTTTAATATTATTGAAGAACGAAAGCAGCTTTCTAAAGCAGTCGAAAAGATTGACAAGGAAGTTTCACATATTATTTTTAATATTGTAAAAGCAGGAAAAATTCCAATTATTATTGGCGGAGGACACAATAACGCCTACGGAAATATTAAAGGAACAGCACTTGCCAAAGGAAAAGCCATCAATGCCGTTAATTTTGATGCCCATTCTGATTTCAGGATATTAGAAGGAAGACACAGTGGCAATGGTTTTTCATATGCTTATGAAGAAGGTTTTCTTAAAAAATATTTTGTTTTCGGACTTCACGAAAGCTACACTTCCAAAAGCGTGCTGCATGAAATCAAAAAACTAGAAGATCGTGTTCGAATCAATACCTATGACGAAATCAATATCCGTAGGGAAAAAGATTTCCGATTGGAAATGGAAAGAGCCTATTCGTTCATCCGAAATGATTTTTATGGCATCGAGATTGATTTGGATTCCATTCCCGGAATACCAAGCAGCGCCATGACATTGAGCGGTTTTTCTGTAGAAGAAGTACGCCAGTTTATCCACTTTTTTAGCCAGGATCCTAATGCATGTTATCTTCATATTTGCGAGGGAGCGCCCGATTTGGGAGATTCCAAAAACAGCCATCTGGTTGGAAAATTAATTGGTTATCTTGTAACTGATTTTATGAAAGCGAAGAGCGAAATAGAAAAATAGATGAATATACTTCTCATTGAAGACGACAAACGAATCAGCGATTTTGTAATTAAGGGACTGGAAGAAAACGGGTTTTCTGTCACCCTTGCCATTACAGGAGAAATTGCGCGTGAAATGGTGTCGGAAAACGAATGGGATATCATCTTAATGGACATTATGCTGCCCGGCATTGACGGAATACAGCTCACGAAATTGATCCGTTTCAAAAAAAACCATACGCCTATTCTAGTCTTGAGTGCACTTGATGATGCAGACAATAAAGTAGCTGCTTTAGATAGCGGGGCTGATGATTATCTGGTAAAGCCTTTTCATTTTAAGGAATTAATTTCGAGGATAAACGCATTGACCAGAAGAACCAAATTCAATTACAAAGAAAAAGAACAGGTTTATTTTTGCCATAACCTGACCGTAAATCTTGATGAACATTCGGTTTTTCAAAATGAACAGGTAATTGATTTGTCACCAAGAGAATATAAATTGCTGCTCTTTTTATTGGAAAATAAAAACAAGGTTGTATCCCGAACACAAATCCTAAATGCCGTTTGGGGCATCCATTACGATAATAACACCAATGTGGTAGACGTATATATTTCTTATCTTAGGAATAAAATTGACGAAAACCAGCATAAATTCATCCATACTATCAAAGGAACTGGCTATATGCTCAAAGAATAGTTTATGAAAATCCGAAACCGTTTAACGTTAATCTCATCCCTTACTTTTGGATTTGTTTTCATTATCGCTTCGGTGTTGATTTATTTTGCTTTCTACAACAGTTCTGAAAAAGTAGTTTTTAAAGAATTGCAAAAAACCTGCCTGCTTTCTGCCATCTACTATCTTGAAAAAGATGAGCTTCCGCATTATGAGCATTCTGCCATTAAAGAACAATTTGAAGAAAACATACAAAACGATATTGTTCGTGTTTACGATGTGAATAATATTATTGTGTATGGCGAAAAGGAAGCCGACAGAAATATAAGTCCTGAAAATCTGGGCTTTATCCGAAGAAACAAAAAACTAAGCTTTAAGTCCAACAATCACTTTTATTACGGAATCTTTTATAATGACAACCAGGGAGATTTTGTGGTATTCGTAAAAACCAAAAGCGAAGTATTCAAATCACAAACCAATCGATTGTTGGTCATCATGATTGTCGTTTTGTTTGCCGGACTGTTATTGATTTTCCTTTTAAGCCGATTGCTTTCGAATATTGCCTATCGTCCTATAACGAAAGTCATAAGTCAGGTTAATTCAATGGAATTAAGCTCTTTAGATAATCCTATTTCATCTTCTAATACAAATGACGAAATACAGGATTTAATCACGACATTCAATAATCTTTTGAGCCGTCTTTCGGATACTTTTGCCATACAAAAGAATTTTATCAACTACGTTTCCCATGAATTTAAGACGCCACTTGCATCCATTTCCGGAAACCTAGAAGTTTTTGCCCAAAAAGACCGAACACCCGAAGAATACCAAAAAGTAACTTCTGAAGCATTAGAAAATGTCTACCATATTGAAGAAATTCTGAACAATCTTATGATGCTTTCAGGATTAAAAACCATACATCAGGAAAACGAGACTTTTCGAATTGATGAAACGTTATGGGACATCAACGATAAAATTTTTGAGATACACGAAAGTCAGGAAATCGGGATTGACTTAAAGGTAGAAAATGAAGAATTATTATCGGTTAAAGGTAGCGAGGTACAAATTAAAGTAGCGCTGTATAATCTTATTGAGAATGCCGTAAAATACTCCGATGGAAATCCTATAAAAATTTCGCTTTCTGAGGTTAACAGCCAACTTCAAATTATAATACAGGATTATGGAAAAGGCATACAGAAAGAAGACCTACATTATATACAACAAACCTTTTATCGCGGTAAAAATGTAGGCAATATTAAAGGAAGTGGTATTGGACTCTCGCTTGCAACCATTATCTTCAAACAAAACAACATACAGTTTACCATTGACTCAGAAGAAAACTCCGGAACCCGCATTACACTGCTGTTTCCAAAACTCTAATCGTTTTCTAATGTTGGATTAATCTACTTCTAATGTAGCTCAAATAAGGTTATAATGTTTGCGATATAGATTTGCAGTTATAAAAAAGACTCAAATTGAAACGCATTTTTTTTACCGCCATTTTTACAGGTTTTTGCCTATCCGGCAAAGCACAAAATACTACAGCAAGAGATACCGTATCGGTTTCAAGAGCTGAAGCTGAAACTATTTTTTTAAAAAATAACCTAAGGCTTCTTTCTGAAAAACTGAATATCGATCAGGCCGAAGCACAAGTAATTCAAGCCAAATTATGGCCTAATCCCCGATTGGAAGTGGGTGAGATCAACTTATGGTCTAACGCAAAATCAGAACAGCTTCCTCCTATTTCTGGAAACTGGGGAAAAACCTCCGAAGTAACTGTCGGGTTAGAACAGCTCATCTATACCGCACGAAAAAGAAAGAAGCAGATTGAAATGGAAAAAGTGGGTGTGGAAATAGCGCACGAATATTTTCAAGACTTTCTCCGTATTCTAAAAGTAGAATTTCGAAACAACCTGACCCAACTACAGTATACTCAGGAAAAACAAAAAATATATAAAAAACAGTTGGCTTCCATCCAAAAACTTCTTACCGCCTATTCCAATCAGGCAAAACAAGGCAATATCAGCAAAAGCGAATTTATACGTCTGAAAGCCTCTGAACTTGAATTTGTAAAGCAGTTAAGTGATTTACAGAAAGAAAATAACCAGCTACAGAAAGAGTTGAAAACGCTGATGAATCTTGCTCCGCAGAGCTATCTTAAAATCAGCATAGACAAATTTGTACCGGATTTAGATAAAGTAGCCAACATCAATCTTGCCGAATTAGCGTCTTCTGCTTTGGAAAATCGTCCGGATGTAAAAGCTTCGGTTCTTGAAGAGAAATACAATAACCGGAAGTACAAATACGAATTGGCACAACGTACGCCTGATGTTACTTTATTAGCGAGTTATGACCGAGGTGGAAATATCATGAATGACTTTGTGGGCGTAGGATTTGCTTTAGACCTTCCTTTTTTTAGCAGAAATCAGGGAAATATCAAATCTGCCAAAATTGAGATTCAAAAAAGCCAGTATATGAAAGAAGAAAAAAACAATCAGGCCCAAAACGAAGTCATCCAGGCTTATGAAGATTTGGTCGTATCTAAAAAATTATACGAAAACATTGAAGCTTCTTATGAAAAAGACCTAGACATGCTTTTAGAAAGTCATCAGAGAAACTTCACCCTGAGAAATACAAGCATGCTGGAATATCTTGACTTTGTCAATGCCTATCTCGAAAACAAAACCATCATTCTGGATTCTAAAAAAGAATTGAATGAACATTTTGAGGAACTACAGTTTGTAATAGGCAAAGAACTTTAATCTTCTCTAATTCAGAAATCACATATTATGAAATATATCTATTTAGTGCCATTAGCGTTGCTTTTCAGTTGTAACGAAAAAGAAGCTACTCCTGAAAAAAATGAAAAATTCTGTCTCAACGACGACCTTAAAAAGAAAGTAACAATTGAAGAAATAAAAAAAGAACCTGTTTCAGAAACTTTTACGCTAACCGGAAATGTTACCTACAATTCTGATAATGTGGTACAGTTTACAAGCCTGATTAATGGTGTTGTAACCAACACTTATTTCTCTTTGGGCGATTATGTCAAAAAAGGACAAGTATTGGCTGAAATCAAGAGTACTGAGCTTAACGGGTTGCAATCTGAAAACAAATCAGTCGAATCACAATTAACTGTGGCACAACGACAGCTTTCTTCCGTAAAATCAATGTTTGAAGACGGAATTGCTTCCCAAAAAGATTTGATTCAGGCAGAAAGCGAAGTCAAAGTATTAAAAGCTTCACTCGAAAATATAAAAAGCAACCTTGCATTGTATAGTGCCAGTCCTGAAAAGTCTGTGTTCCAAATCAAAGCTCCGTCAAATGGTTTTATAGTTGCCAAAAACATGAGCTCAGGGATGCAGATTTCTTCAGGCAGCGAACCGCTTTTTACCATATCTGACCTGAATGAAGTTTGGGTAATGGTCAATATTTATGCAACAGACATGCAGAATATCAAAGAAAACATGGATGTTAAGATCAAAACATTGGCTTATCCTGATGAAGTTTTTGCCGGAAAGATTACCGCACTTTCTCAGGTTTTTGATGCAGAAGAACGTGTGTTGAAAGCCCGTGTCGTGATGAAAAATACCAACTTAAAACTAAAACCAGGCATGTCTGCCGATATTATTCTGAACAAGCCTAATACTTCTGCCGAATCCTTACTTGCTGTACCTGTAAAAGCTGTCATTTTTGATGACAACCAAAATTTTGTAGTGATATACAAAGACGATTGCAATCTCGAAATCAGACAGGTAGATCCCGTAACTAAAAATAGCGAAGTCGTTTACTTCGACAAGGGAATCCAGGAAAATGAAAAAATTATTTCTAAAAATCAGCTGCTGATTTATGAAAGCCTAAAATAACATTACAATGCAAAAGCTAGTACAAAGTATAGTAGCGTTCTCGCTCAAAAATTCGCTTATCGTATTCTTTGCAACCGTGTTGTTGTTTGCAGGAGGTATCGTAAGTTATATGCACACTCCTATCGAGGCATTTCCCGATGTGACTAACACCAGGGCCCGTATCATTACGCAATGGCCGGGACGAAGTGCTGAAGAAGTAGAAAAATTTATCACGCTGCCTATCTCAAAGCAGATGAATACCATACCGAAAAAAGCCGAAGTTCGTTCTATCTCTCTTTTCGGATTATCTGTAGTTACTGTTCTTTTTAATGAAGATGTAGAGGATTTTTATGCACAGCAGTATGCGTCAAATAGAATGGCCAGTGTTAGTCTTCCGGAAGGAGCCGATGCTGAGATTGATCCACCTTATGGAGCCACCGGTGAAATTTTCAGATATGTAGTGAGAGGTGATTTGCCTATAAAAGAACTTACAGCCATACAAGACTGGGTAATCGAACGTGAACTGGTTTCGGTTCCGGGTGTTGCCAACGTAGTAAGTTTTGGTGGAGAAGAAAAAATCTATGAAATAAAAATCAACCCTACAGAACTTGTCAACTACGACCTCTCTCCTCTTGATGTTTACGAAGCTGTTTCCAAAAGCAACATCAATGTGGGTGGTGATGTCATACAACGTGGTGATCAGGCCTATGTAGTGCGTGGTGTTGGTTTACTGGACAATATTGATGATATAGGAAACATACTCATCGAAGTTAAAGGTTCTACCCCTATTTTGGTAAAACATGTGGCCGAAGTAAAAGTAGGTTCAAAACCCCGATTAGGGCAAGTTGGATTAGACAATAGCGATGATTTGGTAGAAGGAATAGTTGTTATGCTTCGTGGAGAAAATCCGAGTGAGGTTATTGCCAACCTGCGAACCCGAATCGACGAGCTAAACGAAAGAATTTTGCCAAAAGGTGTTACTATCGAACCTTTTATTGACAGAACGGAATTGGTAAATACTACGGTTCATACGGTTACAAAAAACCTGATTGAAGGTGTACTACTTGTATCATTGATCGTTTTTATCTTTATGTACAACTGGCGTACAACCGTTATTGTAGCCTCAGTAATTCCGCTTTCGTTTTTGTTTGCCATTATCATGCTCCGCATACAAGGGCTTCCGGCCAACCTGATTTCTATGGGTGCGCTCGATTTTGGATTGCTGCTGGAAGGAACGCTCGTAATTGTAGAGCAGGTTTTTGTCTCGCTCGAAAAGAAAGCACATAAGGTAGGAATGCAACGTTTCAATAATATGTCCAAAATGGGACTTATCAAGAAAAGCGTGGGAAGCGTAGCGACTTATATTTTCTTCGCCTTAATCATATTAATTGTTGCCCTGTTGCCTATTTTCTCTTTCCAGAAAGTAGAAGGAAAAATGTTCTCTCCATTAGCATTTACTCTGGGTTATGCCTTAGTAGGATCGTTAATACTGAGCCTTACCTATGTTCCGGCAATGTGCAAGGTCTTACTGACAAAAAACATTGTTGAAAAGGAAAACATGATTTCCCGATTCTTTAGAGAGAATCTTTACAAAATGTTCCAATGGAGCGAAAAGCACCGCAGGGCTACTGTCTATGGTTTTATTCTATTGCTTGCTATTTGTTTTGGACGATTTATGTTCTACGGTTCCGAATTTATCCCTAAGCTAAATGAAGGTGCAATTTACATTCGTGCCACATTGCCAAACAGTATCAATCTGGATGAATCTGTACGCCTAACCAAAGAGATGAAAACGAAGCTACAGAAGTTTGACGAAGTAAAATTTATTCTTTCCCAAACCGGAAGGCCAAATGATGGAACCGACCCTACCGGATTCTTCAACATCGAATTCCACATGGAATTAAAGCACCAGAACGAATGGAAAAGGAAAATTTCAAAAGATGAGCTGATCGCAGAAATCAAAGAAAAGCTTGAAGAATATCCGGGTATCAATTTCGGATTCAGCCAGCCCATCCAGGA
The DNA here is from genome assembly GCF_006385255.1 of Flavobacterium microcysteis. Lineage (GTDB taxonomy): Bacteria > Bacteroidota > Bacteroidia > Flavobacteriales > Flavobacteriaceae > Flavobacterium > Flavobacterium microcysteis. The sequence goes on from NZ_VFJE01000052.1 coordinate 287,693, forward strand.
TAATGTTGAAGAATATGTAGCCGGAGTGAAAAGCCCGTTGGTTATCAAAATATTTGGTGATGATTTGTTCAAGTTGGAAGAATATGCCAATAAGGTAGCCAAATCCATTACTCCTGTGAAAGGTATTGAAGATGTAAATGTGTATAAAAACATCGGACTTCCGGAATTACGAATTCAGCTTCATGATTCAAAAATGTCACGTTATGGCGTAAAAACAGCCGATGCACAGGCAGTAATTGCGATGACAATTGGTGGACAGGCTGCTACTACTTTTTATGAGAACGAACGTATGTTTGATGTAAGGATCCGTTTTGAAAAAGAATACAGAGACTCTAAAGAAAAGATAGAAAACATCCTGATTCCTGCAATGGACGGTAAAAAAGTACCACTTCGTGAAATTGCTACCGTTAGCTATCAGACCGGACCAACGTTTATTTACAGAGAAGGTAACAGCCGTTACATTGCCATCGGTTTCAGTATTGAAGGACGTGATTTGGGAAGCACTATTGCAGAAGCCCAGAAAAAAGTAGCGGCCGAAGTCAAACTTCCGAAGGAAAACACTATGAAATGGGCTGGTGAATTTGAAAGTAAGGAACGTGCTTCAAAACAATTAGCTATTATCGTTCCGGTAGTGCTATTATTTATACTGTTCTTATTGTATTTCAATTTTGGAAATATGAAAGACACGTTGATTGCAACCAGTACTATTCCGTATGCCTTTGCGGGAGGTTTCCTTTCGCTTTGGATGACAGGAACCATCTTTGGAATTTCCGCAGGTATTGGCTTTATTATTCTATTTGGAGTAAATACAATTAACGGAATCATATTGATTGCCGTCATGAAAGATAATCTTCGAGCAAAAATGCCTTTGAAAAAAGCCATTTCCGAAGGTGTTTACAGCAGAATTCGTCCCATCGTGATGATTGCGCTGATGGGTTCTATGGGTCTATTGCCTGCGGCGCTTTCATCAGGGATGGGTTCTGAAATTCAAAAACCTTTAGCCATTATGATCGTAGGCGGCCTGCTCTTCTGTATGATTTTTTCATTAACTGTCCTGCCGCAAGTATTTTATATTGCTTATAGAAGAAAACATGAGTAGTTGCATGTTGGTTTGTTTTATTTTTGGTTAATAGCGTTCAAAGCTCCATTTATTTGGAGCTTTGTTCTTTTTTAGCAGTAAAAAATCATAACAAATCCATTTAATAATAAAGACTATCTTTGCGCCATATTTGCAATTCATGCAAATACTAAATTTGATTTTATGTTATTTGAAGATTTATCTCTTTCTAAAAGTATACAAAGAGCCGTCCATGAACTTGGCTATTTAGAAGCCACTCCTATTCAGGAAAAATCGATCCCGATTATTCTGGCTGGAAATGATTTGGTAGGCTGTGCTCAAACCGGTACCGGAAAAACCGGTGCTTTTGCTATTCCAATCGTTCATCATCTACACCGTATTGTAGGCTCAACTAAAAAAACAAAACAGATCAGAGCTTTGGTAGTTACGCCTACCCGAGAATTGGCAGTACAGATAGGGCAAAGTTTTGATGCCTATGCAAAATATACCAACCTTGTACAACTAACCATTTTTGGTGGTGTTTCACAGGTGCCTCAAGTAGAGGCTTTAAAAGAAGGCGTTGATATACTTATCGTTACACCGGGAAGATTATTAGATCTTCACAAACAAGGTTTTATCAACCTTGATCATTTACATACCTTAGTTTTGGATGAAGCTGACCAGATGCTGGATATGGGCTTTATTCATGATGTGAAAAAGATTGTAAAGCTTACGCCAAAAAACAGACAGACACTTTTATTTTCGGCTACTATGCCTATGGCTATCCGTGAATTGGCTGACACTTTTTTGAATGACCCACAATATGTTTCCGTTTCGCCACCATCTAGTACGGCAGAAACCGTAGAACAGCATGTTTATTTCGTTCATAAAAGCGACAAGCGAAAACTGCTTTACCATTTGATCCGAAATGAAAAAATTTCTGATGTTTTGGTTTTTGCAAGAACCAAACACGGTGCTGATAATGTAGTTAAGGCGCTGCGTAAACAAGGAGTTGCCGCAGAAGCCATTCACGGTGACAAATCACAAAATGCCAGACAACGTGTGTTGGATAGTTTCAAAAGCAAAGAAGTAGGTGTTCTTGTAGCTACTGATATTGCAGCAAGAGGAATTGATATTGACAAGCTACCTTATATCATCAACTTTGACCTTCCTAACGTTCCTGAAACCTATGTGCACAGGATTGGAAGAACCGGACGTGCTGGAAATGGCGGTATTGCTATATCATTTTGTTCCAAAGACGAAGAAGTTTATTGGAAAGACATACAGCGCTTAATTAAGGTAAATGTCAAAACGATTGGTGAACATCCTTATCCATGGAAAGACGAGGAAGAACCTAATCCGAATGCAAAACCTGACTTCCGTCATAAAAACAAGCCCAAAGAAAATAATTCGAGAAAATCGGATGCTTCAAAAAAGAATAAGAAACGCTGGTATTAACCAGCGTTTTTTGTTCTAAATTTGTAGTTCGGATAAAATCCCTCTACCATGAAATCTGTTTTCCTTTTTCTTCTGCTTGCTGGTCAGGCCGTATTTTCGCAAGACCTTAAAATTATGAGCTATAACATTAGGCTTGATACTCAAAGCGATGGGGATAACCAATGGTCAAAGCGAAAAGAATTCCTGACGGATCAGGTGAAATTCTATACTCCAGATTTTATGGGCGTACAGGAAGCGTTGCCAGGACAGATGACCTATATTGATAGCACGCTTACAGGTTATGACTTTATTGGAAAAGGTCGTGATGACGGGAAATCTCAAGGAGAACATAGTGCTATTTTCTATAATTCTGATAAATTCAAACTTCTGGACGAAAATACATTCTGGTTGTCTGAAACTCCTGAAAAACCTTCAAAAGGCTGGGATGCGGCCTATAACAGAGTATGCACTTATGGCCTGTTTCAAAATAAAAAAACGAAAAAGAAAGTATGGGTATTCAATACCCATTTTGACCATGTTGGAGATATTGCCAGAGCCGAAAGCGCAAAGCTTATTTTAGAAAAAATCAGAAAAATCAATAGAGATAACCTGCCCGTTATTCTTACAGGCGATTTTAACCTTGAAGCTGATACACGACCATTACAGTTTATTAAGGAACAAATGGAGGATGCGCAAAAAGTATGTAGGGGAATTGTATTTGGGCCGGAAGGTACTTTTAATGCTTTTGAATTCAACAAACCCGTAACCACAAGAATCGATTATATTTTTATCAATAAAAATAAAATGGAAGTGACCAAATTTGCCACATTAAGCGATTCTAAAAATTGCCGTTATCCGTCAGACCATTTTCCAGTTTATGCTGAAATCACTCTGAAATAAGGCTAGTTATGCTTTGCAATCTGGCTGTTAATAATCTGGAACAGACGCAGCGGTTCAAATGGTTTGATTAGAATATCATCCATACCCGACAATCTTGCTTCGTCTGTAATTTCGTCCTTATCAAATGCCGTAAGCGCAATTATCGGAATCTGTATGCCTTTATCCCGAATCATACGTGTCGTTTCAAATCCGTTAATAACCGGCATATTGATATCCATCAGAATAACATCAAAGTTTTCTTTGTCAAGAATTTCAAGAGCTGCATAACCGTCATCGACAACAACACATTGGTAATTATTTTTCTCGATGATTTTTTTAGTTACCATCTGGTTAATCTTGTTGTCTTCAACGACAAGAATTTTATAGGAAGAAGTATTTGTAGTATCCACGTCAATATTTTCTATATAAGATTGTGTTGCTTTTGCATCGTATTCAAAAGGAATCGTAAAGGTTACGGTTGTCCCCTCGCCTTCTTTACTTTCCAGCTGGATTGTGCTTCCTAAAAGTTCTAAAAGTCGTTTTACTATAGATAAACCAAGTCCGGTTCCCTGATAATCGCCTTCTTTTCTGTCAATCTGCACAAATTTTTCAAAGATTTTATTTTGATTTTCTATGGCAATACCGCAACCGTTATCTACAATTTCAAATTTGACATAATGGATATTGCCCATTTTTTTCTCCAATGCTGCTGACAATCGTATGGTTCCGTTTTGCGTAAATTTTAAGGCATTGCTGGTAAGATTTACCAAAATCTGGGACAGACGCAACTTATCGCCTATTAAGTATTCCGGGATTTCTATGCCTACATCAATCATGACCTTGTTATTGTTTTTGATAGCAATGAACTGCAAGGCTTCTTTGACTTTTTCGATTTCGTCTATAATGTTGAGTGGCAATTCTTCAAGGACAATCTTTTTATCTTCTATTTTGTGAATCTGCAACAGGTCGTTGACAAGCGAGAGAAGATAACGTGCTGAGAATTTCAAGGAATTAATATGCTGGCTATTTTCTAATTCTTTGTGTTCATCCAGAATCAGGTTTGTTATTCCAATAACCCCATATAAAGGCGTTCTTAATTCATGGGTTACGGTAGAAATAAACTGGCTTTTCAGTTTTGAAGATTCTTCCGCCTTGTCTTTTGCAATTTTTAACTCGGAATTGCTTTCTAAAAGCTGCTGGTTGACCTTTTTTCTATAGATACTGTTTTTGTAGAAAGTATACAGTAATAGAAGTAGAATAATAAGTATGGCCAAAAACAGAATAACGATGATTTTGGAATTCTTAAGATTTTCCTGCTGTGCATATTTCTCCAGTTCAATCTTGTCAATTTTTCTTCTGGATTCATCCAATTCAATCTGGACTCCTGCTATCTGAGCACTTTTCATCTTTTCATGATTGTGCAAATCGTCTTTCAGCTTTTCATAATCGACTTTGTTCAGATAGGCATTTTTATAATCCTTGACCTTAAAGAGGTGTTTTGAATATTCAGCATAGGTGTCTGCTAGAGCGTTCTGCTGTTTGTACCGGATTCCGTAATCAATCGCAGTCTTGAAATAAAAGCTGGCCTGCTTGTTATTGCCCTTATTGCTGTAATACATTCCCAAAAGATTGTTTACAATTACTCTCGACTCAATGTCGCCGTATTTGTCAAGATGTTTTTCGACATTTTTGAGATAAGGATATCCTTGTTCAAAATCTTTTTTATTGAAATAAGCCCAGGTCAGGTTCATTTCCGTAAAGATAATCTCAGTAGTGTCTTCGCCTTTAGTAGCGTATTGCAATGATTTTTTATAATGGTAGATTCCTTTATCGTAATCTTTAATCATAAAATTATAAAGATTACCGATATTATTGTGAATCCAGTCTTTTATAGTGTCATTTTTGGTCTTTTCGGAGTATTGGAGTGCCTTTTTATAATAGGCAAGTGCCATTTTTGTATTAAGAAGTTCCTCATGACAACCGGCAATAGTATTGTAGGACATCGCAACATAGTCGTATTGCTTGTTCTTGTAAGCCAAATTTAGAGCCTGTTTTGAAACCTGTAACGATTCCATGTATTTTAGGTCTATGAGTAGGCCATCGGCTTTGCATATGAGATCATATATCTGAACCCTTACTTTCCTTAATGAATCCTTTTCTTGTGAAAAGGACAGATTGCAAAAAAATAACAGGATAAGAACATATGAAATTATTCTACTTCGGGGCATAGATAATTTTTATCCAAATATAACTTATATAATAAAAAAATCTCGGTATGAACCGAGATTTTGTTGTTTTTTAATTTCGTATTAATTTTTTGTATTTGATACGTTTTGGAGTCAGGTCGCCTCCTAAGCGTTTTTTCTTATTTTCCTCATAATCAGAGAAACTTCCTTCAAAGAAATAAACTTCAGAGTTTCCTTCAAACGCAAGAATGTGCGTACAAATTCTGTCCAGGAACCAACGGTCGTGGGAAATAACTACCGCACAACCTGCAAAATTCTCAAGACCTTCTTCTAAAGCACGAAGCGTGTTAATATCCAAATCGTTGGTAGGCTCATCCAGAAGCAATACGTTTCCTTCTTCTTTTAGTGTCATAGCTAAATGCAGACGGTTTCTTTCACCACCGGAAAGTGTGCTTACTTTTTTGTTTTGGTCGCTTCCTCCAAAGTTAAATCGGCTTAGGTAAGCTCTTGAGTTTACCTGCTTTCCTCCCATCATAATTAATTCCTGTCCTTCACAGAAATTTTCCCAGATCGATTTATTAGGATCAATATTAGAGTGGCTTTGATCTACGTATGCAATCTTAACGGTTTCTCCAATAGTAAATTCTCCTTTATCCGGAGTTTCTTCACCCATAATCATTCTGAAAATAGTGGTCTTACCAGCACCGTTTGGCCCGATAATACCAACAATTCCAGCCTGTGGCAAAGTGAAATTCAAATCTTCATACAAAAGTTTATCGCCATAACCTTTGGCTACGCCTTTTGCTTCGATTACGTTTGTTCCCAAACGAGGTCCATTAGGGATATAGATTTCCAGATTTTCATCCAGTTGTTTTTGGTCTTCATTTAAAAGCTTGTCATAGTTTTGCAAACGTGCTTTTTGTTTGGTCTGACGGCCTTTGGCTCCCTGGCGTACCCAATCCAACTCTCGTTCCAATGTTTTTCTTCTTTTAGAAGCTACTTTTTCTTCTTGCGCCATTCTTGTAGATTTCTGGTCAAGCCAAGAAGAATAGTTTCCTTTCCATGGAATACCTTCGCCTCTATCCAATTCCAAAATCCATCCGGCTACGTTATCCAAGAAATAACGGTCGTGCGTTACGGCAATTACAGTTCCTGAATATTGCGCAAGGTGCTGCTCCAACCATAATACTGATTCTGCATCTAAGTGGTTAGTAGGCTCATCAAGCAAAAGTACATCTGGCTGCTGTAATAAAAGTCTACATAATGCCACACGCCTTCTTTCTCCTCCTGATAGTACTTTTATTGGTGTATCTGGTTCCGGAGTACGCAAAGCATCCATAGCGATTTCTAGCTTGGTATCAATTTCCCAAGCACCTAAAGCGTCTATCTTATCTTGAAGCTCTGCCTGACGATCCATCAATTTCTGCATTTTGTCTGCATCTTCATAAACCTCAGGCAATCCGAACTGGTCGTTGATTTTGTTGAATTCATCTAAAACAGCCATGGTTTCAGCCACACCTTCTCTTACGATTTCAATTACGGTTTTGTTTTCATCCAATTGAGGCTCTTGTTCCAAATAACCTACTGTGTAGCCTGGTGCGAAAACCACATCACCTTGGTAGTTTTTATCAACCCCGGCAATGATTCTTAATAAAGATGATTTTCCAGAACCGTTAAGTCCAAGAATACCAATTTTAGCTCCGTAAAAGAAACTAAGGTATATGTTTTTTAATACTTGCTTGTCGCTGCTTTGGTAAGTCTTGCTTACTTTCTGCATCGAAAAAATTACCTTCTTATCGTCTGACATGAGTTTTATTTATTTTATACGTTAATTCGTGTTCACAAGCTACAAAGATAGTCGGAAATAAAAATAAAGCAAAGACTAGCTCAATAGAAATTCATTCAGGAAAATACTTCCTATTCTTTATACTTCTATCTGATAGATTCTCGATTCTTCTTCCCATGGATGATAGCCTTGCCCAATATAGCGAAAACCATATTTTTCATAGTAGCCAACATGGTCTGTGCATAAATTCAGGTATTTGAATCCGCCTGTTTTGGTATCCTGCTTTGCTTTTTCAAAAAATAAGGCTGCATAGCCATTCCCTCTGTGTTCTTCATCAATATATAAGGCGCAAAGCCAAGGATATAGATCTCCCCTACTGATAAAATCATTGGTTATCAATCCGGCACAGCCTATTATTTCATTGTCTTTTTCCAACAGATACCATTGTGGCAGAAATTGTTCCGCATCAATACAGTTTGAAACACAGTCTTCATATATAATTGGTGAAACTTCAGACCAGCTTTGCTGAAGGTATTTTATGGCTATATCTTTATATTCAGGCTCTTGCCTTACTGATAGTATTCTCATTTTAAATTTTAATTTATTGATTATCGAAACGATACATTTATACGTTTTTGTTTTGCGACTCTGCGGCTTTGCATGAAAATATCGCTCGCAAAGGCGCAGAGCCGCAAAGATATTTATTATGGTAAGCTGTACGACTTAAATAAGGTCGGGAAAACTTTTGCTTATGAAGCTAATCTAGTTTTTTAGTTTTCTGAATTCTTCTTTTTTTGAAATCAAAAAATCACTTGTTTCCAACACATTGTTGTCATTCACAAGAGTTGCCATTTTAGGATCAGCATAACAGAATTCAAGGAAAATTTCTATCTCATCCTCCTTTAATTTTAAAGTATTGAGGAAAAAGTCTTTGTTGAAATTATCTGAAACATATTCCTTCATTTCTACGTGGGTTATGACCTTGTCTTTCTTCTTTTTGAAGAGTTTTCCAATCATTTTACCAATAGCTACAAAATTAAGTCCGTCTTTTATGGAGCCATTATACACCATCATATTATTTGGAGAATTATTCAATATATTATCTACTGACCTTAATGGCTCTACTATAGGAGGCACAAGCTTCACATCATCTACTTCTTTAGTAATTTCTACCTCTACTAACTGTATTGCTTCCTGATTCATGCTTGTCTCAACACCCGTTTTTCCAAAATCTTTCTGATTAAGGGTAATTTTTCTGGCTGTATAATTTTTTCCTGCAAAAATCAGTACATCGCCAACTTTTGCCGGAATAGAGAATTTTCCAGAAACGTCTGTCACAACCACTGAACCGTTTGTCTGATTGATAACTTCAATGCCTCCAGTTGGAAAACCATCAGTGGTAACCTTTCCCTGAACTGGTTTTTCAGACTGGCTGAAAGCAAACTGGACTGCAAATAAAAATAGCGCAACAAGAGAAGTAATTTTCATCAATTAGGGAGTGATTAAAAAAAGTTATACAAGCCTTTCAAAAATAATCTTTTTCTTTCATTATTGGATTTAGGACTATTCTTTTACAACAAAATTAACTTCTTTATGTTATTTTATAAAAATATAGGAACTAAGGTGCTAAGGAACTAAGGAAAAGTCCTAGAACCTTAGCAACTTAATACCTTTTTATTTCAGCCACAAATTAAAATGATTACACAGATTTCAGAAGTCCACATCAAATGAAAGAAGATACAAAAATTACTTTTCAATGATTTTCTCATACACATATAAAACACACAAACTTAGAAATTCAGTGCCTTAGCCTCTTAGCACCTTTTCTGCATAAACTTAGCACCTCAGAACCTTAGCACCTTAGTACCTCTCCTAACCTCTTTCCATTTTTCAGAAAAAAACTTACCTTGCAGAAACATTTATCCTGAATGAAACTTCTCGAAATACTGAATCATATACATCCGCTTTCTCAAGAAGCGGCACAAAAAATCTTGGGATATAGCACTGAAATTCGATTATCAAAAGGACATATTCTCCTGGAAGCTGATAAGACAGAGACTTCTATTTATTTTATTAAAAAAGGTATGGTCAGGGCCTTTGCTCCCAAGGAAGAAAAAGATATCACTTTTTGGTTTGGCAAAGAAGGAAGTCCTATTGTTTCTATGAAGAGTTATGTTGCCAACCTTCCTGGTTATGAATGTGTAGAATTGTTAGAAGATTGTGAATTGTATGAAATCAAAAACAAAGACCTTCAACAGCTTTTTCTTGAAGATATCAGCATAGCCAATTGGGGACGCAAATTTGCAGAAATCCTTTTGGTACAAACCGAAGAGCGTCTTATTTCCAAATTATTCAAATCGGCAAAAGAGCGCTATCTGGAGCTGTTGAAAGACAATCCTGATTTTGTGCAAAGAATACAGCTTGGCTATATTGCTTCTTATTTAGGAATCACTCAAGTCAGCCTAAGCCGAATCAGAGCTGAAATAAAATAAGAGTACCCTATCAAATAACGGAAGATGAACAAAATCTACTTTCAATAACTTTCTCTTTTATTCACAAAATATATAACCTTAGTACCTCTTTTTATTCCAGCCACAGATTAGAACAATTACACTGATTTAAGGAGTCTATACCAAATGAAAGAATAGTATAAGAAACTCCTTTCAGTGACTTCCTCATATACATAAAAACACAAAAACTTAGCATCTCAGTGCCTTAGCAACTTAGTACCTTTTTTCATAAACTTAGTACCTCAGTCACTTAGTACCTTTTTAATATTTTTTATCATTTGTAAAAAAAGGTTTCATTCTAAGAAACGACCTTTGCATAGAATTTTTAAAGAAAAAAGTTTATGAACTGGATTATCTTAATCATTGCAGGATTGTTTGAAGTTGCTTTTACCTTTTGTTTAGGTAAAGCTAAAGAAGCCACAGGTAATGAAGCCTATGCCTGGTATGGCGGATTTCTTGTTGCGTGTATTATCAGTATGTCGCTGTTGATTAAAGCTACCCAAAATCTTCCACTTGGAACGGCCTATGCTGTTTGGACAGGTATTGGTGCCGTAGGAACAGTATTGCTTGGAATATTTGTTTTTAAAGACCCTGCTAATTTTTGGAGGATCTTTTTTATCGTGACATTGATTGCTTCAATTGTGGGTCTGAAAGCCGTTTCTGCTCACTAATTAAATTTAATGAATAAAAAAAGCGGGCTATTATAGTCCGCTTTTTCCTTCTGCCCAATAGGGTTCTGTTATTATTTTTTTACTTCTAATTCCTTTTGACAACAAGAATTTGCGGAAAGCCTGAATGGACTTGGTGCGTCCCGTCAGGTAAAAAACCGTGTCTCCGGCTGTTACCCAGAAATCTTCTTCCCATTCTTTTATGATATCAATAACAGGCTGTGCAGGCGAATCTGTTGATTTGTCTACAATTTTTACTGAGCTTCCCAATTTGCTGGCCCAATCCCGATGAGCTTCATCAAGTTCTGCAAAACCAAAGAAAAACTCTCCCTTGCGTTCGGCTTCTTCTTCCATACATTTCATCCAACCCAAGGAAGTTTCATCGCCAAATAAGAAATGATTTTCCCGGTTTTCTGAATAATGCAGCTTTCCTCCCGGCCCTAATAGTTTTGCTTTATCTCCCATTTTCAATCCTTCTGCCCATAGACTTCCCGGCCCCAGACCGTGCAAATAGAAAACTATTTCGCAAAATCCTGCTTTGGCATCAAAGGCTGACAAGGTATAATGGCGGTATTCTGTATCGTTTACCCGCACTTTGATTACATTTCCTGGTGCAAATTTTATTTTCCTGAAATCGCCTTCAAAGCGTACTCTTTTTAATTTTTTATCTAAATATTCTATATCGGTTATAATCATTTCATGCATGAACCGCTGATACACAACTTCCATGGTATCTCCCAGCCATTTTGGTACTGTCGTCATTTTTGATTTTTTATTTGTTTAGATTGATTCTAAATAATTATCTTTGTACAAATGTCTGTCTTTCTTGCTTACTTTAGTTACGCAAGACGGATGTTGTTTTACGTTAAACGGATAAGTATGAGAATTACCATAAATGATAGCGATCTGGATGAGATTCTTTTTGAAAAAGATTTCCATGCAGCCTATGATGGCCTAACGGATATTATTGAGCAGGATACACAATTGTTCGATAACAGGATTGGATATACCGATATTTCAGAAATATGGTTTGATGGCGTACATACTTTACGTCGCCGTTCAAAATTAAATCAGGAGGTCTGCCTAAATGCCAAAAGTGATAGTTCTGTATTTGAAATGCATTTTTCACTAACAGGAAGTGCAGAAGTCGAATCGCTTAATAGCAAGTTTGATTATTCTTTTGGACCTCAGCAGCATAACTTTTTTTATTCGAGTAATTTTGAAGGAAAGTTTCGTGGTGGCAAGCAGGAAATGCCTAATGAAGTTTTTGAAATCCATTTTACAGAAAATTATTTCAACCGTTTTGCGGATATGGAAAGCAAGACAATTGACCGGTTTCTTAAAGAAATTGACAAACAAGAAATTAGCAATTGCCTGAGTCCTCAGAATATGCCTATTACAGCCCAAATGAATCTTATTCTTTCGGAGATTAACCAATGCAAACGTAAAGGTGTTTTAAAGCGATTATTTCTGGAATCTAAGATTTTAGAGCTTTTCATGCTCCAGATTGAGCAGTTTGAAAGCGCACAGGCAACTCCTTCTTCAGAAAAATTTAAAAAGGAAGATGTTGAAAAGATTTACCATGCTCAAAAATTGCTAGAACAGAATATAGCTGAGCCTTATTCCTTGTTGGAACTCGCTCATAAAGTGGGGCTTAACGATTTTAAACTCAAAAAGGGTTTTAAGATGATTTTTGGCACTACTGTTTTTGGTTATCTGCATGAAATCCGTATGCAGCAGTCAAAGCGTATGTTATTGGAAGAGAATAAACCAGTTAAAGAGGTTGCTGCGTATTGCGGTTATCAGTATGTGCAACATTTCACTACTGCCTTTAAGAATAAGTTTGGCATTACGCCAGGTAAACTGGCCCATTCATAAAAAAATCCGCTTTTTAGCGGATTTCTTTTTTATCGATAGCTTACGTATGCTTTTTATACGCGGCCTTTGAGCGAGCTGAAAACCCATGCAATGGCAAAAAAGCCAATTCCTACTGCTGCAAAACCCCAGCCGGCTACGTCGTCATAACGAAATATGCCTAAACCAATCAACAGCAGTCCCATCAAGACCATGACAAAGGTTGCCCAGCCTAGTATGGTGTTTTTATTCATTCCCATAAATATATTTGTTTATTCTTTTAAAAAAAGTGAATTGCAAAGGTCGGGAAAAATATTCGGATTGCCGAAAGGAAAATGTTTTTTTGAGGTTCTGAGGTTCTGAGGGAATAAAGGTACTGAGGCGCTGAGGTGCTAAGGCGCTAAGGTTTTCCCTTAGTACCTTAGAACCTTTTTACCTTTCTACCTTATTTACTTTTCTCCTCTTTTCTCGCAATTAACAGTAAGTCGGTTACGGGATTATTTGTTGGTCCTTTGTACTTTTTACGGCGTTCGTCAATGATGGTAAATCCGTTTGTTTGTAATGTTGTCAGTAAAAAATCAGCTGGATAATAATGCATGTATATGGCATCGCCGGAACTTCCTTTTTCCCATCCTGATGTTTCATAGTCATTTTCCATAGTACTTATGAAAAGTAGGCCATTTTGCTCTAGTCTGTTGTATGCGTCTGCAATGAGTTTTTGGGTTTCTTCTTTGGAAAGATAGGGCAAGCAAAATGCAGCTACAATACCATCGTAGTTTTTAGAGTCTTTGCCCAAATCCCGACAGTCCATCAGTCCGAATGTTGCAGATGGATTATTGGCTTTTGCCAATTCAATCATTCTTGGAGCCAGATCAGTAGCCAGTATTCTAAAATCCGGACGTTTTTCGAGTAAATATTTTGTGACATTGCCTGGACCGCAAGCAAGTTCCAGGATTGAGGCATTGGGTTTTAGAATGTTATCGCAAAACAGGTTTAGGGAATCAGCATATAATCCTACATCCATAAATTTATCCTGATATCTATCCGCTAGTTTGTCAAAAAGGGCTACTGCTATTTTTGTTTTATCAATTGTTTTAGGTTTCACGGGAATCCAGATTTCTTCTTCTGATTCCGGGCTGCCTTGTTTGTATTTGTCGCCTAACAATTCGAAATGTTCTCTGGTGTCAAGCATGTAGTCTGAATTAGGAAGCCAGGTATTAAAAATATATCCAAATATTTCTGCTCCGGTTTCGGGTCCGCCTTTGTGTGTAAAAACAGCATATTCTCCGCCTTGTATGGTATAGCTTTCCATGCCATCAGGAATGGCTTCAAAATTATCTACTGCAACAGCTGCCCATTTTGTAAATTTCCTGTCTAGGCTAAAGTTTTCAAAATAGGTAGTATCATATAGCTGCATGGAAAAAAAGTCCGTATTCAGGCTGTTTATAACTTCCTTTCGTCTGGGCATAAAAGCGCTCCAAAGTGCAAATGTTTGGTTATTGGCTAACGACATTTCCTTGTGTATTCCAACAAGACGTGTTAAGGGAAGTGTTTTTAGTATAGGCTCCATATCCTTATTTTAATCGGTCGTAATAATAAGCAAAAAATTCTCTGAACAGCGAATAAAAATCCCTGTATTCCGAATAATCAGGACTTACACTGCTTACTTTTTCAAGACCTTCTTTCTTGAACAGCATTTTGGTTCTCGTTAGGTGAAAGTATTGGGAAACAACAATAATACTGTTGTAATGCAGGCTGTCTTTCATTTGAAGTGTATTTGCCACAGTAGCAGTAGTATTATTACCTTTATTGTCTACAATAATCAAAGATTCCGGCATTCCTTTTCCTAACAGATAGTCTTTCATCTTGTCACCTTCCAAAAAACCTTCTTTTCCTAGTCCGCCGCTGACGATAATCTTTTTTACCCGTCCGTCTTGGTATAGCTTCAGGCCGCATTCCATTCGTTTCTCCAATCGTTCAGACAAAGTACCATCCGTATTTACTGTTGTCCCTAAAATTACTGCTATATCGGCTGACTTTCCTTCGTCTTTGTTTCCATCAGTGATGATGTAGATAATGTGTATGCTGAACCATAAAAAAAGAAGAATACTGAATAGTTTTATTATTTTTTTGTAGTTCATGAGGTACATCAAATTATGAATAACTTATCCTTTCAGTTAGCTTATTTTTCATTCTTACTTTCATTTAAAAACCCCTCAAGAGCATTTAAATAATCCGTTTCAATATCAATTATCCTTATAGAGTTAAATTCAAAATTTTCTTCTCCTATAAATACACCTTTGACACTCAACTTGTTTATTCTAAATGATTTTTCATTTATTTTAGTAATTAACCCTATAATACAGTATTCACTACTTTCAAATTCAAATGCAACTAATTTTGAAGTATTTAAAAAGCTTAAAAGTAAACTTTGATAACTTTCAAGTAGTAAATCGGAAAAGGAATCTGATATTTTCTCATCATACCTCATCTTAATTATCTTATAATCAATCAATTCTTCAGATACTTCTACTACTTTCTTTATATATTTTTTATTAATAAAAGAATATCCGTCTAATACATAATCTACAAGATTATGATTCACTAAAACCCATTGATTTCCTTCTTTTATTTTAACACCTGTAATCAACTTTGATCTTCTGCTAATTTTTATGTCTATCAGCTCCATAGTATATTTTAAATTATTTATAATGTCTTCTTCCTGCATTTCCTTTTTTCCTCCTTTATGCAAGTGTGGGTTCAGCAATAGCTATTGTCTAATCTGTTGCAGTTGCTAATGATTTTGTGCTATTATATAAAAAGTTATTCCTAGGAAAAGAATTGTAGAAACCAAATAAGCTATTATGCAAATATTTCCTTTTATTACTGCTGAATCTGCTTCATCTTCATACCGTTCAATTATTTGCTTGTATCTTTTTTTATATAGAAAAGTAAATGACAGGATAACTAATAATAGAAAATATAATACTATCGGATAGATTGGTGATAATATTTTTTTGGGGATATTACCAGTAATACAATCAAACAGAACATAGGATAAACACATCAAATTAAATAATAATGCTCCTCCAACACCTATAATTGTTGAACCAACCGGTGTGGTGAAATTGTTTACCGAAAGTTGCATTCTATAAAACCTATAAAAAATAAAATCTACAATTCTCATTTATATTTTGATTTATTAGGATTAAAATGAGCTTAAAGAAAACTCATCAAAATTCTTGATTGTTTATGCGCTGAAAGTGAATATCCGTTTTAATTTTCAAAAATAATTCATTCAATTATCTTAAAAGTATCAAAAGAACGATAAACGGTGCTATTAGATATAAGAAAAGATTAATAATTTTCTTTCTCCTATTATTATCATATTTCTGATGAAATTCTTTTAATAATCGTTTTGTTCTTTTTCGGTTATAAAACAGAATAAATAGTATTAGTGTAGGAACGGACCATATTAAATTTGTAGACTTACTTGTTCCGTACCGTCCAAAATCAAATCTCACAGCATAGATTCCCATTATATTCAATATAATTTTTAGTAGTATAAGAAAGTGGATAAAAGCAGTAAGAAACACGTGAATACTCCCAGATATTCTTCCATCACTATTACGTTTTTCCCAATATCTATAAAAAAAAACAATAAATAAAATTATAAATGTTCATGTTAATCTAAAGAGAGATTACCCGTTTTTAAAATTCCTAAAAAAGATTCTATATTAAAATATTTTCCATCATACATATCAACTTTAATACTATTATTAAAAAACTCCAGGTTACTTTCATCATATTCAATCAGCTCTTTTACAAAAGCTAAATAATCGGGTTTATGGGTGATTCTAAATAGAATTAAGCTTGCCAGTAATTGTTCGTTTTGATGATAAACTTCATGATCTCTTATATAGGTTAAATTTTCCAATAGAGCGTCTATGTATAAAAACTTAATGTTTTTGTTTAAATACTGTAAGGATGCCAAAACTAAAAAATTATTGTCTTCCGCATCGATTATTAAAAGTTCGAGAATCTTACTGTAGCTAATATCCAAACCAAAATCTGTTGCAAAATAGATTAAATCAGACAAAAACTCTTTGTTTTCATGTTCCAGATTTGAATTGATAAAATTTTCGATGTACAATAATTCTTTCTGATGGAAATGAGCATATTCTTTTAAAAAAGATTCAACAAGCTCTTTCTCTTTTAAATTTAAAATAAAGCTTATGTCATCTAAAGAAAGATGAATTTTATCTTCACATAATTGCAGGATAATTTTATGAGCTTCTATAAAATTGAGCTTCTCTATATTTATTAATCTTTCATTCATTGCTTTTTCTTATGCAGTAGATTTATTCTTTTAATTTACTTTTCATGTACGTTTTATGCAGTAGCATCTGAGGAATGAACATCAAACAGATAAAAAGAAATTGTACTTTAAACACATTACATAGTATGGATATTACGATTGCTATTATTGAAAAAAGCAGGACAAGGTTAGTTAGCTTATAGGCTAATTTTAAATATCCTTTTCTAGCAAATTCATCCCAACTATCAATTATTTCAGGACTATATGGCTTCGTAATTGTTCTCAGATACGTAATAAAATCAGATGCATCCCGGGAGCCAATTTTTGAATTATTTATATAAATAACCCGATCAGAAGTTTTAATCTTTTTTAATAATCTTCCTTCATCAATAACCATAACTCTGATATCTTCAAGGTTAACGACTTCTATATCCTTATAATTAAATAATGTTTTTCTTTTCCATTCAAAATTTAGTTTTTCATCCTTAACGGTTATAACTATGTGTCCAACCACATAATAATACAACACTATCAAAAAGATTGGAAATAGTAAAAAGGCAATAAAAAAGGAATTAAAATGGGACGCAATAAGTATAGAACCAATAAACAAAAATGGGGATAAAAAAAGACACCATAAAACTCTTGATTGTTTATATACATTAAAAGTAAATTGATTCATTCTTAATTTTTGTGTTCGTAATTCTTATATCTATAAAAAAAGGGTTCCTAACCCATCGGCCTATAACCAGACTGTCTTTTAGAATTTTTGCCTAATTACTCCAAGAGCTATAAGCACTAGTATAGGCAATACAAAATAGCAGAGAATCCTTATAGTGTTTTTTTTTATTATCCTTATATTCAATATAATATTTCTTCAACAATCTCTTTGTTCTGTTTTTATTGTAAAATAAAAAACAACAAATGGTCATAGGTATACACCATAAGAGGTAGGTTGTTTTATTGGTTCCATACTCACCATAATTCGGTAGCTTATAGATTATACTTCCTGTTATGCTTCTAACAATCTCTCTTACTAAAAGTAGTTGAATTAACAGTGCACACAAAACATGTATACTACCTGTTAACCGGCCGTCACTACCTCTTTTTTCCCAGAACTTATAAAAAAAGCAATATATAAAATTGTAGATGCTCATAATTCAGAGTTGAGACCTTAGCTTGGACAAAATTGACAATTTATCTCTTGCCGCAAATATATTCTATTTGATTGGGAGGAATGAGTTTGGGTTTTAAAAATAATAAAAAACTGCAAGATTGACTTGCAGTTTTTAAACGTATGAAATAGTGTTTTTTTAATTAACCTTATTAATACTAATCAGCTGCCAAAACTCTCTATAGGTAACACCTCCATTTACAAAAGTCCCATCTACTTTTATAAAAGTAGCTGTTTCGCCATAACCTAGAGAAACTGGGCTTGCTTTGGTCAATAAGATATTTTTTGAGGTATCAAACTTCACATAATTGCCATTGGATCGTATTGTTACGGTTTCACCTGCGCTCAAAACTGACTTTATTTCATTGATTTGTAAAGCAGAACTATTAACTGTTACAAATCTATATCCACCCGCATTGATTGCATTTGCTGTGCTATTGATAATATTATTATCAATCCCATAAGTCATCCCTAATTGCGGAATTTGGAAAGAATTATTAGATGCATTTATTTGGGAATCGACACTGTAGTTTCTAATAAATAAATTGTTTTCATTATAAATATCGGTAACGGCAACATAGTTTCCTTGCACATTTACCTGGGCACCTTCCGTATAGATACAACTTCCTGTAGGAATACCGCCTATAACATTTGCTGTAGTTACCTTATTGTAATACGATCCAAATCCCGAAGCATTTGCGAATCGGCTATTAATAATATTTATTCCTCTACTCGGAAGAGGCGGTACCGTATTACTTTGGACTATACCAACTGCACGATCAAGCATCTCGAACCAGCAATTATCAAAAGTAATATTTTCACCAAATTTTATAAAAGCGCCATATTCCGAATACTGGAAAGTACAGGTAATAAATTTTACCACGGAAGACTGAACATGGGCATTACTTTCAATTACAACATTAAAATATTTACTCATGGTCATTGATGTTGCATTCGGATTATCAAAACCTACGTAGCGTCCATCAAAACCACAATTTATAAAAGTCATCTGTCCTTGCTGCCCCTGAATCAATAAACAAGCTGAAGCATCTGTCTGACGTGCAATATTGACATTCTCAAATATAAGATCTTGATTAGGAAGCTTATAATTATAGTTTGCTCCACCACCTCCTTCTAATATTATCCCAGATCCATTGAACTGGTTGATGCGTATATTTTTAAACGTAGCGTTCCATAGTCCACCATCATTATTAGTCCCTCCGGGTTTTGCTTTTAAATATATAGCATTTTTTGTATTATTTTCATCGTATTTAACTCCACCTGTTAGGGTTAAATTTGAAATATTTACACCTAAAATCCTTCCTGAATCCATTTCAATCATATTCCCATTTTTTTGATCATTTGATGCAGTTAAGATGGTAGTTGCTGTACTTTCTCCTTCAATACTGACACCACTTTTTAATATTAAAGGGTTTTTAATTAAATAATTCCCTGTAGGTATGTACACTACAGATCCAGCGTAGGTTTTGTTAGTGTAGTATGCACCATTTTCATTTGAATTTTCGGCATTTTTAGCTGCAAAATCAATGGCTTTTTGAATTCTTTCACCATCTTGTATGTCAAAACCAATGACACCAAAGTATCTAATGTTAATCCTTCCATCAATAAGCCTAAACCAGCCACCGGTAGCAACTCCAGCAGGTCTAACAATGGTACCGTCATTGTCTGGAAATTTGTTATCGGTTGCGAGAAGATCACGCCAGATAAAATTTCCCTGACCACCATCACCATAATTGCTATGTCCTTTTATGTAAACAATTTCACCTGGACTTCCCACTTTTGTTCTTAACTCGCTTATCGTATTATATACTCTGATTGCTGTATTGGTATTTTGAGAAGTTTGTGAAAACAAGGCGTAAGGGACACTCAATAATTGATTTCCTCCTGATATGGTAAAATTAGTACCTCCATCAGGATCGATTAAAATGTTCAAGTATTTGTTAGTATTATTTCCCCAATTAATTTGGCTGAATAAGACATTATTGGCTGGAGTAGAATTCCCTATGTTAATACTATACTGTCCATATACATTCGTATGTATCGGAGAGAATGTTTCCGTGAATATTGGCGTGCCTAAAAATGGATTGGTTGTATAATCTAGTATTTCAACTTTGATTGTTACATTAGCATTACTAACAATCTGCCCATTAGACCTGTATACTGTTCCTCTATGGCTTATTCCTTGTGGTGGTGGCGTTTGTGAGAACACATTAAAACTCACTAAAAATATAAAGTAAACTATTTTTCTCATTGCTTAATAATTTTAAAAGTTTTTGAACTGGAAATATCTGTTTTTAGTATATAGGTTCCTTGTGCCAAACGAGATAAATCTATTTGGTTATTTACCACTTCTTGATTTAAAACCATCTTGCCTTCTGAAGAAAAAATAAATATTTCTCCTACGGGCTTTCCACTTATAGAACTTATATTTAAAATGGCTGATACAGGATTCGGATATACAATAATATCATCAACATCCTCAAGCAAATTCTCCTGTTCTTTTGGAATAATTTCTATAGATTTTGATACTATGTCTTCATTTTGAATTTTGAAAACCACAAAAACTTCTCCCGTATTAAAACTCATGTAACCCGAATAATTAGCAGAACTGCCAACTATACCCTCTGACTGTGAAAACATGCTGGAATATAATCCCAACGCTATCAATGTTAACAGATTTTTTCTATTGCCTATCATAAACATTTAATTTACAAGAAGATATGTTCAAATATAATTATTTTCTCAATCTAAAATAAATTCCTACAAAATAAATCTTAATAGCTTTTAAATTTTAAAAATTGTAAGGCTTGCTTACTATTAATAGTACTGTATAATCTTACATCTATTACCTATCAGTAACCCTTCACCTCTTACTCCAAAATACATTTATTGAATCATATCAATCAAATTCTCATTCATAACTGTCATTTACTTTTTTCGTGTTGTCTTATAGGTGACAAAAAACAATCTTTGACTTGTTATAATCAACCAGTGAAAATTAATTAAATACTAAATACTAATTTTTTTTAATAAGTGCCTCTGCAAGTTTTCTTCATAAACTTAGGTTTAGTTAATACAAAATAAAGCCTAGAGGCACTTTAAAAACATTTGATTGGAAATTCAAGACTAATTATAAATTATAGAATGAAAACACATAAATAAAGTTAGAACAGCTGCTTGGGTAATTTTTTTCAGATTTAGTTATTTTGATTAACAGCAACTTTAATTTCCTAAAAAAATGAAAGAGCAGCTTTCTTTTGCTACTATAAAGTGCTTCCCTCCTTTTTTCATCGTTTAGTTTTATGAATATAATAAGGGAAGTGCTTTTTAATAATAAGCCCAAAACACTCTGGAAGATAATGACCTCTTATAATCAACAATGAGATTTGCCATACGGGGGTATAGATTTAAATTTTGTTAGTTGGGTTAAATTATAAGAGGTCGGCTAAGATGTTAAGGCTGCTCTCCGAACATTTTTCATAAAAAATTTTTAAATCATCATAGTTTATTTAAATGAAAAATTATTGCGTTATACACTATTAAAATTGGAGAGCGCCTTACTTTTTAGCATAAAGCTTTGTGGAGTAAGATTAAGAAATACCTATGCCATACAGATATGAACTATTCTCATTCTGTTATGGCTTTTATACATAATAAAAATATCAAAATATAGCGCTGTGATAGCGCCTGTTTAATTTAATCAAATATACTTAAAAAATGAAAAACTTTACACATCCCCACCGGAAGAAATTCCGGACCAAGCAATGGCTGACATTGCTGTATTGCTTAGGCATGGGCATTTTTCTTTATGCCTACTCAGGGCCAGGAATGCTACAGCCTGAAAAAACAACTGTTGCACCAGGTTCACTAGCCTATTGTACACCTTCAGGAACTGGAACAAGCTATTATATTAAGAATTTTAGCACTACCGGAGGTTTTCTTAACATTACAAATATGAATACCGGAATAGGAACCGGAGGTTATTCCAATTCTACTACACAAATTGTACGTCAAGCAGCTGGAGGCAGTTTTAACTTTGCAGCGACCTACAGTTCTGGAACTTATGGCTTAGCTATATGGGTTGATTGGAATGGAAATACAACCTTTGAAGCCTCTGAAAGAGTGTTTAACACTACAGAATACGGTTCTACTCCAACTGGAACAATTACAATTCCTGCAGCTACTGCTAACGGTAGCTATCGTATGAGAGTCTTGGCAGATTATAACAAATCTAATCCAGACAATCCATGTACTTTCAATTCAGGAAACGGAGAAGTAGAAGATTATACTTTAGAAGTGGGTGATCCACCTTCATGTATGCCTCCAACTGATCTTGGAGCTGGAAACATCACTCTTACTTCTGCACAGCTTTCATGGATGGGCGAAGGAACAGTATTTGATGTAGAATACGGTCCTTCAGGGTTTACATTAGGTACAGGAACACAGGCTTCATCTGTTGCAAATCCATACAATGCTACTGGATTGACTTCAGATAGAATGTATCAGTTTTATGTACGCAGAGATTGCGGAGCAGGCGATAAAAGTGTATGGGCAGGACCTTTCAGCTTTTATCCTGGTTACTGTCTTCCAGCTGCTACCTCAACAAGTTATTTTATAAAAGATTTCACTACTTCTGGAGGAGTTGGTGCCAATATCAGCAATACAAATACGGGTATTGGAACCGGAGGTTACTCTAATCATACTGCTATGAAAGTACAGCAGTTTGAAACCGGAACAATCAACTTCAGTGCTGCTTATAGCTCTGGTTCCGGTTTTGCTATCTGGGTAGATTGGAACAATAACATGGCATTTGATACTGATGAAAGAGTATTCAATACTACTGCTTATGGTGCTGCTGCTACAGGAAGTTTTACCGTTCCGGCTGGAACTCCAGTAGGCAATTACCGTATGAGAATACGTATGGATTACAACAATAGCAGCCCGTCAAATGCTTGTACATTTAATTCAGGTAATGGAGAAGCGGAAGATTATACGCTTGAAGTAATTACTCCTCCGTCTTGTATGCCTCCATCTGATCTTGGAGCTGGAAACATTACTTTTACAACGGCACAACTTTCTTGGTTGGGCGATGGAACTCTGTTTGATGTAGAATACGGCCCTGCTGGTTTCACACAAGGAACTGGAACCATGGCTTCATCTGTAGCAAATCCTTATGATGCTACAGCGCTGACTCCTGACACCGCTTATCATTATTATGTACGAAGAGATTGTGGAGCAGGAAACAAGAGCCCATGGGCTGGACCTTTCCGTTTCTATACAGGATACTGTGTTCCGGCTGCAACATCGACAAGCTACTTTATAAAAGATTTTGTCACTACAGGTGGATTTAGCAATATCAATAATACAAACACCAGTATTGGAACAGGCGGTTATACCAATTATGCAAACAATGCCGCAATGAAAGTAAGCTATTTCGAAGGCGGATCTGTAAGCTTCCGTGCAGCATATAGTGGCGGTTCTGGTTTTGCTATTTGGGTAGACTGGAACAAAAATATGGCGTTTGATGCTGATGAAAGAGTATTCAATACTACTGCTTATGGAGCTGCTGCTACAGGAACTATCGCCGTTCCAGCGGGAACTCCTGTAGGAAACTACCGTATGAGAATCCGTATGGATTATAACAACAGTAGCCCATCTGACGCTTGTGGGTTTAATTCAGGTAATGGAGAAGCAGAAGATTATACTTTTGAAGTTGTACCAACACCATCTTGCTTGCCTCCTACTGATCTTGGAGTAGGAAATACAACCTTTACTTCAGCACAATTTTCTTGGCTAGGTGATGGAACTCAATTTGACGTAGAATATGGTCCTGCTGGTTTCACACAAGGAACTGGAACCATGGCTTCATCTGTAGCAAATCCTTATGATGCTACAGCATTGACTCCTGAAACTTCATACGAATATTATGTACGTAAAATTTGTGGTGGAAACAAAAGCTCTTGGGCTGGACCATTCCGTTTCTATACAGGATACTGTGTTCCGGCTGCTACATCAACAAGTTACTTTATAAAAGACTTTACGACTACTGGCGGAATTACCAATATCAACAATGTAAATACAACTATTGGAACTGGAGGTTATTCAAACTTCACTACAATGAAAGTGCGTCACTACGAAACTGGGGTAGTTAACTTCAGTGCAGCGTATAGCGGTAGTTCTGGTTTTGCAATGTGGATTGACTGGAACAAAAACATGGCTTTTGACGCAGACGAAAGAGTATATAACACAACTGCTTATGGTGCTGCTGCAACAGGAAGCTTCACTATACCAGCCGGAACTCCAGTTGGCGAATACCGTTTGAGAATCCGTATGGATTATAACAACAGCAGTCCATCTGATGCTTGTGGGTTTAATTCAGGTAATGGAGAAGCAGAAGACTATACACTTGAAGTAGTTACTCCTCCAACTTGTATGCCTCCTACACAATTAGGAGCTGGAAATATATTATATACAACAGCACAATTCTCATGGATGAGCGAAGGAACTCTATTTGACATAGAATACGGACCAGCAGGTTTCACACAAGGAACAGGAACTATCGTTTCTTCTGTTGCTAATCCTTACAATGCTACAGGACTGACAGCAGATACTGCCTACCACTACTATGTACGTAGAGATTGCGGAGCAGGTGATAAGAGTCCATGGGCTGGCCCTTTCCGTTTCTTTACGGGACCATGTAAACCAGCGGCTAACACTACTAGTTATTTTATAAAGAACTTCACAACAACGGGTGGCTTTATAAACATCAACAATCTAAACACTGGCTTCGGAACTGGAGGTTACTCTAACTATGCTGCTATGAAAGTACAGCAATTTACTGGTGGAGTTGTAAACTTTAGTGCTGCTTATAGCACCGGATCTGGGTTTTCAATCTGGGTAGACTGGAACAACAACATGACTTTTGAAGCTTCTGAAAGAGTATTCAATACTACAGCTTATGGAGCTGCTGCTACCGGAACGATTACTGTTCCTGCAGGTACTGCTTTAGGTAGCTACAGAATGAGAATAATGATGGATAACAATACAAGCTCTCCAAACAATCCATGTGAATTTGTTGAATATGAAGACTGGGATTGGGGAGACGTATATTACAGTGGTGAAGCAGAAGATTATACTTTTGAAGTAACCACTCCTCCAACTTGTATGCCTCCTACAGATTTGGGTGCTGGAAATATGACTTTTACAACAGCACAACTTTCTTGGTTGGGCGAAGGAACTGCATTTGATGTAGAATACGGACCTACCGGATTCACACAAGGAACAGGAACTGTCGTTTCTTCTGTTGGAAATCCATATAACGCTACAGGATTGACATCAGATACAAATTATCAATATTATGTACGCAGAGATTGCGGTTCAGGTGATAAGAGTCCATGGGCTGGACCATTCAGTTTCAGAACAGGATACTGTATGCCGACTGCTACATCAACTTCTTACTTTATCAGAGATTTCTCTACTACAGAAGGATATGTAAACATCGTCAATACAGGTACTACAATAGGAACTGGAGGTTATTCAAACTTCTCTACTTTGAAAGTACAGCAATCTGAAGGCAGATCAATCAGCTTTAGCGCAGCATACAGCAGCGGTTCAGGTTTCGCTATCTGGGTAGACTGGAATAAAAACATGGCTTTTGATGCTGACGAAAGAGTATTCAACACTTCAGCATATGGAGCAGCAGCAACAGGAACCTTTACCGTTCCGGCTGGAACTCCAGTAGGAAGTTACAGAATGAGAATCCGTATGGACTATAACAACAGCAGTCCATCTGATGCTTGTGGATTTAATTCAGGAAACGGAGAAGCAGAAGACTATACAATCGAAGTAATTGCTCCGCCATCTTGTATCCCACCATCCAACTTGGGAATTGCAAGCATGACTTCAACATCAGCGCTGCTTTCATGGACTAGTGACGGTACATTGTTTGATGTAGAATACGGAACAGCAGGATTCACACAAGGAACAGGAACTACACGCACAGGAGTAGCGAACCCACTAAGCATTACAAACTTAACGGCTGATACTGCTTACCAGTTTTATGTACGTAAAGATTGTGGATCTGGTGACAAGAGTCTTTGGGCTGGACCATTCCGTTTTACAACGGCTTATTGTACGCCTGCTGCCACTTCAACAAGCTACTATATCAGCAGCTTTACGACTACTGGCGGTGCAACAAATATCAGCAATACAGGTACAACTATAGGAACAGGTGGTTATTCTAACCATACTGCTATGAAAGTACAGCAATATGAAGGCGCTTCTATCGATTTTAGCGCAACTTATATTGGCAGCTCTGGTTTTGCAATCTGGATTGATTGGAACAACAACATGGCTTTCGAGGCTTCTGAAAGAGTATTCAGTACAACTGCTTATGGTTCTTCTGCAACTGGAACAATTACTGTTCCGGCGTTGACTCCTGTAGGAAACTACAGAATGAGAATCCGTATGGATTATAACAACAGTACTCCTACTGACGCTTGTAGTTTTAATTCAGGAAATGGAGAAGCAGAAGATTATACTTTTGAAGTTGTTACTCCTCCAGCATGTCCAGCTCCAACAGGTGGAACAGCCGGAAGCCTTACAACTGCAACAGCACAATTATCATGGATAAGCGGTGGAACTTTATTCGACATTGAATATGGACCAAGAGGATTTACACAAGGTACAGGAACGATGGCTGCAGGAGTAGCTAATCAACATACGGTTTCAGGACTTTCTGCTAATACTCCTTACCAATTCTTTGTACGTAGAGACTGCGGAGCTGACGGTAAGAGCAACTGGGCTGGACCATTTGCTTTCAGAACAGCATGTGGCACTCAAACAGTTCCTTACTTAATTGATTTTGAAGATGTAACAACACCTGAAATGCCGTCTTGTACTTCAATTCAAAATGCTGGTACTGGAAATAACTGGAAAACAGATGCTATTAGCAGAGGAGGATTCAATTCTAAAGTATTGAATTATGGTTATAATTCATCTAACCCAGCCAATGCTTGGTTCTACACAAACGGTATACAGCTTGAGCCAGGAACCAACTATGTATTGAAATTCCAATATGCCAACAGCGGTAACACTAGTTGGGTTGAAAGTATGAAAGTGAACATAGGAGCTTCTGCTGATTTTAATGCAATGACAAGAAATTTGGTAGATTATCCGTCTATTACAAACGATGCTCTAATTGAATCTTCTACTACGTTTACAGTAGAAACAAGTGGTGTGTATTATATTGGTTTCAATGCTTATTCAATCACAAACAGAGCGCAGATTTATGTAGACAACATCTCTATTGATACAGCTTTATCTAACCCTGATTTCGATGCTACAGCCTTTAAGGCCTATCCGAACCCGGTAAAAAACATCTTGAACCTTTCTTATAGCAAGAACATTACAGATGTTGCCGTATTCAACCTTATTGGACAGCAAGTGATGACAAGAACAATAAACGATGATAAAGGACAGATTGATATGTCTGGTCTGCCTTCCGGTACTTATATGGTTAAAGTAACAGCAGATAATGCCGTGAAAACTATCAAGATAATCAAACAAGATTAATAAGGTGGATTAGTTTAGGTTTCTTTTAATCGGGCATATATAACGGATTTAGTTAAAATAGGGAACTTTTCTTTCTATATATGCCCACTTATTAAGATCGCGGTGGTAGTAGATCTTAATGCCCAGAAGCACTCCAGGAAAACCTGGAGTGTTTTCTTTTTTAGAGGATGTCAATCCCCTACTCGTAAGACTTATAATTGATATATACGATGCAATTAGGAAGTATCTTTTTTATGGAAATAACCTTTCCTAAAAGATATTCTTCATCTGTGTGTTCAGAAGAAACATGCAGTTCTTTTAAATTCTGAAGTTGCGATAAAGCAGGCAGTTCTTCTAAAGTTATTTTTGTCTTTAAAATATCCAGATATTTCAAATCAGTCAATTTGTTCAGATAAGGCAAACATTCGTTTGTGATGCCTTTATGATCTCTCAAGGTAAGTTCTGAAAGAGCAGTAACTGTACTGATGTGTTTTACTCCTTCATCAGTAATGTTGGTGAATTTGAGGTAAATTCCATGAATTATAAGTACTCGGGAAGTCAGGTAAAACAAAAACTGATCATCTATTTCAGAATCAATAGATTTATAGCCACTAATCTCTAACGGAATATCAGCCAGTTTAGAAATGCCAAAGTTACATTTCCAAAAATGTTTTTCTTTTCCTCTTAAGTGCACATCCAGTAAGTTTGATTTGCAGAAATTATTTATCCTTATTTTTTAGGATATGATTTTCACCATTCTGTATTTAATTTTTCTTCTTCCACTTCAGAAAGCAAAAACTATGTTATATATAATAAGTGCGTATAGCACAGTTTGGTAACGTTTCTTCAGCCTTGATTATCTTTTCCAAAATAGTATCCCGATCCGACTCATCTTCTTCATCGTTAGGCGATACATAAAGTTCTTTAAGATTTTTAAGATTGGTTAAAGCCCCTAAATCTTCTAATCGGATTTTGGTTTTCCAAACATCAAGATATTCCAGGTCGGTCAATTTATTTAAATAAGGCAGACAATCTTTGGTAATATTTTCATGTTTCATAAGTGTCAGGCTCTTCAGTTGCTTAAAACCACTAATCAATCTCACGCCCTCATCAGTAATTCTTGTTTCTTTTAAATAAATATACTTAACGACAGAAACTTTTGCTGCAAGCATGCCTATATACTCATCATCAACTAATGAATCTATACTGGTGAAAGCAGGCAATTCAGTAGGAATGTCCTTGGAGTCTGTAATATGTCCAAAGTGCCACCAAAAATATTTTTCTTGTCCTTTAAGTTTCATCATCCTTGATACTGATTATACTTCTGAATCATTTACTTTCTTTCTCCAATGCTATTTTTGGATATGATATGAACAAGCTAAAATACTTAAATCATTAGTATCTAAGAAATTTCATAAAGTTTTTGAAAGAGTTCCCCTAACCTGTCATAAATCTCATACCCATCACTGCCTTTCATCATAATATACATGACCACCCTTTCTGATTTGTCTCGTGTGGTATTACCGCCCTGTACCGAAGTTACCTCTACATCATCATTCCCTTCTAATTCAAGTCCCATTAGAAATGCCTTGTTGCCTCGTTCTTTGTCGACTTCATCGTTTAGACTTATATCTATTAATTTTTTAGGATCAAAAGAATATGTAAGAGTAAGGTCTTCATAACCACTCCCCCATGATGTTGTACTAGTAAATGAAACCCATCCTTTTTTACTGGCATGTTCCGAAAAATTCATGTAGGTATGTCGGATGTGTGTCGGATCGCTTTCACTAGTCTTTATACGAACGTTTTTTACATTTTGAAGCAGACTATTTATCTCTTTAATGATTTCTGATCTGCTTTGCGAATAAAGGTTGAATGAGCATGCAACCAATAGAATTACTACTATTTTAGCTTTCATAATGTGGGGGGTATTAAGTTTAGATTTTAATTGTTTTTTATATGTTCTGGTTTTGTGTGATGAAGAAGAAAGAAGTGTGATCTGGTTTTACATTTACATCACCATCTTTCTAACAAAACTAGCATAAATATAAAGTTTGTAAAATACTCCAAAAGGAGTATTCTTAACTATTACAAAATCTAAATTAATCCCTGGAGAATGCTATTTTTTATAAGCTCAACTGTGTTTTTTGAGTCGGATTTGGCTAAGATGTTCATTCGATGTTTTTTTACAGTCAGCGGACTGATAAACAATTTTTTAGCAATATCTGTGTTATTTAGTCCTTTGCTTAAGAGCCTGATAATATCAATTTCTCGTTTTGAAAACTCTATGCTTGCGCTTTTATTTTCAGTAAGGCTGATATTCATAAAAGAGGGTTCTCCGTGCAGACCTATAAGCGATATTTTATATGTGCTGAAATTAGTGATGTGATCCAAACGAGTATGGATGTTTAGCGATTTTCCATATCCTCCATTGTCATCCATCGTGAGCATTAGAGCCTGATGATTGAATAAGGCATAATCTCCATTATGCAGCCTGCTCCTAAAACAATAACTGGCTTTATAGCTCATCAATTTATCACGGTCTATGTTTTCTGAAAAAAAATGAGTCAGGAAATCTTCTGCTTTTATGACAAACTCCAAATCGTCTGGATGGATCGAGGCCAATATATCGTTAAATGATGTATTTTCCGGATCAAAGCCATGCATATCATAAAGAGTTGGACTGATATGTGAAAGTGACATGTCGAAAAAATCAATAATATAAAAATAAAACGGCCCGGCGCTGACAATTGAATTCGTCAAGTCATCAAACGAAATTTGATGTGACTGTGTCGTTCCTGCAGTTCGATTAGGAAGCCAGACATCGTGAAGATTTTGTATTTCAGCTTCCATTTATTGAAGTTTATTAAACAAATTAACATAAAATAAATGAAAAACAGATAAAAACAAAAAAGAAATATGCAGCCTATCTTCAAAGTAATTGCAAAAAAAATGCGTTTCTGACTGAAACGCATTTATATAGTATATCTGGCAACACAGTTGCTATTCTATCAACCGAATATCTTTGCCAGCATTTCTTTCATCAAATCACCGGGTGGTAATCCATTAGCCCCAACTCCCTTGCTTTTTACATCAATATCGCGAAGGGAAGCTACAATCTGACTTACTTTTTTCATTGGATAATTCTTAATTGCCACATCATATTCCTTCACAAAAAAAGGATTAATACCTAAAGCAGAAGCTACGTTTTTAGGATTTCTATCTTTCAAACCATGGTATTTTAGCAACTGTACAAAAAAACCAAAAGTCTGTCCAACTGTTAGTACCAGCGGATTGTCTTTCGGATTGTCAGCAAAATATTGCGCTATCTGATAGGCTTTTTTCACATTGCGTTCGCCAATAGCCTTACGAAGCTCAAACACATTAAAATCTTTGCTAAAACCGATATTTTCTTCAATCAGCTCTGGAGTTATGGTGCTGCCTTGTGGTAATATTATAGCCAATTTGTCCAGCTCATTTGCAATCTTGCTTAAGTCTGTGCCCAAGAAATCAACCAGCATAGCTGCTGCTTTTGGCTCAATATTTAGTTTTTTCCCGGCAAGCACACGCTTAAGCCAGTCACCAACCTGATTTTCATATAGTTTTTTGCTTTCATACACCAGGCCTTTTTTATCCAGAAACTTAACGAGCTTCTTTCTTTTGTCTAGTGTCTTATATTTATAGGCAATAACCAGAACCGTAGTAGGCATCGGGTTTTCAGCATAGGTTTCCAGCTTATCAATGCTTCGCGAAAGTTCCTGTGCTTCTCTCACAATAACAACCTGGCGCTCTGCCATCATAGGATAACGTTTTGCTGTAGAAACAATATCATCTATAGTCACATCTCGTCCGTAAAGCACGGTTTGATTAAAACCTTTCTCTTCTTCTGAAAGAAGATTTGCCTCCATATATTCCGTAAGCTTATCGATATAATAAGGCTCCTCACCCATCAGAAAATAAACTGGCTTTATGTTTCCGGCCTTGATATCGTTGACAATTTTTACAACCTCATCCACTGCTTTTATATTTGGTATTTATCAAAACCCAAAAATAAGGCTTTAATAGCAGAACTATCAAATAAAAATGCGATAGCTCCGCTATTTAATATTCTTCTAATGATTTTAAGTAGTGTCCAAAAAAACAGAACTTATTGCTAAAAATAGCAATAAGTTCCAAAACCATGACAGTGTAGGTAGCTGCCAACTAAAACGATGAGATTATCTGAGGTTGTGGTGGGTGCGAACGGACAGAATCGTACCCGTTCCCACTTCTTCCTTTTTTAAAACACCGTCTACAAATACCTGTAATTTTAATGTTGAAGCATCAGTTGCTCCTACTGCGTTGGCAGTAAAATTCGCTACACTTGCATTATCAGGCAGAGTGATTTCCGGACTCGTCCATGAAGTCTCACTTATTCCCGATACCGAAGTCATTTCATCATCATACCCATAAAGAATGTGATGGATAGTTGAGCCCGAAGTTTCTGCCTTCAAAACCAATTTATGTGTGCCAGCAATTGGTGTTGTACCTGATCCTCCATCATCACTGGAACATCCTGTAAAAGCAAGGGCAATCATGGTTAAAACAAACAAACTAGTAATTTTCTTTTTTCCTGTTTTCATAGTGCATTAATGATTTAATCGTTAAGATTGTTTAGATAATCTATTACTGGAATAGATCTTAAATCTTTTCCAAAATTAAAATCAGAAATGCTAACAGAATTGTATCAGAACGACATCAGGTCAATTCTTCTGTATAAATAAATGAAGCGCTTTCAGAACCCAGGCTGGATTGCTTGACGAATTCATAGGGAGAAAATCCAGAGAATAATTTAAAATCTTTTATAAAATGCGACTGGTCTGCATATTCAAGATCATAGGCCAACTGGGTAAGACTACCATAGTCTGCCGAAGATAAAGCCGGTAGTGATTTCTCAAATTTTGCAATCCTTGCAAATTTACGGGCAGATACGCCCACATTTTGTTTGAACTTGCGCTGCAGCTGTCGCTCAGAAATCTGATAATGCGAAGCAATTGCCGCCAGATTTTTTTCATTTCCCAAACGGTCGGCCCAATCACCTTGAAAAAGATGATCAATAACCATATCACCTTTTGCAGTCGATATTCTTTTATAAAAATAGTCGCTAAGTATTGATACTCTTTCAATATGGCTTTTCGCATTCAGCAATAAGGTAGGAATTTCAGTCTTGTCTAGCAGTTGGATGTCTGGCATTTGGTTTGTCAGTTCAGCAGCGTTTATCCCAAAAAGAAGATGCAGGGCATGGGGTTGAAAACTAACTCCGAAATGAGAAAATTGACTGTCCCAAAATGCATCAGAAGGCTCCGTGTCCACGCCACTCAAATAACAGATAGGCTTGACAGTTCCCTTAGCATCCTTGATTGGCGAAAAGGAGCAAATATCCTGAAAAACAAGCCTTGGATAGCGGTCAGCAAAAGAACGAATATGCAATGCCTCTACAGTTGAAGTACAGACATCATAACTCCAGAAATAACGTATCCAATTTTTAAGAGCCGGATGTACTGGATATTGCTTATAATTCATAGTTATATACCGCTTTATTCTTTATTCCCTGCAGGCTGGGCTGCCCTACTTTTACCACATACCTCAATAGTATTCAAAATATTTCACACTTCTTGTAGGTAATATTCGATTTCAATGTCAAATGTACAAATATTTAAGATTATAAAATAGCGAGCCAAAAAAGTTCCTGAATGCTATCCTTAAGATTTGATTAAATAAGCCCTAAGTCCTCAATTAAAATACTTCTACTGCGTTAAATCTGAAAATAACATTCATTGAATAAACTATGTCTAAAAAAATCCTGCTATTATGTATTTTCTGCAATACGATAGCGACTTATGCCCAACAAAACGCAACAGATTCTATTCCTGCTTTAAAACCAGATAGTCTGAAATTCAACTACAAAGCATTAATCATTCCCGGAGCCCTTATAGGATATGGTGTTATTGGGCTAGAAAGCGACTGGCTCAAAGGGTTCAATTCTGAAATCAAGGAAGAAGTCAATGAAGACATTGATAAAAAAATAACCATAGACGACTTTACGCAATATGCGCCTTTTGCCTCTGTGTACGGATTGAACGCTTTAGGGATTAAAGGAAAGCATAACTTCAAAGACCGTTCAATTATTATGGGTACTTCCTATCTTCTGATGAGTGGAACCGTATTGAGCCTAAAAGGCATTACCAAGGTTGAAAGACCTGATGGGAGTTCTAACAATTCTTTTCCTTCCGGACATACCGCTACTGCTTTTGCCGGAGCTGAATTCTTATGGCAGGAATACAAAGATGTATCTATATGGTATGGTATTACAGGTTATGCAATAGCTACCGGAACCGGATTATTCCGTATTTATAATGACCGCCATTGGCTTACGGATGTTGCTGCCGGAGCTGGAATCGGAATTCTGAGTACCAAGGTGGCTTATTGGCTACATCCCTTTATCAAAAAAACATTCTTTGGAGAAAAAGAAACCAAATCAACGGTAATGATGGCTCCGTTTTATAACGGAAAACAGCTGGGAGCCGGATTTGTAATGAATTTTTAAATCAGAATTTTGTTACTTTGCATTCATGCAGCAGCTCAATTTCAACTCTTATCAGTTTCGGTTCAAAAATACAGAAGGTAAGATTTCTATATTCGATGAAATTCGTCGGAAATTTATCATATTGACTCCTGAAGAATGGGTTCGGCAACATGTGGTACAGTACCTGCTGCAAGAAAAAAAATATCCTAAATCGTATATCAACGTAGAAAAAGTCATCAAACTCAACGGGCTTATAAAACGTTATGATGTGGTAGTATTCCAGCCCAATGGCAAATTGTTTCTGCTGGTAGAATGCAAATCAGCCGATATTGTCATCAACCAAACTACTTTCGACCAGATAGCACGTTATAATATGGCGCTTGAATCAGAATATTTGATGGTAACCAATGGCCTGAATCACTATTTTTGCCAAATGGACTACCAAAGCGAAAAATACAATTTCCTGAAGGAGCTTCCTGATTTTAATTAGATAAAACCCGTAATGAAAAAAACAGCAATCGTCATACTAAATTGGAATGGTCAGAAACTGCTTGAAGAATTTCTGCCTTCTGTTGTGCGGTTTTCTTCGGAAGCTACAATTTATGTAGCCGATAATGCCTCATCAGATGATTCTGTTTCTTTTATAAAAAGAACATTCCCTACGGTCAAGATCATACAGAATACGGATAACTTTGGTTTTGCTAAAGGTTATAACCAGGCCCTCCGATTTGTAGAGGAAGAATATTATGCTTTGGTCAATTCTGATATTGAAGTAACCGAAAACTGGCTACAGCCTATTATAGAATTGTTTGACAACGAACCGGAAACGGCTATCGTGCAGCCCAAAATATTAGACTATAAAAACAAACAGTTGTTTGAATATGCAGGAGCTGGTGGTGGATTTATCGACAAATATGGTTTCCCTTTTTGCAGAGGCAGGATATTTCAAACACTTGAAAAAGACAATGGTCAATACGATGATAGTATTGATATCTTCTGGGCATCTGGTGCTTGTTTCTTTATACGTAAAGAAATCTATAGAAATTTAGGCGGCTTTGATGAAGACTTTTTTGCACATCAGGAAGAAATCGACTTATGCTGGCGTGCTTTCAATCAAAATCTAAAAGTGAAATATTGTGGAAAATCTACAGTATACCATGTGGGCGGTGCTACATTAAAAGAGTCTAATCCACATAAAACATTCCTGAATTTCCGCAATTCCCTTTGGATGATGCTTAAGAATCTACCAAAAAAAAGCCTGTTCCCTGTCCTTTTCGTGCGTCTTTCACAAGACGGACTCGCCGGAATCAAATTTATGACTGAAGGCAAGTTCACACACCTATGGGCCATACTTAAAGCACATTTTTATTTTTATTTGAAATTATTTAAGTTTCTAAATAAAAGAGAATCAAAACAATACGACAATTACTACAAAATTAAAAGTATTACTTACCACTATTTTGTCAAAAAAGGCAAGGTTTTTGAAAACAAATTTTAACAATAGTTTATACTTGTTAAACTTGAAACCCTATTTTTAATCCTTAAATTTGTTAAAATTTTAAAACCGAGACCTATGAAAAAAGTCATTTTTATACTTTCGATCGCAGCATTTACGCTGACTTCGTGTGGTTCAAAAAAGAAGATTGCTGAATTAGAAGCGAAAAACAAAGAAATTCAAGATTTACTAAACACTGCCACAGTAAAACTGAATACTTGCTTGACAGAAAGAGATGCATTGGCACATCAAATCGATTTCTTGAAAAAGAACAATTCTGATTTGATCAACAATATGGGTAACCTAACGACCTTATCTTCAAAAGGAGCTGAAAATCTTGAAAAATCATTGGAGAGCCTGAAAGAAAAAGACTTAAAAATTACACGCCTTCAAGATGCTTTAACGAAAAAAGACTCTGTAACATTGGCTTTGGTAACCAGCCTAAAAAGTTCAGTGGGAATCAGCGATCCGGACATTCAGGTTAATGTTGAAAAAGGAGTGGTTTTCATCTCGATTGCAGATAAACTTCTTTTCAAAAGTGGTAGCTATGTTGTAAGCGACAGAGCTAAAGAAGTATTGGCTAAAGTAGCTAAAGTAGTAAACAGCAAGCCTGATTTTGAATGTATGGTAGAAGGACACACTGATAATGTTCCTTACAAATCAAATGGAGTTTTGCTTGACAACTGGGATTTGAGCGTAAAACGTTCTACATCAATCATCCGTGTGTTACAAGAATTAAACGTAAACCCAAAACAATTGATTGCAGCGGGAAGAAGCGAATTCATTCCATTAGTTGATAACAATTCAGCTGAAAACAGATCAATCAACAGAAGAACTAGAATCGTGGTGTTGCCAAAAATTGATCAGTTCTATGATATGATTGAAAAAGAAATGAAAAACATGGCGGCAAAACAATAAGCCAACATAATAAAGAGTAAATGAAAAAGCAGGCCCAAAAGCCTGCTTTTTATGTATCCCTAATTTTTTTTATTAATAACCAATTAAATATTTAAATTAAGAATAGCATATGGTATAAATCGTTATCACTAGTAGGATTCTTAATAATTGGTATTGCTAATTTAGCATTATTTATTGCAACAGCCAAAGTTTTGCGAAAAAACTAATACGGACTATAAAATATCAATACTGCCTTTTCCTTCCCTTACAACTACAGGTTCGCTTCCAGATAAATCAATTATAGTAGAAGCTTGATTATCTCCGTAACCGCCATCAATCACCACATCAACAAGATGCTGCCATTTTTCAAAAATCAGTTCCGGATCTGTGGTGTATTCAATCACATCATCATCATCATGGATAGAGGTAGAAACTATAGGGTTTCCCAATTGTCTTACAATTTCAAGTGCTATTGAATTATCGGGCACACGAATACCCACGGTACTTTTTTTCTTAAATTCCTTTGGCAAGTTATTATTTCCCGGAAGAATAAACGTATACGGCCCAGGCAATGCCCTTTTCAATAGCTTGAAAGTAGAAGTATCAATCTGTTTCACATAATCAGAAATATTGCTCAGGTCATGGCATACAAAAGAAAAATTCGCTTTTTCTAATTTGATACCTTTGATTTTAGCAATGCGCTCCAAAGCTTTTGTATTTGTGATATCGCATCCCAATCCGTAAACCGTATCAGTAGGATAAATTACCAATCCACCATCTTGCAGTACTTTGACTACTTTGGCGATTTCTTTTTCATTTGGATTTTGAGGATATATTTTAATAAACTGAGCCATTAGCTATCATTTTATTTTAAAGTTACGACAATATGTCAAGCCTTGCAAAGCGAAGCAGTAATTTCTTAATGCCTCCTACTTCAAATTTGATTTCTGCTTTTTTGTCTGCACCGGCTCCTTCAATATTAAGCACCTGCCCTTTTCCAAAACGTTCATGCATAACAATATTGCCTACGTTTAATTTAGTATCAGAAACAGCACTTGCACTTGAAGGTCCATTCGAAGCAACTGGCTTCAACTTACGGATACTGTGATTAGGTGTTGGTTCTTCATCTCCATATCTTTTTGGAGGTGTACCATTCATAGGTTTTGACAACCTCAACTTTGATTTGTCTACATCGCCAAAAATATCCATATCGATCATCGGCTTATAGCGATAATTGTTTTCCGTTGGAGTCAGATATTCTAAATATTCACCCTTAATTTCATCAATAAATCGGGAAGGTTCAGAGTCCATTAGTTTTCCCCAACGATAGCGTGATTGTGCATAAGTCAGGTATGCCTGATGTTCAGCCCTTGTCAAAGCCACATAAAAAAGCCTACGTTCTTCTTCCAACTCGCTTCGGGTGCTAACACTCATGGCACTTGGAAACAAATCTTCTTCCATTCCCACAATAAAAACGTATGGAAACTCAAGTCCCTTTGCTAAGTGGATAGTCATTAAAGCCACACGATCATCATCACCTGTATCTTTATCCAAATCAGTAGCCAAAGCCACATCTTCTAAAAACTCAGACAATGCTCCTCTCGCTCCGTCAACTTCTTTCTGCCCTTCAATAAAGTCTTTGATACCGTTCAGCAATTCTTCTATATTTTCAAGCCTTGCAATACCTTCCGGAGTACCGTCTTTTTTCAATTCCTGAATCAATCCGGTCTTTTTCGTAACATGTTCCGCCAGATAAAATGCATCGTGGCTCTGATCAATGACCTGGAAACTTTTGATCATCGTTACAAAATCTTCAAGTCTTGACCTCGTTCCCGAATTCAGTTTCAAATCAATCTTGTCGATATGTTCCATTACTTCAAAAATCGAACGCTTGTAATGATTTGCCGCAATCGTTAGTTTTTCAACTGTAGTATCGCCTATTCCTCTGGCCGGATAATTAATCACACGTACCAAAGCTTCTTCATCTTTTGGATTGATAACCAATCTCAAGTAACAAAGCACATCTTTGATTTCTTTTCTTTGATAGAAAGATAGACCACCGTAAATTCGATAAGGAATATCACGTTTTCTAAGGGCATCTTCCATTGCACGGGATTGCGCATTAGTACGGTACAAAATGGCAAACTGACCGTTCATCATCTGAAGCTGCATCTTCTTTTCAAAAATCTCACTGGCTACAAATCTTCCTTCTTCACCATCAGTAAGGCTTCGGTGTACTTTTATCCTCGGTCCGTCAGAATTGGCAGTCCAGACCACTTTATCCAGTTTCGTTTTATTCTTATCGATAATCGAATTGGCCGCTTCCACAATATTTTTTGAAGAGCGGTAGTTTTGTTCCAGACGATAGGTTTTTACACCATCATAATCTTTCTGGAAATTAAGGATATTGTTGATATTGGCTCCACGGAAAGCATAAATACTTTGTGCATCGTCACCAACAACACAAATATTTTGGAACTTATCCGATAAAGCACGTACAATCAGATATTGAGAATGGTTAGTATCCTGGTACTCATCTACTAAGATATAACGGAAACGATCTTGGTATTTTGCTAAAACATCTGGAAAACGATTCAATAATTCATTCGTCTTCAATAGCAAATCATCAAAATCCATTGCACCGGCCTTAAAGCAGCGGTCCACATAATTTTGATAGATTTCGCCCAGACGAGGTTTTTTTGACATCGCATCCTGTTCCTGCAATTCCGGATTATTAAAATAAGCCTTAACAGTAATCAGACTGTTTTTATAAGATGAAATTCGTCCTAAAACCTGCTTAGGCTTATAAACATCTTTATCCAATTGCATTTCTTTGATAATTGAGCCTATCAATCGTACCGAATCCTGCGAGTCGTAAATAGTAAAGTTAGACGGATAGCCAAGCTTATCGGCTTCAGAACGCAAAATCCTAGCAAAAACAGAGTGGAAAGTTCCCATCCAAAGATTTTTTGCCTCGCTTGAACCTACTATATCAGAGATACGCTTTTTCATTTCGCGAGCCGCCTTATTGGTAAATGTCAAAGCCAGAATATTAAACGCATCGACTCCCTGATGCATCAAATATGCAATTCGGATTGTCAATACTCTTGTCTTTCCTGAACCTGCTCCTGCGATAATAATCATAGGTCCTTCTTTTTGAAGGACAGGCGCTTGTTGGGCTTCATTAAGCTGGCTTATATAGTGCTGCATTTTTATTATTCTTTTACTAGTGCAAAAATACGCATTTAGATTGTAGAAAAATAATCGGATTTTGGAAGAAAAGACGGTTGTTTATGCTATTGAAATTTATCCTGTTCAATTTATAGTTTATTGATTATTTGAAATCTTATATCAAAAACGAACTTCAATAAGTTTATATTTTATTGCTTTGCGGCTCTGCACCTTTGCGAGCAATTATTTCACGCAAAGGCACAGAGCCGCAAAGTTTCTAATGTATAGAAAAATGAACTTACTTGTCTGGTATAAACTTCCCGATAGTCATTTATAGTTTTACTATTTTCTGAGTAGCGATTTCATTATTTGTAAATTCTATCTGAACAAGATAAGTACCCTGAGCAACTTTTGAAATGTCTACCATTTTACCAGTTCCTTTTGTAACCTCTTGTCCTAAAAGATTAAAAACAGCATAATTCTTAACTTCCTGATCCGTTTCTATGTTTACGACATTTCTTGTAGGGTTTGGCAATAAGCTATACACATTTGGTGTAAACTTTTTTACATCAAGTGCCGGCCCAAATCCTTGTAGATATACAGAAATCGGAAAATAGCCTTCACCATTTGCAAAAACAGCCTCTGGTACTTCAATTTTAAATGTATGCTGTCCGGCAGCCAGGCTACCTACAGAGATTTCCCTGATTGGAATTGTTGAACCCGGACACCAATTACTAAACGACTGCCATTGGCCTGGTGTTCTTGGTGAAGATCCATAAATTCCGTTGGCTTGCGTATTATAAACTCGATAAGGCTCACAAGTCGGTTCGCCAGGTCGGTAGTTTAGAACAGAAACATTGTCAAATCTGATATAATGCAATCTTCTATTGTATTCTTCTCCATTTTCATTGGCTCCATGATTTGAAGTTATCAGATACAACTTTGCATCTGTAATAGGATTAGGAATATTAAAATTGATAGTTCTTACCGTTTCACCAACTACATCCGTAGCGTTTTCATCATAATTGTTCAAATTTTTCTTGAAATTCAAAGGAAGTAAAAAAGTTGGCAGTGATGCTGTTGGCGCACCATCTGAAATAAGATTCAAAGTACCAAAAAAGACATCATTTCTTCCAGAACATCCGGCTACCTGGGTATTTGCGGCATAAGGCACTCCAAAAACTTCTAGTTCCATCCAAAAATCATAGGCTGCATTTAAGCTAGGGTCATTTAATATTTTTGACAGGTTATTGACAGAAAATGTATAAGGAACCTGATCCGGCTGTCTGTTCTTATTCATAAAAGGCGTAATAAAACGGGCCAATTCTATTCGTTGTACATTGTCAGGACTGTAGCCAATTAATCCTTTTGGCACTAGAGCAAGATTCACATTTCCTATCCTGTCATAATTATCACATGATGCTTTAATTATTACCTCAATAGTCATATTTGAGCCATATGGAACCGACAATCCCCCATCGATCTTTTTGGCATACAAATCATTTCTATGGCGGATAACACCTTCAGGAGTCGGATGATTTACAACTCCGGCATATCCATCATAAAATAAAATCTCTTCGAAAACAGTAAGTGTATTTTGGGCTTGAACGTTTATTCCGGTTACTGTCATAAAACCGAAAATTAAAAATTGTAGAGTTTTTCTCATAAAAATTTAAATTATTTTTTATATTCAAGTTACATTTTCAAATATAAAAATATAAATACATATAAAAAATTATATTTTTAACAGAAACTCTGGTTGTAGAGGTACTAAGGTCCTGAGGAACTAAGGTACTAAGGTTATATTTTTTTATGTGTAAAAGAGACAGTTATTGAATTGTATATCCATTCGTTTTGTACAAAACTCCACTATCCACTAACCATTATCAACTATCAACTACCCACTATATCGCTTTTTATTCTATTTTTGCCTTCATTAAATAAAATCCTATGGACACTACAAAAATAATCGAGCTGTTGAGCTACACATTACCTGCTGTTATAACCGGAGGTGTAGCTTATTATTTTTTCAACCTGCATACCAAAAACGAAGAAGGACGACGCAGATACCTCATCCAAAGAGACGCAAGCAAGAACGCTCTTCCTATCCGACTGCAAGCCTATGAAAGAATGGCCTTATTTTTAGAAAGAATCAACCCATCAAATTTGCTAATCCGCATCGCACCAAATTCAAGCGATAAGATGGATTACCAAAATCTTGTTGTTTTACATATAGAAAACGAATTTGAACATAACCTTACACAGCAGATTTATTTATCGGATGAATGCTGGACAATTATTACCACTGCAAAAAATGCTACGATTCAAATGGTCCGAAAAGCGGCTTTAAGCCCTGAAGTTGACAGCGCTAACAAACTGCGTGAAGCTGTCCTGAATGAATTGTTAGAAAAGCAATCGCCAAGCAATAACGCATTAGCGTATATCAAAAACGAAGTCGGCGGACTTTGGTAAAATAAAAAAGCCTCGAAAATCGAGGCTTTTTTATTTATATCTGGCTCATGGTTTCGCTCTTATTTTTAGCATATTCATATCCCTGGTGCCACCAGTCGAGCATGATTTTCTTATTAAAGACTAATGGATTATCTGTCAGCTTGGTCGGTGTATAATAAAAATTAAGCTTGACGTTTTTTGCCGCCGCAGCCAACCTGCCAATGATAATATCTTTTCGTTCTACCTGGTCGATAATCGTTCCAAACAAATCGATGGTCAGCGAAAAAGGATTTTTTCCAATGACTTTTTCTGCCGTATTATGTTCTGTTTCCAATACAATTACATCTACCTCCGTAGCTCCACGATTAATGGCTTCTTGTATCGGTATTACATTCGAAATTCCTCCATCGGCATATTCAAATCGGTTTTTGGTCACAAGGCTCATAAACGGAATATAATTGCAGGAAATCCAAA
Source organism: Flavobacterium microcysteis (assembly GCF_006385255.1). Taxonomy (GTDB): domain Bacteria; phylum Bacteroidota; class Bacteroidia; order Flavobacteriales; family Flavobacteriaceae; genus Flavobacterium; species Flavobacterium microcysteis. Next base: position 330,185 of record NZ_VFJE01000052.1, read on the forward strand.
TCCAATCGCAGAAATCTTCATAACAACATTCTAATATGGATTTATATTCTACACAGTTTTTAGTGATGTTGGTTACCGCCACAATGATTTCTTTTGAAGAGCTCTGCAATTCGTCAAATTCTTCTCTAGAAAAATTATCTTCAATATAACTCTTAAGGCTTTTGCTCTCCCCAAAAGTGCGTTTGCCTTTCATGAATTGCATAATCACATTAAAGTGATTGATGGTAATTACTTCTTGGTTCTTTTTATGCTTGATGATAAAAGGATTGACACTGAAAATTTTGTCCATATCAACATTCGTATACAGCTTAAATATCTTGTCTTCCCTATTTAAAGCCAAATGCGGAATCAGCAGACTTCCGGTCGAAGATCCTATAAACAAATCATAGTTAATGTTTTTTTCTTTGATAAGGTATTGGGCTACACCACCGGCAAATGCTCCTTTACTTCCTCCTCCTGAAATGACTAATGCTCGCATAAATCTGCTATGATTTTTTTCTAAAAATAATGCTATTCTGTTGAATTGAAACCAACTTTAACAATTCTATGGATTTAACAATTTCTCTAAGATCGCTTTTTCATTGTCCTGCAAGGAAGGTAGTAGTTCTAAAAAGTACAGTCGGTATCTTTCTTTTTTTACCAATTCACGTATCTTGTCTCTGGCAAATTTTGAAAATTGCCATTTGTGATGCGTCAACGGATTGACAAGCGCACGCAGAACGTTTGTATCATTAGTATTTATATACAAAAGATTGGTTATGGCATTCTGGCGGATTGAACTTTCATAATCAGGCGAGGCATAGCTTAAAAGCTCATCATAATAAGCAGGCTTATTCTCAGGCTCAAAGTCTTTTGTTGCTAAAGCCATTGTAAGCCAAAGAATTCGAAGGTTCTTATCATTCATTCCAACCCAATTACGAGACTTATCAAGATATTTAGTACGGTCATCCGGAAATTGTGACCATAAGACATTCAAGGTAATTTCTCTTGTTACATAGGATTTGTCATCCAGAAAAGTTTCAAAATCTGGCCTGAATGATTCCGGAAATTTGTTAAGCGTTTTTGCCACAGCTTGTCTGACTTTGATATCTTTCGATAGCATTGCCTGCTTTACAATAGCTTCCTTCTCAGAAAAATCTACCGATTGCAATTGGAAAAGGACTTCTTCCCTTACCGGATAATAAGCATCCGATTGGATAGTTTCCTCAAAAAAGGATTGTTTCTCCACCAAAGGCTTATCAGCCATTGAAAGCACATTCAGGTATTGTTGGATAAATTTATTCTTCTTTAATATGCCCAAAGCTTCGGTCACTTCAAATCCTGGTTTTTCAAGCCAAACTTCCTGAAATTTCTTCGTATCATAATTCGAAACGGCATTGATTTCCGCTAGAAAATTAGCGGTATTCACATTTTTGAATGCGTATTTTTCAAGATATTTTTTGACCGCCTTGTTGAAGTTTTTCGCTCCAATGTTTTCTCTTAATACATGCAAGGCCCAGGCTCCTTTTTGATAAAACGTGAGCGAACTGGCTTTTTCATTCAGCAACGGAATCGTATCGGTTTTGGCAGCCTGCTGCAATCTCTCCGCAATTTCATAAAGTTCCCAATTAAAATGGTCTTCTCCAAACAGTTCCTTTTCAGCTAGTAAAGCATAATACGTTGCAAATCCTTCCTGTAGCCAATGATGCTTTCCTGATGTTGCTGTAATCACATCACCAAACCATTGATGAGCCAATTCGTGAGCATTTACGTTGATATAATTCCTATCGTTAAAACCGATTTCATCGACTACATAATCCTGAGAAAAAATAGTAGATGTCGTATTCTCCATTCCACCATACAAAAAGTCTCTTACAGGAACCTGACGATAGATTCCCCATGGATATTTGAATCCTATTTCTTTTTCAAAAAAATCAAAAATAGCTTTGCTGTATTTGTAAGTATATTCAAATTTTGGAGCATCTTCTTTTGAAAGATACATTTCCAAAGGTGTTCCGGAAGCAGCTGTTTCTGTCTGTTTTGCAAATTTTCCAATAGCAAGCATGGCCAGATAGGAACTCATAGGCTTGTCCATTTGGTATTCCCATAGCTTTTGAGTACCATTATCCGACATATTTTTTAATTTCCCGTTAGACAAGACATCAAAATCTTTGTCATACGAAATACTCAATCCAAAAACCACTTTTTCATTTACATCGTCAAAACTTGGCAGCCAGTGGCTGGTATATTTCCCCTGTCCTTGTGTCCAGATTTGAAGATGATCCTTTTCTCCTATAAAATACAAGGTCTGCTTTGGAGTCGCTTCATAATCAAACATCAATGTATTTTTCCCTTTCTTAAAGCCTTTGTATAACTGCAATTCCTTGCCTGAATTTTTAAATTCCGCAACGGTATTGTTAATCTTCAAATTTGAAAAAGCCATGTTTTTAGCATCAATCCGTATGGTATCGATTGTAGAAAGCACTTCAAAAGTATAGGTTACATGGCCCGATATTTTTTTATGGGCTGCATCTAAAGCAAGTGTAGCATTTAACGTTTTGAAATCGACCTTTTGGAACTGCTGTGAAAAAAGACAAGAAGGAACAAGAAGGAAAGTATATAGTAATCGTCTCATTTTAAAAATATCTTGATTCCAAAGTTACGAATTACAGTTCCTTTTTCAAGAACTTTTTTGATTTGGATTCCGATGGATTTACTATATTGTATCGCATAAACCTACACTCATTATGGTTGAAAACCCCGAACTGCAAAAAACGGTTCGATTCCTGGAAGGAATCGGAATAGCTATAATCGAAAAAAAACTGGACGACAGTACTTTCCTACCGGGATTGTCTCTTGGTCCGGGAACTATTTATGTCGATTACGAAAAACTAAAATATCCCGGCGACCTGCTACACGAAGCCGGACATCTTGCCGTTACTACACCAGCTGAAAGAAACGCTGCAGGAACTGAACAAATGGCTCCTGAATGGCCAACACAAGGTGATGAAATTGCCGCTATGCTTTGGTCCTTTGCCGCTGTAAAACATCTGGAATTGCCTGTAGATTTTGTATTTCATCCTAATGGCTACAAAGACAATTCGGAATGGCTGATTTCTAATTTCAGCAGTGAAAATTATATCGGATTGCCGTTATTGGAATGGGCAGGCCTGACGTATGGAAAAGAACGCGCAATAAAAGAAGGAAAAAAGGCTTTTCCTGTAATGGAAAAATGGTTAAGAGAATAAATTATGGAATTAGTACGCTCAATAAAATTTCCAATACTTTTTGATATTGAAAAGCTTAAGAATGACCTTAGTAAGATTATGGATAAAAACTGGACAGCCCATTATAACGCAAAGGATTATACTGGCGAATGGAATTCTATTGCCTTAATGTCTGAAAGCGGAAAATCAGACCAGATCTACGCCTCACCTGTTTCTGAAAAACTTGTCCCTACTGAAATTTTAAACTCCTGTACCTATTTTCAGGAAATTCTCGATAGTTTGTTATTTGAAAAAACGGCTGTCCGTTTGCTACGACTGGCTGTTGGTGCAGAAGTCAAACCGCATAGCGATAATTGTCTTGGTTATGAAGATGGCTGCTTTAGATTGCATATTCCTATAATTACCAATAGCGAAGTCGAATTTATTTTAGACGAAAATCGATTGGTGATGAATGAAGGCGAATGCTGGTATATTGATGCTAATTTCACCCACTCTGTTGCCAATCGGGGTAATGAAGATCGTATTCACATGGTAATCGATGGTTTGCGAAATAGCTGGACAGATGATTTATTTTTCAAAGAAGCCAAGCCTGAAGGATTTATAAAACCAGAAGCCACCATAAGCGACGAGCAAAAAAAATTAATGATAGCCGAACTGCAACGTATGAATACTCCTGCTGCTTTAGAGTTATTAAAGAACTTAGGTTAAATTTATAGAGAAGTTCATTCTAAGTATTAGCTTTCAACTGCGGCTCTGCGCCTTTGCGTGCAATTTTATCTCGCAAAGGCGCAGAGTCGCAAAGGACAAACATTAATTACTTTTCGACCACCACATTTTCCATAACCAGCACATCAAGGTCGGTTATCCCAAACAAATAAAGCGCTTCTTCAGGCGTTTCAACTATTGGCATTCCTTTTTTATTCAGGCTGGTATTGAGCAAAACGGCAATATCTGTTTGTTTATAAAAGGCTTCAATAAGCTTTGCAAATCTGGGATTCCAGCTTTCTTCTACAGTTTGTACACGAGCGGAACCGTTTTCATGTGTTACATTTTTTAATTCTTGCTGATGAATGGCACGTGTCTTGTCAACCAGAATCATATACGGACTATAACGAGCCGATTCAAAATACTCGCCAACTTTAGATTTCAATACAGCTGGTGCAAAAGGGCGAAAATCTTCCCGAAACTTAATATCCAGATTGATATGGTCTTTCATTTTTTCAATACCGGGATGTGCCAATATGCTTCTCCTGCCTAAAGCTCTAGGCCCGAACTCCGAACCTGATTGGAACCAGGCTATTGTTTTTCCTTCTTTTAACTTTTCAGCACAATACTGGAGCAACTCCTCTTCATCTGTTATTTTTTTCGGAGTATATTTCTTGTTTTCTTCCTTGTGAAATGCAGCATCAATTTCGGCTTCAGAATACGATTTACCGAAACAGGTACTTCCGTCATGAGACATTTTTGGCATTTTCATATATTCCAACCAGCCATAATAAGCACAGCCTAATGCCAAACCGTTATCACCAGCTGCCGGTTCAAAATAAATCTCCTGAGCCACTCCGGAATCCTGCAGTTTTGCATTGGCTACAGCATTAAGCGCTACTCCGCCGGTATAGCAAAGATTTGGATGTGGAAACTTTTCCAATCGGTTATGGATGCATTGCAGCACGGCTTTTTCTACCTGTTCTTGTGCCCAGCGCGCAATGTTTGCGTAATAGTCAAAATGTTCTTTAAAATAATCATATCCTGTTGACGGGTTGTCAAATTGTGTCTTCCAGTTTTCATTGACCAATAAATTTCCTGATTGGAATTCAAAAGCTTCAAAATCATATAAGCCGGACTTTCCATAAGGGGCCAATCCCATTAGTTTCCCCACATCGTCCATATCGCCAAAAACATAGTTGCTAATAGCAGCATAAAAACCTCCAATGGAATGTTGGGTTGTAGGCAGTGAAAAACTTCCGGTCTGATTAGACATAGTGCTGAAATCTTTAATCAAAGGCGTTAGTTTTTGTCCGTCGAAATGATAAAAACTGTCTTTTTCGCAAACCATACGCACCTCATTTAAAAATTCAGCCGATATATATTCCTTCTGCTCTGGATGAAGTTTTAAAAATTGGTCTAATGGGCTTCCGCAGCCATCTATTACCATAACATTGCATTCCGAAAAAGGCGATGTACCAACAGCACTATAAGCATGAGCCAAGTGATGAGAAATATCTACAATCTTGATGTTTTCGTTTCCTAAAAAAATTCGCTCGCCTTTAAAATTATCCCGATTCGGAATATCAAAATTGGCACATTGAACCACAAGAGCAAGGTCGTCTAATCCTATTCCTTCGGCATCCAGGCAATATTGTATTGCTAAGGTGTCATTACCTCCGTCATGTTTTTTGCGGCTCAAGCGTTCTTTTTCGATACCAACGCAAACACGCCCGTCTTTGAGCAAGACTGCCGATCCATTATGTGAAAGACCTGTTCCCAGGATATATATAGGTTTTGCCATAATTTTGATTCCGATTTTTGAATTCCAAATATATCATTTTCTTTAGCCAAAATCTTACTTTTATAAATCAAAACCGAGATTGAGGAATCTATTTTTTCAATCAAAATACCATTTTATAGTTTTCAATTAATGGCTTATATTCGTGTTTTAATATAGCAATGCAAAACAATTTATTAGAAACTCCTATTGAATACCTTAAAGGCGTCGGGCCAGCCCGCGGTGAATTGCTTCGCAAAGAATTAGGCATTCACAAATATGGAGACCTTATAAATTTATTTCCCAACCGATATATTGACAGAACTCGTTATTACAAAATAAACGAACTACAGAGTACCAATGCTGAAGTCCAGATTATTGGAAAGATTATCCATATCAAAACCGTTGAGCAAAAAAAGGGAAAACGGCTAGTAGCTACTTTTGTTGACGAAACAGGAGAAATGGAATTGGTTTGGTTTCAGGGACAAAAATGGATACGGGAAAATCTGAAACTGAATACCGTATATGTCATTTTCGGGAAATGCACTTCCTTCAACGGCCAATTCAATATGGCGCATCCTGAAATGGAATTGCTAGCAGAACATGAGCAAAATCTTCGTTCTGCCATGCAACCTGTTTATCCATCTACTGAAAAGCTGACCCAGAGAGGCATTTCAAATAGAACGGTAAATAAAATCATGCAACAGCTTTTTTTAGAGACGCATACAGCCTTTAAGGAACCTCTGCCTAATTATCTTTTGGAAGAACTGAAGCTGATTCCAAAAAACACCGCACTGTTTAATATTCACTTTCCCAAAAGTCCAGACTTATTGGCCAAAGCGCAATTCCGATTAAAATTTGAAGAATTGTTTTTTATACAGCTGCAACTGATTACAAAAAACCTGATTCGGAAAAACAAAATCAAAGGACATCCCTTTGAAAAAGTAGGTATCTATTTTAATGATTTCTACAATAACCATTTGCCTTTTGACTTGACCAATGCGCAAAAAAGAGTATTGAAAGAGATTCGAAACGATATGGGAAATCCGGCACAAATGAACCGTTTGTTGCAAGGTGATGTAGGTTCAGGAAAAACTATTGTGGCTTTGATGAGCATGCTATTGGCTCTCGATAACGGATTTCAGGCCTGTCTTATGGCGCCTACAGAAATTCTGGCAAACCAGCATTTTAACGGATTAGTTGAATTAGCTAAACCTTTGAATATAAACATAAAATTACTGACAGGCTCAACCAAAACTTCAGATCGGAAAATTATCCATGAAGAATTAGAAAATGGCAGTTTGCATATCCTCATTGGTACCCATGCCCTATTGGAAGACAAAGTAAAATTCCATAATTTAGGTCTGGCTATCATTGACGAGCAACATCGATTTGGAGTAGAACAGCGTTCCAAACTTTGGAAAAAGAACGAGATTCCTCCCCATGTTTTAGTCATGACGGCAACACCAATTCCAAGAACATTAGCCATGAGTTTATATGGTGACCTCGATATTTCTGTAATTGATGAATTACCACCAGGAAGAAAACCTATTCAAACCGTACACCGATATGATTCCAGCCGATTAAAAGTATGGAAATTCATCCGTGACGAAATAGAAAAAGGCAGACAGATTTATATCGTTTATCCGTTAATACAGGAATCTGAAAGCATGGACTATAAAGATTTGATGGATGGTTACGAAAGTATTTCGAGAGATTTCCCATTGCCGAAATACAGCGTGAGTATTGTGCATGGAAAAATGAAACCAGCCGAAAAGGATTCCGAAATGCAACGCTTTTCACAAGGCAAAACCAATATTATGGTGGCCACTACCGTTATTGAAGTCGGAGTGAATGTGCCCAATGCCAGTGTAATGATTATCGAAAGTGCAGAGCGCTTCGGTTTATCGCAGCTACATCAGCTTCGAGGACGTGTAGGTCGTGGAGCAGAGCAAAGCTATTGCATTTTAATGACAGGCCATAAATTAAGCAATGACAGCAAAATTCGGATGGAAACTATGACAAGAACCAATGACGGATTTGAAATAGCTGAAGTTGATTTAAAACTTCGTGGCCCGGGTGATATAATGGGAACCCAGCAAAGTGGCGTATTGAACCTGCAGATAGCTGATTTGGTAAAAGACCGGGAAATCCTGCAATTAGCGAGACATTGTGCTGTCAAATTATTAAAAGACGATGCTCCAATGATAAAGCCGGAACATCAGAACCTGCGTCAGGCCTTTATCGAAATGTCAAAAAAGAAAAATATTTGGAACTATATAAGTTAAGAACCCTAAAACCGTAATATATATGATCTCATACAATCCTAAAGAATGGCTCTCGTTCATCTTCTACTTTCATAAGGGCGATACCTTCCGGAAGCTTTTCTGGATAATGATTCTTATCGCCCTCTATTCCGGTGGAATTGCCTATCTCGAACTAGTATACTGGAACCTGTCTGCCAATAGCCTTGTCAAAAATATAACGATAATGCACAACATGCTCGGGTTTGTCATTTCCCTTTTATTGGTTTTCAGAACCAACACGGCTTATGACCGCTGGTGGGAAGGCCGAAAATTATGGGGCGCTTTGGTCAACAATAGTCGTAATCTGGCTATAAAACTATCCGTAATGCTGAAAGACAAAGAGGATAAGGATTTTTTCAGAAAAATCATTCCTGCCTATGCTTCTGTGCTAAACCTGCATTTAAAAATGGAAAGTATCAGTCATGAGCTTTTTGATGATAAAACCTTATCGCAAGACCATTATAAGCACAAGCCTAACCAGATAGCCAAGACAATGATACAGCGTGTTAATGAGCTTTATGAAGAAGGAAAAATTACCGGCGACCAACTGATCGTCCTAAATGCAGAAATACAATCTTTTACGGATATCTGTGGTGCTTGTGAAAGAATCAAAAACACTCCTATTCCCTATTCCTATAGTGCCTTCATCAAAAAATTCATCTTTACTTATGTATTGACATTACCTTTTGGCTACGTTTTCCAATTGGGCTATTATGTCATTCCTGTAGTTGTTTTTATCTTTTATGTACTGGCGAGTTTGGAGCTTATTGCAGAGGAAATTGAAGATCCTTTTGGAAATGATCCAAATGACCTTCCTACTCAGAAAATTTCAGAAAACATCCAAAAGAATGTAGAAGAATTGATTTATTAATATTCTCCGTTCTCTAACAATAAAAAAGCCGAAGCATTGCTTCGGCTTTTTTATTTATATATTCTATCAAGGTTAATCAACTCTTGTCAGGCAAATTTCTCTAGGAGCCGTAATCAGCAGCGGGAACGATTCAATCGTTACAGAGCTGGAATCCAGTCCGAATGCCTTTTCTTCTGAAAGACCCATTTTCTTTAGGATGTTGTAGCAGTCCAAAATCCATTTTTCATAGAACGGCAAATCGTTATCATAAGAAATAAATTTCTCTATCAATATAAATCTAAAGTCGCCAATGATATTGTTTTTATTTAACGAAGCATAACGGCTGGTTACATCTACTTCCTTGTTCTTCACCATATCTTCTACCACCTTCTTAAACATCAGGCTGATTCTTGGTGCCACACGGAAACCAAGCCTAAAATCGATACGGATTACGTCATCATGGATAAATTCGTTTACACGATATTCCATTGTATATGGTTCATCAACAACATGAACGTGAACAAACCAATAGATATCGGCACGTTTTGGCTGTTTATTCAAAATTGAATACATGATTTTTGATTCGATTTCAGTCCTGTGATCGGCACTGGTCAAATAAACCAGGTTTGTAGCATATTTTGGCACGCTCAAATCTTTGCTCAAATCTTCTAATACCGGCAGATAATCTGAAAGTTTGACAAAAACCAAATAACGATTTCTGATTTTTCTGGCAAAGAACCAGACAAACATGGTCGCCATAAGCATCATTGCAATGAGCAGCGTGATATAACCTCCGTCTGAGAATTTATGAAGGTTGGCTATCAGGAATGAAATTTCTATTATGGCATAAGTAGTAATCAATACCGCAATGAAAATCTTATTGTATCTCTTTAATATCAGGTAATAATTTAAAAGCGAAGTTGTCATCAACATCGTCATTACGATAGCCAGACCATAAGCTGCCTCCATTCCTGACGATTCTTTAAAGTATAAAACTACCAGCACGCAACCAATCCATAACATCCAGTTCAGGGAAGGAATATATAATTGTCCTTTTAGTTCTGTAGGATATTTGATTTTTACTTTTGGCCAGAAATTCAAACGAATGGCTTCGTTAATCAATGTAAACGAACCACTAATCATTGCCTGGCTGGCAACAACAGCTGCTAAAGTCGCAATACCAATTCCAAAAGGCAGGAACCAATCTGGCATGATAGCATAAAACGGGTTTGTTACTCCAGCCTCTTTCAGGGTTTTTCCTTCATGTGAAATCAGCCATGCACCTTGTCCGAAATAATTCAACAAAAGCATACTTTTTACAAAAATCCAGCTTACACGAATGTTTTCTTTTCCACAATGTCCTAAGTCTGAATACAATGCTTCTGCTCCCGTCGTACATAAAAATACCGCACCTAAAATCAGGAAGCCCTGTTTATGATTCATTAAAAGCTCGTAGGCATGATACGGGTTAAAAGCAGAAAGCACATTAATATTTGTACCCATCTGAATCGCTCCCAAAATTCCAAGCATCGAGAACCAGGTAAGCATAATTGGTCCAAAAAATTTACCAATAAGCTTGGTTCCAAATTGCTGTAATCCAAAAAGCACCGTAATAATGGCAATAACAATAGGAATTGTTGGAATATCAGGATTGATTACCCTAAGACCTTCAACTGCTGAAGAAACCGAAATTGGCGGCGTGATAATCCCGTCAGCCAAAAGTGTACTTCCTCCTATAATAGCAGGAAAAAGTAGCCATTTTACTTTCGTCTTTCTTATTAAGGTATATAAAGAAAAGATTCCACCCTCGCCTTTGTTATCCGCTCGGAGCGTTATAATTACATATTTTACGGTAGTCTGTAATGTCAGAGTCCAAAAAATTGCCGAAATGGCACCGATGATATCTCTGGAATTAATAGGATCGCTCCCAACTATCGCATTTAGAACGTACAACGGAGAGGTTCCGATGTCACCAAAAATAATCCCTAAAGTAACTAATAATCCTGCAGCAGATAATTTGTGAATATGTTTTCCCACGGAAAGTTCAATTTAAAAGATACAAAATTACAAATAATTACCATATCCAAATTAAAATCAGGCATGTATTATTTTAACAAAATTTTTAGAACTTCAAAGCCGTTTATTTTCCAACCCATAATTGCTGTGTTTGCAATAATTTTAAGACTTTTTTCCTTAATTTAGAAGCTTTAAAATTCTTTGAAAAATCAAAAAAACCTATCTTTGCATCCTTACAAAAAATAATACCAAGAACAACAATGAAAATTTCATATAACTGGCTTAAGCAATTTATCAAAACGGAATTGAAATCCGATGAAACCGCATCACTTCTAACCGATTTGGGTCTGGAAGTAGAAGGTATTGAAAAATACCAATCTGTAAAAGGCGGTTTAGAGGGTATTGTTGTTGGTCATGTCCTAACTTGCGTTCAGCATCCCAATGCAGATCGCCTAAAAGTAACAACTGTAGATTTAGGAACTGGTGCTCCGGTACAGATTGTTTGTGGTGCAGCTAATGTAGCAGCCGGACAGAAAGTGCCTGTAGCAACTATAGGAACTACATTATACGACAAAGATGGAAATTCGTTCCAAATCAAAAAAGGCAAAATCAGAGATCAGGAAAGCCATGGAATGATCTGTGCCGAAGATGAACTAGGTTTAGGCAACAGTCATGACGGAATTATGGTTCTTGATGACAAATATGCTCCCGGAACACCAGCATCAAAAGTTTTCAATATCGAAAACGATGAAGTATTTGAAATAGGACTGACTCCTAACCGTGCTGATGCAATGAGTCACCTTGGAGTTGCCAGAGATTTAAGAGCGGGTATGCTTCAGACAAATGCGCATACGGAATTGATTACGCCTTCTGTCAGCAATTTCAGAGTTGACAAAAGGACATTAAAAATGGACATCAAGGTTGAAGATGCTAAAATGGCTCCAAGATATTGCGGTGTGACTATTTCAGGAATTGTTGTAAAACAATCTCCGGAATGGCTTCAAAACCGACTAAAAGCTATTGGCCTTACACCAAAAAATAATATAGTAGATGTTACCAATTATGTAATGCATGAATTGGGACAGCCATTACATGCCTTTGACGCTGCTAAAATAAAAGGCAATAAGGTAGTTGTAAAAACAGTGGCAGCCGGAACAAAATTCACAACTCTTGATGATGTTGAAAGAACACTTCATGAAGAAGACCTGATGATTTGTGACGAAAACGGACCAATGTGTATTGCTGGTGTTTTTGGTGGTAAAAACTCAGGAGTTTCTGAAAACACTACTTCTATTTTCTTGGAAAGTGCTTATTTCAACCCAGTTTCTATCAGAAAATCTGCTAAAAGACACGGATTGAATACCGATGCTTCTTTCCGTTTTGAAAGAGGTATTGATCCAACCATTACTGAATATGCATTAAAACGTGCTGCTTTATTAATCCAGGAAGTTGCTGGAGGTGAAATTACTTCTGATATTATTGATATCTATCCAAAAAAGATAGAAGATTTCCCTGTGTTCTTAAATTTCGCAAAAGCGACAAAAATCATCGGACAGGAACTATCAAAAGAAACGATCAAGAAAATTTTGGTTTCGCTTGACATCAAAGTAAACAGTGTATCGGATGCCGGATTAGGACTGATTATTCCTTCTTACCGTGTAGACGTACAACGTGAAATTGACGTAATTGAAGAGATTTTGAGAGTTTACGGTTATAATAATGTAAACTTCACAAAAAAATTCAATGCTACCGTTTCTAACTCAGCAAGAACTGAAGATTATAAGGTGCAAAATATTATTGCGACACAATTAAACTCACAAGGGTTTAATGAAATGATGGCCAATTCACTGACTTCTCCGGAATATGTAAAGTTATCTGAAATGCTTCGTGAAGAATTCAACGTATTAATCATGAATCCGTTGAGCAATGATTTGTCTGCTATGAGACAGTCACTCCTATTCTCAGGATTAGAAGCTGTTTCTTATAATATCAACCGAAAAAATTCAGACTTGAAATTGTTTGAATTCGGGAAGTCGTATCACAAGTTACCATCCGGATATACAGAAAATAAGCACCTTACCTTATTTACGACTGGAAACCGTTTGAGCGAAAGCTGGAATACGCCTCAAAAGCCTTCCGACTTTTTCTTATTCAAAGGTTATGTGATGGGAATCCTGTCAAGATTGGGTATAGAAAAAACAAATAACAAACCTGTTGAATCTGACGTATTTGCAGAAGGTATTGCTATTGCTGTTGGAAATGATATCATTGTAGAATTAGGAACCGTTAAAAAATCGGTACTGAAGCATTTCGATATCAAACAGGAAGTTTTATTTGCTGATTTCAACTGGAATTCAATATTGAAATTGATTTCAAACAAAATCAAGTTTACCGACATTCCGAAATATCCTGAAGTAAGAAGAGATTTAGCTCTTTTAGTAGACGAGAATGTAGCATTTGACTCTATTTATACTATTGCTCGCCAGACTGAAAAATCGTTGCTGAAAGACATCAATCTGTTTGATGTATATGAAGGTAAAAACCTTCCGGAAGGCAAAAAATCGTATGCCGTGAGCTTTATTATTCAGGACAGCTCAAAAACCTTGACAGACGCTCAAATAGACAAGATTATGGGCAAATTAAAGCAGAATCTTGAAACAGAGCTTGGCGCTGTTCTTCGTTAAGACTTACTTTTTAAAAATAGAAAAATCCCGATTGTATCGGGATTTTTCATTTACAATTCAAAAATAGTATCTAGTTTGAATTATGCTTTTGGCATTACTACGGTATCGACTACATGAATCACTCCATTGGATTGGTTCACATCAGCAATAGTAACTTTTGATTTATTCCCATTTTCATCAGTGATGTAAAGCGTCTTGCTATCCATCCAGGCTGTCAATTTACCACCTTGAACAGTGGCGAGCACAGCCTTTCCGTTTCCCTTCTTTATGGCTTTCGCAATATCAGCTGAGTTCATTTTTCCAGCAACCACATGATAGGTTAAGATGGATTGCAGTTTTGATTTGTTTTCTGGTTTTAATAACATCTCTACGGTTCCTTTTGGCAATTTGGCAAAAGCTTCATTTGTTGGGGCAAAAACGGTAAAAGGTCCTTTTCCTTGCAATGTTGTTACTAAATCCGCTGCTTTTACGGCAGCAACCAACGTGGTGTGGTCTTTTGAATTCATTGCATTTTCGATAATATTTTTTGAAGGATACATTGGAGCACCTCCAACCATGACTGTTTTTTCTTTTTGTGCAAATGCAGCAGTTCCGAATAACAATGTAAATACGATTGCGATTGATAAAAATTTGGTGGTTTTCATAATTATATGTTTTTTGTTTATACAGGCATTTACGCAAATACATTTGTTTTGGTTTTAAATATTTTTGATTTAAGGCTTTATGCTTAAAGCTTTAGGCCTAAAGCCTAACAAATAAAAAAGCCCTGCAAGATGCAGGGCTTTTTTATTTGTTATTTCTTCTCTATTTAGTTAGGAGAAAAAGTTTTGTCAATACCGTGAATTATTCCATTGCTTTGGATTGCATCTGTGAATACCAGTTTTGCTTTATTTCCTTTACCATCTGTCAGATAGATAATGCTGTTTTCAAGAGTGATTACAAGAACCTGACCATCAGCAGTCTTAATTTCACCTCTTCCTTTGCTCATACGGATTAATTTCCCGAAATCAGCTGCATACCATTTCCCAGGAATCATATAGTAAGCTGCTATAGATTTAGTACGTTGTATATTTTTTGGGTCAGTCATAAATTCCAAATTTTCAGAAGATCTGCTGATAGCATCATTACTTGGTGCTAAAATAGTATACGGTCCTTCTTCACGAAGCAACTGATCAAACTCTGCAGCTTTAAAAACCTTTGCTAAAGAAGAATAATTCTGCGAAGCCGTAAGGTTATCGGTAATATTTTTAGTTGCGTCAAACTTTGGGTTAACAGCATTCATATTTGCTTTTTTCTGTGCTTTTTGTGCAAAAGATGCGACGCTTAACATTAATGCAAAAAAGATAATTGCCAGATTTTTATTAGTCTTCATAGTTAGTTTTTAAAAATACATTCGTATTGGGAACAGAATTCCTTTATTTTAGGATTTCAAATGTAAACAAAATTTTAATATTATATTATAAAATAAATAAAAAAGCCCCACATTTCTGTGAGGCTTTTGTATTAAAATCAGTCAGGATTAGTTCCCTCCTTTTTCCATTTTAGCTTTCAATTCAGCAAGAATATCATTGTTATCTCCTAAAGTAGATGCAGTAGCATTGCTTGAAGACATTGTTGTATTCTCAGAAGCTGTTTTCACATTTTTCTCTTCTTCTTCACGGAAGATAGCAGTGTGAGAAGCAACTACTCTTTTGAATTCTTTGTTGAACTCGATAACTTTGAAATCAGCTGTTTCACCTTTTTTCAATTTCTTACCGTCTTCTTTTTCAAGGTGACGAGTTGGGATGAAAGCAACGATATCATCACCGAATTCTACAGTAGCTCCTTTGTCAACGATTTCAGAGATTTCTCCATTGTGGATAGTTCCAACAGCGAATGAATCCTCATATTTGTCCCAAGGGTTAGCAGTAGTTTGTTTGTGACCTAAAGATAATTTACGTCCTTCAACATCCAACTCTAATACTACTACGTCAAGTTTTTCACCAACGCTTACGAATTCAGATGGGTGCTTGATTTTCTTAGTCCAAGAAAGGTCAGAAATGTAGATCAAACCATCGATTCCTTCTTCTAGTTCTACGAAAACTCCAAAGTTTGTAAAGTTTCTAACGATACCTGTGTGCTTAGAACCTACAGGGTATTTAGCAGTGATATCTGTCCATGGATCTTGAGTCAATTGCTTGATACCAAGTGACATCTTACGATCTTCTCTATCCAAAGTCAAGATAACAGCTTCTACTTCATCACCAACTTTTACGAAATCCTGAGCACTTCTTAAGTGAGTTGACCAAGACATTTCAGAAACGTGGATCAAACCTTCAACACCTTCAGCAACTTCGATGAAAGCACCGTAGTCAGCGATAACTACAACTTTACCTTTCACTTTGTCACCTACTTTCAGGTTAGCATCAAGTGCATCCCATGGGTGAGCGTTCAATTGTTTTAAACCAAGTTGGATTCTTGTTTTCTCATCATCGAAATCAAGGATAACAACGTTTAGTTTTTGGTCTAATTCAAGAACTTCGCTTGGGTGGTTGATTCTTGACCAAGAAAGGTCAGTAATGTGGATTAATCCGTCAACACCTCCAAGGTCAATGAACACACCATAAGAAGTAATGTTTTTAACAACACCTTCTAATACTTGTCCTTTTTCTAATTGACCAATAATTTCTTTTTTCTGTACTTCGATATCAGCTTCGATAAGCGCTTTATGAGAAACAACAACGTTTTTGAACTCATGGTTGATTTTCACAACTTTGAATTCCATCATTTTGTTTACATACTGATCGTAATCTCTGATTGGTTTCACGTCGATTTGAGAACCTGGCAAGAAAGCTTCGATTCCGAATACGTCAACGATCATACCACCTTTAGTTCTGCATTTAACGAAACCGTTAACGATTTCTCCTGTTTCATTAGCAGCAATAACTCTATCCCAAGCTTTGATAGTACGAGCTTTTCTGTGAGAAAGAACCAACTGACCTGTTTTGTCCTCACGAACGTCAATTAATACTTCTACTTTGTCTCCTACTTTTAAGTTTGGATTGTAACGGAATTCGTTCAAAGAGATAACACCTTCAGATTTAGCGTTGATATCAACGATTGCATCTCTGTCAGTGATTCTAACTACCACACCTTCAACTACTTCTTCCTGATCTGTAGAGATGAAAGTTTTTTCAACTAACTCTTCAAATTCTTTTAGGTTTTTTTCGTCAACAGCATCAATACCTTCTTGGAAGTTATGCCAGTTAAAGTTCTCTAAAAATTCCGCTTGTGTTTTTGTTTGTTCAGACATTTGTTCTGATAAAAATTTGTATCCTATGTTTTCTCGAGTTTCTTGATGCGATAGAAAACACAGAAGTGTTTTACATAAATAGTTGATACCTAAAGGAAACTCTTCTTCGCCAAAAGGTGCGCAAAATTAATAAATATTTTTTAATCTACCAAATAATTTCAGAATCAAGCTTTTATCTTAAATATTTACAAATCAACACTTAATTCTAGGTTTGAAATACTGTACACGTCCTGAATAGGTTAATTAATAATCTATATATTTACGACAAACACATCTTACTTATAATAATGGATAATACCTTTACTATTTTTATCCCACAGAAAAAAAGGAAATTGAGATATTATACAATCCTATATATACTCATTGCGTTTTGTGCTCTTATCCTCTTTATAGATTCTTGTATAACTCCAATTGATGATTCCTTCATGAAATTTTTCAAAGTTTTCTTTGGAATTATAATGATTACTTATCTCCTCCTGACTTTCATGAGTTATTTTATTAAGAAACCTTTGGAAGGAACACTATCCGGAAAATTGACCATCAATGCTGAAAATGTTGTTATAAATGACGAAATAATCGATATTTCAAGGATTGAAGACATTGGCATAATCATAGGAAGTTATGACAATCAGGAAGTTGAATACAGTTCAAGAAGCATCAAGCCTAAAATATCAAACGGAACAGACAATGTCATCACTCTTTGTTTCACTGATGGAGCAAAACACAGCATTCATTTCAAACAAGAATTTTTCGAGCATTATTTAAGTATAAAGCCTTTTATAATATCGCTCATAAAAAGCAACAAAATATCAATACTTAAAGCCACGACAATCCTAAATATCCATGATTATGATGATATACAAGAATTCAAAAAAGAGATTAACAAAAAAGAGCCTCAAATTTGAGGCTCTTTTTTTATCTTAATGTGATATATTTTCTACATCTTCCGGTTTGTGCTTGTGCTTAAACATTACCGCAAATGCTATAGAAATAACTAGCGCATACACCGCAAATGAAAGCCAGATGCTATGCCAGTCTTTAGTTTCTCCATGAGTAAAATATTTGTCAATCGCATAACCACTGATAACGCTTCCAAGATAAGCTCCTACACCATTTGTCATCATCATAAACAATCCTTGTGCGCTGGCACGTATTTTAGAATCGGTTGTTGTTTCAACAAATAAGGAACCTGATATATTAAAGAAATCGAACGCCATTCCGTATACGATACATGAAAGAATAATCATCCAAAGACCTTGCATTGGATCCCCATAAGCGAAAAGTCCAAAACGAAGTACCCAGGCTATCATAGAAAACAGCATTACCTGTTTGATTCCAAAACGTTTTAAAAAGAAGGGAATTGCCAGAATGAATAAGGTCTCAGAAACTTGTGAGATTGACATGATTATTGTTGAATATTCAACAACGAATGAATCTTTATATTCTGGAATTTTAGCGAAATCATTTAAAAAGGCATCACCATACATGTTGGTGAGCTGTAACGCACCTCCTAAAAACATAGAAAACACAAAAAACAATGCCATTTTATACGAACTGAACAATTTGAAAGCATTCAAACCTAATTGCTCCACAAAACTCGCATCTTCTGCGATTGATTTTTGCGGTGGACATTTTGGCAAGGTAAACGAGTAAATACCTAACAAAATAGCAACAAAAGCAGCAATATAGAACTGGTTAGCATAAATAGGATTACCTGATACGGAAGACATGGCATTACCGACACTTAATCCTAAATCTTTGAAGATATTTGGAGGGGTTGGCGAACTGAAAATGTTCGTAATCCACATTGCAACAATGAAGCCGATAGTTCCCCAAACACGAATTGGAGGGAAAACCTTTACTACATCATATTTATTGTTCTTTAGTATAGTATAAGCGATGGAATTGGAAAGCGAAATGGTTGGCATATAGCAAATCATTGCTCCAAAAATAACGTAGAATAAAATGGAAGGATCGTTAACTTCAGGAACATATAAAAGTATAATACCGTATAATATGTGGAGAATTCCGTAAAGCTTTTCAGCGTTGAGCCATTTATCGGCTATAATTCCGGTTAGTGCCGGCATAAATAAAGAAGAAAGACCTAATGTTGAAAATATGGCGCCAAATTCTGCACCTGTCCAGCCTTTTGCATTAAAACAATATGTTCCAATTGTGATTAGCCAAGCTCCCCAAACAAAAAACTGGAGAAAGCTCATCAAAGTTAACCTAAATTTTATTCCCATAAATAAGTTTGTATGTTGAAAAAATAACAGCTTGTAAAGCTACTATTAAAAATGAGATAAACAAAAAATTACAACGTTTTAGCTACAGTATTTACCAATCCTAAAACTTTGTCAAACTGTTCTTGTATAGAAAGATGCGAATTGTCTATTTCTATGGCATCGTCCGCTTTTACTAAAGGTGAGTCCTCTCTATGGGTATCGATATAGTCACGTTCCTGAACATTTTTGAGCACTTCTTCATAGGTCACATCCTGCCCTTTTTGGATCAATTCCTCATAACGCCTTTGCGCTCTGGTTTCAGGGCTGGCCGTCATAAACAATTTTAGTTCCGCATCTGTAAAGACAACTGTTCCTATATCTCTCCCGTCCATTACGATTCCTTTGTTTTTTCCCATATTCTGCTGCTGTTCTACAAGCTTGGCACGGACTTCAGAAATTTCGGCAATCCTACTTACAAAATTGGATACTTCAAGTGTTCTGATTTCGGTTTCAACGTTTTTTTCATTGAGAAAAATCTCAGCATAGCCCAAATCGGGATTAAAAAGAAACTGGAGACTTATCTTAGGTAATTTATCTATAAGTGCTTTTTTGTCAAACTGAGTGTCGGAAATAAAATCATGCTGCATGGCATATAAAGTCACGGCACGGTACATCGCTCCCGTATCAACATAGATATAGCCTAAATGTTTGGCTAATTGTTTTGCCAGCGTACTTTTTCCCGTAGACGAAAAGCCATCAATGGCAATAGTAATTTTTTTATCCAAAATAATTTATTGAAGGTTAATCATTAATCCGAAAAGGCTGGTACTTGCCGCTGCGGTATATCTGGAATAGGAATAGTCAAATCTGATGTTATTGAATCGCAATCCAAAACCAGCTGATAATCCTGAAAAATTTCGCTGTTCCACTATACGCAATTCCTCAGCTCTTCTAAAATTATATCCCAAACGGATGGAAAAGCTTTTTTCCGGAAAAAGCTCAGCTCCAAAGATAACGTGTCGTAAAGCATTATTGAAAAAGCCTACTTTTTCTTCTTTACTACCGCCATCTAACGAGCCTTCTGCCCTGTTTGGATTGGAAAAACCAATGTTCCATTGCTGGAGATTTTCCAAAGTCAAATGCCAGCGGATTGGCACATTTTCCAATTCCTGAGAAATTCCGGCTACAATTTCCATTGGCAACTTTTCATTCGTGTCCTGATAAGGCTTTATCTGGACACCTACGTTTCGTATTGCCAATCCGATATTGATATCATTATCTTCATCAATATACAAAGCTCCCAAATCCATCGCTGCTCCAAATGAACTGTAGCTTTCTAAAGTTGATGATATTAATTTTGCGTTAGCTCCTATAAAAATATCCGTCCAAGGCACATTATAGGCATATCCGAAAGAAAGCGCAATTTCGCTTCCGGTAAAATCAGCTGCTTTTTGCCCGTTTTCGTCATATCCTTCAAAACTTCCGTAGTTGACATAATTTACTCCAACATGAAAAGTCTGGACATGGCGGTCATAGGTATAGGCATAAGCTGCCGTTCCATAGGTTACTTCTCCAAAATAGCTTCCATAATTTACAGAAAGATGGTTGTCCATTTCCGGATTGATGGTTGCCGGGTTAAAGAATCCCTGGTTGACATCATAATCATGGATAGTTACTGCCTTTCCTCCTAATGCTGCCTGTCTTGGCGAAGTCATCAAATTTAGAAACTGGTAAACATATTTACCGCCAATCTGGCTGAAACCTTCAGCACAAAACAACAATAAAAAAACAATGAGCAGTTTCTTAAACATCTAGGGATTTTCCTTATTTTCTGAATATATAACGCAGATGCGAAGATATTATTTTTTAAAGCAAAAGATAAAACAGAAAAGGCAAAAGTTGAAAATTAATTTCACTTTTGCCTTTATATTATGGGCTATGTGCATCTAAAGATTATAATACTTTAGCATTCTTAGCTTTTTGGTCTGTTATTGCTATTGCCAAAACCTCGCTCATTTCCTTCACATAATGGAAAGTAAGTCCTTCCAGATATTCCGGTTTGATCTCATCAATATCACGTTTATTCTCGTGGCAAAGGATGATTTCTTTGATATTTGCTCTTTTGGCTGCCAATATTTTTTCTTTAATTCCTCCAACTGGCAATACTCTTCCACGAAGTGTTATTTCTCCAGTCATTGCAAGGCTTTTCTTTACTCTTCGCTGTACAAAAGACGAAACTAAAGAGGTTAACATCGCTACACCGGCACTTGGACCGTCTTTTGGAGTAGCTCCTTCCGGAACGTGAATATGCACATTGTAATTCGAAATCACATCTGGCCCTATTCCTAAATGCTCCGCATTAGACTTGATATATTCCAGGGCGAGAGTAGCCGATTCTTTCATTACAGTTCCTAAATTTCCTGTCATGGTCAAGCTTCCTTTTCCTTTTGATAGAATTGATTCGATAAAAAGGATATCTCCGCCAACACTTGTCCAGGCCAATCCGGTAACCACACCTGCTACTTCATTATTTTCATACTTATCGCGTTCCATTCTGGCAGCACCAAGTACTTTTACAATGTCTTCGTCCGTAACTTTTACGTTATGTTCTTCTTCCATCGCAATAGACTTAGCCGTATTTCTGACCATTTTTGCGATTTGTTTTTCCAAACCTCTAACGCCAGATTCTCTGGTATAGCCTACTACAATTTTTTCCAGCTGTTTTTTACCAATAGTCAGGTCTTTTGTAGTCAGTCCGTGTTCTTTCAGCTGTTTTGGCAATAAATGCTGTTTTGCAATTTCTACTTTTTCCTCAATAGTATAGCCCGTCATATTGATGACTTCCATTCTGTCTCTCAAAGCAGGCTGGATTGTTGACATATTATTTGAAGTAGCAATAAACATTACTCGAGAAAGGTCAAATCCCATTTCCAGGAAATTATCATAGAAATCTGAGTTTTGTTCCGGATCCAGAACTTCCAGCAAAGCAGAAGACGGATCGCCATTATTGCTACTCGAAAGCTTATCTATTTCATCTAATACAAATACCGGATTTGCCGTTTTTGCTTTTTTAAGACTCTGGATAATTCTTCCCGGCATGGCTCCGATATAGGTTTTTCTATGACCACGGATTTCAGCTTCATCACGCAATCCTCCTAAAGAAATCCTTACGTATTCCCTACCTAGTGCTTCAGCTACCGATTTCCCGATAGAAGTTTTACCAACTCCAGGAGGTCCATACAAGCAAAGAATTGGAGATTTCATGTCTTTTCTTAACTTCAAAACAGCAAGATGCTCTATCATTCTTTTCTTAACATCTTCCAAACCAAAATGGTCTCTATCTAATACTTTCTGAGCTCGTTTCAAATCAAAATTGTCTACAGAATATTCATTCCATGGCAATTCAAGATATAGTTCAAGATAGTTACGCTGTATACCGAAATCTGGAGACTGCGGATTCATGCGCTGCATTTTTGAAAGTTCTTTTTCGAAATGGTTCTTTGTTTTTTCGTTCCATTTTTTCTTTAGTCCTTTCTGACGCATTTCGTCAATTTCTTCTTCCTGAGAAACGCCACCCAATTCTTCCTGGATGGTTTTCATCTGCTGATGAAGGAAATATTCACGCTGCTGCTGATCCAGGTCAAAACGAACTTTGGATTGTATATCATTCTTTAACTCCAACTTCTGCAGCTCGACATTCATATAACGAAGTGTCGACAAGGCTCTTTCTTTCAAGTCATTAATTATCAATAAATCTTGTTTCTCTTTAACAGAAAGGTTCATGTTTGAAGAAACAAAATTGATAAGGAAAGACTTGCTTTCAATGTTTTTGATAGCGAAAGTAGCTTCTGTCGGAATGTTTGGGCTTTCTTTTATAATCTGAATAGCCAAATCTTTTACCGATTCAATAATCGTAGCAAATTCAGCATCTTCATGATCAGGACGCTTTTCAGGAACTTCTTTGATAGTAGCTTTCAAATAAGGCTGTTCTGTCGTAACGGCATCAATTTCAAAACGCTTTTTACCTTGAAGGATTACGGTTACGTTTCCATCAGGCATTTTCAAAACACGCAGGATTCTGGCTACAGTCCCTATTTTATTAATGTCTTCTGGTGATGGATCTTCGTCTTCCTCATTGATTTGAGAAACGACTCCAATTACCTTACCTCCGGCATTAGCATCATTGATTAATTTAATGGATTTATCGCGTCCAGCTGTAATTGGAATTACAACACCGGGAAATAGCACGGTATTTCGTAATGGCAGAATCGGAAGTTCACCCGGTAGCTGCTCATTGTTCATTTCTTCTTCGTCTTCAGGAGTTAACAGTGGGATTAATTCTGAATCGTTGTCGAATTCTTGGAGTGACAGATTGTCAAGTGTGATTATTTTTTGATTTGGCATACTATATTTAAGTCATTTTGTCATTAAACATTTTTAGAGTAGGTTTTACTTTGCACTAGTAAAAACAATATCTCTTTGAAAACCAATACAGTACTATAACGAAAATACTATTGGCTTTTATATAAAATCAATCTTTATGCCATAAAAAAACCCGAATTCTCATCCGGGTTATTTTATATTTCAAATAGTAACTAGTTCACTGTATAGTTTACAAGTATACTTTCGAAAGTTTCTCCTTCATTACTTAGGATTGATTTTATTACTCCTACATTTTTAGAGAACCAATATTCTTCATCAGCTATCGTAATCATACCTAATATTGATATTTCTCTTCTGATGCTTACTTTTATTACATTCGTAAAGTTCTGACCATTTACTGTTGCTGTAGCATCTTTTTCTAAAATCTTCCCAACATAGTTTACTGTCTGAACCATTCCTGGCAATCCGGTCAAAGAAGTAGTTTGGGAATACGTTCCTGTCCAGGTTGCATTTACAGCAATATTATCCTTTAAAATAATATATTCAAAACCTGTTTGAGTTCCAGTCATTCCTCCAGCATTAATAGTCATATCGTCTGTCTTCAAGTTGTAAACACCGTTATTTTTATTTAACCAAGTAGTTACTCCAGTTGCGCCACTACTTCCTCCGCTTCCTGATTGTGGTGAAAATTTGTAATAAGTTCTACCGCCAAAATTGGCTGTCCCAATCATTTTTAAAGGAGGATTTGTTGTCCCGTTCATGCTATATGTCCATTGGTTGTTAATTGCCGTTGGCCAATAATCTCCACTTGTATTTCCTCCGGTGCTTGTTCCAACAGAAATTGGTCCAATCCAAGAACTAACTTCACTTTCTGAACAATTTGAACGTACATAAAAATGATAGGTATTTGTTGTGACCAAACCTGGGATAGTTACATTGGTAGTTTCAGAAAAAACTGAAGTTCCGCTTCCAATAGCAAATCCGGTTGGTCCGTATTGTACTTCCCATGAGGTTGCTCCAGTACTTGCTGCCCAGCTTAGGTTTACATTTGTCCCAATGAAATTACTCGCTTGAAAAGAAGTTGGCGCTACGCATCCAGAAGGTTGTGGATTAGGATCAATTGCACTGTCTAATGGCTCATTATCACATGATGAGAAATTAAAGGCTGTGAAAATCAGCGCAAAAGCAGCTAAAAATTTTAATTTGTTCATTCTATTTTTGTTAGGTTGGGTTAATTAGGTTTCCAAATATATATTTTTTATTTGAAACGCATAAAATATATTTTTATTCTTTCGATTCTGTTTTTGGAACTCTAAAAAGCAAAAGAACTCCAACGATAAAAAAGACCGCCAGAAAAACGATAGAATTCCTCATCGAACCCGTAATCTGATCGATAAGACCATAAACGCACATTCCAATTACGATACCTATTTTTTCGGCAACATCATAGAAACTAAAAAAGGAAGTAGTATCTTCTGTTTTTGGAAGAAATTTAGAATAGGTAGATCTTGATAATGCCTGGATTCCACCCATTACAAGACCTACAAAACAGGCTGTAACATAAAAGTGAATCGGTTCCGTAACAAAATAAGCACCCACACAAATCACCACCCAGATTGAATTGATAACAATTAAAGTTTTTATGTTTCCGTACTTACTAGATAGTTTTGCCGTAATGATTGCGCCAAGAACCGCTACTAATTGGATAACCAAAATACTAATAATCAACCCTTTGGTTTTTTCATCTCTATCAGCCCAATTAATTTCTTGCTCTCCAAAGTAAGTAGCTACCAACATTACTGTTTGTACAGCCATACTGTAAACAAAGAAAGCAGCCAAATATCTTGATAGTGATAAATGTTTTAGCAGTTCATTTTTTACTTTTTTCAATTCTCTAAAACCGCTCAAAAGGATGTCTTTTGTAATCTTATCTGCATTCTTATTTCCTTTTGGAAGATAATAAAAAGCATATTGGCTGAACAACAACCACCAAACTCCTGTAAGAGCGAAAGAAACTTTCATCATTTCAAGCGCTTCTATGCCATCTTTACTTAAAATTAAGTACAGACAGATCAGCAACAATATGACACTGCCAATATATCCCATAGAATAGCCTCTTGCACTTAGTCCGTCCTGTTGTTCTTTAAAAGCAATATCCGGCAAATAAGAATTATAAAAAACCAAACTCCCCCAAAATCCGATAAGTCCGAAAAAGAAACAGGTTATACCAAAATATATATTTTCAACCGTAAACCAGTACATTCCGATACAAGAAGCAGCTCCCAAAAAACAGAAAAATTGCAAGAATCGTTTTTTATTACCGACGAAATCTGCTATTCCTGAGAGAAACGGAGAAATAAAAGCAACAACTAAGAATGCGAAAGCAGTAACAAAACTTATCAATGCCGTTGCTTTAAAATCGTATCCTAAGAACTGTACATCGGAAGCTTCTTTTGGAAAAAGAAATCCAAAATACAAAGGAAAAATTGCGGAAGATATCACAAGAGGATACACAGAGTTTGCCCAATCATAAAACGCCCAGGCGTTCATTAATTTCTTACTTCCCTTAGGTAAAGCTGTTTGCATAAGTACGTTTTTAGGTATAAAAAAAGCTGTCCGTTAGAACAGCTTCGAAGATATTATTTTTTTATCTAATCCAGATTATCTTTTATTTAAATGTCACACCGTATTTTGCAGCTTCAGCTTTTGCTTGTGGAATCAACGCTTTCAGGTTTGCAATTCTTGTTGCATTGGACGGGTGCGTACTCATAAATTCCGGTGGTGCATTACCTCCTGAATTAGCAGCCATTCTTTCCCAAAAAGCAACTGACTGATCCGGGTTGTAACCAGCTATTGCCATCAATGTCAAACCTACTTTATCTGCTTCACTTTCATGGCTTCGGCTAAACGGCAAGGTGACACCATATTGGGTACCTACTCCATACGCCTGCATAGCTATTTTTTGAATGGATTCGCTTTGGTTTCCAACAGCAGCACCAACACCAGCACTTCCTAATTGCTGTAATACATCAGCACTCATTCTTTGTTGTCCATGATTTAGTAAGGCGTGAGCTACCTCATGTCCCATAACTACTGCCATACCCGTTTCGTCTTTTGTAATAGGAAGGATTCCGGTATAAAAAACAATTTTTCCTCCTGGCATACACCAAGCATTCACTTCTTTGCTTTCTACCAATTTATATTCCCATTGGTAATCTTTTAAATAACCTTTATAGCCGTTGGCATTCAAGTACTTTTCGGCTGCATTTTTAATTTTTGTTCCAACAGTTACTACCCTTTGGGCATCTGCAGTTCCGGTTACTACTTTATTTTCCTTTAGAAAAGTACTATACTGCTGAAAAGCTGATGGTAAAATCTGCGAATCAGGAACCAGTGCCAATGTGCTTTTTCCGGTAAATGGATTGGTCGCACAGGAATAAACAATACCAAATATTGCAATTGGTATTAACAGATATCTTCTTTTCATGAGAACGATTTTGATTGGTTATTACTCAAATTTACTAATTTACTTTGATACTTAATTTTTTAGAAATCTTTATTTAT
The DNA here is from genome assembly GCF_006385255.1 of Flavobacterium microcysteis. Taxonomy (GTDB): domain Bacteria; phylum Bacteroidota; class Bacteroidia; order Flavobacteriales; family Flavobacteriaceae; genus Flavobacterium; species Flavobacterium microcysteis. Next base: position 357,196 of record NZ_VFJE01000052.1, read on the forward strand.
TGTTAAAATGTTAACAATCTTTATGCCATGTCTTGTTTTTTAAAACCGCCAAACGAAACATTGGAGCAACCTGTTGATCTAGAAACAATTCGGTTTTTCACTATTTCAGCCTACGAATATCTTTTATATTTAATTTATGATTCCTAAATTTATTAAACTTTAACTTGCATAAAAATTGGTTATGTCTGAAAATCCGAAAACGCACCAGCAATCGCTTAAAATACCGAAATCTATACTTATAGCCGCCAAAATAACTGAAGCGATTTCACCCAAACTGGCAATGAAATTTGCTGCAAAACTTTTTACATCTCCTATAAAATATAAATTACCAAAACGAGAAATCGGGATGGACCAGAATTCGCTTCAGCAAAACGTATTCATTCCAAACCTAGGCAAAGAAATTGTCGTATATAATTATGGTGCAAGCGATAAAAAAATATTGCTTGTTCACGGTTGGTCTGGCAGAGGTACTCAATTGGTTAAAATTGCTGATGAAATGCTGAAATTAGGTTATTCTACTGTAAGTTTTGATGCCCCGGCACATGGAAAATCTTCTGGAAAAACCAGTAATATGACTGAATTTATTGCCGGTATATTGGAGTTAGAGAAAAAATTCGGCCCATTTGAATTTGCAATCGGGCATTCGTTGGGAGGCATGTCAATCCTTAATGCTATAAAAAGAGGATTAAAAGTGAAAAAAGCGGTAATTATTGGAAGTGGTGATGTTGTTGAAGATATTATGGACGATTTTATTGAAAAATTAGGAATGAATATTGCCATAAGTAAAAAAATGAAGGCCAGTTTTGAAAAGAAGATCAATGAACCAATGGACAATTTTTCTGCCTACAAGGCTGCTAAAGAGGTAACGATTCCGGTTCTGGTTATTCATGATAAAGATGATGATGATGTTCCTGTTAAAGCTGCTTACCATATTCAGGAGAACTTAAAACAGAACGAATTACTCATCACAGAAGGGCTTGGTCACCGAAAAATATTAGGTGATACTAAAGTCATTAAAAAAATTGTAGAATTTCTAAATTAAAACCCATGAGACATTATATTGTACTATTGGTTTCGCTTTTTGCTTTTATATCCTGTCAAAGTCAGGAAAAAAAGGAATTGTCGAAGAAAGAAACATCAAAACAGGTTCAAAAAACTGATGCTGAATGGAAAAAAGAACTGACGTCGGAACAATATGAAGTGCTTCGGAAAAAGGGAACCGAAAGAGCCTTTACCGGAGAATATTATAATCATTTTGAAAAAGGTAAATATGTTTGTGCCGCATGTGGAAATGTACTGTTTAATTCCACGGCCAAATTCCATTCTGATTGTGGCTGGCCTTCTTTTGATCAGGCAATCAAAGGTTCTGTAATCTATAAAGAAGATACTAGTTTTGGTATGGTTAGAACCGAAGTAATCTGTGCAAAATGTGGTGGACATCTAGGACATGTTTTTGATGACGGGCCTGCAGAAACCACTGGAAAACGCTTCTGTACTAATTCTGTTTCTATAAAATTTGTACCCGATAAAAAGTAATACTATGAAATATCCTGTAAATAAAACCGAAGAAGAATGGAAAACTGAATTGGGCTCCGAGCGATATAAAATTTTACGCCAAAAAGGAACCGAATTTCCTCATTCCGGAAAATACAACTTATTTTTTGAAAAGGGAACTTACTGCTGTGGTGCTTGTGGTGAACCTTTGTTCAAAAGCGACTCCAAATTTGACTCCCATTGCGGTTGGCCTTCTTTTGATGAAGCATTACCTGGAAAAATTGAATATGTTAGAGATACTACACATGGAATGTTACGTACCGAAATTTTATGTGCAAATTGTGGTGGCCATTTAGGGCATATCTTTGACGATGGTCCAACAGAAACCGGTCAGCGCTATTGTGTCAATTCTTTATCTGTAGACTTTAAAGAAAAATAATATGAACCTGTTTAATGAGTCAACTGATTGGGCTACGGCTCTCAAATCATTAATTGCGAAATATAAAAACAAACAACATCCGTTAGATTATAAAAATCTATACCAATTGTTGGTTATGGTTGTTTTATCTGCACAAGACAGCGATGCCCATATCAATAAGATTGCTCCTAATTTATTCCAGGCATTCCCAAATATGAAATCTCTGGCTGAAGCTGATGAGAAATCATTACTACCTTATATTGAAGAAGTTCGTTTTCATGGTAATAAAATCAAGTGGCTTCTTGAAATTGCAGATACTATAAAGCAGGATAAAGATATTCCTGTAACTATGAAGGAATTGACGGCTTTAAAAGGTATTGGTAGAAAATCCGCCAATGTAATTATGAGGGAAGCCGGAGTTCCAGCAGAAGGTATAATGGCTGATTTGCACGTAGTCAGAGTTGCCCAAGACTTGGAATTGCAAAGGCAAAAGAAGCAGACAAAATTGAAAAAGAAATGATGGAAGTACTACCACGATCAATGTGGTCAGAAGTTGGCATGGCAATATCTTTCCTAGGAAGGGAAACTTGCAGGCCATCCAATCCAAAACACAGCGAATGCATAATGAATTCAGTATGTGAGTTTTACAAAAACAAAAAATCCGGTAATTAGCCGGATTTTTTTTATAATATCTTGATTAGTTCACCTGAAGAAGTAAATAATGCAGTAATAGAAGCATTATCTTTTTTTAAAACCAGCTTATATTCTCCATCAAGAGCCACTGCTGCTTCAACTATCTGATAATCACCATATTTTGCCTTTATATTTATTATAGCTTCTTTCTTCACTTCTTCTGGAGCTATCTTTTTATATTCTTTTTCCTGAACAAAGGAATCATTTTTCAAGACTTCTACACTCTCAAAAGAGGTAAAAATGCCTAAACTTAGGAATAATATCGATAAATAAAGCAACTTTTTCATAGCATTTGGTTTTACGTTACTATATAAAGTTACCTTATTCTGGATTGGAGTGAAAGAATTTTAAAAAAACTTTATCATTCCAGCTATTTCAATTTTCTATAAAACAAAAAAGGGTTCCCTATTGGGAACCCTTTTCAAAGGAAGGCGGCGACATACTCTCCCACAGGATTGCAGTACCATCTGCGCAGGCGGGCTTAACTTCTCTGTTCGGAATGGGAAGAGGTGAGCCCCGCCGCAATAAC
>NZ_VFJE01000053.1 GCF_006385255.1 Flavobacterium microcysteis
TGACCTGGGAATTAAGCGTGCCGGTAATCGTTACCGTGCCGGTGCCGTTCTCGCAGATCACGGGGGTAGATGTCGATATCGTCGCAGTCGGGGCATTCGTTACCTCGATGCTGACAGTGCCCGTTGCAGGTTGCGTGCACATTGGGGCTATACTTGAGGTTATGCTCACCAGTGTATAGGTATGCGTGCCTGGCGTAAGAAGAATTTCCTGAATGATATATTCTCCGCTGGCAGGAATAGAAATCTGAGGCTGTGCCGCCCCATCCAACATGAAATCCACATTTGCGTTCGGTTCGCCGGTAATCTTTACTCTCGATGGGTTGCCAAGACATACCTGAGCATCAACCTGGTGGATTGTAGCCGTTGGCATAGGCCTTACGGTTATGATAACCGAATCCGTAAGGTTCTGCTCGCAAGGCGGCGTTCCGGTTGTGGATACCTTTACTAGTGTATAGGTATAGGTTCCAGGAGTAAGGTTGTTTGGAACGGTAATAGTACCGTTACCCGTCGTAGTGTTAAGAGGCAGTGTCTGCTGTACTCCCGCCGGGTTGGTATAGGTCACTACCGTGCCAGGTGTACCCTGCACATCGATGGTAAAGCCGCTGCCCTCGCAGATAGGAGTATCTGCTGTAGTAATATCGGCAGTTATTGTAGGTGATCCAATTGTGGCCTGACTTGTAAGTAATTGTGAACAGATAACAGTATTACTTGAATCTACTATCCTTCCTTCCACTAAAGTATATGTGATTGGGCCAGTGAAAGTCTCTAAAAAAGGATGAGTTCCACTTGCATCTAAGGTTACTGTTTGTATAGGCCCTGCATTAACCCTATAATCAATTATAGCATTGGGTATTCCATTAATCGTAAATGTTACCTGTTCTCCTAAGCATGCTGTAGGAGTTGATGCAGTTATTGTAGCATTGGGTATAGGATAAACTTTCAATGTAAAATCAACAACACTATAGCACTTAGTAACATTGTCAGTCACTCTGGCAAAAATTTGCTGAGGATTAGGAGAGTTACTGATTATGTTTGGCAAAGGCAATACCTGATCAACAGCGTTTGCTAATGTTGTATGAAAGGTTATTGTGTTATTTGTGAGATCAGGATTAATAAGGCTTCTATAGGAATTAAGATCAAACAGTCCTACACCAGGTGTATTACTACAGGTTCTTCTTTCTCCAATTGGATTGGCCTGGGGGGCTGTAGGAAAAGTAGCAGTACCTATCCATTCCAGTTCAAAACCACCATCTCCTACCGGCCTATCAATAGCAATATAATAGGATTGTCCTGCTGTCACATTCAACCATCTTACATAACCATCACCATTAGCACCAGGTCCAACCTGAGTAGCTGTCGTACTTGCATACATACCGGTATGATTGTTTGCCTGTCCAGCCAACTGAGGATTCGTTGTAGCACAACGAATTGGGCTTCCTAAACTAGAACAAGTTCTATTAGGTCCATATACCCAAAAATCATAATCTACGAGAATACTAGGATCCAATGGTTTTATATGAAATCCTAAAGTTCCGGAAGTGGCAATATTAATTTTAAGCCAAATAGAATTATGTTCTAAACCACCACAACCCGATACCTCCTGTACATTTCCTATACCAGAAGCATTGGATGTGAATGTGCCATTACCGCAAACCGTTATGGCATTGACACAATCATTGGGTTGTTGGGCATTGGCCAGATAACCAAATAATACCAAAAGACTTATTGTCAGAAACTTTCTCATTTTAATCATTGCATTTTTTTGAAAACCCCAACAGCCGGTCTTAAAAAGACCAGCTGTCGAGTTACTATATTCTTTAATCCGTAAGAACCGTGTCCTATCTCTTTATAATCTTAAATTCCGAACGCCTGTTCTGCGCATCCTCCTCTTCCGTGCAGTTTGCCTTGCAGTCGATCTTTGGTTCCGTGATCCCGAACCCTTTGCCCGATAGGCGTTCCTTGCCGATGCCTTTCGACACGAGGTACTGAACCGTGGACTGCGCCCTCTGCTCGGAAAGCTTCAGGTTGTAGGCAGCGCTTCCCTTGCCATCCGTATGCGACTTCACATAGATAACCATATCCGGGTATTTGTTCATCACATTCACAAGCTTGTCCAGTTCGGTAGCACCCTGCTGGGTAATATTGCTCTTGTTGAACTCAAAATAGATGTTTTTCAGCAATACTTCCGTATCCGTGATCACTACCTCTACAGGTTCAAGGGCGATATCGACAGCTGTCTTGCCGCCTTTCGTTTTCATTACTCTGCCTGATCCCGCCTCATAATCTTTCTTGGTGGCCTGGAACACGTATTCCGTATCGCATTCCACGTCAAAGGAAACTTCCCCGTTCGAGCCACTCTGTTTCGTGGCTATCACGTTTTTCTTTGCATCCAGGATTGACACGCTGGCATCTGATAATACGCGGCCTGTCTTGCTGTCCTTCACCATGGCTATGGCCTCTACCCTGCACACCGGTACTGCCTTGATGATATTGTCCTTGCCGTTCCTGTTTGAGGAGAAGTAGCCTTCGTTTTTAGCCGTATTGAAACTGAAGGAGAAGTCGTCCTTCTCGCTGTTCACCGGCTTGCCTACGTTAATAGCTTCTCCGTCCTTGTTCAGATCTGCCCTAAACACGTCCAGTCCTCCAAATCCTTGCTTGCCGCTTGATGCAAAATAAAGGATGCCGTTATCGCTCATGAAAGGAAATCCTTCCTTACCGGCAGTGTTCACGTTCGATCCCAGGTTTTGTGGCTTGCCATAGCTGGTGCCATCAACCGATACTTTCCAGATATCGGAATCGCCGTGGCCGCCGGGCATGTTCGAGGTAAAGTATAAGGTCTTGCCGTCCGGGCTAAGGCTCGGGTGCGTTACGGAATAGCTTTTGCTATTGAACGGGAGTGCCTGGATGTTGGTCCATTTGCCGTCAACTCTTGTTGCCCTGTAGAGTCCCTGCTGTCCTATCTTCACGTTGTTCTTCCTGTCCTTGTCAAAGTTTCCGTCATTAAGGCCGTCTCTGGCAAAGAAGATGGTGTTCCCGTCTGCGCTTATGGTAACCGGCCCGTCATGGAAGGCGGTGTTTAGTTCATTAACCGCTTTGGGTTCTGACAGGGTTCCGTCCGCATTTCTTATGGACTGGAAGATATCCAGGTAGGGTTGCTTCACCCATTTGTCGGTCTTGTTCGAGTTGTTCCTCGTGCTCACGAAGTACAGGATATTGTCATTGGAGAGCACTGCCCCGAAATCGCTCTGGTCCTTGCTGTTGATGGTGGTCTCGCTGATATCAAAGAGTTTGTCCTTGCTGGAAAGGCTTGGGATATAGTTCGGGTTTGCCTTATGGTCCTTGGCCCTCTGGTCGTTTGGCAGCAGGCTCGCAAACCTGTCCATCTGCTTGTTGGCTTCCTGGTATTTGCCCTGCGACCTTAATGCTTGTGCATAACGGTAATACGTTTCCGCATCCTGGCTGCTCTCCACTGCCTTGGCATACCATCTGGAGGCTTCCGGCATATTGAACACGTTATAGTAGCTGTCTGCAAGCTGCTTATAGACATGGCTGTCGCCCTTCTTGCCTTCCGCAAGCTTCAGGTATTCCTCTATGGCCGCAACATACTGGTAGCTGCCGTAAAGCCTGTCTGCCTTTTCTGAATCCTTGTTCTGCCCGTAACCGGAGGCAATGGCCAGGAGCAGCCCTGCGGCTATGTATATTTTTTTCATTTTCTTGCTCTTTTGGGTTAGAAATATCTTGGTGATACGGATACCTTCTTCGGGAAGTTCAGGTCGAACAGCAGCATGATCTCGTGCGAGGACTGCGTGCTTACCTTAAGGTCCGAGATGATACGGTCATAGGCATATCCGATGCGGATGTTAGGCGTCACTGCGTAGTTGACCATTCCCCCGAAGGAATCGTCAAGACGGTAGGTGGCCCCTATCTCGAAGCGGTCAAAGAACATCATGTTGGCCGAGGCGTCAAGCGAGGTGGGCGCATCGAAGGCCGACTTTAGCATGAACGAGGGCTTGAACTTGGTGTTTTCAGAAAGCTCGAACACGTACCCTCCCGTCAGGAAGTAGTGCTGCGTCTCCGAGCCGAACTGGTATTCCCTTCCGTCGTTCCTGATATCAAGGTGCTTGCTCTTGAGCATGTTCGGTACCGAAAGCGCAAGATAGTACTTTTGGGTATAATAGAAGAATCCCGTACCGATATTGAAGAACGTGTTGCTTGAGTTTTCCCTGAAGGCAGGGTCATTGATATCCGGGACGTGTCCGTTACCAATATCGCTGAACAGGCCTACTTTATGGAAAGTGGCTCCGGCCTTGATACCGAGCGCCAGGCGGTGTTCGCCCCCGAGGTTCAGTGTATAGGAGAAGTCCCCATATACGTTGGTCTCATCCACGGGCCCGATCCTGTCCGTTATGGCTGAGAGTCCTAATCCGACATTTTTACCTGCCGGGCTGTGTACCGACAGGGTTCCCGTTTTGGGTGCTCCCTCGATGTCTACCCATTGGGCACGGTAAAGCAGGCCGACGGCCAGGTTTTCCTTGGAGCCCGCATACGCCGGGTTCATCACGTTCATGTTGTACATGTATTGCGTATAGTGGGGATCCTGCTGTGCCTGGGCGCCTACCGTGACCATAAACGCAAAGGCTAGTGTAAGATATATTTTTTTCATGTGTATCTATAGTTTTCTTTGGTGTAGGGATTGGCCTGCCTTGCGGCAGGCCGTCCTTACCTCTTATGATTGTTAGTATTGCCTGTTGATATAGACCCATCCCGTTACCGTGGTACCGTCCTGCTTGGAGATGCTGTAGAAGTACGTGGCGTCCGGAAGGTCCTTGCCGTCCCTGTCCTGGCCATGCCACTCGTTAGTGTAGCTTCCCTTGAACTTGTAGACTTCTGTTCCGTATCTGTTAAAGATGCTCAGGTGTTGTACTCCCATACCGCTCAAATCGAAGCTGTCGTTCAATGAATCACCGTTAGGGGAGATCCCTTTTGGGATAAGCTTGCAGGAGCTGCTCTCGACCGTGAAGCTCGCAGTAGTGCTGCATGCGCCGGATCCTGCCGTTACCGTAAAGGTGATCGGCATCGTGGCGCCCGGGTGCTGCGACAGGTATTCCTCGACGTTAAGGTCTGCCTGGTTCCCAACCGTGGCTCCGCTTCCGTCTTTCCACTCGTAGCTGGCAGCGTCTGATGGCGTGGCCTTGAGCCATAGCGTCTGGTTGCTGCATTCCTTGGCGATCGACACTTGAAGGCCTTCTGAGATGGTAACCGTGAAGCTGCCGTTGCCGCCAAGGCTGCACGTTGCGATGTTCTCCTCTATCACGTAGGTGATCTGGTAGGTACCCGGGGTGCTCTGCGAAACGGAGATCTCTCCCGTGGCCGTGTTGATCGCTACTCCCGTAGGGGCGCTGAAACGTCCTCCCGCAGTAAAGCCTGCCGCCAGGTTCGGCAATAGGTTCGCATCGTTCTGGCATACCGGCGTGTCGTAGGTGAAGCCTACAGTTGGCGTTACGCCTGCGTTGATCGTGATGGAAACGGTATTGCTGCCGCCATCGGTACATGTAGCTATATTTTGTGCTAATGTATATACAATCTGATGTGTTCCTTGCGTTGCTCCTGCCAAGTTGATCTCACCTGTAGTTGGATTTACTGTAATTGTAGAAGAAGTAAATGAACCTCCCTGAGTAAATCCTGTTGATAATATCGGTCTTGGGTTTGTAGACGCATTTATACAGGTATTATTATAACTGAATGTCAGTTGCGGTGTTGTCAGCGCATTGATCGTAATATTTTCTGTATGGATTCCACCTGAATTACAACCTGATTGTACAACCTTGTATGTAATTGTATAGTTTCCTGCAGGACTATTTGCCAAATCAATTTCTCCTGTTGTTGCATTGATAACCAAGCCGCCCGTTGCTTCAAAAGCACCTCCTATATAGAAGTCTTGAGCTAATGTTGGCAATGGGTTCGCTCCTGCCTTACAGTACGATGCCTGATACGTAAATCCTGTTACTGGAGTAACTCCGCTTTCCAATACGATCTCAGCAATAAACTCTCCTTCATCAGTACAAGTTGCCAAATCACGAACCAATGTGTACTTAATTTGGTGCGTTCCAGCTGTAGCTCCAGCCAGATTGATTTCACCTGTTGTTGGGTTTACCGTAATTGTAGAAGAACTAAATGTTCCTCCAGAACTAAATCCTGTTGGCAATATCGGCAAAGGATTTGTACCTGAATTTGTACAAACATTAGCATAGCTAAATGTTACTTGCGGTGTTACCACAGCATTGATTGTAACGTTTTCTGTATGGATTCCACCTGAATTACAGCCTGATTGTACAACTTTATACGTAATCGTATATACTCCAGCCGGGCTATTTGCCAAATCAATTTCTCCGGTCGTTGCATTGATAATTAAGCCTCCGGTTGTCTCAAAAGCACCTCCAGTGTAGAAGTCCTGAGCTAATGTTGGCAGTGGGTTCGTTCCAGCCTTGCAATACGAAGTCTGATACGTAAATCCTGTTACTGGCACAATATTCTGCTCTATCTGAATCTGGAAGGTCTGACTTCCTGCATTTCTACATGCAGCTGCATCAGAATTCACATTATAGGTTATAGTATGAAGACCAACAGTTGCTGTTGCCATATCTATTTCTCCTGTCAGCGTATTTACAGTAAGAGTTCCAGAGGAAAATTCTCCACCCGTAGTAAAGCCAGAAGGCAATTGTGGTAAAAGATTAGCGTTGTTTGAACATACAGGGGTTTCATAAGTGAAATTAACCTGTGCTGCAACTGCCGGATCGATTGTGATGGAAACTGTATTTATTCCTCCATCTGTACATCCCACATTTCCTATACTATACTTTACAGTATAAGTTCCTGCTGTACTTGTACCTAAATCAATTTCTCCTGTTGTTGTATTGATTCCAAGTCCGTTTGGTGTAGCCTCAAAAGTTCCTCCTGTTGCAAAGCCAGGATTTTTTGTGATTACCGGATTTGATCCAAAAATACAATAATTGCCATCATCATAGCTAAAGCCAACCTCAGCTGTAGTTCTTTGATTTACTGTTACTGTTATTGCTACTCTAGGTCCTTCACAACCGTTAACATCAACATTACTTACATAATATGTTGTTGATCCTACTGCAGTCGTTTCTGGAGTTGGAGCCGTTGTTGTTCCTGTACCACCAGTTTCCTGAGTAAACCATTTCAATGTATAGTTTACAGTAGGCGTAGCTGCCAATGGCTGAGCGGTAGCATTCAAGCAATATTCTACAGGACTTGTAACCGTTGGCACATCGCTGAATCCGTTGTAAGTCACTACTACAGTCTTATCGCAGTATCTTGTTTTCCAATGGAAAGTGTATGCTCCAGGTGTATTGAATCCTGAAATAGCTGTCGATTTGTTATTCGGACTTGCGATAATCACTTGTGCCGGATTGTTTTCGTCAGCAACCCATGTTCCAACACCTTCTGCTTCAAGTAGTGCAGAGGTTTCTTGGCAGGCAAGCGTAAGAGGTGCTGTTTTTATATCTACATTGGCTGTAATAGACACAGCATCCAAAAGGTTTCCTCCGGCATTGTCTTTCGACCTGAAGACAAAACGGGTTACAGTCTGTCCTGCAGGTACATTATAAGTACCTTCATAGTAGTTCCATCTAAGGCTGCCCGGATGTTGTTCAAGCAATACGAACGGTCCTGCAGGTGGTCCTGCAAGCAATTCTAATGAGCTGTTGCCACCTCTTGTTGCATGAGCATAGCCATATTTAAATTGAGTTATCTCTGAACTGTCAAGATCCTGATAAATCCCTTTCACATTATCAAGGGTTGTAGGTGCCGGATCAGGAGAAAGTGTCTGAACGACTTGTCCTCCATCATAAGGCATATAACCGTCTATTCCTGTCGCATTTCCAAAGAAAAATTCGTTGTAAAGCGAAGATGTAGGATCTACTATGGCATTGGTTCTCCATCCCGGAATTATGTTCTGCGGATAGAAGTTACCCAATCCAAAATCAGCTTCCGGTCTTTCAAAGCTACCATTTACAATATCCAAGGCACAAAGGTTCTGAGGCGTAGTGATACACACATCGAATGTACAGATATTTGGAGCCGTATCATTCAGGGTCATTCTTACCTTATAGGTAGCTCCCGGTTCTACTTCTGCCATATACGACATTACGATTGCATTGTTATAGGTACATGCCAATTGCTGTAAGGACGAACCGTTGACTTTGTATAGCGTTAATGTAATACTTGGTGCAACCACATCTGGCGTATAGCCGCCCTGATAGCTTCCCTTTGCAGAGAAATTGCCCAATTCCAGTACATGTACTTTTGAGGAAGCCACAAATTCAAACCAAATGTCTCCATTGTTGACTCCTGTGCAAGCCATAGCTTCTGTTGAAGCCGTTGCTCCAATAAAACTTGCTTTGGTAGCCGATTGCTCGCAATCAGTACCTGCGTTTACAGGGATAACGACTGCTTTGGAAGCATCATCATTTCTCACAAACTTGCGAGGGCCTGACCAGTAGCTTTTATCATTAGAACTACAAACTGCCCTTACAAAGAACTCATAAGTTCCTGCTTTCAAATCAGCAAAATCAGAAGCTTGTGGCGTATAGGAAGCTGTTGTTACAAGCGTTCCTGATTGCGGTAATGTATTATTCTCCAATGGCTGTATGAATACTTCCCATTGAGTCTCGCTTCCGCCTGCTGTCCAGGAAAGAACTCCTGTAGAGTTAACCGCAAGGTTGGTTGGCTGCGGACAGGTAACCGGCCCACAGGTTGCAACTCCTGTATATATTCTTGAGTTTGAAAGCCCAATACCTCCTATCCAAACCTGATTTCCTGAAGCATCTTTAATCTCTACACGAGCAGTAGTAAATTGCCATTCATTTCCGGCATCGTTTACTAATGAGAATTCTACTCCCGTACATAAGAATACCGTAAAGTCTACAGGAGGAGGAACCTGACCAAACGGTCCTGAAGGGAACACCATACTTTGGATTATAACTCCATTCTGAACCAGGTTTATTCCACCACCAACTCCTGATGAAGTACCTCCACTTAAAGTAATGGTATATTCACAAAGGTTTTCAAAACTACATCTTGTAGTAAATTCAAATGGTCCAACCCATTCGCTGTCTTGAGTGGCACTACATACCGCTCTTACATAGTATTCATATTTTACTGCTGGCGTTAGGCCTGTCACAGTATATGGATTCGATGATGTATTGTGCAGGTATTGCGCATCACCATCTCCAACAGGAGCCGGCAATTCAGCAGGCTGTACATATACATCCCATGAAGTTTCGGTACCGTTGGCATCCCATGAAATCTTAGCACCGGTATCGATAATATCGCTTACCGCTAGATTGTTAGGAACAGCACATGCAGGTATGTCTTCGATAACTACTTTGTCTATTACCAATAACTGTCCTCTATAATTCCAAGGATTTGGAGCTTTTTGAGGAATATGCCATGCAATGTTGATATCGCCCGTAACACCAGCCGGAAGGTTGATTACTTTTTCCTTCCATTCCGGATTATTAAGAGGGGGCACACTTTCGTAGCTTACTTCATATAACATGGTTGAGAACTGATTCAGTTCGCTTCCGCTTGTAGATAATTTCACTTCAAGATCTTCCTTGAAATCATCACCCCACAGTACTCTGTAGTAATAACGCAGGCGTTGTCCTGGTCTAACTGTTATTGTTGGCGAGATCAACCAATCGTCATTATTTCCGTTAGATCCCGTAAATATCATTGCTGCATGCTCTCCTTCGTATGGATTTAGCGTGTTATGCAGGTTCCATGAAAAAGTATCGCTATTGCCATTAACAACTCGCCAACATTCTTCTGATACCGATCCCGGGTTGAATGTCTCCACAAACGGTGTCGTAAAGGCGTTACATAATGTGGTAAATCTAAAAGGCCCTACCCATTGGCTTTGTTCCGAAGTACTGCAATAAGCCCTCACATAATATTCGTATTGTCTATTAGGTAGTAATGGTCCTGTAGCAAAAGTTGTATTGTTGCTTGTCAATTGTCCGTTTCCGGTAGGGATTCCTGAACCTACCTCCTGTACTACGACTTGCCACTGAGTTTCCTGATATCCTTTAGTCCAGGACAACACACCAGAAGTTTGCGTAATACTAGCAGCCCTAAGTTCAGATGGTGCCGGACATGCCGGAGCATCTTCAACCTTTACGTCATCGATTTGCAAAATGGATGTTCCTCCTGCTGTCGAAAAGGATGGCGGTACCCTGAACGCAATATACACTGGTCCGGTTGCATTGATGTAAAGTGATTTTTCGATAAAGTCAGTATTGGTAAACTCCATCAGCGGCATAATAACGCTGAAGCTTGCTGGGTTCCTATCCGTAGTAGATATCAAAACCTCAATACCAAATCTAGGATTTGGGAACATAGGACTCAAAGCCGCCTTATATTTGAATTTTAAGGTTTTAGTTCCTACCACATTGATAGCCGGAGAAATCAGCCAGTCATTGTATGATGCCGTAGGGAAAGGAAAAGTCCTACCCTGAATTGCTGCAAACGTAGGATCTAAACGCCATGTAGTTCCATCAGTATTCGCATCCGTAATGGTCCAGCATGATCTGTGATTATTTACATCTGCAGTATCAAAATTTTCATTGAAAGGCGTATCAAAAACACCACAAACCGTTGTAAAATAAAAAGGTCCTACCCAGTTACTTTGTTGTGTAGAAGAACAGTAGGCTCTTACATAATATTCATATTGTGTAGCATGTGTAAGCTGATCTGCTGTATATTGTGCTGAATTGACAAGCACTCCGCTTCCTGTTGGGATGCCTGTATCCTTAGGTTGTACTACAACCTGCCATTGGGTTTCAACATCGCCTGCTGTCCATGACAATTGTGCTTGTGAAGTTGTAATTCCATTTGCTGCAAGCGCAAGTGGATCCGGACATGCCGGCTTGTCTTCAATAAACACATCGTCAATCGAGATTCTGGTTGCAGTATGTCCTGATCCGGGAACAATAACCCAGGCAATATTTACATTACCTGTTATATTCGCCGGAATATTGATTATTTTCTCTTGCCAAGCGGTATTCGTAATTTGCGTATCCGGAAGCAGAATTGTTGTAAAATTATCTGCTCCTACACCAGTTGTAGAGATCTTAATACCATAACTAGCAACTCCTCCCGTTACCTGATGTTTATATCTTAGTCTTTTTTGAGTTCCATTGAAATTAACCTGTGGAGAAACAAACATATCATTATTATTATTTTGGAAGGTGCTTGTCTGCATAGTAGCATAACCTCCCAAATAAGACCATCTTTGTCCATCTCTATTCACATCAATAGCTGTCCAGCATGGTTCTGAAACTGTTGCTGATGTTCCCGGAAATGCGGTAGAATAAGGCGTATTAAAAACGGCACATTGTGTCGTAAATCGATACGGTATTCCCCATTCTCCTGGAGTACCTCCGCATACTGATCGTACATATAGGTCATACGATTGGCCAGCTGCTAATCCTGAAGTTATCAGGTTATCAATATTACTATTGGTAGCCGTTCCTGGGCCAGTTGGAACACCTGCATTTGCAGGACGCACTACATATTCCCATGAGCTCGCCAAATTGGCAACGTTATCCCAAGAGAACACAACACTATCCTGAAGCAAGTTTTTATAGGTGAATACGCTTGGCGCTCCACAGCTTGAAAAACTCAATTCAAAATTAAAACAGATACTTGTTGATGCTGGTGATGTTGAAGAAATCACAATGATATAAGTATGACCAGCCTGTACATATAAATTAGATATGTATTTTGGCGTACTTGTAGCAGTTGTATTCAATCCTGCCATACAACTCACTCCTACAGTACTACAACTGTCATAAACAAATACGCCGGTAATAGCATTACCAAAACATCCAGAACCCGGTGAAGACGGAAGTGTCATCTGCTTTATACTAAGCAATCCATTCTGTGTAGGCGTATAAGAGAAAAAAGCTTTTGCTCCATTTAGATAGTTACCTGTAACTCCAGCCGGAAGACATCCCGATCCTTGAGTCGTATAGCTCGTTGGATTATCTGCAAAAAGGTTAAGGTTACTTGATAAGATATAAGGTGTACTCGTAACAGGGATCACGATTGGAGAGTCACATGACAATCCTACTTTCTTTGTTCTGAAAGGAAATGGTCCTGCCCATTCGCTGGCTGTATCGGCATCACATACTGTCTTGATATATACATCGTAAGCAGTATCCGCCAAAAGCGAACCTGCTGGATAAGAGTTCTGAACGTTAGTGCCTGTGGCTCCAGGTGCTGTTCCTTGCGTTACGACCTGAATTTGAAAATCAAAAGCCGTTGGATGCGTCCAAGCCAGGTTGGCACCACTTGATGTGATGTTGCTCGCCGAAAAATTAGTTTGGATTACTTTCTGGCAGGATTCTATAACCCTGATGTTGTCCAGGAACCACGCATCGCCACTTGGTGTTGCACCGGTTTGGGTATTAACAACCACAAACGCAATATTGACATTCAGTCCAACCGGAATATTCGAAGGGATAGCAACTATCTTTTCTTCGTATGCCGTCTGAGAACCTATATTAAGGTCTGCTTCTGTCCAAGACTTTAATATTACGCTATAACCGGATGGGTCATTCAGTCCTGCTGTTGACAGCCTGATCTGGTAGATAGCCCCGTTATTGGCACTGGTTGCCTGTTTTGAATAAAAGCGGATTTCCCCGTTTTGAGGAATCTGAACGGGTGTTGCTAAAAAATACTGTGCGGTATTACCGGCACCGATGTTTTCTGCACTCGGGTTCAAAAAAGCCGCACTGGTTCCTCTGTAGCTGTCAGAAGAAATTCCCCAGGTTTGTGTCCCTACAGTGTTTGTAAAGGACGGCCATGAAGATGGTATGCCGCTTTCAAACGTCTGTAAAGCCAATTGTGCGTGGGCACTAATGGAAATAAAAAATAAAAATAGGGGGATTACAATTCTCTTCCTAATACTCCTCTGTATTAGCCTGTCCTGAATTGTAGAGAATCGATAAAAGCCAGTCTGCAAGAACCTACTTATTATCGAAGTAAATGGTAATTCTTTTCTCATGAGTCATTACATTTTTCAGTTAGTGTTTCGTCATAAAAATAGAAACAACTCTTAACACTTTCTTAAGAATGTCTTTACTATTTACCGAAATTCACAAAACCAAAAAACGAAATAAACTATTTAAAATCAGATGATTACACACAAAAAAAATCAAACTTATCTAATTGGATTTTGCTTTAGAATTTTGAATGTTTTCAATAATTTTATTTAATTTTAATATATTTTTCTCACTTTTCTTAATTAATATAAAGAAAAATATAACAGCCGTTATTATTAGCAACAAAGTTGTTAGGATATAATAATTGTAAGTAGAAATTTCTGTTTGAAGGTTTTTATTTTGAGACTTATAACCTTCATTTATCAAATTGTTGATTGATTTTCGTTCCGATTCCTTGACCTTTAATTGAGTATCCAGATATAGAGCGTGAAATTTCTCATAGTTGTCCCAATCGTTTACTGCCAGGTAATTTTCTAAAAGGCCATTGTAAATCCCTCTGTTTAAAACCAAGTCGCCTACTCTATTTGAAACAGCCAATGCTTCTTCAAGTTCTTTTATGGCGTCACGGTATCTTCCTTCCAGCGTATAGACTTCAGCCAATCCTTTTTGAGCAAAAGCCTGAAGGCTGATGGCATGGATTCCTTTTGTAATCTCAATAGCTTCAAAAAAACTTTTCTTAGCCGATTCGTAATCGGATAAAAGAATATAGCAGTTCCCTTTATTATAAAGCGCAATACTCAAAGTGGTCTTTATCATGGCTTTATCGGCCTTACCCAATTCGGCTATTCCTTTATTAAAAAAGTTTATCGCAATATCGCAGTTTAGTTTTTCTTTGTATATGAACCCTCTGACAATATGATTTCTTCCCAAATGATACATTACAGAATCTTTTATTGGATAGGCCATACAGAGTCTCTCTGCTTCATTTAGATATTGTATCGCCTCATCATATATTTTCATCTGCTGGTATTGGATTCCCATTTTGTTGGCAATCTTAATCTTTAGCAGCGGATCGTCTATATGACTGGAAAGATTATTCGCCATGATGACATATTCCAGTGATTTCTGGTAATCTCTTTTTACAGAATAAGCATCTGCAACAAGCATGAGGCCTTTTATTTTGGTTTTGGCATCCTCTTTAGCATTGGCAATAATATACTCGCCCGCTTTAATAGCTTTTTCAGGCTTCTCATAGATTTCCGTCCCGCTGGCCTTAATAATACTGTCAACATTTTTGATAGACTGCGCAAAAGCAGCATAGCCAAAGAATAAGGCTAAGCCTAAAAAAGCGGAGAAAAAATAGCGATTATGATGCATGGCTGTTCATTTTTTCTTGTTTAAGGGCTTCTGTTTCTTCTTTCAGAAGGTCAATGAATGTACCTGGTGCTATTCCCGTTATTGATTTAAAGACCGTAGCAAAACTACTGTGGGATGAAAAACCACTTTTTTCAGCCAGATAGCTGATTTTATAGTGCATATAATTAGGGTCTTCTTTCAACTTTCCTATGATAAAAGTAATACGCAGCTTGTTGATATAGGTATTAAAGTTATCCTGATAATGCTTGTTTATTATCTCTGACAGGTATTTGGTATTGGTATCAAATTGACCCGCCAAGACCGCCAGCGACATTTCCTTGTTGGTATATCGGATAGAGTTTTCAAAACGTTTCAATTTGGTGAGTATCACCTGTTCCGTTTCTAACGGAATTGATATCTTTTTATTGGTTTCTCGTTTTTCAGGCTGTAATTTCACAACATTATTGGTCTTTATCTCGAGATAGCTGATGATTTCTTTCAAACGCTTTTTCTTCAGATAATTTTTTAACCAAAGCAACAACCCCATAATCAGTACAAAAATCAATGCTCCTACAGCCAAATAAAAATAATCGGCATAACGTGATTTCGCTTTCTGGAAATCTGATTCCTGCTCCTGGCTAATTAAATTATAAGCCGAGTTGACAGCATCCTGCTCAGATTCTTCAACATTGTCGTAGGTTTTCAGAAACTTATTATCAAATAATTGGTAATTTTTCTTGTCATTCAAAGCAAGATAATTGATCCCCAATTGTTTGTTGATAACCTTTAAGAGTGCTTCATTTTTAAGTGTTGATGCCATTCTCATAGACACCAGTAAAGTATCAATGGCTCTGGCATGTTGCTTTTCATGAAAATAAACAAGACCTAACTCATTTAATAGTGCTATTTCGTTCAGATAATCTGAATTCTTTTGAGTCTTGGAAAGTTTTAGAGCCTTTGCCAAATAATAATTGGCAGAATCTATTTTTGTCAAACCCACAAAGGCTCTGGCTTTAGCAACATAAAATTCTTGTTGCAGGGAAGCATTTTTACTAAAAGCTGGCTGATATATTTTATCTGCTTTCTGCAATAGCTCAAAAGCACTTTGGTAGTTCTGCCTGTCCAAATACATTACCGAATTACCAATTAAAATTTTAGCCTCAAAGTAGCCTTGTTCTTCTTTTGATTTGAGTCCTGAAATTTTTTCTGTAGCTTCCTCAAGACATCTTTTTGACTGATTGTCAAGATATAGGGTTCTGAAAAGCTGCGATTTAAGGAGCAGTATTTTTATTTTTTCATCATCACCGGCTTTATCAGCAAATTTACCAGCTTCAAAAACATTGATTACCGAATTGTTATAATCGCCTTTTGCCCAATAGCTTTCTGCTAACAATAGGTAAAATTTTGCCTTCTGAATATCCGACGGATTATTCTTTAGCAGGTATTGTCCTATTTTTACCGCTTCCTCAGGATTGGAATGCACCAACTCATAGGCCTTACCCAACAACGATTCGTTGGGAGCCATAGATTGCCCATAAACAGGGCTTTTCCATAAGCAAAGTGCCACGAGAATTATCCAACATGTATAAAGGCGACAGGGTTTCATTTTTTCTGGTACTTCTGATTTATGGTTTTCCGTAAAACTCTTTCTACAAATATATCCTCTTTTCTTGTATTTTTAAGAAATATGCCCACAGAATAACATATTTCTCCTGAAATTAGTATAAAAAAACGCTAGAGGATATCTAGCGTTTTTTTATTAATCTTTTCTCCATTTTTTTGTTTGTTCAAAAACGTGCTCAAGTATCCTGGCTTCTTTTTCATCAAACTCAACATTTCTCCTTGCCATGACTATTCTCGCAGTTTCAAAAGCTTTTTTAGTTATATAGGTTGTAAATCCTGCTGCGCCGCCCCAAGAAAAACTTGGCACAAAATTTCGAGGAAATCCACTTCCGAAAATATTGGTGCTAACACCTACAACCGTTCCAGTATTAAACATGGTATTGATTCCGCATTTGCTATGATCTCCCATCATCAAACCGCAAAATTGCAGGCCTGTTTTGGCAAACCCTTCGGTTTCATAGCTCCATAATTTTACCTCTTCGTAATTATTCTTCAGATTTGAATTATTGCTATCCGCTCCTATATTGCACCATTCACCTAAAACAGAGTTTCCTAAAAATCCGTCATGCCCTTTATTAGAATAGGCAAAAAGCACGGAATTACTGATTTCTCCTCCTGCTCTTGAAAATGGGCCAATAGTTGTGGCACCATATATTTTTGTCGCCAGTTTTACTTGTGCTCCTTCGCAAAGAGCAAATGGCCCTCTGATAACAGAACCTTCCATGATTTCAGAATTTTTTCCAATATAAATTGGACCTGTAGAAGCATTTAGGGTTACGAATTCAAGCTTTGCACCTTCTTCAATAAAAATATTTTCCGGAGCAATGACATTGACACTTTTTGGAATTGGTTGTGAAATCCTGTCTTCTGTCAAAAGTTCAAAGTCTTCTCGAAGCGCAGCATCATTTTTCTGAAAAATATCCCACGTATGTTCAATCGTGATACAATCGTCGTTGTATTCTAAGATTTCGTAGTTTTCAAAATCGACTTCTTCCTGACTTTCTTCCGAGAAAAAGGCAATTACCTCTTCTCCTTTAAAAATAGCCTGGTTTTTCTCTAACGACTTTATCATTTCAGCCAAAACCTCGTTAGGAAGAAAAGAGGCATTGATCATAATGTTTTCAGGCATTTCTACCATAGGAAACTTTTCCATAAGGTATTCCTCCGTCAGGCTTGTAGTAGTATAACCTAAATATTTTTCCCATTTTTCACGAATAGTCAGAATCCCTACACGAATATCTGCAACAGGGCGGGTAAATGTAAAAGGTAATAGGGCATTTCGAACGGTTCCGTCAAAAAGTATATAGTTCATCTTGTTTAGTTTATAGTTGATAGTTATTAGTTGATAGTTTGGATTCTGGATTTTTGATTTAGGCTTTGGACTTTAGATTTATGATTTTAGATTTATGATCTTGACCTAGAAATTCAAAAACCTTAGCACCTCAGAACCTTAATCATCCCAAAGTTACAAAGTAAAAATATAAAAAAGATATCTTGCAAATAAAAAAGCCCTCCAAATCTGGAAGGCTTTTTGTTATTTTGAGCGTACAAAAATTATTTTGCGTGCTTAGCGTATTTCGTTTTGAATTTGTCGATACGTCCTGCAGTATCAATCAATTTAGACTTACCTGTGTAGAAAGGGTGAGATGTTCTAGATATCTCCATTTTTACAACCGGATATTCAACTCCTTCGTGAATGATTGTTTCTTTTGTGTCTGCTGTAGATTTAGTAATAAACACATCTTCGTTTGACATGTCTTTGAAAGCAACTAATCTGTAATTCTCTGGGTGAATTCCTTTTTTCATCTTATTTGATTTTTTATTCAATTGGTTATAAGCTGCTCTGAAGCTTTTCGTATTGAAAAGGTATAAACCTCTTATAACTTTTTAATTTTTAAACTTTTATTGTTTTGAGTCTGCAAATTTACAATTATTTTTTAATCTGCAAATCTTTATTACTCTTTTTTTTCGAGTATTCCCGATTGATTTTTGTTACACTATAATCACGGATTTCTTATATTTGTAGATTAATTCTTAAAATAGATAAAACGATGAATCCAATTATTAAGAAAAACGGTATTTCCTTCGGAATTGCACTTGGTATTTTTTCCATCCTAGTCACAACATTAATATATGTTATCGATTACACTCAATTCATAAATATCTGGTTGGGCTTAATAATTCTTACAATCTATATTATAGTTGGATTTGTTTTGGTTTCAAAAACTAAGAAAGATCTCAACAACGAAATTACTTTTAAAGAAGCTTTTACAGTTTTCTTTTTAGCTGGAGTTATAGGCGCTGTTTTATCCGTTTTATTTAACATATTGCTTTTCAACTACATTGACCCAGCAGCAAAAGATTCTCTAAATGACTTAACTCTAAAATACACAGTAGGAATGATGGAGAAATTTGGAGCTCCTGCCGCTGAAGTAGACAAAGTAAGAGCCGAAATGGGCAGCGTGGACAATTATTCTCCAGCAAGCCAATTTAAAGGTCTTCTGTTTAATATCATTCTTTCATCAATATTTGCAGCAATCTTAGGATTAATTTTTAAAAGCAAAGCCGCTTACAAAGAATAATGAATCTATCCATTATTATCCCTCTTCTCAACGAAGAAGAATCTTTAAAAGAATTACAGCAGTGGATTGAAAAAGTCATGACTGCTAATAGTTTTTCATACGAAGTCATTTTCATAGATGATGGTAGTACTGATAATTCCTGGCCTATTATAGAGGGATTATCACAAGAAAATCCAAACATAAAGGGAATCCGATTCTTACGGAATTATGGAAAATCCCAAGCCTTGCATGCTGGTTTTGCCAAAGCACAAGGTGATGTTATTATTACTATGGATGCCGATTTGCAAGACAGCCCGGATGAAATTCCGGAACTGTACTCCATGATTGTCAACCAGAAATACGACTTAGTTTCGGGCTGGAAGAAAAAACGCTTTGATTCTGTTGTATCCAAAAACCTGCCATCAAAATTATTCAACTGGGCTGCAAGGAAAACCTCGGGAGTTCAACTGAACGATTTTAACTGCGGATTAAAAGCCTATAAAAATGTAGTTATCAAAAACATTGAGGTTTCTGGCGAAATGCACCGTTACATTCCCGTACTGGCAAAAAATGCCGGGTTTGCTAAAATCGGAGAAAAAATCGTAGTGCATCAGGCCCGAAAATATGGCTCCACAAAATTTGGAATGGAGCGTTTCATCAATGGTTTCCTTGATTTGATTACCATTTGGTTTCTTTCCCGATTTGGGAAAAGACCAATGCACCTGTTTGGCGCTTGGGGCGTCCTGATGTTTATCATCGGATTTTTATCCGCAGGTTATATCGGATTCATGAAGCTCTACAGATTATACGACAAGCAGCCTACCATTTTAGTTACTGACAATCCTTGGTTTTATATCGCATTAACAACCATGATTATTGGAACGCAGCTGTTTCTTGCCGGATTTTTGGGAGAAATCATCCTACGAACAAAAAATAACGAAGAACGATATAAAGTTTCTAAAGAAATAAATCTTTAAATTTAAAGTTCAATTTAAATTTTAAACCCGAATGCACATCGAACAAAATATATTAGACAAAGTAAACGTTTGGCTATCGCCAATTTTTGACGAAAAAACACATAAGGAAATTACTGAAATGATGACTTCTTCTCCTAAAGAATTGGAGGAAAGTTTCTATAAAAATCTTGAATTCGGAACCGGTGGTATGCGTGGAATCATGGGTGTAGGAACCAATCGTATCAACAAATATACGCTTGGAAAAAACACTCAGGGAATTTCGGACTATATGAAAAAGTCATTTCCAAACGAACAGTTGAAAGTAGCGATTGCCTACGATTGTCGTCATAATAGCGATACTTTGGCAAAAATAGTAGCCGATGTTTTTTCTGCAAACGGAATCAAAGTATACTTGTTTTCAGAAATGCGCCCTACTCCGGAATTGTCTTTCGCTTTGAAATATCTGAAATGCCATGCTGGCATTGTGCTTACGGCTTCGCATAATCCGCCTGAATACAACGGATATAAAGTGTATTGGCAGGATGGCGGCCAATTGGTTCCGCCTCAGGATGCTGAAATCATACAAATGATTGAAGAACTGGGCTATGACCAAATTAACTTTAAGGCCAATGAAAAACTAATCGAACACATCGACAAAAAAATCGATGAGGCTTTTATCAATTCAACCATTGAAAATGCTAGTTTTAATACGCCTGCTCAAGCCAAAGAGAACCTGAATGTAGTTTACACATCATTACACGGTACTTCCATCAAATCAATTCCTGATGTTTTATCAAAAGCAGGTTATACTAATGTCAATATTGTTCCAGAACAAGCGATTCCAGACGGAAACTTCCCTACCGTAAAGTCTCCAAACCCAGAAGAACCGGAAGCATTGACCATGGCACTGGCACTGGCTGACAAACTAGGAGCTGATATTGTTGTTGGAACCGATCCGGATTCTGACCGCCTTGGTGTTGCTGTTCGTGATAATGACGGCAAGATGATTCTCTTAAACGGAAACCAGACTATGGTTTTGATGACCGCTTTTCTGTTGGAACAATGGCAAAAAGAAGGAAGAATTACCGGAAACGAATTTATTGGCTCAACAATTGTTTCTACTCCAATGATGTTGGAATTAGGAACAGCTTATAATGTAGAATGCAAAGTGGGGCTGACCGGATTTAAATGGATTGCCAAAATGATCAAAGATTTCCCTGAGCTGAAATTTATTGGTGGTGGCGAAGAAAGCTTCGGATTTATGGTTGGTGATGCCGTACGTGATAAAGATGCAGTTGCAGCCACTTTATTGGTCTGTGAAATTGCGGCACAGGCAAAAGCTCATGGCAGTTCGCTTTATAAAGAATTACTAAACCTGTATGTTGACTTTGGATTTTATAAAGAATACCTGATTTCGATGACCAAAAAAGGAATTGAAGGTGCTGCAGAAATCCAAACGATGATGTTGGAATTGCGTCAAAATCCTTTGAAAGAAATCAACGGACAAAGAGTCTTAATGGTAGAAGATTACCAGAATTCAACAGCTAAAAATCTATTTACAGGAGAGACCGAAACGTTGAAGATTCCAAAATCAAACGTTTTGATCTATTATCTGGAAGACGGAACAAAAATATGTGCCAGACCAAGCGGTACGGAGCCTAAAATAAAATTCTATTTCAGCGTGAACGAGCCTTTGGATTCTGTTGAGCACGCTAAAGAGGTTGAAAAAAACCTAGACCAAAAAATTAAAAATATCATTGCAGAAATGCATCTGCAATAATCCCAGTCATTAATGGATGCAAATATAAAAAAGTTAATCCCTTTTGCTTTTCGGTATAAAAAAGACATTGTTTTAAATATTGTCTATAATATTTTTTATGCTTTTTTCTCGACCCTTTTGATGGTTTCTATGATTCCAACATTAAATGTGTTGTTTGGACTTAATGAGAAAATCCTAGTAAAACCAGAATACACAGGGATTGAAAATTTAAAATCGTTTTCTGAAGATTATCTTAACTATCAAGTTACCCAATTTACAGAAAACAGCGGCTTTGAATATGCCATGATTTTTGTGATATCAATTATCATAGCAACCGCATTTTTGAAAAATTTGACCAACTATTTAGCTTCCTACCACATCACCCGACTTAGAAATGGTGTCTTAAATGATTTAAGAGAGAAATTATATAATGTAATTATCAATCTTCCTGTTTCTTATTATTCAGAAAAAAGAAAAGGAGATGTGATGTCGAGAATGCTAGGTGATGTTAACGAAGTTAAAAACGCATTTTTTCAAGTTTTGGAACTTGTGGTTAGAGAACCGCTAACAATTCTATTCTCAATTGGTGCCATGTTCTTTATAAGCGCAAAACTTACATTGTTTGTGTTTTTATTTATTCCAATTTCTGGATTTATAATTTCCAGAGTCGGGAAAAACTTAAAAACCAAATCAACAAGAGCTCAAGAAGAAAACGGAATACAAATATCAATTTTGGACGAGACATTAAGCGGCTTAAAAGTAGTTAAAGGCTTTAATTCTGAAAATGTTTTTATATCAAAATTCAATCTTTCTTTAAAACGATTATTACGTTTATCCAATAGCATTGGTAACAAGAATAACCTGGCTTCGCCTTTAAGCGAATTTTTAGGGATTCTAACCATCGCCGTTCTTTTATGGTATGGGGCGCAATTAGTGATTGTAGACAAGTCATTGTCCCCAACAACATTCATTGCCTATATCGCTTTAGCGTATACGATTTTAACTCCGGCAAAAGCAATTTCAAAAGCCTCTTATCAGGTAAAAACAGGACTTGCTGCCGCTGAACGTGTTTTTACTTTAATGGAGGAAGAAAATACGATTACAGATAAAGTTGATGCTATTGAGAAAAACACTTTTGAAGACAACATTCATATCGATAACATCAATTTTAGGTATGAAAAAGAAAATGTCCTTAAAAACTTTTCGTTAGATGTCAAAAAAGGGCAAACCGTTGCTTTGGTTGGACAATCCGGAAGTGGAAAAAGTACAATCGCCAATTTATTGACCCGTTTCTATGATGTTCAGGAAGGAGTTTTAAAAATTGACGGCATCGATATAAAAGACATCAGTATGAAGTCGCTAAGAGGCTTGATGGGCTTGGTTACCCAAGACAGCATCTTGTTTAACGATTCTATAAAAAACAACATCCTATTAGGCAAACAGAACGCTACTGACGAAGAAATCATCGCTGCACTGAAAATTGCCAATGCTTACGAATTTGTAAAAGATTTGCCAGAGGGAATCAACACAAATGTTGGAGACAGCGGGAACAAATTATCGGGCGGACAAAAACAACGTTTGAGCATTGCCCGTGCCGTACTAAAAAACCCTCCAATCATGATTCTGGATGAAGCTACTTCTGCTTTGGACACAGAAAGCGAAAGACTGGTTCAGGTAGCATTAGAAAACATGATGCAGAACAGGACTTCGGTTGTTATTGCCCACAGATTATCGACCATCCAAAAGGCAGACAAGATTGTCGTAATGCAAAAAGGCGAAATCGTAGAACAAGGAAATCACGAGGAATTGCTCGCTAAAAACGGAGTGTATAAAAAACTTGTAATGATGCAATCATTCGAATAAGGAACAAAAGATGTATCAAAATAATCCAAATATAAGTCTTCCGGAAAATCTCGACACAGTCGTATGGAAATATTTGGATTTATCAAAGTTTCTTGATCTGCTGTTGTCAAGAAAGCTTTTCATGTCACGGTCGGATAAATTTGAAGACCAATATGAAGGCACGTTCAGCGAACCTACATTTGAGGAGATTCGGAAGATTTCTGAAAACAATCCCGAATTTTTGGATGCATATAAAACGCAACGAAAAAATGTGGTGATCAGCAGCTGGCATATCAATGAATATGAATCTTTTGCCATGTGGCAGATTTTCACCCAAAACAGCGAAGGACTTGCCATACAGTCCACTATTCGTAGAATACAGGAGTCTTTGCATTTAGAGAAGCAATACGAGCAGCATATTGGCGAGGTGAACTATATTGATTACAAAAAGGAATATATTCCGTTTAACGACGACTTCTTCCCTTTCCTCTTTAAGAGAAAGAGTTTTCAATACGAAAGAGAAGTTCGGATTATCTCCAATCTTTCCTCCCATAACCTGACTATAAACGAAGGCGTAAAGATTGATGTAGATATCAATAAAATGATTGAAAAGATTTACATCCACCCTAAGTCTGAAAACTGGTATAAAAACCTTGTTATTCAATTAGTGGGTCAGCTTGGTTTTGATTTTACTATTGAGAAATCAGATTTGGAAAGCGACATATTAATCTAAAAAAAATCCCCAAGCAGTGCTTGGGGATTTTTTTATGCTCCGTTTCCGTTTCCTATCGGATCGTATTTTTCGGTTTTCCAGTCCGGAGAAAGCAGCTCAACATAATAGTAATGTACCGCATCATCTTTATCAAAAGCCCCGTTCTTGTTAATATCTTCTATAGTTCTGTAATATAGCCTGTTTTGAGCTTCTACTATATTCCAATCGATTAGTTCCTGGTAATCTTCAGAAAGTTTTTGGAAATGCTTGCCGTTGATTTCGCTTATGTAAAGACATTTGATATCGTTGGCATCTAATTTTCCGTCTTTATTGGTATCCATATCTACTAAGGAATACACCAGAATCTGTTTTTTAGTCTTATCAGCAATCGTGTTCAGGAAAGTCACCGTCTGCATCTGGATTTTCTTATCCGTAAGCGGCTTTAGTGCTGTTGAATCGATATGCTGGAATTTTAGGTTTTCAAAATATCCTGTAAGTTCAAATCGATTGTAATTGGAAATAGCATAACTCACAGAATTTGTCTTACTGGAACCATACGTTCTTGAGTTTCCATCATACACACGAACATCACCAATGGCATGGATAAGGTATTTTGTACCATCCATATGGATTGGAAGATCGGCAATTTTTATCTGCGAAGAATCTGGTTTAGTCACCACTTTTTCTGGCTTGGTGTCATAAATTACCTTTGGAGTTTCCTCCTTATCTTTACAACTAGCCAAACAGGCCATTGCCGCTACGAGTATATAGGTTTGAAATTTTCTCATTTCATCAGCTTAAAAGTCATTCAAATATAAAGATAAAACTTCAGAATTTCAATTTATAATCTTGCTGTAATCTTTACGTTGAAAACTCGGGTTGTCATATAGTTCGGAATTCCATACTGAACTTTCGTATAAACATCTCTTACCCAAGTATTTGTTATCGCATTCTGATTATTAAACATGTTGAATATCTCCAATCCAAGTGATAAGTCTTTGAAACGCTTCAACCAATGTCCTTCAGGTCTTTCGTTATTTCTCTCTGTAAAGACATATGAAAATCCTACGTCTGCTCTGCGATAATCACGAAGACGGCTCTGGTACACATATGGATCAGCATAAGAAGGCGATCCGCCTGGCAATCCGGTATTGTATACCAAGTTCAAGTACAATTTCAGGTTCGGAATATTTTTCACATAGTCCTGAAACAGTATACCGAATTTCAATCTTTGGTCTGTTGGCCTTGCAATATAGCCTCGGTCATTTATATTTTCTTCTGTTTTCATGTATCCGAAACTGAACCAGGATTCTGTACCCGGAACAAATTCTCCGTTTAGGCGGGCATCAAAACCAGTTGCATAGGCTTTGGCATCGTTGTTTGCGCTATAGCGGATTCTTACGTTGTCAAGCGTATACGTATTTACATCAGACATTGATTTGTAATAGGCCTCTGTAACCAATTTAAACGGTCGCTCCCACATCTTAAAGCTGTAATCGTTGCTCAATACAACATGGATAGATTGCTGGGCTTTCACATCCGGATTTACTTTTCCGTCAGCACCACGAAGTTCTCTGTAAAATGGCGGCTGGTGGTATAATCCCCCTGAAAGACGAAATACCATATCGCTATCCCAATCCGGCTTTATAGCAAACTGAGCTCTTGGACTAAAGGTTGTTTGGCTTTTCCCATCTAAATCATCACCGGAAACTTGCCAGTTATGGGCTCTTACACCAAAATTATACCATACATCATGCGTTCCTATAAGTCCTTTTTTACTCCATTGAACATATCCGGAAAGCCTGTCGATTTTTGTGTAGTTCAAGGCTCTTACATTTTGATAAGGAACCAATGGACCTGTGTACGGAGTGTAAGGTTGGTCACGTATTGGCAAATCGATCACCGGCGGATTTAAAGAAAACCCTGCTGAATCGATTACTTCCCATTCTACTATTCTGTCACGAATGTCTTCACGGGTGTATTTGAAGCCCCATTCTATTTTGTTTTCCTTGATGTTATGAAAACCTTTTACTTCTGCATTTACAATCAAGGCATCCAAATCATTTCTGGCGTGATTTAACTGTGAACCGATTTCTTGCGTATAGACAATGTTTCCAAGATTTCCAGAACCAATATTAGTATCCAGTTCTCCAAAACTGTAATCGGCTTTGATATCAAAATATTCTTGCTCTTGTGTCAGATAAGCTGATGCAATAAGTTTTAGTGTAAAATCTTCACTTGCTTTGTAAGTTGTTTTTAAAGCTCCAAAATAAGTCTCGTATCTGTCTTTTTCCTGTCCTTCATAAAAAACCAATAGTGCTTTCGGATCATCAATTGTTCCGAAATTGGTCTGTCTTGTCAAAGGCTCATAGTTGTAACGGTTTTGCGAGATATTCCCAAGAAAACTCAACTCCCATTTATTATTTGGGTTATAGGTTACGTTAGTTTGTATATCGGCAAAAGTAGGCTTGAAATTCGTTTCTGTTTCCTGACTGTTTACCAAAAGGCTGTTGTCTCTGTATCGAACTCCGGTAATGGCAGCCCATTTTTGGTTTTTAGATGCCGTTTCCACCATTAGGCTTCCTCCTAGCAAACTTGCTTCAAGAGAAGCTCCAAAACTTTTTGGCCTTCTGTATGTAATATCCAATACAGAAGATAATTTGTCACCATATTTAGCTTGAAAACCTCCTGCAGAGAAATCTACATTCTGGATCATATCTGTATTTGTAAAACTCAATCCTTCTTGCTGACCAGAACGTATCAAAAAAGGACGGTAGACCTCTACTTCGTTTACATAAACCAAGTTTTCATCATAGTTTCCTCCCCTTACGTTATAACCGCTACTCAAATCGCTGTTATTATTTACACCCGGAAGTGTTTTCAATAGGTTTTCTACACCTGCATTGGCACCGGGAATCAATTTGATGTCTCTTGGAGAAATATTGGTAATTCCTTCAATCCTTTTTCGGTTGTCATAAATTTCAACAACACCAATCATTTCGACTTTTTTGCTCAGCACCGGATTGAATTCAAAATCTTCATTTGGCTTTAGCTCAATATCTAAAGAAGAGCTTTTGTTTGACAAATGCGAGAAAATGACTGTGATTTTTTGGTTGGCCGGAACGGTCAGGATATAAAATCCGTTTTTATTAGAAGTAGTAGATTTATTTTTATAACTAATATCCGCATCTTCAACCGGCTGGTTGTTTTCATCTAAAATAACACCCTTGATTCTGGCAGTTTGTGCAAATGCGGCAATGCTTATAAAGAAAAAAAGAACTGTAGCTAAATTTTTTGTTTTCAAATTATACTTTTTTATTGTTGTTGACTTCTAAAAAAATGCGACTCAAAGGTAGCAGAATTTCCCATATTATCAGACACAACTATTTTTAAATCATTTCTTCCTTCGTCGGCAATATTGTCTTCGAAATTATAAGAAAGCTTTTTTGTTTTGTAATCATATTCTAACAGAATCCATTTTCCGTTCAGATATCCGTTATATTCTGCTATTCCAGACATATTATCCGAAATATAGATTTCCAAAAATTGCTGCTTGCTAATCCATTTTCCTTCAACGAAATTAGGATTGCTGATTTTTGGTGCAATTGTGTCCATTGCTAAAACGAATTGACCTAAATCTTTAGTATATGTTGTAAAAACATTTCCTTTTCTGGTCGTTTTATTAAACCCGAGACGCTTTCCTTCCCTTGATGCTATAAACATCTTTGACTTATCGGCTTCAGATGAAACCTTATCTTCAAACGTGATGGTCATATTGTTGTGCACCGGAACGGTTTCGTTGTGCAGGTAGAGTATCGAATCTTTTACGTCAAAATCAATATAAAAATCTTCATAAAAAGTACCGGCAGGAATAAAAACGGATACATTATCCTTTGCATAGCTGTTGTCTTTTCTTGCTTTCAGGAAAAATCCGGTGCGTTTTTCTTCTTTAGGCACTTTTACAGGCAAGGCAGAATATTCGATTGGAATATTAATTACGCTTTTGTTTTTATTAAAATCAGAAACTTCCACCTGATAGTTCTGATACAGGTTTGGAGTTACATCAATTATCCCATAAGTATTATTAGCCGTGATAATGCTAAGAAGGTAGGGTTCTATCATAAAAAGCTTCTGTACTCGCTGTCCGGTTCGCTTGTAACGCGGATAATCAATCAATGCATTGATATAACGCCCTTCATCAAAACCAAAAGTATCAAACTGGTATCCGAAAAAAGGTTTTCCGTTGCTCAAGCTCTGTACTTTAAACACACCGTTCCTATTGTAGCTGTTATCAAAAAGGTCATAGGTGTTGACACCAAATCCTATCTTTCCGTTAGCCATAATTTTTTCAGCTATATAGCTTCCGTCCTTTTGCTGCGAAAGGTTGAGTTCAATCGGTTTTTGTATCTGGTTTACGCTGGAACTGTCGCCAATAGGATAAACGACAAGACTGTTGATTACCGGCGGCTTTGTATCTTTTATCTGAATATCGAACCCGAAAAGCATCGGATTGATTATTTTTTCTGTTTTGGAATCACGAAATTCAAAATGCAGGTGCGGTCCGCCAGATCCACCAGAATTTCCGGACAAAGCGATAATATCACCCTTTTTAACTACCAATTCATTTTCTGTAGGAAACATTTCAACCTCAAACGATTTCTGCTCATACTGTTTCTTTTTGATATAGGCTTCAATTGCAGGCGACGCTTTTTGAAGATGCCCGTAAACCGTAGTATAACCGTTAGGATGTGTAATATAAATTGCTTTTCCGTAACCCCATGTAGAAATCTTGATGCGTGACACATAACCGTCAGCAGCAGCATATACATTCAATCCTTCTTTTTGCTGTGTCTTAAAATCGAGTCCAGTATGGAAATGATTTCCTCTCAATTCCCCAAAGGTTCCGGATAAATAAAGCGGGATATCCAAGGGCGAACGGAAATAATCTTTCGGATAGTCATTTTGTCCAAAAACCGAAATCGTAAACAGTAAAAATAACAGGCTAAATCGCATAGTAAAGGTTTTTGCTAATATAAAAAAAAGAGTAAACAAACCGGACAGAAAAACCGAAAATTATAACTCCTTACTTCACAAATTATTACATGAAAAGCTTCATTAAAAAAGAGAATTTAAGGAAAAATATTGCAATATTTAAATAGGAATAGTAACTTTGTAAATTATGTAATGAATATTGACCCGGATGAGTGAAATTGCGCAAATCATTGATACTCTTGAAAGCAGGCTTGAAAAACTTATCGCGAAAATTGAGGGTTTGGAAAAAACATCACGCGAACTGCAGCAGGAATTAGATCGGGCGGCAAACGTGATGCAGAAGCAATCGAAAGAGATTGAAACATTGAAAGCGCAGCATGACACGCTCAGAATGGCGAATTCATTACTAGGCAGTGAAGAAAATAAAAGAGATACAAAGCTTAAGATAAATTCATTAATCCGTGAAATTGATTACTGTATAGCACAGCTTTCTGATTAGCAATTATGGACGAAAAGCTTAAAATTAAAATATCGATCGCAGACAGAGTCTATCCTTTAACGGTAGATATGTCACAGGAAGAGGGGCTACGAAGCGCTTCTAAGAAGATTGACTTGATGATTAAGCAATTCGAAGAAAATTATGCTGTTCGTGACAAACAGGATGTTTTGGCAATGTGCGCCCTGCAATTTGCATCGCAATTAGAGCAAAAACAGATTGATTCTTCAGCAGAAAATGTTGAAGCTAATGAAAGACTGAAAAAGATTAATGATTTATTAGCAAGCTATCTTGACAGATAAAAAAAGACGTTCTTTAACATAGACTAAAATACTGCCTACATTAGTTCATATTTGATAAACTCAACACTAACAAATTAGAATGAGCAAATCGTCGCTACTAAAGCAAGCTGCCTTGAGCAGATCCTTGAACAGCGAGTTAGCTCAAAACTTGTCTTAACGAGTTTATACAAGCAACCTAATGTAGGCTTTTTTTATATATAAACATTCAACAAACATGGACAGTACATTAGTTATAATTATTTCAGGAATCGTAGGCATCGCGGTAGGTTTTGCAGTTGCAAAAATCATGGAAAGAAGCAACGTTTCCAACTTAATAAAAAACGCTAAGAAAGAAGCCGCATCTATTTTAAAGGATGCTAAGGCAGAAGCGGAGACCAATAAGCAGCATAAAATCCTGCAAGCAAAAGAAAAATTTATTGAACTTAAAGCCGAGCACGAACAAGTAATCTTGGCAAGAGATAAAAAGATAGCAGAAGCCGAAAAAAGAACTAGAGACAAAGAATCTCAGGTTTCTAACGAATTGGCAAAGACCAAAAAAGCTACAGACGACCTCGAGTCTAAAATCAGCGATTACTCTAACAAAATCGAAACTCTTGAAAAAAGACAAGCTGAAGTAGACAGACTACACAAAAGCCAGGTGGAACAATTGGAAGTTATTTCCGGTTTATCTGCTGAAGAAGCGAAAAACCAATTGGTTGAAAGCCTTAGAGCTGAAGCGAAAAGTGGTGCTATGTCTTATATTCAGGAAACTCTTGAAGAAGCTAAGCTTACAGCACAGCAAGAAGCTAAAAAAATCATCATCAATACTATTCAAAGAGTTGGTACGGAAGAAGCGGTTGAAAACTGCGTATCTGTTTTCAACATTGAATCTGACGATGTAAAAGGTAGAATTATTGGCCGTGAAGGTAGAAACATCCGAGCTTTAGAAGCAGCTACAGGAGTTGAAATTATTGTTGACGATACTCCAGAAGCAATTATCCTTTCTTGTTTTGACCCAGTTCGTAGAGAGATTGCCCGTTTAGCATTACATAAATTAGTAACTGACGGTCGTATTCACCCGGCAAGAATCGAAGAAGTTGTTGCTAAAACAGCCAAACAGATTGACGATGAGATTATTGAAGTTGGTAAACGTACCGTAATTGATTTGGGAATCCACGGATTACACCCTGAATTGATTAAAGTTGTAGGTAGAATGAAATACCGTTCTTCTTATGGACAAAACCTGCTACAACACTCCCGTGAGGTTTCTAAACTTTGTGGTATCATGGCAGCAGAATTGGGCTTGAACGTAAAACTGGCAAAAAGAGCCGGATTACTACACGATATAGGAAAAGTGCCTGATACAGAAAGTGATCTTCCACACGCATTATTAGGTATGCAGTGGGCTGAGAAATATGGTGAAAAAGAAGAAGTATGCAATGCAATTGGAGCTCACCACGATGAGATTGAAATGAAATCACTTCTTTCTCCTATTGTTCAGGTTTGTGATGCCATTTCAGGAGCAAGACCAGGAGCGAGAAGACAAGTACTTGATTCGTATATCCAGAGATTGAAAGACCTTGAAGATATTGCTTACGGTTTCCAGGGAGTGAAAAGCGCTTACGCTATCCAGGCAGGTAGAGAATTGCGTGTTATTGTAGAAAGCGAAAAAGTTTCTGACGATAATGCTGCCAACCTTTCTTTCGACATCTCTCAAAAGATACAGACAGAAATGACCTATCCAGGTCAGGTAAAAATTACGGTTATCAGAGAAACCAGAGCCGTAAATATTGCGAAATAAGAATATACCAAATAAGCACAAAAAAAGCTCCTCAGATTGAGGAGCTTTTTTTTATGGTATTAGTTTAAGAATATTCTGCAGATGTCTTCCAAGCAGACCGGTTTCAGGAAATAGTCTTGTATTTCATTTGGGAAATCTTTTGCCTTATTCAGGTCAAAAGGACTGTTTGAAGAGCTTACCATATAGATAACGGTTTCTTTATTCAGCGTTCCCTTTATTTTGCGGAACTCTTCCAGAAACTGCCATCCGTCCATAACGGGCATATTGATATCCAAAAGAATCAAATCCGGAAGCGTTGTGCCATTTTTAGAATTCTCTTTCAAGCCTTCTATGGCATCATGCCCGTTTTCGAAAAATCTTGAATTGACTTCAATATTATTCTTCTTCAATAAATTTTTTAATATAAAATGATAAACTTTATCATCATCAACTACAAAAACATCATTAAACTTTTTCATTAAAATATATTTTAAATGCAGTACCCTCTCCTACTTTACTCTTAACTTCTATTTTTCCTCCCATAGCTTCGACCTGATTTTTTGTAATGAAAAGGCCAATTCCTCTGGAATCCGGATGCTGATGAAATGTCTTGTACATTCCAAATAGCGAATCCTTATATTTCTCCAAATCAATCCCAAGGCCATTATCTGAAATTGTCAATACCTTTTTACCTTTTTCATAAGTAAGCTGGTACGTAATTTCTAACCTTCTTTCCGGATTGGAGTATTTTATTGCATTGGTTGTAAAATTCAAAAGTATGCTTTCCAGATAAGCAGGGTTATAATTAATATGGATGTCATCTGGAATCAAACTGATAATTTTTACATCATGTTTGTTTATCTTCTCGCTCAATACGTTTAATGTCCGTTGAAAAAACTCATAAAGATTTAAGTTTTCCCTGGCAATTTTTATTTCGGTGTGTATACTGACTAATTCATTCAGGTGTTCGATGGTCTGTGTCAGGTCATTTGAAATAGTCCTCAAATGCTGTAATGTCTCTTCTCTCTCGCTTGAATCCTGAATATCATCAACCAAATCCAAAAGCATCGTAAAATTCCCTGCATGCGAACGCAAGTTATGAGAAACGATGTGGGCAAAATTCAAAAGCCTGCTGTTTTGTTCACTTACAATATCCAGCGTCTTTTTTAATTCATCTTCTCTTTCCTTTTGGGACGAAATATCTGTATGCGTTCCAATAATTCGTAACGGTTTCCCTGATTTGTCGCGCTCAATTACTTTTCCGCGGTCAAGAATCCATTTATAGGTTCCTTTTCTGCCTTTTACTCTGTGTAGGTTTTCATACACATCCGTTATTCCTTTCAAATGCAGGTCGATATCAGAAAGATATTCCTTCTGGTCGTCTGGATGCACTTTAGAAATACAATTTTCAAAAGAATTGATTCCTTCAGTTTCATCCAAATCCAAAATCTTCATGGATTGTTCTGAATAGAAAACTGTATTGTCTACAAGATTCCAATCCCAGACACCTCCCATAGAAGCTTCCAGTGCAAATTCAAAGCGTTTTTCTGATAAAACTAACCTCAACTCTTGTTCCTTATTTGCCGTTATATCGGTAATTCGGCCATAAAACACAACGCTTCCATCTTTCATGGCTTCCGGTTTGGCTGAACCTTTCAGCCAACGGACACCTTTTTTAGGAAGCAGAACCCTGTATTCATGGTTCCATCTTGTTAATGTATCCCTTGATTTTAAGACTGATTTTAAAAATGCTTTCACGTCTTCTTTAAGAATACGATCCGTAATTACCGGACCGGCATCATGTTCCAGAAAGTCTTTTTCAAAACCATAGATTTCCATGGCAGAATTACTTACAAACGGCATGCTGTAAGTGTTATCTTTCTCAATTTTAAACTGAAAAATCAGATCTGGGATTTCTCTCAGAAGTTTTTCATAAAATTGATTCGATGTGTACGATTCATTTGAATTAACGTAATTCTCGAATGCCATTAAGGGTTAACATATTGGTTAGGTGCAACAAAAGTATATACCAAAACGTCAACTCTTCGTTAGAAAAACACAAAATCGTTTAACGGTTATTTTCTTGGATGAAATGCATTCATAACCTCTGTAAGGTGCCTCCTGTCAAGATGTACATAGATTTCTGTAGTGGTAATTGATTCATGTCCGAGCATGAGTTGGATGGAACGCAGGTCGGCTCCATTTTCAAGAAGATGTGTAGCAAAAGAATGCCTGAAGGTGTGTGGGCTGATAGTTTTTTTAAGATTTATTTTTACAGCCAGATCTTTGATAATGGTAAAAACCATCGCTCGGGTCAGCTGTTTTCCTCTTCTATTCAAGAACAAAGTATCTTCATGCCCTTTTTGAATATCGAGATGCGAACGTACTGATGTTTTATAAATATCGATATACTTTTGCGTAAGATTTCCAATTGGCACAAAACGCTGTTTATCGCCTTTTCCTTTTACTTTTATGAATCCTTCTTCAAAAAACAAATCGGAAATCCGAAGTGATATCAGTTCTGAAACCCTAAGTCCACAGCCGTATAAGGTTTCCAACATAGCACGGTTTCTTTCGCCTTGATCTGTGTTAAGTTCAATGGCGCCAATAATTTTATCTATTTCATCTGTAGACAAAGTATCGGGGAGTTTTCGTCCTATTTTGGGGATTTCCACAAGTTCCATAGGATTATCATTCCGATAATCCTCAAAAATCATATAGTTGAAAAAACTTCGTAATCCAGAAATTATTCGTGCCTGGGAACGGGGATTTATAGTCTTCGAAATCTCATAGATAAATTGCTGAATGGTTTCTTCAGAAATCGAAATAGGATTTTCATTTATTTGATTATCAGATAAATACAAAACTATTTTTTCAATATCAAAAGTATAATTGTCAATTGTATTTTGTGACAATCCTCTTTCAATCTTCAAAAAAGATTGGAAATTTTTAATATAAGTCGCCCAGTTTGCCATGTGTCAAAGTTATGTTAATAATACTATGCTGGCATAATACGTGTTCTTAATTGTCTTAACAACTAACAAAAATAATTTAATTATGAAGCTATTAAAAATTATTTCGACAAATGTGTTGTTGCTTGCCGGGATGGCGACTTATGCACAATCTACACAATCTTCAGGCTCATTTAATGAGGCAGGATTTGGAGTAAAAGCAGGTTTAAATTATTCTACAGTTACAAAAGGGGATTTTGACGAAGGCCCAGATGCCAGAACAAGTTTTTATGTGGGTGCTATAGCGGAAATTCCACTTATTGACAATTCCTTCTCCATACAGCCGGAGGTTATTTATTCGCGACAAGGTTTTGAAAGGAATTATTCGTTTCTAGGAAGCGACTATACTGCAGAGTACCAATTGGACTATATTAATGTTCCGATATTGGCAAAGCTTTACATCGTAAAAGGATTTAGCATAGAAGCCGGTCCGCAGTTCGGATTTAAAATCAGTGAAAAAGTCGATTTAGACAATAATGACGGTAATACCGGAGAAGATCTTGATGAAGTCAACGATTTTAATATGAGCTTAGCTGCCGGTCTTACATTTCAATTTGATGGCGGTTTATTTATCAACGGGAGATACAACCATAGTTTTAATGAGGTTGTTAAAGATACTGATGCTAAAAACTCCGTTTTCCAAGTTGGTTTAGGATTTAAATTCTAATCTAATTCAAATTACAAATAAAAAAACAGCCTTTGGGAATGACTCTCAAAGGCTGTTTCTATTAAATGCGGGTACAGTTCTAATTAATACACTATTTTTCTGGAAACTTTTATTCCTTCTGTCGTAACGACCTGAACAATCAACACCTGATCTGTTGGAGGCAGGCTTTTGATTATTTTTTCTGAAGCGTTGATTTTTTGACCGTCGAATAATAATCTTCCTTGAATATCAAAAACTCTTATGCCGTCAATTGTGGCCAATCCTGATGTTACGACAACATCTTTGTCTTTTTTATAAATCACGATGCTTTCCGGGTTAAATTCAGGTATTCCCAGTGCCTCATTTCTATAAACGATTTGGAATCTGCTATCAAATGTTCCGATACCTGCCGTAAAGCTATACGGTCCTGATTTCAGGTTATGAATTGTGTTCTGAAGATTGTCTTTCAAATAAATATCCTGGCTGACAAACAATCCGTCTAACATATCAAGGCTGATTGTAAAAGTTCCGGCAATAGTGGTCTTGATTCCCAAATTGACTACATCTGTGTTATCAAACGGAAGCGCACGTCCTTGTATTGCCAGTTTTTGCGAGTCAGTTATGGAATAGATACTAACATGGTTGCCTCCAAAAAGACTACCGTCAAAACCTCTATCCAGACCATTAGTGGCTCCTCCAATATATCCCACCAGCGTTTGGTTAAAAGCACCCTGGCTATTTCTTAGATTCAGCCAGAACCTGTTTTTTTCAATTCCTGAATTGGCAGCATTCCGCTTATTAGGGTTCATAGTCCTGTAAAAACGATTGTTTTCATCTTGGACTCTCATCGTATTCGTAAACCTGGCAGGAAGATTTCCAAGACCTCGTACAAAAAACGCCTGTCCGGAAGCCAAATATTTCGTTGGTGTAGCACCATTGAAATTGTCGCTGATTTCAGGATTTAAAGGATCTGGTGTTGCTGGCGATGTGGCTACTCCACCAGATAAATTATAGGTTGCATAGTCATTTGCTGTGTAATTATAGGTCTGGTCGCCTGGCACTGCATTGCTTGGAGCAGAATTGTGTGTCCATAGATAAATCGTTCCATCCAAAGCAGCGACATTGTCTACATAGGATAGGAATGCATCCAAATCTACCGCCGACGGATAAGGATTTCCTATCAGGTTCCATTTATAGTCTGCCGGCAAAGGACTTGTATTTCCATAAACCGTAATGGGAATGTCTCCATTGTTTGGCACTCCTTCAAAAGTACCTTCATATTGTACTGCAGCCGTTGTCGAGAAACTCTGAGGCGCTCTTACAATATAACCTTTGGCGTCTGCCATAGTAACATTACCGTTCATATGTGTAACCCAAGCCTGACTAACCGGATTCCAGCTATAA
This sequence comes from Flavobacterium microcysteis, assembly GCF_006385255.1. Lineage (GTDB taxonomy): Bacteria > Bacteroidota > Bacteroidia > Flavobacteriales > Flavobacteriaceae > Flavobacterium > Flavobacterium microcysteis. Next base: position 36,451 of record NZ_VFJE01000053.1, read on the forward strand.
TACTTATCTGCCATTGTTGTTGGAGACAAATTATGCAACATCTGCCCTGCAACCGGAGATGCCCAGTACGTAAAATCAAGTCTTTTTACTGGTTGTGTTTTACGTTTTGATCTGATTATTCCGATATTGGTATTTGTTGTACCAGCAGTTTGCAAGAGGCTTGCAGTATCTTCAAATGTAAGCGTGGCCGCAGGATTTATCCTAACCTGATTTCTCACGGTTACGGTGTTGTCTGCATTAATCACTACATTTCCACTGTTTACCTGAAGAAGGCATCCTGAAATATCACCTATGGAGCTATAATTTCCATTAAAAATTATCTTTTCGGTTCCGGCTACCGGCGCTGTTCCAGAACTCCAGGAAGTACCGTTCCAGGTATTAGAACTACCCGAAATAATTGCCGTATCAGTTGCTTCACATCCGGAGCCATTAGTTACGGTGGCTGTATAGGTTTGTGCTGCATCCGGATAAGCATATACAGTTGCACTATTTCCACCTGTATAGGGAGTTGTTAAAGCTGAATCCGTATACAATCCTGCGATTGGAGTCCAAGCCACCGGTGAAGGAACTGAAGTTCCTGTAATCCTGATATCGTCAATATTCCAACCGTAGTTCCATCCGGAATAATACCTAAAACGGACTCTAAGGTTAGGCTGATTGATATACGCAGAAAGATTAATATTTACAGTAGCAAAATTTGTCGGGCTACCTTGGTCGCTGGTATATGTTTGTATCGCTGTCCAAACTCCATCTAAATCGCCATCCGTATTTACCTCTACAATAGCTCTGTCTGGTGCTTCGAAATTATCATAGTTGTAATAATGCCTGAAGCTAAGAGTCAGTGAAGTATAATTATACGTATTGATTGCCCCACTCATAGTCAATGCATTGTTTGAAAAACCAGGATCATCGTAATAAGAGTCAATCGCTCCAAAACTGCTTCCTGAATTTACTGTTCCATAGCTGATATATTCACTTGGACTTTCTTCAATGTACCAGTATCCGAAATCAGAAGAACCATAATCCTGCAACATCATTAATGTGGATGTAGACACTTCAAAGTCTTCATAGAAAAGAGTATCTGTTGTTCCAGAATTGCTCCCTGTGGCAACCAATTCGATAACGCCATCGCATAAATTAGCAGCAGCCGGTGTTACCGATGATGAAGGAGCCGGATACACAAAAGCGTTTACAGGAAATCTTGGGCTTTCACAAACTCCATTATAGGCTGTTACATAATAGGTTTTTGTAACGCTCAATGATGGTGTCACAAATGAACCTGTAGGTGTGACCGCCACAGGGCTTCCGCTGCTTATGTATTCATACCATCTGTATTCTGTAGTTCCAGCTCCACCTGTAGCCGTTAAGGTTACTGTGCCAGGCCCGCAGGTTCTTCCAGAGGTTGCGGTAACCGTATGTGAACACGACTGGATTACGGTAATAAGATAGTCTTCTACTTCACCATTATTGAATGTGGCCTGACAAGGATTATTATTTGCATTACGCATTAATTTTATCCTCAGTCGGGTTGTGCCAAGAGTTGCACCAGCCGGTACTGTAATCGTCAAAGTGTAAGTACCACTACCAGATGCAGCAATCGGACCTGTCACCACTTCTCCTGCATCTCCAAAATCGCCATCCTGATTCCAATCTGCAAAAAGATATATACCGTCATTGGCATGCCCACTGGATGTTGTTACTTTAATGGTAGATGTAGCAGTTCCCTGCATTACAGATGCAATTGAGCCTAACCCTGTATAATTAGCATAGTTTGACTGTGTACTCGTATTTGAAAATCCTCCTGAAACAACTCTTGAAATATATTCGTTGTTGTTTGTAGATGTAGTCGGACAATAACAAAGTGTAGTTGTTACCAATAGCGGTGTTGAGATTGTAGTATTGCCACTGCAGGTTATTCTTGATCTATAATATTTATTGGATGTCTGACTCGTTACTTGTGTACTAGCGGTGCCCAGGTTTGTCAAACCTGAAGTAAATGCCAGATCATTAGCACTTTCCCACTGGTATGTTATTCCTGTTCCTGTATAAGTCGTTCCAAGCGATAATGTAAAATTCGTAGCTGTACAAACTGGATTTGCAGAGCTTACAGTTGTAGAAGCAGCCGGAGCACCTGAACATACTGGTAATGGCGTCCACCTGAAAGTTGTTCCTGTTGATGGAAAAGTAGTATTTCTGGTTCTGCAGGCATGTGTGTTTAATGTTCCAGCCGTCGTATTATTATACCAGTCTGTATTGTTTGCCTGCAGGAGTCTATTATTGAAATCTCCATTGGTAGCACCTCGCAACCCAACCTGAACATTAAAATTGGTATTCGTAGCCGGAGCACAGCTACCATATCTCATTTCAACAACATTGGTGGTTTCATACAAGCGTATCTGAAAATTAAAATCGCCATTAATTATACCTGAACTATATCGCCTCGCATTATTCCATTGAACTACAAATACCCTGTTTGGACTCGAACCGGTAGTTCCATAAACAATAGTAGAACTATTGGAAGTTAAATCTCCTCCTAAAGCACTAACAGCTCCTGAATAGGCATTCCCTTGGGAAATAGGATTATAATCTGTTGTTCCGGATGCTGTTCCTCCAAAAGTTACATAACCGTTTGAATTTACAGAACAGGAAGTATAACCTGTTCCGTTAAATGTAAAAGTAAATGGAATGGCTACAGAAGCCACATTATCATCCCAACCGGAAACATGCACTACTGTTGATGTTGGTAAAGAGGTATAAGTCCCGGAAGATTGGGAAAAAGTATAGGCACTAACCTGTCCAAAACTTTTATGTGCTGTAAAGAAAACAAGCAACATCAAAATCAGCTGAAGAATTTTTGCACGGGGAATGCTTTCAAATTCATCAATTGATAAATTTTTGTAATTATTTTTCATAGTCTAGGGGTTTAACATCGAAATTTATGATAAAACAAAGCCGTTTTAACACAAATTCAGACTATGAAAAGTATTTTCAGAATAATTACGACCAACTACATTTCCGTATCGTCCAACTACAATATTTGACTATTACTGTTGATAAGTTTTTTTAGTTTATGTGTATAAAATCAACAAAAAAAGTAGGATTAAACTTACTTATAGTTATTAAAATCGTCTAATTGACACAGTTAGGAGATAAAAAGTTACATTATTCATAAAAAATAAGAGCGATTTTCACGTATGAAAACCGCTCTTACAACCTAACCAACCATTAAAAACAAAAATTAATTTTTCATGTATTTTTTATAATTTTCAGTATCGATTCTTGCTTTCAGATCATGCAATAAACTATACAATCCGAAGAAAGTCCTATTGATGTATAAAAAGTGTTTTGAACCACGATTCCCATTCATTTTCCTAAGTTTTGAATCTTTACTGTATTCTTCGCTAAGCTGCGCCATCTCTCCAAAAAAGGCTTCATCTGAAAAATCAAAAGCATCGGTTTGGTAGGGTCTTGTAAACAACCGTAGCAGCTGATTGAACAATTCAGAAAAATAAGCGACTTCTTCTTTAGTATCGTCATGTCGCAAAATCTCAAGCGCATATAATTTCTCGAGAAACAGTTCTTGATTATCCATAATTTCGGGTCTTGCCAATTCAAAATACGGAATATAAAAATCTTCCGGAACCTGTTTTATGCATCCAAAATCAATGGCTATCAAATTTCCATCCTTATCAATTAAAAAGTTACCCGGATGCGGATCAGCATGAACCTGTCGGAGCTGGTGCATCTGGAACATATAAAAATCCCATAACGCCTGGCCTAATCTATCGCCTTTTGCTCTGTCTTCATTATGAGCTGTAAATTCAGACAAATGTTCGCCATCCATCCAATCCATCGTAATAATCTTTTTAGAAGACAATTCAGGATAGTATTTCGGAAATTTCAGATTGGTAATTTCACTACAGGCTTCTGCTATAGCAACACCCTGGCTCAATTCCAATTCATAATCTGTTTCTTCCAGCAGTTTATTTTCCACTTCCTTAAAGTACCTTTCCGAATCTTTCCCTTGAAGATTAAACATCTTGACAGCAAAAGGCTTGACAATAGCCAAATCAGAGCTAATACTTTCTGCTACTCCGGGATACTGGATTTTTACAGCTAGTTTTTTTCCGTCTTTAGTCGCTTGATGAACTTGTCCAATACTTGCAGCATTCACAGAATCTGCCGTAAATGAATCATAAATCTCTTCGGGAAACATTCCTAAGTATTTCTTGAACGTTTTTCTTACCAAAGGCGCTGATAAAGGCGGTACAGAAAACTGGGCAAGTGAAAACTTCTCTACATAGGCTCTTGGCATGATATTTTTATCCATACTCAGCATCTGAGCTACTTTCAAAGCGCTGCCTTTTAAGTTTTTCAATCCGTCATAAATATCCTCAGCGTTATTTTCATTCAGCTTTTCTTTTGTCAGGGAAGGATTGACAATCTTTTCTCCATAATAGGCAATATAGTTGCCTCCCACCTTAATTCCGGTTTTAACCAATTGTCCGGCTCTTTCAATCTTATTTACGGGTATCTTATCTAGTGTTTTCATCTTTCCTCCTTATCTTCTTTCTTTCCAAATAAATTTCCCCAGATCAAACAGGCTTTCCAATGGCGTCGTATCCAGTATATCAAAAGTAGCTTTCACTGCTTTCTCAATCATGATATCCGTTTTCTCAAATCCTTTTGATGTATCTTCCATCCAAAATTTCAATATGAATAAGAACTGAAGCCAGGCACCTTCAGAAAAAACCGGCGTTGTGATTTTCTTTATCTTGCTGTCTTTTTCTGTCTCTCCTGTTTTTAATATATCTACGATATAATCTTTGAAATGGTTTCGAAGTGATGCCAACTGTTTGAGATTACGGAGTCCTTCCTTATTATCTTTTAATGTATAGTAAACGTAGGTTCTGTTTAATGTCAGGATTTCAAATAATGTGAAATAAAGTGACAACAGCTTATTCCTGTTTTCATAGGCAGCATAATTAGCATCTTTATGCAGCGTACTTATTGCATTTTCAAAAAACTTGACCCAGATTGTTTCTCTTAAGGCATCCAGCGAATTAAAAAAGGAGTAAAAATCGGCTTCCTCTATTGCATTCTCTTTGCAAAAAAGATATACGTTTTTTGGAGCTTCGTTTTTTTCAAGAACAGCATTCATATACATTTCGATCAACTGATCATCATCGATAAGCTGTTTTTTTGACTTCGGGTTCTTTGCTGTTGCCATGATATAGTTTTTTTTGATTGTACAGTAAAGGTACATTTCAATTATTTCTGAAACATATAAACATCTGTTAAATATCTTTCAAAAAATTTGAACTAATGTCGTACATTCCAAAGCTTTATTTTTCATTGGCATAAAAAAGGCCGTCTAAAAAGACGGCCTTAGAAACTATATTCTTGTATAATTTAGTTTTTCACTTCTTTTTGGGCATCTTGTACCATTTTTTCATTTGCTGTAATTGCAAATTCAACACGACGGTTTTTAGATCTTCCGTCAGGCGTATCATTTGATGCTATAGGATCAGCTATTCCTAAACCTGTAGTATTAAATCTCGAACCATTAATACCTTTGCTAACCAAATAGCTCTTTACAGAAGCAGCTCTTTCACCTGACAATTTCAAGTTATATTCAGCTGGACCTGTACTGTCAGTATATCCGTAAATCTGAATGTTAGTATCAGGGTACGAATTAAACACACTAACCAGCTTATCAAGGTTTGCTTTAGCTGCAGCTGTCAAAGTTGATTTGTTGGTATCAAAACGAACAGCATTTTCATTCAATGTCAATTTGATTCCTTCTCCTACTCTTTCTACTTCAGCTCCCGGAAGCGCATTATCAATTTCTCTGGCTTGCTTGTCCATTTTGTTACCGATAACACCTCCAACGGTTCCACCAACAACACCTCCAAGAACAGCTCCTAAAGCAGTGTTCCCTCCTTTACCTATGTTATTACCCAAAATACCTCCAAGAACAGCACCTGCAGCAACACCAATACCAGCTCCTTTTTGAGTATTATTCATATTTTTTGCAGACTCACAGCCTGTAAAAAAAGTACCTATAGCAAATAAACATGCTAATGAATATATTCCAATTCTTTTCATATCGATTATTGTTTTTGGATTAGTTTACTTTTGTAAATTGATATACAACGTCTGTCAGTTTCCCTCCTACGTCAATTTTGTCTATCAATTGGAATGAGGTTTCTGTTTGGTTGGCAACAGCCAATACATACCCATCTCTTACTCTTTTAGCTTTTTCACCAGCATCAAGAACTTTAAGGACAAATTGTCCGTCTTTATTAACAAACCAGGTAATTGGCGAGCTGAATGCCGGACATCCCATTTTGGTCAATGCCATCTCACCTTTATTATTGTTTGAAATGAATTTCCACGTACTTCCTACAAAACATTGTGAATCAGCTAACTGAAAAGAATTCACCTTAATGTATTCAGAGCCTGGATAATTAACGGAACTGACAACCCAGTTTCCTTTAATTGCAACCTGTGAAGACCTATCCGTCTTAGTGTTAGTTATCGATGAAGTTTTACAAGATGCAAATAGCACTGCAAAAACTCCAAGTAAGATTAATTTTTTCATAGATTGGTATTTTTAAAGTTTATTACGTTACAAATATACAATGGATTGATTTCGAAATGTTAAAATTTCCATTTTATTATCTTAAAATTAACAATTCAGCCAATTTGTCATTTCAATAGTTTTTGGTATTCTATTTGAAAATAAAAATACTGAAAATAATTAACAATATTAATATCAATAGTTTATGACAACAGGAAAAATTAATGTTTCGGTAGAAAACATTTTCCCGCTTATCAAAAAGTTCTTATACAGCGATCACGAGATTTTCTTGCGCGAATTGGTTTCCAATGCAACTGACGCTACGTTAAAGCTAAAACATCTGGCAAATATTGGCGAGGCTAAAGTGGAATATGGAAATCCTATCATCGAGATAAAAATCGATAAGGAAGGAAAGAAAATTCATATTATCGATCAGGGCTTGGGGATGACTGCGGAAGAGGTAGAAAAGTACATCAATCAGGTTGCTTTTTCCGGAGCGGAAGAATTTCTTGAAAAATATAAAGATTCTGCCAAAGACTCAGGAATCATAGGCCACTTCGGACTAGGTTTCTATTCGGCATTTATGGTGGCAGAAAAAGTAGAGATTATTACAAAATCCTATAAAAACGAACCGGCAGCACATTGGACATGCGACGGAAGTCCGGAATTTACACTGGAATCCTCTGACAAAACTTCACGCGGTACGGAAATCATATTACATATCGCAGAAGATTCTTTGGAATTTCTTGAAGAAGGAAAAATTTCAGGGTTATTGGAGAAGTATAACAAGTTCATGCCTATTCCAATCAAATTCGGAACAAGAACCGAAACGCTTCCAAAACCGGATGATGCTCCAGAAGATTATGTAGCAGAGACTATCGAAGTTGACAATATCATCAACAATCCAAATCCGGCATGGACAAAGCAGCCGACGGAGCTTACTGATGAAGATTATAAGGAGTTCTACAGAGAATTGTATCCGATGCAATTTGAAGAACCGCTTTTTAATATCCATTTGAATGTCGACTATCCTTTTAACCTGACAGGAATATTGTATTTCCCAAAAATGACAGGTGACCTGCAGATCCAAAAAGATAAAATTCAGCTCTATCAGAATCAGGTTTTCGTGACCGACAATGTTGAAGGAATCGTTCCCGAGTTTTTGACTATGCTAAAAGGAGTTATCGATTCTCCGGACATCCCCCTAAACGTTTCTCGTTCCTACCTGCAAGCTGACGGAGCCGTAAAGAAGATTTCCAACTACATTACCCGAAAAGTAGCTGACAAGTTGAAATCGCTTTTCACTGAAAACCGTGAAGATTTCGAACAAAAATGGAACGATATCAAAATCGTATTGGAATATGGTATGCTGTCTGAGCCTAAGTTTTACGAAAAGGCCGGTGCATTTGCATTGTATCCTACCGTTGATGAGAAATACTACACACTTGAGGAATTAAAAGAGAAAACAAAAGACACACAAACCGACAAAAACGGTAATCTTGTCATTTTATATGCTTCTAACAAAGACGCACAGCATAGTTATATTGCCGAAGCTCAAGCTAAAGGTTATGACGTACTGCTTTTGGATTCACCAATCATTTCGCACCTTATCCAAAAACTAGAGGCTGATAATGAAAAACTGACATTCGTACGTGTTGATTCTGACCATATCAATAACCTGATCAAGAAAGAAGAAGAAACAATTTCCAAGCTTTCTGATGAGGAAAAAGAAAAACTAAAAACGGAACTGGAAGGTGTAATTTCAGACAAGAAATATTCTATCCAGCTAGAAGCTCTGGACAGCCAGTCGGCGCCATTTGTGATTACGCAACCAGAATTTTTGCGTCGTATGAAAGAAATGAGCCAAACCGGCGGCGGAGGTATGTTTGGAATGGGCAATATGCCGGAAATGTACAATTTGGTAGTTAATACCAATCACGAATTGGCTTCGAACATATTAAATTCTACAGACAAATCACATCAGGAAGCTGTCGTGAAACAAGCATTAGATTTGGCTAAACTGTCTCAGAACCTGTTAAAAGGAGAAGAATTGACCGCTTTTGTAAAAAGAAGCTTTGAGTTGATTAAGTAAGATTTGAGATTGAGGATTTTAGATTGCAGATTTCTGCTTTCTGTTTACCCAAAATATCTATCATCTATCATCTATTATCTATTTTACATACTTTAATTAAAAAAACCCTGTAAGTTTCTTGCAGGGTTTTTTAATGATTTTATCTTAATAAACTTTGCGGCTTATCTGAGTTTTCATCTCAATCAATAATCCATAACAGTACGGGTTTATCAGTCTTTTGGAGTTTTTTATCCAAAAGCTTCATAAAATCATCTGATACTGCCGGACAACCCCAACTTAACGGAGCATATCTAGGAGCTATTTCTGTATTTGAAACTGCCGTCCAGGAATGCAGGACTATGACTCTGCTTACGGCATTACTATTTGTGGCATCTAATCCATGAAGCCAGTATTTTATCTTGATGCCCCAAGTACTGGAATCTCTTTTTCCGATCTTGTACTTACCTTGTGACGAGCAGTGGCTATTGTCTTTATTGCTGAATTTTGCCTTTTCCCATTTCGTCTCATTGGTTTGGCCAACATCGCAGCTGCCGTGAGTCACAAGATTTTCATCACTGATTTTATCGGTCTTGAAATCGTAGATATAAAATCTGTTTTTCCCGGAATGAACACTCAAGTCAATCAGGAAATAATAGTCTTCGTTAAATTTTTCTTTTTTACAAAATGCCTTTGCTTCTTTATGAAAGCTGGCATAATCACGCTTTTTGATATTCTTTTCGGTACTGGTGGCTGGTCCTTCGCTACAACTAATAAAATGCAAGGCCACAAATAGGAAGATTCTTTGGATCATAGTATTTCTATCGGATTTAAAATAAATTACTGGCTATTACTTCTTAACTACAATCCTGTTAAAATAGTATTATTTAATGACAAAAAAAGGATTAGCAAAAAACTATGCCTTATCTTTGCCCGCTTTTTAAAAATGAAAAAATGTTTGGAAATAAAGTATTAAAAGGAGTTTTTCTTGTAGGTCTTGGTGCTACGAGTTATGGAATGTTGGCAACTTTTGTAAAGATGGCCTATGGTGAAGGCTATACAACAGCCGAAGTTACTTCGTCGCAATTTTTGTTCGGGATTATCGGAATACTTCTTATAAATGCTTTTCAAAAAACCAGAAAAGACAATGTTGTAATCAAAGCTTCTAAAAAGAATATTACACATTTGATGATTGCTGGTACGTCTACCGGATTGACCAGTATTTTTTACTATCTCGCAGTACGTTATATTCCTGTTTCAATCGGAATCGTATTGCTTATGCAGACGGTTTGGATGGGTGTGCTTTTAGAGATGTTTCTTGAAAAAAAGCTTCCTTCAACTACAAAGATAATTGCGGTTGTTATTGTATTGATTGGTACTGCTTTGGCAACAAATCTTATCAATACTGAAGTTGACCTGGATTGGCGAGGTCTTGCCTGGGGACTTATGGCAGCAGCTTCTTTTACAACAACAATGTTTACAGCTAATAGAATTGCAGTCGGTATTTCTTCTGCGCAAAGAAGTCTTTATATGCTTTTAGGAGGTGGAATCATCGTGCTTATATTTGCGCTGATTACCCAAAACACGCCTTTTGACACTAGTATTTTCTTAAAATGGGGAATTGTACTTTCATTATTTGGAACCATCATACCTCCAATGTTATTGAATGCCGGATTTCCGCTTACAGGTATCGGATTGGGAAGTATTGTTTCTTCTCTTGAGCTTCCGGTTTCAGTACTTATGGCCTTTTTCCTTCTTCAAGAAGAAGTCGTATTCCTACAATGGCTGGGTATCGTGCTCATCATTCTGGCAATTGTCATTATGAATGTCAAGTTTCGGAAGCAGGAATCCTAAAATTATATTTTTTACACTACTATGAACTGCCCGGATTTCGGGCAGTTTTTTTTTATTGTTTATCAGATTTCCCGCATTCGAAAAACCTTGCTTTATTTTTAAACGTATACAAAAAAATAATTGCATTACTTTGCATTGTCTTGAAAAGGGCGCTCCAAAACAAATAATACCGCGAATACTAATGGGAAAGATATCTCTAAAAACCACTATTGACATAACCTTTATAGTTATCGTCACTTCTTTTGCAATTCTTGCCTACTCTATCCACAGCCGATCACAATCTGTAAGACAAAACAGGATGATCGTAAACCATACGAGCAATATCAATAGCGTGCTTGAAAAAGTGCTTTCCAGTACTATCGACATCGAAACAGGAACACGTGGCTATACGATTACCGGAGATGAAAATTACCTGGAAGTTTACAACCACGGACATAAAAATCTCGAAATATGGATTGATTCGCTTCGTTCTATGAACGAAACTGACGAATACCAAAATAAAAAGCTCGACACCTTGGAAAAGCTAATTGAATCCAAGCAGAAAGTAAGCGCTATGGTAATCAAGGCACGAAGAGAATATGGAATGGAAGAAGCTACAGAATTGATAAAAAAAGGCCGTGGCAAGGAAGTTATGGATTCTATCAGAAGATCAATACGTGACTACCAAAATCAGGCAGTGCTAATTTTATCCGACAATCTGGCCCAGACCGAAGAAAATGTGCAAGCTCGAAACAATCGTTTCTTTCTTTTTATTGTTGTCACATTTGCGATATTGATCTTTGCTTATATCAAGATTCGTCAGAATACGAAACGCTTACTATTGGATAAAATCATCCAGGAAAACCTGATGGATGAACTTACGATTCAAAACCAACAGCTTAATGATTTTGCCAGCATTACTTCACACAACCTCCGATCACCAGCATCAAACATTACGGCTCTGATTGCTACTATTGAAGATGACAGTCCGATTGAAGAGTATAAGACAATTTTTGAAATGCTTAGAAAAGTAGCGCAGAACCTGAATGATTCGCTAAACCAGCTTATGGAAGTACTGCATATCAAAAAAAATAAAATTGAAAAGGAAATATTGTCTTTCCATCAAGTCTATTCCAAGACAATTGAATCGCTACAAGGTGAAATTTTAAAATCTGGTGCCATAATAAAAGCTGATTTTAAAGAAGTATCAGAAATAGCCTATTCCAGAATCTACTTGGAAAGTATTTTTCACAATCTCATTAGCAATGCTCTCAAATACAGAGCTATGGAAAGAACACCGGAAATTACAATTCGTTCTGAAAGAAAAAATAATATTGTTTATCTTTATGTTATTGATAACGGACTTGGAATCGATCTGACAAAAAATGGCCATAAGATTTTCGGTATGAACCAGATTTTCCATAATCACCCGGAGGCCAAAGGCATTGGGCTTTTTATGACGAAGACACAAATCGAAAGTATGAAAGGGAAAATCTCTGTAGCCAGCGAAGTCAATATCGGAACCACGTTTACGGTCATGTTCGGAACATAAACTAAAATCGCAGGATATGAATGATATTGTCAATTATTTCTCAACCATTCCTTCATTGCACAGAGGCCTTATACTCGTGGGTGGCATTGCAATCTTTTGGATGATTGAAAACGCATTTCCCTTATTTCGGTTCAATTATAAAAAATGGAATCATGCCGGAATCAATATCTTCTTTACCCTGACGACCATAGTTGTAAATTTCATTTTAGCTTTTATATTGCTTCTGGCCTCGGAATGGGCATTAAAAAACAATTTTGGAGTTCTTGAGTGGCTACCAGAACTTCCGTTATGGCTGTATACTTTAATCGGATTATTACTTCTTGACCTTATTGGAGCTTATTTAGCACATCTTGTACAGCACAAAACCCGATGGCTCTGGCATTTCCACTTGATTCATCATACGGACACCTGGGTAGACACGACTACTGCCAACAGACATCATCCGGGAGAAAGTGTCGTACGCTTTGTATTTACTGCTGCTGCCGTACTCATAACTGGTGCTCCGATGTGGCTTGCATTTTTATACCAATCCTTATCGGTTGTTTTTTCTCAATTTAACCATGCCAATCTTTCGCTTCCTGAAAAGCTCGACAGATACATCAGTTATATTATCGTTTCTCCGAATATGCACAAAGTGCACCATCATTATGTTTTGCCTTATACAGATTCTAATTATGGCAATATCTTCTCTATATGGGACAGGCTTTTTGGTACTTTTTTGACACTCCCAAAAGAAAACATTATCTACGGTGTTGATACTCATATGCAACCATCCGAAAATAATCGCCTCTCTAATCTGGTTGCAATTCCCTTTCAGAAACACAGATCTCCTCAAACTGTTCCCGAAGAAAAAATTTAAGACCGCTTGAAAAAGTAATTATTTTTTTTATTAATATTGAGTAACAATTAAAAAACGTACAATTACTATTTATCTGAATTAATTTTCATGTAATGAAAAAAGGCAAAAACATTGAGCTGACTCGAGAGGAAAATGAAAAGCTTGTTACATTGGCTTTAGAGGAAAAAAATCCTTTTGAGATTATTAAAAAAGAGTTAGGATTAACCGAAAAGGATGTAATCGAAATAATGAAGAAAAGACTTACCGCAGATAAATTTGAGCTGTGGAAGAAAAAAGCAATGGCTAGCAAGCCTAAGCCAAAACCGCCAAAGATTGATGATTTTGATGAAGATTTGGACGGGAAATACTACATCAAGAATAAATTTGATTAACATAAATACTTTAAAAATATTCCTTTTAGGAATATTTTTTTTGCCTTTACCTCAAATAAAACATAAACTAAAATTAATTTTATTTAAGTTTGCATAAACTTTATTAATATAAAATTGAATTAATTTTAGTTTATGACACCAAAACTCCCAATTCATTGTCCCAGTTGTAGCGACTCTCTCTCTGTTTCACAGTTGAAGTGCGAGAACTGCCAGACTACCGTTTCCGGTAACTATTCGCTTCCCTTCTATCTCCAGCTTTCTGAAGAAGAACAAAATTTTATCCTTCAATTTTTCCTTACCAGCGGCAGCCTTAAAGAAATGGCCGTGCAGATGGGCAATAGCTACCCCACTGTTAGGAACAAACTGGATGATATTATTGAAAAAATAAAAAAACTTAAATCCGGAAACCAATGAAAAAGCTCTTTTTTAACCCGTTCGAAAAAAACTCAGAAACCAGGCTTCTTGTTTTTGGATTAATCATAACTGCAATCGGAAGTTATCTTGGCTATCTTTTAAATGGCAGATATGACGGTGTTATTGACTTACATTTTACAAAAAACACCACACTTGCCCAACCTTTTATCGATAACCTGATTAATATTGTTTCCTTATTTGCAGTACTTTTTCTTGTTGGGAAGCTCATTAACTCCAAAACCAGAATAATTGACATCCTAAGTCCTATTCTTATCTCACGTATACCTTTTTACCTGTTGACTTTTTTCAATTTCAGAAATTATATTTCAGATGTCACTGCCAGCATCGTTGAAAAACTAGACCTAAAAGCAATGCCTACTGAACTAGACCTGTCTCCAGTTAGCATGATACTATTAATGCTGTTTGCCATGATATCTATTTTGTGTCTGGTATGGTTTATAATCCTTCTCTACAACGGATTTAAAATAGCAACCAACTGTAAGACCATTGCACACAAATTATATTTCGCACTTGCTATTGTGGCTGCAGAAATTATTTCCAAAATCCTTATCTCACTTCTTACCTATTAACATCATGATCAAAAAAATAATCTCACTTAGTTTTGTATTCTTTTCAGCAGTAGCCTCGTTTTCACAAGAAAGCAAATTTTCTACAGAGGAAATAGACATCAACCCTTTTATCCCGGGAACTCTTTACACTCCTGAAAAGGCTTCTAAAAAAACAGACTTGATTATCCTGATTGCAGGTTCAGGACCAACTGATAGAAATGGGAACCAGCTGGGTGCCATCAGCAACTGCTTAAAATTTTTAGCTGAGGGTCTGGCCAAAAACAATTTTGCAGTTTACAATTATGACAAAAGGCCTATTGTTGAAATGCGTTCCGGAAAATTAGATGAATCCAAACTAAGCTTTGACCCTTTAATCCAAGATGTAAAAGATATCGTAAGCTACTTCAAAGCAAAAAAACAGTTTCATAAAATCATCATTGCCGGACATAGTGAAGGATCTCTGATTGGTATGAATGCCGCACTACCTGATGCGGATGCTTTTATTTCGCTTGCCGGTGCAGGCAGGCCGATCGATGAAGTTTTGGTAGAACAGATTGGGAAGAGAGCGCCAATGTTGAAAGAAGAAACAGCCAAAGGTCTTGAACTTCTCAAAAAAGGAGAAACTTTTGAAGCTAAAAATCCAATGTTAGCAGGACTTTTCAGAGCAAGTGTCCAACCTTATATGATTTCATGGCTGAAACACAATCCGCAGGAAGAAATCAAAAAACTACAAATCCCTATTCTTATTATTAATGGCACAAAAGACATACAGATTCCAGTACAAGACGCTGAATTGCTCCATAATGCCAATCCGAAATCGGAATTAGTCCTTATTGAAAACATGAACCATATATTCAAAGAAATCAAAGGAGATGAGACCGAAAACATGGGAAGTTACACGAATCCGAACCTTCCGGTGATGCCTCAACTTATAGAAAAAATTACTACCTTTCTCAAAAAAATATAATTCTTTCTTAAATAAAACAGGAAGCTGTAACAAAAAACTAGTTTGGCGAACCTATTGAGGATAAAACAAAAAAATAATGAGAAAAATAGTTTATTCACTGGCAGTTGCTGCATTATTATGGAGCTGCAAACCCTCTGAAAATATAGTATCAAACATCACAAAAAATGAAGTTGAGGTACAAATCGACCTTAACGGCATCAAAGATGACAAAGTAATGGTTACAGTCGTACCGCCAGCGATTAAATCCGAGAAGATTACCTATCATATTCCTAAAATAATACCAGGAACCTATTCTGAAGACGATTATGGGAAATTTTTAGAAAACGTAAAAGCTTACGATGCCAAAGGCAATGCATTGAGTGTAGCCAAAACAGATGATAACTCCTGGACTATCAGCGATGCAAAAAAACTTGCAAAACTGACCTATTGGGTAAATGACACCTATGATATTGAAAGTACACATGATATTTTTTCACCGGCTGGTAGTAATATCGAGGCAGGAAAAAACATCATGTTGAATACTCATGCTTTTGTAGGCTATTTTAAAGAGTTTCTTGATGTTCCTTATCAGGTAAACATTACGCATCCCGCAACACTTTGGGGTGCAACATCAATGACCGATACGGATGCTTCTGACACCAAAGACATTTTTACTGTTTCCAGATATTCTGAATTGGTAGAAAATCCTATTATGTATTCCAAACCGGATTATACAACTTTTACTGTAAACGGGATGGAAATCCTGATTGCCGTTTATTCTCCAAACGGTATAGTTACTGCAGAGAGCATTACTCCAGAGATGAAAACAATGATGACTGCACAAAAGAATTTCTTAGGCAAATTCAATTCTACAAAAAAATATAGTGTTCTTATCTATCTGTCTGACACATCCCGCAATGATGCCCACGGTTTTGGAGCTTTGGAACATCCTACAGCAACAACGGTAGTAATGCCGGAAGCTATGCCAAAAGAACAATTAGCCGAGCAGTTGAAAGATGTTGTTTCTCATGAGTTCTTCCATATCGTGACGCCATTGACAATACATTCAAAAGAAATCCAGTTCTTTGACTATAACAAGCCAAAAATGTCGGAGCACTTATGGATGTATGAAGGTGTGACTGAATATTTCGCAAACCTTTTCCAGGTCAATCAAGGCTTAATTACCGAAGATGAATTTTACGAAAGAATGGCTACCAAAATTGCCAATGCTTCGACTATGGATGACACCATGCCATTTACCAAAATGAGTTCTATGGTGTTACAGAAACCTTATAAGGAACAATACCAAAACGTATACGAAAAAGGGGCCTTGATAGCCATGTGTATTGACATACAGATTCGCCAGGACAGCAACGGACAAAGAGGCATTCTTGACCTGATGCAGAAACTTTCTAACGAATATGGCACTAAAAAAGCTTTTGACGATTCAGAACTTTTTGACAAAATCGAGTCTTTGACTTCACCAGAAGTTCGAAAGTTCCTTGACACTTATGTTGCTGGGCCAACACCTATTCCTTATGATGTTTATTTTGCTAAAATGGGCGTTACAAAAGCGATGACTAAGGTTACAGGAAATGCCTTCCTTAAAGGTATGGAGCCTAACTTCTCAATCAATCCGGCAACAAAAGAAATTTTTATACTTGCAGGTAGTGAAAAGCTTGATTTCTATAAGAATCTGGGCGTAAAAGATGCCGATATACTTCTTGAAGTCAATGGCACAAAATACAATCTTGACAATGTTTATGATATGATCATGGGCAGCTTGACATGGAAAGAAAATGACCCGATTACAGTAAAAGTAAAACGTAACGGTAAAGAAATGCAACTAAAAGGAAATATCAAGCTTCCTAGTGAAGAAGTAGAAGGATATCAGGCTACCGATGCGAGTAAAGCCAAATTAAAAGAAGCCTGGTTAAAAGGATAATCAGCATACTATAAAACTAATCCCCAATTTAAAATCTAAATTGGGGATTTTTTTATTATTTTGCCGCAAATTAAAAATCAGGGGCTGCCAAGAATAAAACTGCCCGCAAAAATACCAGCAACAATTATGAGAAAAATAGTGTTTGCTTTTGCAGCATTAGCAATGATTTCCTGTAAGGAAGAAAAGAAAGAAGGAAATCTTCACATCAAAGGAAATGTGGAAGGCTTAAAACAAGGAACGCTTTATATTCAGAAAATTGTGGATACGGCGTTAGTTGCTGTTGATACGATTGTTATCAAGGGGAACTCTCATTTTGAAAGCCATCTGACTATCGATTCGCCAGAAATGCTTTACCTGTTTTTAGATAGAGGCGAAACTAATAGCATTGACAACAATTTAATGTTTTTTGCCGAGCCTGGAAACATGACAATCGACACAAGACTGGATTCCTTTTTTGCTGCAGCAAAAATAACAGGCTCTGAAAATCAAAAATTATTTGAAGAATACAGAAAAATCATGTCAAGGTACAAAAACACGCAATTAAGCCTGACAGAAGAGAAATTAAGAGCGCTACAATTTAAGAGAGATGTTTCGTCAGATTTTGACAAGAAGAATAGCGACAACCTAAAAAGAAAATATCTGATGGCCATCAACTTTGCCTTAAACAACAAAGACCATGACATCGCTCCATATATCGCTCTAGCGGACATTTATAATGCCAACATTAAGTATCTGGACACTATAGACAAATCTATGGCTCCAAAAATAGCACAATCCAAATACGGAAAGATGCTAACGAAGTTTGTAGCTGAAAGAAAACAAGCAGAACAGAAACAGTAATAAAAAAACGCCTTGAAAATTCAAGGCGTTTTTTATTATTACATATATGAAATTACTAATTCTTAATTATTTTTGCGTTTTGAGTTCCCTTATCCGTAAATAGCTTTACGATATAAGTACCAGAAGTTACATTGGAAATATCTAACACGATATTTGTCTCAGTCTTCGCATTCTTCATCAGAATTAACCTTCCTTGCAGATCATATAGCTCTATTTTCTCCAATTGTGACTGACGGGTTTCAATATTCAAAACAGCATTGGCAGGATTTGGATAAATTAGTGCCATCTCTAAATTGGCTGCAGGATTATCAACTGACAGAGCTGGACAACCTATTTCTATTGGACTGTTTCTTTGAATATTAGTACCATCACCTAATTCTCTACCTAAATTTCCCCCCCATGCCCATAGTGTACCATCTGATTTTAATGCAAAATTGCTGGAATCACCTACTGTTATTTGTGACCAGTTGGTATCTGTGCCTGATTGAGTTGGTACAAGTTTAGTATTAGTTGTACCATCACCCAGCTGGCCAAAATAGTTACTCCCCCATGCCCATAGTGTGCCATCCGTTTTTATGGCAATTGTACAGGCATCTCCTGCTTTAACTTCTGACCAATTGGCATCTGTCCCTATTTGTACCGGAGCGCTTCTATCAATAGTTGTTCCATCTCCAAGCCAACCTAACCCATTATCTCCCCAAGCCCAAAGTGTACCGTCTGTTTTTATAGCAGCCGAACGGAAAATTCCAGATGCTATTTTAGACCAATTATTTTCTGCGCCTATTTGTATTGGAACATTGGCATATCTTAAGTTCCAATCCCAAAGTGTACCATTTGTTTTTAATATGACTACATGTGATCCACCCCAAGCAATTTTAGCCCAATCGGTATCGACACCTATTTGTACTGGGGTATTTCTTCGTGAATCCGGTGTATGCTCTCCATTATATCCCCAAGCCCAAAGCGTACCATTCGTTTTTATTGCAATTGTAATGGCTTCTCCTGCTTCAATTTCTGACCAGTCATTTGAAACTCCTACCTGTATTGGAGTGCTTTTGTCAATAGTAGTTCCATCACCAAGCTCTCCATAAACATTACGCCCCCAGCTCCAAAGCGTGCCATCCGTTTTAATAGCAACTGTATGGAAGTATCCAGGTCTTACTTTAGACCAATTTGTTTCAGTACCTATCTGAATTGGAGTATTTTTATCGACTGTAGTACCATCACCTAGCTGACCATAATAATTACGCCCCCAAGCCCAAAGCTTACCATCTGTTTTAATAGCAACTGTATACCAAAGACCAGCTCCCACTTGAGACCAACATTGGGCAAAAGAAAAGGCACTACTAAACAAAAGACAAGATACTAATAGCTGCTTTTTTAGAGAGTAAATTATTTTCATGTTTTATTTTATAAATATCCCTTCAAAGAAAAGAAAAATATGTTATTGCTAAAAATACTTTTTCAATTCATCTCTTAACAAAAAAACGCCTTGAAAATTCAAGGCGTTTTTTTATTACGTTATATGGAAATAGAAAGTACTAATTCTTAATTATTTTTGTGTTTTGAGTTCCCTTATCTGTAAATAGCTTTACGATATAAGTACCAGAAGTTACATTGGAAATATCTAACACGATATTTGTCTCAGTCTTCGCATTCTTCATCAGAATTAACCTTCCTTGCAGGTCATATAGCTCTATTTTCTCTAATTGTGACTGACGGGTTTCAATATTCAAAACAGCATTGGCAGGATTTGGATAAATTAGTGCCATCTCTAAATTGGCTGCGGGATTATCAACTGACAGAGCTG
Organism: Flavobacterium microcysteis; assembly: GCF_006385255.1. Lineage (GTDB taxonomy): Bacteria > Bacteroidota > Bacteroidia > Flavobacteriales > Flavobacteriaceae > Flavobacterium > Flavobacterium microcysteis. Next base: position 56,241 of record NZ_VFJE01000053.1, read on the forward strand.
AACAGCTTATTTCTCTTGGTGCATATCTATCATTAGTAGTACCATCACCTATTTGACCAGAGAAGTTGGACCCCCAAGTCCAAAGTGTGTTATCTGTTTTTAATGCAATAACGTGCATATACCCCATTGTTATTTGTGACCAATTGGTATCTGTACCTACTTGTCTCGGTATAACATTTCTACCGTTAGGATCACCATGATTGCCTAGCTGACCAAAATAATTAGCTCCCCAGGTCCATAGCGTGCCATCAGTTTTTACTGCTACCGTATTGATATTTGAGGCTGCTATTTGAGACCAATTGGTATCTGTTCCAATTTGTATTGGAGTAGTCTTTCCAATTGTGGTACCATCACCAAGCCAACTCCACTGGTTAGCTCCCCAGGCCCATAGCGTACCATCTGTTTTTAATGCAACTGTATGCATATATCCTGTTGCTATTTTTGACCAATCATTTGCCGTACCTATCTGTATCGGAGTGGTTTTAAGAGTTGTAGTACCATCACCTAATTGACCTTCACTATTTCCTCCCCAGGCCCAAAGTGTACCATTCGTTTTTAATGCAATTATATGTCCTAAGCCACGTGAAATCTTAGACCAATCGGTATCAGTACCTACTTGCTCCGGGGTATCTCTATACTCAGCATTCTCATCTAAATCAATGATACCCCATGACCAAAGTGTACCATCCGTTTTTATTGCAATATTACGAGCATCTTTTGCTTCAATCTGTGACCAATCACTTAAAACTCCAATTCGTATTGGAGTGCTTTTGTTAATAATAGTACCGTCACCTAGCTGACCATAATCATTGCGCCCCCAAGCCCAAAGCGTGCCATCGGTTTTTATTGCAAATGTGTGATATCCTCCAGCACATACTTTAGCCCAATTTGTATCAGTACCAATTTGAATCGGAGCGCTTTTGTCGGTTGTAGTACCATCACCTAATTGACCATAGGCATTACCTCCCAAAGCCCAAATTGTACCATCGGTTTTTAACGCAACAGTATGGAGGCGGCCTCCTGTTATTTGAGACCAGCATTGCGCAAAAGAAAAGACGCTATTAAGCAAAAGACAAGATACTAATAGCTGCTTTTTTAGAGAGTAAATTATTTTCATGTTTTTGTTTTACAAATGTTCCTTCAAAGAAAAGAAAAAATAATATTCTAAAATATTTTTTTCAATAGATCTCTTTTATAAAAAAACGCCTTGTTAATTCAAGGCGTTTTTCGTTTCAGGATATCCAAAATCCAAAATCTCTTAAAAACAAAAAACCATCCTTTCGGATGGTTTTTCTTATTGAGCCGATAGAGGGACTCGAACCCACGACCTGCTGATTACAAATCAGCTGCTCTAGCCAGCTGAGCTACACCGGCATCTCAATACGGGTGCAAATATAGTTCTGAATTTTAATTTTCCAAAAAAAATCTGCACTTTTTTTATCTTTTTTTAGACTACAAAGCGTTAATTTTAGCAACCAATTGATTAGCAGTTTGTTCTAATTCTACATTGATTTGCTTGAAATGTGCTTTTTTATTTTCTACATTTTTTGCGTTCACTTTTGCGATCAAAGAATCAAAAGCAACAATTGCCTCATCAATCAAAGCTTCAGAAGCTTCAGTTGGTTTTCCTGTTGTTGACATTTCCCAGATATATACTGCTTCAATAATGTCTCCTAATACGTAATTGATGTCTTTCTTTAAATTCCTAACGTTTGCCATTTTTTTAAATTTTAATTTGCGTCTGCAAAATTAAGCATAATCTTTCTATTTGAGGCTATTAAATATAAATTTCTAAAAGTACAGCCTGCCCTTCTAATTCATACTCTTGCATTGCAGCGGGCAACAATACCGTATCTCCTTTTTTATAATCCCATACTGTTTCGTTGTATTTTACTTTAAAATCACCTTCCATACACATATAAACCGTAAAAGATTCATGCTGTTTCTTTATTTCTATCTTACCGTTAAGCGGCAAATAATCGGTAGTAAAATAAGGGCATATCACTACCGGATTGCTTTTATTTTCTTCTTGGGTGTAGGTTCTCTTTGTATCAGTCCTATCATAATTAATTGCATCCAGCGCCAGATCAATATGAAGTTCTCTCGATTTTCCTTCTGCATCAACTCTATCCCAATCATAAACTCTATAGGTAATATCAGAAGTTTGCTGGATTTCAGCAATTACAATTCCGGCTCCGATGGCATGGATTGTTCCTGTTTCTAAAAAAAAGACATCACCTTTTTTTACAGTGATTTCTTCTAAGATTGACAATAGCGTCTTGTTTTCAAGGTTTTTCAAATACTTTTCCTTGCTTGACTTTTCTTTAAAACCTACCACAATTTTTGCATTTTCATCTGCCTGCATCACATACCACATTTCTGTTTTCCCAAAGGAATTATGACGCTTTTTGGCAAGTTCATCATTTGGATGCACCTGAATTGACAAGTCATCTTTAGCATCGATAAACTTAAATAGCAAAGGGAATTCTGTACCAAACTTTCTGTGTACTGTTTTACCAAGAATTTCTTCGGGATATTGCGAAATCAATTCCGAAAGCAATTTTCCTTTGTATTCGCCTACAGCAATACGGCTAATATCACCCGGAACAGTAGATAGTTCCCAGCTTTCGCCTGTTGTCTCTGACTGTATCGGCTTATCGAAAACGGTTTTGAGCTTCGTTCCTCCCCAGATACGCTCTTTTAGTATCGGTTCAAAAACCAGCGGATATATATGTAGACTCATAATTTTTTTGGAAACAAATTACAGAAATTCCCAATCTTGCTTGTACTACTATTTTTGAAATAGCTTATATGATTTCTAGTTCGTCCTATTCTCCTTTATAACTCACAAAATTTCGTGGAGTTTCATAAAGAATAACTTCCAGATCTTTATCGGTATCAATTCTTTTTCTGATCTTATTCCAGATAACAACAACAATATTTTCGGCTGTCGGATTCAAGTCTAAGAATTCTGGCACATCTAAATTCAGGTTTTTATGATCAAAAGGTTTTTCAACCTCATCAAGAATAATATCGGCCAAATCCTTGATATCGATCACATAGCCCGTATCAGGATTGATTTTTCCAGTCACGCTAACAATCAATTCATAATTATGTCCATGAAAATTAGGATTGTTGCACTTCCCAAAAACCGAATCGTTTTTTTCATCCGACCAATCTTTACGATATAAGCGGTGTGCGGCGTTAAAATGGGCTTTTCTGCTGACAGTTACTCTCATCTTGGAAGTATTATTCTATTATTTGTGATTTTTGATTTAGGATTTTTGATTTGTGCCTTTTTGACTTTCAACTTTCGACTTTCAACTTTCGACTTTCAACTTTCAACTTTACAACTTATGTTCTTCAAGAAAGTGATAAAATTCATCAAAAATAATCTTGAACCACACTGTATATTTTTCCGGATTCACCTGCATGTCATCTTTGATTGCATCAATATCCATCCATTTCCAGTTTTCTACTTCTTCAGGATTGATTTCGGGTTCTCCATCAAAATAGCCAACCATTACATGATCCAATTCATGTTCTGTCAAGCCATTGTCAAACGGCGCTTTATAGATAAAATGAAACAGTTCTTTCAGTTCTGTTGAAAAACCCATTTCCTCCATAAGTCGGCGGTTTCCTGCCTGAATATTGCTTTCACCTTCACGCTGATGACTGCAACAGGTGTTTGTCCACAACAATGGCGAATGGTATTTCTGTGAAGCACGCTGCTGGAGCATTACTTCATTTTTTGAATTCAGTATAAAAATCGAAAATGCTCTGTGGAGCTGCGCTTTTTCATGAGCTTCCAGTTTTGGCATTAATCCAATCTGCTCATCACGCTCATTAACCAATATTACTTTTTCTTCTATCATAACTTTGTATACCTGACAAAAATACGAAAAAGAAACGGCCTTGTGAAATCAATAATTATTAGAGCTTTTTCATGAGTTATATGATTTTGAATATATTTGGGATATAATTCAAATTGCATATGAAACAAAGACTTTTTATCTATATAGTATTTCTGATATTTTCAAACAACCTCTTTGCTCATAAAAACATGTATATTGTAGAAACTTATGGCAACGTCACGTTTATTTAAAAACAGGTTTTGAATATTCTGAAATTGAAAAAATAAGAGTGATAGGGAAACTGTCTGAGAAACTATCAAAGAGACTCAATTATAAAGATACTTTGTTGATTGAATACGTCAACGATTATGGAGATCGTTTACCGGAGGAAATTTATACGTTTGAAAACAACAACACAAATCTCAAATTCACTATTGATGATAACCACGATTTTAGACCTTTTGATTATGTCAAAGCCCATAAGGAATATTACAACCTAGATGAAACAAATTTAAATAAAAAAAATTATGGAATCTCGATAAGAATAAATGCTAATAGTATTGATATTGAACAAGTATTAAAATTAGTTGAATACTCAATCCAAAACCGTAAATCTTTAAACCATAAATTAGAGAAAAAAAATTTGTGATAGATGGCCGGGAAGATGAGAACCCATATATCTACCCCGTAAGTATTATCCCTAAAAAATTGTTTGATCAGATTACTTCAAGTAAATCTGATCTTGTAGGAGAAATAATAAACGAAAAAACAAAAATAGATCTAGAAAAAGGTTCTAAAATTGAACTTTATTGGAGTAATAATGAATTTCTATTCGAGGTAGGATCTTATTACAGTTCAGAAAAGCGCCTATTCAAAATCAAAGATTACTACTATTACACCTATATTGATCCAATGTCATTGCTGGTATTCGTAGATAAAGAAAACTTCTACTATTTGCACCATGAAAATATTTCAGGAATGTTAATCCATATAGATAACGGAACTCTTTGGCCATTCCAGGCTATGAGTAGGTTTGGCAAACAGGTAATCCTTTTTAATAATTACAATAAAATAAATATCTTTTTAACAGATAAAAACAAGGTCATCTCTAAATTTGAATAACCCATTTAAAAGACATTATAAAGATCTTTTATTCTAACATCATATAGTACAAAAGCATGAAAAGGATTCTTGTTATCATTATTTTCTTATTTTCAACTAGTGTTTGGTCACAAGAGAAAACAGAAAACATTGATTCGTTAAAAACAAAATCTATTGAACTCTTTAGAAATCTATTTTGGAATAATCCTCCCAGATATCAAAAATGGGTAAATGATTATGAAAATTTATATACTACTGGCCAAAAAACAGAGCTTACTACCCTCATTGATAATTTTGAGAAAGAAACTTCTTTCGAGATAGCAATTGTCACAATTGACACGATAAGAGTTGAAGAAGATAAATTTGAAGATCTATCTCTGCATATTGCCAAAACTTGGGGAGTTGGAAAGCGTTTTAAGGACAATGGAATCTTAATTGCCATTTCAAAAGGTTACAGGAAGATGAGAATACAGAATGGAAATGGAACTGAAAAAATATTCACAAACGAAGAAACACAGTTGGTTATTGACAACAATTTCATCCCCTATTTCAAAAAAGAAGAGTATTTTAATGGAACATTATCAGGATTAAAAGAAATAATGCGGATTCTGAAAAACAAAATGTAATGCCTGTTTAATACTATCAAAAAGGCATTACATCATTTATTTATTCTTACTATTAAACATGTTGATCTAATAAAATCATATTACCATCAGGATCGGCAATCATCAAACTCGCCGGACCGGTTGTTGCTTCATCGGCTTCGCTAATCAAAGACAGGCCTGATGCTTTCAGGCTTTTCTGTATCTCTCTTACATCTTCAAAATCATTGAGCTTTTGAGCATTTTGGTCCCAACCAGGATTAAATGTCATCAGATTTCCTTCAAACATTCCTTGAAACAACCCGATGATTGTATCTCCGTTTTTTAGGATAAGCCAATTGTGTGAAATATCTCCTCCAAAAGCAGTAAAGCCAAGAGTCTCGTAAAATTTTTTAGAAGCATGAATATCCTTAACACTCAAGCTGATTGAAAATGCACCTAGTTTCATTTGTTATCTTTTTTAATACAGACTAAGCTGATTGTTTTTTTATAAATATATACATTTCATCCAATATTTCGATAAACCAAACGAACATCATAATAACGAACATCATAATAAGGTTTCAATTCTTTTTTTATTTCCTAATTTTATGCCATGAAACAAATCTTTTCAATCCTTCTTATTACTGTAACGGCTATCTGTTCAGCTCAAAAAACCGAAATATATGTAATTGGTAACATACATGACAGTGTTCCCAACTATCATCCAAAAATACTTCTGACCATGTTAGATAAGATAGGACCCGATATCATATTGCATGAAGTTGACAAAAAAGGAATGGAAGACTATGCCAAAGGCAATGGTCTTACAGAAAATGAGATCAGGGCCAGCACTCTTTATTCAAAAAAAAATCCTAATACCTTAAGGCTTCCTTTTGAATTTGAAGGAAGAAACCAATACCGCAAAGACCATGGTATGGTGCCAACAGATAATCTTTCAGTCAAACTGATCGACAGTCTTTACAAAGCCAAGCAACTAACTTCCAAGGAATCAAAAATATACGAAACCTTCAATGCACTCACACAAGAGCTTATAAAGATTGCGGAAGGAACACCAGAAAAATTCAATAATTCGTCAACAGATCGTATTGCTGAAAAAAGACAAAATTCCCAATATCATGAACTCTTGAAGATAACTGACAACAGACCTGAATTTTCAAAGAGATATGTCACAAAACCCAATGGAGAAAAGATAAGCTATAAAGATGGTTTCAAGAAGATGTCAGATTTTTGGGATCTCAGGAACAAAACCATGGCCCAGAATATCTACAACATAGCCCAGCAATATCCTGGTACAAAAATAGTTGTCCTAACCGGTTTCCTGCATCGCTATTATCTGATTAAAGAATTAAAAAAATTAAACAAGCAAAATTATATTCTCAAAGAGTTTTATGAATAAAAGCTTGCCAATCTAGCTGTATGAAATCGTATAAATTTGAAATCTTTACCTCGCCTTTAGAAAAAAACATACGTGAGGGCATTTACAAGCCGGGGCACAAACTGCCTTCGGTACGTGAATTAAAAGATAAATACCAGCTAAGCACAAGTTCGGTACAAAATGGCTACGAATACCTCATCATCCAAGGATTGGTAGAAAGCGTTCCAAAATCAGGATACTATGTTAGTCGTCAATTTGGCAAATCTCAAGAGTCAATTAAAACAAGCCATACTCCTATAATCAGGGATGCCTTGTTTGAGAACAATCTTGCCTCTATTACTTCGCTGCGAAAAGGACGGAAACTCTCCGAATTTAATGTTACAACACCAGGCGACCTATTAGTTCCTCAAAAACTAATATTGCGTACCATGCAGCAGGTAATCCGCGAACAGGGAGCGAGCTTGTTGCGCTATTATCCGTCAAACGGGTTGCCCGACTTAAAAGAAAATATTATCAAACGTGCTGCTGGATATAAGACCATCCTTAATCCGGACGAACTGCTTATTACAGATGGTGCCCTACAAGCATTATATATAGCGCTGGCTTCCGTATGCAGTGCCGGAGATGTGGTTGCTGTTGAAAGCCCGTGTATCTTTTCTATGCTGGAAGTAATTCGGGTACTCAACCTAAAAGTTATAGAAATTCCTATAGATAGAGAAAACGGCTTTGACATTGACTTTTTAAAAAAAGCATGCGCAAAAAACAAGATAAGAGCTGTTCTCCTGACTCCTAATTTTCATAATCCTACAGGCATTTCGCTGACAGATGAGAAGAAAAGGGCTTTGCTCTCCGTTGTGCAGGACTATGAAATTACACTTATCGAAAATGACATCTATGGTGACCTACATTTTAGCGGAATCCGGCCAACTACGATTAAAAGTTTTGATGATAGCGGCCTTGTCATGACCTATTCTTCTTATGCCAAGACTCTTGCTCCTGGCATTAGACTTGGATGGCTGTCGGCAGGCAAATTTGTCCAAAGAGCTGAGCAGATTAAATTTTCTTTAGGCAGCACCGTTTCTCCTATTTATCAAGAAACAGTCAATCGCTTGCTATCAACAAGCAGTTACGATAGGCACCTTATAGCATTTCGAAAGCAACTGAAAAAAAATTCCGATTTCACTTTAGACTTACTTAATGAAAACTTCCCTGACGGCACTTCTATGACAGTTCCTACCGGAGGCTACTCCATTTGGGTAAAAATGCCAGACACTACAGACATGGACAATTTTTATGCCCAATGTGAAAAAATTGGTGTACGGTTTACACCTGGCTATACTTTTTCATTTTCAGATACTTTTCCCAACTATTTCAGAGTCGTGTTTGCAGATACCTATACGCCTAAAAGAATTGAAGCCATTAAACAAGCAGGACAGCTCACCCGCTAATCTGTACCGACGATTGTTTCCGATTTTGTACTGACATACATCTCAAAAACCTCTCTAATTTTGCATATTTACCAACAGAAAGAGAAATGGAAATCATTACAAAATTCATAATCGCCACAGAACAAGGCAGAGGTATCGTGGCTACATTAGCCAAAGAGATAGCAGCAGAAAAATTCGCATCATTAGTAGAACCTCAACAGCTCGAAGACTATATCGAAAAAAAGTTCAACGACAAGAACCTGATTGCTGAAATGAATAGCATGTCAAATCAATGGTTGGTTGTTTATGTAGGAGATACACCGGCAGGTTATGCCTATATTACTTCAAATGGAAGGAAACCAAAAAATCAGGAAGAGGCACGAATGATGAGAATTGCCGATTTTGGAATACTCGAAAAGTATAACGATACGACTGTTAGGCTTTCATTACTCGAAAAATGCTTAGCTATCAGCAAATCTTATAACGGACTTTGGGTACATGAATATAAAGAAAATCCTTTGATCGCTTTTTTTGAGTCTGAAGGATTTGTAATGCAGAATGAGGTTTATCAGCATGAGGAACTTCCCTTGCCTTCTATATTTCTAACCAGAAATAATCTTTAACTGGAGGTAACACATAAGTAAATTGGCCGCTTATAAACAGTATAATTTACTTTTCTTCTATTGCATCGTTGTAAAGTACTGGCATCTGTCCTTTCCATTTTTTCCATGCCTTATCATCAAGTAGTAATTGGCTCATAAAATGCGCTACGTTACTACGGCTTACCTTTCCTGAGTCAAATAGGGCACTTCTTGTTGGAGATGTATGTGCCGAATACGCAGTTACATTTTCAATATCAATCAGGCTGTCAGGACGTACTGCCGCCCATTCAACAAAAGGATTTTTCTGTCCTATTTTTATTCTCAGATAATCGGTTGCTTTTTCATTATCAACATGCGGAGGCAAAAGCAATCGAAGCAGGCCTATCACTATTTTCTGCCCAATAGAAATGCGTTCATTCAAATCTCTGTTGCTATTTCCGGCCGTATTCATCAAGACCAGTCTTAATGGCTTCTCCGGTGCGTTTTTAATAATAGCCTGACAAAGCAGTTCAACCATATCAGCAACCAGCCTTCTTGGCTTTCCATAAATCCCTTTAAAGCTTAGATTATGTCCAAGACAAGAAGCCACCGACTGACAATCTTTGAGATATGCCATCATCTCATCAATACTGATGGTTTCAATCGCATCTACTTTAATTATTGTGAGTCTGTCATTACTTTTCCATGTTTCAGGAATAGAGCTGGAAAATCGCACGATTGCCTTCACACTTTGACCGGATTTTAATAATTGCTCAACCAATAGTTTTCCAGTTGCTCCGCTTGCACCAACTACTAATGTTGTCATATTTTAACGTATTACCTTTTATTAATAGCCTTATTACTATTGGGTTTACTAAAATAAGACATTTAAAGATAACTAGGAATTATGGTCCTGGCTGTTTTGTTATTTGCATCTTTTACAGAAAAAAACTTGTGTAGCTAAATGACTTCATATATATTTGTAGTCAAATAACTTCATAATGAATTTAAGACGAGATGTTTTTCAGGCAATAGCAGATCCTACCAGAAGGGCTATACTGCTATTATTATCTACCCAATCCATGACTGCTGGAGCAATTGCATCCAATTTTGATACGGCACGACCTACGGTATCGAAGCATTTGCAAATACTTACAGAATGTGAACTACTCAACCAGGAACAGAATGGAAGGGAAATGTATTATCATCTCAACCCGAACAAGCTAAAAGAAATAGCCGACTTTATCGAACCGTTCCAAAAAATGTGGGATGACAGGTTCAATAAACTGGAAGACATAATGAAAGCCTACCAATCAAAAAAATAAGAAATGGAACGAAAAACAAAAATCAATGCCGAAGAAGGCAAACAGGAACTGCTGATTACCCGGGAATTTGACTTGCCGCTGGAATTGCTTTTTAAAGCTTATGAAGAAGCTGAAATCGTAGCCCAATGGATGGGAACAAAAGTAGTAAAGCTTGAAAATAAAAAGCATGGGAGCTACCAGTTTGAAACATCAGACCCACATGGGAACGTGGTTTTTAGATCAAACGGAACTATCCATGAATTCATACCAAACCAAAAAATTACCCGCACATTTGAAATGGAAAATACCCCTTTTCCAATACAGCTCGAATACCTAGAATTTGAAAAATTGACCGACACTACCAGCAAGCTTACAATGCATGTCATATACAAATCTGTAGATGTTAGAAATCAAATATTGCAACTTCCTTTTGCACAAGGAATCAACATGGCTCACGACCGACTCCAAAACGTGGCAGCTAATTTAAAATAACAGAAAATGGAAAAGAGAAATAAAATTATTTATTGGATTTCGACACTCTGGCTGGCATTAGGAATGGCTTCAACCGGAATTGTACAATTATTAGGTGTAAAAGAAGAAACGGAAATGATGACACATTTAGGGTATCCCTCCTATTTTCTCACTATTCTGGGAACCTGGAAAATTTTGGGTGTGATTGCTATACTTATCCCTAAATTTACGTTACTAAAGGAATGGACCTATGCGGGATTCTTTTTTGCTATGTCGGGAGCAATATTTTCACATATTGCATTACACGATCCTGTAAAAGAGCGCTTTCCTCCATTATTGCTATTGGTATTGACACTGACATCCTGGTATTTTAGGCCAGCCAATAGAAAAACAATTACTGTCAAATCCTAAAAATATCAAGTCATGGATAAAAAGAAATTATCAGAGTCACAAAGCGAGACGCTAATGGGCATATTGAGAACCCGTTTTGAAAAAAATACAAACCGACATAAGGGCATGAAATGGGCCGACATACAAGCAAAATTAGAAGCCAATCCTGAAAAGCTTTGGTCGCTAGACGAAATGGAAGAAACGGGTGGCGAACCTGATGTTGTGGGGTTTGATAAAAAAACAGGTGAATATATTTTTTTCGACTGTGCAGCGGAAAGTCCAAAAGGGCGTCGAAGCATTTGTTATGACCAACAAGCATTAGAATCCAGAAAAGAACACAAACCAAAAGACAGCGCCATAGCCATGGCAGATGCTATGGGTATTGAAATCCTTACTGAAGAACAATACCGTGAATTACAGAAATTAGGCGTGTTCGATATCAAAACATCAAGCTGGGTTCAGACTCCGGCAGAAATCCGAAAACGTGGCGGCGCCCTTTTTTGCGACAGGCGCTATGACACAGTTTTCCTTTATCATAATGGTGCCGAATCCTATTATGCCGCCAGAGGATTTAGAGGTTGTTTAAAGGTATAAAAGCGTGTTTTGATTAAATAGGTTAATTTCATAACTTCGTCAAAACCAGAATTTTTGTTCCTACCAACGCAAAACAAAAACAATGAATACATCAGAACTTATTGCCTTATTCCAAAACAACCATCTGGAATTGGCCGATTATGTAAATGCTTTGCCAGACGACCAATTTCTCCATAGCAAAAATGGCAAGTGGACAGCCGGACAACAACTCAGCCATGTTTATCTCTGCTTGTTGCCGATTTCAAAAGCACTGCCCTCAAAAGAATTCCTTATCCAAAAATTCGGAAAAATTGATCGTCCACTTTGGGATTATGATACTGTAATTGCCAATTATAAAGAAGCTCTTGCCAAAGGCGGAAAAGCTCCGGAAAAATTCCTGCCGGAAGCCGTACAGCCGGAAGCCAAGACAGAATTAACAGCAGAACTACAGCAAATTCTGGACTTCATACAACAACAATTGGCAGGTTATACCGAAGAAGAACTGGACACGATTGTCATGCCACATCCATTGTTGGGTATTATGACTGTTAGGGAAATGTTTTTCCTGATGGCCTACCATGCAATACACCATTTGAGACAAACAGAACAAAACTTAGCTTAAACCAATAATTATGTTTTCCGAAGCACAAATCAAACAAGCCCACAGCAAAGTAAAATCAGGTGCAGACTTCCCAGCCTATATACAAGAAATCAAATTTTTAGGCGTAACTTATTACGAAGTGTATGTCACTGACGGCCATTCCGAATATCATGGTGTCAATGATTATAAAATTACAACTTCGGCTAAATATGAAAATATGACTGTAGCAGACAACTGCGATATAGAATCCTTTAAAGCAGGCTTAAAAGCACACCAGCAAGGGCAAACCGACTACATTACTTTTATTGCTATGAGTGCAGAGTCTGGTGTTGAAAAATGGGAAGTAGATACCGAAAAAATGTCCTGTACCTATTACGACAAGACTGGTAATGAAATATTGGTAGAACAAATACCTAATAAGAAATAAGAAATCACAAAGCTGAAGCCCAAACTTCAGCTTTTTTATTGCCTAATAAATCGGACGTTTAAACAAAGTAAATCAGGACTTTTAAACAAAGTTGCCCTATACAATCCATCCTAATTTTGTCTCAACATAAATCAATAAAATTTATACAAATGAGACAGAACAATTATCAGGGAGCATTGCAACAACCTCTAAATTCAGGATTTGGCGCAACTTCCACAGCAACCGAAGTTATCCAAGGTATCGACCTTACAGGAAAAATCGCTATTGTTACGGGCGGCAACACAGGTATCGGACTTGAAACCGCAAAAGTACTGGCTAATGCAGGAGCCACCGTTATTATTCCGGCTAGGGATATTGAAAAAGCAAAAAGAAATCTTGAGGGTATTGCCAATATCGAATTAGAAGCGATGGATTTGATGGATACTAATTCTATTGATGCCTTTGCAGCAAGATTTCTGGCTTCGGGAAGACCATTACATCTACTTATTCACAATGCCGGAATCATGTGGGTACCATTGCGTTGGGACAATCGTGGTTATGAATCCCAACTGGCTACAAATTATCTTGCCCAATTTCAATTAACAGCAAGACTATGGCCGGCACTAAAAAAAGCTAATGGAGCCAGAGTTGTGAATGTTTCTTCACAAGGACATCAGTTTGGAACTTTTGATTTCGATGATCCTAACTTTTTAAATCGTGAGTATGAAACCTTGCTAAGTTATGGACAATCCAAAACAGCAAGCAATTTGTTTGCGTTAGAACTCGACGAGCGTGGCAAAGACTTCGGCATAAGAGCCTATTCGCTTCATCCGGGAGCCATAAACGGAACGGAGCTGGCTCGTGAAGCACCATTAGAACTATTCCAAAAACTAGGCTATTGTGATGCCAACGGCACTATACTTCCAGAAGTAGCTGCAGCACTAAAAACCATTCCTCAAGGAGCTGCTACAACCGTATGGTGTGCTACAAGCCCAATGCTTGACATTCTGGGAGGCGTATATTGTGAAGATTGTGATATTGCAGGTTTAGCCCTGGAGGAAGGAATAACCAAAGGTGTCAGACCGTATGCTATTGATGAATCCAATGCCAAACGCTTATGGACTTTAAGTGAAACAATGACGGGCATTACTTTCAAGCCTGCTGAGTAACATCTTTATTACATCCTAAAATGGACAATTCTTTTTATTTTTGTAAGGCGCAGCTATCACAAAACGCAATACGGCTTCCAATGGAATATCAGGCAAAATACATTACAGACGACATCAAGCTTTCCTGTTATGAGGACAAGTTTTTCAAATCGGATATTATGTTCGACCACCATATGCTGGTTTGGTTTATCTCTGGAGAAACCAAAATTGTGCAGGCTGATGCGACTTATTATTTTAAAAAAGGTGATATCTTTTTAATTCCAAGAAACCAGCTTGCAACCATCATCAATTATCCGAAAGACGGGCAACCGCATAAAACGGTAGTGATGCATCTGTCTACTGAAAAACTGCGTGATTTTTATGCTGAACTGAATACCAAACCAAAAGCTATAGAATCACATAAAATACACAGTTACAGTAACCATCCATTGCTTGAAAGCTGTCTGGCTTCCTTGCTTCCTTATTTTACTATGGAAACCTTACCGGAAGATATTGCTTCATTAAAAATTAAAGAAGCCATAAGCATATTACGCACTATAGACAAAAAAATAGATGATGTGCTCACTAATTTTGAAGAACCCGGAAAAATTGACCTTGCCGGTTATATGGAAAAGAATTTTATGTTTAATCTTCCTTTGGAAAAATTCGGGTACCTAACAGGACGCAGCCTGACAACTTTCAAACGGGATTTTAGCAAAGTATTTCATACAACACCACAACGATGGCTTACGCAAAAGCGATTGGAACTGGCACATTATCAATTTATCGAAAAGAAGAAAAAGCCAATTGATGTCTGCTATGAAGTTGGATTTGAAAACCTATCGCATTTTTCACATGCCTTTAAAAAGCAATTTGGCTATTCGCCAACCGAGCTAACGAAACGGCAAAATGCTTAATATTTACAGAGTCTCTAAAAACTTCATATAATCAGGCACACTCCTTTCAATCCACTCGTCAGAAGCATTGAGCTCAATTCCGTAATAAGCAAAAAAGTAGCGGTAGTCCGCCTTGATATATTCAAAAGTCAGTTCAAAAGGAGCCGTCAGCTCTCGCAAGTTATACTTGTATTTGCCGTCGGCTCTATATTCTTCTTCGTCTATTCCCACGGATAATGCCATTGCTATTTTCTTACCAGCCATCTTATAGCCGCTTTGACTTCCGTACGCCCAACCATACGTCAGTACTTCATCCAACCATTTTTTAAACAACGGCGGACAATTAAACCAATAAAAAGGAAATTGGAATATAATCTTGTCAAAGGATTCTATCAGCTTTTGCTCTTTAGCAACATCAATTTTTTCATCGGGATAGACTTCGTATAAACGATGGATAAAATAATCTTCTGGATTTTTTTCTAATTCTTCAATCCATCTTTTATTGATTACAGATTCTTGTATATTTGGGTGTATTACCACAACTAATGTTTTCATTTTTATATTTTCTTAATTTGTAAATCTGGAACAAAAGTAAAGCACTACACTTAATTCTGTATATTAGCAACCAATTGTATGATACTATCAAAAAGGTAAGTAATGACTAAAATAAAGGAAACTTCAACCAACTTCGAAAACAAAAAGCTATTGGAAGATGAATGTCTGGAAGTATATGCTTCGGGCATCATTGGAGGACAATGGACTTTAGCGATATGCTGTTACCTGATTAATGGAAAACTAAGATTCGGAGAATTAAAAAAATGCATGCCAACTATCACAGAACGTATGCTGACTTTACAGTTGCGTAAATTGGAAAAGAATAAAATCATCACACGCACCGTTTATGCAGAAGTTCCGCCAAGAGTAGAATATGAATTAACCGCTATTGGCTATCAGCTAGGCACTATAATCGGGGAACTTGAAGATTGGGGAAGAAAGCACAAAGAACTAATGAAACCATGAAATTAGTTTTTCTATTCTTCTTTTGCCTTCTCATACATCCCATATGCAATGGGCAGCAAACCTATACAATTACGGAAGGCGAATTGCAGTTTATCCATCCTGAAAAAGGAATTGTTATCAAAAAAAATGACTCTTTCTATAAACTGGATATCAATGTTGATTTTATTGGCAATAAACAAAATATAAGTTCGGCTTTAAGTCCTATTAAGGAAGAGGAAGTCAAAATTCTTTCTAAAAAACAAAATAGTATCACTTATAATGAAATTGATGGCAGTTATGATTTCAAAAAACTGCAAAAGCTGCAATTTGTATTCGAGGAAGATAAAGATGATTCCTATAAATTCTGCCAATTCAATCCCAACTATTTTGCTATTTTTTCCAACAAACGAGAAAATGAAGCAACCTACACTTCTCTGGTTGAATACATGCCATATATCTTCATTCTGTTTGGAAAGAAAAAAATAATCTACACTTACCATAATGAGTACGTATATCTGATTCCCACTAAAAACAAAATAAACCTATTTGAACAGTACAGTAAACCTATTGCCGAGCTGAAAACAGAAAAGTTAGTCCTTACCAATAATGAGATATTTGAATTTTCTATCCATGCATTCCCTAATCTTGAAGAAAGTTTTTTCAAAATAGACTCGTTATCCAACAAGAAAGTAATCCTAAAAAACAGCTATAACGAAACACTTATATCAAAAAGTTATGACTCTATAGTACTAGGCACTCTAATCCGATGCTATGATAATGGCTCAATTGACTTATACAACCTTGCTTTAAAAAAGCTAAACAAAACCAAACTTAAGGCAGTAAAACAGTACAGAGGAAGCCTACAGGTAATTGAAAACAACCGCTTAAAATTAATGGACTGGACTGGAGCCGAAATTAAAAAGAAAATAGACTTTGGAATCGTTTTATTGGAAGCGCCTGAAAGAAATTATTTCTATGAGGTCTCAATTAAAAAAGAACCTCATTTCGTTTTAAAAGCGAGAAACTTTGACAATTTTTGTAGAGAAGATTCAAACACCACTATTGACAGTATTTCTTTACTCAACACAGAAAACATAAAAGCTTTCTATTTTAAACAACAATCTACCGATACTATTGCCCGCCCTTATGATTTTACACCACATTTCCAATCCGACAAAAAAGCACGTATTACCGAATTGGTAAATTTTGACTACGAAACCATCTGGTTCTTAAACAATGATGGTACTTTTGGAATGAACTATTTGGGCCATTTTATCAAAACAGATTTTGATTCCACCACATTTAGCAATCATCAAAAGCTGCAATCTGTAGATTATAATTATCCTTATTACAAAATCAGGAAAAACGATTTGTATCAGTTCTTCCCACTACAAAAAGACTTTCGTTATAAGAAACTGGGCGATTTTCAAGGTAACTTTGCCCGTTTCGAATTATCAAATGGACAAAAAGGCTGGTTAAGTCTGGACGGTAAAGAATCTCTTGATTGATGTTTTTTTAACTTTGTTCCAGGCACTATAAAATGCCCATAATGGCAGACATTTTAAAATTAAAGAAAACACAATGGTAGCAACCTTTTTTGCATCACAGGCGGAATTTAGAAAATGGCTCAAAAAGCACCATAAAAACGAAACGGAGCTTCTGGTCGGTTTCTATAAATTGGACAGTGGGAAACCATCAATGACCTGGTCGCAATCTGTTGACCAGGCACTTTGTTTTGGCTGGATCGACGGAGTACGGAGGTCTGTAGACAAAGAAAGTTATTCTATTCGCTTTACACCACGAAAAAAGACAAGCAACTGGAGTGCCATAAATATCAAAAAGATGGAAGAACTTACCAAAGCCGGACTGATGACCGAAGCTGGACAAAACGCTTTCATCCAAAGAATAGAAAGCAGGTCAAAGATTTATTCCTATGAAAATGAACCTGTACTTCTTGATGCCGAATATGAAAGTCAATTCAGAAAGAACACCGCCGCCTGGGATTTCTTTATGAAACAAGCTCCATCTTATAAAAAGCTAACGATTCATTGGATCATGGATGCAAAGCAGGAAAAAACCAGACAATCCCGACTTGAAAAAACAATCCGTGAAAGCGAGCAACAAAAAAGAGTCTGATAATTACAGAATAACGCTACTTTTTCTATAATTCCTTTTCCTAGCAAAAACAGGCCCTCACAACCTTTTTCACTATTGCTCATAATTTTTTCTGATTATTTTTTGCACAGTTCTAAAATATGTATTTACTTTGAATTACAAAGTACTTTTCGAAAGCCGAAAGTCGAAAGTCGAAAGTCGAAAGTCGAAAGTCGAAAATCTTAAATCAAAAATCTTAAATCAAAAATCTTCATATCATGAACGCAACATCACACACTCTTTCTTCAACTTTAAAAAGAAGAATATTAATTGGCGGAGGAATTGCTACAGCTTTGATTCTTTTCTTCCTGATAACCGCTGGCGAGCCCAATCCGGAATGGGGAAAATTCTGGAGAATTAAACCTCTTATAATTGTACCATTGGCGGGAGCTTTTGGTGGTGGCCTATTCCATTACATCAATCAATTTATGGGCGGCAAAAAAATAGGAACAAGAATAGCGGCTTTCTTGATTGGAGCTATAGCATTTATTATAGCGCTTTGGATGGGCACCGTATTAGGATTAAACGGTACGTATTGGAATTAATTTCGCAATTCGACCAACTAAAACAACCTTTAAATTACTATCAAAATGGCAACGAAATCATTTAATAGTATTACTACCCTATCCGTGATAGTAACTTTCATGGCAGTAGTGCTTGGCTTTATTGGCGTTGTGATTTCTGAAATTTATCCGGGGTTTATTATCTTATTTCTTTTGATGCTGATTGCAATTGGCTCAAAGTTTTACGCCAAGAAAAACAGTAATAAGCCCAATAACTTTCAGGGAAATTATTACACATTCCTCGGTATTCTTAATGTGCTAATAATTCTTGTGACTTTGTGGATGACATTTGTAATCACCCATGATCGTATTCTTCAGGATTGCTGCTGATTTATGAAATCTATACCTAACGAAAGTCAATTTTTCAAAATCCTTTCCTTATAAACTTTGTGGCTCTGCTTCTTTGCGAGTAATTGTTTCACGCAAAGACGCAGAGCCGCAAAGAAAAAAGTATAACTTAGAAATCTATTGCCCAGAAAAACAATAAAAAAGCCTCAATTGAGGCTTTTTCTTATGGCTGAAACTCTTTATCTTCTAAAACAGAAGTTGCATATTTTACCCAAAGTTCTTTCGGGATAGTACTATCTATAAAATAATCAGGCTGTAGTCCGATACCGTCAATCTGCATGCCTGGTATTCTATAGCTTTTAGATAAACAGTAGCCCAATTGGAATTTCTCATCTGGTGATTTTACAAAATTCATGTTTGAAATATCCAATACCCCAAAAGTAGTCGTTCCAAAAAGCTTTACTTTTTTGCTTTGTTTAGCTGCCATCAAAAACTGTTCGTCAGTACTTCCGTTAGCCTCATTGGCTATGATAGCTACCTGTTGGGGAAAAGGCAATACAGAATCCATCTTCTGTATATGCACTTTATCGTCTCCGTTCAAATTCACAAATTTACCTAGATTGTCATTAAGCAATGTGAGCGCAGCATTTACCTGCATTCTACTTTTTTCTGACAAGTCCGGCATAGACAAGTAGCCTTCCATCCTTTTGTTGTTTAATGGTGTAGACAAAAGTTCCATGCCTACAATACGTATTGGATTCGTATACAAATAAGGGATAATATTCGCATAACTGTCATCATCGCCACCCGTTCCGTTACGAATATCAATTATTAGATTCTTAGTACTCTTGATATCTTTTTCATTGGCCAAAAGCACGCTGTCAATCGCCTTTTTTTGCATCCCGTTAAAAGAAGGAATTCGCAATAGCAAAGTCTCTCCAGAAATTTTCTCCATAAAAGGCTTTCCGGTACTCATTGCTTTTGCGTAGAGTTGTATATCTGCATTTTCAGGAAAAGTAGGGTATTCTCGCTGCAACTGAATCGCAGGTGCCAATTTTATAGCATTTTTCCCAATCCAATCTACCTTGCTGAATTTTAAAGGCGAAAAATCTCCCATATAATAAACACCAGAGCCATCTTCTTTTATTTCCAATTTTAACTGTTGCGGTTTCCATGCTGCATTAGTCGTTTCCAGTACAACTCCTTTATAACCTTTATCCTTTTTGACAATACCAATTTTATACACTCCTACTTTCCATATTCCCGCAAAGTCCTTAACATCTTTTGTAGGCTTGTTTCGCAATTCTTTTTCCTTTACAGCTAATACTGGCCATTCCTTAACATCTGCCGATTTTCCCGGAGCTGTTGCCAAAGCCATAACTCCAAAATGTCCTTTTCTAAAAAACTTCAACCATTCATTAAGCACTTCAGCACATTCATGACTTTCTGTTATCGTTTTCATTTTTGCTGAAAATGCAGCATTGTGTTTTTCATACATATCCATTCCTTTTTGCTGGATAGCATAATCAAAGCCGGCATCGTTTTTTTCAAATGTCTCTTTAACCCATTTAAAAGCTTCGGAACAGTCGCATGTTTGGGCTTTTACGACAAATGTGGTAAACATTAAAAAGGAGGAGAGCAAAAATGCCTGGAAAGTAAATTTCATAAAAGTAAGGGTTATGTTATGACCTCTAGTTCAGTCTAAAAATCATCTGCAAGATAATAAAGAAACTTTACACCAATTCTATATTCAAATTAGCTTATTTTATTCATTATGCCTTTTGTGTCTTTGCGCCTTTGCGAGCAACTATTTCACGCAAAGGCGCAAAGTTTTAAAACAGCTATTTTTATGAACTCCTAAATGCTTTGTTTTATAAGAATTTTACTCTAGTTTAAAACATTTTAATATATTTGATTTCAAACGATTATCTAGAATAACTATAAACCTAGCTAACCACTCATAGATCTCATTAACCCATGAAAAAAATTCTACTCCCAACTTTTGTCCTTATTTCATTTCTATCCAACGCTCAAAGCATAGAAGAAAAAATTGCTAAAAAAGCATGCGAATGCGTAGCGCAAAAAGCTGAAATTGGCGATGATGCTTACAGAAACTGCATTGCCGATATCGTAAAGGATGCTATTGCTAAAGAAGAAGACGCCAAAACCCGGGAAGAATTAAATACGGTCGAAGGACTCATGACATTGCTCCCAAAAGTCAAAAGTCTTTTGCCTGAAATCTGTGACAAGGCAAAAGGGCAAAAATCAGACGATAAAGAAAAAATATTCTATTCCGATTCCAAAATTGAAAGCGCACAAAACGCTTATATAATAGCTAAAGATTTTATGCGCAATGGTCAACATAAATTAGCCATTGAGAACTTTCTTATGGCTATTAAAAGAGACGAAAACTTTGTCTTGGCTTATGATGATTTGGCTGTTTGTTACAGGAAATTGGAAAAGTATAACGATGCTATAAAATACTATAAAAAATCACTCGAAATTTATCCTGAAGGCGACTTTGCACTGATGAATATTGCCGTTGTCTATTCTTTAAAATCAGATTTTAAAACAGCTATTGGATATTATGAAAAACTAATACAGTACCATCCCAATAATGCCGAAGGTTATTTTGGGGCCGGGAAAAATTATTTCTTGCTAAAGAATTACGAAAAAGCACTGAACAATATATTCACAGCACACCGAATCTATATTGAAGAAAACTCCCAATACGCTAAAGATTCTGAACTGGTTATAGGTGCCATTTATCAAAAAATGCTGGAAGAAAATAAAGAAGAGTTGTTTAAGAAGATTGCCAAGGAGCATGATATTCAGTTGGATTAAAACCCACATGCCCACTTTCAAAACTAACACTGCCAAAATGAACTTTTTTAAGAAAGACCTAGAAAGCGAAAACAAAAAGAGACTCCAAAACCTTGTTGATCAGACTATAAAATCTGATGTCCCACAAGGATGGAGAAAACTTGTATTTGGAATTGGCGGGTTAAGTGAAATTGGGTTTTCTAAACAATATCCAAATCTCTTATTAGTCATTTCAAGCCAAGGCAGGGGAATAATTGATTGTGAGAATCTAAAATTAATAGAGAGAGATTATAATACCGATTGGAATTGGATAGATTCTTTTGAATTAACTGCCCAGGGAATAGGAGTTTTATCAAATGAGAAGATTTTTGTTTCCGGACTGCATGGAGGAGGTTTGCCTCTAATGAACAAAGATGGAGATTCCCTGAAATTTATGGCTACCGAATGGCCAATTATCGATATTATTTTTGAGCCTCGTTTTAAAAGCATCTACAAAGAAAATCAAGCGCAACAATGTTTTAGGATTTTTCACGACTATGAATTACGTGCCTACGGATTTTCATATGATGGAGAAACTTTCGTAATAGCCACAAGTAGTGAAATCAGTATATATAGAAAAGAAATATCGAAATACTAATTATAAGAGAGCTGAATGAATAAGATACTGAGACCTTCAACATTAACTGTTAACAAATGAAAAATTCTATCTGCATTCTTGTATTACTCCTATTTTTAAATAGCTGTAAAAAACAAGAAATTGATTCGCCAAAAGCCAATCTTCCCACCACAATAGAGTCCAAATCAGAAATTACGGATTCCAACAAACTTGAAAATGATATTTCTCAGGCAATAGAAGATATAGAAAAATCAAAACCCGAAGACAGGAGAAAAAACATCATCCAATTTTTAAGTTTTGCAGATACAATTGATGGTGCTGTGGCTGAAAGCTATTGCAATTTTGCTTTTGAATATGTAGAAAACAACACCAAAGATTTTCTTTCGGTACTTACTCCAAATGATTCCATAGCAATTGCACAATGGGCTAAAAAAAGCTCTGATGAAATAGCAATACTGGCTGAAACTCCTGAAGAAATTAGCAGCCTCTGGACAGAAATAAACAAAAACCATATCGCAAAAAGACAAAATCTAAGTCCAAATGAAATAGAACTTGATAAACTTTATCTCAAAGAATTAAAGTTGGCAATTGATAAGCATTAAAAAATATTGGGATACTAAATCTGAGAAATGCAATTAAACAACATATCATCCTCACACAAAAACAAAACATTTTAAATCAAAACTTTAACAAACAAAAAAACAAAACAAATGAAATCACTAATTAAAACTTTACTAATCAGCCTTGCCGTAGTTTCATGTTCATCAAATAAATCAGGAGATTCAAAAGTCAACACAGATGCATCGTATGGCTATACCGAAAAAAATCCGATAAAAGTGGGTGGTTTTTCAAACGGCCCAGCTAACGAAAGAAGATATCTGAATTCATTATCCGGCCCAAATGGGGAAACTATAAATTATGAGAGAACAGGAAGCTGCTGTGCTTTTGAAACAAAAAACAGTCCTTTTGGTAGCGGTATGCTAGATGCTTATGCTGTAACTTATGAAGGTAAAAAAGATACAGTAATGTTATATCTCAATATGTATGACAAAGCATCCTTAAAGGCTCCTGTAGGTTTTAAGTTCAAGTAAACTTTGTAAATAAAATAATGAAATCCTTTTTTTTATCGATCCTGCTCTTTGCCTCATTTTTTGCTTATTCGCAGGATGAAATTGACGTGGATGAAATCTCATCAAACGATTATGAAAACATAGAGTATGATGGGGACTTATCTAAATTGGTTATTTCACTTACTAAAAACTCCAATACGGACTTAGAAAAAGCCGAAGTCATTTTTAAATGGATTACCAATACTATCAGCTACGACTATAAACTGTTCAATAAAAACAAAAGAGCAAAAAAATTCAGGTGTAAGAACAAAGCAGAATGTCAGCAAAAAATGATTGATTGGAAAAACAAAGAAATTAAAAAAATCCTTCGGAAGAAAAAAGCGATTTGTTGGGGATACTCCGAACTTTACAAAAGAATGTGTGCCATTGCTGGTGTTAACTGCATTATTATTAACGGATATATAAAAACAGACGCGGCGCATGTTGGCCGAATGGGTATTTTAGACCATGCCTGGAATGCAATTGTCATTGACAACGAATATCATTATTTAGATGCGACCTGGGCGTCAGGATACTGCACAAAAAAAGAAAATGGAAAATTAAACGGATTTGTAAAAAAATACAATGACTATTATTGGTTAACGCCCATAGATAAATTATCCCGAAATCATTTCCCAAAAGACACTTTACTATTGGTAAATTCCAAGTATAATAAAAAGCTTTTCAAGCAAAATCCTTATATCGAAGGCACAAAGCTTCCTTTAATTGAAATTATTTCGCCAGATTCCGGGGTATTGAATCAAAAAATAAATGACACCATTAAATTTTCGTTCCAATATTCAAAATCAATCAAGAATCTCCAAATCAATACTAATCTCAAACGAAATCCAAAAATATGGCGGGTTACTAAAGGAGTAAGAACTATAGATGACAAGGCACTCAGCAAACAGGAATATATTACACCCACAAAACAAAACGGCATCTATTCCTTTGAATATGTTGTGCAAAGCAACTCACTACGATATATTGAAATTTTATTTGAGCACAGGCTCGTTCTAAAATATCTAGTAAAGATTACGGAATAAGATTGCTGCCAACTGTCACTTTAAACCGCATCATTTCAAAGCAATCATTTTTATTTTAATCATTTATCAGAAATCCAATCACAACAATTCGGTGCATTTAATTTCAAATGTGTCATTAAATAAATTAAACAATTATGGGAATAGTAATTTTTCCTTTTATACTCTTAGCTGCTATAATTAGTATTATTTCGATGGTTTCAGTAATAAAAAGCATCCCAAAAAGAGAACTTAAATTAGAACAAGTATTTTTAGGCTTTGTTTTATCAGCTGCCATATATTTTACAATCATCTCGTGTTATGTTGCAATCGGATCAGCCTGGGTTTTAAGTACCGGATTTATAATTCCTATCTTTATGGTTTTCCTGCCCTATTTTGCATCTAAGACATTGAAAACAGGAAACTCAAAACAAATTTATTGGTCAAAAGTCCTCTTAGTAAGCATTAGTATTACCGCAATTTTAGCGACAATTTATTTTGAATATGCTTTTAATTTCTTTGATTATTATGGGATTGAAAAGACACATTAATAACAGATTTATTAAGCACATTTAATTTTCGTATATTAAATAAACCCCCATGAAATCAGTTATAGTAATACTATTATTCATCTCATTTACTTCTTGCAAGCAAAATCAAGATACTAAAGAATTTCCTGAAAAAACTTTATCAGACACTACAACCGTACAAGCCACTAAAACCGAAAACCAACAAATCCATTATTTTGATACCACATTTGTTGTCAACAAACAAAACTTTCAATTCACGATAAATGACATCGATGAAGAGAATGTCACGCTAACCTTTATCAGAAATTCAAAAAATATAAAAACAGATACCATTTCATCCATCGGATTAGGCGACTTTGAATTTATTGACTTTAATAAGGATGGTAATACCGACATACAATTCACTTATCTCGGCAATAATCCTTCCTTTTATCTTTATTTGTTTGACAGCAAAAACAATGAGTTCAAAAATGTAAAAGACTTTGTCAAATTTTCATATTCAACTCAACTCAAAACAAATCCAAAATATTATTATTCCTATGAAAGAGCGGGATGTGCAGATTATAATTGGGTAAGCGATTTATTCTATATTGATAATTTTACTGCCATCCAAATCGGGCATATATACGGACAAGGCTGTGAATTTGAAATAGAAAAAAATCCTCAAGTAATTGAGATTTTTAAAATTATTGGCAATAATGAAGAAAACCAAAAACAGATTGAAAAACTGCCTTATACCAAAAACATATCTAAGTTTGATGAAAAATGGGATTTTATTGAAAAGTATTGGAATGCTAATTATAAGAAGTTTGAATAAAAAAGAATAAGACCTATAGCATTAATAACGACACCTTAATAAAGAAAATATTAAAAAAATTAATGATAAAGAGTTTGATAAGCCGAAGTATGAAACGATAAGAGAAAGATAACAGCAAAAATCCCCTAAATAACAAAGCCAATTTAAATCAACAACTATGACAGAACAAACAACAACATTTCTTAAATCAAGCCGAAAAAGACGAATTGTAGCATTTTTAATCGACCACTTCGTGTTAAGCTTCTTAATAGTCTCTATTTGCTTTCTCGCACTTGGCCCAGATTTTATAGATAAAGCCAGTACAGGTAAAATAATATCCCTGCCTTTGATTATGTCTTTAGGATTTCTTTTATACTTATTAAAAGACAGTATAAAAGGAATTAGTATTGGAAAATGGGCTATGGGAATTATGATTCGTGATGAAAATAACCCAACCCAAATACCATCAATTGGTCGTTTATTTTTACGGAATGTGCCGTTTATAATTTGGCCTGTTGAATTTATCGTATTGGCAACAAGCGATCAAAAGAAAAGATTAGGAGATAAGATTGCTAAAACAATTGTAGTCAAAAATCCTAATAAGCCGGCACAGCTTCCTCGAATTTTAATGCTTATTGGCGTTGCAATTGCCTTTTTTGTACTCTTTATTGTTTTAATAGGTAGTGCCATGAAAAATTCAGACGCCTATAAAACTGCAATAACCGAAATCGAAAAAAGTGAAGAAATCCGAATCCAAACCGGAGGTATTAAAGGCTACGGAATAATGCCAACAGGAAACATTAGTGTATCTAACAATGAAGGACAAGCCCAACTTGAAATCAAAGTGTTAGGAAACACTAATGACATGCACGTAAATGTCTATTTAGAGAAAGAAAATGGACAATGGAAAGTAATAGAAATGCAATAATAAAAATAGTTATTAATTGTAATTTTCAAAACAGCTAAGCCGCCTATTAGGCGGCTTTGTTATTTCTATTAAATTCATAAAAACATTTTATCGATAAAATATGCTTTTTATCAAATGTTTTAGTAAGAATTTACTTTGGATATAATATTTTAATATATTTGATTTCAGACAATTACAAAATTTCAACTAAACAATCTACAATTAATGATACCAATTTACGAACAAGGACATCAACAAGGGATTGGGCATGGATTCAAAAGTTTCTTAAGAACATTTATTCAGATATGTGAAAATCATTTAGATAATGGGCGTGCCAAATCATTTGCATTCATCTTATATGATTTTCATGATAATCAAATTAGAGACATTCTAAAAAGTCAAGGAGGTTTTGCAAAACTAGATAGACTTTCAGGTTCTGAATTATCTATTTTCTATATCCATTCTAACGACAAAAAGCTAATCAAAACATTTAATCAAATTTTTTTAGGAGCATTCGAAATAGAAAACACAGCCGAGTTACCGGGTGTCATTTTTTTTAAAATAGTTGATAGGAATGTTGAAGATTTACAAATTGTTGAATTAGAACAAAATGATAAAATGTTTGCATTTCAAGAACTTTATTCAACAATAGAAGATTATTTAAAAGATAGTAGAAATATACCTAAACCTAAAAAGAATAAATTGTTTAATTTTTTTGGCAATGTAAAAAAAGTCGCTGTCGAGGAATTAATAGCTTGGGTACTTAATGAGAGTATAAAAAAGGCTCAAAATTTATGATAAAAGCCAATTTTTAAACAAAAATTCAAAATCCTCAAGTTTCAAAACATCTTAGAATCAATAAATTAAATATGAATAACACTATTTGTTATATTGTAAAAACATGGAATAACGGAAACAAAAACAGTTCAGGAGCCGGATATGGAATTCGTATAGGCATTAAAAATTTTGACGATTTAAAAGATTGGGAAGAAATTATTGTTGACACTAATTCTATTAAACGTACATCACAAAATTTCACGAAAAAATGTCCCGAAATTAGAAATATAATTATTGGGAAATTTTTACTCAAAAATGATTTAAGCAATTGGAAATATGGGAAACCTTTTAAACTTAAACTTTGCAAAGTTGGAGAGAATAAATTTGAACTTAAAATATTATAAATTAATAAATCGCAGAAAATTTTACTTGATAAACTTAAAAACTAATATTTATGGAGGAATGGATTGAATTAGGATATCAAATAATAAGAGATCTCAAAAAGGCAGTAGAAGAAAACAATAAAGAAGAAATTGAAAGACTAGAAAAGGTAAAGCAACATTATGCTAATTTTTTTCAACCAACGATTTCTATTGAAAAATTTAAATCAGATAATGGTTTAATTTAAACATGAAAAATTTACTCACTCTACATGAGGCTGTAATTTTAATTTTATTAAAAAAGCCTAATCGGACAGCTTCATATGACGAAATAGCCAAAGAAATTGAAAAGCGTAATTTATTCCCAATTAGAAAAGGAAATATATCACTCAGTGAGCAAATAAAATTAAGAACGTCTATCGCATCAAGCAAATACAAGCACCTTTTTCAGAAGGTTTCTGAAAATGAAATTAGGTTTACTTAAAATAATATTATAATCTATAAACAGTTGACTCATTATGATAATACATGAAGATAATTTTGCATATTCTATTTCACTTTCAATTAACGAAGGAAAATCAAAAGGTTCAGGATTCAGATTAAAATATAAAGGATATAACTTTATTGTTTCAGCCAAGCATGTTTTCTATGATTCAAGCAATAATCTATATGGTGACCTTTTAATTGCAACATGTCAATCACCATTAGATGATGGAAAATTAATTTTTCAAATTCATCTAGATGAAGCCAAAATATTCTATTCAAAAACTTCTGATGTTTGCGTTATACTTTTAGGTAAAAACTATCCTGTATATTCAGAATCAGTACCTTTGAAAGATGATTTAAACCAAATAAAAAGACCTGCAAGTTTAGAAATCGAAGAGTATATTCACATTTTAGAAGAATCTGCCAGCCATATAGTATCGGTAGACATTGAAGCGACAAGAAATCTAAATCAAATTAGAATAGCTAATGAAGTTTATCTCATGGGATATCCTACTTCATTAGGTCTAAAAGAAAATAAATATTTTGACAGCTCAAAACCTTTAATGAGAAAAGGAATTATTTCAGGTATAAATATTAAAGAAAATACTTTTATAATAGACTGCCCGTCTTATCAAGGAAACTCTGGAGGCCCTGTTGTAGAACAAGGAGAAGATGGTTGTTTCTGTGTAATAGGAATTGTCTCGCAATATATACCTTATGAAACTGAGTGGTATAATAGTCGTGAAAAAATTAAAAATACAGAAGTAGCAAATTCTGGTTTTTCAGTATGCATCCCCTTTGATTCTATCACAGAATTAATAGAATCAAATTTAGATAGTTTATAATTTTGTGATAATTCAGATTGACAAATATTGCATTAACAATAAGTTTTATAAACAAAAAACCGCCTCACAGCGGTTTTTTTAATTTTCTCCCCAAACACTTCACACCAAAAAGCGCACGCTTTTCATCAGCATTTATAGAAATATCAGAATGATATAAAGCCATATCATGTACCAATTTTAACGACTTCGATAATTCCAAAGTGCCATAAAACAAAACAAATTCAATAAATTCAAATTGAGCTAGTGTGAGTCACACCTACATTCTCGCACGTTGTGCATTACCCTCTGACATAGGATCTCATTCGAACATCAAACCTTTTAGTAAGAATTATTCTCCATTTAAAAACAATTTAATACATTTGATTTCAGACAGTTATAAATATTACACTATATATAAATGAAACTAATAATAATCAATAAAACGAATAGCCATGAAAAAAAACGTAATTTACATTTTAAGTGTATCTTTTCTTATTCTTAGTTGCGGTACACCGAAAACATTAAAACAATTAGGCTGGTCAAAAGGATGTCCTTTAGAACGACTAAATTGGATGGAAGCTTCTGAAGGTTATGACAGTAAAACAATGTTAGAAATTGCCACAAAACTAGAAGCTGCTGTTAAATCAGATCTATCGGCAATTAAAGGTGACGCAAAAGCAAAAGGAGAACTTAATTCGACTTTAAATGACATCGTAAATAAAAATGGTGGTGGTAAAATAAAAGTATCTCAAGAATTTTATGAAGCATATATAAATAAACGTTCTGGAATATGTGCAGTTTATCAAGGAATAAAAGACAAAATATTTACTGACGATGTTGCAAAAAGTAAAGCCCAAGAATTATACTTGAAACTTGCGGAATCTTTTTCACAAATAAAATCTGAAGAAGAAAAAAAAAACCAATAGTGAGTTTCAACGGAAGACAGGACTCCATAATGAAGTTTACAATCACAAACAAGGACACAAAAGCATTAGATTTAATACGTCTTTTTTTACAGCATCCAACAATTGAAAAACTTAAAAATACTGGTACTGGATGGAATCAACCGGTTCAATATGAACCCGTAGAAAATTTAGGAGAAATCATAGTAGATATAAATCTTGACAAGACATACATATCCAAACTTTCTTACAATATTATCTTAGCTCCCGAACAGACCAAATCGTTTATTTTTAAATATTCTACTAAAACCAAACATCCTGATGACAATCAAATTATTGATTGGAAAAATTATAAAATTGTATTTTGGTTTCAATCTTCCAGTTTTTCTGACTATATCATTGAAGAAATAGAAATTGACGAATAAATACTAACAAGTATTTTACACTAGAAAAACCGCTTCCCAGCGGTTTTTCTATATTTCCTCAACTCCCTCCCACAAACACTTCACCCCAAAAAGCGCACGCTTTTCATCAGCATTAATAGAAATATCAGAATGATATAAAGCCATATCATGCACGAGTTTTAACGACTTCGATAATTCCGAAGCGCCATAAAACAAAACAAATTCAATAAATTCAGATTGAGATGGTGTTAACCACACCTTTACCTTTGATACGTTTCGTGTATTACCCGCTGTGTCGGCTGAAGGATTCAGCTCGTCACCTTGACTTTTAGAAGTTTGCATTTTGTATGGATTATAAAGTTTATAAAAAAGGAGAGGTCACCGCAAACTTCGTTAATTTTTACATTAATCAGTCTCGGGACTTTCACCCGTTTGCCTCTCCCAAGGTACATTTCAAAATGGATTTGTGAATAATGTGTCATAAATTAATAAAGTTTGCATTACAAACATACACCTTATTTAAACACATAGCCATTTGTAATCGCTTATATACGGATAATTACAAAACGAATAAAGCTATCCATTATTTCCTCCTCATATACGGAAATCCGTAATCATACTAAAAATCAATACATTATATTTGATTATTGCGCTTTATTATTAACTCTCACACACTTTACATTATGAAAAAATTACTTTTATTAGCAATCCCCTTATTACTGTTTGGATTTACATCACCTAGCAGCAACCCTAAAAAAGAAGAAACCATTAATCGCAAAATGATGCTTGCCAATTCTTTGTGCGTTGCATCCTGTACAACAACGCATATCAGGGTAAAGATTGCAGGAGACCCTCTTCCTCCGGGAACTATCAATTGGTATCTTGACGGGGTTCTTGCCGCCACCGGAGGACGTATTTTTAATGTGCCAAGAACAGCTACAATCGTAACTGTTGCAGTAGGCTCTCCGGGAGTTTTGGTAGCAGGAGACACTATAGCAGCGTTGAGTACACAATGTGCCGTACCTCCTTGCCCATAAATTGCAAATTTGCGATAAACAAAAAAGCCTCTATTTGATAGAGGCTTTTTTGTTCTAGGGTTAAATTCGCCCTGTTATTTGTATATCTTATCAGAAATTGATTTGAAACTTAGAACCCCAATTGATTTAGGCAGTAGCTATACCCAAACTCTCACCAATTTTCAAAGCACATTTTTCACCATCAATAGCTGCCGAAATAATTCCTCCGGCATAACCTGCGCCTTCCCCACATGGATATAAGCCTTTGATGTGCACATGCTCTAACGAGAAGTTATCTCTTGGAATACGCACCGGCGATGAAGTTCGTGATTCGGGCGCATGCAAAATGGCATCGTTGGTCATATAACCTCGCATGGATTTGCCAAACTGCACAAATCCTTCACGCATGATTTGCGTTAAAAAGCCCGGAAAAACCTGTCCCAGTTCTACCGGAGTCGTTCCCGGAACATAAGATGTTTTTGGAATATCGGCAGAAACCTTGCTTTGCGTAAAATCAACCATACGCTGTGCCGGAACTCGTTGGGTTTCGCCTGCCAAATGCCAGGCACGCTGTTCGATGCTTTTTTGGAATTCCATTCCCGCCAAAGCACCAAACTTGGCAAATGGTTTAAAATCTTCCAGTTTTAGTTCGACAACAATTCCTGAATTGGCTGTTTCCTGATCACGTTTGGATGGCGACCAGCCGTTGGTTACTACCTCACCCGGACTTGTAGCACAAGGTGCAATCACGCCACCCGGACACATACAAAACGAATACATTCCCCTGCCGTTCACCTGTTTCACGATAGAATACGGCGCCGGCGGAAGATAATCTCCACGGAAATCACAACTGTACTGTATGCTGTCAATCAGCGTTTGCGGATGCTCCGCACGAACGCCCAAAGCAAAAGGCTTGGCCTCGATAAAAATTTTCTTTCGGTCAAGCAATTCAAAAATATCCCTTGCCGAATGGCCTGTAGCCAATATGATTTTTGAAGCTTTTATGAGGTCGCCCTTTTGGGTTTCTACTCCTTCTACTTCGTTGTTTTTTACTAAAATATCCGTCACACGAGTATCAAACAAGACTACGCCACCAAACTCGATAATCTTTTCACGCATTGACTTGATGATTTTCGGCAGTTTGTTTGTCCCGATATGCGGATGTGCTTCTACCAGAATTTCTTCCGAAGCGCCAAACCCAACAAACAATTCCAAAATACGGTCTACATCACCACGCTTTTTAGAACGGGTGTACAATTTACCGTCAGAATAAGTTCCGGCTCCGCCCTCGCCATAACAATAGTTCGAATCCTCGTTTACGATATGATCTCTGTTGATGGCTTTTAAATCACGGCGTCTTTCCTGCACATCCTTGCCACGTTCCAACACTATAGGCTTTAGTCCTAATTCAATCAATTGCAAAGCCGCAAAAAGACCCGCAGGACCTGCTCCAATAACAATTACTTCCTGCTTGCCAGACACATCTTTATACTCCGGAAGTCCGATTTTGGTTTCCTGATAATCTTCTTTCCAATACGCCTGAATCTTCAGATTAATCTTGATTGATTTTTGTCGGGCGTCAATAGAACGTTTGAGTATGGCAATATGCCTGATTTCGGCAGGATTTACCTGCATCAGCTTGGCAACATGTTCGGTCAATAATTGCGAATTGGCAGCCACTTCGGGCACTACTTGTATTTGAAATTCTCTCGGCATGGGGCAAAGGTAGAAAAAGGATTATTTTTTACCATAAATTAATGGCTTTTCATAAATCAGAGATTGCAAAATAAAAAAGGTTCAGCTTTCGCCAAACCTTTTTATAAAGACTAAAATACGATTTTATTTCTTGATAAACTTGTAGTTCATTACCTGATTGCCTACTTCCATTTTCACGAAATACATTCCCGTTTGCAGCTCTGAAACCGGAATAGAAGTTGTATTTGCCGCATTTGGAACCTGCTTCACCAACATTCCGTTGATGGAGTATATTGCAATGTTTGAAATCACTTCGTTGGTTCTGTTATCAATGTTTAAAGTGTTTGAAACCGGGTTTGGATATAATGAAATCAAACTGTTAAGATTATGTCCGTCAACACCTAAAGCTACAGCCATCTCTAAGTAGTCAGGAAGACCGTTATTGTTCGTATCATCATCAGCAGGATTATTGTTTCTGTTATAATCTTCATTAATAGTCAGAACTCCATCGCCATCATCATCATTATCCAAATAATTTGGAATACCATCATTATCTGTATCTAAAAGAGAATTAGTACTATTTGAATTTCTTCCGGAAGCAAATACATATTCAAAAGAAGTCAGAATCATATCGCCATCATCATCATTGTCAAGGAAGTTTGGAATACCGTCTCCATCTGTATCATCATTTTCCAAATTCCCGTCTCCATTCAGGTCTTCAGAAGCTGTTGCGATAGTATCCAAATCATAATCCACATTGCAGTCGATGGCTCTAAGAATTATTTTTATAATCTGCCCATTATTATTACCATACATAATTTCCTCATAAGCAGCAGGGTTATGATAAATTAATGGCTGTATCTCATTAACTTGATTTTGCGCATCAGATAAAGTATGATGAAACGTCATAAACGGAGCCGAAAGGTCGTCAATAACAACCTGAAGATCGAAAGCCGCAGTACCATCCAAGTCTGGATCACATTTTGTGTATTTATACGTATTCATTTCAGACGGAAGACTAAATCTCCATCCTTCCTGTGTAGCTGCCCAAGCCCCTGTATTTCTTCCAGGAGGTGTCAGTGCTATAGTTCCTGATTCATTGACAATACCGGTTATAGCATTTCCGCTATTCCATGCAGTACAAACTGGTTTGCTGATTATCTGCACATCTATAGTGTTCAATGTTTCATAAAGTACCGTCTGGAATGTACTTTTCAGATTTGAACAAACTGCCCCTCCATAATGTGGCTGGTCAATAAACATCAGAATGAATTTTCTGTATGGAGCGGCACCTACAACCGAATAGGAAATGGTTCCTGTTGCGTTACCATTATTCAAATCGTGATAACAGGCCAGGATTGCATTTTTTATCTGAAAACTTAGATTTGGGATTGTAGTCGTAATCTGCCATGGACCATTTTGATTGGCTAGGCTTGTCCTAAAATCGATATACCCATTTGAAGATACCACCAATTGATTATAGGTATTGCCATAAAAAGTAAAGTTAAATGGCAAGGTTACGACCGGCGAATTGCGATCATCCACATTAAACAATGGCGTTGGCGAGATTAAAGTATACGCTTGGTGCGGTATTGCTGACACGGTATATTGCGCATTTCCTTTATTAGAAAGGAAAAGCAAGGGAAGCAATACACAAAATAATTTTTTAGTTAAGTAGTTGTTTTTCATACGTTTGTTTTATTCAAATATACAAAAAAACTTACATACGATTATTTTTTTTCTTCATAAGCACGCAACGCAAAAGAAGCCAGCCAATGCTCGCCTTCATAGTTCCCATCAACTACAGAAGGTAAGGAAAAATCCATATGTTTGTCGGCCAAAACTTTTAAATGTGAAAACTCTTTAGGATATTGGTTGATTAGATAATATAAGTTCCAGGCACGGCTAAAATTCAATCCGTCCAAATGCACCAGATGACCGTCGGTGCGATCAGAAACCTTTGCCACATCCCAGGTAAACTTTTTATTAAAAAGTGGTGGCGCAAAGCTTTTCATCCATTTCAAGAATTCTTCACGAGGCAAAATACGCTGCATGATGCCCATTTCTTCCAAGCAAGGCGAAAGGAAATCCGTTCCGCTAGGTTCCCAGGTGAAGGGACAATCTTTATCATTTTGAAATAAGCGCATCGCATTCTCTTTGATACTTTTTTGCAAGGCTTCGTTTTTGGAATGTACCGCATAATCCCACGCAAAATTCAACCCAAAAGCCGTATTCGAATG
The DNA here is from genome assembly GCF_006385255.1 of Flavobacterium microcysteis. Lineage (GTDB taxonomy): Bacteria > Bacteroidota > Bacteroidia > Flavobacteriales > Flavobacteriaceae > Flavobacterium > Flavobacterium microcysteis. The sequence continues at coordinate 91,504 of NZ_VFJE01000053.1, forward strand.
CGTTCCTGCCCGCACAGGATACAATAGTTTTGGCAAAAATTCGATATATCGTGTAATGATAATATCTGACAATGGTTTCAGATTATTGGCCAACTCTTTTGCATAGGGTTCATTTGAGGTTTCGAGCTCGAGTTGCAATTTCAACAACCATGTCCAGCCATAAGTACGTTCAAAAGACTTTTCATGCTCTTTGGAAAGGTAAGCTACTTCCTGCTGTATGTTTTCTTTAGAAAGATTTACTTTTAATTTCTGTATGATTTCATTGCGTTTGTCCAGGTCTGGAAATTGTTTTAACAGATAGACCAAGCTCCAATGTCCGTGAACGGACGAATGCCAGTCAAAACAGCCGTAAAATGCCGGATGCAGCTTTTTTGGTGATTGTAATTCGGTAGCGTCCTGCAAAAGTTGTCCTAATTTATTAGGATATTCCTGTTGCAGGCACTTGATTGGCAAAGTAGCGAGATGGTTTGCTTTTTCTAAAGTCAGTTCTTGCGAAAAGCCCAATTGAAAACAAAAAAGAAAGAGATAATGCGATAATTTCATGGTACATCTTTTCCCAAAAATAAACTTTTGTGACTAATTCTATACAAAAAAAGAACAAGCCGCTATAAGTTCGTAGATTTGTATTCCAAAAAAGCAATAAATAATGTCCAGAAGAATAAAGCTAATATGGGATTTCAAAGGCCCAGCCGGCACCAAAACCGCAGAACATCACGAAATCCATCTTAAAGAATTTATCGAAGCAGAAAAGCTTCCACTCAACATCACCGGATTCGAAACCCTACACGAAATGCACGCCATTGCTTTTATGGTCGTGGAAGAAGAGAATATGATTGCGGTGAGGGATGCGTTGAAACCGCATAGAGGGGAAGTGTGGGAATAGTTGATAAGGGATAGTTTTTAGTGGACAGAGGATAGTGGATAGTTTTTAGTGGATAGAGGATAGTTGAAAAGGGATAGTGGATGGTTGATAGTTGGGAGTGAGTGCAAAAAAATAAGATTCCAGAAAACATTTATAGTGCCCTCTGAAATCTTAAATCAAAAAAGTGGATAGTTTTTAGTGGATAGTCGATAGTGGGGAGTGAGTGCAAAAAATAAGATTTCAGAAAACATATATACTACCCTCTGAAATCTTAAATCTAATATCTCAAACCTAAAATCTTAAATCCTAAGTCTTAAATCGGAAATCAAAAATTCGTAATTCCAAATTCCTAATTCCAAATTAATTCGCCACTTCGCTGATAAACTTAATGCGCATCAAACGAAGTTCTTCGATGTCGTAATCGCCATCAAATTCCTTAAGGGCGTCTTTTATATTATCAGAATGTGATTCCATAAAATATTCATGGATTTCTTCCTGCTGGTCCTCGTCTAAAATATCGTCAATCCAGTATTTGATATTCAGTTTGGTACCTGAATAGACAATCTGCTCCATTTCTTTTAGCAGTAAGTCCATCTCAAGTCCTTTGGCTTTTGCGATGTCGTTTAGGGAAAGCTTTCTGTCTACGTTTTGGATAATGTATAATTTCAAAGCTGAATTCGCTCCAGTAGATTTTACAACTAAATCATCCGGACGGATAATATCGTTGTCTTCAACATAACGCCCTATCAGCTCGACAAAATCTTTACCGTATTTCTTGGCTTTTCCTTCTCCAACGCCGTGAACACTACCCAATTCCTCAATAGAAACCGGATATTTCAAAGCCATATCTTCTAATGACGGATCCTGGAATACCACAAATGGCGGCACACCCAGTTTTTTCGCTACTTTTTTACGCAAATCACGCAACATGCCCATCAAAACTTCATCTGCTGTACCCGATGATTTTGCCGCTGTAACAATAGCTTCGTCTTCTGCTTCGTTATAATCATGGTCTTCTGACATCATGAAAGAAGTAGGGTTTTTGATAAAATCAGCGCCTTTTTCCGTAAGCTTCAATATGCCGTAGGTTTCGATATCTTTTGACAGATAACCATCTACCAGAACCTGACGAATCAGAGCCATCCAATAGCGTTCGTCAAAATCAGCACCGCTGCCAAAGAAACTCTGTGCATCGGTTTTATGTGCCTTGATGGTAGCGTTGATTTTACCAATCAAGGTGAAAATAATCTCTTTTGATTTGTATAAATGTTTGGTATCACGAACAATCTTCAGCAATTTGACTACCTGGTCTTTTGCCTCCACTTTTTTCTTCGGATTCCTTACGTTATCGTCCATATCGGCACCTTCGCCTGTCTCGCTGTCGAATTCTTCTCCAAAATAATGCAATAAGAATTTCCTTCTTGACATAGAAGTTTCCGCATAGGCTACAACTTCCTGCAAAAGCGCAAAACCAATTTCCTGTTCGGCAACCGGTTTTCCGGCCATAAATTTCTCCAGCTTTTCTACATCTTTGTATGAATAGTACGCCAAACAATGTCCTTCACCGCCGTCACGTCCTGCCCTACCCGTTTCCTGGTAATAGCTTTCTAATGATTTTGGAATATCGTGGTGAATAACAAAACGAACATCCGGTTTGTCAATTCCCATTCCAAAAGCAATTGTTGCGACTACAACATCAACATCTTCCATCAGGAACATATCCTGGTGTTTGGCACGTGTTTTAGCATCCAGACCCGCATGATACGGAACCGCACTGATTCCGTTTACCTGCAAAACCTGAGCAATTTCCTCTACCTTTTTACGGCTAAGGCAATAGATGATTCCGGATTTTCCTTTATGTTGTTTGATAAATCGGATAATATCCGATTCAATGTTTTTAGTTTTTGTACGTACCTCATAAAACAAATTCGGACGGTTGAACGATGCCTTGAATGTCGTAGCATTGACCATATCCAAATTCTTTAGGATGTCTTCCTGTACTTTAGGCGTAGCTGTTGCCGTTAATCCAATTACCGGAATATCTCCAAGCTGTTTTATAATGGCCCGAAGGTTTCGATATTCCGGACGGAAGTCATGTCCCCATTCCGAAATACAGTGCGCTTCGTCAATAGCCACAAAAGAAAGCGGCACGCTTTTCAGAAACTGTATGTATTCTTCTTTGGTTAGCGATTCCGGCGCTACGTATAATAATTTTGTAATTCCGGAAACAATATCCTTTTTTACCTGAGCGATTTCGGTTTTTGTAAGTGATGAATTTAAAACGTGGGCGATTCCATTTTCCGAAGAAAGGCTTCGAATGGCATCCACCTGATTTTTCATAAGCGCAATAAGCGGAGAAACTACAATTGCCGTACCTTCCTGTGTTAGGGCTGGAAGTTGGTAGCAGAGGGATTTTCCGCCACCGGTAGGCATAATAACGAATGTATTATTTCTGTGTATGATACTCTTGACAACTTGTTCTTGCAATCCCTTAAATTGGCTGAAGCCAAAATATTTTTTTAACTCGTAGTGGATGTCAATTTCGTTTGAATTCATTCTTTTTTAATGGTATTTTACATAAATTTGCACAACATAAAGATACAACTTTCTTTTATAACCACAAATTTTATAATAAATCTGTTTTGATAGAAAAAGAAGCAATATTGGCCTCTGCCAAAAAAACAATATTAGCTGAAAGTAAAGCAATTGCAAATCTTTCAGAACTTCTCACCAACGATTTTGCCGAAGCTGTAGAAATCATTTTCAAGTCAAAAGGACGCCTGATTGTTACCGGAATAGGAAAAAGCGCCATCATTGCTCAAAAAATCGTAGCGACCCTTAATTCTACCGGAACTCCATCGATGTTCCTGCACGCTTCAGAAGCCATTCATGGCGATTTGGGAATGGTACAGCAAGATGATGTCGTTATCTGTATTTCAAAAAGCGGCAACAGTCCGGAAATCAAAGTTTTGGTTCCTCTGTTAAAACGTTTTGGAAACATTTTAATTGCGATTACCGGAAATTTAACTTCTTTTCTTGGAAAAGAATCCGATTATGTCTTAAATGCGTATGTAGAGTCAGAATGCGATCCAATTAACCTTGCTCCTACTAACAGCACAACAGCACAGCTTGTTATTGGCGATGCTCTGGCGGTTGCCTTGATGGAACTTCGTGATTTTAAAAGCGAAGATTTTGCCAAATACCATCCGGGTGGTGCTTTAGGGAAAAAACTATTGCTTCGTGTTAAGGATATGTTGGATACTACACACAGACCTGTCGTTGCACCAGATTCAAGCATCAAGAAAGTTATTGTTGAGATTTCTGAAAAAAGACTGGGCGTTACTGCCGTAGTAGAAAACGACAAAGTCATAGGCATCATTACAGATGGTGACATCAGAAGAATGCTTAACGACCGTGATACTTTCAATGACCTGACAGCAAAAGACATCATGACCAAAAATCCAAAGATGATTAAATCTAACGATATGGTTGTTGACGCTCTGAACATTTTGGAAGATTTTTCAATAACGCAGCTTGTTGTCGTGGATGAAGGCAATTATTTGGGAGTTATCCACCTCCATGATATTTTAAAAGAAGGAATCGTATAATTATGGCTAGAAAGAAAAACGCAAACGAAATGTCGTTTCTTGACCATTTGGAAGAACTCCGATGGTTGCTAATCAGAAGCACATTAGCTATAGTAGTCGCCTCCACTGTCGCATTCTTCTTCAGTGATTTTATTTTTGATAAGATTATATTCGGACCTAAAGACCCTAACTTTATTACCTATCGTTGGTTCTGTGAAGTCAGTAAGTTTTTTGGTAGTACAGGAGAAGGCTTTTGCGATTATAAAATCAATTTTGATGTACAGAGCCGTGTCATGTCCGGACAGTTCAATGCGCACATCTGGACCTCTATAACCGCCGGTTTTATTCTTGCCTTTCCCTTTATTTTATGGGAATGCTGGAAATTTATCAGCCCGGCATTATATGACAAAGAAAAAAAGAATGCTAAGGTATTTTTAGCAATAGCTTCCTTTTTGTTTTTCCTTGGAGTATTGTTTGGTTATTTTATCATCACGCCACTTTCTATCAACTTCCTGGCAGGATATCAGGTGAGTACGCAAATCCACAACGATATCGATTTGGATTCTTACATCTCGCTGATACGAAGCACAACGCTATCTTGCGGTTTGGTTTTTGAATTGCCAATCGTTATGTTTTTCCTTTCCAAATTAGGACTTATAACGCCTGCATTCTTAAGGAAATACAGAAAATATGCTATCGTTATCATTCTGATTATTGCGGCTATCGTGACACCACCGGATGTAGTGAGCCAGATTATCGTAACAATTCCGTTATTAATATTATACGAACTCAGCATCTATATCTCAGGCTGGGTATTAAAAAATAAGCTGAAAAATGAGCAATCTAGTTAAAGAATTCAACGATTACCGTCAGGTAATGAATGAAAAGCTGCTGAATGACGACAACAAAGTCATTAAAAGGATTTTCAACCTTGATACTAACGCCTATATGGAAGGCGCATTAAATGTCAAGACCAAAGAACTACTCGGATTAGTAGCTTCTACCGTTTTGCGATGTGATGATTGCGTAAAATATCATTTGGAAACCTGCTATAAAGAAGGCATTACAAAAGCAGAAATGATGGAAGCCATGAGTATTGCTACATTAGTAGGCGGTACAATCGTAATTCCACATTTGAGAAGAGCTTACGAATTCTGGGAAGCCCTGGAAGAAAATAAATAATTGTTAATTAGTAACTGCTTTACTCTGAATAGTCGTTTATTTGTTCGGCAATTTTATAAAGATTAAAAAATCGGAATATGATTCTAAGAGCTGACAATCTGGTCAAAACATACAAAGGAAGAAGTGTTGTAAAAGGTATTTCTGTAGAAGTAAATCAAGGAGAAATTGTAGGTCTTCTGGGACCTAATGGTGCAGGAAAAACTACTTCTTTCTATATGATTGTAGGTTTGGTAAAGCCAAATAGCGGTAAAATTTATCTTGACACTACCGAAATTACGGACTATCCGATGTATAAAAGAGCACAGAACGGAATTGGTTATTTGGCTCAGGAAGCTTCTGTTTTTAGAAAATTGAGCATTGAAGATAACATTATGAGCGTACTTCAATTAACCACTCTTTCCAAGCAGGAACAGGAAGCCAAAATGGAAAGCCTTATTGCTGAATTTAGCTTAGGACATATCCGCACTAACCGTGGTGACTTGCTTTCCGGTGGAGAAAGAAGACGAACGGAAATTGCACGTGCTTTGGCAACCGATCCAAAATTTATCTTATTGGATGAGCCATTTGCCGGAGTTGACCCGGTGGCAGTAGAAGACATTCAAAGAATTGTAGCCCAATTAAAAAATAAAAATATCGGAATTCTCATCACAGACCACAACGTACAAGAAACGCTTGCTATTACCGACAAAACCTACCTTATGTTTGAAGGAGGTATCTTAAAAGCCGGTGTTCCTGAAGAACTGGTTCAGGACGAAATGGTAAGAAGAGTTTATCTTGGGCAGAATTTTGAGTTGCGTAAGAAGAAGTTGGAGTTTTAGATTTGGGATTTTAGATTGCAGATTTATGATTTGAGATTTAAGATTTTAGATTTTGGACGATAGAGAATAGACAGAACCGGGAAGTTAGCTTTTCGGTTTTTTTGTTTTTAGTTGATGGTGAAGTACTGCAGTTGCTTCTGTGTGCCGTTATAGATATTGACATCTACGGTTCCTTGAATGCCTGGCACGGTGGCTTTTTCTGTGAATTGCCAAAACAGCCATTCGTCTTTGATGGTTTCTTCAAAAAAATTGTAGTTGGCAATCCAAAATGTGTAACCTTTAAATTCTTCTTTCAGGAAGTCATTATAATAGCTTTCTCCTGAGTAAATAATTGGTTTTACATTATAGTGTTTTTCAACTTTTTTTAGCCATCGTTTCAAGCCAATCTTAAGGCTGTCTATGGATTGCTCTTTAGGTAGTTTTTCAATATCCAGAACAGGAGGCAGATCGCCTTTATGAAGTTTTACGGTTTTGATAAAATTGTCGGCCTGTTCGATAGAATTTTCGTTCGGGCGGTAGTAATGATAAGCACCACGAATCAGCTTATGTTTTTTCGCTTCCTTCCAATTGTCTTTAAAAGTGGCATCTACCCTATTCTTTCCGGCTGTTGCACGTATAAAAACAAATCCCAACGGAAATGTTTCTTCAATAGCTTTCGCCTTTTCCCATTCAACATCACCTTGGTATTCGGATACATCAAAACCATATACCTTATTCTCGTGTTTGCTTAAAACCTGATAAATCCTGACATCGGCAATTCGTTTTTCTTCTGCAAGCTTTTTGTCTGTCTTAAAACTAAAATAATAAGCCAATCCTTCCCGATAATGATAAGCTGTCCCAGCAATCAAAAGAATAAAAAACGCCCAAAGCGAAAATTTCAATACGTTTCCGGAGAAAAAGCTTTTCTTCTTTTTGGATTTTCGTACTGCGGGTTTTCTTCTTGGAACCGGTTTCTTCATTTAGTAAAAATAAATGTTTTTGAGAAAAAGTTATATCTGAAACTTAAAATTATAAAACGCCCGATCACAAGAATTGTTACTTTTTTTAAACACCACAAATTGAGTGACCAAAGCAATTCTACCCAAAAACAAACGGAATTTACACAATCAACGACAAAAATCTAAAATCTTAAATCCAAAATCTGCAATCCCAAATCTAAAATCTTAAATACTTTTCTTATTCGTCAAAACCGACAACAGTATGTAAAAAAGAATCAACAATGGAATTCCCAAAGCTTTAAAAAACACTAAAAGCAACACAGATACTGTCAAAAATATAATCTGAAGTTTGTTTTTTGCAAAACTTGCGCTTTTTACTTTCAATGAAAAAAGAGGAATTTCAGCATTTAGCATAAAAGCACTGAAAAGGGAAATAACAAGCAATATCCATGGATTACTCAAGGCCTGCGAAATAAATCCGTATTGGTTATCAAGCAGAATAAGCGGAAGGCTTAAAATAAATAGCGCATTGGCCGGAGTAGGCAATCCGATAAAAGAATCGGTCTGGCGGGTATCGATATTGAAATTGGCCAAACGATAGCAGGAGCCCAAAGTAATGATAAAACCCAGATATGGAAACAGCATTTGCCATCCGGAAGACGGAAAGCCTAAAGCTTGATTCATCAAATAATACATCGCTAGTCCCGGAACTACACCACTGGTTACCATATCAGCCAACGAATCGAGTTGTAATCCCAACGGGCTAGAAACTTTAAACAGTCTTGCAAAAAAGCCATCAAAGAAGTCAAGAAAGATTCCAAGACACACAAATAAAAAGGCCATCTTAAAATCCTGATGGAAAGCAAAGATTAATGCTATGCATCCTGAAAAGAGGTTGAGCAACGTTATAATATTCGGAACTTGAGCCTTGATTCGCATATCTTATTGTTTTTAGTTGGCATGAGCGCAAATTTAGCACAATAAGTTTATAGTGCAGTGCGTTTCTTATAACAGATTTTTAACTTGAACTTCCGTAGAGCTATTTATTGTGACAAGGCAAACAAGGAAGCTCGATAAAAATTTATATTTTTGGACGATAATTAACAATACAGATTTCGGCTTGTAAAAACAATTTGCTTTGAAAAAACCCCTTATAGCTTCTCTTCTTCTGGTATCTTCTTTCGCTTATAGTCAAGCGATCAGGAAATATTCCAATGAATTTATGAATATTGGTGTCGATGCGGCTGCATTGGGTATGTCAAATGCTGTGACGGCCAGTACTAATGATGTCAATTCCGGATATTGGAATCCGGCCGGACTTATTCACCTTGAAGACAAGCAGGCTTCTTTGATGCATGCCAGCTATTTTGCCAATATTGCACAATACGACTATGCGGGTTTTGCCATGCCAATTGACAACGAAAGTGCCTGGGGATTATCTGTAATACGTTTTGGAGTTGATGACATCCTAAATACGACCGAGTTAATTGACAGCGAAGGAAATATCGATTACAATAGAATCAGCCTGTTTTCTACTGCCGATTATGGTGTGACTTTTTCTTATGCCAGAAAATTAAAAATTCCGGGATTTCAATACGGGATAAACGCTAAAGTAATTCGACGAGTTATTGGAGATTTTGCCAATTCCTGGGGATTTGGTTTTGACATTGGAGTACAATTCGAAAGAAATGATTGGAAATTCGGATTGATGGTACGTGATGTCACTACAACCTATAACATCTGGAATATTGACGAGGAAGCTTATAATAAAATCAAGGAAGCCATTCCAGGCGAAAATCAGGAATTACCCGAGGATTCTGAAATCACGCTTCCAAAAGCACAATTAGGACTTTCTAAAAAGTTTATCATCCGTTATGACTACAGCATACTAGCTGCTGCTAACCTGAACATGAGTTTTGCCCGTACCAACGATATTATTTCTACAGATGTCGTAAGCATTGACCCGGCTCTTGGTTTTGAATTTGGATATACCGATCTTGTTTTTTTAAGAGCAGGCGTTGGAAATTTTCAAAATGTAAAACAGCTTGACGGAAGTGACAAAGTAGGTTTCCAGCCTAACATTGGACTTGGATTCAAATACAAAGGCGTTCAGGTAGATTATGCGCTGACCGATATTGGTGACCAAAGTGTGGCTTTGTATTCTAATATTTTTTCGGTAAAAGTAGACCTGGGTATCTTTAGGAGGTAATTTTCGGGTGGTTTCAGCATGGAAATATTTAGTAGTTTTACGGATATTTGTGCTTTAATTTTATCCTATGTCAAGAATCAGACTTTTTTTTCTTTTATTATTGCTGGCGTTTCCGCTATCTAAAGGTTTTTCGCAAAGCGCAATCTTATCCGATTCTGCAAAAATAAGCATCCTGACTATAGGTACTGCCAACGAATCACACACTCTTTACGGACATACCGGCCTACGTGTTTTAGACGAACAACGTGGTTTGGATATAGTTTATAATTTTGGCTATTTTGATTTCAACACGCCTTATTTTCTTGCAAAATTCGTCAAAGGTGATCTGCAATATTTTGTTGCCACCAATCCATATGCTGACTTTGAATATAGCTACAGAGAAGAAAACCGTTCTATTTATGAGCAAGAACTTAATCTGAGTAAAATTCAGAAACAGAAGTTACTTGAGGAGCTAAACAAGACTCTTTATTCTGACGAACGTTTTTATACTTATAAATTTATCGACAGGAACTGTACCACTATGGTTATTGACAAGGTAAATGATGTGCTTGGCAGCAAAATCATCACTACAAAAAAACCAGTCACGGTAACCTACAGAGAAATACTCAATCCCTATCTGAGCAGTAACTTTTTTCAGAAATTAGGCATCAATATTATTTTTGGGCCAAAAACAGATAGAAAAGCCGAGGTGTTGTTTCTTCCTCTGGAATTAATGGATGTCTTAAAAACTACTGTTTACAATGGAAAACCTTTGGTTACAGAAACTAAAACAGTCTTTGAAGCCAAACCAGTAAAAACGATTTCATATTGGAATAATATTTATGTTTTTTCAGCCTTGATACTTTTAATTGTTGTACTGAAAAACAATACCGTTTATCTTACTTATTTTACAATTTTGGGCCTATTGGGCGTGTTTCTTTCACTGGTAGGTTTTTATTCATTCCACGAAGAAGTATGTTGGAATTATAATGTACTCCTGTTCAATCCGTCATTGCTGCTTCTGGTCTATTTCTACAAAAAGAAAAACCGCAAATGGATATCCAATCTTGCCCTGTTCAATTTAGCCTGTATTGCTATCTATCTGGTTGTTATTATCAATAAAGCACAACTATTACTATTTATGTCATTATTGATTACTTCTACGATAATCCTTGCAAAATGGGCCAGAAAGAATAAAAAGATAAAAACAGTAACCGCTTAGGTTATTGGCCGCGATAAAACAGAATGGTGCTGAAGGTTTTGACCGTAATGTTGATATCCAAGAAAATACTTCGATGCTTGATATAATACAGGTCATACTGTAACTTAATCAGGCTGTCTTTGATGGAATCACCATAAGAATAATTGACTTGTGCCCATCCGGTAAGTCCCGGTTTGATTACGTGACGGGTTTGGTAAAACGGCATCTGGTTGGCAATTTGTTCTACAAAAAACGGGCGTTCCGGCCGTGGTCCGATAACAGCCATGTCGCCTTTGAGAACATTTATAAACTGCGGGAACTCGTCTATTCTTGATTTTCTTAAAAATTTGCCGAAAAAGGTGATCCTGCTGTCGTTCTGAGTAGCAAATATTGCCGTATCCGTTTCTGCATTTTTTACCATTGTTCGGAATTTATAGATCTTGAATATCTTACCGTTTTTCCCTACTCTTTCCTGCACATAAAACAGAGAGCCTTTATTTCCAATAAAATTAGCAACGTAAATAAAGGGGAGCAAATATAGTCCGATGGCTATTCCTACCAACGAAATCAGAATTTCGATAAGCCTTGCCAGCAACAGATAAAGCTTATTATGATTGCTTCGGCTAAATGGAAAATACCTGTAAAAATCCCTATCGACATACTGAACCGGAATACGCTGCGTGATGGTTTCATAGACTTGTGTATATTCCCGAATTACAAATCCTTGCTCCAAAAGAGCCAAAAGACGGTTGTATAAATCAACTGTTATCCCGTCTGTTTTTTGTGAAGCGATGACAATTTCTGATATCGCATTTTTCTTTATAAAGCCATTCAGATCAGCAATTTCTATAGTGGTAACGTTAGCTGTATCTACCGAATTATCACCTTTGGAATCCGTATTGATAAAACCTAATATTTTATAATGCGGATCTACTTTTTCGAGGGATGCTACCAACTCTTCCAGCTGATTTTTGTCACAAACCATAACAACCCGCTTTAAAAAACGATGCGAAGCCAGAAACGCCTGATAAAACATACGCCATATGAATAAAGCTAAGGTAATGGCCAGGAAAAAATAGATTATCTGTAACCTGTTAGAAGGAAGTACCGGCGTAAAAATAGGCGTTAAAAGAAAGAATAAAACGGTAGTAGAAGACGTAAGCAGTATACTTTTGATAATCTGATACTGATTACTGGCAGTCTGTAAATTATACATTTCAAAGACGGTGCCCAAAATATTCAGGTAAATTCCTAAAACAATCGTCCAGTAAAAATTAGCCTTGGAAATGCTGAAATAATCAAATTTAAAAAGAAGCCCTACGATGTACAACGCCAAGATAACTGTCAATACATCAAACAATCGCAAGAGGAGCTTACGCTCCGAGATTTCAAAATGTATTTTTTTAAACGAGAACATCTGTGGTAGATTTGGACTAGCGCAATTTAACATTATTTTAGCAATAATAAATCTATCGCTAACACAAAATTTTGTTCCACAGTAGCTTCACTTGCTGCCAGTCAAAACTTTCGGCTTTTTTTCGTGCATTTTGAGCCAAATCTAAGGCGAGATTCTTATTTTCAACTATCTTTTTAACTGCATCAATCATGCTTTCAGTATTCCCGTCTTCTACTAAAAGAGCTGTTTTCTCATCTTCAAGCAAAAAGGGAATACCGCCAACATTTGTGCTAACCACGGGCAACCCTAAAGCCATGGCTTCCATAACGCTGACAGGCATATTGTCAAAATGAGTGGTATTGATAAAGATGTTGTAGTTTTGAGATAACTGAATCCAATCGGCTTTAGCAAGCTTTCCGGTAAACTTTACATCCAGCTGATATTTTAAAACCAGTTCCTTGGTTTTTTCTAGCATACCATCCTTTTCAGGCCCAACCATACAAAGTGATGCTTCAGGAAATTCTTTTTTGATATGACGAAATACTTCAATAGCCATAAAAGGATTGTAAATAGCCGCAAATGCCCTAACCCACAAAAGTTTTGGCTGTTCTATTTCCCTTTCCTTAAAAGTATAATTCTGGATATCAAGCGTATTGGGAATATAAACCATGTTTTGGATGCCTTGTTTCTGGAAATACTCAAACAGATATCCCGAAGGAGCACTATTTTTATAGGCATGATTAAAAACCATATTGCATAATCCTGGATTTTTGGCAATTCGCTGCGGCAAATCGCCACCCCGAAGCATTGGAATATATTTTATCTTTAACAGGCGTGCCAACTGGCTGACAAAAAAAGCATACCAAAAGTTAGAGGTGCTGTACGTATCGATAAGTATATAATCAACCTTGTTCCTTAACTGTATTGTAGTCCATAACATATCGAACAATCGCACTGCCTTATTCTTTTTGGATGAAGCATAAAAAAGCGTGTAGCCTTCGCCTTCCAAAAGCGGTCCCAAAGTTTCGATTGAAGTAACCGAAAAACCATGTTGCGATAATTTATTCCCTATGTACAGTAGGTTTTTCAATAGAATATACTTTGAGCAATGTTAGCGAATAAATAAAAGCAGGAGCTACTAACCTCATGGCAGCATGGTTGATGGTCAGGAACCAAAACACAAAAAACGACAGCAGGTAAAAATGGTGCTTGTTGTCAACATATAAAACTAAGGGCGTGAAGAATAAAATCAATATTGCAAAAATACCCAGCGTGCCATGTTCGGCCAACATACGGGTCAATTCATTATGTGATGCCGCTCTGATTCCGGTGATTTCTTCTCTGTATTCTTTATTTTTCCCAACACCAATTCCCAGTATTGGGTTTTCCATAAACATCTGTAGTTCGGTCGATGCAATTTGCTCCCTTCCTCCTAATCGGTCTTCCTTTTCACGTCCGGCTGCATCTTGGTTGGCATATCGCTTTTCAATCAGTCCGCTGGTCTGCAAAGAGCTATAACCCCAAACTCCGATCCCTGCCAAAACAGTCAATATGACTACGACATTTAGTTTCATTTTGGTTTGCAAATTTGCCAGCGTATATAACGCTCCAAAAAGCATGACAATCATAACTAATCCCGTAATTACTCCTCCTCTCGAGAACGTGACGATTCCCCTGAATGTAAGAACTAATGTAAAAAACAGGTTAATCAACATATACCTCTTGTTAGGAGAATTTAGCAGCATTCTTGAAAAAAAGATAAAAAATCCGAGTCCCAAAATGGTAGAAACCTGATTAGGACCAAAACCACCTGAAGTTTCAAAGTTAGAAGATGTCCCGGTCACTACATCTTTTACATCGGGAGTATAAATAAACAAATAACAGGCTGTTGACAGGATGGGCAGAACGGCAGCCAGCAGAACATTTGATAATTCCGTAAACGAAATCTTTCGCCTGTAGGTATAAATTGAACATAATCCCAGACAAACCGGCCCTACGATATTAAATGTTATCGCTTTCCTTACATCAGTGCTGATGTCTAAAGTTATGGTAGAAATCACCACTCCCGGAATTAAAAGCAAGAGATATATCCAATAGGGAATAGAGTTTTTGGAAAAACTGCTGTAAAAAATCCCCATAAGCATAAAGATCATTACGCCATATTTGGAAAATTCATTCAGAAAATTTCCTCCAGTCATTCGCAGCAAAACTTCGCTTCCGGCTATATAGGCCGAAAGATACAATACCTCATTATGCTTATTGGAAGTCTTTAGTACTATACTAACGCCAATCAGCAACGTAAGCAATCCGTATACTTTAGACAGTAACGGAAACAAGTATATTGCAAAGCCAATCGCAATATGCAGCAAGACAAGCCCGATATAGGTAATCTGTCTACTTTTGTTTTGCATTTAAAATGTTTTGATATTGCAATATTAAGGCATTCATGACAATTTCTTCCGAATAGCTTTGCTTTATTCTCGTTTTTAAAGCTTCTGACATTGATTTTCTCAACTGTTCATCGCCCGCCATTCGTTGCAATTGTGCCGTTAACATTTTCACATCCGATGGATTAAAGGAAAGTCCTGTTTTTTCATGCTCTATGATTTCTCCACAATAGCCAACATTGGTTGAAACAACCGCCAGTCCAGCCAGGCCATATTCCAGCAAAGTAACCGGAAAACCTTCGTAAATAGAGGCCAGTACGCCTATTGTTCCTTGTTGTAATATAGCATTAATATCCGGACAGCTACCGTAAATAAAAACGTTATCCTCGAGGTGATTCTCTTTTATAAACTGTTTTAAGAATGAAGAATACTCATCTTGAGAATCTTTACCGACAAGATGTAGCGACCAGTCTCCATTTTTAAGTTCGAAATCCCGAAAAGCCTCCAAAAGCAGGGCATGGTTTTTAGGATGTCTCAGGTTGGATAAGCAGATGATTCTTTTTCCATCCGTACCTTTTACTATTGTTTGCTTTTGCTCTGTCTCGTTCTGGATAGCGAAATTAGGGAGATATACTACTTTAGAAACTGCCAGATTACGCTCTGCCCAGGCTTTTAATTCATGATTGACCACGACCACCGCATCAAAAAAACGAGAAGCCGCTTTCAAAACAGCATTTTTATATCCTTTTTGCGTACTTCTTCCACCATGATGGTCATGCCAGATAATTTTTATTTTAGGATAGGCTATCTTGAGCATTACTGCCATAAAATAGGAAGTCCCGTGCGCATGGACAATAGCTATATTATTGTCTTTCACAAAGCGTTTCAGCTTGGAAACAGCCTGAAAGTCAATCGTCCGTTTTCGTTGCAGAAATACATAGGGAATCGTTTCATGTAATTGTTCTTTCAACAAACCTTCCTTACGTGTAACTGCTAGTGCCGAAAACGCAATCCGGACACCCAAACTATTGGCATAGTTAACGGCCATACGTTCAGCACCGCCGGCTTCTAGCGAATCGATTAGCTGCAGGACTCTCATACGTTTTTCAAAAGACTTTTGATTTCACTTTCAAAATAATCCAAAGTATATCTTCTGGACCAAAGTACCGCTTTTTCAGCTTTGTTTTTATATTCTCCAGGTGCTTTTAGCAAAGCAACCATATTCTCACAATCTTGTTCAAGGTTTATTTCAAGCAACAATCCTCTTGTGCCATAATCAAGCATATCCGGCACACAGGAAACTCTACTTGAAACCGGAACACATCCCCAGAACATGGCTTCGGCTACTACTTTTGGCCATCCTTCACTCTTGGAAGGCAATACCAGAAAATGGCTTTCTTCATAGGCCTGCTGTAGACTTTCTTTTGTCTGGTTGCCTCTTAGCAAAATGGAATTCTCCAGATTATTTTTAGCGATATATTCTTGTAAAGCACTTCTTTCTTTTCCATCTCCAAAAAGTTCCAGCTGCACATCAAATCCCTGTCGAATTAGCTTTTCAGCCAACTGTACAGCATATAATGGTCTTTTGCCTTCTGCCAATGTTCCTGCAAAAAGCAATTTTATTTTTCCTTCTAAGGTCCGCAATATTACTGGTTTTTTATCCTTATCATGATAGGTAGCCGTAAAAAATGGTCGTATGTTTTTGGTTTGGTTGGGCCAATTCCCGTACACCAATACCTGCATATTTTTAGTCAGAAACGTATTGCTTAAAATCCATCGTTGAACCTTATAGCTAAACGGCTGTTTTGATTTAGGATCCCAATTGCCAGCATATTTGGCTGTTTTGGGTGTCTTTGGAAAAAGAATTTGTACAAAACAACCCAGCAAGCCAACATTACCCGGACATCTTAGGTGAATGTGGTCGGCTTCACGCATTGCTTTGTAGATAACCCTAATTAGTTTGGGCATTTTAAGCAATGCTGACAATTTTGCTTTCAATCCGATGGCATTAAATCCGGGAATTTCCATCAATCGAACTTCCCGTTCATAAGGCAGATGAATAGCGTTTGGCTGTAAATGGGTTGTTGGCGCTACTAAAAGCACCTCGTCTACATTCTCTATCCACAGATTCATTTCACGCACATATGGCGCATAGGCATACAGTCTGTCGTTTTCCTTTAAATGAGGTACGTGGGTAATAATGGCAAACTTCATGACAGCTCTGGTTTAGGTTTGCTAAAAAACAGACTCCACCAACCTACCGTTCTTCCTAATGCTTCTGTAAAAGCCTGCTTTTTTTGTGAGGAAGTAAGTGCGTT
Organism: Flavobacterium microcysteis; assembly: GCF_006385255.1. Lineage (GTDB taxonomy): Bacteria > Bacteroidota > Bacteroidia > Flavobacteriales > Flavobacteriaceae > Flavobacterium > Flavobacterium microcysteis. Next base: position 108,381 of record NZ_VFJE01000053.1, read on the forward strand.
TCCATATCGAATTAGGATTAGCAACAGCGTAATGCTGTGCCATTTCAATTTGGCTTTAGCTGATGGTTTCGGGTATTTCGACCGCCATACATACCAGCCGTTACGCACTACCATTTTCCCATAAGCATATTTATTTGGTCTACCAGAAGCATCGTGATAATGCGCCAACTTAGCATTTGTATTCACATATAGCTTTCCTAAATTGGAAAGCCGTAACGTAAAATCGGCATCTTCATACAAGCCATAACCTTCAAAATAAGTAGAAAATCGGAGTTGGTTAAAAACTTCTTTTCGAAATGATGAAACACCGCCCATTAGTTGCTGTACTTCATAGATCTTTCCTGATGGCGGCAAAAAACCGATGCTTCTTCCGTGTGAATATTCCGGAGCAAATCCAGGCGATACATTGCTGTCAAGTCCTAATTTCTTCCGGGCTACAAAACGGGAACCGTCTTTGCGTTTCCAGCCGTCATAAACAAATTCATTTGTCTTTTCTTTATAGTTTTCTGCAATGGGCTGCCAAGCTGTTTCATTGGTAATATAACCTCCTACTCCCAAAGCTTCAGGATGCATATCATAAACCGATAGGATTTCCTCAAAATAAGTAGGTTCCAGTACCGTATCATCATCTAAAAAACAAACGATTTCTGCTTCGGGCATGACTCTGTTGATTCCAAAGTTTCGCTGTCTTGTTAAACCACGGTCTTTCGAATCAACTTTGAAATACGAAAGTCCTTTGAAATGTTTTTCTTCTAAAGCTGTTTTTGTAAAATCATCCGGGCTTCCGTCTACAACCAAAATCTCATTTGGGTACACAGTCTGTTTCTCTACAGATTCTAAAAGAGTCAACAAAGGAGTGGCTCTTTTATAAGTACAAATAATCAGTGAGAATTTCATAGGATGTGGTTGATGAGAACAAATATAGAAATTTAGGATTCATTCTATTCTATAACTATATGTCGTATATCTTTTCAAAAGGAAAATTATTACATTTAGCAATAAATATTTAATTTTCACGAGAGTCTTCCCTACACTTTATGTAAGTTGCCCGTTATCATCAATTTCACCCTAGAACTATGTTTGTAGAAACACCTATTAGTTTTGTACCGGAAAAACAATTTCCTCATCTCAATATTAAATATATTGATTTAAATGAAATAGGACAAGGTGGTCCGGAAATAGGCAAGCTCCTAATCAATGACATCCTTGTTTCAAAACATCTTTTTGGTGGCCCATTTTTAAAAGATGAAAATTTTATTTATTTACCAATCTATCTCAAAAGCTTTTTTCACAAAGGGTTTAAAATTGCGAAAGTGGATTTTAAAACGTTTGAAATTGAAATGTTGGGTAATTTTAAAAATCTTATAAACCTATATAAGATTGACAAAACCTTCATATATTACTTTACAGATTTAGATGGAACCTTAAGCAATAAAATTATTAAATAGGAAGATTATATTCCAGAAAATTAAATCAAGACATTAAGCAGTCTGACAATGAAAAACCTACTTTATAAAATAATGATTAGCTCAATCTATACTGCTCAAAATAACGGATATATGAGCGATATCTGGAAGTTTGCTTCAGGATTTTATTTTGCTTTTGCAACTTCCATTTACGTTATTTTTGTTTACCTGATTCTTAATAACTATATATTAGACGGTGGCTTAGATTTTTTAACCATAACTTTTATTTCTGAAAGAGCATACAATTTCGTTTTAAATGCGGGAATGTATTCTATAACACCAATTATGCTACTTCATTATTTTTTATTCTTAAGACATGACAAATTCAAAGTTTTGATTAAGCAATATAAAAATCAGTATAACAAAAAATTATTTGCCTGGTATTTCATAATAGCACTGATTTTTATGTTTGTTTCATTGTTTTTAAAAGTTGAAAAAACATCTTTATAATGGAAATTAAAAAAATAATACATTTTTATCCAATAGCGGTACTACTTGGCATATTTACTTATTTCTATTGGAGTGGTAAAAGTAACGATGATAAATTTTATAAATTGAAATTTAATTCTCTGATAGTAGAAAGAAACAATTGGCAACTACGCACTACAGAATTTTATATGCAGAATGGATTGAGAATTGACTCAAACGCTATCTATGATTTCAAATTAAAGTTAGGAGACTCCATAACTAAAGATGCAAATTCAGACTTATTTAAAGTATACAGAAAAGATACTGTCGATAAGAAATATCATTTTTTAATTGAGTATGACAATGATAGCCATTAAAAATCAGATGATTTAATCATTTTAACAATCAAACTCATGAATAAACTATTTGAAATAATTTATTGGGTAAAAATTTTTCTTTCACCCTTTATCATTTTTCTTTTTATCGCCTTAGCCATTTATTTTTCTAATGAAGAACTGCTTTGGATTTCTATCTTACTCTCCATTATTGGGCTTGTCCTAGGAATAGTTTATGCGGAAAGAATAAGAAAAAAACACGGAACAACACAGTATATGGGAAAAATATACAATACGGATGATATCTCAGATTATAATGAAATTATTGATGGAAAGAAAAATGATTAAAAGTAAATGACAAGAATACTATACATCCTTTTATTATCAATATCTTTTATTGGTTGTAGTACACCTAAATTCTATACTGAAATTGCTACGATGCAAAAAGAAATACGAGATGATATAGATAAAGCTGAAGGTAATCCCCAGAATGAAGTTCGAATAAAAGGATATAATATGAATAAGCTCGTTTTAAAAAAAATGAGGAATGAACTTAAAAATACTAATCATATCCTATATTATTATTCGCCTGATCCTTCCTTTTCATCAAACAAATTTTGGTTTATAATTTATGATGTTGATAATAAGGTTTATTACAATATAGAAAACAATGATTTTAATAATAAACAAATCGACCTGATTGAAAAAACAGATAAACTAAGTGAAAAATTTGCGCTTTTTGTTTTTAATAATTATATGAACAATAATTGTGAACTATTAAAAAGTAAAGGTAATGTCAATATATCTGGAGTACGAACCTATGAAGCAATTTATGAAATCAATTTAACTAACAAAGAAAATAAACATTGTTATTTTAAAAACTTCCTATTAATGAATTAAAAATCAAGGGAGTTCTTCTGTACCTGAGATCTTACTTAATCGGTCGAAAGAATAGGAAAAAATGGGGAAAACAAGGTATATAGGAAAACAATATATAATCAATTATGGATAAAAATGTAATTAAATCGTCTTATATTTCTTTTATCGGACTTATTCTAATGATTATTACACAACTTATTTTAGCGAATAAAATTTTTTCATTCTACAATTTTAACATGAGAAAAGTCTATGCGTTAATTACGTATCTTGTATACGTTCCTTTACTTGGAATAGTTTTCTTAACAACAGCTTTTGTTTTTTATTATTATTGTAAAAACAGATTCAAACTCTCACTAAAATATTTCTATTTTACAATTCCTTCAATACTATATCTATCAATCTGTGCTTTTATTTTATTTCAAATAATCTATAAGGTAAACAGGGCAATGTCTATTCAATAAAAAAGTCATGAAAAACCAAGTCTCTCCAGATATTCTCCAAAAATGGCTTACCGCCTGGTCGCTATCAAGAGAATTACCCTTACCAATTGTATTCAAATCCGGTTTTAAAGTTGAAGTCGGCGATGTGAAACAAAAAGAAAGGTATGTATTTGCAGAACTGAATGAGGATTTTATCCAACTTTCTAATACAATCATTGAACCCTGGATTTTTCTAAAAGCCTGTGCCTCTCCTGAAGAAATAAAAAATCATGTTTCTGAAAAGTGGACGCTCCAACCACAGGGTTATATGATGGCGTGTTCTGAGCCAATGGTTTTTCCAAATCGTCATCTCGATACCGAATACCATTTGGAATTTGATAGCTATAATTCAACCTTTGTAGTCAGAATCCTTACTCAAAATAACGAAGAAGTAGCTATTGGTCGTGTAGTGCTTGTTGATGATATAGCCGTATACGACCGAATCATAACTGACAGCAATCACAGAAGAAAAGGCCTTGCCACTATAATCATAAGAGAACTTGAAAAAATAGCACTCTCTAAAAATAGTACCAAAAACTTCCTGGTAGCTACTGAAGAAGGCAGGCAGTTATATCAATCTTTAGGCTGGGATGTCTATAGCTTGTATACATCGATTGTTATCGTTTCATAGGAGACAATACAATTAATGTCGCATATTAAACAATCGGACACATAACGGTATCATTCCCAATGAAACGGCTACAAAAATAAAAACCCGTATATAATTGAGCGTTTGCCAAAGCTTGACCCTACTAAGCAAATCTTTAGTTTCATTGGGTGCAATTGCCATTTTTTGGAAGTCGATAATAGCAGAGGCAAAATAAGAAAGCGTCCAAATCCTAACCGCAAAATGGATGGCGAGCAAGACTAAAAGCCAATTCCGTATAGGGTCTATTTTCCAGCAAAAGTACAACGCCATCAAAAAAGTAATTTCATGTAGGGAATGGAATACTATCCAGAAAATTTTCAAGCTACTACCCTGTCCGTCTAATAAAAGCTTAAAATTGTCCGGTGGTGAAACTGTCCATTTCGGAACAAAAAGCAATGTTTCAAAAATTTGAGCCCCATTCATCATAAAATAAACAAGAGTCGTAATACAGAGCCATAGCTCTGCTCTTGACAGATAACTTGTCGTAATATTTTCCATTTTAATCGTTTGATTTAGAATTCATCGAACCGGTTACTTCTTTCATGATGACGGTAGCTTCCGAAAAATAGCGCTTTATGGCTTCCATTTCCGATGGTGAAAAAGAAGCAATCAGTGCTGTTGTTTTTTGTTGCAGTTCCACAAAAAGCGGCTGTAATAATTTCATAGCATTTTCTTCATTAGGCACGATGATTACTTTTCTTCGATCGTCCTTAGTGAATTTTCTTTTGAGAAGCTTTTTTTTCTCCAGTCGGTCAATCAATCCGGTAACAGCGCCGGACGTCAATCCTGTCGACTTAGAAAGTTCGCCTGCTGTCAATTCCTTATGTTGTAAAATTAGTCCCAGGTATTTATGATCTGAACCTGCCAAGCCTGCTTTGCGGGCAATTGCCTCGTGCATAAAAATGGAAGCGTCGGAATATTGTCGGCTCGCTTGTCTAAATTGTTGAAGTAAATCGTTCATATTTTTATCTTATTAACTAAATATCTTAGCTACAAAGATATTATTTTTTTATATACGAAAATACTACTCCGTCCTAAATTATATTCTTAGAAGTATTAATTGAGAGCCAATAGTTTACAATAAATCAGATAGGTAATGGAATAAATCCAGCTAGTAATTCAGCTATTTTTAATTTTATTAGCCCAAAAAAGACTAACCGCCCATTTTGCTTTGAAGTTTTTATAATAGCGAAATGGGTTCCTTATGGATTGGTGTTTGTAAAACTTAAAAAAAGAAACCGTTTTATAGCCTTCCAGTTGTGTTTTAGATTGGTGTAGCAACCTGTACAGCATTACGGTAGGTGATGGTTTTGGCTGAAGTTTCTCATCTTTCCAAGCCAATTCAGGTTTCGATCTAAAACCACCTATCGGAGCTTTTAAGTGTAGTATTTGGGGAAATGGAAGATATAACACATCAAATCCTTTATTGCGAAGTTGCATTCCAAAATCCGCATCTTCTCCAAAACCAAACTCAAAACGCTGGTCAAATTGGAGTCCTTTTAAAGTGTCTGTTTTCACGATACTGCATCCCGACCCAAATGTTTTCCATTGAAAAACTGCATCGAACACGGTCTTTTCGTTGATTTGAAGGCAGCTTAACGTATTGGCTTCGTTTCCGTATTTGGCAATCTGGCTGAAAGCCGTTTCCAGAAAATCTTCTCCTACACGAATATCATCATCTGCAAAGAAAACCCATTCACTTTCAATTTGGGATAAGGCAATATTTCTAGCATTGCAGGCTCCTGCCTGACGTGTAAATGTATGCGAAATAGCAAAAGGCCAGGAATTATTTTGGAGATAAACCAGATTACTCTGGCTTCCTTCAACCGGATTTTGTTCAACGATAATAACTTTTCGGGGCAACTGTTTCTGAGCAGCCAAATCGGATAGAAATGTATATAGATATTGTTCCCTGCCAATGGTTGGGATAATTACATCTATTGCGGCTTCATTAATAATCTGCCTGGAAGATTGGACAAAAACGGCATCCAAAACTTTTCCAGTAGTTTTCCTTTTACCATAAAATAGACTCTGAAAAAAAGGCAATAAAAACCATTGCTTTTGATGCAGGATACAATTAAACAATAAAAGAAATATCCATCGGGATTTATAATGCTGTCGTACAAACTTGAAAACAGTTTTTGTACTCGCTTTTGTAGTTGTATAACCTGTATCAGAATGCAAAAGCAATCGAGGTTCCGAGTAACATAAAAGTCCATGTGGCATCCATAGCTTTGCTAAAGAATGCAGGAAATAATCGAAATCCGTATCGCGTACGATTTCCTTTTCTAAGCGCAACATTACTTCGCATGATATTCCACCTATGGCAGCACTGGCAAACCAGGTTGCATACTTCGCATTCTTGTTAGGATTAGCAAACAGGCTTTCCTCTATATATCCAATAGTATCCGGAAAATAGTTTTCTTTTGCCGGATTATAAAAAGCCATTATCTTTTTATGATGGAAAATATCAGAAATGCTTTCTTTATTAAAATAATTGCGTTGTGATTCATGGCACCAAAATATCAGTGATTCAGGAAACGCTTGTGCTGCTTCAAACAGAGTGTCTGCAATCGAAGCCAAACGAACCGGAATATCTTCTCCTAAAGAATCATTCCAGACCTGTGTCACTTTATTATTTTGATGGTAGAGTATAATCATAACTGCTGCTTATAAAATTCTATATTTTGCAGTACTGTTTTTCGTATATCAAAAACATTCTCAACACGTGTTCTTGCATTTTTACCCAACTGCAATACCTGATTTTTGTCGGCAATGAGTTCGCTTATTTTTTCAGCATATAAATTATGGTCTTGTGGATGTACCAAATAACCACTTTCCCCATCGATAATTAATTCTTTTGCCCAACCAATATTACTATTTACAACAGCTTTTTGCATTGCCATGCATTCAATTGTTACCATGCCTAAAGTTTCGGCAAAGGTTGGAAATACGCAAACATTGGCCTTTTTGATATGTTCCCGAATCTCATTATAAGGTACTCTGCCCAAATAACTGACTTTCTCTTTCAGCGATTCATCCAGCATGGAATGTAATAATTGCCAGGTTGAAGGTGATTGCGTCTGCAAATCATACGAATCCGAACCGATTAGCAACAATCGGATTTCAGGATTTTTTGCAACAGCTTTTTCCAGAATAGCCGGCAATTCCAAGACGCCTTTTTTTCTGATGATAGTACCGATATATAAAATCAGTCCGGGTTCAAAATCCTGTGGTGTTTCATTTGAAAAATCAGAAAGCAGGATTCCGTAATGCAGTGTCTGAATCGGTTTGTTCTTGATTTTAAAAATTTCTTTTGTCAAATCACCGGCAAATTGTGTCGGTGCGATATAGGCCTTTGCTTTTGCCAATCCGAGCTTTTCAAACCAGAAGTTTTTGGGTTTCTGTTTTCGGTTTTCCAAATGGCAGAAATAGGCATCACTGCCATGAAAACGAATAACCAAAGGCGCATTCAGATTCATAAAGGCCGTAATTCCTGTCCAATCCGGAGCCTCTACCAAATCAATTTTATCTTGAGAAATGTACCTGTTTAGATAGTTCTGAAGATGTTTTCTATAAAAATACCAACCAAAAGCTTTGTATTTTTTATGTTGTATCAGATGAATCTTTATACCGTTTTCTTCCAGAACTTCATTTGTTTTTTGGGAATACACAAAAACCGAAACCTTGATTCCTTCCTTATGCAAAGCCAGAACAAGGTTCTTGATGCTGGTTCCGATTCCGGCTGCATGTCGTACCTTTTCATGAGGGTATTCTGGTGTTAGAAAAGCAATGTGCATTATTGAAAAAATTTATCTAAAAGAAACTGTGTAAAAATAGTGGCTCCTTTTTCGTTCATATGTCCGCAGGAAGAAAAATAATCATCGCTGGTTACTACAGCTTCAAAATTATGAACTTCCGGATATAGTTTGACAACATCTTCAAAATATGCTGCATTTTTTACGTTCTCGCACATTGGTGTCGTTACAGCAATCAAACGTATTCCGTTAGTCTTACAGATTGTTTTAATCCTTTCATACGCCTTGTTTCGTTTGGGTTTGTATTTTGAAAGGTCATACTTCATATTTTTCCCTTTCCCTTTTAATGGATAAAACCCATGACGCTGTAGGGATTTCGACGGTCTTTCCGCTACCGTAAAAAACAATTCTCTGGCTCCTATTTTCGCATCGTATTTTAGATAACGATAAAACGGCAGATAATACAGTTGGTCAAAATCTTTTATGTTTTTATAATAATCGCTAATCTGATCTGACTCTTTTAAATAAGGATAAAAGTAAGCTCGGGTACCGTCAGAAAATCCATTGGAATTGATGTTTAAGTCTACCTCAACGACAAGGTTTTTAATTTTTGTTCCTTTTGCCAATAGCAGTTCCAGCAGCAAAGCGCTCTCCTCCAATCGGGAGCCACTCATTCCAAAATTATAAGCCGAATAGCCTTTATCAATAAACAATTGCGGAACAAAATGATTATTAGCTCTTGATGAACCTAAGAAAATCACATCATAATTTTCAGGTTTTCCTGCATAGGCCAACGCAATCTTATTTCTGGGCTTGCTGTTTATATAACCAGCCGTGAAAGCATAATCCAACAGGTATAGTACGGCTATAAAACCGATAAAAACCTTAAGTAGATAAAGCAAAAATCTTCTCATCAGAACTGGAAATAAATAAAACTTTTGTACTCGCTATACACTCCAAACAACAGTAGAACAGCAATGGCTAAAGCAATTTTTAGATAGCTGTATCGTCCTGAAACAGGTTCAACTTTATAGCGGTTGAACCACTCAAAACCAACAAACAATACAATCATGAGTATCAGTTCATAATTATAGCGTTCAATACTAAAGTACTGGCTTTTGAATTTCAAATTGGTAAACATTCTCTGTATATAACCAAATGCATCAGTAATTGTTGGCGCCCTAAAAAATATCCAGGCAAAACATGTCAATAGAAATGTCAATCCGATTTGAGGAATCAGTTTGAATCCCTGAACCACATTTACATTTTCGATATTTCCGGTATGTATCCTATTTTTCTGACTCAAAAGTAATGGCAGGAAATACAAGGCATTTAAGAATCCCCAAACCAGATAGGTCCAGTTAGCGCCATGCCAAAAGCCACTTACCAAAAAGATGATAAATGTATTCCTGATTTTCATCCACGTTCCGCCTTTACTGCCTCCTAAAGGAATATAAAGATAATCCCGGAACCAGGATGAAAGCGAAATATGCCAACGACGCCAGAATTCTGCAATATCCCGGGAGAAATACGGATAGTCGAAATTCTTGAGCAAGTTAATCCCAAATAATTTAGAGGTTCCCAAAGCAATATCTGAATAACCTGAAAAGTCTCCATAAATCTGGAAAGCGAAATAAACGGCTCCCAGCATAAGCGACAGGCTGTTCATGTTTTCGTAATTGTCAAAAATAGCATTGGCATATTGGGCACAACTGTCTGCGATTACTATTTTTTTGACCAACCCCCATAAAATCTGGTGTAGACCTTCTTTAGTTTGCTGATAGTCAAAATTTCTTTTGACTTTTACCTGTGGCAAAAGATGTGTAGCTCTTTCTATTGGTCCTGCAACTAACAATGGAAAATAGCTCACAAAAAGCGCATAATCTATAAAATTCCGTTCGGCACGGATACGTTCTTTGTAGATATCAATAATATAAGAAAGTCCGTGGAAGGTATAAAATGAAATTCCTACCGGTAGTACCAGATTCAACAATAATGGATTGGCCTGCAAGCCAAATCCTTCTAACAGTTTAGAAAAGGAAACCGCAAAAAAGTCATAGTATTTGAATACACCAAGAAATCCCAGATTGATACCTATGCTAATCCAAAACCATGTTTTTCTACTCGCTTTAGATTGGCTGTTTTCAATTTTTAATGCCGTAAAATAATCCAGTCCTGTAGAGAAAATCAAAAGAAACAAAAATCTCCAATCCCAACACGAATAAAAAAAGTAGCTCGCTATAATCAACAATGCATTTTGTGCTTTCTTGGATGTTTTGAACACAAACCAATAAAGACAAAAAACGATAGGAAGAAAAACCGCAAACGACAGGGAGTTGAAGTACATATTCTAGCGGATTATGTTTCGTATAGCTTCCCAAATTCGTGCAGAAGCATCCTGGATAGGTTGTTCGTTAATTACTTGAAACCATTCTTTTGCCGCAACTACATTCGATTCCGGATTTAGTAAGCCTGCTTCGATACGGTCAGCTATTTCCTCTGGAGAATTTAGCCAGATTACCGCATTTTTATGTGGCATGGAACGAAAATGGACGTAGTTATAAATCTTTTTGACTGATGAGTTGCCGCCTACAGTACGGTCAGTATCATAGTTGACAAAACAACAAGGCTTATCATAACATACATAGTCAAAAACCATTGACGAACCCAGATTGACAACCATTTCTGTATGGAAAATTGTGTTCTGTTGCAAGATTACATCTTCCTTAGTAGGCAGAATAGTATTCCAGCCTTCTCCAATCTTTTTCCACAATGGTGGCAGATTGACAATCAAATCTTTATTGGCTTCCAATACCGCATCGTAACGTGAGGAGAAGTCTACAGGACAACGACGGAACAGGATTCCTAAATTATGTCCTTTCGCATTTAAACTGCGAACAGCTTTTGCCGTGTCTGCCAGATATTGCTGGTCATCTGGAGAAGTCGTAATATCATCTCCCGAATAACAAATGTATTTTTTTGCTCTATCCAAGCCATTTGCTTCAAAAAAAGCCTGTTTTGACTGAATAGTAGCCTTGTTGGCATGGGATTCAAATTGCGGCGTGCCCGTTACAAAAACCTGTTCCGGACGTATATAGTCATAATAATATAGCAGTTCCTTTTTCATATGGTCGCTCCATACAAAATAGTAGTCGGTTTCAACAACCATAGTTGCTTTTGGGAGATTGTCCCATGAAAAAATAAAAGAAGCCGTTGGAATTCCTAAATCACGGGCTGCTAAAAGTGGAGCAATTGCCAGTACAGGACGCTGATTGGTACAAAAAACCATAGCCGGTTTTTCTTTTTGTAATGTGGCTAAAGAGTCTCGGTAAAAATCAGTCTTTCTTTCCAGTTGCTGTATTTTCTCCCGAACTTTTTCTAGTCCTTTTTTTGAGGAATTGGTTGCAATAATACCACGAGTAGCCAAACTCTTTAGCGAACTTTTCAGATTCTTATACGAAAAAGGAAAACGATAGGCATCATACACCTTATCATCGCTTTTTTGGATGTTTAGGTTCAGTTCGATATGCTTTCGGGCATTTTTATAAATATCAGTCAGCGGATGCGTTTTTGCCCTGCTAATTTTTACTTCTTCATAACCCGATGCTTTTAAGTCAAAAGGCGTATTGTTCCAGAAAACCGGTTCAAATCCTTCCTTTTGCCCCAATTCATGAAAATGTGAATATGCAAAATTACGCAGGCCAATGCCGTCTGGCAGTAGTATAAAGATTTTTTTATGGTGCATCAATATCTCTAAATTGCTTCTGATGATTCAGTTGCCAAATATCTTGATTTTTTAGTGAACTGAGGAATAATTCAGCGCTGTTTCCGGCACCAAAATCTTCTTCTTCCGGATTGACCGTATGGCTATCAATAGTTTTAAGTGCATTATTTATAGCTTCAACACTATAATCTACGTTGATAATTTCGGAATGTACGGCTCTGTTTTGCTGACGTGTTCCGATATTGATAATCGGAATACCATAATACGGAGCTTCACGGATTCCCGCACTGCTGTTTCCAATTATGAATTGGGCATTTTTCAATAAGGTTAGGAAATATTCAAAGCGAAGTGAAGGAAATATCCTGAACCTCGGATTGTCTTTTAATTGTTGGTACGAATCTAATATTGCTTTGCTTCCCAAATCATTATTTGGATAAATAACCACATAGCTATGATTGTCATTGAGCAAGGCTTGCGTGAAATTAGCAGCATACTCCATCATGTATTTTGCCTCCGTTGTTACGGGATGGAACATGGCAATGGCAAAATCATCATATTTAATATCGTAATATGTTTTTGCAGTTTCCAGATCAGGAAGGTTTTCAGAAAACATAATATCAACATCAGGAGAACCAATAGTAAAGATTGAAGAAGATAGTTCTCCCATCTGAATCAGTCTTTTGGCGGCTTGTTCATTAGACACAAAATGGATATGGCAGAGCTTACTCACACTATGACGAATCAATTCGTCTACAGTTCCTGAAATCTCTCCGCCTTCAATATGTGCCACCAGAATGTTATTGAGTGAACCTACTATGGCTCCTGCCAATGTCTCTACTCTATCGCCATGAACGATAATCAGGTCTGGTTGACATTCTTTGACGTATGCAGATAAACCTTCTATTGTTTTTGCCAGCGTCAAATCCATCGTTGTTTCGTGGGTATGATTCGAAAACGTATGGATATTTTCAAAACCGCAGCGTTCAATCTCAATAAGCGTATAGCCATATTCTTGTTGCAGGTGCATTCCGGTTACGGCAATATAGGGTACAAAATCCTGGTCTTTTTCCAATATCTGGATTAACGATTTTATCTTCCCGAAATCAGCCCGGGTTCCTGTAAGAAAAAGTATTTTTTTCACGGCCTACTGAATATCATTCCAAACTAGCTGTTCATCGTTTCCGATGGCTCTTGTTGCTTTTTTGCCCAAAATATCATTAAAGTGTTCTGCAAGAATTTTTCCGGTTCCCGGTCGTTTTACCCAGATGTTTTCTTTGGTAAAAATTTCTCCTTCTGCAATTGGTTTTATAGAACAGACTGTAGCAAAAGCAAAATCAATGGTAACCTGTTCTTCTTTTGCGGGTTCTTTGCTTCCACCTCGCATTTGCCAGATCTCGTTACTGCCTGTAATCAATTCTTTACAGGCTGTTTCATCCATACTGCAAACAATATCCGGTCCTGTACGGTTCATATAGTCTGTAAAATGTCGCTCTAAAATAGAAGCACCCAAAGCCACAGCTCCAAGACAAGCATTATTATTTAGCGTATGGTCGCTCAATCCAAAAACCTTATCCGAGAAAGCTTCATGCAGTTCTGTCATCGCACCAAAACGTACCAAATGGATAGGCGTTGGATATAGATTTGTCGTATGCAAAAGCGCTACGGGAATATTATGTTTGTCAAAAATAGCTACTGCTTTTCTGACACTTTCAATCGTATTCATTCCGGTACTCAATATAACCGGCTTTCCAAAACTGGCAATATGCTCCAATAATGGATAATTATTGCATTCTCCTGAACCTATCTTATAGGCTGGAATATCAAATTTCTTTAAACGTTCTGCCGCAGCACGAGAAAAAGGCGTTGAAATAAAAATCATGCCTTTACTTTCTACATATTCTTTTAATTCGAGTTCTTCTGCTTCATTTAAGGCACAACGTTCCATGATTTCGTAAATAGAAACCGTTGCATTCCCGGGAACTACCTTTTTGGCTGCACCACTCATTTCATCCTCAACAATATGCGTCTGGTGTTTTACTACTTCGGCTCCTGCCCTATGGGCTGCATCCACCATTTCTTTGGCAACAGCAAGCGAACCTTCATGGTTGATGCCTATTTCTGCAATGACCAATGGCGGATAGTCCATTCCTATTTTTCTTCCTGCGATTTCTATGTAGGGCTTCATTATCTAGTATTCTGTTTTATTTATTTTTTTGGTATAGGTATTCGGCATAATCAAAATCTTCAGCCGTATCGATGTCAACTCCGGCAAAAGCGTGTTCTATCAATAGCGGATAGGCATTTTTGCTAATAATTGTTTCTTCTAAAATCAAATCGGATTTGCAGATATACAACAGCCCGTTTTCAAAATATAAAGGTTCTAAATCCTGGCTTCGTTGTCCCGGTTTATAATTAAATGGTACAAATCTATTGTTTTCTATTTTCCCTAATTTGTGATGGCTGCGTGTTACCGTAAATAGGCTTTCACAGTTCTCCTTTTCATATAGTTCAAAAGCTTGCTGTAGTAATTTTTCAGGACGCAACGGATTGGTAGGCTGTAACAAAATTACTGTTTCAGGTCTTGTTTCTAAAGATTCAAGAACATGTTTTAATGCTGTTACCGTAGGTTCATGGTCTCCTGCCAAATGAGCCGGCCTGTCAATTACCTTAGCGTCATATTCCAAAGCTATTTTTTTGATTTCAGGATCATCCGTGCTTACAAAAACAGCATCAATAACATTTGAATTCACTTTTGCATATAAAATGCTATGGGCGATTAATGGAATTCCATCAAGCAGCATCACGTTTTTTCCCGGCAGTCTTTTTGATCCCCCTCTGGCTGGAATTATGGCTATCGTTTTCATCGTTCCAAACTTTTTTTAGCTTCTGCAATTCTTTCGTTCATGCCTTTATTCCATGCTGTTCTTGAATAGAGATCCTCCGAAAGTGAAGGGTAGCTTCGACTTCCTGATAAAAATTCTTCTATTGCCTCCATCCATTCAGCAATAAAATGTGGATTTTCAACCAGTCTTCCTAAATCACCATGTTGCATAACTTCCGGAACACCACCCAAAGCAGATACAATACTATAACAACCACAATGAAGTGCTTCAATCAGGCTTAGTCCGAAGCCTTCGTGCCATAAAGTCGGGAAAAGATACACATCAGAAGCTTGGTAATATTGAGGCAATTCTTCATTCGGGATTCTTCCTAAAAATGAAACGCCTTCAATAGCTTCATCACGTTTAGCACCTATGACCAACAATGTGCAGTCGTTATGTTTTTCATAAATACGAGTCCATACATCCAAAATCAAATCCAATCCTTTTTTAGGTCGGTCTTGCGAACACCAGATAAAAACATTTTTTGATGTCAGTCCTAGTTTTTCACGTAACTTTTGTTTTTGTGATGCTTCGACTTTATAAAATTTGCTGTTATCGATTCCATTATGCAATACAGAAAAACGACAAGGCAATATGGTGTAGTAGTCTTTATGGGCTTTATAGCTGTCATAAGTCAAAAGTACCATTTCGTCTATAAACTCATAAAAATTTCTGCTTTCGAAATTGCCATAAAAAGGAGCAAAACCATGATAGAAAAATTGAATATAGCATTGGTTTCGTTTCCCTTTGGATTCTAAAAATTCCTGTAATGGTTTGATAATCCCGAAATTATCGACAATCTGAATGATACACTTTTCTCCAGATGTCACTATTTTTTCAAGGGCTTCGATATAGCCGATGTAATTATTCTTTTGGTATTTTTTCTTGAGCTTAAGCGTGAGTGTCTTGCTTACAATACTATATTCCACATTTTGGAATGGCGCATCAGGCTGTTCGCAAATGATGTAATCAATCGCATGGTTGCCATTCAGGTAATTTTGATACAAAGTAGTCCAGCTTCCTATTTTTGGATAAGGCAGCGGGAGTTGGGATATCAAAATTACTTTGGCCATATTTATTTTTTAAAAGGACATACGTCCATTAGGTTATTCTGTATTTCTTCAATTTTTTCGACTTTCGGAAGTGAATTTGTTTGGCTAAAAAGTAATTCTGTCTGGCTATTGTCCAGTGCTTGCGTCAGAAATTGTGGCGTATAGTTTTCAAGACCTACTGATTCAAAATAATCCTGGTATTTGATTCCGTCTCCAAAAACATTTTCTGAAAACTTGACCCAAACAGCCGGAATCTGGTAAGCGTGGGCTATTATGACTCCGTGCAAGGAAGACGATATTATTCTCCTACATTGCAAAATCTGGTCAGTTACACTTTCAACATCATTGGTCATCAAGTCAATAATCAGAACGTTTTTTTGGTCTTTATATAGTTCTGTAACGATTTGGTAATCAGCATAATGCGGAATTATTCCCAAATCATATTGTATTTTCCTTTCAGGATTATAAAATCGTGGCATTAAAAGCGCCGGATCTCCATAGATTTCAGGAACATCATATCCCTGTGCCATGAGATGCTTTCGTGTTTGTGGTCCACGAACAGCTAAAAATACGGCTTTTTTTATTTTATATTCTTTTGAAATGATACCACTTCCCCAAACCACACATTTTCCACTCACTTGCGTCAGAATGCTTCCTGCTGTGAAATACACGGTTTTGAAACTATCCAAAAAAGAACGTTTTTTAGGATGTGTCCAAACTGCTTTCTTTCCGGAAATCTTTTCCACAAGATAATGGCCTACCAAATCGCCATAGTTTTCCTTTTTCTTACCGGCAAGCTGGATTTCGCTCCACCAAAAAAGTCTGATATTTCCGTTTTGGGACATAAACCGGTTACGTTGTTTTAAAAGTTTTTAGGAAAAGCTGTATCACTTGAATACAAATTTATAGAGAAGACAGGAACTATTTACAACGGTGCCTGTTGCACTATATTTTCAATCTGTTCCCCATTAGTTCAAAGCGAAAGTAGAAAATTTTATCTGATTTGCGAAAAGTAATTACGGTTTGGCACTCTATATTTTTTTACATTTGAGAATGTTAAATTGAAATCAGGGATAATTGCAAGAGAATAAAGGCAAAACTTGTGGGCATTCTAAATTTCTTCAAAATTGTATTTTTAATTTGCAGAATGAAAGCACCGAAAAAATGAAAATCCTGATAATAGAAGACGAAAAGGAGCTTGCAAAAAGCATAGTAGAATATCTTTCTGAAGAAAGCTATTTATGTGAAGTTGCCCCTACTTTTACGGAAGCAATGAACAAAATAGAAACGTTCAATTATGACTGTATTTTATTGGATATCACACTGCCGGATGGTAACGGACTGAAAATCTTAGAAGAATTAAAGAAAGAGAACAAACAGGACGGTGTTATTATTATTTCTGCCAAAAACTCTCTAGATGATAAGATAAAAGGATTGCAGATTGGTGCCGATGATTATCTGACCAAGCCTTTCCACTTGTCAGAACTCACAGCCCGGATTTATTCTCTTATGCGTAGGAGGCAGTTTAACAACTCTAATATTATAACGCAGGATGAACTGGTTATTGACCTTTTGGCAAAAACCGTTTCTGTAAACTGTGAATCTATTGCGCTTACAAAAAAGGAATTCGATTTGCTTATTTACTTTATTGGGAATAAAAATCGTGTACTTTCCAAAAGTATTTTAGCAGAACATCTTTCAGGGGATTTTGCCGACATGCTTGACAATCACGATTTTGTATACGCCCATGTTAAGAACCTGAAGAAAAAACTAAGTGATGCTGGTTGTGAACAATATATAAAAACCGTTTACGGTACAGGCTATAAATGGGAAGGATGAAAAATTTATTACAGAAATCGCTTAGACAGCTTACCATCTTTGCATCTATCGTATTTGCATTGAGTATTCCGTCCTATTTCTTTTTAGTCGATTGGATTTGGCTAAAAGAACTAGACGAAAACAATTATCTTATTGCTCAAAGAATAGAGAATGAATTTAATGAGCAAAACATCAGCGACGAAAAATTAGCTGAAAGTATTAAATTCTGGAATGAGATACAGCCGGTTAGTAAAATAAAATACTCCCTACAGCCTTTATTGAAAGACAGCCTATACACCATCAAACGGCAAAATGTATATTCTAAAAAAGAAATCATAGACCGTTTTCGGGGTTTAAAAACCAATATTAAAATCAATAACAAAAACCATGTATTGATTGTCGAAACCAATGTGGAAGAAACCGAAGAAACCGTTGCTTATATTGCTATGGCAACAGTATTTTTCTTTCTTATTTTAGTCATTGGATTTTGGGTTTTAAACAAAAGACTTTCGAAAAAAATATGGCAACCGTTTCAGGATACTTTACAGAAATTAAAGTCGTTCCAATTAAACAGCCAGAAGTCAATTGACTTTCTGGAAACCGATACTATTGAATTTGCCGAACTGAATGCAACACTTGATAAATTACTTCAACATAGTATTGCTACTTATAGAAACCAGAAGGAATTTACAGAGAACGCTTCCCATGAATTGCAGACACCATTGGCAATTTTAAAAAACAAAGTGGATATTTTACTGCAAAGCGATGACCTGACCGAAAAACAATACCACATCGCAGAAGAAATGAACAAGGCGCTGTTAAGGAGTTCGCGCACAAATAAAAACCTCCTATTGTTAGCCAAAATCGAAAACAGCCAGTTTGATAGTTCTGAGCTTATCAATTTCGATACGTTGGCTGCTCAAAGCATAGACGGACTGCTTGAACATTTTAAAGAGAAGAATCTAACGGTCAGTTCTGATATTCAACCAGGCATTGAAGTAAAAGGTAATAGTGCATTAACTGAAATCTTAATCAACAATCTTATCATTAATGCAATTCGCTATACTTCGCCAGGAGGTACAATAAAAGTAGGATTGTCAAAATCAGGTTTTGAGATTAGAAATTCTGGTGATGAGACTCTCAATCCCGATTTATTGTTTAAAAGATTTTCAAGAATTGCTACCGATGATAATGGCAGCGGATTAGGCCTGTCTATCGTTCAGGAAATATGCAGTTTTCACAGCTGGAAGACAACCTATAATTTTGAAAATGGCGAGCATATTTTTAAAGTCCTATTTTGAAATAGCTTTAACTGTTCCTGATAAAAATTCATTGCTTATATAGAATTCTAAATTTCTTCTAAATTGATAATGTTCTTTACTCGTTTTTTAACGTGTAACTATGGACACCAATGTTATCAATAATTATTCAAGACTTAAGGCAACTCTGTTTTTACTGCCACTGTTTCTGTTAGCTGCGATTGCCTTGTTTCTGTATAGCCAAAATGCTTTATGCGTTGAAGGTTATATACAAATCCAAAAGAATAGTTTCTTTTTTATCAATCAGCATCTTGGGCAATTTCCGAGCCTACAATATAACCTTACCCAATTCGGAGATGCTTTGGTTTTTCTGTCATTTTTAAGTATTTTCATAGTTTATGCTCCAAAAATCTGGGAGGCGCTGCTGTCTGGCTCTCTGGTTTCTCTCCTGTTTTGCAGTTTCTTGAAGAAAATATTTGCTATACCAAGACCGCCTGTGGTGTTTGACAACGAAAGCTTTACCATTGTCGGGAAAAGACTATCCGGGTGTACCAGTCTTCCTTCCGGGCATTCAATTACTATCTTTACCATCCTTACGGTGCTCTTGTTTTCCTTTTTGCCTCAAAGATTGAAGTATAAAACTTTATGGTGCTTGGCAATACTTATTATGGGATTGCTATTTGCTTTTACCAGGGTGGGTGTTGGAGCACATTATCCACTTGATGTTATTGCAGGTTGTATTCTGGGATATATTTTTGGACTTACCGGAATATTTATCAGCCGAAACTATAAAATCTGGGGCTGGATAGGTAATAAAAAATACTACCCAGTTTTTATACTGCTATTTCTGGCTTGCTGTATTTTGCTGGTTTGCAGAATAATTAATGAAAATTTGATGATATTTTACATGGCTTTTGTTAGCTTAGCCATCTCACTGTATAAAATTATTTACGCCTATGTTAAAGATAAAAAATAACCTAAAGATAGCCCACTTCGCCTTACTGATGAGTTTATTGAACTTCTTGTTCTTTCATTTTCCATTCTTTGCCTATGTCTTTAATAATGTCGACTACAAAAGTCTAAACGGTATTATCCTGATTGCAAGCCTTGTAATCCTAATGATTATCGCCAATGCTTTTGCCTTCTATCTTATACTTTATCTCTTACGCAAAGTCGGGAAATTTTTATTGGTTTTATTTTTTATCATTAATTCAATTGCAGTCTATTTTGTCAATACCTATAGCGTGATAATAGACGAAAGCATGATTGGTAACGTGTTCAACACCAATTATGAAGAATCCAGCAGCTTTTTTTCTTTTAAACTGGTGCTATACATAATTCTGTTTGGTATTATCCCAAGCATTTTTATCATTAGAACGAAGATAATAAGTGTGCCTCCAAAGAAGTTTTTGATTACTTCCTCGCTTACCTTACTTTTTATCGTGGCCATGGCCTTTGCCAACGCCAGCAACTGGCTTTGGATTGATAAGAATTCCAAGCGATTGGGCGGACTTGCCATGCCTTGGTCATATTCCGTAAACACATCTTTATTCTATATTCACCAATACCAAAAAAACAGAAAAGAAATCCAGTTGCCGGATGCCACGATAAAAGACAATCGGAAATCAGTCGTAGTACTTGTTATTGGAGAATCCGCACGAAGCCAGAATTTTTCATTATACGGCTACGGAAGAGATACGAATCCGTTGCTTTCCAAAACGCCAAACGTATTCCATTTTGAGGCTTCTTCCTGTGCTACCTATACCACAGCAGGTGTGAAATGCATATTAGAACATGAGGATACCGGCGATTTATATGAGATACTTCCTAATTACCTATACAGAAACAATGTGGAAGTTATCTGGAGAACCTCCAACTGGGGAGAACCTCCGGTTCATATAAAAAATTACCAGAAAAGAGATGACCTAAAGGCGAATTGTCAAGGCGAAGGATGTAATTATGACGAAGTTCTTCTGGCCGGTCTGAAAGACCAGATAGAAGCTAGTAAAAAGGACAAGATACTGGTAGTATTACATACCAGTACGAGCCACGGTCCTACCTATAGCAAGAAATATCCGCTCCAATTTGAGACTTTTAAACCTGTATGCAACAGCGTTGAACTAGGAAACTGTTCTCAACAGGAATTAATCAATGCGTATGACAATACTATCGTTTATACAGACTATCTTCTGCACAGTGTGATTGAAGACCTGAAACAGCTAAAAGACTATCAAAGCACGATGCTTTTTGTTTCAGATCATGGAGAATCTTTGGGAGAAAAGAATTTGTACATGCACGGACTACCTAAAGGTATTGCTCCCAAAGAACAGTATGAGATTCCTTTCATTGTATGGGTTGACGGTTCAAGGCAGCTAAAGCCTAATACGACACTGTCTCAGAATCACGTGTTTCACAGCGTTCTGAACTTTTTAGGTATAGAAAGTCCTGTTTATAAAGAAGAAATGAATATTTATAAATAATTAACAACCAAAACTATTTAGTATTCTAAATTTCTTCTAAATCAGTTTGAAATTTTGTACCTGTAAATAAAAATTTCAGATTATGGGTTTTAATAAAAAAATTTCAATCAGTTTTATCTCCTTGTTGTTGGGTGTTGTTTCGTTTGCACAAACAACATCTGTTACTATTTCAGGCGTTATAAAAAACAAAGCTGATAAATCGGCTATTGCTTATGCAAATGTTGTTGTAAAAAGTGAAAAGGACAATACTTTTGTAGCTGGTACGGTAACCAATGACGAAGGAAGATTTTCTATCGCCTCTATTAAGCCCGGAAACTATCACCTTGAAATTTCATTTATTGGATTTGAGAACAAAGAACAACCTTTATTTGTTGGTAGCCTTTCTGCTTTTTTAGATATTCCCGTCATAGAGCTGGATGAAACAGCGATGAATTTGGAAAGCGTAGTTATTACTGGAGGAAGAAGTGATATAAGCAACAAACTGGACAAGAAAACCTACTCCGTTGCCGATAATATCAGCCAGAGCGGTGGTTCCGTCTTACAGAGTATGCAGAATTTGCCTGGTGTTACTGTACAGGATGGCAAAGTCCAATTACGAGGAAACGATAAAGTTACCGTTCTGATTGACGGCAAACAGACGGCATTAACCGGTTTTGGCAGTCAAACCGGACTCGACAATATTCCTTCTTCTGCCATTGATAAGATAGAGATTGTCAATAATCCATCTTCAAAATATGATGCTAATGGCAATGCCGGTATCATCAATATTGTCATGAAGAAAAACAAACAGGAAGGTTTTAATGGTAAAGTAGGTTTTACATCCGGTACGGGTTCGCTTTGGGTTCGAAAAGAAAA
This sequence comes from Flavobacterium microcysteis, assembly GCF_006385255.1. Taxonomy (GTDB): domain Bacteria; phylum Bacteroidota; class Bacteroidia; order Flavobacteriales; family Flavobacteriaceae; genus Flavobacterium; species Flavobacterium microcysteis. The sequence continues at coordinate 130,425 of NZ_VFJE01000053.1, forward strand.
TCTGCCAACTATCAGGCCGCAATATGTTTTTACGCCAAAAGCCAATCCTTCGTTATCGCTTAACTACAGAAAGGAAAATATAAATGTTTTTCTGCAGGCAGATAATCTTTATACCGAGACACTAAATAAGAATGAGTTCGTAACCCGAACTTATGACGATGGAACCGTTATCAACTCACAGCTAAAACGAAACCGAAACACCAACTTTTTCACGACAAAAGCAGGGATTGATTGGACAATTGACGAGCAGAATACCTTGACTGTTTCTGGAATGTATGGCAACGAAAAAATTATTGACCGTGGCGACCAACCTTTTTTCAACGGCAATATGTCGCAACGTTTGCGTCTTTGGCAGTTTTTAGAAGATGAATTGAAAACTACAGCCATGGCAACGGCAGCTTACCAATACAAATTTAAAGAGGCCGGCCATTTATTGAATGTTGGTTTTAATTACACCTTTCACAGAGAAGACGAGCAATATTTTTATGACAATTACCTACCGTCATCCATAGGAACAGACGCGTTTAAATTATTGTCTGATGAGCAGGTATATGATTTCAATATAGATTATATCAAACCTTTGAAATATGGACGCATTGAAACCGGTGTCAAACTCCGCAACAGAAGCATTCCGACTAATATGCAGTTCAAACCCGGGGCTAATTCTGTTTTGGATATGGATGCCGGAGGTTGGGCAAACTATAAAGAACTAATTCCGGCAGTGTATGGTAATTATGTTTTTGAAAATGAAAAATGGGAAGCTGAATTGGGTTTGCGTATGGAATATGTAAAAATCAAGTATGATGTGAATCCCGATCATAGTACTTACAAAAGTGACGGTTACAATTATACGCAACCGTTTCCGAATATGAGATTGGCCTATAAACTCAATGACAACAATAAACTTTCGGTTTTCTATAATCGCAGAGTAGACAGGCCAAATGAAGTCGATATTCGTATTTTCCCTAAGTATGATGATGCTGAGATTATCAAGGTTGGAAATCCCGCTTTGCGTCAGCAGTATACCAATTCTGTAGAACTCGGTTATAAAAACAGTTGGAGCAATGGTTATTTCTATTCGGCATTGTACCATCGTTTTGCAAACGGAACCATTACTAGAATATCGAGCATTGTTCCGGGTAGTACGTTGATTTATGCTATATTTCAGAATGCGGGCAAAAGCTACAATACCGGTATAGAAGCTATTTTAAACCAAAAAGTTTCAGACATCTATTCATTTAATGTTAATGGAAATATTTACAGAAATCAGATCAATGCTTTTACAGTGCAAAACTTGTATCCTGAGCCTAATACTTTTTCGGCTGATAAGCAAACTATCGTTTCAGGCAATTTGAAACTGAACAATACGTTCCGATTTGCCAAAGGATGGGATGCGCAAATGACAGCAGTTTATTTAGCACCTGATATTATACCACAAGGAAAAATCCTATCCCGATTTTCAATGGATGCCGGATTGAAAAAGTCAGTTCAACAAGGCAAAGGAGAGATTTTCCTGAATGCAACCGACTTGCTGAATACAATGGTTATTAAAAGAAAAATAGACGGAGGCGGGTTTAATTATACCGCCAATGATTATTATGAAACACAGGTTATTCGATTGGGATATAGTTATAAGTTTTAAAAGAGGTGCTAAGGTTCTAAGGCACTAAGACGCTAAGGTTGTTTGTTTTACATGTAAGGTGAGATGGTTATTGAAAGTAAACTTTTTGTATTTTCTTTCATCTGACATAAACTTCTTAAATCTGTGTAATCATTCAAATCTGTGGCTAAAAGAGGTGCTAAGGTTATGAGGTACTAAGGCGCTAAGGTTGGGTGTTTTGTATGTAAACGAGACAGTTATTGAAATTGAACTTTGTTGTTTTCTTTAAAGTTTAATTTTAAAAATGATACTTTTTAAATCTTCGCTAACCTGATAGCTATAGGGTTTTGTGTGATAAAAGGAAACGATGTGTCGTAGGATTTTATCATTGATTTTTTTTAGGTTGTAAAATTGCGGAACTTTTTTGCCTAATTTTTTCTTAAGTAGGTATTTTAATTCCTTTTGGATTGGGTTCTCTTTTATTTCTACAGCCAGAATCTGATTTTTGGAGTTAGGCAGTTGTTGATATAGAAAATAATTGATTAGCTTTTTTTCGTTGGACAATAGCGTAGCGGGAAAAGCTTGCAGTTCTTCCCATTCTGCTTTATCCATTATAGTGCCCCAGCCTTTTGGGTTAACCTGTGTAATGCCTGATTTTTGGTTGTGTAGCAAGTGTTGGTGATTGATTTCTACAATACCTGATAACTGTAATTCCCTGTTTAGTGTTTTGGTTTCTCTTTGGCGGTAATTCGGGTGCCATTGGTGCAGCATCAATAGCTTTTTATCATAATAATTCACTTTGCATCCTGCATTTTTCAGACGATTGTGAATGTCGGTATCTTCGGCTCCCCAAAAATGAAAAAACTCATCAAATCCGTTTATCTTTTTCAGATATGAAACTGGAAAGAGTGTCATTCCCGTGGCTTCTTCATTGGTTTTAAAATTAATCGGATAGGACTCAAAGGGTCCATCTTTCTTAGTATCATTTTCTGAAAGAAAACCTACTTGAAAATAGGTGGCCGTGTCAGCATCTGAACATTGTTCTAAAACCGAGGTAAACTCAGGATGAAAAATCATATCAACATCGGCAACAAAACAATATCCTTCGTCTAGCTTTTTTATGGCATAGTTTAAGGCTTTGCATTTATTCCACGGTTGGTTTTTTGAATATAAGTAAGTATAGGAAGCAAAATCGTATTTTCCGACCAAAGACTTTGCTTCGGCTGCAATGGCATCTTCAGAACCATAATCTATAAACACAACTTTAAAGTTTTGTGCTTTTTGTTGTGCCAACGAATCCATAGAACGCTGTATGCGTTTTATTTCACGGTTTCGATAGGGATAGAGTAAGGTTATCATTATTTGTTATTTTAAAATCTTTTCGCCTTTTCCGATAATTTTCAGTGAAAAATAAGCCAAAAATACTTTAATCCAACGGATAAAAATTTCCAGATTCAAAAAAGATAGTTTTCTAAGCAGCCTGAATAAAGCTTTTAGATCTTGTTTGTTTGAAATTACAAATGGCAAATATTTCATCATTGCCTTGAAAAAATGCAACTTCAGGTCATTAGAAAGTCTGTTATTTTTCTCCAATAAGACTATCAATCGGATAACGCTGTGCAAATGCGAAATTTTTAGTCTTGCATTTTTCCTGTTATCAATATGCGATGTAATATTCTGTGGATGTTTCCTGTAATAGGTCAGATACTCGTTTACAACTTCAAGTTTAGGCTGTTCGATAAGCATACGTGCATAAAAATCACTGTCCTGTCCGGCTAGAAGTTCTTCATCAAAAAGCTGCTTTTCTTTTAAAAAGGCACTATTCCACATAATATCCGGCAAATACCAGGAAATTTTTAGCTTTAAAAAATCTTCCAATACATTCTCAGTCAGGAATGTCCTGTTTTCGCGTCCCGTGATATTTTCTATGTTATTTTCAAACATCATTGTTTTAGAAATGATGCCATCGAGAGTGTTATTATTGCTTAGAGCAGCGACTTTCTTGCTGATAAATTCGGGATGCATAATGTCATCACTATCAAACCAGTTTACGAATTCGCCTTGTGACATTTCAAACCCATAATTGCGGCAGGCATTGGCTCCTTTTAGCTTTTCAGAAGGTCTTTGATATAGCTTAAATCTGGAATCCTGACTGATAAATTCTGATATAACTCCAACAGAATTATCTGTTGAATGATCGTCAACCAAAATGCATTCCCAATTTAAAAAGCTTTGCGACCTTATGCTTTCAAGGGTTTCTATAATCAGATGTTCCCGATTATAAACCGGAATTAGGATTGAGACTTGCGGCTTCACGAATTAGATGCTTTTAAAATCAAATCATTCAATACATCAATATGTCGTTTCATTGAAAAGTTAGCTTGTATGTTCAATCGGCCTTTTGCTCCTAATTCTTTTGCAAGCTGCTTATCTTTCAATACCGATTTCATATGTTCTGCCATTGCTTTGACATCATGCTCGTCAAACAGAAGTCCTGTTTCACCATCAATAATAACTTCGGGAATTCCGGCGTGCCTTGAAGCAATAACCGGTAAACCGGCTGCGCTTGATTCTAAAACAGCCAGCGGTGTTCCTTCCATATCGCCATTTTTTGCCGTAATGGAATGTTGTACAAAAGCCAACGATTCTTTCAGATAGTTTTTAACTTCTTCTGGTGTTACTGCTCCAGTAAACTTAACCGAATTTTCTATTTGATAAAAACGACAGATGTTTTCACAGGTTTCTAAAAGATTACCGTCTCCACATAGTACCAAAGTCGCTTCGGGAAATTCTTTCAGCGTTTCGTTAAACGCAAGTAAGGTATAATAAGGTGCTTTTTTTCCGGTAAATCTGCCAATAGACAGAAACTGCGGTTTTGAAAAAGCGGGTTCCAAATCAAAGAATATTTCATTTGGGCCGTATATATTTTTTACTATTTTTTCTTTTGGACAGCCTAGTTCTAAAAGCTTTTTATGCATCACTTCTGACACCACTATTACATAGGTAGCATAGGCAAACATGGCTGCGTATTGCTTTTCAAATTCTTTTAGGGTAGCATGTGCAGAAGCATCATAGCCATGAAAATGAATTATCAAGGGCAATCCGGATTCTTTTATGACATCAATAAATTGGGCTGCCGTTGTTCCATATTCAAAAAACAGTAAATCGATCTTATGTTTCTTCCAAGAATCAAGCAAAGCCTTTTTTTGTGAATGCAGTTTTTTAGAGGAAACAGCGTCCATTGCTTTACCAAGCAATTTTTTGGTACCGCTGAGCAACTCGCCTTCGCCTTCTAATTTGACATTAGAAACCGATCCATAATAATACTTGACATTTCCATCAAGCCAATTTTTATGGGCCTGAATAAACGTTTCAGAATAAGCATTCTGCGATGGTGCTACTATAGCAATATTTAGACTGTTGCTTTTCAATGGTTATTTTATTTTAAAAATACTCAGTATTTTTTTCTTGTATGTTTTTATAATTTCACTGCGATGATAGGCTATAATGTCATCCAATTGGGTTAGATAAAGATTAAAATGGCCTTTAAAAAACCGCATTAATCGGATACGATTTTTATGGTAGTCTATTATTTTCTGGCCTGATGTAACACCTTTTTCATTTTTTCTATACACCGCCATTATTCCATCAATAAGCCTTAGCTTTCCTTTGGCAGCGATAAGAGAAAATAGTGCCATGTCGCCACTTTTCACCTTTTCAAACCAGGCCGGGAATTCTAAAAAACGTTGCCTGAAAACAAAAGAACAGGTATGAAAGAGCGCCACTTTTGAAAAAGTATCTGGCTGTGTAAAATCATGCTTGTCGTATGTACGCCATGGTTTGGGTTTAAAATCCGGCACCATTTCATTCACAACCAAAACATTATGAAAACAGCCTGCACAATCGTTATTAGTATCTAAAAAAGCAATCTGCTGTTGGAGCTTGTTTTCGTCTGTCCAATAATCATCACCTTCACATAGGGCTATATATTCGCCTACACATTGTTGCAATGTAAATATAAAATTAGGCATCATTCCTAAATTCTGCTTATGAGAGAAATATTTAATGAGCGAGCCTTTGGGATGTGATTCGATGATTTCTTTTATTATGTCATCAGTAGTATCAGTAGAGCAATCATTAGAAATTACCAACTCCATATCAAAGTCTATATTTTGCATCAAAACACCTTCAATGGCTTCACGAATATAGTTTTCGTGATTGTATGTTATCATGCAAACGCTAACTTTCATATTTTAAATCTAATGATTTTAGATGATAATTGCTGTATTTTATGAACTGCAATTCTTTTATTTCTTCCCGATATAAAGTACGCTTCCTGAGCTGACGCCATATTTTTTAAATACCGATTCTCCAAAGTAACTCTTATCTAGTTCTTCAAGATTGAATCCGACGGATTTGATTCTTTGGATAAAATCGTTTTTGCTATACAGTCGTTCATGGTCATCTTGCCCGAAATATTTCCAGCGTTCAGAAATTGTATATTCCCTACCTTTTTCGGCTTCAAAACTTTTTTCCAGTCCTAAGTTTATTGGAGCCATCAGTATGGCTGTTCCTCCTTTTTTGAGCACTCGATAGATTTCACTTAACGCTTTGACATCATCAGGAACGTGTTCCAGAACATGAGAGCATATAATCAAATCCCAGGAATCATCCGGATAAATATCCATGGCTTGAATGTCAACATTGTCATCGACATCTTTCATAAATAAATCTGCCGATCTGTAATTTTGTGGCGGCACCTGCCTATTTAAATAGTCTTTTAAATGTTCTGTTGGAGCAATATCCAAAACCTTTACATCTTTAGCCTTTGAGAAGAAATCATTCAGATATAAAGCATATAGTCTTGAACGGTCTGAAGCAGCACAATTGGCACAAGAATATTCAAAAAGGTTTAAGGTTTCGAATAAAAAAATGGAATGGATAAATCCTTCTTTGGCAAATGTCCTTAAGTATTTTTCCGGCAAAGGATTCATTCTGACATGATCCTTACCACAAACAGAACAGGAAAAATTGCCTTTGGGAGCTATTATTTTTTTTTTAATTTTTTTGAGAATGTTCATCTTACACTTTTTTGAAGTCCCAATCAATCAGGTTTTGTGGCCTTACTGCCCCAATCCATTTTCCATACCAGGAGACATCTCTTTTTTCTTCAAGAAAAGAAATGTTGAGGACGTTGTATTCATTGCATAAAGGCTTTGAAGAATCTTCAACAAGCAAAACCCTGATAGAGTACGTATCCGTATTCATCAAATTCTTAGGTATTACGGTACTGATAGAATATCTGCCTTTTTCACAATTATAGGAATCCGAAACTACATTAAAAACAGGAACTTCAGAGCTTGAATACACAACCATGCTTATGTTCAGGTTTTTTGGTGTTTCACCAAGATTCTCAATTACAAACTCAATTTCTAAGTCTTTATTGATGAATATTGACTTTTCATCCGTCTTGGCTGTAACGCTGATAAGCTTACAAACGCTATCGCCTGGAGCTTTTTCTATAGGCCAAATTTTCTCTAAAACATTAGAGCTTTTTTCAGCTTTTAAGTATTCGTCTATGGTTCTTTCCGGTGTACCTGAAAAAACAAATCTTCCGTTGTCTATCAGAACTGCTCTTGTACATAAACTTTTGACAGCCGCCATATTATGACTAACAAATAACACGGTTCTTCCTTCTCCTTTAGAAATATCCTGCATTTTGCCAATTGCCTTTTTTTGGAATTCGGCATCACCCACCGCCAATACTTCGTCAACAACCAAAATTTCCGGTTCTAAGAATGCTGCTACGGCAAACGCCAAACGTACGGTCATTCCTGAACTGTATCTTTTTACGGGAGTATCGATATAGCGCTGGCATCCGCTGAACTCTATGATTTCGTCTATTTTGGATCTGATTTCCTTTTTGGTCATTCCGAGAATGGCGCCATTCAAGTAAATATTTTCACGCCCAGTCATTTCGCTATGGAATCCAGTCCCTACTTCAAGCAAAGAAGCAATACGTCCTTTTGTTTTTATGTTTCCTGTTGTAGGAGCTGTAACTCTTGAAAGGATTTTGAGCAGGGTTGATTTTCCGGCACCGTTTTTACCTATGATGCCTAAAACCTCACCTTTCTCCACTTCAAAATTTATATCCTGCAAAGCCCATACATAATCTGACGAGCCTTTTGAAGTACGGTCATTGGTATCGCCTACTTTAAGATACGGGTCTTCTTTTCCACGAACGTTTGCCCACCAACGGTTAAGATCATGGCTGAGTGTTCCCGTACCCACTTTACCCAAACGGTATTGTTTTGAGATTCCTTCAACTTTCAGTATTATTTCTTTGTCCATTTTGTGGTAGAAGCTTAAAATATTGCGATATTGATATGCTTGCCAAATATAGCAATAAGAAATTTAATTTTATGACAGCGAAACTTGCAAAAGCGCCTGATATAACAACTTTTTTACTGTTATATTTTGTTTTAAAAAAGAAGAATTATTAAATATATGTTATAAATTTGTTGCTAAATTTTCAAACACACAACTTTGCTTTTCTTTTCCAAAAAAAAACCGATTCTTAGGGATCTGATCGAGAATTATACCGATATCCATTCCCATTTACTACCGGGAATTGACGATGGTTCTAAAAGTTTCGAAACCACGCTTTCTCTAATCCAATCACTTCAGAAAATAGGGTTCGAACAGTTTGTCACCACTCCTCATATTATCAAAAATATCTGGGACAATTCGAGAGCTGATATTGAAACGCTTCATGCTGCTACTTCAGAAAAACTTGTCAAAGAAAATTTCAACCTGCCGTTTAAAGCGGCAGCGGAATATATGATGGATGATTCTTTTTCTAAATTGATGCAATCAGAAAAATTGCTTACACTGAAAGACAATTATCTGCTGGTAGAAATGTCGTATATCAATCCGCCAATGCAACTGTACGATATTATTTTTGACATTAGAATTGCCGGATATCAACCTGTATTGGCACATCCTGAACGCTACATTTTTTATCATTCTAATTTTGACGAGTACAAAAAACTGAAAAAAGCCGGATGTTTGTTTCAATTGAATCTGTTATCGACTGTAGGTTATTATGGTTCTGGTGTAGCCAAAGTAGCTCAGAAACTTCTTGATACCGGAATGATTGATTTTACCGGTTCCGATTTGCATCATGAAAATCACTTAAAAAGCTTTGACAAGAAATTGGCATTTTCTGATACTGCTGCTTTGAAGGAAGCAATCAGACGCAACGATTTTTTCCGAATATAATTTTAATAAAAAAGCCCTTTAAAAAAGGGCTTTTTTATTATTTCTTGAATATAGTTTTATACCACGGTTTTACTTCCGTATCGGCTCCATAGCCGTAACCGTAACCATAGCCATAGCCTTTGTTAATTACTTCTGTTGCATTCAACACAAGAGACATATTAGGTAGTTTTTGTTGGTTATAGAACATTTCCGGTACATGAAGCAGTCGCTTGTCAAGGTAATTTGCTCTTACAACATAGATAAATGCGTCCGCATTTTTAGCAATAAGCAAAGTATCAGTAACCACACTTACCGGAGCCGTATCAACAATGATGTAATCATACGTTTCTTTAAGTTCCGCAAACATCTTGTTTATCTTATCGTTCATCAAAAGCTCCACCGGGTTTGGAGGAATAACTCCCGAAGACAATACATGGAAATTTTCAAAGTTGTCCAACTTAGTAATATAACTCGCCAAATCTTTGTCTTGTTTTGAAAGATAATTCGTAACACCTTCCGGTCTGATTGGAATATATTCTGCCAATTTCGGATTTCTGATATCCATTCCTACCAGCAATACTTTTTTTCCGGACAAAGCGATTGTTCCTGCCAAGTTCACAGAAATAAAAGTTTTTCCTTCACCCGGAATTGTCGAGGTAACGAAAATTGTTTTTCCTCTTTCGCCACTTGTTCCGGTTAGCATAAATTCCAGGTTGGTTCTGACAATTCGTATCGCTTCCGCAGAACCGGAACGGCTGTTGGTATTGATCATTTCTTCATGAGAATCCGATTTCGGAACATCTCCTAAGAAAGGAATTGTTAAACGTTTTTCAATATCCAGTCTGCTTTTGATTTTAGTGTTTAGCAGTTCTTGCAAATAGATAATTGCTGCAGGAATAGCCAATCCTATTACCAAAGCAATAAGATAAATCATGCTTCTTTTAGGAGAAACCGGAACTCCTGAAAAATAACTGGAATCTATAACTTTCGCACTTTGCTCGGTTGCCGCCAAGGTCAAAGCTGTTTCTTCTCTTTTCTGAAGAAGATAAAGATATAAAGCTTCTTTTACTTTTTGCTGTCTGTCAATAATCCTGAATTCTCTTTCTAAGCGAGGCACGTTAGCTTTTTTACTTCCTATAACCGATCCTTGCTGATCCAAATTCTTTTTAGTAATGGTTAAAGAAGACTGCATTCTGGCCAGGCTTTGGCTTATGTTTGATTTCATTGCCTGGATTTTTTTGGCAGCATTAACCACTACTGGGTTTTCAGCTGTCGCTCCGGCAGCGATTCGATTGTATTCAATTACAAGCCTATTGTATTCCATGATCAAGTCTGATGCTTCAGACTGAGTTGAAAGGAGATTACTAGGAATAAGATCTCCAGGCCCGCTTGAATTTAAAAACTGGCGCATTGACGAAACTACGTTCAATTGGATTTCTGTTTCTATCTGCTTCTTTTCATATTCGGACGCATTTTCAAGAAACATAGTAGCTTCCGTAGGAATATCAGTAAGATTGTTTTGCTTTTTAAAGCCTTCCACATCTTTTTCTACATCTGTAAGTTCTTCCGTTATGAGTCCGAGACGTGTAGAGATAAATTGCGAGGTCTTTTCTGCAACTAAGTTTTTATCTTCAATAGCATCATTATTATAGATTTCTACCAAAGTATTTAAGAAATCGGCTGCTCTTTGTGAGTTTTGGTCTACTACAGACAGCTCGATTACACTTGTATTTTTCCCAACAGATACTATTCCTAAAGCTCCTCTGTAATAAGTCGTCATGGTTTCAACAGGGTAAATAGTACAATCTATTGAAAATGAACTTTTATCTGCGATATCAACTTTTGTAACCGAAAGTGTTCCTTCCGGTATTTTAATCAGACTACCATAATTAAAGGTGCCCAGCTCTTTGTCTTCCCCTTTAAAAAGCTTAAATTTATTATCATTAACTGATTGAATTGTAAAAGCATGTGCTTCTCTTTTGTACTGGTCACTTGCCGGAGAATAGATTACGGTTACAGGTGATGCCTTATATAATTCGGATGATTTGACACGACCATGGCTCAAATAATGAATATTCAGATGCAACTTATCTACGGCTTTTTCTGTCAGCGTACGAGACTTTAGAATTTCAACTTCGTTATCTACATTGCTTTTAGATGTTCCTACACCCAGATCAGACAAAACTGAAAGTTCAGAAGCCAAACCACCTTTCTTGTCGTCTTTCACCAGAATAGTTGCAGTAGCTCTATATAATGGCGTCGTATATCTTAAATATAAAAAAGCCAGGCATAAAACTACAATAACTGAAAGTGCAAACCATTTCCAATGAACAAGATATTTTTCTACCTGTTCTCTTATATTAAAATCTGATTCGTGGTTTTCCTGTTGTATTTCTTGCTTATTACTCATTACTTACTATCGTATTGTTAAGGCTATTATCGTTACAATTATGGAAATGGAGGAAAGAACAATCGCAGTATTCGGGCCAACCGCAGAAGAATTTACTTTAGTCTTATTCGGTTCTACATATACCACGTCATTCTGTTTCAGGTAATAAAAAGGAGAATTTAAAAAATCTGCTTTTGTGATATCTACCCTGGTGGCTTGTTTTTTTCCATCCACCTCTCGAATGATCAGAATATTATCTCTTTTACCATAAACCGTAAGATCTCCTGACATGCTCAATGCTTCGGACAGTGTAATTCGTTCACTGGTAATATTGTGAATTCCAGGTTGCGTAACTTCACCCTGAACGGTAACCTTATAATTTAATATTCTAAGGTTTATGGAAGGTTTTTTGATATATTTCTCAAGCTCTTTGGTTATTTTAGCTATCGCTTGCGTTCTGGTAAGACCACCTATTTGGAGAGGTCCTAATATTGGAAATTGGATAAATCCTTTCGAATCTATCAAATAACTATTCATGCGCATCTGCTGATTTTCAAGCTCAGTAGTTGATTGCATAATAACAGACGGTAAGTTAAAAGGTGCCGCCACTTCAGGATTTTCTGCCATAACAATGATCATTAATAGATCATCTGGCTGCAGTATAGTTTCGTATGAGGATGCGCTTTCCAGGTTAGGAAGCTGGTCAATATTTTGATAATAAGCTACATTCTTTCTCGAAGCACATGAGAAGATGAAAAGGGATAAAAAGAGTATGATTACAGGCCTAAAATAATTCAACTTTTTCATATGGTTTTTAATACAAAGATACTATTTAACAATTAACAGACTAAAGAAAACTAAATTTGACTTACGTGATTGTTGTCTAATGTTTCAAAAATAGAGTTCATGCTTTTAAATTCCGGAACAATTAGCTTCATTTTTGTCACAATTTCCTCATTTGAAGTAATTTCTGAAATCTCGATAAGATCATGAATGGCCATCGTAACCGCTTCATAATCATCAAATATTTCTTCTGCAATCATTATCTTTTCGTGATGCGTTGGCAATGTCTTGGCTGTATCATTTAGCAATTCTTCATATAGTTTTTCCCCAGGGCGAAGACCTACTATTTTTATCTTTATCTGTTTGTCTGGTGTAAATCCTGCCAGCTTGATCATTTTTCTTGCCAAATCGATAATCTTAACTGGATCACCCATATCAAAGATATAAATCTCACCTCCGTTACCCATCGCTCCTGCCTCAAGAACCAGCTGGCATGCTTCAGGAATTGTCATAAAATAACGGATAATGTCAGGATGCGTAATTGTAACCGGGCCTCCCTCTTCGATTTGCTTTTTGAAAAGTGGCACGACAGAACCATTAGAACCTAGAACGTTTCCGAATCGGGTTGTTATAAATTTGGTGCCATTGTTTTCGGCATCATTTTTATATTTATAATTCAGAGACTGGACATATTTTTCTGCTATCCTTTTGCTCGCTCCCATAACGCTGCTTGGGTTTACTGCTTTATCTGTAGAAACCATAACAAATCGTTCTACTTTATGCTTGTGCGCCAAATCAGCCAGAATTTTTGTTCCCAAAATATTTGTAAATATGGCTTGGGATGGATTTTCTTCCATTAACGGCACATGTTTGTATGCTGCAGCATGGTATACGACTTGCGGCTGGTAGAGCTTAAATACTTGCTTCAATATTTGTTTGTTTCTGACATCTGCCAAAACATTATGTATTCTGATATTAGGATTGCAATTGGCTATTTCAAGTGAAAGATTGTGCAAAGGTGTTTCGGCCTGATCAAGAATCACGATTGTTTTCGGGTTAAATCCAATTACCTGCCTTACTATCTCACTCCCTATCGAGCCAGCAGCGCCAGTCACCATAATTGTCTTGTCACACAATTGTGAAGAAATAGAATGCATATCAAGAACAATAGGCTTTCTTTCCAACAAATCCTGGATTTCGAAACTCTTGATATTCTTGGAAATTTCCTCTTGATTTTCCCAATCGGTAATCAGAGATATGGTATATACTTTATAGTTGTATTCTAAACATTCATCAACAATGGCGAGCCTTTCTTCTTTTGTCAATGATTTGTCGGCAATAATAAGCGCTTCAGCTCCTACGGAACGCATCACTACTGGCACACGTCTTTTGAGCTGTAAGATTGGCAAGTCGAGAATCCTTTTTGAACTATTCTGATTGAATTTATCAATAAAACCTAGCAGTTTGAATCGGCTTGGATTTTCTGATCTCAATGCATTTGCAACAGCTATCGCATTATTATCAAAACCATAAATCAAAGCACGCATTTGGCCTTCTTTTCTTGAAATACTGAGATATTTTTCAAAAGTCTGCTTAACGACTATCCTGTAAAAGAACAGAAAACAGAAAGAAAATACGCCATTAAAAAATATTCCCGTGTTCAAAAATATCTTGTAGTCATGATCCAGCAGGAATACAAAATTGATAAACACAAGTGTAATTAAGGCACAGAACTGCGCAAAGAAAATCTTAACTGCATCAATATAGGAAGAGTGCCGTATAATTCCTGAATAGGTTCGAAAAACCCAAAAGAAGAAAATGTTTACTGAAAAATATAACATGACCCCATAAAAGAGGTAACCATCAGGAATGTAGGTTAACTTCATTCCTTTTAGCAGAAGATAGGTTATTAGCCCAGAAGCAAATACAATCCCCAAATCTAACAGCAAAACTACCCACCTGGGAAGGTATCCCAAATTTTTAAAACTAAAATTCAATTTTAGTCCTGACATTGCTGTTAACAAATCAGTTCTAAAAGATTTCTTGTCCAATTCTTCTCAATTTTTACTTGGTTAAAACTTTTGGGGGGTTTTAATAGTCTGGTCTATTTATTTGGCAAAGTTATATAAAAAACAACTATGTTAAGCAAATACTAAAATTTTAAGGCTTTATTAACTTTTTTTGTTAAACAATTATCCCATTACAGCCTTTACCACAACTATATAACAATTGTTTTTTAAAATTCTGATAATTTTCTATTTATATTTTTTTGTTAAAAAACTGATTTAAAACGGTTCTGATTCTGTTTTTATCTTCTTCCGTTAAATTTGAACCTGATGGCATGCAAAGTCCGTCATCAAACAGCTTTTCCGAAACATTTTTACCGTAGTAAGGATAGCTTTCAAAAACGGGCTGTAAATGCATCGGTTTCCATAACGGACGACTTTCTATATTGGCTTGCTCTAAGGCCAATCTTAAATCTTCACGAGTCTTTCCTCCTGTTTTTGAAGGATCTAGCACAATAGCAGATAGCCAATGATTTGAAAAATAATTGCTATCCGGCTCGCTAAATACTGTTACTCCTTCAACGTCTTTGAAATAATCCTTATAGAATTCGTGCATTTTTCTCCTTAGACCAACATGATCTTCAAGAACTTCCATCTGACCTCGTCCAATTCCGGCGCAGATATTGCTCATTCTGTAATTATAGCCTACTTCGCTATGTTGGTAATGTGGAGCGTTGTCTCTCGCTTGAGTGGAGAGAAATATCACTTTATCTTTAGATTCTTTATTTTTCGTTACTATAGCACCTCCACCAGAAGTAGTAATGATTTTATTTCCGTTAAATGAAAGGACACCAATTTCTCCGAAAGTACCGCATTTCTGATTTTTGTAATGACTACCTAATGCTTCAGCACTATCTTCCAAAACCGGAATTTCATATTTTTTAGCAATCGCATGGATTTCATCTACTTTATAAGGCATTCCATAAAGATGTACCGCTATGATAGCCTTAGGCTTTTTCCCTTTGGAAATCCTGTCGGTTATAGCTTCTTCTAAAGCAATTGGGCAAAGGTTCCAGGTTTCTTTTTCGCTATCAATAAAAATCGGAGTAGCACCCTGATACATTATTGGATTAGCAGAAGCTGAAAAAGTCATACTCTGACAAATAACCTCATCGCCTGCTTTTACGCCTAAGAGTATCAATCCTAAGTGCAAGGCAGCAGTTCCGGAACTCAAAGCTCCTACATGAGAATCCTGTCCGATAAATTTTTCTAAATCTTGTTCAAATCCGGTCACATTAGGCCCAAGTGGTGCCACCCAGTTTGATTCAAAAGCTTCATTTACATAATTTTGCTCGGTACCTCCCATGTGCGGGGAAGAAAGCCATATTTTTTGATTGCTCATTTTATCTTATCTATTTTTCTGTATATTTTATAATTTTGCCCGGGTTCCCAACAACAACGGCATAATCTTCAACGTCTTTCAGCACTACTGATCCGGCTCCTATAATAGCCCATTTCCCAATCGTGACACCCTGTATTACAGAAGCACCAATACCAACATGTGTCCCTTCACCTACTTTGACATCTCCGGCCAATGAGGCATTTGGAGAAATATGGGCATAGTCGCCTATATTGCAATCATGATCTATTACGGCACCTGTATTAATAATACAATGTTTTCCAATAACCGAATCCGGATTTACAATAGCTCCAGCCATCACTACTGTTCCTTCTCCAATAGAAGAATATTCAGACAGTATTGCTTTTGGATGTATTACTGTATGAAATTTTGCACTGACTTTTTCAGATATCATTTTGCGAACCTTATTATCGCCAATAGAAATGGTCAAAAGAGTGTCGCTGCTCACTTTAAAATCTCCTGCTTTAACGATGGGAATTTCATAAAGATGCTTTTTCTTCGGACTATCGTCCAAAATAGCTTCTATAGTATCGCCTTGCAAAAAAATGGAATCCATAATTACTTTGCAGTGCCCACTTGCTCCATATAATACAATATTATTCTCCATTAAAAGGTTCTATTGTGGCAGCATCTGCTGCATTTATTCCTTCGCTTATTATCACTTTTTTCACTGTCATAAAAAGTATTTTCATATCTAATTTAAAAGAGATGTTATCAACATACCAAACATCCAGTTCAAATTTTTTATCCCAGCTAATGGCGTTTCTGCCATTTACTTGAGCCCAACCCGTGATTCCTGGCTTTACTTCGTGCCTTCTGTTCTGAAAATCAGAATATAAATGCAGATAGTGTACCAATAACGGCCTAGGGCCTATAAGACTCATATCTCCTTTTATAACGTTTATCAACTGCGGAATCTCATCAAGTGAAGTCTTACGGACAAAAGCACCAATTTTGGTCAAGCGATCAGCGTCAGGAAGCAGCTTCCCTTGCTTGTCCTTCCTATCGTTCATCGTCTTAAACTTGACTATTTTGAAAATCTCGCCATTTTTTCCCGGCCGTTTCTGTACAAAAAACGGTTTTCCCTGATTGGCAAAAAACAAAAAGATCGTTATCACCAGAAATATGGGTAACAAGCATATAAATCCCAACAGGGACAAACTAAAGTCGATTATTCTTTTTATATATTTTTTATATATCATGTACTAAATCAGTTTTTTAGCAACGAATTATAATATTCAAGCCATAGTCCTGTCAAGATGTTTTTTGAAAAATGCTCTTCAACATACTTCCTGCCATTTATCCCAAGATTTTGTCTTAAGGCACTATCTTTTATCAAAACCTCCATCTGGTTATAGATGGAATCTACATCATGAGCCTTATGTCTTAAACCTGTAACATTTTCTACAATAGTATCTTTAAGTCCATAGGTATCACTGCACAATATTGGTCTTCCACAAGCCGAAGCTTCAATTATACTTAAGCCGAATGCTTCTCTATGGCTAGGCAGGCAAAAAACATCACCTACTTGCATCAGGTTTTCGGGCTTATCCGTAGAACCATACAAAGTGTAAGTTCCCTCATCTAATTCCGCAGTGATTTTTGCATTTATATTCTCTTCATCCGGCCCAATTACCAAAAGCTTTGCTTCCGGATACTTTGCATTGATTTTTTTAAAAGCCTGAACTAAATCCATTATGCCTTTGTCGGTATTCAATCTTCCGAGAAACATAAAAACGAAGTCTTCCTGAGAATAGTTCAATTCTAATCGGATTTTTTCTCTGATTTCATTTTTCAACGAAAATCTTGAAATATCAATACCGCTTATTGTTCCTTTCCCCAACACGATTGATCTGTTGGGTTTGATAATTTTATTTTCTATTAAAAAATTTCTTTGTGGCTCTCCATCAACAATTATATCTGTACTTAAAGCCACCACAAACTTATCCAAAGTCATCAGAAATTTTTTAAAAACTCCTTTTTTAGTGTGCCAAACCTGTCCGGTAAAAAAATAAACCCTCTTCTTTACGCCTACTATCTTACTGGCAAGAATACCTATAAGTCCTGCTTTGGGTGTAAAAGTCGTCGTTACATCAAAGTTGCTTTTATTGAGATAACGAATTAACAGAAACAATGCTTTGATATCTTTTAACAGACTAATTTTTCTAAAAATTGGTATGTGCTTTACTTCCTGTAAGTAGCCATTCGAATAATTTTTAATTTCCGAATCATCCAAATTAGCGACAAGGTAAACATCATAATCTTTGGAAAGCACTTCAAAATGGTTTTCCAGAAAGGCTTTTGCGGTATATGGAGTAGACACTATAAAACAGATTTTCTTTTTCATAGCGCTATTCCTTTTTTAGGGCTTCCAGATTATCCTCAAAATTCTTTAGCACGTCTTTTTTATTATGCTTTTCTTTTCCAAAACTCCATGCTTTTAAGCCTTTATCATTTAAGCTTTCTGTATGGTCAATCAGATCCTTTAACTTATCTTGAACTTCTTGATTGTTGTTTGCCGTAACGCCAATATCATTATCATGAAGGTATTTGATTGATGCCGCTTCTTTCCAACCCATTGCAAAGATAGGTTTTCCAGCCTCTAAATAATCTACTATTTTGGTAGAGAATGACAGCGAAGTGGCTAACATCTGCTGTTTTTCAAAAGACTCCACATGTACGAGTATGTCGCCATCATTTAAAATTCCCGGAATTTGAGAATACGGAACTTTGCCCATTATTTCAACCGAACCGGAACTTTCTAATCTGTGCTTTACCTCTGGAGTAATTTCATTTGCGGTATACAAATATAATTTTGCCTTAATTCCATCTGAATTAATCATCTTTAAAGCATCAGCAATAGAAAAAAGGCTGTGAATCCTGCCGTAAATTATATTACCGGTATAGATTAGCTTTAAAGGGACATTTGGAGAATGTGTTTGTGGAAAATTTGTAAAATCTCCTGTTTTATATAAGATATCAAAATCGAGATTATAGATTTTTTTATAAACTCTGGATTGCTCATCAATGATGCAATAGTTTTTAGCTGCCAACTGTATGCTTTTGTCCATATGTTTCCGAAGGACAAATCTGTTTACCCAATACAAAGGCGACCAGGAATATTGCCTGTAAGTAACCAAATCATCACAGTGAAAATATACGACTTTTACACCTGATTCCTTTTGGACAAATTTTAAAATATCATGCATGTAAAAGGAATCATAGGAAGGCGAATAGATAACATCAGGATTAAAGTCTTTAATAAAATCTTTTAACTCTTTGCTTTTCCAATTTACCATTTTCCAAAGCAGTTCCCTGCCCCATAAAAATATATGGAATCTGTTTTTTCTAAAAAAGTCGTAGATTTTCTTCTCATTCTGCTCATCTTTGACTTCAGATGTGGCTAGGACAGCTTCTTGCTTCTGAACCTTTATGCCTGCCACGGGAGTTTTCCGCAGGAGTTTTTTCAGAAGAAGACTTTCTGAGATTTTGAAATAATTTGAACAAATCTTGTTGTTTGGAATTTCGTCTCTACAGTATATATTGGCAATATTCTCCGCATCCCAATTTTGGAAGAGATTGGACAAAGTATTCCCGCTATTGTTCGTGTCATTCCAGGAGTCACGACTTATTACTAAAACTTTTGGCTGTTTTTTCATTCCTTGAGATTTACCAGTAACAAGCACCTTCAATAGCTTCTGCTTTCTTAGGCTTTTCAGTTTCTAAAGGGCGAATCCAATTTTCGTTGAAAATTTTTTCAAATATCGGCTTGTAATTTCCTTGTTCCCAACGACTGCCTTTAATACCAAATAACAATTGCGTAGCTCCTGCCAAATGGATTGCCTGCTTGTTCATCTTTTTCACTCTTGCTGCCAAAGGAAAACCATAAGCTCCACATCCAATAATGGCTATATCAAAATCAATCTTTTCAATTTCTCTTGTCATATAATCCAATGCGTCAAACCATGTGTCAAATCCTTCCGGCTGATTGCCTGCTATTGACTGAACTGCTTTGAATGTCTTTAATTCGAATTCCGGTAAAATATCAGAGCCTGGGAATAGCAGTTCTCTTTTTTTATACTGCAGTTCGATCGAATCCTGAAACGGATGCACAACCAGTACTTTCTTTCCTTTTAAAGCTGCGCTCCATGGTTTTTCAGAAAACCAGGGCTCCAAATTTCCTAGTGTCGTAATTTGTGATTGAGGGGCAAAAGTCCCGATGATATAGTCTTCTAAAAACCAATTCCAGGCACCAAGAATATCAACCTGTGTAGCTGCAGTTTCCATTTCATTTACATATCCTTGCAAAAGAGAAATGTCCTTAGGAAAAAATCCAGCATTAGAACACAAATAATTGAACTTTAATTTGGATATAGGAGCCCCTAACTTTTTGTGCAGGTAATAACTCGCCAAAATATCATTTTCACACCCTCCGTATCTGCCTGCCATAAATGGTTTGCCAGATAGAATTCCTTCGTAGATAATCTTATTTGCCTGTTGGATATCTAAAACTTTTTTACCTGCCACAACTTGTCCTTGCGGAACGCTTTTCTTTAAAAACCGTACCGTGGAGTATTTGTAAACTGTTTTAAAAAGGCTTTTTATAAAAATCATGATTATTTGTTTTTAAATTTTGCTGCCAGCTTTAAAAGTACCGATTTAAAAAGTTCTTTTTCGTCAGCACGCAGTCCCGTAAACCATACCGAAATTATATAAAAAAGAGATAACAGAACAACTTTACAGGAAAAACGAATCAAAGTTTCTGCGGGCAGAAAATAATTCAATAAAAATCCGACAGAAAGCGTCAATACAAAAGCTCCAATCAGACTGTAATAGCATTCTTTAAAAAATCGTGGTATCTCTAATTTTATTTTTTTCCAGTAAATGAAATTCATACCTATGACATGGCAAAGCATGGTACCAGAAAAGATTCCTATAGCGCATCCCATAGCTCCATAATGAGGTGCTAAAATAAAAGAGATTATAACGCTGAGAATAGAGGCACCTACAAATATCACGGCTCTATATCGCAATTCGTTTATAACAAACAAATAGGTATAGGCAATTTCCTGAGTTAGCGTTATAAATCCTGGCAAGATTAATAGGAGGATGACATAATACGACTCACTAAAACCACTTCCCATCCATAGAACTACAAATTCTTGTCCAAGAACCACAAGTCCGATCATTAATAGTCCCATCACTATCAATTGAATCCTGCCAACCCGAATCATCAGATTGGTGATCTCATGAAGATTATTCTTTTGTGTATCAAGCTGTGATACTTTAGGCAAGAACAAACCATTCAAGGCATGTGCCAATGTCCATGTATAGCCTTCAATAATGATTCCGATTGAGAAAATGGCTATTTGCTCTGTCCCGGAAACTATACCCAAAATAAACGGGGCAATATTGATTAAAAGTCTTTGTGCAATTCCGATAATTGATACCCAGAAAGAAAACTTGACCAACTCTCCTAAGAGTTTTTTGCTTTTAAACCCGAAGTCAATCTTAATGGGTGTTTTCTTTGAGAGATAGAAAAATTTTATACCTATAATAAGTATACCAATAGCTGCATTTATGGCGACCAAGGCATATAGCTTATAGCCTAATAGTAATGCTATAATCATTAAGATTACGATTCCTACCTTACTGATGATATCGCATAATTTCAAAAGAACAAAGCGTTCATAGGCAATCAGAACTCCGTCCAACGGCATAAACGGAAAAGAAATCAAACTAAAACCGCCAGCAATCAAATAGACTATTTTAAATTTTTCAATTTCAACTGGACTTAGCTCTATGAATATGTTCTCTATAAAAAAATAAACAACGATTAGCGTAATCAGGATCAAGCCATTAATCAGCAGATAAAATTTTGAGGTAAGCCCCAGCATCTGGTTTATTTTTTCAGGCTCATTATTTGCCTTGTATTTGGATAAAAAGCGTGCAATTGTTTGTCCCAAACCAAAATCCATCACAAAATAAGACAGAAATGCAGTAACTAAAATATACAAACCATAATCTGATTTGCCTATTTGCTTAATCATCCAGGGTGTGTATAGGAAACCTACAATAATATTAAATACTATTGCTATGTAGGAGATGATGGCTCCTAATTTAATCTGTTGAGAACTATTCATTACTATATACTTCCTGTTAATGTGCTGTACACTCTATTTAATCCCAACTTGTTAGATTGTATATTTTCCTATAATTTTTAATAGTTCACAAACCAGCATATATATTACTGGATTTATAAATTATGTCAAGAATTCTGAAGTAAAAATTGAACTAAGCTCAGTATTCGTTAGATTGCAATCCCTATTTTTTAAACCTTCTTTTTGCTCCGTTTAAAATACTTTTAAAATCTCCATCCAAAGCTCTGTAAGTTATAGATTCAACAAAACGGTACATTTTTACAAATGGATGTCCATGCGCCATAATCCTATCTATTCTTTTTTTATAGTTCACGTCTTCAATGACATACTTGGGGTGTTTTAAAGGAAATTCAATTTCATGAGGTTTCATGTAGAATATTTTTTTAATTCCTTTGGGAAGTATGTGCATAGAAGTAGCTCCATGTGTGGCATTAGAATCAATTCCAATATTAGAAATCAGGTTATATTTAGGAACAATATTTAATCTGCTGTTCAAAATTGCTGCAGAACCAAAAATAGACTCATAATGTGCCTTACCGCTATTCTTGTGGTTTGTGGCATTTTGGACAAAATGTTTATAGGCTTTATTTCCCAAAACGCCTTTTGCACTTTTCAGGGCATATTCGTCTTTTAAAAAGTCATAATGTTCCTCCCATTTATCAAAAACTCTTCGCCATGAAGCCCAGCCTGTAATTGAGCCAGATTTTGAGAATGTATAACTATAGGGCGTGTCTTCATAAACCTCCATCTGATTCATTCCGCAAATCATATTGATACGCTCGTCATTTTTATAAAATTCCAAAAGTTCAAGACAATATCTAAAAAAGCTTTGAGAAGGCACATCATCATCTTCAAGGACAATTCCGTGTTCTTCGTTCGTAAAAAGCCATTTTTGAGAGATAAATTCTGATGGGTCACATCCAAAATTTTCTTCCTGATACATATGCTTTACCTCACAATCCCAATCTATATCTGCCACTATTTCACGACAGAGTCTTATATTTTCAATATCATCTTCCCTGTTTGCTCTTGGTCCATCCTGATATAAATATAACTTCGAAGGCCTTGCAATTTTTATTTGTTCAAAAACCTTTTCCAATGGTCTTGGACGTGCAAAGAAAAGGATCAAAACGGGTATATCAATTAAATATGGTTTTTTATCATTCTGCATCATTTCAGTATATTTGTTCTTAACTCATTTATAAATTGTTCATCTAATAATTTGATTGTTTCTCTGCTATTATAAGGCAAATTAACGTCTATTTTTTGTATTGCCCCTGCTATCTCTTCAGGAAAATCATTTTCATAAAAATAAATCTGATTTCCTATTTTCGATTTTTCAACACAGTCAACCTTGCCAGACACTACCCTGAGACCAAGGCCCATATAGGATAATATTTTACTAGGAAATGAGGTTTCTAAATATTTACCTTCCATTTTTTGGGTACTTAGCCCTATATGGCATTGTTGTGCATACCGGATATAATCATCTCCATAATAAGCCCCATCAAAAATAATCTTACAAGCAGAAACCGGACTTACTTCTTCAATTCTTTTTTTCAAAATATCTACTTCTCCAAAGCCAATAATATGAAGGACGTAATTTTCATTTAAGAATAACGCACTTTCAATCGCATTAAATGCTCCTGCTTTAATCTGGTCAATAATCCCGGCATAAAGTATATGGATTTTACCATCCTGTACTGGCTCAGCAAATATCTCATTTACAGTATAGCTTCCATATATTACATAACCAGGTCTGCCTTTTGCTATTTTATCAACGAGAAGATCTGTGGAAAACAGAAATGAATCTGCAGCATTAAATATTTTTATCTCAAGTTTATCAAAGAAAGAATGCAAAGACGAAACATCCGAATAAATTTCTTCCACTTCCAAAACCAGATAGAATCCTTTTATTTTTTTTGCCAATAAAACAGGAAGACATAGCCAAGGAGAATGGTATACAATTATCTTTTCATTCTTTTTTGCATTTTTGAGAAGAAAGAAAAACAGCCATGATAAAGAAAAAAATATTTTGATAAATTTTGTAATTCTCCCTGAAAACGCAATACTTGGCGAAAAAGTTATTTGCTTTTTGCTATTTACTTTTAAAACAGTTTTTCTAAGAAGCGGTTTATTTTTTACCTCATCATAAAACCACGAAGGAGATATCAAATGCAACTTATATCCTGCATTTAAGATTGAACTACAAATATAATCCATCTTACTAATTGCTGCTGGCGATGAAACTCTTAACCCATTTCCGGCAATATCATATAATCCGATATACTTTATTTCCCTTTCCATAAATTATAGATAAACTTCTTGGAGTCGCATTTCTTGCCAAAAAAACCTATACTGCATATCCATATTTGATTTTAAGAAAAAGAAAAGTAATATGGCTATAGTATAGAAATACGCTAATCGTTCTATCTTCTTACTCGAAGAGCCAAATGACCTTAAAATTAAAGGGATGATCAGCATAATAAATATTGAGAAATATTGCACTATTCTCATATATCCGTGTATGGCAAAAACTAATGAGAGAAATACTATTCCAATCATTAAAGCAAAATAGTAAAATGTCGATTCAGAATTAAGTTTAATAATCCTTTTATACCGTATTAAAGCCATAATTGATACTAAGAGCATCAAACATACAAACGTTACTGGTCTCAATTCTTCCATATGCTGGTATTCTTCATATGAATTAGTCAAGCTAAAGATATATAAGGCAATACTGTTACTGATTAGCAACAGGACAGGAAATAATGCTATAACTATCCAAAAATAATAGTTGGGTTTCCTCAGATATGAAATAAAATAAAGAGGTATAAATACAAGGCAGGTTTTATGAATTGTTGATGCAATCAAAATAATTAGGAGAAAATAGAATAGTTTTCTTTTCTTTAAAAACTCAAAAGCAAAAAGTGTTCCTGCTGTTGCTATAGTCTGCCGATGCCCTGTAATTGAAAAAAAACTATAAAATAAAACTGAGTAGATCACAAAAGCAACCATCGCTTCACTGAGTTGATGGGTATTCTTATAAATAAAACGACCTAATGCTGAAAAAAACAATATGGCAATTCCAAAAAGGAAAAGCTGATATTCGCCAAAAACTGAGGACACTACTTTTTCTAAAACCGTAAACCCCGGGTCTTTCCCCAAATTATATTTATAATAATCTATAACGACTTGCCAAACTCTGTCCCATGACATTGTTTTTGTTTCCTCAAAAGACAAAAAATAGTTATAGGTATCTGTACCGACAGCAACATTTCGTAGTCCGGATTGAAGTATTAAAATAAAACATATTGTTTTTATATATCTTTTTCTATTAAAGTCGCTATCCTTATTCCTTTTTCTGGAATAATGAAATCCTACTAATAGAATAAGCGCTATAACGATCAAATTAACTATCATAGCCTAAAATATCTTTATATACACCAATCGTCTGATTTATATTGGTATAATAATCAAAATTTTCAATTACCCTTTTTCTACAGCTATCAGAAAAATAGTTCCTGCCCTTTTCTTTAACCTTATCAATAGCTCCAGATAATTGCTCAACATTTCTTTTTTCTACAACATAGCCGCAATTTTCTCCCAGTACTTCCGGACAGGCGGTTGAATCATAAACTATTGCCGGAGTTCCACAACTTAAAGCTTCTGCTATTACTTTCCCGAACGTATCTTCGGTTGAAAGATGAACATATACATCTGAAAAAGAATAAGCTTTAGCCAACTCTTCTTTTCCATGCACATAAGGAATATGCTTTATGTTATGTGGCAGCAACTTCTTATCGTCTATATTTCCAATCATCACGATTTGCATATCATCAGAGATAATTTTTGACAATTTTAAGGCATCCTGAAATTTCGGATCATTGGAATGCCAACTGGCGCTAACCAATAAAATTGTAAACTTCCCGGAATCTACATCATACGTGGTTGAAAAATTCTGCTCTCCAAAATCTTTAAAAGTAGCATGGTCTATCCAGTTGTATATCGGGTTGATAGTATACTTATTCAGAAAAGATTTTTGTACCTCGCCTGCCAGCCAGTTTGAAACCGGAATAACAGTCATTTGTGATACGTTCGTAAACCATTTCTTTTTGTCATCATACATTTCGCTCGATCGGTCAAAAAACAAGCTTGGCGGGTATTTTTTTACTTGCGGACATTCATAACAATGAGTCTGCCATTTATAACATTGAACATCTGTATAATGGGCGCATTTTCCGGTAAAAGCCCAACAATCATGAAGCGTCCACGCCAATGGAGTTCCAGATTCAATCAAATATTCAAACAAAATCTGAAGATTCAGGTAATTTCCATGAAGATTGTGAAGATGGATAACATCTGGCTTTATTTCCTTAATATAGGAAACCAGCTTGTGGGTGCCTTTTTTTGTAAAATAGCCTTGCTTTCCCAACAATCTTGAACCCACATTATGCAGATGATTTTCGATAACTGTACCAACTTTATAACTTCTGGCATAATCTGTCGTCAGTTGTCCATAAGCAATAAAGCATTCGTGTCCTTGATGCTCCAAGACACTTGCAATATCTTCACAGATAGAGCCTGTACTTCCGTAACCGGAAACGGTATTAATCATCAGGACCCTCACGCCTTTCTTAGTTTTTTTTCCAAACAGTACGATTCACATAATCGGTATAGCTCAGTATAATGCGAACCATTTTCTCAGACACATTTGGCATTGAATAGTCTGCAACAGGTCTGAAATTGCGTTCATCACCTGTTTTTTGATACTGAAGCTGCACTAATCCCTGCATTATTCTTTCCGGACTTAGCCCTACCATCATTACTGATGCTTCTTCCATTGCTTCTGGCCTTTCGTGAGCTTCACGGATATTTAATGCCCTGAAATTCAAAACAGAAGATTCCTCTGAAATGGTTCCGCTATCAGAAAGCACTGCAAACGATTTCATTTGCAAAGCATTATAATCATTGAATCCTAATGGTTTTAAAAACTGAACATTAGGATGCATCTGTATGTTTTTTTTCTCGATCATATTTCGTGTACGTGGGTGTGTACTTACGATAATCGGATAATTATATTTTTCTGCAATGAGATTCAAACTCTCCATTAAGCCATTAAAGTTCTTTTCGCTGTTGATGTTTTCTTCACGGTGTGAAGACACAACAAAAAACTTTCCTTCCTGCAATCCTAATCTTTCCAAAACATCAGAAGATTTGATTGATGGAAGGTAATGGTTTAAGACCTCAAACATTGGAGATCCCGTTTTTATAATCCTGTCTGCAGGCAATCCTTCTCTTAAAAGATATTCTCTTGCAATGTCACTATAGGTCAGATTGATATCTGAAATATGATCTACTATTTTTCTGTTAGTTTCTTCAGGAACTCTCTGGTCAAAGCAGCGGTTTCCTGCTTCCATATGAAAGATAGGAATTTGTCTTTTCTTAGCCGGAATAGCGCAAAGACAGCTATTCGTGTCTCCTAATACCAAAAAAGCATCAGGATTTTCGCTTTCTAATAACGGATCTATTTTAATTAAAATCTGTCCAACGGTTTCGGTAGCTGTTGCACCGGCTGCATTTAAGAAAAAATCAGGTTTGCGAATACCCAAATCATCAAAGAAAATCTGATTTAATTCATAATCATAATTTTGTCCAGTATGAACAATAATATGCTCAATTGCTTCTGATTTATCTAAAGCGGCCATAACACAAGAAAGACGGATAATCTCCGGCCTTGTCCCAACCACTGTCATTACTTTTAGTCTTGATTTCATTATAATCTTTCTCTGGTCCAGTTAATTTTTTCCTTTAGTATTTTTGCTGGTGTTCCTGCAATCAATAAATTTTCATCAAAAGTTTTGCTTACTAATGAACGAATTCCTATTACGCAATTATCCCCAATTGTTGTGTTTTTTAGCACAATAACATCTTGTCCTATCCAGACATGGTTTCCTATATAAATATTCCCCGCCGGGTTTATTCTTATATTTTTCTCAGCATCAATTATGCTATGGGAATCTCCTGTTTTAAATTTAACTCCCGAAGAAAGCATACAATCTTTTCCTATATAAACTTTGCTGTTATTTTCTGAAACTCCAAAATCAACAGATTCTATTGTTGTTTTGCTATCTATAAATATCTCACAGTTATTATCTTCTATCCAAAAAACTCCAGATTTAATGACACAATTATCTGCTATCGTAATCTTATTATCATTTCCATAAATAAAAATGGTAATGTCTCCTAAAAAACTATTTGACTCAAATTTTATTTGATTATTATTTCCTCTTATTTCAACTTTTAAGTTTCTCGGAAAAGATTTTTTAGTAAAGCTATTATTAACTCCGTTTATTTTTTTTCTGAAAACATTATAAACAGGAATTATTAATCTCTTTACATTCGATATTAATCTACTTTGTCTCATACATTTTCAAAATAAGTATCAGGATCATTTGGATCATAAAATTCATTTATCCAAAAAATCGTATATAATTCCTCATCGCCTACGTTCTTGATGTTATGCGTATACCAGATAGGCATGTCTACATAAGCCGGTTCATTACCATCTAAATAAAAATCGAGTACTTCATCTGTACCAATTTGTCTCAGTTGGATTAGCGCCTTACCTTTAATTACAGCAAAACGTTCAATTTTTCGGGTATGGAAATGATTTCCTCTTGTTATGCCGGGAACGGTCGTAGAAAACGAAACCTGGCCGCCAACATTCAAACGTATTACTTCTACAAAAGCACCTCTAGGGTCTGTATGTTGTGTGAATTTAACCGGGAAATAATTTGGAATATCAATATAACAACGAAACGTATTGAAAAGGTTGGTTTCAAATTTGTTTTCTAATTGAGGGATAATTCCCTTGTCTTGATATTCTGACTTATACCTTTCCAGCAAAGCCAGCAAATTTGAAACTTTGGATTCTGCTGTATGAGGTACTATAAGCGATTCATTACTTTCGCCTTTTTTAATAACTTTTAAAATTTCATCGACTAACTCTCCTACATAAATTAGCTTCAAATCTCCATCAACTTCAATAGTTGGTGTTTCATTTCGAGCTATTTTATGGGAAAAAGTAGCAACTACAGAATTGTAGTTGGGGTGACCAAAAGGACCAAAAACATTAGGAATAATCATGCCTGTGAATTTTCCTCCGGAAGTTTTAGCCCATTGAGCCATTAATTCCCTGCCTTCCTTTTTGGATTTCCCATACAGATTGTCTCTTTCTTCTTGAGTTGAAGAAGAAAAAATGACATGGGCTTTACTGTTTGTTTTGTTTAAAGCATTGATTAGCTTTTGAACCAATCCTAAATTGGTATCATAAATTACCTGAGGATCATTATGCCTGTTCATAGCAGCCAAATGTACAATTACATCGCATTGCGAAACAAAATCGGATAGTTTTGCTTCGTCTTCAAAGAAATCTTTTTCAAATTCAATTCTTTCAAATTCCTCTTGAAAAAGTCCGATTGTATTATACAAATGTTTCCCTACAAATCCGGCCTGGCCAGTAACTCCTATTCTTAGCATCTTTATTTATATGTTTTTAATTCCAGTCAAACCACAGTTTGCCGTCAAATCTAAAGTTATCTTTTGACGATTCTTCTAATGAAAAATCAGAGAAAACAATCATTCTTGAGTTTTTTTCCAAGGCTTTAAATCCATTTGCAAAATTACCCGGAATATGCAAAATCTGATTTTCATTAGCATTCAAAACAAATTTTCTGACTTCTAGTTTCTCAGAAGGTTTTCCCCAATTATCCGGCTGGACAACTGCTACTAAAAAGCTTCCTGAAATGACCTGAAACCATTTCTGTTCTTTTTGATGTGCCTGCCATGCCCTGATTATCTTAGTATCCGGATGTTCTATGATGTAATAACGCTTAACATCTGAAAGGTCAAATTCATTGGCATAAAACAATTTTCCTCTTTCATCCTCGTGGATATTACCTTGAATTATTTGAGGCTCTTCCTTCATCTTAACTTGGCAATTGGGCTACATCTTCTCCAAAAACTTCTTTTCTTACCAAAGGCAATTTGACTAATAATTTTTTCATGCCTTCCACACCAAGTTGTTCCGTGTTGTGAGAATGGTAATCTTCGATAATTGAAATGTCTTTTTCGCCTTCAGAAAAGTATTGAGCATAATTCAAATCTCTATTGTCTGCCGGAATTCTATAAAACTCTCCCATATCTTCCGCTTTTGCCATTTCTTCACGAGTACACAATGTTTCGTATAATTTCTCACCATGGCGGGTTCCTATGACTTTGATTTCAT
Organism: Flavobacterium microcysteis; assembly: GCF_006385255.1. Classification (GTDB taxonomy): domain Bacteria; phylum Bacteroidota; class Bacteroidia; order Flavobacteriales; family Flavobacteriaceae; genus Flavobacterium; species Flavobacterium microcysteis. Next base: position 160,334 of record NZ_VFJE01000053.1, read on the forward strand.
TATCTGACTGGCACAAGTCTTTTAAAGCTAAAGCCAAGTCATTAATGGTTCCTGCCGGAGCTTTATTTACAAAAAGATCGCCTTGATTTCCATGTTCAAACGCAAAAAGAACTAATTCTACAGCCTCATCAAGCGACATTAAAAATCGTGTCATTTTTGGGTCTGTTATCGTAATTTGATTTCCTGCTTTGATCTGACTCAAGAACAAAGGAATTACTGATCCTCGCGACGCCATCACGTTTCCATATCTTGTCAAACAGACAACTGTTTTGTTTTCGTGTATGTTTCTGGATGCTGCAATTGCTACTTTTTCCATCAATGCTTTTGAAATTCCCATAGCGTTTATAGGATAAGCAGCCTTATCAGTACTCAAACAAATTATCTTTTTTACTCCGTTTGCCACAGCAGCATCAATTGTATTTTGCGTTCCAAAAACATTAGTTTTGGTAGCTTCAATCGGGAAAAATTCGCAAGATGGAACCTGTTTTAAAGCGGCAGCATGAAAAACATAATCCACACCATGCATGGCTTTTTCAATACTGCTATAATCACGGACATCTCCGATATAGAATTTCAGCTTATCGTTTTTAAGCTGATTTCTCATATCATCTTGTTTTTTCTCATCTCTGGAAAAAATCCTAATTTCTTTAAAATGGTCAGTATGCAGAAAACGATGTAATACTGCATTTCCAAATGAACCTGTTCCTCCCGTTATTAAAAGCGTTTTATTTTTCAACATATCTATTTTGACTTTTGCTTCTTCTCGTATTTTTTTTATTTATAACCTTCCGTCTGCGTTATCCAAAACTCCTTTTACGTCATATACCAATCCATTTTCTTTGCTTAAGGACGCCATATCCAGATTTAAAAATTCTTTATGTGCTACTCCTAAAACTACTGAATCAAATCGCTTATTTGGTAATGATTTTGTAGTGACCAGGTCATATTCGTATCTGACTTCTTCCGGATTTGCCCATGGGTCGTAGATCGTAATTTTCATAGAGTATTCTTCTAAAGCCTTAATGACATCAATAATCTTTGTATTGCGCACATCCGGACAATTTTCTTTAAAAGTAATTCCCAACATTAGTAATTCTGCACCGTTGACTGTGATTCCTTTTTTGATCATCAGCTTTACGATCTGCGAAGCTACATATTCTCCCATACTGTCATTGAGCCTTCTTCCAGCCAGGATAATTTCCGGATGATAGCCTGCTTCCTGTGCTTTTTGTGCCAGATAATATGGGTCGACACCTATGCAGTGACCCCCAACCAATCCTGGCTTAAATGCCAAGAAATTCCATTTTGTACCTGCTGCTTTAAGCACATCATGCGTATCAATACCTAACAGATTAAAAATTTTTGCCAATTCGTTTACAAAAGCAATATTAATATCTCTTTGTGAATTCTCTATTACTTTTGCTGCTTCTGCTACTTTAATTGTAGGTGCCAAATGTGTTCCGGCCGTAATTACCGATTTGTATAATTCATTTACTTTTTGTCCAATTTCAGGCGTTGATCCTGCCGTTACTTTTAGGATTTTTTCTACAGTATGTTCCTTATCGCCGGGATTGATCCTTTCAGGGGAATAGCCTGCATAAAAATCTATATTAAATTTTAAGCCTGATATTTTTTCTAAAACAGGTACGCATTCTTCTTCAGTAACTCCCGGATAAACCGTAGATTCATAAATAACAATATCTCCTTTTTTCAGTACTTTTCCCACTGTCTCACTTGCTTTATAAAGCGGAGTCAGATCAGGGCGGTTATTTTTATCAACAGGTGTAGGAACAGTGACTATATAATAATTGCAGTTGGCTATATCCTCTAAGTTAGATGAACAAAACAATCCATTCTCCTGCCCATCAAGATTAACAGTCAGGACTTCTTGCAGTTCAACATCAGAAACTTCAAGAGTAGTATCTATACCTGAACGCAGTTCCTTTATCCTATTTTGGTTAATATCAAATCCTACTACCGGATATTTTGTAGAAAACAGCCTTGCTAAAGGCAATCCCACATAACCCAGGCCTATTACAGCTATTTTTTTTAAACTCATTGAAGTTTATTTAGTTATTCTGTCATCATTATTTAAAAACCTGCAGGTATCATTTCAAATTTTCCCAATACCAGCCTACAGCTTCTTCTAAACCTTCTTTTATCCTATGTGTTGGTTCATACCCTAATAATTTCTTGGCTTTATCAATACTTGCCAATGAATGCGGTATATCCCCTTTTCTGTTAGGTCCGTGTTTTATTTCTACAGCATCAATCTTTGAATCTAATACGGTCAAAAATTGCTTCAAATAGTTTACCAATTCATTCAGTGTCGTTCGGTCACCAACAGCCGTATTGTAAACGGTGTTTATTGCTTCCGGATTTTCCGTTAGGATTGCCTTTTCATTCATCTGAATCACATTGTCAATATACGTAAAATCTCGGGAAAAATCTCCTGACCCATTTATTACCGGGCTTTCATAATTCATAAATTGCTTTACGAACAACGGTATAACGGCTGCATAGGCTCCATTTGGATCCTGCCGTCTACCAAAAACATTAAAATATCGTAAGCCTATTGTTTCTAATCCGTAAGTCCTGCTAAAAACATCTGCATACAGCTCGTTGACATATTTAGTGATGGCATATGGAGATAACGGCTTTCCTATTTTATCTTCTACTTTTGGCAAGGCTTCCGAATCACCATAGGTAGATGAACTGGCAGCATATATAAAACGTTTTACATTAGCATCACGAGAAGCGACAAGCATGTTCAAAAAGCCTGAAACATTGACTTCATTGCTTGTTATCGGATCGTTTATAGAACGGGGAACCGACCCTAAAGCGGCTTGATGTAAAACGTAATCGACTCCTTGCACTGCTTCTTTGCAGGTATCAAGGTTTCGAATATCGCCTTCTATCAATGTAAAATTAGGATTGCTGAAAAACGGCGCAATATTATACCTATGACCTGTGGCAAAATTGTCCAGACAAACAATCTGGTGTCCTTTTTCTAGGAAATGTTCGCACAAATTGGATCCAATAAATCCTGCCCCTCCTGTAATAAGTATTTTCGACATTTCTTTCTACCTCGCTTAGGTTATATGCAACACTAAAGTACTTATTTTCTATTCGCCAATCGTAACAAATACTGTCCGTATTCGTTTTTTTGCAGTGGGGTTGCCAATTCAATCAGTTTTTCTTTTGAAATATATCCCATCTCAAAAGCGATTTCTTCTAAACAGGCAACCTTAAGTCCTTGTCTTTTTTCAATAGTCTGAATAAAGTTTGAAGCTTCTAATAACGATTCGTGAGTTCCTGTATCCAGCCACGCATAACCACGCCCCATCAATTCTACTTTTAAATTTTTCGAATGCAGGTATTCCTGGTTAACTGTAGTAATTTCCAGCTCTCCTCTATAGCTTGGTTTTATACTTTTTGCTATTTCAACAACCGAATTTGGATAAAAATAAAGTCCTACAACGACATAATTGCTTTTTGGTTCTTTCGGTTTTTCTTCAATCGAAATTACGCTTCCTGTTTTGTCAAATTCGGCAACGCCATAACGTTCCGGATCCTGTACATAGTATCCAAAAACCGTTGCTTTTCTATCAACTACCACGTTGTTCACCGCTGTTTTAAGCAGGTCTGTGAGTCCGTGTCCGTAAAAGATATTGTCTCCTAAAATAAGACATACATCATCAGAGCCGATAAATTCTTCTCCAATTATAAAAGCTTGTGCTAATCCGTCAGGACTTGGCTGTTCTGCATATTGTATTTTGATTCCGAAATCATCTCCGTTTCCTAAAAGATTCCTGAAATTAGGTAGGTCATGTGGTGTAGATATTACCAAAACCTCATCGATTCCTGCAAGCATCAAAACCGATAACGGATAATAAATCATTGGCTTGTCATAAATAGCCATTAATTGCTTCGATATCGATCGGGTTAGCGGGTATAACCTTGTTCCCGAACCTCCGGCTAATATTATACCTTTCATATGTTTTTGCTTAGGTTGTTTAAACATTTTTCCAGACTGGATTTATAATCTGAAATCTTGATTTTATAAACTTCTTTAATTTTTGTCTTATCTAATAATGAATATGCCGGCCTTTTGGCAGGAGTAGGATATGCTTCTGAAGGAATTCCTTTCACATCACAATTACTTCCGGAAATTTCTTTTATAGCCAAAGCAAATTCAAACCAGCTTATTTTTCCCTCATTTGAAAAATTATAGATTCCAGGATACCAGCCTTCTGTTTCAATGATTTTAAAGATGGCTTCTGCCAAATCTTTTGCATAGGTTGGACTTCCAATTTGGTCATTTACAACACTTATCGACTCTCTTTCATTCATCAAACGCAACATTGTCTTAACAAAATTAGCACCGAATTCAGAATATACCCACGCAGTCCTGATAATAATGCTGTCGGGATTGTTTTCCTGGCAAGCAATCTCACCCAACAGTTTAGTCCTGCCATATTCATTTTGGGGATTGGTCCGGTCGTTTTCTTTTAGAGGAATTTCAGAAGTGCCATCAAAAACATAATCGGTAGATATATGAAGGAACTTACAGTTGTTTTCAAAACTCCATTTTGCCAGTATTGCTACTGCTTTATGATTGACCAAATCAGCCAATTCGATTTCTGTTTCTGCTTTATCAACAGCAGTATAGGCTGCGCAATTAACCAGATAATCGGCTTTAGTTTCTTCTAAAAACGATAGTGTTTCTGACTCGCTTTCAAGTGAAAATTCAGATCGGTCAGCAAAAACAAAATCAAAATCAGGGAAAAGCGGAGACAGAACTCTTATTTCACTTCCTAATTGTCCGTTGGCACCAGTTATAAGTATTTTTTTCATAGATTATGACTACACTAAATCTTTTAGTTCTCCCAGAATTTGATCTTTCGCAGAAACGATACTTTCTTCACGATTGATTTTCCAGTCGATATTTAGCGATGGGTCGTCAAAACGGATCCCCCTTTCGCTATTCTTATCATACAGCTGGTCTACTTTATATGAAACCATAGCTGTTGGACTCAAAACTGAAAAACCATGTGCAAATCCCTGTGGGATCAACAATTGTTTTTTATTTTCTGCAGATAGTACAATGCTAAAATGCTGGCCATAGGTTTTAGAATCCTTACGGATATCTACAGCAACATCAAGGATTTCACCTTGCAGTACGCGAACTAACTTTGTCTGAGCAAAAGGGGGAACTTGCAGATGAAGTCCGCGTATAACGCCATATTTTGAAAATGACTGGTTGTCTTGTATAAATTTTATATTAATGCCGTTTTCTCTAAACAATGTTTCATTGTAAGATTCAAAAAAGTATCCTCTTTCATCTTCAAACACTCTTGGAGTAATGACGAGCAAATCTTCTATCGGCGCATTTTCAATTTTCATTTCAATTTTATTTTGTCAGGTTGGTTTTGGAATGTGAATTTTATTTGCAGATCAACCGATTAGCTGTATTGCTTTTCGTAATATTTGCTATACTCTCCGCTGGTTACGTTTTTGAGCCAATCTTCATTAGATAAATACCAGTCGATTGTTCTTTCCAGTCCTTGTTCAAAAGTAACAGAAGGTTTCCAACCCAGTTCTTTATTAATTTTTGAAGCATCAATAGCATATCGCAAATCATGGCCAGGACGGTCTTTTACATAGGTAATCAGTTTTTCAGATGTTCCTTCTTCTCTTCCTAGCTTGCTGTCCATAATCTTGCAAAGCAATCGTACTAAATCAATATTCTTCCATTCGTTGAAACCGCCAATATTGTAGGTTTCATGATTATTTCCTTTATGGAAAACCAAATCAATAGCCACAGCATGATCTTCTACAAAAAGCCAATCACGGGTATAATTTCCATCGCCATAAACCGGCAAGGCCTTATTATTGATGATATTATTTATGAAAAGCGGAATTAGTTTTTCCGGAAAATGATTTGGTCCATAATTATTTGAACAGTTTGTCAAGACATAAGGCAACCCATAGGTTTCACCATAAGCACGGACAAAATGATCAGAACTTGCTTTTGATGCCGAATAAGGCGAATTCGGATCGTAAGGTGTAGTTTCAGTAAAAAGTCCTTCAGCTCCTAAACTTCCATAAACCTCATCGGTACTGATATGATAAAAACGCTTTCCTTCAAAATTTCCTTTCCATTTCTCTTTAAAAGCATTCAACAAGTTCATGGTTCCGATGACATTTGTCTTTACGAATGCTAACGGGTCTGTTATGGAACGATCTACATGAGATTCTGCCGCCAGGTGCAATACGCCTTCAAACTGGTGTTTTGCAAACAAATCGTTTATAAAATCAGCATCAACAATATCGCCTTTTATAAAAGTATAATTAGGTTCTTTCTCTATGTCGGCTATATTTTCAAGATTTCCCGCATAGGTCAATGCATCTAAATTAAAAATATGATAGTTCGGATATTTTTTTACAAATCTCCTGACAACATGTGACCCTATAAAGCCTGCACCGCCTGTGATTAATATTTGTTTCATCTTTTAAATTTTATGATCCGATCCCTTTATATACAAATCCAATTTCTGTCAGTTTTTTGGCATCCAGAATATTTCTTCCGTCAAATACAAAAGCTGGTTTCATCATATTGTCATAGATTTTTTTCCAGTCATAGTTTCTAAACTCATCCCATTCTGTCAAAACCGCAATTGCATGCGCTCCTTTGCAGGCTTCATATGGATTTTCAGCAACGGTCATTTGTTTTCTGTTTTCTTCCGGAGTTCGAGAATCCAAATAATTCAGATCTGAAAGAATCTGATTTTCTCCTACTTTAGGATCAAAAACATGCAACTCTGCCTGTTCGTTAATCAAGTCATCAGCTACATAAATAGCTGCAGACTCCCGCGTATCATTGGTATCTTTTTTGAAAGCCCAACCTAGAAATGCTATTTTTTTCCCTGAAACTGTATTATAAAGTGTCGTAACTATCTTGTGTGCGAACCTTCTTTTTTGATGGTCGTTCATGATAATTACCTGCCCCCAATAATCCGCCACTTCATTAAGGCCGTAGGCTTTGGCAATATAAACCAGATTTAATATATCTTTTTGGAAACAGGATCCTCCAAAACCAACTGATGCTTTTAGGAATTTTGGTCCGATACGACTGTCCATTCCTATAGCCTTGGCTACTTCATTTACATCTGCTCCAGTTTTTTCACAAAGTTCTGAAAGTGCATTTATTGAAGAAACTCGTTGAGCCAAAAATGCATTAGCGGTGAGCTTCGACAATTCTGAAGACCAAAGGTTTGTGGTCAATATACGTGCTCTGTCTACCCAATTGGCATAAACATCTACAAGAGCATTTATAGCATGCTGTCCTTCTTCTGTAGTATCACCACCAATTAATATTCTGTCCGGATTCAGCAAGTCCTGCACGGCAGTTCCTTCAGCTAAAAATTCTGGATTGGATAGAATCTGGAAACGTACACCGTTTCCAGTATTGTCTAAAATATTTTTAATTGCTTCGGCTGTTCGTACCGGAAGTGTTGATTTTTCAACAACAATTTTATTGGATTTGGAGACTCGGGCAATCTGTCTGGCGCATAATTCAATATATTTCAAATCAGCCGCCATTCCTTTTCCGGAACCATATGTTTTTGTAGGTGTATTAACCGAGATGAAAATCATTTCTGCTTCATCAATTGCCTTTTCAACTTCGGTAGAAAAAAACAGGTTTCTTCCTCTTGCTTCGGCAACAACATCAGATAATCCGGGTTCATATATTGGAATATTGTTAGTATCAGGGTCGTTCCATGCTGCAATTCTTGCCTCATTCAGATCGACAACAGTTACTTTTATATCTGGACATTTTTGTGCGATGACAGCCATAGTCGGACCTCCGACATATCCTGCACCGATACAGCAAATCTTTGTTATCTTCATTTTTATTTTTGAACTAATTTACTACTGAATCGTAAAATTATTCACTACGATACAGATTTTGGCAAAAGTAAGGCTTTTAACATTATAACTCATTATAGTGACATCCATTTTCTAAATTATAAAAGTAAAATTCTCATTGCAAAAAACAATAGCTACATAAAACTCTTTTTATTATGCTTTTACGATTTAATTCAAATTTATAAACAATTTATTAGGTGTCTTTTAATGGTATTAGAATTAATTCTAATTTTACCACCCCTATTTTAATTTACACACGAACATATTTTATTACTACCACTACTATGCTAAAAAAGGTAATTTTTCTTCTCATCCCCATGGGAATTTTTGCACAAAACAAACCTTTTGATCCTGTTAAAACTCAGGAACGTATTACTCAGTATATTTTTTCTAAGCCGGATAGCGCTCGAATTTATCTTGAGATAATGCTTAAAAACAACCATCTGCTTCATGACACGGTTATTTCTAAAAACTACAATAATTACGGCATTTATTACAGCCTGACCTCCAAGCACGATTCGGCTAAGATATTTTTTAACAAAGCCGTACTGAAATCGGCTAAATATCCTAAAAGCAAGGCCGGAAGTCTTGTCAATCTTTCTATTGCTTATAGAAACTCTGGCGATTATAAAACTTCATTAGATTATCAGGATGATGCCTTGAAGTTATATGAGTCTATAGATTATGAAAAAGGAAAAGCCATAGTATATGGCGAAATGGCTTCCAACTATGCTTATATGATTGATAATAAAAGTGCTACCAAATACTTATTGAAAGGCATTGAAATCTTAAGCAAATCAACAGATAAAACGGACCGAAGAAACCTGGTCGTACAAAAGCAGAAGCTTGCGAATATCTATTTCAAATTAGAAAACTTCAAATTTGCTATTGATTTATATGAAGAATGCCTGCCTGCCATGAAGGAAGTCAAGGATTTGAAGAATTACTATCTGACTCTTATCAATTATGGCGACTGCCTGACATATGTCAAAAACAATTCCAAGGCAAAAAAAGTGCTTATGGAAGCAGCAAAAGGCCTTGAAGACTTTCATAATGCAGAATTCATAAGCCTTGCCTATAGCAAATTGGGAAAAATAGCACTCCATGAAAAAAGACACGATCTCTCAAGTGCTTACTATAAAAAAGCATTCGATGGAATCAAAAACACGAATTCTTTCCGGTTCATGCTTATTGGAGCAGAGTATATCCAACTTTTGAATCAGATTGGAGATTTTGAAAAAGCATTGGGTATTATCAAACTCGTTGAAAATTCTCCAAACCGAAAAACCTTCAATGCCGAAGATCAGATGTTTTTTTATGAGGTTTCTGCCATTACTTTTAAGAACACCAATATCAAGGATAAAGGAATCGAAGCCCTTGAAAAAGCTATAATCATTAAAGATTCTTTAGCTAAAGTCTATAAAGAAACTACTACTGAAGAACTTCAAGCAAAATTCCAAACCGAAATACAGCACAAAAAGAACACATCCCTAAAACAAAAAAATGAGCTTCTAAGTCAAAAAGTAAGTGCCCAAAGACGCAACTATATGCTTATTGGTTCAGGAATAATAGTCATTTGCATTTTAGGTTTTGCTATCTCAAGAGCTTATTGGCTTAAACATAAACTAGAAAAAGCCAAACTAAAAGAAGCTGAAGTTGAAAAGATGACTCTCTTGGAAAGAAACGCTTACAAGAAAAGAATTACTGAAGACCAACAACAAATCATACAGTTAAGAGAGCAGGAACTAACTTCAATGACTTTGCAGCTGGCCAATTTACAGGACCAGATTTCTTCAATTATCGAAAATGAATCTTCCAACAATGATCCGAAATCAAATTCTGTGAAGTCCTCCTTACAGCAAATCATCAAGCAAAAAGATTATTGGAAAGAGTTTTCGATTAAGTTCGGACAGATACATCCGGACTTCAACGACAAGCTGCAGGAACGGTTTCCAGTACTGACCAAAAACGATATCAATTTCTGTTCGTTGTTAAAGCTAAATCTTTCCAATAAGGAAATCGCAACCCTACTTCAGATTTCGCATGAAAGCGTGATTACGAAAAAGTATCGTATCAAGAAAAAAATACACATCCAGGACGACAATGAATTTCAAAAAATAATTTCAGAAATCTAGTTCGATATCTTAAAAAAAAGACCCGCTTGAAGCGGGTCTTTTTTTGCCCATTCCACACCATCAATTCTTCCTCTTTTTATTCCTAAAAAGAAAATAAACGACCAACTGACCTATTTATCCGATGAAGTGCATAAAATTGAAGGAAAATGAGTTTTAAAAAGCTGATTTCAGCTTTTTAAATACGCAAAAACGGCCTTGTCGGATTTAGCAATCTATAGACAAAATATAGATTAATATATAACTTACTGAATTGCAACAAATTAACACCCTTAATATAGACACTCAAAAACACGTTTGTCTATATTTTATCTATACCATTTCCTCCTTTTTCAGTCTACTTATGGGCTTAATTTGTAACAACATTAACAAATACCACGCCCCAAATCTAATTTATTAATTGTGCACTCACACTTCCATTACTCATGGAAGAATGATATGTCGAGAGCAAAAACTAAAAAATTAATTCTTTAATTCAATGACTATCTATGCTAAAAAAATCCCCTATCGACTTCGTGTCATGCTGTACTTTTTTGCGGGCCTGATTCTATTTACAGTAATCAGATTACTGCTCTCTTAAAAAAGCTTTATGATTTCAATAAACAAAATGTCATGAACAATGATCTTTTGTTTCTGTCCCACATTTCAATAATCGTTAACCAATTAATTTAGATATGAGAAAATTATCACTAATTCTCTTCATGGTCATCTTGTGCATTAGCCAAACCTATGCACAATCCCCCGATGACCAAATTAAGGTGCTACAAAAATGCATCGATCTTAAAGAACTCCAGGATTATCTGCCTGGAAAATCTACCCAGCCCCTATATGTTATGCAACATGGCGTTTCTTTTAACAAAGACATAAAGGTTTCAAAAAACGGAAAACCTTTAGTTTTTTTATCTAAACAAGAAGTCAAATCACAGCATTTGGAAGCTTATTTCCTGTTTTGGACATTTGAAATAAATGAAAAAACAGCCCGTGTGTCATTTGTTTATAATTATGACCAGAATAAGAGCCCAAAAGCAGTTCGAACAGATCTGGAACTTAGCAAGCAAGGTTCTGAATGGACTGTCACTACTGTAGCAATCAATAAAGTCTAATCATGGGAAATAGTAAAAAATACTTTCGAAAATTATCCCTGGCTATTGTATTGATTGTTCCTGTCCTTATGCTACTGATGCCTTCTTTCGCAGAAGCTCAGACAAGGGTCATCAACAACAATAAATTGCGAGTTGGAAATGGATCTGAAAATTCCATCAACAACTCGGGAAATATGCAGCAGCCTTTTTATTATAATGCAATTGCTGCGCAATGGAGAAAATTAACCTATAGCAATTATGCTCTTGACAATGCATATGCTGTAGGGGGTGATGGAACCAATGAATGGAACACAAACGGAGTTACAGTTCAAAATCCGGCATTGACCAACCAAACTATCGATTATTCAGGATTCACTTTTACGACCGCTCCAAACGGATATGGAAAGGTGGTTTCTAAAGGAAATATAAATGTTGGAGGCTCTCTTCTTGAAGTCGAAAATACCTTCACACTTTTACAAAGTGCCGGTTATATTGAGGTAAAAGTAAAAGTTAAGAACGTTAGCGCTGCTCCTATTAGCAATGTCAGAATTTGGGTAGGAACCCGGGACGACTTTGTTGGTTTGACAGATAGCAACATCAAACAAAAAGGAAATCTTGTAAACGGAGCTTTTGTATTAAACACTTTGCCTTCGCAGCCTTCTGCCGCTTTAAAAATTTATAATAATGATGAGGCTATTCTTTTCTATTCTAATTCTCCAAGAGGAAATACAATCGTAAATGCTTGTTGCGATTGGACTAATGTCATCGGCCAAAATCCAGCAACTTCTGTTGTAAACTCCGGAACTACCGATGGATCTTATGGCTTTTATGTACGTTTCAATAACTTAGCCGTAAATGCAAGTGATGATTTTACCTGGTATTATGCTGCAGGTACTCTTGCAGATATTGACGATATTATTGAAGATGTAGCCCAGGCAAGCGGTGCTGTAAACAACATTACTTATACATCTGCTGTTTTTAACTCAACTTCACAAAACCCTGTAAATGGTTATTATGTTGTTGTTCCGCAAGGTTCAGCAGCACCAACAGAGGCTCAAATCCAAGCAGGTACTGCCTATGGAGCTGTTACACCTGTGGCACATGGCTCATCTGCAATGGCAGCCAATGTTGAAGTACCTTTCCCTATCACAGGACTGACGCCAAATACAACTTATGAATTGTATTTTGTAACTCGCGATGCAGTTCCTGCCTATTCAACGATTTATCATACCTCATTTACTACACTGGCATATACTGTTCCTAATGTTACTGCTACAACAGCCGCTAGTGCCATTACAGCAAATTCTGCATCTTCAGGAGGAACTGTAGGTTCAGACGGTGGACAAGCTGTTACTGAAAGAGGTATTTGCTGGAGCACTACTGCAAATCCATCCATTGCAAACAGTAGGACTACAGATGGTTCTGGTTTGGGCACTTTTACAAGTGCAATGGCAGGATTAAATGCAGGAACTACTTATTATGTTAGGGCTTATGCTACTAACTCTGTGGGTACTGCTTATGGGCCACAAGTTACATTTACTACTGTAGCTAACAACAACCCTACTATTTCGACTATTGCTAATCAGTCAGTTTGCGCCAATGCAGCAACCTCAGCTCTTACCTTTACGGTTGCAGATGTGGAAACTCCGGCAGCAAGCTTAACTGTAACAAGAAGCTCTTCTAATACGACTTTGGTTCCAAATGCGAACATAGTGGTATCGGGTACGGGTGCCAACAGAACAGTTACTGTTACACCGGCTGCCAACCAACACGGAACGGCTACAATTACACTAACCGTTACGGATCAATTAGGAGCTACTGCCACCACTACTTTTACAGTAACAGTTAATCAGTTTCCTGTAATAGCGTATACATCAGCTACGTATAATTTATACCAAAGCCAGACGATCACTCCAATTATTGTTAGCAATACTGGCGGAGCAAGCACAAATTGGAGCATTACTCCTGCTTTACCGGCTGGATTGATTTTTAACCCATTAAACGGAACCATTACCGGAACTCCAACAGGTTCACAGTCTACTGCGAGCTACACAGTTACGGCAAACAATAACGGTTGTACGGCAACGACAAGTTTCTCAATTTACATCACACCATGTAACACCTTTAATGCCTCTGACGTTATTACAAACGGAAATGCGTTATTGACCGGAAATGAAGTACGTCTTACAGAAAGCCTTGGTAACCTATTTGGTACGGTTTGGGGTAAAGCGAGACTTGATTTGAATGAAAACTTCAAAATCAGTACTCAATTATATTTTGGTGCATCTGACGCAGGTGCAGATGGATTGGCTTTCGTATTACAACCTTTATCTTCTAATCAGGGAGTTGCAGGCGGTGGTCTTGGATACCAGGGAATCTCACCTTCTCTTGCTGTAGAATTTGATACGTTTTATAACTCTGGTGCAGATCCTATTTCGAATGACCATATCGCTATTGTAAAAAATGGATTGGCATTAAGTACTTCTGCACATTCAGAATTTGTTCCTTATTACAATGCTGGCCAAATAGAAGATGGCAATTGGCATGATGCCGTTTTTGAATGGATTGCTTCTTCAAAAACATTTAAGGTGACTTATGAAGGTACGGTAATTTTCAATACCGTAATCGACATCCCGAATACGATTTTAGGAAACCAATATGCTTATTGGGGCTTTACGGCTGCAACAGGCGGTTCTGTAAACGAGCACAGAGTACGTTTTAACGGTAACTGTTTGACATCAATCGTAAGCACTCCTCCTACTATTTCAACTGTAGCCAACCAAAGCTATTGCTACAATACTTCAGGTTCTGTGAATGTTACCGTAGCAGATAGCGAATCTCCTGTGGCGAACATTTCGCTTCAAGCAACAGGTTCAACAAACACGGCTTTGCTTCCTTTGGCAAACATTTCAGTTACAGGTGCCGGAGCAACAAGAACAGTAAGCTTCACGCCGGTAGCAGGACAATTTGGAACTTCATCTGTAACTTTGAGAGCTACAGACGGTGATGGTACGACATCAACGAGAACATTCACTGTTACTTTTGACGATACTGTAAATCCAATTGCTGTTGCACAAAACCTTACTTTATATTTAGGTACAAACGGACAGGCTACTACAACCGCTGCTGCTATCAACAACGGTTCGTCTGACAATTGCGGTATTGCAAGCATTACAGCTTCTCCATTAACTTTCAATGGAACAAACCTGGGTACAAACACTGTAACCTTGACTGTAACCGATGTTAAAGGAAATGTTGGCACAACAACCTCAACAATTACAGTTATTGACAATATTGCTCCAACGGTAATCACTCAAAACGCAACCGTGTCTATTGGTGCTAACGGACAGGTATCAATAACTCCTGCACAAGTAAACAATGGTTCTTTTGATAACGTAGGAATCACTTCTTTGACAGTAAGTCCAAGTACATTCAACTGTTCTAACCTTGGCCCAAATACGGTAACATTAACAGCTGTAGATGCTAGCGGAAATACTTCTTCTTCAACAGCAGTGGTAACGGTTCAGGATACTACAAACCCGACTATCATTACCAGAAACATCACTGTAAACTTGAATGCAGCCGGAATTTACAATCTGGTTCCTTCTGAGGTTAATAATGGTTCTTATGACAATTGTGGTATTTCTAACCTTGGAATCACCAGAGCTTTATTTACCTGCGCTGATGTAGGGCAAAGTTTTACAATTACGCTTTTCGGAAATGATCCAACAGGCAACTTAGGTGCTGCAACGGCAGTAGTTACTGTAGCCGATGTTATGGCTCCAACTGTAATCACACAAAACCTTACCGTACAGCTAAACGCAAGCGGACAGGCTACGATTACTCCTGCACAAATCAATAACGGTTCAACAGACAATTGCGGTATTGCTTCTTATGCTTTAAGCAAAACTACTTTTAATTGTTCTGAAACCGGAGCGAATACGGTAACACTTTCTGTAACCGATATTCATGGAAATACAGGAACAGCAACTGCTGTAGTAACCGTTCAGGACACTACAAATCCGACTATCATTACTCAAAACATCACAGTACAACTGGATGCTAACGGACAAGTAACAATAACTCCTGCACAAGTAAATAATGGCTCTTTTGACAATTGTGCTATTACTGCTTATGCACTTGATATCACTTCTTTTAACTGTACTAATGTTGGTGCCAATACGGTGACTTTAACCGGAACGGATGCCAGTGGAAACTCGGCTTCAAATACGGCTATCGTAACTGTAGAAGATGTTATTGCTCCAATCGTACTTACGCAGAATATCACAGTACAATTAGATGCTAACGGACAGGCTACAATAACGCCTGCACAAATCAACAATGCTTCGACTGACAACTGTGCGATTGCTACGTATGCGCTTGACATAACAGCTTTCGACTGTACTGATATTGGTGCAAACACGGTAACACTGACCGTAACTGACGTAAACGGAAATTCAGCTTCGAATACGGCAGTCGTAACAGTACAAGACGTTATCGCTCCAACTGTACTTACACAGAATATTACGATTCAGCTTGATGCTAACGGACAGGCAACTATCACAGCTGCTCAAATCAACAATGCTTCGACTGACAACTGTGCGATTGCGACTTATGTTCTTGACATAACAGCTTTCGACTGTACTGATATTGGTGCAAACACGGTAACGTTGACAGTAACTGATGTAAATGGAAATTCAGCTTCGAATACGGCTATCGTAACCGTAGAAGATGTTATTGCTCCAATCGTTCTTACGCAGAATATTACTGTACAATTAGATGCTAACGGTCAGGCAACTATTACGCCGGCTCAAATCAACAATGCTTCGACTGACAACTGTGCGATTGCTACTTATGTTCTTGACATAACGGCTTTCGATTGTACAAACGTTGGAACAAACACGGTAACATTGACTGTAACTGACGTAAATGGAAATTCAGCTTCAAATACGGCTATAGTAACCGTAGAAGATGTTATTGCTCCAACTGTGCTTACGCAGAATATCACGGTTCAGTTAGATGCTAACGGGCAGGTAACTATTACGCCAGCACAAATCAATAATGCATCAACTGACAACTGTACGATTGCTACTTATGTTCTTGACATAACTTCTTTTGACTGTACAAACGTTGGCACCAATACGGTAACACTTACTGTAACTGATGTAAACGGAAACACGGCTTCTAACACGGCAGTAGTAACTGTTGAAGATACCCTGGCTCCTATTGTTCTTACGCAGAACATCACTGTTGAATTGGATGCTAACGGACAGGCTACAATTACGCCTGCTCAGATCAACAATGCATCGACAGACAATTGTGCTATTGCTACCTACACTTTAGACATTACAAGCTTTAGCTGTGCTAATGTAGGCCCGAATACTGTAGTATTGACTGTAACTGATATCCACGGAAATTCAGCTTCAAATACAGCTATAGTAACGGTAGAAGACAACATCAATCCAACTGTACTTACTCAGAATATTACAGTTCAGTTAGATACTAACGGACAGGCTACAATCACACCGGCTCAAATCAACAATGGTTCGTTTGACAACTGTACGATTGCTACTTATGTTCTTGATACAACTGCTTTCACATGCGAAAATGTTGGGGTAAATACGGTAACATTAACTGTAACAGACGTAAACGGAAATTCAGCTTCAAATACAGCTGTAGTTACTGTTGAAGACAACATCCTTCCAACGATGATTGCTCAAAACGTAACCGTTCATCTAAACATCAATGGTGAATATACATTGACAACAGCTGATGTGGATAATGGTTCTTTTGACAACTGTGCTATCGAAACGATGGGTATTTCCCGTACTTTCTTTAACTGTTCTGATATAGGAACTACCAATACAATCACATTGTTTGGTGTTGATGTTAACGGAAATTATGCTTCAACAACTGCTATAATAACTGTTGCTGATATGATGGCTCCAACTGTAAGAACACAAAACATCACAGTTGAATTGGATGCTAACGGACAGGCTACAATTACTCCTGCCCAGATTAACAATGGTTCGACAGACAATTGCGGAATTGCAACGTATGCACTTGACATTACAAGCTTCAATTGTACAAACATGGGTGCTAACACAGTAACTCTGATTGTAACTGACAATTATGGAAATTCGGCTTCGAATACGGCTATCGTAACCGTAGAAGATGTTATTGCTCCTATCGTTCTTACGCAGAATATTACTGTACAATTAGATGCTAACGGTCAGGCAACTATTACGCCTGCTCAAATCAATAATGCATCGACTGACAACTGCGGAATTGCAACGTATGCACTTGATATCACAAATTTCAATTGTACAAATACAGGTGCTAACACTGTAACGTTGACAGTAACTGATGTGAATGGAAACACAGCTTCAAACACAGCAATTGTAACTGTAGAAGATGTTATAGCTCCAACAGTTCTTACGCAGAATATCACAGTACAATTGGGTGCTAACGGACAAGCTACAATTACGCCTGCACAAATCAATAACGGTTCGACAGACAATTGTGCTATTGCAACATATGCATTAGATATCACAGAGTTCAACTGTACTAATGTAGGTGCCAATACGGTAATGCTTACAGCAACTGACGCTAGCGGAAATGCTTCTTCAGCAACCGCTGTAGTAACTGTAGAAGACACTAGTGCTCCAACAGTAATCACACAGAACATTACGGTTCAGCTTGATACTAACGGACAAGCTACAATCACAACAGCTCAAATTGATAATGGTTCAGCAGACAGTTGTGGAATTGCAACGTATGCTCTTGACATAACCGAGTTCAACTGTACTAATGTAGGTGCTAATACAGTAACCTTAACGATAACTGATGTGAATGGAAACACAGCTTCCAATACCGCTATCGTAACTGTGGCTGACACAATTGCTCCAACGGTAATCACTCAGAACATTACAGTTCAATTGGATATCAACGGACAGGTTACAATCACGCCTGCACAGATCAACAATGGTTCGACAGACAATTGCGGTATCGCAAGCTACACACTTGACAAGATAGATTTCTCTTGTTCAAATGTTGGAAACAACACCGTAATCTTAAGTGTAACTGATGTTAACGGAAATGTTGCTACTCAAACAGCAATAGTAACGGTTCAGGATGCAATGGCTCCATATGCTATCACACGTGATGTGACTGTTTCTCTTGATGCTGATGGAATGGCGTATATAACAGCTACAGAAATCAACGATGGTTCTTCAGACAACTGTGGTATTGCTTCTATTGCGTTAAGCCAGACAGCTTTCAACTGTGGCGAAACCGGAGCTAATTTCGTGACTATGACGGTTACGGATATTCATGGAAATGTTTCATCAGCAGGGGCTGTAGTAACAGTTATCAATACGTTTGGAGATAATGACAATGATGGAATTCCTGACAATTGTGATCCAGATGATGATAATGACGGTGTAGAAGACACTATCGATAACTGTCCGTTTACTTACAACCCAGATCAGACTGATACTGACAATGACGGATTGGGCGATGCTTGTGACGACGATTATGATAACGACGGTGTACCGAACGAATCAGACAACTGTCCTTACACATACAACCCAGGTCAGGAAGATATCGACAAAGACGGAATCGGAGATGTTTGCGACTTGACAGAAATCAACATCTCTCAAGCGTTTACGCCAAACAACGACGGAATCAACGATACATGGCAAATTATCAACATCACCAACTATCCAAATTCTGTAGTAAAAGTGTTTAACCGTTGGGGATCTGAAGTATTCAGTGCCAAAGGATACAAAAATGATTGGAATGGTCATTATAAAGGTTCTAGCAATCCGCTGCCTGAATCCTCATACTATTACCAAATTGATTTAGGAAACGGAACTCCTGTTTATGAAGGATGGATTTACCTAACCCGATAATCAGCAACAAATAAAAATGACAATCATTATGAAAACATTCAATAAATTAAGCACTGTACTGTTATTTTTCTTTGCCGCTTATGCATACGGGCAACAGGAAACGAGCTTTACATTTTACAGAAATAATATGAACATCATCAACCCTGCTTATGCAGGGGCTGATGGTGAAACCATAATCTCAAGCAATTTCAAGACACAATGGGCAGGAGTAAAAGATGCTCCGGAAACCCAGGCTGTATCTTTTGGAACGCCAACAGGGAAAAAATTGGGAATCGGACTTTCTATTATCAACGATAAGACATTCGTTGAAAAACAGACTTCGGTTTTTGCAGATTTCTCTTATTTGGTTCCTATAAACGAAACTCTTGACCTGTACCTGGGAGTTAAGGCGGGCGGAAATTTTTACGATGTAAACGTGAACGGATTACAAACTTACAATGTAGAATCTGACCCGTCTTTGGTAAACATCAACCGATTTAATCCTAACTTTGGTATTGGAGCTTATTTAAAGCACAAGAAATTTTATGTTTCGCTTTCTACTCCAAAAATGCTTAGTACCCAACGTGCTAAAAATGAAGACGGAGTGGCAACAGTGGCTTCAGACAGGCCTCATATTTACCTCAGCGGCGGTTATGACATCAAGCTAAATGAAGACTTTATGCTAAAGCCTTCTACCCTGCTTCGTTATGTAAACGGTGCTCCGGTTTCTATGGATATCACAGGTCTTGTGAGCTACAAACAGCAATTTGGACTTGGTGTGGCTTACAGAACAGACAAAGCCATCAACGGATTGGCAACTATAAAAGTTAACGATTGGTTTGATTTTGGGTATGCTTATGAGCATTCTTTACGTGATGAAATTGCAAACGTAACTAGTGGGACACATGAATTTTATTTGAGATTTAACTTGACGCCAAAAGCAAATTAAGAGTCGGATTCAATCCAACTAAAAAGCGGGGACAATGTCCCCGCTTTTTTATTTATGTTCTTTATGATTCCCAAAAACTTTGTGCTAGAATATGTCTCGGAATATCTATCTGTTAATTGCTTTGCGGCTCTGCGCCTTTGCGTGAAATAATGGCTCGCAAAGATTCTGAGAGCATCTTTTAAGCTTATTTAAACCGTATCGATAAAATTCTTTTCTGTTCTATTAAAAACGATAAGTCCCAATAAAAAGATAACGATTGAAAATACAACAGAATAAACAAGACCAAATGTTGTAAACTCACCTTTGCCCAGATAAGAATATTTGAAAAACTCAAAAAGGCTGGTCAGTGGATTTAGATACACCAGGTTTTCATAACCGTAAGGCTTTAATTTTTTTACTACTAAAGAAGTAGGATACACCACCGGAGTAAGATACATATAAAGCTGTACGCCAAAACCAATTAAAAAAGTCAGGTCTCTGTATTTTGTTGTCATGGAAGAAATAATCATTCCGAATCCAAGCGAAATCAAGGCCATCAGAATCAAAAGAATCGGTGTAAATACAATTTCCCAATTTGGCATAACAGCTTTGCCTTGCATGATAAAATAAGTCATCATGCAGATAAAAAACAGAAACTGTATACCAAACTTTAAAAGATTGGATATCGTTATGGATATGGGCATGATAACCCTTGGAAAATAGACTTTCCCGAAAATATTCTGATTGGTTTTGAAAGTATCTGAAGTCGATTTAAAACAATCTGAAAAATAAAACCAAAGCGTATTTCCTGCTAATGCAAACAAGAAATAATTAATCCCGTCTGATTCAATCTGCGCTATTTTATTAAAAATCACAAACTGTATAATGGAAGTCAGCAAAGGCTGAATCAAAAACCATAACGGTCCTAAAACGGTCTGCTTATAATAGGTTACTATGTCTCTTTTGACAAATAACATCAGCAAATCACGATACCTCCAGATTTCTTCAAAATTAAAAGCTACCAGCTTTCTTTTGGGAGATATTTCATAAAGCCATTGCTGGTCATTGAGGCTGATTCCTGTTTGTCTTGCTATTTTTTCAGCCATTTGTTTAGAAGTCTTTTAAAACGATTTTCTGATTCGCCTTCATCGTGATAGCCATTGCTGTAATCGCCATAACCATAGCCGTAGCCATAACCATATCTGGCTTTACTTTCGTAGCCGTTAAATACAATGCTTATGTTGGTCAGTTCGCCTCTCTTATGTTTGTCATTTACCAAAGCCAGCATTCCTTTTTTGGTAACGTTCTGGCGAACCACATAAAGCGTGGCATCGCAAAACTGTGCTAATTCCAAAGCATCAGAAACCAATCCAACCGGAGGCGTATCTAAAATGATATAATCGTATTTTCTTTTTAAGTCATCCAGCAAATCTTTCATGCTATCTCCCAGGATAAGTTCAGCCGGATTAGGCGGAATTGGTCCTGAAGTGATGACATCCAGATGCTGTATTTTTGTTTTTTGGATGATTTCATCTGCAGTTTTTTGTCCAATCAGATAATTCACTACTCCAAAAGTATTGTCAAGATCAAAGTCTCCAAAAATTTTAGGCTTTCTTAAATCCAATCCTACAATTACGGTTTTCTTTTCGCTTAATGCAAAAACAGTAGCAATGTTTATGGAACAGAATGTCTTTCCTTCTCCACTGATTGACGATGTCAACATCAGCGTTTTTGCTCCGGAAAGCTTTTGTTTTTTATATAGGAACTGAAGTGATGACCTAATGGCACGGAAAGATTCTGCCAATGCTGATTTTGGTTTTTCAAGTACCGCCAAATTGCTAGGCGTTTTCTTTTTCCCGATGACACCTAACAATGGAATTTTGGTCAGCTTGCCAATATCTTCTACCGTATTGATGCTGTTATCCATAAACGTAATGACAAACACAATAACCAACGGAATCATTAATCCCAGAAATAAAGCAAGCACATAATTTACACTGGTTTTTGGACCTAATAATCCACCTCCTGTATCTTTAGCCGAATCAATAAAATGGATATCAGAAAGGTTCGCTGCCTTGACAATGTTGGCTTCATTTCTTTTGGCAAGAAATGTATTAAATATGCTTTCCGCCAAATCGTATTTTCTGGTAATTTTCAATAAATCCTGCTGATCATCCGGCAATCTCTTGATAGTGCTTTCTGCCTGGCCCATTTTAGCATTGACTAATGCCAGATCATTCTGGATAACCGCTTTTGCTGATGTAATATTTTCTAAAAGAACCTTTTTGACCGATTCCATTTCGTTATCAAAATCTCTGAAAAACCGCTCATTCTTTACGGCGTATGCCTTTTCAGAACGTTGGATTGAAAGTGCGATTAATCGGGAAACGTTTCCTACAATGTTAGGATCGTCGATTCCGGCAACAGCAGGTGCTGGCAATTTTGAATAATCGACACTGTTGTTCAGATAAGAACGCAACGTATTGTAATAGGCTATTTTACGGTTGATTGCGTCTTTTTCAACATCAAGTCCCGCTAACTTCTCTGAAATCTTTTCGCCTCCGTCTCCCAGTTCAAGAACATTTTTGCCTCTGCGGAAATCTTTCAGTTGGCCTTCTGTTCCTTTTAGCTGGTCTTCCATCTGGATGAGCGTGCTGTCAATAAAAGCAATGGTGTTAATAGCAAATTGGTTCTTGCTGTCTAACTGATTCTTTCTCAATACCTGAACTGTAGTATTTAGATAGTCAACCATGCGGGCCTTATTGGTTCCCTGCATGGAAAGCTTTAAGATAGAACTACCTTTGCTGTCGCTATCTACACTAATGCCTTGATACTGGTTCACGACACTATTGAAATTGTCAAATCTCACAAAGTATTCCTTGCCGGCATACGAGCTTGCATCAGACTTTAATTCCAGTTTCCAGTTCAGATAAGGCAGCTTGACCTGTTCTCCCACCTTAAACTTTTTACTATAGTTTCCAATTGCAACGGCTATCTGGCTTTTGCTGTCATTATAATAATTGATAAGGCTTGCACTTTCATTTTCAAAAGCAACCGAAAGTTCATATTCGGAAGCGTTTAAGAATTTTATTTTTATCGGAATTCCAGACAGCTGTCCTTTGGATTTGTCGATTACTACTTTAAACGGAGCTTCACCATACGCATCAATCAGATTGTATTTTCCTTGCGTGAAATATTTAATATAATATTCGAGCTTGGCAACCACAATTTCATTGTGAGAGCGTGATTTTAGTGTAGTTATGATGGTCTGAACCTTATCAGACGTACCTCCCCAGTTAAAAACAAGGCTGGTATTGGAAGTAAAAAAAGGATTGCTCTCTTCACGAATAGCGATAAGGCTCTCCATTCCGTAAATTTTCTCTTTACGGATGTTTACCTGATAGGCTATGGCAAAACATATAATAAGGCTCACCAAAAACCATTTCCAGTAACTCAATATTTTTATCAAGAAACCTTTGAAATCGAAATTGTTCTGATTTTCAAAAAATGAAAAGTCCTTCGGATCAAGCATGGTATAGATTATCTGTTAATGAGCACTATTGCTGTGGTAACTAGAGAAATCAGCGTAAGGACGGTTGCCAACGATTGAATTCCTGTTGTTCCGGTTCCCCATGATTTTTGTTTTAAAGGCTTAACATAAATATAGTCGTTTGGCTGGATATAGTAATAAGGGGAATTTATGACACTAGCATCCGTAAGGTCTAACGTATGCATTTCGGTTCCGTGAGGATATTGACGAATAATGGTTACTTCTTTTCGGTTTCCTACCATGGTTATATCACCTGAATTCGCAAGGGCTTCCATGACGTTAGCTCTGTCCTGAAACAATACCTTTGTTCCCGGCGATGCGACTTCTCCATTTACGGTATAACGAAGACCAGTCAGTTTTACATTTACAAAAATATTGGCCTCTTTATGGAAATATTCGTCTAATAGTTGTTTTTCAATTTTAATCCTGATTTCTTCTAATGTCAGGCCAACGACCTTGACTTCACCAAGAACCGGAATCCTGATGTTTCCGTGGTCATCTACAGAATATCCGTTAAAGTATAGATTTTGTTCATTCAGGTTATTTACATTCCCGTCTGCAGCATTAAACATTTCTACCAAAGCGGCATCCAATGCTTTGATCTTAATGCTCATGATATCATTTGTTTGCACCCGATAAGGCTTTGCTACAACAGGATTTACAGAAGAAGTCGTTTCAGAGTTATTCTTGTTCTGAAGATATATCAAATCCTGGTTAGGAACACATGAGGCAAAAATAATAGCTATCACTATTGAAAGAAACGGGAGTGATTTCTTCATTATCAATTTTTTAGTAAACAAATATAGTTTTTCATTTAGAATATGATAAACAATTCTAAGTATTTTTAAATGAATTTTCAAAGGGAACTCGCTGCAGGATACTTCTTCCAAGCGTGACTTCGTCTGCATATTCCAATTCATCGCCTACAGAAATTCCTCGTGCAATTGTAGACGTTATTACATCACAGTCTTTAATCTGTTTGTAAATATAAAAATTAGTGGTATCGCCTTCCATGGTTGAGCTCAGTGCAAAAATCAGCTCCCGGATGTTTCCTGTCTTGACTTTTTCTACTAAAGTTGGAATATTCAGTTGGCTTGGGCCAATGCCATCGATAGGCGATATTTTCCCTCCCAAAACATGATAGATTCCTCTAAATTGTCCTGTATTTTCGATAGCCATTACATCACGGATATCTTCTACAACGCAAATTAGTTGATGATCCCGATTGGAATTTGAGCAGATTTCACAAACTGTAACGTCAGAAATATTATGGCAGCTTTGGCAAAATTTAATTTCTTCACGCATGGTCAAAAGTGCCTGAGACAGTAAACTTGTCTGTTCTTTTGGCTGTTTCAGCAAATGCAATACCAATCGCAATGCCGTGCGCTTGCCAATTCCCGGTAATTGAGACATTTCATAAACTGCCTTTTCTAAAAGTTTCGAAGAAAATTCCATAGAGTGCAAATATACTAAACGGAGGCTGGATTTTTAACAGAGATAGAAACTGTTTTAAACAAAAAAAGCTTCCTGAAGAACCGGAAGCTTTTGTTTGTTTTGTGTTAGCTATTTTATAGCTTTTGCAGATAGGGCTGCTTTTTTTATTTCATCTTTGAATGTCTCTTTGGCTTTTAAATCATAACCGCCGGAAATCATAATCGTATTCTGCTTATCCACTTTTACGACATAAATTTCCATAACGAGATCTTGTCCATCATCGTTCTTGATTAAAGCAGTCTGATAAAGAACATCTTTTCCTTTTTCTTTCAGCTCTCCTTTTTTCACATTGGTAAGATCCTTATCTTCTGAAATAGCCTGCATTTCTGCTTTTGCTTCTTCATAAGTCTGCGCCATCATGTTTGCCATAATAAAGGCAACCGGTTCTGTTGACATGTACATGTTTCCTTCTGCCATCGGAAAAAGCGATTTATTGAAATTCATGTCAATCTTGACATCAGAAGCCGCATCTTCTTGGGCAAATCCTGCATATGAAACTAAAAACAGGGCAATTGCAATAACGATTTTTCTCATCTAATTTTCTTTTTGATTTATTCCAAATTTAGAATAAAACTGCGATTAATTGCTATTTTTGGGTAAATTTTATTTGCTTTGCAATAAACTCAAACACAGATGCAACCACTTACCATCCTCCTCATAATCATTATTTATTTCGGAATATTGATATTGATTTCCAACAGGGTCAGCAAAAAAGATTCAGGAAATGATGCCTTTTTTAAAGCGAATAAAAATTCCAAATGGTATCTGGTGGCTTTCGGGATGATTGGAACAGCACTGTCTGGCGTGACTTTTATTTCTGTTCCGGGGCAAGTTGGTTCTCCTGATATACAGTTTAAATACTTTCAGTTTATTTTAGGAAATGCGATTGGTTTTATACTTATTGCCAAAGTACTGCTCCCGCTGTACTACAGGATGAACCTGACTTCGATTTATGGCTATATCGAGCAGCGTTTAGGACATGTTTCCTATAAAACGGCAGCCACAATATTTCTGATAAGCAGAACTATTGGTTCCGCAGCAAGGCTTTATCTTGTTGTTATCGTACTGCAACGTTATGTTTTTGATGCTTTTGGTATTCCTTTCTGGGTTACAGTACTGATTTCCTTAGGGCTGATTTTTGCCTATACTTATCGAGGCGGACTTAAAACAATTATTATTACCGATACGTTGCAAACATTATTTCTGGTTTCTTCTGTTATTTTCACTATTTATTTTATTTGCAGCAGTCTGGATTACAATCTCCCAGAGGCCTTTGAGGCTGTAAAAAATAGCAATTACTCAAAAATATTTTTCTTTGAAGACTGGCTGAAAAGCAATTATTTCTGGAAACAGATTTTGGGAGGTATATTCGTAACATTGGCTATGGTTGGACTTGACCAGGATCTGATGCAGAAAAACCTGAGTTGTAAAAACATTGGCGAAGCCCAAAAGAACATGTTTACTTTTACGGGGATTTTTGTAATTATCAATATCTTTTTCCTGAGCGTGGGTGCTTTGCTGTATATGTATGCTGAGAAAAACGGAATCAGCGTTCCTTTGGATACTGTAACAGGAAAACCAAGAACCGATTTACTTTTCCCTGAAATTGCCTTCAATTACCTGACATTGGTTCCTGCAATCGTATTTTTATTAGGATTGACCGCAGCAACATTCGCAACCACTGACTCGGCATTGACAGCACTTACTACTTCTTTTTGCGTCGACTTTTTAGGGATGGATAAGGCCGAAAACGCTGCGAACCCGAATATGGTCCGCACCCGCCACCTTGTCCATATCGGATTTTCATTGTTGATGTTTTTGGTGATTATTGTAATTTATCTTCTGAACAGTGATGCCGTCGTCGGATTAATTTTCAAAGTCGCAGCCTATACTTATGGGCCACTGCTGGGATTGTATTCTTTCGGGTTATTTATGAAAACCAAAACTGTCAACGACCGCTTTGTTCCGATTATATGCATCCTGGCGCCAAGTATCACTTTTTTGATCAGTTCTTATTCTACCGAACTTTTTGGAAATTATCAATTCGCAGAAGAATTGATTATAGTAAACGGCGGATTGACTTTTCTGGGATTATTGCTGATTAGTAAAAAAGCAACTACACAAACCCGATTCTGATTTAAAAGAAACTAAATGAAACCCAACCCTAAATTTTTCATGTTGTTTCTCAACATGTTTTTATTAGTTGCATGTAAAAACAAAAATACATCTGAAACAGTAAATAATTCGGATATAACTACAGTAGCTGACATTGAAAAAATTAATGATACGATACAAGAAACACTAAAAAAAACAGTACAAAAAGACACAATAATTCAGGACTTTAAGGTTCATTATACGCTTACCGAAACTAGCGAGAAAATTTATTTTTTTCAGTATGATGAAAGTGGCAAAAAGGAAAAAACATATTCATTTGATAAAATCGTAGAATTAGATATAACCAAAAGTAGCTCTCCTATTTTTAGCAAAAGAATATCCAAATATGATTTTAAAAAATACATCCCAAATGAATTTCAAAATTATCAATTGTCAGTTTTCCAAATTGAGCAGGTAGATGCCCGGGGTATTGTGTTTTTTATTAATATCTGCAAACCTGATTCAGATGAATGTTATACTTTCAATCTGACCGTTAAGAATAAAAATAGCTTTGAAATAAATGAAGTGGACAATGAAAAAGAAGGTTATTAATATTCCCACAAACCTTACTATAATCATTCAAAAACAAAGGCCTGGAAATTTCCAGGCCTTTGTTTTTATTATTAAAACTGATTCGTTGAAAGCAGTACCAACGTACAAGCTACTTCTACTTTTATATTGTTTAGCTTGAGTAGCTGATAAAATTCTGGATTTTCTGTTCCCGGATTAAAAATCACCCTTTTTGGAGACAAGGAAACTACATAATTATAATAGTCTTTCTGTCTTTGCGGATTCAGATATAACGTTACTGTATTAACGTTGGTAAAAGGAATCTGCTTGGTCTGGATCTTCACTCCTAATACTTCTTCTTCCTTAAGCCCTATCGCTACAACAGAGTGACCTTTTTCTGTTAAATTTCGGATTGCCATATAGGAATAACGTGCCGGATTAGAAGAAGCGCCTAATACTAATGTTTTTTTATTTTTCATGAATGTGTCTATAGACTATAAATTTACTTTATTTTAAGGGCAAAGGAACGATTTTTATCAAAACAATAACATCAATATTTTCCTTTTATAGTCTGATAATAATCGATTGGAAGCATATCACCCACTTTTAAAGAACTCATATACCCACCTACCATTACTCCATAGATTGGACTATAATTTCCGTTTTCGTCTACAAAAATGACTTTCTCGGTAAAATCGGCAAGGGATTGATGTTTATCGTTAAACAAAACATTAAACGGTACTTCAGTCTCATTATAGCCAGTAATTTCAGCTTGTGAACCAATAGTTATGGTTTGTCCTTTCCTACTTATCTCAGGACTTTCCTTTTTGTAAATCGGAACCTGTTTCATCGGCTCCTTAAGAACTGTAATTTTTTTAACTCCTAAGGTATCACTTACCTCAAAATATTTTTTTGGGTCTACTTTAAACCCGTCTACAAAAAGGGCCAGCCTTTCCTTGTCCCAACTTTCATTAGCAATTGTATTGACAAAATGTGAGGTTGAACCTAGATACGAATTCAATCTCCTTTTATCCGTTTTTTTAGATTGGGACAATTCTTTGTAAAATGTAGTGCCTGAAAAATAGCTTTTATCAATGGAAAAACTAGAAAGGCTTCTCCTTCTGTATACTACATTAAAATCAGCTAACTCAAAAAAGACTTCATAACCCAGATAAGAGTTTTTTATCTTGATTGGCTTATGTGATGTGGCATTTAATGTATTTGAATTAATATCGTAGTATAGGTAGATATCATCTTCATTTAGTATCTTACAGGAACTTCCTGCATCTGTACTTCCTAAAAACTGTTCTTTGAATGCCTTCATCATTTCTTTTCGTGTAAAAGGCCCTTTCACAAGCACTACTTCCTGCATTGAAATGGCATCTTCTTCCATCAAGACTTTTATCTTTTTATGCTGGAAAGGATTTTCTAATCGTATCGTTTTATATCCCATATAACTGACTACTAATGTAGCCCGACTAGCGGCATTACTATTAATCTTAAAATAACCTTCCGCATCTGTCGTTGTTGCTACTGTTGAACCGTCCAGATAGACTGTTGCCGCTTGTAGTGCATTATTTTGCATATCATACACATGGCCTTCCAAAACTTGTGAATAAGCCCCGGAAAGGCTTAACAAAAGTGTCATTATCGTAAAAATGTTCTTCAAAAACTTCATTTTCAAAATTAAGGGTGAAATACAAATATATATTGTTTGAAATATCCGACAAAATATAACCCGGTGTTTGATAATAATAATTTATTTATAACTTTACTACATCCAGCATTTCCGATTCTAATTTTACAACAAAAACTATGGAAATTTTCATTTATGTATTTGCAGCGCTGTTTTCGGTTATCAACCCGCTTGGCGCAGTACCTATTTTTGTCGGGCTCACGCAGCAAGACACTAAAGAAGAGCGCTCGAGAATTTCACTTTGGACAGCTATAAATGTTTTTATAATCCTCATTATCTCCTTTTTTGTCGGCCAATATGTTTTGAATTTCTTCGGAATCAGTATTGATGCCTTGCGAATTGCCGGAGGATTAATTATTTTAAATTCAGGATTTGCCTTACTTTCCGGGAGATTTAATAAGACCCGAGGAGTCAATAAAAAAGTTGAAAACGATGCTCAAAACAGGAATGATATTGCGTTGACTCCACTTGCAATTCCAATGCTTGCTGGACCAGGCTCTATTTCACTTTTGATTGCGCTTTATCAGGACTACCAACATTTGAATGAACAAATCATCGTATGTATATCGATAGCGGCTGTTGCTATTGTTATCTTTTTAGTAATGCGTAGCGCTCATTATTTATCCCGAATTCTGGGAGCTTCGGGAATTGTTGCTATTTCAAGAATTATTGGTTTTATCGTTATCGCTATCGGCGTGCAATACATTAGCAGCTCTGTTGTCAACATCCTAAAGACAATCTCTTCCTAATAATAAAAAAGCCCTGAAAATTCAGGGCTTTTTTATATCTTAATTCTTGTTACTCTTTTGGCAGAAAAATCTCAGCCATCATGCATCTTGCACTTCCACCTCCACAAGCCTCAATGGTATCAAGACTGGAGCTGATAATTTCACAATGATATTCTAATTTTTCAATCTGTACCGGTTTCAGGCTTTTGTATGCCGCAGCACTCATTATCAGGTAGCGCTTATCATTTGCCCCTCTTACTTCCAGCATATTTCCAGCAAAATTATTAACCTGATCTTCTGTAATCAGGATTATTTCTTTTCCATCAGCTTTCAGGTTATCCAACACCATTTTTCTTTCTTTCTTATCGTCGATACTATCAGCACAGATAACAGCAAAAGTTTCTCCCAGACACATCATGACATTGGTGTGATAGATTAACTTTCGTTCTCCATTTACGGTCTGAAAGGCTTCAAAAATAACTGGTGCATAATCAAAATCTTCACAAAACTCAATAAGAAGTTCTTCATCTGCTCTTGGTGACAGTGCACAATAAGCCTTTCCGTTGGCACGGTCTAACAATAGGCTTCCTGTTCCTTCCAAAAAGATCTTATCTTCTTCTGCAGAAGTATAGTCAACAATATTATCAATTCTGTATCCTTGATCTTCCAATAGATCCAAAATATCTTCACGACGCTCTTCACGACGGTTTTCTGCAAACATCGGATAAAGTGCTACATCACCATTTTCATGGAATGAAATCCAGTTGTTCGGAAAAATAGAATCAGGAGTATCAGGACTTTTTGTGTCTTCAACAACAACCACATTAATTCCTGCTGCTCTCAATTTCTCTACAAAAGCATCAAATTCCTGCTGCGCTTTAGCATTCACAGTTTCCGGAAGCAGTCCGTCCAGTACTTTCTGGTAATAATTGTTTACCGCTGTCTGTTCATTCATCCGGAAAGCTACCGGACGAATCATCAAAATGGAATTTGTTGTTTGTCTCATATACTTTAGTGGTATTGTGTTTTAGGCTAATGGTTTCAACAGGAAACACTTTGCTTAAAACAGATTAATCTCTAATCAATGGCAAGGTTGAGCATCGCAACAAACCTTCCTGTTTTGCTATTTCAGCATAAGGAATTTCCTCTACGGTAAAACCCTGACTTCTAAGCCAATTGTTTAGCCTCGTAAAATTCCGCTCTGAAACAACTACGTTTTCTGCAATAGAAAATACGTTTGAATTCATATAATACATTTCATCCCTGTCGATATGGAAAAGGTTTTCTTTACCAAAAAGATTTACTAAAAACATATAGTCGGATTCCTGACGGAAACCGCTCTTATAAATAATCCCTTTGTCTTTTCCTACTGGCTGGAAGCAGCAATCCAAGTGCAACGCATTGTCTCTGGCTACCAGTTTTGACTTAACAAGGTCAAACTCCTTTACTTCTTTATGTGGGAACAATTCTTTGATATAATTAACACCTTCCATATTGGTCCGGGCAGTAATATAGTCTTTATAATCTGTTCCTTTGTAAGTTCCAATAAAAATATAATCATTCCAAAGCATGACATCACCACCTTCAATATGTATCTCATCCGGCGGACGAACCACCTTTTTCGGGTCGATTTGGTCAATTACATATTGAATCGCATCCAATTCTCTTTCTCTGTCGGGAAGGATATTGGCTTTTACAAAAACATCGTCGATAACAAACCCAATATCTCTTGTGAAAATCTGATTGTAGTTTTCAATCATTTCCGGGCGATATACTTTTACATCATATTTCCGAAAGACTTTATTAAATGCTTCCATTTCTTCGACCATGTCTTTTTCTACCGGATAGGTTCCGGCAAGAATATGTTCTAATGATTTTGGGTCATAGGCTTCATCAGCGGTTGGCGTTGGGCCGTTATTTACAGCAGAACCCAATACTACCGCTCTTAATCTTGATGTTTCGTTTTTTACGTTTAATTGTAACATAGCTTTTGGCTTTTGACAAAGATAAAAAAGGCTTTTTTATTATTTGTTAAGTTTATTTTTCTTCGTGATATTCCTGTTCAGTATTGATGGCCCAGATATTTTCTTTGCCTGCAATACCGTTTTTTATATTCTGTACTGCCTGTATGGCCGTAAGCATAGAATGGTCTTGATTATTGTATTTATGCATTCCATTTCTTCCAATCAGATACAGATTTTCAAAATGTGATGTATAATCAATAATCTCGTTGAATTTTTCATAGGTCCCAAAATAAGCCGGATATGTTTTTGGCATTTTGATGACTACGCTGTCAAGAACATCTTCCTTATTAATCATTCCAATTTCAACCATTTCCTGGATTGCCAGCTCTTTCATTTCGGCTTCAGATTTATTCCAAAGCGCATCTCCTTCATAACAAAAATATTCCAGACCTACCCATGTCGTGTTTTGGTCTTCTACCATAAACGGACTCCAGTTATTAAAAATCTGCAATCTTCCCACTTTGACATAAGGCTCCTGAATATAAATCCAGTTATCTGTAATTTCCGCTTTTGTCATTTTTTTAAGCAGCAGACCTACCGTTATAAAATCGCGATAGATTAATCCTTCTGCAATTTCTTTAACTTTTTCAGGTACCTCAACTTCCAAAGAGGCGATAAGTTCCTGAACCGGCATTGTTGAAATAAAGTAATCGCCTTCAAAAACAATTTCTTCTTTTGTAAACTGATTTTGTACAGTCACTGCCGTGATGGTATCTTTTTCTGCCTGAATTTTTACCACTTTTAAATTTTGGTGAAGCTCACCTTTATTCTCAGTAATTTTTCGGGCTACTTCTTCCCACATCTGGCCTGGACCAAATTTTGGATAGAGGAAATATTCAATCAGCGATGTCTCTGTGTCTTTTTGGCTGATATTTTTATCCGTTTTTTTTGAAAACTTTTTTTTCAGGAAATGGGCCACCGATTTTCTGATCGACAATCCCTTGATTCTTTGGGCTCCCCATTCTGAACTTATTTCGGTACATTTTATGCCCCAGACTTTTTCCGTATAATCTTTAAAGAACGTCTTATACAGCTTTTTCCCAAATCGGTTAATAAAAAAGTCTTCCAGATTCTTTTCATTCTTAATTGGAAAGACTACACTTTTAAGATAGCTCATTCCTATCAGAAACGTATTGAACAATCCAAGTTTTAAGACCGTTTCCGGAGTCAGCGAAATCGGATAATCAAAAAATTGCTTCTGATAATATATTCTCGATTTCCTGCTACGTACCAACATGACATTGTCATGATTTTTAGCATCTGACGGAAATTCGATAGCATTCAACTCCTTCGATTTATTCTGATAGGAGATTTTGATAGCTTTTTCTTCTGACAAAATTGGCAGGATTTTACACCACCAGTCCATAATGACATCTGATTTTGAGAAGAAACGGTGTCCGCCAATATCAATACGGTTTCCTTTATAATTTACGGTTCTGGAAATTCCTCCCCAAAACTCGCTCTGCTCTAAAACAATTGGCTGAATATCGGTATTTTGAATAAATTCATATGCAGCAGTCAAGCCAGCCGGACCACCTCCGATAATAATTGCCTTTTTAGTTTTCATCTTAATCCTATGGTTGACAAATCTACATTTCCTAAATTTAGTTTCCAATATTTTAAGTAAGTTTGTTTGCCTAGAAACTCTTAAAAAATCACAATTGACAACTTTTTTCAACAACTTTACTGATTCTGAATTCAGAAAAAATTTTTTATTTCTCAGTTTTTTTATGTTGCTTTTTTTAGGGCTTAGGATTATCCAGGGAGACTTTCGATTGCCTGATTCCGACGAATATTTTGCAACTGCCGAACTTTTGAAAAGCGGGGATTATTTTTCTTCCACTACTGATTTTGGCAAAGCGATATTGTTGACCAAAAGACCTTTTTTATATCCTTTATTGATTCTTTTCCCTGGTTTCATGAACGACTTAATGATTGTTCTGTTTCAAACCTTGCTGGGCTTTTTCAATATCTATCTTATCCTAAAACTGTTTAAAGGATTAGGTGGAAAATCATTTCGCTTATTGACGGTATTCATCTTACTGACTCCGTCTGTTTTTATCTATACGCATCTGGTTATGGCCGAAGCTCTCGTTATGACCCTGTCTCTTTTGATGGCCTTACAATTGACCGGAAGTTTTGATTCTAAAAAACTACTGAACATACAGTTGCTATTGATTGCCCTGATATTTTTAAAACCCGCTTTTTATCTTTTTTCTATTATCAGCCTTTTATTCTTTCTTTTCTATTTCGTAAAAACAAAAATGTTCCGTTTTTCAGTTTTCCTGCCATTGCTATTTACGATAGGCTATATGGGTTTCAATAAAGAAAGAACCGGTTATTTTCATTTTTCATCTGTGCAGAACATCAATCTGATTGATTATAACCTTTATCTTTTTAAAGCTCAAAAAGAAGGACCTGAAGCAGCCAGTCAATGGAGAGATGCTATTTATCTCCAAGCCGAAAAACTGCCTACATTTGAAAAACAGAGTAAATTTCTGGCTTCTGAAGGGAAAAAAGTTATACAAGAAAATCTTATTTCTTATTCTATCTTCCATTTTTATGGTTCTGTGCGTGGCTCTATCGATCCCGGGCGATTTGATTTAATGACGCTGGTTGAAAAATACGACACAAACCAAGGCTTCCTGAATATGCTAAGTACGGCAGGCATGAAAAAAACCATTTCTAACTTTTTTGAATATAAATATTTCTGGATTATCCTGATATTGATTCCTATATTTATTGCTACGCTATTCAAATGGGGACTTATTTTCAGATATCTCTGGGAGAGAAGAAAACGAATTGATTTTTCCAGCTCTTATCTGCTAATTTTTATTTCCTATGCTATTTTGATAACCGGGCCGGTAAATGCCTCCCGTTATATGATGCCATTGCAAGGAATTTTGATTGCTTATGCAGTAATTAGCTGGGAAAGTTATAGAGCAAAAAAAAGCTCCACTAAATAGTGAAGCTTTTTGAAATTTATTTTTTGAAATTATCTCTTTTCGAAAGGAACAAAATCTCTTAATGGTGATCCAACATATACTTGTCTTGGACGACCAATAGGTTCTTTGTTCACACGCATTTCTTTCCATTGAGCAATCCATCCCGGAAGACGACCAATTGCAAAAAGAACCGTAAACATATCTGTTGGGATTCCTAATGCACGGTAGATGATTCCAGAATAGAAATCTACGTTTGGATATAGGTTTCTTGATTTGAAGTATTCATCTTCAAGAGCAGCTTCTTCTAATTTTTTAGCAATATTCAAGATAGGGTCATTAACCCCTAAAGTAGCTAATACTTCATCAGCTGCTTTTTTGATGATTTTTGCTCTTGGGTCAAAGTTTTTGTAAACTCTGTGTCCAAAGCCCATCAATCGGAAAGGATCGTTTTTATCTTTTGCTTTTGCCAAATACTTATCAGCATCTCCACCATTCTTTTGAATTTCTTCAAGCATTTCCAAAACAGCCTGGTTTGCACCTCCGTGAAGTGGACCCCAAAGAGCAGAAACTCCTGCAGAAATAGAAGCAAACAAACCTGCATGCGAAGAACCTACCATTCTTACAGTTGATGTCGAGCAGTTTTGTTCGTGATCAGCATGAAGGATAAATAGTTTGTCTAAAGCAGCAACAATAGTTGGATCTGGTGTATAAGGTCCTGTTGGCAATTCAAACATCAAGCGCATGAAGTTCTCAACATATCCTTTAGTATTGTCATAATAGTTTAACGGGAAGCCCATGCTTTTTCTGTATGTCCATGTAGCAATAACAAGGAATTTACCCATTGTTTTGCAAACTGCCTCATACATGTCTTTTTCACTGTCAACATTTACTGATTTTGGGTTAAATGCTGTAAGTGCGCTTGTCAGGCAAGACAAGACACCCATTGGGTGTGCATTCTTTGGAAAACCGTCAATGATATTTTTCATTTCTTCGTTTACCAAAGTATATTTTCTAATATCTGTTTCAAATTGCTCCAATTGCTTCGCAGTTGGCAATTCTCCAAAAATCAGAAGGTAAGAAACTTCAAGAAAATCAGCTTTTTCAGCTAATTCTTCAATTGAATATCCTCTGTAACGCAAAATCCCCTCTTCTCCGTCAAGGAAAGTGATTTCACTTTTACAGGATCCTGAATTTTTATAACCCGGATCAAGAGTTATCGCGCCGGTTGCACTGCGTAGTTTGTCGATATCGATTGCAACTTCGTTTTCCGTTCCAACTAGTACTGGAAATTCGTGTCTGTTGCCATCAATTTCTAATATTGCTGTTTTTGACATAATATTATTGGAAATTATTTAAAATTGAAAAATATAATTTAACAAAAATAGGGAATTCGATAATAACTAAAAAGTAATACGGTAACGATTTCGTTAATATTTCTTTAAATTTTGCAAATCAGACACAAACAAATTCTATTTTAAAAAAAAGCCTGCTGATAAATCAGCAGGCTTTAAAAATTAGTTATTCTTAGGAATTAAACCCTAGTTTTTTCTATTGACAATTTTTTCAGTCTTGGCTCCTTCATCCGTAACAATCTTCACGAAATAAACACCAGCCGCATAACTTGAAAGGTCAAAACTTACCTGATTTTCTTTCAGAAGCTGTGTCATTAATATTCTGCCTTGCGCATCATATAGATATACCGTGCGGATTATGCCGTCAGCCTTAATATTAAGCATCTTATTTACCGGGTTCGGATAAATTTTGATTGAATTATCCTGTTCGTTTTCTTTAACAGATAATGTTTTGAAAACAGTCGTCACCCTATTGGTCAATACCGGAGTATTATAGTCAAAGTATATCCCTACTCTGCTTGACACAGAACTTTCAGCTGTTAAGTTATCTGTTGATTTCAGTTTCAATAAGATATTTCCATGTCCTCCGGAATCCAAATACACATTCTGTAAAATAAATTCTGATAAATTTGCCCTGACTCTGGCTCTCATCTTATGCGAACTATCTAATATCTGTAGCGATGACACATCATATTCTGCTTCATCAATCTCATTGCGAATTACTATATTTTGAGCCGGAGCATTACCTGTATTTTCAAAGCGAATCATATAATGAAGGTATTCTCCAATTTCAGAAGGTGGAACAATATCTCCTTCCAAACAACTAATATCATTAGGATCATAAGATCCTACGACTTTCTGGCGAAGTACAAATGAATTGTCATTTATATTTTCATCGCCCGTTGCAGTAACCAAAGCACTAAAATTCAATATATCGTTAATATTTACAGGGTTTCCGTCTGTTGGCCTGTTAATATTCATGGTTACTGTAAAACTGCGAGATTCAAAAGGATGTAAATCCGTGTAATTCCAACTTATTCTGCCTGGAATGTGTGAACTTGCCGTCTGGTCAGATGATACAAAACTCATCAAGTTTTGATTATAGAGAAGCGTTACTCCCGAGTTTTGCGAAATTGTCTGATTCCCGTTATTTTTATATACCACCTTATAAACGGCATTAAAACCAGGTCGAGCCGGAATTACAGGCGCAATAGCGATTTCTATATCGGAATGAACTCCGTTTGGAGTGATACAAAAATTCTGTGTACTGACGTTATTATCAGCATTTGGGAAATTAACCACTGTGTTAACAGGACTAAAAGAAAAGAACGAAGTATTTTCTGTAGCCGGTGTTAACGTAAATGCTCCTGCTTGCGTATAAAAAGCATAATTTGCCTGATAATCCGAAAACACCGATGATTCTTCTGTCCCATCATTTATTTTCATCTTGATAAAAGGCTGTGTCCTGTCGTTAGAATCACAACCATTGCCGTTTGCATCCAGCCTCAATACTCCCATTATGGTATTGTAATTACCACCCGGTGTATAAGTACAGTATGGAGTAACAGAAACATTCATTCCCTGTCCTGAGAAAAAGCCCTGTAAAAACGTTACTTCATCTTCGTCTGAACAAACATATTCTAAGTTAGGTGTATTATTGAAATTGAAAGTATACTGAACTTGGGGAAACGATAAACCGTTTTTCAAATTTACAGAAGCAAGTTGCGGATTATTTGCACAAGAAATAACTGACGCATAAGGTGAATCGCTCAAATCTAGTGCTGTAATTGCATTATTATCGCAAATAACTGCTATCAAAGTGCCAAGCCCTGCCGTTTCAAGCGTAACAATATCATTGTTACTGCAATCTACTTGAACCAAATTTTCTAACCCGGACAAACTCAAAACAGAAAGCTGGTTATAACTACACATCAAGGTGTTCAGCAATGACAGGTTGGAAACATTCAAAATTGTCAGCTGATTTGCACTACATTCTACCTCCACAAGATTGTTGTTTCCAGAAAAATCCAGATCCGACAACATATTGCTATGACAACTCAAATGAGTCAGTCGCGGAAATGTTAAAAGATTTAAAGATGTCATCCCTACTGCATTGCACGATAATTCCTTAAGTGACACCAAGGAAGAAATATTCAGCGATGCGAGTCCGACATTATAGGAATAGTCAATCTTTTCTAAATTTCCAAGTGAGGATAAATTCAAAGAAGAAATTTGGTTTACACTACAGTCTAATGATCTTAAATTCACTAATCCGCTAAGGTTTAAACTTGATATATTTGAAATACTACAATCCAGTTCAATAAGGCTTACAAGAGGTGATGCGTCTAATGTTGTTATACTATTTCGCCCACATTTCAGTACTTTCAATGCAATTAATCCGCTTAGGTCTAAAGAAGTCAATTGACCTGCCATATACCTGCAATCCAGATATGATAAATTCGTTAGTCCATTCAGATTCAGCGAAGAGATTAGGTTATCAGAACATTCAACAGATTCTAGATAAAAATTACTTGAAAGATT
Source organism: Flavobacterium microcysteis (assembly GCF_006385255.1). Taxonomy (GTDB): domain Bacteria; phylum Bacteroidota; class Bacteroidia; order Flavobacteriales; family Flavobacteriaceae; genus Flavobacterium; species Flavobacterium microcysteis. Next base: position 199,294 of record NZ_VFJE01000053.1, read on the forward strand.
AAGATCCTCTATTGAGTTTTGATAACATTTAAGAACTTTCAGGTTCGAAAATCCTTGAATTCCCTGGAGAGAATGAATCCTTGAAGAAGAAACATCCAACTCTACTACACGGATGGCTTCACTGACTTGGATTTCACCGTCCAGATTGGCATCAATTCTAAAAAAAGCGCCATTTGCGTCTTTTGCTATTCGATTAAAAGTGTCGGCTGCCAGTAATTTATTTTTAAAAAATGGGTCAAAGATATCCACGTTCTGCGCATAGCCGAATCCGCATAGTAGCAACAGCCCATAAAGTAGTACTCTTTTCATATAACCATCATTTTTTACATAGTAACCTCCAAATATAACAAAGTAGTAGGCAAAAAAAAGAAATTATTTAGAATTTTAGCATTTTGGGCTAGAATTCGCTATATCATTTTCAGCAATTCATGCAGTCTTTCTTTTTTTCTTTGCGATATCGGAAGCTTGCTATTATCAGTCATAATAACATAACCTCCGTCTTTTTTAATGTAGGATTTGAGGCAGGAAAGATTGATCAGATGGGATTGATGGATTCTTTCGAAACCATGCTCTGCCAATAATTCTTCGTATTCTTTTAATGTTTTTGAGATTAAGATTGGCTTGCCGTTCTTAATATAAAATTTGGTATAATTATCTTCTGATTCGCATCGGATAATATCGCTAACTTCCAGCAAATGGATTCCATCAGAAGTAGAAAGTGCTATTCTTTTAAAATTATCGACCTTCTTTCTGATATTTTCCAAAAGCAGGTCGATATGTGCATAATTATCATTTTTTTCTAAAGTGCTCTTGATTTTTTCGATAACCTTTTCCAATTCTTCCGGATCTACAGGTTTTAAAAGAAAATCCAAAGCACTGAATCGGAATGCCTTGATGGCATATTCTTCATGAGCCGTTATAAAAACAATATGTGAGGATGATTTTCCATTTTTTTGGGCCAGATTTTCCAGAATGTCAAAACCGGTACCGTCCGTTAGCTGTATATCCAAAAAAACGACCTGTGGCTTAAGGCTGTCCATAACCTTGATTCCTGTTTTCACACTATCTGCTTCTCCCAAAATCTTAATTTCAGGCGCATATCGATTCAGCAGACTTTTCATCCCATTCCTCAAGTTGCTGTCGTCATCAATCAATACTGCTGTAATCATAATTTTATTTGATATATTGTATTGGAAGGTATAGAATTACTTCCGTTCCTATAGGCTTCCCATTTTCGTCTTTTAGTTCCTTAATTTCTACTTTTGATGTTTTTGAGGTAACTGTCCCCATCATTTCAAGTCGCTTGCGTGTTATGTCCAAGGCCATCGATTTATGAATTGAAACCGAAGCTGCTTTTAGCTCTTGCGATTTTTCAAAACCAATTCCATTATCGACAATCATACATATCAGGCTATCTTCTTTTAATGAGAAATCAATATCAATTTTTCCGACTTCTTTTTTAGGAATCAAACCGTGGATAATCGCATTTTCTACAAAAGGTTGCAATAAAAGCGGCGGCAAAGCTATATCGTCTTCTATCTGGTCACTTTTGGTGATGCTGAAATTAAACATTTTATCGGAACGAAGCTGCTCCAACTCCAAATAATTTTGCAGGCTTTCAATTTCTTTATCAATTGGGATAAGCGACTCTTTAGAATATTCCAGCGTAAGCCTCATCAATTTTGAAAATTTAGACAGGTATTTTATAGCTGAATCTGTACCATTTTGCACAATAAAACTTGAAATTGATCCCAGGCAATTGAATACAAAATGCGGGTTCATTTGGAGATGCAGTGCTTTTTGCTCATATTCTGCCAGTTCTTTCTGCAGGGTCAATGTCTTTTTAAGCTGTGTCCTGTTGTAAATAAGAAAGATTATCCCGAAAACCAAGATTACAAACAAAGCTCCGAAAATGGTCTGCAACTGGTATCGTTTATTTTGTTCTCTATAAAGCAGCTCTCTTTTTTCATGGGCTTCCTGTTGTATTGTCTGCTTTTTTTCGAAATCAAAATTCATTTCAGCCTGCACGCTTTTCCTGATGTTTTCGTGACTGATTAAACTGTCTCTTGCAACATTATAATACCTATAATGCTGTAAAGCCAAGTCCAGCTTATTTTGTTTTTCATAAATTGAGCTGATGAGTTTTTCAGAATTCATGACCTGCTCCAATACATCCAGCTCTTTTGCAAGTTTCAAAGCGTTGGTAGCATTATCCAAAGCTTCTTCGTATTTCTTTTGGCTGAAATAAAAATTACCCAGATGGGAATAGGTATCAGAGATTCCGAATTTATCATCTATAGAATTGAACTGAACAATAGCTTTTTTCCAGCTTTCGAGTGCTTCAGACGAGTTACCTGTTTGCCAATAATAAGACCCTAAATTATTATACAGCTCACCAAGGCCTCTGGCATCGCTGCTTTTGGCAAATGTATTTTTGGACTTCGTATAATATTCTAAAGCTTTAGGATAGTTTTTCTGCCTCAAATAAATATTACCGATGTTGGTAGTAGTGATTCCTACCGTCATATCGCCTGTCTTTTCCTGAAGTTTTTGAGCTTTGATAAAATAGTCCAATGCTTTAAAATCTTCTTTTATGGCTTGATATACAATTCCGATATTGTTATAAATACGTGCTGTCCTGGCCTGATCTTTCATCTCCTCATAAATCTTGACTGCTTTCAGATGATATTGCAGGGCTTTTGCATAGTTGCTTTGTTCTGAAAAAACAATCCCTATGCTACCGTAAGAACGTGCCAAGCCTTTTTTAATTTCAGAACTATTTTTGAGGTCGGTTATAAGATCGGCTTCAAAGATTTCCTGTGCATTTGAGAAATTATCCAGTGCCAACGGATAGTTTCCGAGAATCACATTTACGTTTCCTAAATTGAGGTACGAGTTTCCTTCTTCGATGCGATGCTTTATTTTTTTGGAGAGTTCCAGTGCCTTGTTTGCATAATCACGCATTTGTTTTGGGTCACTGGACATGTATTCTGATGCTATTGCATTCAGCAATTCGGCTTTATCAATATCGTTTTTCGAATGATTCAAAACGTTTTTCAAACTGTCAATAGTCTTCTCCTGCGAATAGGAAAGGACGCAAAACAGCATAAAAAAGCAGATCACAAGGGATTTCATACTCATTCTAAAAAACATTTTATCTCTTAATACTTTGGCATGTCTGTTTAAGACACGCTAACTAACAAAAATAACATTCTATTTCCCGAATATAGGCAAAACTTAGAATTTGACGGTTTTAAATTAGAATTTGATTAATAAAAAAACCCTTCTGGAATTTAGATCCAAAAGGGTTAATAATTATTTAAAGATAATTAAATTATTTAATCTTAAATGCTTTTTCTCCCGGAAAATAGGCCGTACTTCCTAATTCTTCCTCAATACGAAGCAGTTGATTGTATTTTGCCATACGATCAGAGCGCGATGCCGATCCTGTTTTAATCTGTCCACAATTTAAAGCTACTGCTAAATCTGCGATTGTATTGTCTTCTGTTTCTCCAGAACGGTGTGACATTACAGATGTATAACCGGCATTGTGCGCCATGTTTACTGCTGCAATAGTTTCTGTCAGCGTACCAATCTGGTTTACTTTTACCAAAATTGAATTTGCAATTCCTTTATCAATACCTTTTTTAAGGCGCTCTACATTAGTAACGAACAAATCATCTCCTACCAATTGCACTTTGTCTCCGATTAATTCAGTAAGGTATTTCCATCCATCCCAATCGTTTTCCTGCATTCCGTCTTCAATCGAAATGATTGGGTATTTTGAAGCCAATTCAGCCAAGTATTCTGCCTGTTCTTTTGAAGAACGAATTTTTCCGGTTTCACCTTCAAATTTCTTATAATCGTAATTTCCGTTTACATAAAATTCCGAAGCAGCACAATCCAACGCAATTTTAATGTCTTCACCAAAAACATAACCTGCGTTTTCAACTGCTTTTTTGATTGAATCCAGTGCATCTTCTGTTCCGCCTGCCAAATTTGGAGCGAATCCTCCTTCATCACCTACCGCAGTACTCAATCCTCTGTCATGCAATACTTTTTTCAGGTTATGGAAAATCTCAGTTCCCATCTGCATTGCCTGAGTAAATGTTTTTGCTTTTACAGGCATAATCATGAATTCCTGGAAAGCTATCGGAGCATCTGAATGCGAACCTCCATTAATAATATTCATCATCGGAACCGGCAATGTATTACCAGAAACACCTCCAACATAACGATATAACGGCATTCCTAATTCATTAGCAGCCGCTTTTGCAACAGCCAAAGAAACTCCAAGAATTGCATTGGCTCCAAGATTTGATTTATTAGGAGTACCATCCAATTCAATCATTCTTTGATCGATTAGATTTTGTTCAAAAACAGAATTCCCTAATAATTCTTCAGCAATTTTTATATTTACATTTTCCACAGCTTTCATTACGCCTTTACCCATGAATGCTTTTCCTCCGTCACGAAGTTCTACAGCCTCATGCTCTCCGGTTGAAGCTCCAGATGGTACGGCAGCTCTTCCAAGCACCCCATGTTCTGTTACTACATCAACTTCAATAGTTGGATTTCCTCTAGAATCAAGGATTTGCCTTGCGTGGATTTTAATAATTCTGCTCATTATTAATTGTTTATTTGTTATTATTTGGTTGTTTTTCTGAATGGAACACAAATTTAAGGATTTTAAAATCCGAAATCTTTTATTTTTTAAAAACTTATAAACGCAAACGTTTTAGCATTGCTATTATTTCTTCCGTCTCTTTCCTAAAACAAAAGTTACAAATTGATTTTTCACAACCGTAGTAAATATTTTCCTAACAAAATAATATTTTTCAAAAAAATATTAAATTTTATAACATATAATATATATTTTTTAGATTAAATGTTATAATTTAGTTTTATAAACAAACAACTAGCGAATTATGAAGAAAATTTTACTTTTTTGTGTATTATCTGTTTTCTATTTTGAGGCAAATGCACAGGCCCCCATTAATGATGATTGTAGCAATGCAATTTCACTAAGCGTTAATATGGATGTATCCTGCACTTTAAAGACCGCAGGGACATTAGAAGGCGCAACAAATTCCGGAGTTCCAACTGCTACCGGAACAGCTGACGATGATGTATGGTATAGCTTTACTGCTACAGCCACCTCACACAGAATCAAGCTAGTTGACATTAGTAATGATACCGATTTGGTTCATGAGGTCATGGACGGTAACTGCAATTCATTAACCTTACTAAGTTCCAGCAATCCCAACTCAAGTTTTGTGACTGGCTTGACGGTAGGCTCGACTTATCTCATAAGGGTATTCAGCCATAATAGCGGTACATCAGAACCGACAACATTTAGCATTTGTGTGAGCGTTGCGCCTGCATCGCCAATAAATGACGACTGCAACAACGCTATAGCGGTTCCGGTAAACATAGACAATTCCTGTACTTTAAAAACAGCAGGAACATTAGTCAGTGCTACCAATTCAAATGAGAGCGAACCCAGCATAGGCAATGCTGACGATGACGTTTGGTATACTTTTACAGCCACCGCTAATTCACACAGAATAAGGCTGCTCAACATTGAGGGTGATATAACCAATCTTGTATATGAAGTATTTGAAGGAAGTTGTGGAAACCAGCTTATAAGTCTTTACATAAGCGATCCGGAATCGAATGTTATTTCCGGTCTTACTATTGGCAGCACCTATTATTTAAGGGTATTTAGTTATGAATCCGTCGCACCAGAATCCACAACCTTTGATCTTTGCATCAGTATGCCTTCGCCTGCTCCGGTTAATGATGAATGTGCCAACGCTATAACTTTGGCAGTAAACCAGGATCAATCCTGCACCGCAACAATATCAGGAACATTGGTTGGCGCAACAAACTCTGGTCATAATACCCAGATGGGAACAGCAGATGATGATGTGTGGTATACATTTGTGGCAACGGCTACGGCACATAAAATAAGAATAAACAATGTTGAAGGCGACCTGACAGAATTGGTACTCGAAGTACTTGATGGCAATTGCGAAACACCTGCCATTATAAATTCAACTCTTTTAAATTACAGTGACATTAGAGGATTAACCATTGGCAACACATATTTCATAAGGGTCTTTTCCTATGAAAGCAATCATGCTTCTGAATCAACAACTTTTACTGTTTGCGTAACATCATTTCCTCCACCACCGGCTAACGACGAATGTTCTGGCGCTGTCGCTCTAACCGTAAACCCTGACCTTAGCTGTTCCTCAAGAACTTCAGGAACAGTTGTAAGTGCTACTAATTCAGGCGTTGCAACTGTTACAGGAACTGCAGACGATGACGTATGGTACAGCTTTGTAGCAACAGCAACATCACACAAAATAAGCATAATTAAGGAAGGTGTTGATTTCGATTTGGTACACGAAGTAATGGAGGGTACCTGCGGTTCGTTGGTAACTTTAAGTTCTATCAATTTCAATTCGAGCATTATTAGCGGACTTACAGTGGGCACTACCTACTACATAAGAGTATTCAGTTATGGTTCCTATCCTCAGGAATCTACCTCGTTTGATATCTGCATTGGCATTGTGCCCCCTCCTCCTGCAAATGATGACTGTACGGGAGCAATTGCCCTCACTATAAACACTGATGCCTCTTGCAATATAATAACAGTAGCAACAATAGCCGGCGCTACAGACTCCGGAATTCCAACCCCTACAGGAAGTCCCGATGATGATGTATGGTATACTTTTGTGGCTCCGGCGAGTTCACTAAGGATAGACATCTATAATTTGGAAGGCGATCAAACCTATCTTGTCTGGGAGGTATTAGAAGGAACATACGGCACACAATTAGAAAGGCATATAGAGAATAATCCCGATTCTAATATTATGAATGGGCTGACAGTTGGCAACACCTATTATCTAAGGGCATACAGCTACTATAGCGACCAAATCTTCTCAACTACTTTTGATATTTGTGTGGCAACCTTGCCTCCACCACCTGCCAACGACGAATGTGTTAATGCCATAACCCTGACTCCTGCTATAACCTTTGCCGACGGGGCCGTCAATTCAAATGTAGCAGGTGCAACATATTCTCCTGAAACAATACCTGAATCAGGATGCGGCGGTGCCGGTTCTGATGTTTGGTTTAAGACTGTTATTCCGGCAGACGGCAATTTAATTATCGAAACAGGGGATCCTACCAATTCAGAAAATATCGGTTTTGATTCCTTTATAACAATATATTCAGGCATCTGTGACACTTTAGAATTCATTGAATGCAATGATCAAGGCGATTCAGTGGGGTGGGGATATTCAAAAATCAACTTAACCGGAAGGACTGCGGGAGAAACAGTATATATTAGGGTTTGGGAGTATGTTAACAACCAATATGCACAATTCTCCATTTCTGCCTGGAGCCCTACATTAGGCATAACTACTTTTAATAAAGCCAATTTTAAAGCCTATCCGAACCCTGTTAAGGATATGCTCAACGTGTCTTATATCCAGAACATTTCGGATGTGAACATTTTTAATTTATTGGGACAGAATGTGGCTTCCAAAACAATCAATGAAACATCTGGTCAAATCGATATGTCCGGCTTACCATCCGGATCTTATTTAGTAAAAATAACTGCCGAAGGGCAAACTAAAACCATCAAGGTGGTTAAGCAATAATTGGAAATCTCTTACATAAAAGAGCCGCTTTGGAGTGGCTCTTTTATCTATTAAAATTAGTACCTATCTATTTTCAACATCTTAAAAACGAAAAAAAATCTGGTTTATCCTCTAAAAATGAGGGTTTTTAATCGTATTTGTTTGATATAACTCCTAAATCAGGATTGCAAATTCTAATTCAAAACCGTAAAATTCTAATTACTTTTTGTCTTATTACGCAAATAATCCGAAATTCAGGCGCTATTAATCAAACAACTAACTAATGAAAAAAAATTTATTTTTTTTGGCATTATTTGCCTTTTATTGTCATGCATATGCGCAAGCTCCAAGCAATGACGACTGCGCCAATGCCACTTCACTAACCGTTAATACCAATTTGTCCTGTACATCAGTAACTGCGGGAACATTAGCAGGCGCTACTGACTCCGGAATTGAAGCAGATACCGGTACTGCCGATGACGACGTATGGTATTCTTTTGTTGCAACGGCAACAACCCACAAAATCAGTCTTCTGAATGTGGTGGGTAACCAAACCGATTTGGCTCATGAAGTTATGAGCGGAACTTGTGGAACATTAAACATCTTAAGTTCCAGTGACCCTAATACAAGCATCGTATCCGGACTAACCGTAGGCACAACTTATTATGTAAGAGTTTACAGTTATTATGAGAGCTTGGCAACAACCACATTCAATATTTGCGTCGGAACTTTTCCGGTTTTGACTAATGATGAATGCGCTAATGCGACCCTCATAACAGCAAACCCTGGTGTTAGCTGTGTTACTACAACAGGAAGCCTCTTTGGCGCAACAGATTCTGGTGTGACCACTGAAACAGGAACTGCTGATGACGATGTATGGTATCGTTTTGTAGCCACAGCAACGACTCATAAGATCAGCCTTTTGAATGTTGAAGGTAATGATACTGACTTAGTCCATGAAGTAATGGATGGTACATGCGGCACAATAAATGCATTAAATTCAAGTGACTCTGACACAAGTGTTGTTTCAGGACTAACTATTGGCACTACCTACTACGTAAGAGTATTTAGTTATTCTGATGAACAGACGTCAACTACTTTTGACATCTGTATAAGTTCAATTCCGGAATTAACTAATGACGAATGTGCAAATGCAATCTCTTTGACAGTAAACGCAAACAGCTCTTGTGCTTCTGCAACACCAGGAACCATAGTAGGCGCTACTGATTCCGGCATTGCAACCAGTACAGGAACTGCAGATGATGATGTATGGTATAGTTTTGTTGCAACAGCAACTACACACTCCATAAAATTGTTTGACATCAATGGTGATCTTTCTGACATGGTTCACGAAGTAATGGACGGTAATTGTGGTTCATTAACCGTTTTAAGCTCCAACGACCCAGAATACAGCCTTATTAGAGGTTTGTCTATAGGATCAACTTATTATATTCGAGTATTCAGTTATAGCAGCAGTGCATCCGAATCGACAACATTTAGTATTTGCGTAGGTATTCCGCCTGCAGCTCCGGCTAATGACGAGTGTACTAATGCCATAGCGGTTCAGGTAAACACTAACGATTCATGTACATTAAAAACTGCCGGTACATTGGTTAGTGCGACAGATTCAAACGAAAGCACGCCTAGTACAGGTAATGCAGACGATGACGTTTGGTATACTTTTGTAGCTACATCAACTTCTCACAGGATCAGACTGTTAAACATCAACGGCGATTTAACTGATCTTGTACATGAAGTATTCCAAGGAACTTGTGGAGGACAGCTTATAAGCGTAAGCATAAGCGACCCTGAGTCTAGCCTTGTTACAGGACTGACGGTTGGAGAGACTTATTATTTGAGAGTATTCACGTATCGTTCTGATGCTTCTGAATCGACAACTTTTGATCTTTGCATTGGCGTTCCTCCAGCAGCACCAGCTAATGACGAATGTGCCGGAGCCGTTGCCTTAACAGTAAATAATAACCTTAACTGTACTGCAACAACTTCAGGAACATTAGTTAGTGCAACAAACTCAGGCATCACTGCCGAAACAGGAACAGCTGACGATGATGTATGGTATAGCTTTGTAGCTACATCCACTACACACAAAATAACACTTGCAAACGTTGAGGGTGACTTGACAGATTTAGTCCATGAAGTATTGGACGGTTCTTGTGGAACATTAACTATTATAAACTCCAGCGATTCTGATATCAGTACTGTTACGGGATTAACTGTTGGTACTACTTATTACGTAAGGGTTTTCACTTATAGCAGTACAACAGCGGAATCAACAACTTTTGATATTTGCGTAGGAGCATTTCCTCCTGCTCCGGCTAATGATGAATGTATCGGGGCAGTTAGCTTAACGGTAAACCCTGATCTTAACTGTACATCAACTGCTCCTGGAACATTGGTAAGCGCTACCGATTCTGGAATTGACACAGAAACAGGTGAAGCTGACGATGATGTATGGTATAGTTTTGTTGCTACAGCAACGACACATAAGGTAGATCTTCTGAATGTAGAAGGTGATGAAACCGATCTAGTGCATGAAGTATTTGACGGTACTTGCGGTACATTAACCTTATTATACTCCAGCGATAGCGATACAAGTTTTGCTGCAAATTTGACTGTTGGCAATACTTATTACGTGAGAGTTTTCTCTTATGACAGCTCAGCGCCAGAATCAACAACTTTTGATGTATGTATTGGCACCCGACCTGCTCCTCCTGCAAACGACGAATGTACTAGTGCAATTGCTCTTACTGTAAATACGGATACATCTTGTACAATAACAACAGCTGGTACAATAGCTGGCGCTACAGACTCAGGAGAAGCCATTAGCAGTATTGGAACCGCTGATGATGATGTTTGGTACACTTTTGTTGCTACAGCAGCTGCACATAAGGTAAGTCTTCTGAATATTGAAGGTGAGCCAACGAGTCTTGTTCATGAGGTATTTGAAGGATCATGTGGTGGACAGTTGATTAGCATTTCTATTAGCGATGATGATTCAAGCGCCGTTACCGGTCTAACTGTTGGTACTACTTATTATGTAAGAGTATTCAGCTCTGATAGCGATATTATCGGATCGACTAATTTTGATATTTGTGTAAGAACTATGGCTATCCCTGCAAATGACGAATGTGCTAATGCTATAACGTTAACTCCTGCTACATCTTTTGCGGCTGGAGCTGTCAATTCAACAGTAGTAGACGCAACAGATTCTGATAATTCAAACACCATTCCGGAACCAGGTTGCGCTAGTTATGCCGGCGGTGATGTTTGGTATAAGGTGGTTATTCCTGCTGATGGAAACTTAACCATCGAAACAGGTAAATCTACTGCTTCAAACGACACTGGTTTTGATTCCGGATTAGCGATTTACTCAGGTACTTGTGATGCTTTAGAATTAGTAGAATGCGATGACGATAGTGCTGCAACAGGAAATTATTCTAAAATTGTCCTGTCTGGAAGAACAGCAGGGGAAACTGTTTACATAAGAGTATGGGAATACAGCAATGATGAACAAGAGCCATTCTCAATTTCGGCTTGGAACGCTGCATTAAGTGTTCCTGGATTTAATAATGCTAATTTCAAAGCTTATCCAAACCCTGTTAGCGATATCCTGAACCTATCCTATGACCAAACTATTTCAGATGTGAGCATCTTTAACTTATTAGGTCAAAATGTGGTTTCAAAAACAATCAATGACACTAATGGTGCTATTGACATGTCTAATTTGCCATCAGGATCTTATTTAGTAAAAGTAACTGCTGATGGACAAACAAAAACCATCAAGGTAATTAAACAATAATCTGCTCGCAGATTTCAAATAAAAGAGCCACTATATAGTGGCTCTTTTTTTATGCTTATTCTAATCTGTTTTTTATTTTGTTACACAGCTTTTTATATTCTCAATAAACTGGTCGAACAAATAAGACGAATCATGTGGTCCAGGGCTAGCCTCAGGGTGGTATTGAACCGAAAAGCAGTTTTTGTTTTTCATTCGCATACCGGCAACAGTTCCGTCATTAATATGAAGATGTGTTATTTCTAAATCTGCGTGTTTTTCCAATGCTTCACGATTCACTGCAAATCCGTGGTTTTGCGAGGTGATTTCACCTTTTCCTGTAATCACATTCATTACCGGGTGGTTTATTCCTCTGTGCCCATTAAACATCTTATAGGTGGGGATTCCATTTGCCAGCGCCAAAACCTGATGCCCAAGGCAGATACCGAAAACAGGATCGTCATTAGATAGGATTTTCTTAGCGATTTCTATAGCTCCAAAAAGAGGATCAGGATCTCCAGGACCATTTGAAAGGAAAAAGCCATCGGGATTAAAAGCTTTCATTTCTTCATAGGTCGTATCAAAAGGGAATACTTTTATATAACAATCTCTTTTGGCTAGATTTCGCAATATATTCTTTTTGATTCCCAAATCCAATGCAGCAATTTTGTAAGTAGCCGTTTCTTCACCTACAAAGTAAGGAGCTTTTGTAGAAACTTTAGAAGCCAATTCCAAGCCTTCCATATTTGGCACTTTTGCCAACAGTTCCTTTAATTCATCGATTGATTTTCCATCTGTAGAAATCACAGCATTCATAGCTCCATTATCGCGTATGTAGCTTACTAAAGCTCTTGTATCTACATCAGAGATACAAATTAGATTTTGCTTTTTGAAATAGTCTTCAAGACTTCCTGAAGAATTGGCACGTGAATAATTAAAAGAAAAGTTTTTACAAACTAATCCTGAAATCATAATTTGATCAGACTCTACATCTTCTTCATTTACTCCATAATTTCCGATATGGGCATTTGTTGCCACCATAATCTGTCCGAAGTAAGAAGGATCTGTGAAAATTTCCTGATAGCCTGTCATTCCGGTATTGAAGCAGACTTCGCCAAAAGTAGTTCCTTCTATGCCTATAGATTTTCCGTAAAAGATAGTTCCGTCACTCAGAAGGAGGATTGCTTTTTGTCGTGTTGTGTATTTCATTTTATATTGTTGTGTTGTGTAGTTATGGAATGCGGATGCAAATTTAATTCAATTTTGGAGTTTCTAAAAATTTATTTCTCCAAGGATCGTTTTGGAAAAAGGCAAAAAAAAAGGATAAACTATTAAAGCTTATCCTTTTTTTATTTATGAAATGAATTTCTTCATTATTCTGCAGCGTCAGTAGAAGTTTCAGCAGCTGGTGCAGCTGGAGTTTCAGCTTTTGGAGCCTCTTCAACAGTAGTTTCTTCTGCTTTTTTAGCAGTTTTACCACCACGACGGCTTTTCGCTTTTTTAACTTCTTTTTTACCTCCGTTGTATAGTTCGTTGAAATCTACTAATTCGATCATTGCCATATCAGCATTATCTCCTAGACGATTTCCAAGTTTGATGATACGAGTGTATCCACCTGGACGATCACCAACTTTTGCAGCAACATCTCTAAAAAGATCAGTTACAGCGTACTTATTTCTAAGGTAAGAAAAAACAATACGTCTGTTATGCGTAGTGTCTTCTTTTGATTTAGTAATCAAAGGCTCAACATATTGTTTAAGCGCTTTAGCTTTAGCAACAGTAGTGTTAATACGTTTGTGTTCGATTAGAGAACAAGCCATATTAGACAACATAGCTTTTCTGTGCGCTGACTGTCTGCTTAAGTGATTGATTTTTTTTCCGTGTCTCATTGCTATTGAAATTTAATCTCGAACGAATCGGGATTAGATTATTCTTTATCTAATTTATACTTTGTTAAGTCCATTCCGAAATGTAAATTTTTCACTGCAACAAGCTCATCAAGCTCAGTTAATGATTTTTTACCGAAATTACGGAACTTCATTAAGTCATTCTTATTGAAAGATACTAGATCTCCGAGTGTATCAACTTCAGCCGCTTTCAAGCAATTTAAAGCTCTAACAGACAAATCCATATCAACAAGCTTAGTTTTAAGCAATTGTCTCATGTGTAATGATTCTTCATCATAAGATTCTGTTTGAGCGATTTCATCAGCTTCAAGTGTTATTCTTTCATCAGAGAATAGCATGAAATGGTGAATCAAAACTTTAGCAGCTTCAGTAAGAGCATCTTTAGGATTGATAGATCCATCAGTTTTGATTTCGAAAACTAATTTTTCGTAATCTGTTTTTTGCTCAACACGGAAGTTTTCGATAGCATATTTTACGTTCTTTACTGGTGTAAAGATAGAATCCGTGAAAATAGTACCGATTGCAGCGTTTTGTTTTTTATTCTCTTCTGCAGGAACGTATCCTCTACCTTTTTCAATAGTCAACTCCATGTTCAAGTTAACTTTGCTATCTAAGTTGCAGATAACTAGTTCTGGGTTCAATACTTGGAAACCAGAAATAAATTTTTGAAAATCTCCAGCAGTAATCTGGTCTTTACCAGAAATTGAGATAGAAACAGATTCATTATCTATATCTTCAATCTGACGTTTGAAACGTACTTGTTTAAGATTTAGGATGATTTCTGTAACGTCTTCGACTACTCCTGAAATTGTAGAAAACTCGTGATCTACACCTTCGATACGAACAGATGTTATTGCATATCCTTCTAAAGCGGAAAGCAAGACTCTTCTAAGTGCATTACCAACAGTCAATCCGTAACCAGGTTCCAAAGGTCTGAATTCAAACTTACCTTCGAAATCGGTTGAATCGATCATGATAACTTTATCGGGCTTCTGAAAATTAAATATTGCCATATGTTCGACTAGTGTCTTATTATTTGTTATACAACTCTACGATTAGTTGCTCTTTAATGTTTTCTGGGATTTGAAGTCTCGCTGGAACTGAAACGAAAGTACCTTCTTTAAGGTCATTGTTCCAAGTGATCCATTCGTAAACGTGACTTGAATTAGATAATGAACGCTCGATAGCTTCTACAGATTTAGATTTTTCACGAACAGCAACTTTATCTCCAGGTTTTAGGTGATATGAAGGAATGTTTACAAGTTCACCATTAACAGTGATGTGTCTGTGAGAAACGATTTGACGAGCAGCTCTTCTAGAAGGAGCGATACCCATTCTGAATACTACGTTATCAAGTCTTGCCTCACAAAGTTGTAAAAGAACTTCACCTGTTACTCCTTTAGTAGCAGAAGCTTTTTCGAATAAGTTTCTGAATTGTTTTTCCAAGATTCCATAAGAATACTTAGCTTTTTGCTTTTCCATTAACTGGATAGCATATTCAGATTTCTTACCTCTTTTTTTAGCCAATCCGTGTTGTCCCGGTGGATAATTTCTTTTTTCGAAGGCTTTGTCATCTCCGAAGATTGCCTCGCCGAATTTACGAGCAATTTTAGTTTTTGGACCAGTATATCTTGCCATTTTAAAAAATTAATTAAGGTAGAGATTATGAATTCAGGTCATATCCTCCGATAATCTTAGATTCTACCTAGTTATACTTAAATATTAATTAAACTCTACGTCTTTTTGGAGGACGACATCCGTTGTGTGGCATTGGAGTAACGTCAATGATTTCTGTTACTTCAATTCCGCCGTTATGTATAGAACGGATAGCAGACTCACGTCCGTTTCCTGGTCCTTTTACATACACTTTCACTTTTTTAAGTCCAGCTTCCAACGCTACTTTGCTGCAATCTTCAGCTGCCATTTGAGCGGCATACGGAGTGTTCTTTTTAGAACCTCTGAATCCCATCTTACCAGCAGAAGACCAAGAAATAACTTCACCTTTTTTGTTAGTCAAAGAGATGATGATGTTGTTAAAAGTTGCATTAATATGAGCTTCGCCTGTTGATTCAACGATAACTTTACGTTTTTTTGTACTTGCCTTAGCCATACTACTTATTATTTAGTTGCCTTTTTCTTGTTAGCAACAGTTTTTCTTTTACCTTTTCTAGTTCTAGAGTTGTTTTTAGTTCTTTGTCCTCTTAATGGAAGACCAGATCTATGACGAATTCCTCTATAACATCCGATATCCATCAAACGTTTGATGTTCAATGAAATTTCTGAACGCAATTCACCTTCGATTTTGAAGTATGAAACAGCCTCACGGATAGCTCCGATTTCATCATCATTCCAATCTTGAACCTTAGTATCTTGGCTTACTTGAGCTTTTTCTAGAATCTCAATAGCTCTGCTTTTTCCTATTCCGAAGATATAAGTTAAAGCGATAACTCCTCTTTTATTTTTAGGTATATCTACCCCTGCTATTCTTGCCATAACTATCCTTGTCTTTGTTTAAATCTAGGATTCTTTTTATTAATAACGTACAATCTTCCTTTTCTTCGTACGATGATGCACTCGGCACTTCTTTTTTTAACTGATGCTCTTACTTTCATTTTAATAGCCTTTAGTATCTATAAGTAATTCTTGCTTTTGACAAATCGTAAGGGCTCATTTCCAGCTTCACTTTATCGCCTGGCAATAATTTGATGTAATGCATACGCATTTTCCCGGAGATGTGAGCTATTACAATATGTCCATTTTCTAACTCTACACGGAACATCGCATTTGATAATGCCTCGATGATGGATCCGTCTTGTTCTATTGCTGATTGTTTTGCCATAAAAACTAAGCTACTGCTTTTCTATTTTTACCACTTTTCATCAAACCATCGTAATGCTTGTTCAACAAATAAGAATTAATTTGTTGGATAGTATCACTTGCAACTCCAACCATAATCAATAACGATGTACCTCCGTAAAACAAAGCCCAAGATGGTTGAACATTCAAAATAGTTACAACGATCGCTGGGAACACAGCTATCAGAGCAAGGAATAATGAACCTGGGAATGTTATGTATGACATGATCTTATCTAAGAAATCTGAAGTCTCAGCACCAGGTTTGATTCCTGGGATGAAACCGCCGCTTCTTTTCAAATCATCAGCCATTTTATTTGTAGGTACTGTAATTGCGGTGTAAAAGTAAGTAAAAACTATGATTAACAAGGCGAAAACCAAGTTATACTGCCATCCGAAGATATTCTGGAAAGCTGTACTAACTGAAGTAGCTGTTTCTGAGCTAGATAAACCAGCCAAAGCAGCAGGAATAAACATAATTGCTTGAGCAAAGATGATTGGCATAACTCCAGAAGCATTAAGCTTCAATGGAATCCACTGTCTGTTTCCTGCTTGTTCGAATTCACCTGAAACCGTACGACGTGCATACTGTACCGGGATTTTTCGAACCGCCATAACTAATAGAACACAAGCTACGATGACGAGCAACCAAATTATTACTTCGAAAACCAAAAGCATTGGACCACCGTTATTGTTTGTTACTCTGGTAGAGAATTCTTGGATGAATGCTTGTGGCATTCTCGCAATAATACCCACCATAATCAATAGCGATATACCATTTCCAATTCCTTTATCAGTGATCTTTTCTCCAAGCCACATCGCAAAGATGGTACCTGAAACAAGAATTACTACAGATAAGAACTGGAATGCGAAAGGCGAAATCAATCCTGGGTTCACATTCGAAAGGAAAGCTTCTCCTGGCAAAGTTCTGTAAAGGTTGAAAATATAACCTGGCGCCTGAACTAACGTGATAACGATAGTCAACCAACGCGTGATCTGGTTCATTTTCTTTCTTCCACTTTCACCATCTTTTTGCAGCTTTTGAAGGTAAGGCACAGCAATACCCATCAACTGAACTACAATAGATGCGGAGATGTACGGCATGATACCTAATGCAAATACAGATGCCTGCGAAAACGCACCACCTGTAAATACATCGATTAACCATCCGATTCCTTCTTTTGTTTGATCAGTAAGTCCATGTAACTTAGTCGCATCAATCCCTGGAAGCGTTACTTGTGCTCCAAAACGATACACCAATAACAATCCAAGAGTAACTAAAATTCTGTTTTTTAGCTCTTCAATCTTCCAAACATTGCTTAACGATTCTATAAACTTCTTCATCTTGATTATTAAGGATTACAAAGTTACAGCTTCTCCTCCAGCAGCTTCGATAGCAGCTTTTGCAGTAGCAGTAAATTTATGTGCGGTTACCTTTAATTTAGCTTTTAATTCACCTCTACCCAAAATCTTTACGATTTCGTTTTTAGTTGCCAAACGGTTAGCTACGAAAACTGTCATATCAACAGTATTATCTGTAACGATACCATTATCAACCAAAGCTTGAAGTGTATCAAGGTTTACACCTTCGTATTCTTTACGATTGATGTTTTTGAAACCAAATTTAGGCACACGTCTTTGAAGTGGCATTTGCCCTCCTTCAAAACCAATCTTTTTAGAGTAACCAGAACGAGACTTAGCTCCTTTGTGACCTCTTGCAGAAGTACCACCTTTTCCAGAACCTTCTCCTCTACCTAATCTTTTGTTTTGATTGTGTGTTGAGCCTTCAGCTGGCTGTAAGTTACTTAAATTCATAACTATAATTTGTTATTTAGCTTCTTCAACAGAAACTAAGTGTTTTACTTTGTTTATCATCCCAAGGATAGCAGGATTTGACTCATGCTCCACAACTTGTCCTATTTTACGAAGACCTAAAGCTTCAAGACCTCTTTTCTGAGATAGAGGACAGTTGATTTTGCTTCTAACTTGTTTTACTAATAATTTTGCCATTTTTCCTTGAATTAACCTTTAAAAACTTTCTCCAAAGAAACACCTCTCTGTTTTGCAACAGTATAAGCGCTTCTCATTTGCAATAAAGCATCAAAAGTTGCTTTTACTACGTTATGAGGGTTTGAAGAACCTTGAGATTTTGATAATACGTCGTGAATACCAACTGATTCAAGAACCGAACGAACAGCTCCACCAGCGATAACTCCTGTACCGTGAGATGCAGGCATTAAGAATACACGCGCTCCACCAAATTTACCTTTTTGCTCATGAGGAACAGTTTTGCTGCTCAATGGAATTTTCACAAGATTTTTCTTTGCATCTTCTACTGCTTTAGCAATAGCTTCAGAAACATCTTTAGATTTTCCAAGTCCATGTCCAACTACACCGTTCTCGTCACCTACAACTACAATTGCAGAAAAACCAAAAGCTCTACCACCTTTTGTAACTTTAGTTACACGGTTCACACTCACCAAACGATCCTTTAATTCAAGTCCACTTGGTTTTACTAACTCTACGTTTTTGTATTTATGATACATAATTTCTTAGAATTTAAGTCCAGCCGCTCTAGCGCCTTCTGCTAATGATTTAATACGACCGTGATATAGATATCCGCCTCTATCAAAGGTAACGGTTTCAATTCCGGCTTTCAACGCTTTTTCTGCAACAAGTTTTCCAACTGCTGCTGCAACTTCTACGTTTGTACCTTTAGTATCTACTTCTTTCTCTCTAGAGGAAGCAGCCAATAAAGTAACACCATTTACATCGTCTATGAGCTGTGCATAGATTTCTTTATTACTTCTGAATACAGAAAGTCTTGGTTTAGCAGCAGTACCGCTTACGATTTTTCTGATTCTGAATTTAATTCTCTGTCTTCTTTCAGATTTTGTTAATGACATAATCTTTTATTTTTAAGCTGATTTACCTGCTTTTCTTCTTAATACTTCACCAACAAACTTAACTCCTTTTCCTTTGTAAGGTTCTGGCTTACGGAAACTTCTGATTTTCGCAGCTACCTGTCCTACAAGTTGTTTATCGAAAGATGTTAATTTTACGATTGGGTTCTTACCTTTTTCAGAAACTGTCTCCAATTTTACTTCTGGAGCGATATCTAAAACGATATTGTGTGAAAATCCAAGAGCCAAATCAAGTTTTTGTCCTTGATTAGAAGCTCTGTAACCTACTCCAACCAATTCTAATTCTTTTGTGAATCCTTCAGATACACCAACAATCATGTTACTGATCAATGATCTGTATAATCCGTGCTTTGCTCTCTCTTCTTTCAGATCAGATGATCTCTCAACCTGAACTTGACCTTCTTCAACTTTTACAGTAACATTAGAATATTCCTGAGTAAGCTGACCTAATTTTCCTTTTACCGTAACCACCCCTTCAGCAACTTCTACAGTTACTCCAGCTGGGATTGCGATTGGATTTTTTCCTATTCTTGACATCGTATAAGTCGTTTTAAAATTAGTATACGTAGCAGATTACTTCTCCACCAATGTTTAATTGCTTAGCTTGTTTTCCTGTCATCAAACCTCTTGATGTAGAAACAATAGCAATACCTAATCCGTTAAGGATTCTTGGAAGTTTAGCAGCACCTGCATATTTACGCAAACCTGGTTTACTAATTCTTTGGATATCTTTGATAACTGGCTCTTTAGTCTCTTTATCGTACTTCAAAGCGATTTTGATTGTACCCTGTACAGAGTTGTCCTCAAACTTGTAGCTCAAGATATATCCCTGATCGAATAAAATCTTTGTGATTTCTTTTTTAAGATTAGAAGCAGGAATTTCAACGACTTTGTGGTTTGCAGCCACAGCGTTTCTAACTCTTGTCAAATAATCCGCAATAGGATCTGTATACATATAATTAAAATTGCGGTTTTGGTATTCATCCCGGACTCTCCGGTAGAACCTGAAACCATTAAAAAACTTACAAATTAATCAACAGATAGTTGCCCGTTCGCGGCAAAAATCCGGCAAACTTACAACTATCTGTCGAGAAAACAAAATTTTTGATTTTACCAGCTGGCTTTTTTAACTCCTGGTATCAATCCTTGGTTAGCCATTTCACGGAAAGTTACACGTGAAATACCGAATTGACGCATATACCCTCTAGGTCTTCCAGTCAATTTGCAACGGTTGTGCAAACGAACAGGAGAAGCATTTTTCGGTAATTTTTGTAGGCCTTCATAATCTCCAGCTTCTAATAAAGCTTTTCTTTTTTCAGCATACTTCGCTACCGTTTTTTCTCTTTTTACCTCACGGGCTTTCATTGATTCTTTAGCCATAACTTAATTCTTTTTAAAAGGTAATCCTAATTCTGCTAATAATGACTTCGCTTCTTTATCTGTTTTTGCAGATGTTACAAAGGTAATGTCCATACCAGAGATTTTGTTCACTTTATCGATATCAATTTCTGGGAAAATGATTTGCTCCAAAACTCCTAGGTTGTAATTTCCTCTTCCATCAAAACCAGTAGCTTTGATTCCACCGAAGTCTCTTACTCGAGGCAATGAAGATGTAATCAATCTGTCTAAGAATTCATACATTCTTTCGCCACGCAAAGTAACTTTTGCACCAATCGGCATTCCTTTTCTCAATTTGAATGACGCTACGTCTTTTTTAGAAATAGTTGACACTGCTTTTTGACCAGTAATTTTTGTCAACTCATCTACTGCATAATCGATAAGTTTTTTATCAGACACAGCAGCTCCAACTCCGCGGCTCAAAACGATTTTTTCCAATTTAGGAACTTGCATTACATTCTTGTAACCAAATTCTTCCTTAAGAGCAGAGATAACTCTGTCCTTATATTCTTGTTTAAGTCTAGGTATATAAGCCATCACTATAATACTTGATTAGATTTTTTTGAAAATCTTACTTTCTTATCTCCTTCTACTTTCACACCTGTTCTTGTAGCCTTTTTTGTCTTAGGGTCTATAAGAGAAATGTTTGAGATATGAATAGGAGCTTCTTTCTTAACGATACCACCTTGAGGGTTTTTTGCACTTGGCTTCGTGTGTTTTGAAACCATGTTTACACCTTCAACAATCGCTTTATTTTTTTCACGATCTACACGTAGAACTTTACCTTCAGCACCTTTATGGTCGCCAGCGATAACTCTTACTGTATCTCCTGATTTGATTTTTAGCTTTATCATCTTGTAAATAATTAAAGCACTTCTGGTGCTAATGATACAATCTTCATGAATTGTTTTTCACGAAGTTCTCTTGCTACTGGACCAAAAACACGAGTTCCTCTCATTTCTCCTGCAGCGTTCAAAAGAACACATGCATTGTCATCGAAACGGATATAAGAACCATCAGCTCTTCTCACTTCTTTTTTGGTACGTACAACAACTGCAGTTGAAACAGCTCCTTTTTTCACGTTTCCGTTTGGAGTTGCATCTTTGATAGATACTACAATCTTGTCACCAACAGAGGCATACCTTCTTTTGGTACCTCCTAAAACACGGATAGTTAAAACTTCTTTAGCTCCTGTGTTATCTGCTACTTTTAGTCTTGATTCTTGTTGTACCATAATTATTTAGCTCTTTCAATGATTTCAACTAGTCTCCAACATTTTGATTTACTTAAAGGACGCGTTTCGCTAATTCTTACAGTATCTCCAATGTTACAGTCGTTTGTTTCGTCGTGTGCTACATATTTCTTAGTTTTCAACACGAACTTACCGTATAACGGGTGTTTTACTTTTTTTGTTTCAGAAACAACAATAGATTTCTCCATTTTGTTGCTAGTAACAACACCTATTCTCTCTTTTCTTAAATTTCTTTTTTCCATCTTTTAGCAGAATACAATTACTGTAACTCTCTTTTGCTTAACTCTGTAGCGATTCTTGCAACTGATCTTCTCAAACCTCTAATTTGAAGTGGATTTTCAATTGGAGAAATTGCGTGAGCATTTTTTAGGTCGGCATATGTCTTTCTTAGTTGACTAAGTTTCTCTTGTAACTCAGCTACAGACAGATCTTTAATTTCTGATTGTTTCATAATAAAAATTGATTATGCTTCGAAATCTCTAGCTACGACAAACTTAGTTTTCACAGGAAGTTTTTGTGCTGCAAGACGCAAAGCTTCTTTTGCAACTGACAAAGGCACACCACCTACCTCAAACATAATTCTTCCGGGTTTAACAACGGCAGCCCAATATTCAACTGCACCTTTACCTTTACCCATACGTACTTCTAGTGGCTTCTTTGTGATTGGTTTATCTGGAAATATTTTAATCCATAATTGTCCTTCTCTTTTCATGTAACGAGTTGCAGCGATACGTGCAGCTTCGATTTGACGAGAAGTAAGGAACATTCCAGTTTCATGAACAGATTTAATACCAAACATTCCGTTAGAAAGTTCGTGCCCTCTTTGAGAGTTACCTTTCATTCTACCCTTCTGTACCTTGCGGTATTTTGTTCTTTTAGGCTGTAACATTTTTCTTTAATTTAAAAATTTACTTTCTTTTACGTGGGTTTGATTTGCCTGGTCTGTCAGATTTACCACGAGGGGCATCTCCGCCTTTTCCGCTACCGGCTTGTTTTTTGTCCATTCCAACTAGTGGAGACAAATCTCTCTTACCGTAAACCTCACCTTTCATGATCCACACTTTAATTCCCATTCTACCATAAGTAGTATGAGCTTCAGCAAGTGCATAATCAATGTCAGCTCTGAAAGTTGATAGAGGAATTCTACCTTCTTTGAACATTTCTGAACGTGCCATTTCAGCACCATTCAAACGACCTGAAATCATAACTTTCACACCTTCAGCGTTCATACGCATTGCAGCCGCAATAGCCATTTTAATAGCTCTTCTGTATGAAATACGACTCTCGATTTGACGAGCGATACTTGTAGCCACTAAGTAAGCATCAAGCTCCGGTCTTTTAATTTCAAAGATGTTGATTTGAACCTCTTTGTCAGTAATTTTCTTAAGCTCCTCTTTCAACTTGTCTACCTCTTGGCCACCTTTCCCGATAATGATACCTGGTCTAGCAGTAGTGATAGTAACGGTTACAAGTTTCAAAGTTCTCTCGATGATTACTTTTGATACACTAGCTTTTGATAAACGAGCGTGGATATACTTTCTGATTTTGTGATCTTCGGCAAGTTTATCACCGTAATCATTTCCACCATACCAGTTTGAATCCCATCCTCTGATGATCCCAAGTCTGTTTCCAATTGGATTTGTCTTTTGTCCCATCTTATTAATTGCTTTGTGTGTTATCTAATTGTCCCAACACGATAGTTACGTGATTAGAACGTTTTCTAATTCTGTGTGCACGACCTTGTGGAGCTGGACGAAGTCTTTTCAACATCATACCACCATCTACTCTGATCTCTTTAACAATTAAGCCTGCTTCAGCTACGTTACCTTCGCTGTTTTTCTGCTCCCAGTTATTGATTGCAGACAACAAAAGTTTCTCTAACTTTCTTGAAGCTTCTTTAGAGCTGAATCTTAAAATATTCAAAGCTCTTTCCACTTTCTGACCTCTTACTAGATCTGCTACTAAGCGCATTTTTCTAGGTGAAGTAGGGCAGTTATTCAATTTTGCGAAGGCAACTTGCTTATTAGCCTCTTTGATGCCTTCAGCTCTTTCTCTTTTACGAACTCCCATTGCTCTTCTTATTTTTTACCTTTATTTTTTGCTCCAGCGTGACCTCTAAAAGATCTTGTTGGTGAAAATTCTCCTAATTTATGACCTACCATGTTTTCTGTAACATAAACCGGTACAAACTGACGACCGTTGTGAACTGCGATAGTCTGTCCAACAAAATCTGGAGTAATCATAGAAGCTCTAGACCAAGTCTTTACAACTCCTTTATTACCTTTTTCAATGTTTTCTTGAACTTTCTTATCTAACTTATAGTGAACAAAAGGTCCTTTTTTTAATGAACGTGCCATATCTTATTATTTCTTTCTACGTTCTACGATATACTTGTTACTCGGATTTTGCTTAGAACGCGTTCTGTAACCTTTAGCAGGTAACCCTTTTCTTGAACGTGGGTGTCCTCCTGAAGAACGTCCTTCACCACCACCCATTGGGTGATCAACAGGGTTCATCGCAACTGGTCTTGTTCTAGGTCTTCTACCTAACCATCTAGATCTACCTGCTTTACCAGATACTACTAATTGATGATCAGAATTAGATACTGCTCCAATTGTAGCCGAACAAGTCAACAAGATTAATCTTGTTTCTCCTGATGGCATTTTAATTGTTGCATATTTTCCATCTCTTGCCATAAGTTGAGCGAAAGTTCCTGCTGAACGAGCAATTACAGCTCCTTGACCAGGACGCAACTCAATGCAAGAAATAACAGTTCCCAAAGGAATTTTGCTCAAAGGCAATGTATTACCGATTTCAGGAGATGCATCAGCACCAGAAACTACTTTCTGACCTACTTGCAATCCGTTTTGAG
This sequence comes from Flavobacterium microcysteis, assembly GCF_006385255.1. Taxonomy (GTDB): domain Bacteria; phylum Bacteroidota; class Bacteroidia; order Flavobacteriales; family Flavobacteriaceae; genus Flavobacterium; species Flavobacterium microcysteis. Next base: position 223,948 of record NZ_VFJE01000053.1, read on the forward strand.
CGATAATATAAGTTTTTGCTCCATCAGCATAAGCTAACAAAGCGATAAAAGCAGTACGATTTGGATCGTATTCAATTGATTTCACAGTAGCCGGAATCCCGTCTTTTGTTCTTTTGAAATCAACAACACGATAACGTTGCTTGTGACCACCACCCGTATAACGCATGGTCATCTTTCCTTGACTATTTCTACCTCCTGAGTTTTTTATCGGTGCTAACAAAGAGCGCTCCGGCTTATCAGTTGTAATGGCGTCAAAACCATTAACAACTCTAAAACGCTGACCCGGGGTAATAGGTTTTAATTTTCTAACTGACATGTTTCTGCCTTATTTATTAGATATTATTATAAAAATCTATCGTTTCTCCTTCTTGTACTTGAACAATTGCTTTTTTGTAAGCATTTGTCTTTCCGTTGATGATACCACTTTTAGTATATTTAGTAGATCTATCAGCTCTGTAGTTCATTGTGTTCACTTCAACAACAGTAATTCCGTAAGCTGCCTCGATAGCATTCTTAATTTGAATTTTGTTTGCTCTTTTGTCAACGATGAATCCAAAGCGATTGAAAACCTCACCATCTTTGGTAATTTTCTCAGTAATTATAGGTTTAATTATGATACTCATGGCCTATTATTTGCTTAAATTTTCTTCAATTCCTTCCAAAGACCCTTCTAAAAGCACTAAATTGTTTGCATTCAAAATAGCGTAAGTGCTTAATTCTGAATTAGTTACAACGCTAGACGCCTTTAAATTGCGTGAGGACAAATATACATTTTTATTCGACTCTCCCAACACAAATAAAGATTTTTTATTCTCTAACCCTAAAGCTTTCAAAACGTTAATGAAATTTTTAGTGTTTGGTACTTCAAAATTGAAGTCTTCTATTACGATAATATTTGACTCTTTTGCTTTGATTGAGAAAGCAGATTTTCTTGCCAAACGCTTCAAGTTTTTATTCAATTTGAATGAATAACTTCTTGGTCTAGGTCCGAAAACTGTACCTCCACCTTTAAACAAAGGGTTTTTAACGCTACCAGCACGAGCTGTACCAGTTCCTTTTTGCTTTTTAATCTTACGTGTACTTCCAGTAACTTCAGCTCTTTCTTTAGCTTTGTGAGTTCCTTGTCTTTGATTAGCAAGATATTGCTTAACATCAAGGTATACCGCGTGATTATTTGGCTCAATTGCGAATACTGAATCAGAAAGAGTAATCGTTCTGCCAGTTTCTTTTCCGGTGATATTTAAAACTTTTACTTCCATTACTTCTGAATGATTACATAAGAGTTATTGTGTCCTGGAACACATCCTTTTACTAAAAGTAGGTTCTTTTCAGCAACTACTTTCAAAACTCTTAAGTTTTGAACCGTTACATTATCAGTTCCCATTCTACCCGCCATACGCATTCCTTTGAATACTCTAGAAGGATAAGAAGAAGCACCTACTGATCCTGGCGCTCTCAAACGGTTGTGCTGACCATGTGTAGCTTGTCCAACACCACCAAAACCGTGACGCTTAACAACACCTTGGAAACCTTTACCTTTTGATACACCTTGTACATCTACAAACTCGCCTTCTACAAAAAGGTCTACAGTGAGTACATCACCTAGTTTGTGTTCTTCTTCGAAGTACTTGAATTCAACGACTTTTTTCTTAGCTACAGTTCCAGCTTTTTTAAAGTGACCTAGATCAGCTTTTGTGGAATGTTTCTCATTTTTGTCATCGAAACCAAGTTGCAACGCTTCATACCCGTCAACCTCATTGGTTCTGACTTGGGTAACAACACATGGTCCAGCTTCGATTACTGTACAAGGAATATTTTTCCCGTTTTCATCGAAAATACTGGTCATGCCGATTTTTCTACCAATTAACCCAGACATAAAATATTAATTATTAATTATTAAAATACAAAACAATAGAACACATTATTTAAACGAATCCTATTTTTGGAGGCGCAAAAGTAAAACTATTTTGCGATTTATCCTAAAAATATTTTTTCGCCTAAATAATGTGTTATTTTCTTTATGAGATACTTATACTTTGATCTCTACTTCAACTCCACTTGGAAGCTCCAATTTCATTAGAGCATCGATTGTTTTTGATGAAGAAGAATAAATGTCTAACAATCTTTTGTATGACATTACTTCAAATTGCTCTCTAGATTTTTTGTTAACGTGCGGAGAACGCAACACAGTAAAAATCTTTTTGTGAGTTGGCAACGGAATTGGTCCTGTTACAACTGCACCTGTACTTTTTACAGTTTTTACAATCTTCTCAGCAGATTTGTCTACCAAATTGTGATCGTAAGACTTTAGTTTTATTCTGATTTTTTGACTCATTTTTCTTTAGAATTAAGCGTTACCTTTTGCTTTTTTGATTACCGCTTCTGAAATATTAGAAGGCGTTTCAGCATAGTGAGAGAACTCCATTGTTGAAGTAGCTCTACCTGATGACAATGTTCTCAATGTTGTAACATAACCGAACATTTCTGATAAAGGCACATCAGCCTTAATCGTCTTAGCTCCATTTCTGTCACCCATGTCATTAACCTGACCTCTACGACGGTTCAAGTCACCTACGATATCACCCATGTTTTCTTCTGGAGTGATAACTTCGATTTTCATGATTGGCTCAAGGATAACAGCACCAGCAGCTTTTCCAGACTCTTTGTAACCCATTTTCGCAGCTAATTCGAAAGAAAGAGCATCAGAATCCACAGGGTGGAAAGATCCGTCTAATAAAGTTACCTTCAAGCTATCAACCGCATATCCTGCTAAAGGACCTTGCTTCATTGCTTCTCTGAAACCTTTTTCAACAGCTGGGATATATTCCTTAGGAACGTTACCACCTTTTACTTCGTTAACAAACTGTAATCCAACTGGAACTTTACCGTCCACTTCATCAGCAGGCTCGATTCTAAATACGATATCACCGAATTTACCACGACCTCCAGATTGTTTCTTGTACGTTTCTCTATGTTGAGCAGATCTTGTGAACGCTTCTTTATATTCTACTTGAGGCTCACCTTGGTTAACCTCTACTTTAAATTCACGTTTCATTCTATCTACCAAGATATCCAAGTGAAGCTCACCCATACCAGAGATAATCGTCTGACCTGAAGCCTCATCTGTTCTAACTGTAAACGTTGGATCTTCTTCAGCCAATTTAGCCAAAGCCATACCCATTTTATCTACGTCAGCCTTAGTTTTAGGCTCAATAGCGATACCGATTACCGGATCAGGGAATTTCATAGACTCAAGGATGATTGGGTTCTTTTCATCACACAATGTATCTCCAGTCTTGATATCTTTAAATCCAACAGCAGCTCCAATATCTCCCGCTTCGATGAATTCGATTGGGTTTTGCTTGTTAGCGTGCATTTGGTAGATACGAGAAATTCTTTCTTTGTTTCCTGAACGTGTGTTCAAAACATAAGAACCTGCGTCAAGACGTCCTGAATAAGCACGGAAGAAAGCCAAACGACCTACGAATGGGTCAGTAGCAATTTTAAATGCCAAAGCAGCGAACGGCTCTTTAACGTCTGGTCTACGTAAGATTTTAGCTTGATCTTCTTCTAACAAATCAGCATCATCAGGGTGAATTCCTTCGATACCTTCTTTATCTAGTGGAGAAGGCAAATATTTACATACAGCATCCAACATGAACTGAACTCCTTTGTTTTTGAAAGAAGATCCAGCAATCATAGGAATGATAGCCATATCAATTGTAGCAGCTCTCAAAGCATTGTTGATTTCGTCCTCTGTGATAGAGTTCTCATCTTCCATATACTTATCTAATAGATTTTCATCATATTCAGCTACAGCCTCGATAAGGATTGATCTGTATTCTTTAACTTCTGCAACCATGTCAGCAGGAATATCGATAACGTCGAAAGTAGCTCCTTGCGTTTCATCATGCCATACAATAGCCTGATTCTTCACTAAGTCAACTACTCCTTTGAAGTCAGCCTCATCACCGATAGGCAATGTAATAGCTACTGCATTGGATTTCAACATATCTCTAACTTGTTGGCAAACACCAAGGAAGTTAGAACCTTGACGGTCCATTTTATTTACGAATCCCATACGTGGAACTCTGTATTGATCAGCAAGTCTCCAGTTAGTTTCTGATTGAGGCTCAACACCGTCAACAGCACTAAATAAGAAAACCAATCCATCCAATACTCTCAAAGAACGGTTTACCTCTACAGTAAAGTCAACGTGTCCAGGAGTATCAATGATGTTAAAGTGGTAAGGCTTTGAATCTGGAGTTGGTTTCCCTTGGTTTGTTGGGAAGTTCCACTCACAAGTCGTAGCAGCTGAAGTAATCGTGATACCACGCTCCTGCTCCTGCGCCATCCAGTCCATTGTTGCAGCACCATCGTGCACCTCACCAATTTTGTGTGATTTTCCAGTATAAAAAAGGATACGCTCAGTTGTTGTTGTTTTACCAGCATCAATGTGAGCAGCAATTCCGATATTTCTTGTATATTTTAAATCTCTAGCCATTTCTTAAGGATTAAAATCTAAAGTGAGAGAATGCTTTGTTTGCTTCAGCCATCTTGTGAGTATCCATTCTCTTTTTAACAGCAGCACCTTCTTCTTTAGCAGCAGCTAAAACTTCAGAAGCTAGTTTTTGAGCCATAGATTTCTCATTTCTTCTACGAGCATAAAGTATCATCCACTTCATTGCCATAGAGATTTTACGATCTGGTCTGATTTGCATTGGGATTTGGAATGTAGCACCACCAACTCTACGGCTACGTACTTCTACGTGAGGCATAACGTTAGTCAAAGCATCTTTCCAGATTTCCAATGAAGATTTTTCTGCATCTTGTTTCTTGTTTTCTACGATTTCTAATGCATCATAGAATACTTTGAAAGCAGTTGATTTTTTACCGTCCCACATTAAGTTGTTTACAAAACGCGTCACTAACTGATCGTTAAATTTTGGATCTGGTAAAAGAGGTCTTTTTTTGGCCTGTCTTTTTCTCATGTCTTGAATTTTAGTCTAAAGTCTTAAAGCCTAAAGTCGCAAAGAAAGTTTCTTTCGACTTTCCGCCTTTGACATTGGACTGATTAAAAAATTACTTTTTTGCTTCTTTTGGGCGTTTTGCACCATACTTAGATCTTCTTTGCGTTCTTCCTGCAACACCTGATGTATCAAGCGCTCCACGAACGATGTGGTATCTAACTCCTGGTAAATCTTTTACCCTTCCACCCCTAACTAATACTATCGAGTGCTCTTGTAGATTGTGTCCTTCTCCTGGGATGTAAGCATTCACTTCATTACCGTTTGTCAAACGTACACGCGCTACTTTACGCATTGCAGAGTTTGGCTTTTTTGGTGTAGTAGTGTAAACACGCGTACAAACCCCTCTTCTTTGAGGACAAGAATCTAAAGCAACCGATTTACTCTTCTTAGTTATCTGGGTTCTTCCAGTTCTTACTAATTGTTGAATTGTTGGCATAATTAATACTAATATATATTATGATTTAATTTCCCGCTTTTTTACGGGGTTGCAAATGTAATAATTATTTTTTTTTAAACAAACCTTAATCCATTAATTTTCAAACAGATTAACCTAGATTTAATTTTTATATATTATTCGTTGCATTTTTGCGTTACTTTTACTGTGATTTGCCAACAACCCGAATAGCTTATTCCCAATTCTTATAAATCGAAAGAAATACCGGAATAAAACCAGACATTCTAGGCAGCGTTTTAACAATTATGATATTTTGAAAAGATTCTTTTTTCTTTTATTCTGTATTTTATTCAGCTTAAATTGCTTAAGCCAAAAACTTCATTTAAAAATTACGTCTGATTCCCAAAGCGATTTAAAAACAATCGATTCTATTGGCTATTCCAAAAAACACAGCAATGCCAAAAGCATTGTTGACGAAGCAAACAGCCTTTCGGAAAAACTAAAACGCTATGGTTTTCTCGAAAATGAAATACAGGAAAATAAAAAACAGAATGACAGTACTTTTTTATTCAAGTTTCACCTGGGCCACAAAACCAGCTTTACGCATATTTATTTAGGAAAGGATTCTGAATTGAAACGATTGGGAATCATAGAAAACCAAGGTGACACTCTAAAACTTCCTTTTAGCGAAACTGAAAATTTCTTAAACTCGACTTTAGGCACCTTGGAACGCAAAGGCTATTCTTTAGCCAAACTCCAACTCATAAATCTAAAAAAAAGGAGAAACATTCTTTTAGCCGACCTAAAATTTGAAACCGAAAAACTGCGACAGGTAAACGATATCGTCATTAACGGTTATGAAAAATTCCCGGAAGGACACAAAAAGGAAATAAGGCGCCGTTATCGCAATAAGGTATTCAACCAACAAAGCCTTAAAAACATCCATGAAGATTTCAACCAATTTCAATTTGTAACCCAAACCAAATATCCGGAAATTCTTTTCATGAACGACACTACCAAAGTGTATGTTTATGTAGAAAAATCCAAACCCAACCGTTTTGACGGGTTCATAGGTTTTGGAAATAATGAAAAGGGCGACATGAAAATTAATGGTTATCTCGACCTTTTACTGGTGAACTCATTAAATGTAGGCGAACGCTTTAATCTGTACTGGAAAAGCGATGGTAACGACCAGAAGACCTTTAATGTCAATCTCGAATTACCTTATATATTCAAGAGTCCTTTAGGAATCAAAGCCCAGTTAAACATCTTCAAGCAGGACAGCACTTTCCAAAACACGCAGACCGCCATCGACCTTGGCTATTACTTTAATTATAATACAAGACTATATATAGGATACCAATCTACAGAATCGAACGACATTCAAAACCTCAACAGTTCAACCTTACGAGATTTCGATAACTCTTTCATCACTTCCAACTTTGAATACTCAAAATTTAAAAGGGATGATTTTCTATTTCCTGATAAAACACTACTCAATATCAAGGCCGGTGTTGGTAGTAGAGATTCTGAAAATTCAAAAAACAGCCAATTTTTCGCAAACATAGATCTCCGGCACAACCTCTATCTAAACGACAAGAACATCATAGCACTGCGGAGTCAAAACTTCTTGCTGCAGAGCGACAGCTATATTACCAATGAACTTTTCCGTTTTGGCGGAATTAATTCCATACGGGGCTTTAATGAAAACAGCCTGCAGGCAAATCTCTATTCTTCTATACTCACAGAATATAGATATGTCCTCGCCCCAACAATTTACATGCACTCAATTATTGATTTTGGCTATTATCAGGACAAGACTACAGACAATGATGGAAATCTTTTAGGACTCGGATTTGGATTTGGATTACTTACCAAAAACGGACTCTTTAATATTGTTTATGCCAATGGTAGTACGGGCGATCAGCAAATAAAACTTTCCAATTCAATTGTTCACATTAGTTTTAAAGCCAAATTTTAACAATTATAATATAGATACCCTAATATATTAAAAACAAAATTAAAAAAAGTATAGGTTTGTTAAGAAATATTTAAGAAATTTGAATTAACTAATTCTAACCTATATCTAATGAAAACAAAGTTAAACGGCTTGTTAACGCTTGCACTTGCGTTAATAATGCAGATTTCTTTTGCACAAGAAAGGACAATTTCTGGTACAGTGAAAGACCAAAACGAACTGCCTCTTCCTGGGGTAAGCGTAACTATCAAAGGAACGACAATGGGTACTCAAACCGACTTTGATGGTAAATTTCAAATTAAAGCTTCACCTTCCGACATTCTAGTTTTCAGTTTTGTGGGTATGACCTCAAAAGAAGTCATGGCTACAGCTACCGATTTCAATATTGTCCTTGCAGATGATGCTACGCAACTTGAAATGGTTGTTGTGACTGCACTGGGAATAAAAAGAAACCCAAAAGAGCTGAGTTATTCTACTCAGGTCGTAAAATCTGACGAATTAAACCAGGCAAAAGCTGTAAATGCAGCCACAGCCTTGGTTGGAAAAGTATCCGGTTTGCAGATCAACACTATAAATAGCGGGGTTAATCCACAAACAAGAGTTGTATTAAGAGGGGCTAGATCCATTTCAGGAAACAATGAGGCTCTTATCGTAATTGACGGTGTACCATCTGCACTAAACACTTTAAGTGAATTGAACCCGAATGACATCGAAACCACAACTATTCTAAAAGGTGCTAATGCTGCCGCCTTATACGGTTCTGCAGGTTCTAATGGAGCGATCATGATTACCACTAAAAAAGGACGAAACGGCAAGATGACATTGCAATACAATTCGACCATAACTTTTGAAAAAATCCAATTCATTCCAGACAGACAAACCAGATTTGGTCAAGGTTGGGCAGGAGAACTTGATCCGGTTGAAAACACCAACTGGGGAGCACCATTAGATGGATCACTGGTACAGGTAGGTGCAGAATTGCCTGACGGTTCTATCAGAGAATTTAGCTATATAGCGAGAAAAAACAATATCAAAGACTTTTTTAATGTAGGAACTACAAAACAAAATGGCTTCTCTATATCACAAGGAGATGAAACGAGTAGTTTGTTCTTCTCCGCACAAGATGTAAAAACAGAAGGAATTATTCCTGGTGATGTTTACCACAAAAACACCTTCCGATTAAACACAAGCAAAACTTCTGGAAATTGGTCGGTTGCAGGTAATGTTTCGTATTTTACTGACAAGACAGACATTGCAGGAAGCTTAACAGGTTCTGACGATGAATCCGAGTTCTTTTCAGACACTGTATCCGGGCGAAGCATTTACAGTCAGCTTTTACAGACTCCTATCAACGTTCCTTTAAGCGTTTATTCGCAAGGAGATTTGCAGGATTATTTTACCAATTATGCCTATAACCCTTATTGGATCATAAAAAACTCACGACGCATTTCTTCTTCAGAAAGATTCCAAGGGTCGGTTGATTTAGGCTATAAAATAAACGACTGGTTCAACATTTTATACCGAGGTGGTGTGAGTGTATTGAGTTCCGACTTCAAACATACCAATAATGGCCATGTTTTCACAGACGGCAGTGGTCGTCAGGATTTAAACCAAGGTGTTTCTGACGGTTCAAATTTCGAGAGAAGAATCAATAGCGACTTGATGTTTAATTTTGATTTTAATATTACTGATGACATTACCGCCAAAATCATTTTGGGTAACAACATCAGAGACATCAGAACAAAAGAAATGGGAATCCGTGGTGATAACTTGGTTATCGAAGGACTTTACAATGTTTCGACCAGAACCGGTGAGCTTCGTGGAGTTGAGTTCAATTCCCGATTAAGAAGCATTGGGCTATATGGAAGTGCTGAACTAGGCTACAAAGACTTTTTATTCCTAAATGTTACAGGAAGAAACGACTGGTCTTCTGCTCTGATCAAGGAAAACAACTCCTTCTTCTACCCTAGTTATGGTGTTTCATTTATTCCAACATCTGCTTTCCCAGAATTAAAAGGAAACGTTTTGAATTTTGCAAAAGTAACAGCGAGTTACACCAAAGTGGGGAACTCAACTTCTGCCTATGCCAATCAAAACACTTATATTAGATCTGTAGGTTTCCCTTATGGCGACCTAACATCATTTAATTTGAGCAGCACAGTTGCTTTAGCAGGATTAAAGCCCGAGTTTACAACATCCAAAGAATTTGACCTGAATCTGGAATTCTTCAACAAAAGAATCTCGTTAGATGCAAGTTACTACATTTCAAACTCTACCGACCAGATTATCAATGCTGCCGCATCTTCTTCATCTGGAGCGACAAGAGCTTTGCTAAATGCCGGAGAATTACAGACCAAAGGATTTGAATTGGACTTAGGATTTGTGCCAATCCAGACTGAAGATTTTCAGTGGGATTTTAGAGTTAGCTACAGTGCTCCTAAAACGGAAGTTAAGAGCTTACTCCCTGGAGTAAATGAGCTTTCATTAGGTGGTTTTTCAACTGCAGGAGTTTATGCTGTTGTTGGAGAAGAATATCCTATCATTAAAGGAACAGCTTACCAAAGAGATGACCAAGGCAGGGTAATTATCGATCAGGCAACAGGTAACCCTATACAGTCATCAGCCTTGAAAAATTTAGGAAAAACAACTCCTGATTACATCGTAGGTCTTACAACCAACTTTGATTATAAAGGATTTAGACTTTCTGCCGTTTTTGATTACAGAACCGGACATGTGTTTTATAATGAGATAGGAGAAATGCTTGACTTCACAGGATCTTCAGTGCAAAGTGCCCAATCAGGAAGATTGCCGTTTGTATTCCCTAACTCATCCTACCAAAGTGCACCGGGCGTATACACTCAAAACACAAGCATTCCAACATCAAGTGGAGGTCAACCTTTCTGGGATTCAGTTTATAGTAAAATCTCTGAAAATTACGTAGTTGACGCTACAGCATTCAAATGCCGTGAAATAGCGCTTAGCTATTCGTTCTCTAAAAAAGCATTAGAGCATTCTCCTTTTGAAGGTATAACCATTGGAGCAAATGCACGTAACGTATTCATGATCCTTCCAAAATCAAACCGATACACAGATCCTGAATTTGGATTTACTACAGGAAATGCTGTCGGTGTAGGAACAGTAAATGAGATCCCACCAACAAGAAGCTACGGTTTCAATGTAACATTAACTTTCTAATCAAAAAAATGATGAAAAATATATTCAAAAAAAGCTCTTTATTAGTTGCTTCTTTTTTCTTACTGGCTTCATGTAGTGATTATCTGGACATCAATGAGGACCCGAACAATCCTACGAATGTAAAGCCGGAATTACTACTGGCCAGTGCTCAAAATTCTGGAGCTGCTAAACTGAATGTTAACATGAATCAGGTGGGCAACTTTATGGTCTATAACTGGGCGAACAATATCGAAGAATATATCGCCTACCAAGACGAAATGCAGTACACCGTGAACAGTACATTTTATGATGATGTTTGGGATGACCTGTATCTAACGTTAGCGAACTTCCATAAGATCGAAAAGACACCTTTGGAAGATTATGAAAATTATCAGGGAATTGCCAAAATAATGAAAGCTTTCTATTTTCAATATCTTGTAGACTTATATGGAAACATTCCTTATTCAGAGGCATTGCAACGTGATTTGGAACTGACTCCTGCTTACGATAATGCGGAAGTTGTATATGATGACCTGATTGTGCAATTAGATGCCGCAATCGATCTTATCAAAAACGCTCCTGCTTCAGCATTAAATCCGGGCAGAAATGACATTATGCTTCACGGAGACATGGACGAATGGGTGAAATTTGCCAATACAATAAAGATGAGAATCCTGATCCGTCAATCCGGAATGCCTTCAAAACAATCCTATATTGCAGACAAATTCGATGATATTATCAACGAAGGCAGTGGTTTCATAACTGAAAATGTGACAAACAATCCAGGCTACCTTGCAAGTACCGGAAAAATGAATCCGTTTTTTGAAACTTTCGGAACAACATTATCCGGAAGCCCAACAGACGACAATAGATCTTTAAAAGGAACACAGTATACTGTTGATTACCTTACAAACACGAACGACACAAGGCTGGAGAAAATCTATGCTCCTATTCCAGGTGGAGGTTTTGCCGGTATAAATCAGGGCGCTCCTGACGAACAAGGAACCGTTGTTGTACCTTATTCTGGATTAGGAAGCGGAGTTCTTAAAAACTTTATCCAAGATGCCTATATACTAACCGCTGCTGAAAGCTATTTACTTCAGGCCGAAGCTGTCGCAAGAGGTTATATAGCAGGAAGTGCTCAGGGTCTGTACGAATCCGGAATTCAGGCTTCTTATGAAACTTTGGGTCTTACAGCTGCTCAAGCTAGCACTTATTATTCACAGGCCACTAACCTTGTAGGATGGGCAGCTTCATCAGGAAATGAAATTGAAGCGATCATAACACAAAAATGGATTGCCTTGAATAGCATAAATGGTGCTGAATCTTGGATCGAATATACAAGAACCGGATTCCCATCCAGTCTTCCTATATCATTAATTGCCAGCAGGCCGCAACGCCCAATCCGATTAATGTATCCTAACTCAGAATATGTGGCGAATTCTGCAAATGTTCCTAACCAGACAACAGATGACGCTTTCACATCACCTATTTTTTGGGATAACTAATAAAATATGAAACATGAAAAATTTTAAATTCAAATTCGCAGCTATTGCGATCATATTGGCCCTGTTTTCATCTTGCCTTGTAGATGATGATGTAACAGACTATGGCGCCGGAACAAAAATTGTCGACTTCCCGTCGGGTACAGTTGACGGCACATTTGATATCGGATTGGATCAAGTTGAATTTCAGGTTCCTGCCCGCATAGTGGGCGGTAACGGTTCTGCAACTCCATCAGACATTGTTGTTACCTATGAAGTGGATGAGGATAAGACAACCGCTGTTGAAGGCACCAACTTTACTATTTTAAATAATGGAACTTTTACGTTTCCTGCCGGAGATACTGAAGCAACTTTTCCTATATTGATAATTCCTTCTTCTTTGGATCCGGAATTGGAAGTTCCATTGACTATTGCGCTAAAACTGACTGCTGCAACAGGAAATTTCCCGATAGGAGTTTCTACAAAAGAATCTACCGGTACTGTCATAATCAATTTAAAACCATTATGCCCGATTACGGATGATTTATCAGGAACACATACCTATACTCAGACTTCAATGCAATATGGCGACGGAACTGGAAACGGTACCGGAACTGGAATTGCCGGCACTATCAGCGGTTCAGTAACCTGGACTGAAGCTGAGCCAGGAAAGTATAGCCTTGATGATGCTTCATTCGGATTGTATGAAGCTGTCTATGAAGACGACCCTGCTGTTGGACCAGATGGTGCTTTTTTTACTTGGGTATGTCGTGAATTTCTTTTCAGCGGTTCAGATCAGTATTCGGATGTTTTCACCTATAATATTGTCAGTGTTACAGGACCTGTTATGGTCTTTACCTGGAGAAACACCTTTGGCGATGGCGGTACTGTCACCCTGACCAGAGAAGGCGGTGTTGATTGGCCGGATATCTTCCAGACAAACTAATCAAAAAAATATTTAAAGGCCGGCAGATTGAATTCGCCGGCCTTATTTTATTTCTCTATAACTTTATCCTATCTTTGCCACCATGGAAAAAGGACATCAAATTTTCGGAATCAGAGCGATTATCGAGGCTATACAGGCTGGGAAAGAAATAGACAAAGTATTCATACAGAAAGATGCGCAAGGCGAATTGATGAAAGACTTAATGAAAGTCATGAAACGTGCTAGTGTAAATTTCTCCTATGTGCCTGTAGAAAAGCTGAACAAACTGACACCGAATAACCACCAGGGTGCCGTAGCTACTATTGCGCCGGTTTCTTTTCATAATCTTGAAACACTTGTCGAAACGGTGATGGATAGCGGCAAAACTCCTCTTTTCCTTATCTTGGATCAAATATCCGATGCCCGAAATTTCGGAGCCATCATCAGAACAGCAGAATGTACTGGTGTCAATGGAATTATCATTCAAAAACAAGGAGCTGCTCCCGTTAATGGCGATACTGTAAAAACTTCAGCAGGTGCCGTTTTCAATGTACCCATCTGTAAGGTAGAACATATTAAGGATGCCATTTTCCATCTTCAAGGATCAGGCATAAAAACTATTGCTGCTACAGAAAAAACAGACCAGAATATTTACGACCTATCGCTTAATGAGCCTATAGCTATTATTATGGGTTCTGAAGATCGTGGTGTCAATCCTTCTGTTCTAAAAATTGTGGATGAAAAAGCTAAGTTACCAATGTTTGGTACTATTGCTTCTTTAAATGTATCTGTTGCTTGTGGTGCTTTTCTTTATGAAACAGTAAGACAGAGAAGTTAACTATTCTTTTCGACAGTATCTGTTTCACCTTCCTGATTATCTTCTGAATTATCACGGACAATTGTATAAAAGACATTATAATTGGACCTGAAAAATTCTTCCTCCCTGATTTCAGCATCGTCTTCAGGCTTTGGTAGATTTTGGAAGTTGCCATTTTCATCAAAATGCCTCATGAACATATCTTCTTCAGGATTGAAATCTGGTCGTTCCCAATCATATATAATCGGCTTTTGGTATTCTGGAGTTTTTATCGCTAATGAAAAGACATAACCTGTTATAAGACCTGCCAAATGGCCTTCCCAAGAAATTCCTTCTTGTACATCTGGAAAAACATACCATATCATACCTCCATACATCAATATAATGGTTAATGATAGGGCAATCAGTCTGTAATATTTGGTTTGGATTCCTTTAAAAAAGATAAAACTCACCAAAACATAAATCAAGCCGCTGGCTCCAATATGATAGGATTCCCTACCAATAACCCAAGTCAGGAAACCAGAAAGTAATATTCCATATCCTAACACTGCTAATGTCTGCTTCCTATAAAAAAAACGCATCGCAGCAATCAAAAGAAACAGCGGAATCGAATTATTATAAAGATGCTGGATGTCGCCATGTAGAAACGGGCTAAATAAAATACCTCTTAATCCAGAGAAGGTTCGGGGATAAATTCCATATTCTGTAAGATTGAGCTTAAAGCGAACTTCGGCCCAAAAAACGATCCACAAAAGAACTACGGAAAACAATGGCCAGGCCAAAACTGAGGGAGAGAATTTCAAATTTTTATCGTCCATTGCTTTTTAGGATTTTTTTTACCAAAAACTGTCAAAAACTTATCCAATTTTATTTTCGTGCTATTTTGTCAGCATTCAAAATAAATGAGCCCTTTTTACCCTATCAGACAAATAAGATCGCTCTTTAGAAATTTCACAAAAGTTTATGCTGTGTTGCATTAAAAAAACTTCTTCAAATTCAGTAATTTTACAAAATGGAAGCACCATTAGCAGAAAGAATTCGCCCACAACAGCTTGAAGATTATTTAGGCCAGCCACAATTAGTAGGCCCTAACGGATCATTAACCCATCAGATTGCAAAAGGCATTATTCCTTCCTTGATTTTTTGGGGACCACCCGGAACAGGAAAAACTACATTGGCCCAAATTATTGCACAAGAATCAAAGCGTCCGTTTTATATCTTGAGTGCAATTAATTCTGGGGTAAAAGAAGTGCGTGATGTCATTGAAAAAGCCAAGCAGAGTGGTGGTTTATTCACGGCTAAAAATCCAATCTTGTTTATCGATGAGATCCACCGTTTCAGCAAGTCACAACAAGATTCTTTATTAGCAGCTGTAGAAAAAGGCTGGGTAACATTAATAGGCGCTACTACAGAAAACCCTAGTTTTGAAGTAATCCCCGCACTACTGTCGCGTTGTCAGGTTTATGTATTGAATGCTTTTTCAAAATCAGATCTGGAAGCACTACTGGAGCGTGCTATGAAAACCGATGTTTTCCTAAAAGAAAAAAATATCGAATTAAAAGAAACGGAAGCTTTATTAAGGCTTTCGGGCGGAGACGGCAGAAAACTACTCAATATCTTCGATCTTGTTGTCAATGCATCAAACGATGAAAAAATCGTGATTACGAATGATTCTGTGCTTAAGCTGGTACAACAAAATACGGTATTGTATGATAAAACCGGCGAACAACACTATGACATTATTTCTGCTTTTATAAAATCAATCCGTGGTAGCGACCCTAACGGAGCGGTTTATTGGCTGGCACGCATGATTGAAGGAGGTGAAGATGTCAAATTTATAGCAAGACGCATGCTGATTCTTTCCAGTGAGGATATTGGCAATGCAAACCCAACAGCTTTTATCATGGCAAACAATACATTTCAGGCCGTGACTACCATAGGTTATCCCGAAAGCAGGATTATCTTAAGCCAATGCGCCATCTATCTGGCAACCTCGCCTAAAAGCAATGCCTCCTATATGGCAATTGGGAAAGCGCAACAAATAGTTAAACAGACGGGTGATTTGCCAATTCCGATTCATTTGAGAAATGCACCTACAAAATTGATGAAAGAATTAGGTTATGGCGAAGATTACAAATATGCCCACGACTACCAGAACAATTTTGCCGAACAGGAATTCCTTCCTGATGAAATAAAAAATACCCCTATTTATGTTCCCGGAAATAACTCCAGAGAACAGTCAACAAGGGAATTTTTAAAAAATCGTTGGAAAGATAAATATGGTTATTAAAACTTAATTAAAAGTTTTTCTGAAACCGGCTTATCATCTTTATAATATTCAAGTATCCATTCATTATTTTTTCTGATTAATGCACCATTAATCGTTTCAGATTGCACTGTAAAATAATCCGGATGCGAAGTCTTGAAAATTTTGAACACCACTTTTGGTGTTTTATCAATCAATTGGTAACCGTTTGAAATTGGTTGGGCAAAAAGCATGTTTGGAGTATCTTCTGGCTCAACAGAAGATTTGGGAGTTTCAACCTTTTTTGTCTCTGCTTTATAAACGGTCCCGTTATAATTATATCCAAGAGCAAATAGCGACTTAAAAGCATTATTCAGCGCTTCAGGATAAGCAAGTTTATACTCTTTAGCCTTGCTGGTTCCGACATCGCTTCTGGTAATTTCTCTGTTTTCACAATCTCTGAATACAACAATCAGCTTTGTGGATAGCAATGAACTTACTTTTTCTACATTAACAAATACCCTACTACATCTTTCTCCTGCTGTTTCTAATGGCAGATTCTCATTATCATAGAAAGCCTCAAATCCCATCTTACTAAGATTAAATTTTGTGATAGTATTGAGTCTATACTCATTTTCCTCATTTGTAAAAGCAAACTTTACAGGAACAATGGCATATTTGTAATTATTCAATGACTTTTGTGCCAAAGCAGAAAGTGAAGCAAACAGGAATAAGATTAGAATATTTTTTTTCATATGGAAAAAGTTTAAAGATATTTTTTTAAATCCAGCAGATGATTCACCTGCTTAATATTAGGATGTGTTTCTAAATTGTGTTCGTTAAAAAAGATAGCGTCTAGGCCTACATTTAAGGCGCCTTCTATATCGGCTTCCATGTTATCGCCAATCATAATACTTGTTTCTTTAGAACATTTCGCCAAATCCAGTGCATAGTTAAATATTTCCGGATTTGGTTTTTTTACTCCTGCATTTTCAGAATTAGTAATTGTTTCAAAATAATGCACAATATTAGAATTGACCAGCTTATTGTTTTGTATCTGGTGAAATCCGTTCGTAATTATGTGCAGCCTGTATTTTGGCTTAAGATATTCTAAAAGCTCTATTGTACCATCATAAAGATGATTGAATTGGGGAAGATAGCTAATATATTCCTCCGCTAAAAAATGAATCATTTCGTCGTCAATCTCTATTTGCATATGATCAAAAACATCTTTTAATCTTCCGTAACGCAATTGTTCCTGCGTTACCTCATCGTTTTGATATAGCTTCCAGTATTTGATATTTATAGGAACATACAACGAAATAAAGTCCTGAATATTCACATCTACTTTGTGTTTTTTCAAGATGGTATCGAATGCTAATGCTGAATTTTTCTCAAAGTCCCATAGCGTATGGTCCAAATCAAAAAAAACATCTAAAATTTTACTTTTCAATTTATTTTCCTTTTACAATTACGGCATCTTCTATATGATAGATCCAGTCTTCTACATCATTTTCATTTATACGGAAATTACCTTCCAAAGTTACATACTGATCTGTTTTCAATTTCGGAGTGCCTCCTCTGAATTTTATTCCCATAATGGTTTCCGGCCCAGCTTGTCCACAGAAAAAACAAGCCGCAAAAACATTTTTACTTAGTGCATAAGTTGTATTGTCTATAGGAACAATAAATCCTGACATGGCAATTCTTTTTTTGTTTTTCCCCTTCAGGGTAGAATTTATTATGGGATACATTACCCCATCAGGATAATCCTTATTTTGTTTTTTTACAAATTTGATCGCTCCTAACAGTTTCCAGTTTAGGGTATCTGACACAACAAAAGACTTTACTTCAGACTTAGAAAAAATTTCAGTTCTTGGCAAAAAGCCCGCTTGTTGCAAGGAAGATGAATCTGATTTTTTCCCCTTTAGGTTATCAGATATAGAAATCACACTTAAAAAAGTGAAAAGAGTTATAACAAAATAATAAGTCTTACGCATTTGCTAAAGTTTTTGAAATATTCAATCGATATGCTTTTATGGCTGGAATTACCGCTGCCAATACTCCTACAAAGATAGTCACTATAAATAAAATTCCTTCTTTCTGCCATATAAAAGCAAACGGATCAAAAGTCATTTTATATTCTTCATCTGTTGAAGAAGAAATCAAGAGCAATGCAATCCTTCCAACAATAGTGCCGAAAATGAACCCAACAAAGCACAGCAATATACTTTCAAATAGTACCAGTGTAAGCAATTGCATACGGCTGGCTCCGCTGACTCTCAATAGGGCAAATTCGTATTTTCGTTCTTTCAGTGTGTTATAAAGCGCTATAAAGATACTGATTCCTGATATAAGCATAATTCCGTAAGCCAGATACTGCAACGCCTGTAGCCCAATTCCGAATAAGGAAAACAGCCTGTTGATTTCGATTGCTGGAGAGGCAGCCTGCATTTTTGTATTCTGTGCTATCAATCTCGGCCAGGTTACAAAGCCCATTTTATTCCTGAATTTTATCAGGACTGCGGTTATTTCTTTTCCTTCTTCTGATACCGGCATTGCTTTTTCATGATCGTGATGGTCGTGGTCGTGTTCATCGCCTTCAAAATGGATATGTCCTTCTTCTCCATGAGCAGGATTTTCATCTGCATGTTCATGATTTTCATGCATTGCCCATACGCTAGGAATATTGCACAAAATAAGATTATCAATTACTTTTCCCGTTGGGCTTGCAATACCACTTACTTTATAGGCAAATTCTTCATGAACCTCACCTTCTGCTGCATCGCCATGCGATCCGAAAAATTTATCTCCTACTTTTATATTTAGTTTTTTTGCAATTTCAGCACCTACAACAACTTCAAAATCGGCTTGGAATATTTTGCCTTGAGAAACTGTTGCTCCAAATTTACTCAGATAGTCCGGTGTTGTTCCTACAATCTTAAATCCTCTGTAGTTGTCTCCAAAAGCCAATGGTATAGCACTTTTCACAAAAGGATGTTTCATCCATGTTTTCGCTTCGCTGTAGCTAATATTTCCTGTTGGCGCATCAACCTGATACACTGAGGAAAGAATCAATTGAAGCGGACTTCCTTGTGCTCCCAAAACAACATCAACTCCATCAATGTTACTTGAAAATTGCTTTTCAAATTGCTCTTGAAGTAAGATTAATAATGAAATTATAGCAACACTTGCTGTTAGCAGAACAATGCTTAAGATGGTGTTCAAAGGTTTGAACCAGATATTTTTCCAAGCTAATTTGACAATCATACTAATGTAATTTGATTAGAAAAACGATCTTTTAATCTTTGGTCGTGTGTAACAATAATGAGTGCAGCTCCATATTCTTTAGACAATTGCGAAAGCAAGTCGGCTACTTTATATGCATTCTCATCATCAAGACTCGATGTAGGTTCATCGGCCAAAAGCAATTGAGGCTCATTTACCAAAGCTCTGGCAATCGAAACCCTTTGTTGCTGTCCTATACTCAAACGTGATGTCAATTTATGTATCTGGTCTGAAAGCCCCAGTTCAGCCAAAAGTGATTTTGCTTTTTCTTCGGCTTTTTGTCCGGTTGCTAACCAGGAAGAAAGAACAACATTTTCAAAAACAGAAAATGCTTCTACAAAATGCGACTGCTGCAGAATGAGTCCTATATTTTTCCCTCTGAATTTATCCAACTTCTTATTGGATAGGCTTTCAATATTTATATCGCCTATACGAATGGATCCTGATTGTGCTTTTAGCAAGCCTCCCAGCAGATGAAGCAATGTAGTTTTTCCTTTCCCTGAACCGCCGGTAATCAAAAGTACCTGACCGCTATCTAAAGAAATATCAGGGAAATTAAAATTCACTTTCCCATTATAAGAAAAAGCGAGATTTTTGGTCTGAATCATAATTAATGTTGTTTCTGCAACTGCCTGCAAGATACTCAAATACTTTAAAATATTTTGTTAAGTCAAATTTATAAAATGCCATTGTCTGGCTTCTATGTTTACTTAACGGTCTTATATTTTGACAAGAGAACAGCTGATTATTCCGTAAAAGAAAATATATTTATAAAATAATTTTTTCATTAACCCGCATAAAAGGCCACACACAATCATGAAGCAATTATTTAAGTGTATTTTTATTTTACTTTTCACTTTAAAAATTTCAGCCCAGACAGACACAGAAGTTTATTTATTTTCAAAAGATATTGACGCCAAAATCCAGAAAGATACCTTGGCATGGAAATATCAGATGGGAGCAACCCATTATTCCATAAGCGAATATTACCAAAAGGCCTTGAAAACTTGGGATAAAAACGGGAGTACTGCACGAGAAATAAGCAAAGAAGATAGTTTGTACTTTACTTCATTCAAACAAAAGGATGCAAAGGATTATATCATCAACCGTTCAAAAAACGAACAGATCATCATTATCAATGAGGCCCATCATAACAATATGCACCGGGTTTTTACAACTTCACTCTTACAAGGTTTATATGATAATGGTTATCGCTTTTTTGGCTTGGAAGCTCTCGCAGACTCATTAATAAACAACCGAAAATTTCCTATTATGGATAGCGGTTTTTATGTTGCAGAACCTCAGATGGCAAATTTGTTAAACGAGGCATTAAAAATTGGTTTTGTTTTATTTGAATACGAGGCAGCAGAAGGGAAAAACGGAAAAGAAAGAGAAATTGAAGAAGCAGCAAATATTGCGCAATTAGTCAAGAAGAATCCGAATTCAAAATTTTTGATTCATTGTGGCTTTGATCATGTGATAGAAGGAACTCCAAACAATAAAAATTGGGGAAGAGCTATGGCTGGCCGATTAAAAGACGAGACAAATATTGATCCTTTTACTATTGACCAGGTTGCTTATACTGAAAAAAGTGACATTCAATTCACCAGTCCTTATATGTTGATGGCCAATCCTGAAAAATCAGTAATCCTAGTTAATGACAATGGAAAATTATTCAATGGAGGTGAAACAAACGACCAGACAGATTGCAGGATAATTCATCCTATTACTCGATACATAAATGACAGGCCTAATTGGCTCTTGTTAGATGGACAACGAAAGACCTATACGATTCCAAAATCTAAAATCACAGAATATCCCGTTTTGGCTCTTGCTTATAGAAAAAATGAATATGCTCAAAATGGCGTTCCTGCGGATGTTATTGAAATCGTAAATAAAGAAACAAAGACAAATTTTATTTTAGACAAAGGCATTTATAAAATAATTCTTAAGGACAAAAATTATAAGATTATCCAGGAATTTGATGTGAAGATAAAATAACCTGATTAACGGGAAATAAAGATACCGTAGCTAAAAACATTGTTATGATTTACTTCAACTCATAAGATGCCTTCATCTGCAAAACTGTAAAAGGCATTTTCAGTAATTATGACATGATCCAAAACTTTAATATCCAGGTTTTCTCCTGCCATTTTTAATTTTCTGGTTATTGCCTTGTCAGATTCGCTGGGATGTAATATTCCTGAAGGATGATTATGAGCGTTATGTAAAGCTTTGCATAATCATCATTATGCAAACTAAAAAATTATGGATAGTATAGCTCTTATATTGTTTATTTTCATACTGCTTCTGTTTTTTTTGACAACATAATTTTTGTCTAGCTTTATTAATAGTTAAATCTATGTTAATTTTTTTCTGTCTTTGTCAAACAAGAGATCGTTTTTTTCAGCATTTTCAACCAACTTAGGAATAATCTAAAAAAAATGATTGTATATGTATAAAATTGTACATACAAGCCACAATAAAATCATTTAATAAATTAGTTTTCAATTAATTAAAATTAAATGGACAATAAATTTCAATTTTTTCAGAAAATTGTAATACAGGCAGAGGAGTACTTGTTTGTAAATCTTAACTTTTCCCCAACCCACATCGAATACTGTAAAAAAGATTGGAGGACGATTCGTTATTATTTGGAATCACTCGGTTATACAGATTTTTCTATTGCTCATGAAATGGAAATACGGAATTATTTCATAAACCATACGGGCAAGAAAAGAAAGACTAGATCCTCTGAGAGAATGAATACTGCCATAACAGCACTATGCGAATACGCAAAAACTTCAAAAATTTCACTCCGAACTAGGACTAACAAAACAAAAAAACTTTTTACCGGAGAATTGGGGATAATAATTGAAAAATTTATTCGCCACGAAAGAGAAATTAAGCGATTGTCATATATCCGTTCACTCAGCTATGAAAGAGAATTGGACAAATTTTATAAATTTTGCTCAGAAAATCTGATTAAAAGCATTCATGAAATCGATTTAGCATTTTTATTAAGTTTCATAAACCAAATCCCTACTACCTATAAATCCTCTATTCAAACTGCAATCAGTGCTTTGCGGGGATTCATCCAATATTTATTTTCAAACCAACTTATAGCTACGAATTTTTCAAACGGAATTCCACGATACAAAACTATAAGTCAAAAGCATCTTTCTTCAACTTACACAAAAGAAGAAGTCGAACGCATAATAGAAAGTATTGACCGATCCACACCTAGAGGCAAGCGTAATTATGCTATAATCCTTTTGCTGGCCAGATTAGGCCTACGAGTCTCAGATGTATCTAATTTAAAATTCGAGAATTTAGACTGGAATTCCAACCTAATCTCTATTACGCAATTTAAGACTGGTAAAAATATAGTCTTACCATTACTCCCTGAAATAGGAAACGCTATAATAGACTATTTAAAATATGGTCGTGCTGAATCCGATGAAAAACGGATCTTTTTGTCTTGTGTTTCCCCGTATAACAGCATAACGACAGCAAGTGCTATTAGCTCAAGAATAGCTAGTGTATTTAAGCATTCCGGAGTCCATATTGATGGTAGAAAAACAGGACCACATTCACTGCGACACAGCCTTGGATACAGGCTACTTCAAGAAAACACAGCTCTGCCGGTAATATCTCAGATATTAGGCCATCAAAATACCCAGTCTACTAAATATTACTTACGGATAGACCTCACATCTTTAAGACACTGCATTCTCGATGTTCCATTAATTGATAAAGAATTTTACGAACAAAGAAAATATTCTTTTTATGGCTAAAATATATTACTATAGCATCTATGCTGATAAAATACAAGAATATGTTCGACTAAAGCATAAGCTCGGCTATCAATTCAAAAAGCAAGAATATCACCTTAAACAACTTGACAGATTCGCTTCATTAAGAGGTGAGACGTCGGTGGGGTTTACTAAAGCTTTTTCAGACGATTGGGAAATAAAAAAAAATCATGAAACTGAAAGGAATAGATATATCAGGGTGTCTATCCTGTTACATTTTTCATCTTACCTTCGGGATATTGGCTATGAATCATACTTGCCAAAACTTCCAGCATATAAAAGATCTACATATATGCCTTATATTTTCTCAAAGATTCAAATCGAAGCCTTATACAAAGCTGCGGACGAGCTTAGGGCAGGACGTAATACTTCAATGAATACATGCATAATGGCAATTCCAGCAATCTTGAGAATCTTAGCTTCAACAGGAATAAGAATAGGCGAGGTAATAAATATAAAAATATCTGATATAATACATGAAGATCAATGTTTGAAAATTTGTGATGTTAAAAATGGAAAAGAGCGTCTAATACCTATATCTAAAAATTTACTGAATGTCATAGAATCTTATAAGAAGTTCAGAAATTTATTGCCTGAAAAAAATATACAATCAGAATATCTCTTTATCAAACTAGATGGGAGAAGATGCACGGCCAACGGCATAAGGAGGTGGTTCTCTAAATCTGTTCAGATGGCAAAAATTAGGGAGTCAAATCCAGGTCATACTCCACGTGTACACGACCTTAGACACAGTTTTGCTGTAAATTCCCTTGCTTCAATGGTAGCTGATGGGATAGATCTTTATGTGTCGTTGCCTATCTTATCAAATTACATGGGACATCAAAATATTCAAGCAACTGAATACTATGTTCGTTTGACTAAAAACATGTTTCCAGATCTATCAGATTCGTTAGATAGCACATGCATAGATATTTTTCCAAAATTTAAAAATTATGAATAAATCCGATTTCCCAAAATATGTTGCAAACTTTATATCCAAACATCTTCCATTTGAAAGAGGATTAAGTATAAACAGTATCAGGGCATATCGAGATACTCTTGTTCTTCTGATAAAGTTCTTAACTGAAGAGAGAAATATTCGTGAGGCAAAAATTGAGATTAAACACCTGACAAAAGAACTAATACTTGCTTTTTTAGAATGGATTCAAGAATTTCGAAAATGTAGCAATTCTACGAGAAACTCTAGACTCGCAGCAATCAAATCCTTTATCAGGTACGTAAAAGAAGAAGATATCCAATATATGCACCAATTCCAGCAAATCAGCTCTATTAGAGTAAAAAAAACGGTTTCTACGATAACGCCATATTTAACTATAGATGGATTAAGACTTTTGTTAGAGCAGCCTGACTTAACAAGCGAAAGAGGACGAAGGGATCTTGTGCTACTATCATTACTATATGATTCGGGCGCAAGGGTTCAAGAAATAATAGATTTAACACCCTCTATGTTAAGAATTGACAAGCCTTATACCATACAGTTACTTGGAAAAGGAAACAAAATGAGACTTGTTCCATTAATGTCTGAACAGATTGAAAATTTAAAAAAGTATCTAAAAGAGCAAAAGTTGTTGGAATCGCATACAAACCACTATCCTGTCTTTTTTAGCAGTCGAAAGCAAAAATTAACGCGTGCCGGGGTTAATTATATTATACGCAAATATGCTCAAAAAGCAATGAAAACAAATCCAGAATTAATACCGAAAAAACTAACCGCACATTCCCTTAGACATTCGAAAGCCATGCATTTATTACAAGCAGGCGTTAATATTGTATATATTAGGGATATATTAGGGCATGTTTCCATAACCACGACTGAAAGATATGCCCGAGTAGATTCCAAATTCAAGCGAGAAGCACTTCAAAAAGCATATTTAGATATTAATAAAACAGAAGATGCTCTTTGGGAAAAAGACTACAGTCTTATAAATTGGCTGAACAAATTCTAATCAGTACTGTAAGAGAATTTGTCGTTTAACATCTTCCAATTGTACTAATTAACAAAGAGGACCTTTTATTAAACTCTGAACAATTCTTTCATTTCTTAAATTCTTCATTAGCTACGGATTTCATTTTCAAGTTTAAAATTTAATTTAAAATCATCTGTTAATTGAGATCTATTAAGTGAATTCATATCCATATGTCCAAAACCCCATTCTCCTTTGTTTTTTACTTTTTGTGTGACAAAATGAAAATTTAATGGCAATATAATTTTTTCCGATTTTAATTGTTCATCGGAAGAATTAAAAGGTAAAAATATTTGTAATCTGTGAAATCCAAATCCAAAAATGAATGTGTATTGAGGCGAATCACATGGAATCTTCCTTTTGGCTAAGAATGCAATAGGTTTTATAATAGGTGGCCTACTTTCGTTATGGATCAAAAGTAATGGTATGAAATTATCATCAAATTTTTTTTCAGGTTCATTTATCCATTCAACTGTTTTTCTGAATTTATGAAGTTCGCTTTTTTCCACCATTGACAAGGCAAATTTCGTTAATGCTTTATAGACATAAAGAGGTATAAATGTTTGTGTAGTGGCTTTAATATTTAAAATACCATTTTCTAGTTTCATACACTCTAAGTTCCCATCTACTTTAGCAATAACTTTGTTATCATTTTGAAACTGAACTGAAAAATCACCACTCTTACTTTTAAATTTTGGGTATTTATTTTTTCCCTTAATTGGTAGAAATGTATTTTTAATTCCACTAAAAGCACTTAAATTAGTTTCATACAAACCAAATTTCTTATTGCAATCGTCACATTCATTGTAACAAAATAGAGTTTTGTTACCTGTGAATTCAGGCAGTAAATGTGCTTTTGATTTGAATTTAGCATTTGGTGATGAACAATATCTGCAAATGTGAAATTCATCTTTTGGAGAAACGTAGTCTAACATTGAATTTGAAATTTCGTACGTTTCATAAAATTCTTCAGGATCTATAACGTAAACTATTTTCGTTTCCATAAAAAATATTTGTTTTTATGAGTTCTGCTGCAACTAATATTTCGCAACTTTAGGTAGCAACTACAAATTAATGGAAAATGTAGTAAGAAAATGAATTCGATTCAATTGAATATTCCCAAATAAAGGCTGACAAACTATTCCATTAAACCATTGTAAAATGATAATTACTTGAATATCTCTTGCCAAAAGGTAATTGGCAAAAAAGACTTTTCTTTGTCTTTGATATTAAATTCCTTGGTTAAATAACCATTAGTTTCGATTTCTACTTCTACTTCTCCTTCCCCTTGACAAAGAATGTTTTCAATGTTTTCATAAATATTCATATCATTTTCATCATATCCAGGAATACAAATCCCTACCCTATAAGAATCTGATTTAGTTTGCAAATCAAACACTATGAGAAAGCTTTTTAGTTCTTTTGGTTTAGTAATAACATTTACGCCCAAAAAATCGTCAGTGTAATTATTATGAATCCAAAAAGGTTTGTTTATAATTTCCTTTTCTGGGTGTTTTATTTGACTTCTTATGACTTCCATGTGTTCGCCAAATAAAAATGCATGTCCTAGCTTTTCGAATCCTATTAAGTAAGCAATTTTTAGAAGACCAATACTTGCTATACGTTCATTTCTTCTATTTGGTTTTCTAAATTCAAAACTTAGTTTTTTTCTTAGATCGGCAGATTCAAAATTTGAAATCAACGGTAAGCCGGAAATGTACTCATATTCGAAACTATTGAGAAATGCATCTTTAACAACAGGATTATTAGCCGGGCTAATATTTATCTTAAATCCTCCTTCAGAACCTATGCTTACTATAGCATTAACGCCTTTTTCTCCAGTTGATTCATTACGTAATTGGGTTTTTATTGATGCATTGGGTTTAAAACCCATTATATCGAACTCATTTAATGCCAGCAAAATTTCACTGTCAATTTTTGAACCAGCTGAATTATTACAATTTTTGCATGTCAATATGTTGTCTTTACCTCCTAAAGAACTCGGTGGATTATGTTCTAACGTTAATTCTTCGTATCTATTTTCATTATAATGCTGTGTACACAATGGGCAATAAAGTCCAAATTCAGTAGGCACTATATTGTCGGATTTTAAATTTTTTTTAAAGTCCAATAGATTATTTGAATATATATCAAATAAAATCCGTTTTTTGACTTTTTTACTCATTAGTTTGTATCATTTGCAAACAACATTTACGACTTAAAAAACTTTACGCCAATTTAAGGATTAATTTGTTATGAAATTAAGGTTTACAGCCTCAAAGGTTTTCATTAAGACACTAAATAGCAATGTTTAAATATCTATTATTGGCAGTTATTGTCTATATTTTTTCTTGTTATTCAAAATCCATGACTTTATAGCTTGTTTTTTTAAAGTATGGATAGTTTATATCTAGAATTTTTTGATTGTCACCTTCATCAATAACCAGCTTATAGACTTGATCAATAAATTTATTCTCAAGAATCTCTTTAAATGCTTTTAGGGTATGTATTCGATATTCATTATTATACATTATGAAAGTCGGCGTGTTAATAATGAATATTCCCTCAAAAGAAAAAGTTTCAATTCTTAAATCTTTATTATTTGTCAGAACTTGGAAATGTTCCTGAACTTCATGAATTTTTGAAGTCAAATATGTTAGTTTTCGTTTAATGGTTTTATTATAAGACTTTTTATTTGTTTCAAAATAAGCACGATCATTTTTAAAATTATTCATATCATAACGTGCGATTTGATGTTTACTATCTGCAATAATAATTTTCTTATTATGTATAAAAAGAAAATCAATCTCCCCACATTCTTCATTATCAATATTTATGTGTTGCCCATTCCATTTTTTTAAATAAGTAATATTCCTATCAAAAATAATATCATATGTTTTTAAAAGCTTTTCTGCTTCATCTTCCAAGATTTTGTCATTATACATGACCTTGTTTTTTATAAATTCTTTAAAACAAGGATTTTCCCATTCAATAGGATATTTATTCCAACCAAACGCATTCGTTGTAAGCGACATAATACTTTCCACAAATGAGCGATCACCTACAAACGTCAAGTTTTTGCCATTAACATTCCAGATTAAAAAAGGCCGATATAGATATTTATTTAAATTATGTGGTTTATAGACTGCATCTTGCAAAGACATTTTATTCTCTTTTGATAGAGTTAGTCCTTTAAAAAAAGTAGAACCTTGTTCATATGAAACACCATATAAGTTTTCTAAATTTTTCGGATAGATAAACCATTCATCTAACGTAAATTTCCCACTTTCAGAATTTTCATGTATAGCTTTTATTGTTCCTACTGCTGCGCCATATTCTACACCTAAACATTTTTTGGATGCTGCTATGAAATCATTTAAATCATTTTTTCCTGTTACAGCCATATCAATATGACTTTTAAAAGAATCCATTAATTTTGTAATTAAAAAACCATAATAGTGCTTGTGGTCAAAATAAAATTGATTATCAGAAGTAAATTTAAGATCAATACAATCTTCAATTAATTGCTGTTCGGCTAATAGATTTGAACAAGCAAATATAAAGTCCCCAAAATAAAGTAATTGATCAATTACATCCTCCTTTTCTTTCAAATACTCAATTGAACTTGGTCTACTAGAAACTAATTTCAAGTCACAAGCTTGTTCTAAACATAATTTTAAAATTCTTCGATATACCGCAAATTCTTTGTTATCTAGCTCTTTTATTGGTGAAACATTTGGATTTTCTTGTTGAAAAGCGCAGGAGAATTCATGGAGTAAAAATAATCCTTGATAAAAAGTTAGCTCATTTTCATTTTGTAAAATCTTAATAAATTTCTGCTGATACCAATCAAGCGTATAGAATAGGATTTTATTAATTTGGGCTTCATCAAACGGGCCCTTTCCATACTTATCTATTAATTTTCTTGAAATTATTGGGCGATATTTTTCAATTGTATTTTTTTGATACCAAGCAACAAGTCTGCCTTCAGGTGTAAAATATATCGGCATATGATTTTTTAAATTACAAACAATGTTCTGTAACTTTGCGTAGTTGCAGATTCGTAAATGAATTTACTATTAAAGATAAAACTTCTTGCAAAACAAGATAACAAATATTATTCGTACACATCTTCTTAATACCTGACATTGACATAAGGTATGTATAGACCTATAAATAAATACGCCATTCTTCTGGCAACAGCTCATTCTTGTAGTAGCTATGGGCTAGATAGCGCACAAAAGAATAGCCCGCAGTATCTGTTCGGTAAATAGGCACCATTGCCTTCACTCCTTTAAATCGGTTAATAAAGTCTTTGAAATCAAGATCCGGCTTATCCAACATCTCAATGTGATATTCTTTGTGGAGATGTTTCTCTAATAAAAGTTCCTCAACATTATAGGACTCGCAATCTATTGTAGGTATTTGAAAGTTCATATCTTTCGAAAGATATTTCTGAATTTCACCATAAATAACTTCATTCTTAAAGATTACTGTTAATTCCAAAAGTGTTGCAATAAGGATTGAAGAATCATCTGTATACTCTTCAGGCTTTTGTCCCATAGATAATGCTTCAATAAGATACTCTATACTATTAGAAAATTCAGGCATGAGATCATTTTTAATTTTCATAATCGCAATCCCATGAACAACCTGTGATAGATAATCGACAAAGAATTCAACATCTTCTTGTCTGCGTGAAGATACTTCGACAAAATACACAAACAGTTGCATTATAGGTATAGAGTGATTATCAAGTAATGGTCGCCAGCAACCTGAATTATTTTCGACAATACGTATTATTAAATCTTTCATTTTATTACGTAATCGTCTCTTAATGACATTGTTCGTTTTTGCTTTCCCGATATGTTCTCGAAGCCTTGAATAATAAATCATATCATCAAGATACTCAAAACATCTCAACGGGTATCCTATCTTTTCAAAGAATACCCCATTTTCCGAATACAATCCGTTTTCGATTGAAGCGACTGGATATGTTTTCTTGAAATAAGCACTCAATATCCTGAATTGGGTCATGAGTAACTTATTAAACTCTTTTTTTATTGCTAATTTTTCTTCCACTTTATTATTTAACACCCACCTCCATGTCCGTAACACTAAATATTTGGAACATTCTTTAGCTGCAAGAAGATTTTTGCCCAAAACACTATAATGAAAGATTAGTGCTTCCAACAGATTAAGTGTAGCAAATAACTTTTTCAAAGAACGTCCACGTACTTCGAATACTTTATCAAATTGTAGGTTTACTAGTTTTTTAAAATCACCATAATCATAATCAGGAGTATCTAGAAATGCAAGAGTCTTCTTTAATAATCGTACACTATCATCGTCAGAAAGAAGATATTCTCCAAAAAGATGTTCCGAAAACAAAATGGTAAGCTGATAAATATCCCAACGTTCAAATTCACCTTCGTTAAAATTCTTAGTAATAAATCCATCAAAGGTTACCCGTAAGCTGGGTTTAATCACTCCATTATGTACTAGAATTATTTTAACAGGAAGATTATTAAATTCAGGTATAGAGCTGTCTATAAATGCTGTATCTTTTGCTGCTAATATCGACTCTCGTATACCGTCCTCTGCAAAATAATTCTTTTCATTGATGTTTCTATCAGAATAGCCTTTAAGTTCAAAATACCAACGATATTTTACACCATTGGAATCTTTGCCAATAGCGATAATATCTTTACCATATTGTGCCTGACCTTTCGATTCCTTGGCCGTTTGGATAATCTTAAAGCCCATCGAATTAAGTAAAATTGGGAAAAGGTAATCTAGTTCCCGGTCTTCTTTCAGTGAACCTAAATATTCCTGTACCATGATAGATGCGCTATTCATTGGCAATAAGTTGTATTATTAAATCAAATTGTTCCTCTTCCCAGTCTGTCCGCTGTTCTATACCACATTGTATATTATATTCTTCAGGATAAATAAAAAGACTACGTGGAAGAACCATTCCAGTCTGGATATGCCCAAGTTTCTTTACTCCCTCTCTGCCTGGAAATTTCCAGCCTCCACCCTTGCCCAACTTTACTGTCTTTCCTATCATAGACAAAAAGCTATTCTCTTTTGCCCCTTTTTCAATTGTTCTTGAAAAATTTCGATTGTGGAGTTTATTGAATTCCCTGAGTAATCTATATTGCGTTTCATAAGGATTAAGTTCCGCTATTCCCTCCTTGCAATCTGCATTAATTCTAAAAAATTCATCTCTGTACTTAGTTACTCGTTCCAAGACTTCAGGCCTTTTATAAATATGGCTGTAGTCATCTAACGCTTTTGTAATGTGACCAGCATAATCTTGAGTAAGCTCCTCAAGCTTTGAGATAAAACTTTCTCTCACAGTCTCAGAATTACTATTTAAAAGTGGCAACAGTGCTATAAGATAATTTCTAGGCTCCCCAATATTTTGACACAATCCTACCCATAATTTATATTGAGTAAGGGGTGCTAAGGATAAAAGATCATAATCTAACATATAATCACTTTGCAAGCGGTTTGCATTAAAAATCGAATTACCCAACTCCCTTCTTGAGCTTTTGTTATCCGTTACAAGTTCTATTATAGTCCAGTCAAGCTCTTTTTTGTCGCACTTATTTATGAAGTTTTTAAAATTTTTCCCGAGATCTCTAAAAGGCTCCTTGTCGGCTATCGCAGTAAGAACCTGTTTAAAACTTTTCAAATCGTCCAATCTCCAATATACATTTTCTATAACTCTTAAAAATTCTTTCATATTGAAATAGGATTGATCAATGAGTGTCAATAGTAAATGGGTTTTATAGTTTTCATGTCCCTTTATAAAAGCCATTTGATCTATAATTTTAATTGCAGGTAACGCACCATAATTTACAAGGATATTCTCTAGCCTTTCAAAACACGCCTTGTCAATTTCTTCTTTCTTGTTATATTTAATCTCATTACTAATTAGATTTAAAAGCATTTTGGATAAGGCAACGATCAATACTTCATTATCCTTATTACTTTCGTACAATTTCAAATATGACAGTGCCCCAACATGTTCTATCCCCTTGACCATGGATAGACCATAAAAAATACATTCTGCAACTAGGTCGTTTGCTAAATATGGCTGTGCAATAGTCGATAGAAATATTTCTCCATGAATCTCATATAAATAGGCAGTAAGTGCAGTGATAATCTTACCTGATTCTATATTACAATTGCAACTATATTCAAACAATACAATTGCTTGCTCTGTTTTTTTTATAGTAAATTCACGTAATCCTTCCAAAAGGTAATATTGGTTACTATTGTAGGTTGCTTCGCTTTCTGTTAATTCAAATAAACGCGTTAAATCACTATATAGAACTTCTGTTTTTGCTTTTATTTCAGTCAATGCATTGCCATAAGCATTTACAAATTCATAAATACGTTTCCTACTTTTTGGGTTTATTTTATCAAATTCTTCAAGTTGGTCAATATAATGTACAAATAAGAAACCATTTTTAGAAAACCTAATAATGAGTAGTGTCAATAGCTCTCTTGATATATCTTCTTTTTTACTAGCATATCCTTCTGCTTTCAGAAACTTGGCAACGTGTAAATATAAATTATGGTAACTCTCAAAAATATTGTTTTCAGTAAAATTCAGCTCCGTTTTAAAGTACTTGTAAAATCCAACAGCAATGGCAGCACTATTTTCGATTTTCAATAGTCCATTAACTGACAAGCAAATATTTTTTGATATTAATTCATTGGCTTCCTTCAAATCTTCAATTAGAACACTATCTCCCTCTTTTTCTATTAGACACAGAATATAAGCCTGAAGTGTAAGATCAAGAAAGTCATCGTTATTTATAGTATCATACAATTTCGCTATTTCGTATTTCTGTATCATATTAATAAGTTTTTCAGATGTTAAAATACATAAAAAAAATACGTTTTTTTTTAACAACTGCACAAATATTTACAAAGGTCATATGGACAAAGATTCACAAATCAAAAAGAAACTCTGCTTATTCTCTTTCTAAATAATTATTCGTAATTTTATTAAAGTCTTATATCTTATATCACTAATAATATGGCGAAGAATAAAAAGATAAATCAGCAGTTAGACAAACACGATAGTTTATCCAAAGATGACTTTCAAAAATATCCGCAGACTGAAAATGATTGTGATCCTCTTATAACAATAGCAATAGCTGCAATAAAAAGTAGAAAAGAACCGCTTTTTAAGAAGCAAGATGAGGAGGCCGACAGACAGTTGGACAATTCAACTTTCAAAATTTCGATGAAATAATATTGTCTCTATCTTATTAAAGAACAACTTGTTTTAATTGTCAGTCTAGGAAATGAGTTTAGGAAAGCGCCCTTTATCTCCACATAATCTCTATTTTCTTCATACATACAAGTAAAGGGGTTGAATTGCGCTTATATCATGTTTTATCACTACAGATCAAATTCCTACCGGGTGTAAACACTACTTATAGAATTATTTACTAATCGAATTACGTCAGAAGAACAAATCTCTCTTATTTTAAATACAAAAGCCTTACTATGAATGCAAAAATCTTAATTTGAGTTCTCTATTTAATATTTATGTCAAACTAAGCATACTAAAATTCATAAGTTTCAATATATTAAGCACTTCTCTTTACATAACAAAATACTTTACATAATGAGCTAGAATTATTGAAGTTGCATTATGCTCGATGGCTACTTTAAAAACAAGACGGGCATCTACTACAGTTCCTGTCATTCCGCCTTTACTCAACCGCCATTTGTGAGTAATCCTATTGGAATTACTAAGATACAGAATCCAGAATTCCTCATGACCAAGCTCACCAATAATAGGCTGCATTGTCTCAAAAACCACTTTACTGGTAGCAATTCTCCTTGACGGCCTGGCTTCTTCAGAGCGTCGTCTTCTGCCTAATTCAATAGCAGCAAGAATCGTAATAGCTTTTGCCTCTCCAATGCCATGATAAGTGAGCAGCTTTTCAATGGATAGCTTTCCAATACCATTTAGATTTTTAGCATCGTCCAGGATTCGTTTACTTAAGGCTACCGCACTTTCGTTTTCGTTTCCGGTGCGTATCAGGATGGCTATCAACTCTGCATTGCTTAGGGCTTCTTGTCCTTTATATCTTAATTTTTCACGAGGCTTGTCGTCTATAGCCCAATCTTTGATTGTAAGTGTTTTTGTTTTTTTCTCCTCTTCTTCCTGCATGGCGTTTAAATTAAATTACGATGAAATATACGAATATATGTTTAAGAAAAAAACTTATAAATCAATCCTTATTATAAGATATATCATACATTTTGCGTTATAACTGGAAACTAATAGCCATGAAGTATTTTCTCTCTCTCGCCTGTTTCTTATTTATCACTATTGCTTTAGAAAAGAGTTTCCCGGAAAAGCTTTCGGATGCAGCAATTGCGCTGACAAAAGACAAAGTCATTTACGATCCGAGTTACTTTTCAATAAGCTATCCTAACGGCGATGTACCAAAAGACAAAGGCGTTTGTACAGATGTTGTTATCAGGGCATACAGAAAATTGGGAATCGATCTACAGAAGGAAGTACATGAAGACATGAAAAAAAACTTCTCAAAATATCCGCAAAAATGGGGGCTCAAAAAAACAGACCCGAATATTGACCATAGAAGAGTGCCTAATCTGCAGATCTATTTCACCCGATTCGGTAAAAGCTTAGAAGTAACCGATAAAGCTTCGGATTATAAAACAGGCGATTTAGTGACCTGGATGATCAATAATAAAATGCCGCATATTGGAATTGTAACCAACCGAAAATCAGCCGATGGGAAACGGAATCTGATTGTTCATAATGTGGGTGCGGGACAGGTTTTGGAAGATTGCCTTTTCCAATATAAAATAACCGGACACTACCAGTTTAAAAAATAAGCGGACCAGCTTCCTAAAAGGAAATGACTGATCCGCAAATCATCATAGTTTATTTATAGAAGCGTTTTTACCTCATCAAAATTTAGCCCACCATAATTTCCGGAACTCATCAGCAACAATGCGATTTTCTCCGTATCAAATTTTAGGTGGAAAAGGTATTCTTTAAATGCCGCAGGATTTGTATAAATAATCAGATCTTCACGATTGAAAGATTTTGCTATTTGCTCATAGGTTACTTCTTCCAACTGTTTGATTTTTACAGCATCAGGTGAATAGAAAACGACTGCCACATCGGCTGCATCTAATGATCCTTCGTATTCTTTCAGAAATTCAGCATTTAGGCTGCTATACGTATGCAATTCCAAACAAGCAATCAGTTTTCTGTCTGGATATTGTTCTTTCACTGCTTTTGTCGTAGCTGCTACTTTGCTTGGTGAATGTGCAAAGTCTTTATAGGCTACATTATTCTTATTTTCTGCAATTTTCTCCAAACGTTTTGAAGCGCCTTTAAAACTGGCAATCGCTTCATAAAAATCTGCCTCATCAACACCCATGTTCTGGCAGATCCATTTGGCTCCGGCAAGATTATTCAGGTTGTGGGCTCCAAAAACTTCTATTGGCATATCTCCTTCTGGAGTTTCAAGCAATGTTGTGCCATTCTCTACGCTATAACTTGGAGTCGAATATGCAATTTTTCGGATAGGATTTGTTGCCGCTTCCGCTACTCTTTTTACTTCCGAATCATCTTCATTATACACAAGAATACCGCCGTTGGTGATTTTTTGTATGAAAATCTCAAACTGTTCTACATAGTTCTCATACGTTGGAAAAACATTGATATGATCCCAAGCAATTCCGGAAATCAAAGCAATATTGGGCTGATACAAATGGAATTTTGGTCTTCTGTCCATTGGCGATGATAAGTATTCATCTCCTTCAAGAACGATAAAATCATTTTCTTCCGTTAGGTGCACCATCGTATCAAAACCTTCCAATTGTGCTCCAACCATATAATCCACATTGATTCCGTGGTAATGCATAACATGCAAAATCATCGAAGTAATGGTCGTCTTTCCATGCGAACCTCCAATTACTACTCTTGTCTTGTTTTTTGACTGTTCGTATAAAAACTCAGGATATGAAAAAATCTTCAATCCTAATTCTTGCGCTTTTAAAAGTTCAGGATTATCGGCTTTGGCATGCATCCCAAGAATAACCGAATCGATATCCGAAGTAATTTTTTCAGGAAACCAACCCAATTCTTTAGGTAGCAATCCTCTTTTCTCCAAACGTGTTTTGGAAGGTTCAAAAATAGCATCATCGCTCCCGGTTACCTGGTATCCTTTTTCATGCAAGGCAATGGCAAGATTGTGCATAGCACTGCCTCCAATGGCTATAAAGTGTGTTCTCATCTATTCAGATTATGATCGGATATTAATTATGTTTTGCTTTTCTCAGCATATTCATCCAAAACAGCTTTTGCTTTTTCCGGCTGTTTCATTTTATTTTTATACAGGTCGGCTAATTTTTTATAGGTCGTTTTTGACCTACCAATTTCGACTGCCTTTTTATAATTCTTTTCTGCTTCTTTATATCTTTTAAAATATTCTGCAATATGTCCTTTTGAAAGATAGCCATCAACAGCAGAAAGCGACATCAGTTCCTCAGCATACTTTTGTGCCTTTTTTTCACTACCGCCAACAATCCCGGGAAGCTGCAGGTATAATTCAACCAATGCCCATCGGGATTCAATATGTTTTGGATTTAGCTCAATGGCTTTTTTAAAGGAATCCTCCACATCGTCAATCATCCCCAAAGCTTTAAATTTATTGCTTTCTTTAGCTTTCATTGCCAAAGCGCCTCCGTATTTATAAAAATAATTAGCTTCAGAAGGTTTTAATTCTTTTAGCTTTTCATAATACCCTAAAGCTTCATTCCAGTTTTTTGTATGCGCTTCAATATCTCCTAAATACTCTATGACACCTGCATCTTTTGGGCTCTTTTTATAAAGGGCGATAAATATTTCTTTAGCCTTTTCATAGTTTCCTTTATTAAAAAACTGCTCACCTTTCGCATATTCAGATTGCGAAAAGGCAGCTATTGGAAACAAGAATAAGAGTAAAAAGAAACGTTTCAACAGGCTTGATTTAGTCTTCCAAAAATAGCAAAATGATTTGGAATAGTGGAACGGATTTTATCAGTTTTGGAGAACAAATAAAAGTAGTATATTGGTGACAATTATGGCTCCAATTTTATTTTTGAGAGCTTCCAACCTTTTTATAAAAACTATACTCCTTATTATATAAAACCTCTTTTATGAAAAAAATTATAGGATTACTGGTACTATTCTTTTCCTTATCAATAACAGCCCAAAGTTTGGATAAAAGCTGGAACAAAGTATATGAGTACGAATACGATGGAAAAATAAAATCCGCTTCAGAGGAATTAAATAAAATCTATAAGAAAGCCAGA
This sequence comes from Flavobacterium microcysteis, assembly GCF_006385255.1. GTDB lineage: Bacteria > Bacteroidota > Bacteroidia > Flavobacteriales > Flavobacteriaceae > Flavobacterium > Flavobacterium microcysteis. Next base: position 261,455 of record NZ_VFJE01000053.1, read on the forward strand.
AAGAAAAATGACCAGGCAGAAATAATCAGGACTTTCCTATATCAATCCAAGTTTTTAATGACGCTTGAAGAAGAAGCTCAATATAAAATCATCAAAAATCTTAGGGAGGAATTAACAACCAAAGACGAAGCCAATAAAGCCATCTTCAGTTTCATTTACGGAAAATTGCTTTCTGAATATTATGGACAGAATAGGTATAAATTAAAAAATCAAACAGCAACTGAGTCTATTTTCAATCCAGACTTTAGGACATGGTCATCATCTGATTTTGAAAAAGAAATTGCAACTGCCTATGAAAACAGCATCAAAAATGAGACGATTCTGTTAAAAACACCTTTAAGCAATTATGACAAGATAATCGTTTTTGGAAAATTCGAAGCCCCTTTAAATAGGTCTCTTTATGATTTTCTATCCGAAAAGTATCTGGAAAAAAATGAATTTTATAAAGATGAATCTCCAGAAGAGAAAACCTTTCTTTCTAACAATATTCATTCATTCTATGGAAACCCGAAAGAATTTCAGGAACTAGATTTAAAGAATTACAAATTCTCGCCTTTTTATCTCAGATTAGCTATATATCAAAAACTAGAAAAAAGTTATGCCTCACAAAACAATGCCATTGCTCTTTCAAACATCGCTCTCAAAAGAATTCAGACCGTTTACAAAAGACGAAATATACTGGAAGAGTATTTAACTGTTTTAGATCGATTTATAGCAATAACACAAGACAAGTATCAAAGTGCTTTTCTTATCGAAAAAGCTACAATATATCAAGATAACGCTTCAAAAGATACCCATACGGATTATAATTCAAAAGCAGTTGAAATCTGCGATTCAGTCATCCTAAAAGGAGATGAACCGTTCGCCTCAGAGGCAAAAAATACTAAAGTATCTATTTTAGCCAAAAATCTAACTGTAAAAACAGAAAAATACATCATCCCCAACCAACCCAATTTAGCCTTAATACAATTCGCAAGCATTGACACTATTTATGGGAGTTTATATAAAATCCCATTAAAATTTGCTATCAAACTTGAATCCCGAAACATCGAAAAAGATTCTCTCTTTATTGATTTTGTAAATAAAAACAAACCGTATAAAACGTTTAAAAACAGATTACCTAGTACAAAAGGCTACTTTGAATACTCAACAGAAATTATTCTTCCTGAAATGGAAGCTGGGATATATTTATTGACAATAAGCACAAAAAAAGACAGTTTATCCATTGAGGATATCTATTCTTATGCCACTATAAATGCTACTGATCTCACTTTAGCATATTCTGACTCCCAAAATACGGAACGGTTTCAAGTATTGAACAGAAAAACAGGGAAACCAATAAAGGATGCGATCATAAAATCAGATGATTTTATAATAAAAACCGATAAAAATGGAATGGCCAAATATGAACGGACAAAAGCAACCCAAAACTACTCTCAAAACATCCAGATAATAAAAGCAAAAGATACTCTTTCTCTTTTTTACAATACAACTTATTTTTATGAACATGTAAGGACAAAAGAAGAAGAAGAAAAAGAAGAAAAAGAAAAATTTAGAGTTAAAGCCAATCTGTTTACCGACAGGTTTATATACAGGCCGGGGCAGACCGTTTATTTTAAAGGAATACTACTCAAGAAAAAAGATAGCAAAAATGATATTGTCCCTGACATGTTTGTTAGTGTAAGAGCAGAAAACGTAAACGGTGAGGATATTTATATGGCACGTTTAAAAACCAATGAATTTGGCTCTTTTATTGGCGAATTTAACATTCCAAAAAATACACTAACAGGAGATTTCACGATTAATGCTGAGGAAGACGAAGACTATGAAACTGACGCTCATTATGACGAAAACAAAGACGAGCATCCGTTTTGGGATAAGGTTAATCGCTTTGAACACAGCGAAATCAGTTTTAAAGTTGAAGAATACAAGCGTCCAAAATTTGAAGTGACTTTTGAACCGATTACAGAGAACTTCATCGTAAACCAAAATATTAAAGTTAAAGGAAAAGCGAAAGCCTTTGCAGGAGCTACTATTTCAGATGCTACAGTTTCTTATACAGTCAAACGAAACAGTTATTATCACAATTGGCGATACTCAAATAATCATTTCAGTTATGACGATGAAGAAATAGCAGCAGGTACAATAGAAACAGATCAAGACGGAAACTTTGAAATCGAATTCACGGCTATCCCAGCTAAAGGTTTCAATGAAGAAGGACAGCCTGTTTTTAATTTTTCTATAGAAGCAGAAGTTACAGATAGTAATGGCGAAACCAGAAAAAACATCACAGTAGCAAAAGCAGGATATCATAATCTTGTATTGTCTGCAAACATACCCGAAACGATCAATGCCAAAACGATTCAGAAAATCACTCTAGACAGCCAAAATTTAAACGGACAATTTATTCCAATAATTGGAGAACTTAAAATTTACAAATCAAAATCTCCAAATCGCGTCTTAAGCAGCAGACGATGGGAAGCTCCCGAAATTCAGATAATCCCTGAAGATGAATTCATTCGGCTATTCCCTACATTGCCTTATAAAAACAACAACGTAGAAAAAGGAGAGCTTGTTTTTAACCAAAAGGTTGACACAAAAACAACAAAAGAAATAATTCTGAATGATTTGAAAAAATGGGTTTCAGGAGGATATCAATTATTTTTTACCTCAAAAGACATTTCCGGAAAAGAAATTGAAGTCAGTTCGAGTTTTAAACTGCTTAATGATTCAGACAAAATGCCTGGTGATCATGAGCTATTTCAATATGAAATTATAAATACAGATCCGAAAAAAGATGGGTTTGTAGAAGTGCAATACACATCCGCTGCTCCTCTATATATTACCACAGAAGCTTTTTATCAAAGCGAAGCCGTATTCAATAAAGTTATCGAAGTAAATGGAAAAAATATTTTTAGGATTCCAATAGAAAAGGACTGGAAAAATGACGTTAAGATTAGTATGAATTTTATATGGGAGAACAAAAATTTCGAAAAAAAACATACCCAATTCCTTCCCATTTATCGGGAAAAAATAAATATCGAAACCGGTACTTTCCGTAATAAAATAGAACCCGGCGGTAATGAAACCTGGTCTTTTTTCATCAAGGATCAGCATAAGAACGGTATAAAGGCAGAAGTTTTAGCCTCTATGTATGATACTTCTCTTGATCAATTCTATGAATCGGAATGGAATACTTCATTAGATTTTTCTAATGATAATTACAATAATATCGAATTCAAACAATTTTTAGGTATGGGTAATCTTGCTTCTTTATATTTCAGAAACCTAATTCCCTATCAAAATCCTATTTACTACTCTCGAAGCCAATTCAATTGGTTTGGATTTGATTTTTTACACTCTGAACAAAAAGACTCACAATACCACCAATATTTGACAGAAAAATTAATCCTTTCAAGCGGAAAAACAATTTCGGGAGTTATTACAGAAAATGGATTGCCTTTGCCGGGTGTTTCTGTTATAGTCTCAGGAACAGACAGGGGTACTCAAACCGACTTTGATGGGAAATATGAAATCAAAGCCCTAATGAATGAAATTCTTGCATTCCATTTTGTTGGAATGAAAAGCCAATACATCAGGGTTAATAATAAAACCATAAATATTGAAATGACTGAATCTGACGAAATGCTTCAGGAGGTTATCGTTACCGCATATACATCTACGAAAAGACCTAAAAGTTTAGCGGCAGTAAATTATGTAACTGTTGATGTAATTGAAGAAAGATCAAATGCTTCAGTAATTCAAAGCTTACAAGGCATGGTCCCTGGCTTGAATATCGGTTCAGGAAGTGGCCAACCAGACGGGGATACTACTATCATTCTTCGTGGTAGCGGCTCAATTAATATGAGCGGTTCCCCATTATTTATTGTTGATGGTATGCCTGTTGCTGAAGACGAATATCGATCCATGAATCTAAAAGATATTCTCTCTGCAAATGTCTTGAAAGGCAATGAGGCGACTTCGCTTTATGGCTCCAGAGGTGCTAATGGTGTTGTAATAATCACTACAAAAAAATCACTGGAAGCCCTGACTGAAGTGAAAGCCCGAAAAAACCTTTCGGAAACGGCTTTCTTCTTCCCTCAATTGCGAACTGATGATAAAGGAAACCTAAAATTCAGTTTCACGTCACCGGAAGCTTTGACTCAATGGAAACTAAGGCTTTTTGCCCATAACAAAAAAGCAGTTTCCGGATATTTAGAGAATTTTGTTATCACTCAAAAAGACCTGATGGTACTTCCAAACGTACCGCGCTTCTTAAGAGAAAATGATACTATCGTAATCACGTCAAAAATCTCAAATATCACTTCCGAACCAAAAAGCGGAATCGCCATGTTACAGCTTTTTGATGCAGCAACCATGCAACCTATTGATGCAAAAATGCTGAACACAGACAATGTCAAAAACTTTAATATCAAGGCAAAAGGCAATACGGCAGTAAGCTGGAAATTATTCGTACCGCAAGGATTACAAGGCGTGCAGTATAAAATTTTGGCAAAAGCCGGAGATTTTACAGATGGTGAAGAAAACATACTTCCTGTCCTGACCAATACTATGCTGGTGACAGAAAGTATACCGCTTTGGATTCCCGGCAACACCAAAAAGGAATATGTTTTTGAAAACTTAAAAAACAACCAATCTTCAACATTGCGAAACCATCTGCTTACTTTGGAATATACTTCAAATCCTGCCTGGTTTGCTATCAAATCATTGCCCTATCTGATGGAATATGAACATGAATGTGCCGAACAGGTTTTTTCAAAATATTATGCCAATACGTTAGCAAATGAAATCATAACCACCAATCCAAAAATTGCAGCTGTTTTCGATGCCTGGAGAAAAGCAGGAAAACCAATTTCTAAATTAGAACAGAACGAAGAATTAAAATCATTGATTTTAGCCGAAACACCTTGGACAAAAGATACCGAAAATGAAGAACAGCAAAAGAAAAATCTGGCAATGCTGTTTGACCTGGAAAAAATGAAAACTGATATCAATGACAATTTTGAAAAATTAGACCGCAAACAATCTCAAAGTGGCGGTTTCCCTTGGTTTAGTGGTGGAAATGACAATGAATACATTACCCGCCATATCGTTACAGGATTAGGTCATCTGGAAAAACTAAAAGTTTCAAATCAAAATATTGAGAAATTCAGGCGAATTACTGCCAAGGCAATTCCTTTTATTGATGAGAAGTTTTTAACCCGAAACAGAAATGCAGAAATCAATCAAAAGAAAAACAAAATCTGGAACTATGATACCTATGCTGATCTGCATTACTTATATGCCAGAAGTTTTTATACAAACACCTACCCGACAAACGACAGTCTTAAAAAAGCTATCCTAAAACACCTTGACTATACAAAGCAACATTGGATGGAATATGGCTTGTATCAAAAAGCGATGGCCACATTAGCCTTACATCGTTTTGGAGAAAAGGAAATCGCAAAAAAAATAGTAACCAGCCTAAAAGAGACCGCCATAAATAACGAAGAAAACGGAATGTATTGGCTTAGCAATAAATCAGGCTGGTATTGGTATCAGGCACCTATAGAAACCCAGGCCTTATTGATTGAAGCTTTTAGTGAAATTGGAAATGAGAAAAAATCGATTGAAGCCATGAAAGTCTGGTTGCTTAAAAACCGACAAACCAAATCATGGAATACCACTAAAGCAACAACCGAAGCCATATATGCCTTATTGCTTCAAGGAGAGGATTGGCTTTCTGTCAAAGAAAGTACGGTCATAAAACTGGGTGATGAAAAGATTGTGACTAAGAAATTAGCCGAAAATGAAAAAGAAGCAGCGAGCGGCTATATCAAGATGAATTGGAAAGCAGATGAAATCACTAAAGACATGGCTACGATAAGCATCAACAACAAAAGTAGCATACCTGGTTATGGAGGCTTTTATTGGCAATATTTTGAAGATTTGGACAAGATAAAGTCCAGCCAGGACGGTCCGCTTTCTATCGAAAAAGAATTATATATCAAGGAAAATACGGCTAAAGGCAAGGAACTCCAAAAGATAACAAACAAAAAAGCATTGAAGATTGGAGATTTGGTAACCGTTAGACTGATTATTTATGCCAAAGATGACATCGATTTTGTACACCTGAAAGATATGAGAGCAGCTGCATTTGAACCTGTTGATGTACTTTCCGAATACAAATGGCAAGGCAGTTTGGGATACTATATGAGTACTAAAGATGCAGCAACCCACTTTTTCTTTGACAATATCAGTAAAGGAAAATATGTGCTGGAATATGACATCAGAGTGAATAACCCAGGAGAATTCTCTAATGGAATCACAACAATCCAAAGTATGTATGCACCAGAGTTTTCAAGCCATAGTAAAGGAATTCGTGTAAAAATAGAAGAATAAGTACGAATTTAAAATAATGGATGAGTTCTATTCCCGGAACTGAGAAGGGAATCGTTCTTCGAAATAATTACAATATTTTCCTCGAAAGCAGCGTTAATTCGTAACGAGTATCAGTAACAAATAAAAAAAGAAACTATGAAAAGTAAACGCCACCTAAAATTACTATTTGCCTTATTTTGTACATTACTTTTAATAAACTGCTCCAGTCCGGAATCTAAAGTTACGAGGGTAGTCAATAAGTTTTATTCGGAATACAAACATAATTTCCGGATAGTAAACAAACAATATGTAAGCGACCACTTATATGAACTTATTTTAAAAGCGAAGGAAATTGAGGATGAAGATGCCATGCTTATAAAAAACAGTGCTTTTCCAACGGATAAGCCATTGCTTATTGAAGGTGATGTTTTTACCAGTCTATACGAAGGGCATACCTCATTTACAATTAAAAAAACAACTATTACAGGAAACAAAGCAACCGTAATTGTTGAGTTTAAAAATAAAAAATACAATCAAACCTGGGAAGATGAAGTACGGCTTGTAAATGAGAAAAGCAAATGGAAGATAGACGATGTGATTTTTAAAAAAGAAATCAGTTCTTTTGGTTCAACACAGCAATGTCTGAATCAGATTATAAATCATGAGTAACGAAACTAAATAACAAAAAAAACACTTAATTTCTTAAGTGTTTTTTTATTATTTGAACTAATAACTAATCTAAAAATTATTTTGCGATTGTCATTTCGTCAATGATATGTTTTGCTCCAGCATATTTGTCAATGATAAACAAAACATAACGGATATCAACATTGATTGTTCTTTGTAGTTTAGAATCAAAGATTACGTCACCAGCCATAGCTTCAATGTTACCGTCAAAAGCTACACCAATAAGCTCTCCTTTTCCATTCAATACCGGTGAACCTGAGTTACCACCTGTAATATCATTGTCTGTTAAGAAGTTTACAGGCATATATCCTTTTTTGTCAGCATATTGTCCGAAATCTTTTTTCTCGTTCAATTCAATCAATTTTTTAGGCAAGTCAAACTCTTGATCGTTTGGCTTGTATTTTTTGATTGTTCCTTGAAGCGTAGTATAGTTATTGATTTTAGCGTCATTTCTCTTATCTGCAGGCAAAGAACGAACTTTACCATAAGTCAAACGCAAAGTTGAGTTTGCATCTGGGTATTTGATTTTGTTCAGCTTAGACTCACGTAATCCTTCAACAAGAAGACGGAATGACTTCTGGTAATCATTTTCCAATTTAGCCACTTCTTCCGGCTTGCTTCTGTAAGTAGCCAAGATGCTAGATGAAAGCAAGTATAGCTTATCATTTTTCAACGCATCTGGATTTGGGTTTTTCAAAAATGCTTCCGCTTTTTCTTTTGTAGCGAAAACGCTTTCTGCGATAGCTTCATCTACAAATTTTGTGAAGTTATTGTTGTTTTCTTTAGCAAGTCCTTCAACAAACGGATCTAGCTTATAACCTGCTTTTGCAGCATAAAGATTTAGCTCTGCAATCAATACATCTCTTTCTAATGGAAGATAGAAACCTTCATAAACACCTTCGATTGCTGCCTGAAGTCTTGGAAGCATTTCTGCTTTCTTAGCATCATTTTCTTTAGCATAAGCTGCAATTCCGTTTCCTAAACTTGCAGGACCACCAGCTAGGCTGCTGTTTCTCAAGATAGAAATTAGGTAATTATCGTGTCTTGACTTTTCGTTTGTTGCTTTGTAATATTTGTTGATTGTTTCAACAACAGCACCATATTTTTGCTTGTTCTCAGCCTTGTTAGCCCATTTGTTGAACTCAGCTTCTTCTTTTTGTTTTGTATCTGCTGTCTTGAATTTGGTCAACGCATCAATCATACCTTGACGGTTTTTCCAATAGTTCGCTACAGAAGCATATTTAGAAGCATAGTTTAAACGTACTTGGTCACTTTTGTCCATGTGAACTTTCATAGCGTCCATTCCAGTTTTAGAACCTTCAACCCATGCAGGATAAGCAAACTTTACGTTTTGCTCAATTCCACCAGCCGGCATCCAACGGTTTGTTCTACCTGGATAACCTAAAATCATTGCGAAATCATTTTCCTGAACACCTTTCAAGCTGATTGGCAAGTGGTGCTTAGGCTTCAATGGAACGTTCTCAGTAGAATATTCAGCAGGATTTCCATCTTTATCAGCATATACTCTAAACATAGAGAAATCTCCTGTGTGACGTGGCCATTCCCAGTTGTCTGTATCACCTCCGAATTTTCCAATACTTTCCGGTGGAGTTCCAACTAGACGAACGTCTTTATAATCTTGGTAAACGAAATAGTAGTATTCATTTCCTTGGAAGAATGGACGAACAGAAACAGTATATTTCCCTCCTTCATCATTTTCTTTCTGGATTTTAGCAATTTCCTGGTTGATCGCTTTTTCACGCTCAGCCTCGCTCATGCTATCCGTAACTTTAGAAAGGATTCTTTTAGAAACATCATCCATTCTCACGAAGAAACGTACATAAAGTGAGTTTGGCTTAATTTCAGCTTTCTTGTCTTTTGCCCAGAATCCATCTCTCAAGTAGTTGTCTTTTGGAGTAGAAACTTCTGCAATTGCATCATAACCACAGTGGTGGTTAGTCAAAACCAAACCTTGGTTAGAAATAATTTCTGCAGTACAGCCGCCATTGAACTGAACAATAGCATCTTTAATACTTGAATGGTTGATGCTGTAGATTTCCTCAGAAGTCAATTGCAATCCCATTTTCTGCATGTCACGGTGATTCAAACGTTCAATGAACATCAAGAACCACATCCCTTCGTCAGCCTTTACTGTTGTAGGAACAAGCAGTATAGCCGTAATTAAGGATAAAATAATTTTTTTCATTTAATAGTATTTAAAGTTTAATAGGTATGTGAGTAGTCGCATAAAATGTTTTTTTGTTACATTTTTGACCGCCGACATATATTTTTGCGTTGCGAATATACTTCATTTTAAAATTTTAGACTTACAAACGAAGAGAAAACTAAATCGTTATCGCAATTTTAACTTTTGTTTTAGAGTTCTAGTTTCTTAGCTTTTTTATCTGGCTTCTTGACGGCCGGTAATTTCATTTACTTTCCTTGTTTTCTTTTGTGGCAAAAAGTTTCTTTCGCTCAAATGCGAATAATATTGCTGGATAAAAGCCTTGAAATACAAAATATTCTTTTCATCTTCCCGTGTTTGGTTTTTAACCCCATTATTTTTCCATAATGGGTCTTTTCTGTAATCTGACTTGACCAATATATCCTTTTCATTGAATTGGTAGTAATGAGTATCAGTTGTACAATTAAAAGCACTATTCGAAAAATTAATGGCAAAATGGTTTTCTTGCCCATTCGGATTAAAATGATTTTTTCCAAAGGCAAAATACGGTTGGTCATAATCAAGCATTCCTAAAAGTGTAGGCATGATATCAATATGTTGCATGATTTTGTCATCGGTTCCTGTAAAATTTTTACCCGGATGATAAAACAAAATCGGGATAGAATAATCAAATGGTGGTTTTAAAAACTTTGGGGAATCGGCTCCGGAAGCATGATCGGCTGTTATGACAAAAAGGGTATTCTTAAACCACGGTTCGTTTTTAATTTCATCAAAAAATAATTGAAGTGCATGGTCAGAATATTTGATAGCACGGTGTATTGGAAGCGTTCCTTTAGAAAACTTGCCTTTAAATTCATCTGGAATACTAAACGGATGGTGTGACGAAAGCGTAAAGACGGTCGTAAAAAAAGGTTTGGGCATCTGGTTGACTTTCTCATGAACAAAAGGCCAGAATTTATGATCCCATATTCCCCATTTTCCATCAAAATCATCGTTTCCTTTTGCTTTTTCGTATTCTTCTCTGGATTGAAATTCTTCTATATCAAGATTTTTACCAAAAGACACAAATCCCATAGATTCTTTTACGGCTCCGTGCATAAAAGCAGTATGATAACCCATTTCGTTCATACAGGCTGGCAAAGCATGATAATCTGCTACAGAATTGGGTAATGAAAGGAATGGCTCTTTGAAAGTTGGAATTGAAGCCCAAATTGCTGGCAGCGCATCCATAGAACGGTAGCCATTCTGATAAGCATTTGTAAAAAGATAGCCTTCCTGAAAAAGCGAATCCAAAAATGGAGTATTGGTTTGCTGTTTCGGTTTAAACTGATCCGAAAGACTTTTGATGTGGGCTTTACCGAAACTTTCTAAAATTATGATAAAGACATTCGTATTCCTGTCAATCTTAAACTTGTCTGAAGACGACGGCATATGTGTCGTTGGCATATAAGCTTCAGCCGTCTTTTTGTCAAAATATTCGAGTTTGGGAACTTTTTTGGATTTACCTATCGTTCGGAAAAGACAGAAAGGATTACTCAATATTAAGGAAGTATGCGAAGCATTATCCGTATACATAAAGGCATCACTCATCGAAATCGGAAAGGAAGCTTTTGAAAGGCTGGCTCCCCTGACAAGAAAAACAGTCAGAAAAACCATTACACCCAGATATACCGAATTGACTACATAATATTTCTTATTACTGGACAGTACTGATTTTCCATATCCTATCCATCTGAATCCGATGCAAAGTATGGCAAGCACGATAAGATAGAAGATAAAACCATACCAATAATCGGCTATAAAATCAAGTATCAAAAGTGAAAAGCTATCTTCATTGACTAAAAACAAATCTCCTAAAACCAATCGGGACTGTTTGTATGGATAATAAAACACATCCGCAAAATTAACCAGCAGGCCAAGGCTATTTGAAATCATATAAATCCAAAAAAGCCTTTTCTGATAGTTTTCTTTTTCCCGAAACCGAAAAGGAAGCAGCGAGAAAAAAATAAAAGGCAGGTTCAGATAAAGTATGGAAACTGTATCAAACATCAGGCTACCTCTGAGCAAAGAAAACAGGTCCTGATGGTGGATGGGATCTATCAGGTGGTCGTTGAAATAATAAAACATGAATCTTCCGAGCATGAATGCGACATAAACGACCATAAGTCGTAACAGCATAACGGTAAAATCATTTTTCCAGTTGATTTTCATAAAATCTAACTACTTAGCTCCTTCGAAAAACGAAACAAGAACCTGTTCTGTGGTAGCAGAAAAAGTGTTGGGGAATCGAAGTAAAATGTTTGTTCACACAAAAATAACGAATAATTTACATTCTGTTTACTTGCCTAAAAAATTATATCAACCATTTAGCCCATAAAAAAAGCATCGTAACGATGCTTTATCTTTTCTGCTGTATGAGTTCCATTGTCTTTTGTAATGCGTCCTCATTATCCTCAATCTCAATATCTGGGAGAATACTTTCTGTGTCGATAATGCCGCTTGGACGCACATCCAGACTGGTCGATACCTGAAATGTAAATTTGGAATAAGGCAATGCATACCACATCATAGGATCTGCATAAAAAGAAGAAAGGTTTGCCGTGGGTTGTCCGACCAAAGTTCCGAGTTGGTAATCTTTTACCATTGCCGCAAACATTGACCCGGCTGAAAAAGTATAATTATCAATCAGCACGAAAACATTCCTTTTATGTTTTAATGATGACTTTTTAGGCTTTATGAGTTTATGTTCCACAACTGCCAGTTCATTGTCTTTTGTGCTCCAGATTGCCTTTGTATGCTTATTGATTCCATAAGTGAACTTTGCCCATCGCATTATTTTGGGTATGTACATTGCCGAAAAGTTCTTCTTGAATTCCGGCGTAACCTTCCACAACGTTTTAGAGGAAGTACGGAAAGGTTTATCAGCAAAATAGCGCCCTAAATCTTCCCCATAACGAGCATCGCCTCCATCATGATTGCGGACATCAATAATTATGTTTTTAATTTTAAGTTTTTCAATTTTCTTAAAGCTTGTCTTGTAAAACTTCTTGAAATAGCTTCGCTTCTCGCTGTCAAAATCCTTAATCGTAAGTAAGGCTGTGGAATCATTCAGAATTGTAAACATGCAGGTTTCTTCTTTGGCTTCAGATTTCTTTTCGGCCAGGGCAGTACTCAGAACACCCTGCACCTCCATCCTATCCGTTTTTCCATTCTTATCCAGAAAATCAATTGCATAAGGAGCCGTCCAATCATAAACACGCCACAGATAATACGGAAAAGAAGCCGTGACATATTTTTCGTCAAGAAAATCCAATTCTTTTGAAGATTGCAGTTTTAATGTCTGCACTACTTTTTCAATCGGAATGCCATTTACCGCAACAATCCGGCTTATAGAATCGATAGCTGTTTGGTCTGAATAATTCTTTTTCACCCCATAGCTTCCTTTTTTGTTTTCTATGGAAAAAGGAAAAAACAAACCACCCTCTTTTACATACTTTTTATAAAACTGGGTAGGATAACTTCGGGTATGGGCATCATTCATAAAAACCAATATCTTATCAATCTGTCTCCAAAAGCCAAACGGCGAAAGATTTTCCGGCAACTCCTTTTTTAGGGAATCCAAATAATGTGTCCATTCTTCCTTGTTCCTGTAATAATAGGGATTGGGATGCGAATAGTTTATTTTTTCTACCAGACAGTCTATATCATAAATCATTTGCTTTTTAGAAAGCTGTTCATCTTGTGCAAAAACCTGTTGGCATTGCAGTATCGTTAAAAAGGCAATGGTTAGTAGAAACCGTATCATTTCAAAACATCTTTAAGTTCTACGATTTCAAACTCAGGATCATATTTGACAATCTCACGAAACATTGAAATATGACCGGCACCTAGTAACACCATCACTTTACTGTCTTGACTTTCCGTTAGTTTTTGCACTAACGAAAACATATACAGGTTGCGTTTGTACCATTCCGATACCAGAAAAGCCCCAATAAAATTATCTGTCTTTCCGGCTTTGTTCGCCAAGCCTACATACCATTGGATATCAGAATTTGCATATTCTGGGGTATTCAGGCTCAAAATCAAATCTGTTAACGAATAGGTCGCAATCTTTTTATTTGTATTCGTTTCAATATCTTTCATCATTTTGCTGCTTCGCTCTATTAGCGCTGTCTGTCCGGCCTGTTCCATCCCTAAAAGCAGCATATTGTATGGAAAAGTCGTATCTAAATAATCAATCGCATACATCTTTTTATGGTTGAGCTTTTTTGCGGTTCGCAATGCTAACTGCACTCTTTCATCAGCCATTTTTTTCAATAGACTATCTGGGGTTTGGGCATAAAACTGGTCTAATTCATCCTGTTTTGTATGATCCCATTCTACAAAAATTTTATCTGGACCAAACTTTTTAATACGGTTTGTTATCGTTTCCAGTTCCTTTTGGCTCTTTGGAGTCATGACATCAAAAGTGTTTACTTTGGCGACATCATATCCCGGGTTTTCAAAATGAAAGCTACCAACCAGCAAAATCTGTTTCTTTTTTGTTTGTGCCATCAATCCTGTACTGGCCACCAATAACATCAATAGGACTATTCTTTTCATAATTTGAACGTTTTAAATTTGTTCCAAAAGTAAAATCCCAACAGTAGCGCTTTTTTAAATTTTGACGAAGGCATGATAGTATCTTACAAACTGTCAAAATCAAAACCTGAATAATTTCATATAATGAATCGGGGGATTTGTCTCAAGAAATTGAGGTTTCGTGTAAATATTGATTTGATTCAAAGTCATAATTGTATTTTTGAGAAGCAATACTGATGACATGAAACTAAAAATCCCATTACACTATCATATTACATTTTTTCTCAGCATATATCTGCTTTTTGTGCTTTGGGAATTTACAACCAGTCTCAATCAGGATTCCTCTTTTTTTGCTTTTGATTTGATGTCTGTGTTGTTATCCGTAACTCTGGCGCTGGCGCTTTTTAGTATTTATCTTTTTAATTTTTATACTTTCTGCCATTGGTTTCTAAACCGAAGAAAATTAATTTTATACATACTCTCCCTTCCTGTCACACTCATACTTTTTGCTGGAGTGCGTTATTTTTTGCAGGAAGTTGTTGTATTTGAATTGACAGGTTTCCATAATTATTATGACGCATCCAGGCAGCCTTTATATTATATCCGTGACAACTTTTTTTTCGGGATGCCTGCCATAATATTAAGTACGCTGTTTTATCTCATGTTGCAATTTCAGCAGTATCAAAGACAAAATCAGCAATTGTTACTCGAAAATAAAAAAGCCGAATTCCAGCTATTAAAATCGCAAGTGAGTCCGCATTTTTTATTTAATACGCTTAATTCTTTTTATAGCGAATGGATTGAAAAAGATCCCCAAACCGCTTCAGATTTGCTGAAATTATCCGACCTTTTGCGTTATGTGATTACAGAAACCGATAAAGAATATGTACCACTTACTAAAGAATTACAGTTTATCAAAAACTACATTGATTTGCAGGAAAAAAGATTTGAAAATCAGCTCTATCTTGATTTTTCGATTGAGGGCAACGCTGGCAACCTTATGATTCTTCCTTCGGTTTTAATCCATTTTACAGAAAATGTTTTTAAGCACGGGAAACTGAATGATCCTAAGAAAAAAGCGAATATTACTATAAAAATCAGCAGTCATTTTCTGGAAATTTCAACGTTCAACAGCAACCAGCCGGGTGAGAATTATTCATCAACGGGAATTGGTTTTGACAACCTTACCAAACGCCTGGAATATGCCTATCACGAAAATTTCACTCTGGAAAAAACCAAAGAAAATGATACCTTTAAGACTTATTTGAAAATTCCTTTAAAAAGCAATCTATGAAATTCAAATGCATAATTGTCGATGACGAACCGCCAGCAACACGCATCTTGGAAAAGTATGTAGAGCAAGTTTCTTTTCTGGAAAGAGTAGCCACGTTTAATGATTCTTTAAAGGCTTTAGAGTTTTTAAATACCCATACTGTTGATTTGATTCTTTTGGACATACAGATGCCACAGCTGACGGGACTGCAGCTTTCAAAAATCATTTCAAAAGATATCAAGATTATTTTTACGACGGCTTATCCTGATTTTGCACTGGAAGGTTTTGAGTTAAGTGCTCTCGATTATTTGGTCAAGCCTATTGCTTTTGAACGTTTTTATCAGGCGGTATCTAAATTGCAGTCCAGTCCAAAACAAGAAATCCAGTCCTCCAATTCAGTCGATTTTATTTTTATAAAAACTGATGGCAAGAATAAGTTTGCCAAGCTGTTCTTAAAAGACATTCTTTATATTGAAAGTCTCCAAAATTATATCTGCATTCATACGCTGGAACAGCAATTTATTACACATTCTTCTTTGCGAAATGTATTGGAATCCTTGCCACAGGATGATTTTGTGCAAACCCACAAATCGTATGTAGTGGCTTTAAAACAAATCGAATCAACCGATAATTTTTCCGTTTTCATTAACAACAAAGAATTGCCTATTGGAGCGACCTACAAGGATGATTTTTTTAAGCGAATCGATCAGAACAAAATATAAAAGGCGACCATTAGGCCGCCTTTTTATTGATACTCTTTTATTTCTTTTATTCCTGATTCTCGTCAGCATTCAACATTTCCCAAAGCTTGTCTTTTAATTCAACAAGTCCCTGGTTCGCTATTGAAGAGATGAAATGATATTTCAAGCCTTTAAACTCTTTATCCAGCTGTGCTTTCATTTCTGATTTCAGTTCTTCGTCAAGCATATCCGATTTCGAAATCACGATAAAGCGTTCTTTATCTAAAATTTCCGGGTTATAGCGTCGCAACTCATCCAAAAGGATTTCATATTCTTTTTTAATATCGTCTGCATCAGCAGGAATCAAAAACAGCAATACCGAGTTTCTTTCGATATGTCTTAGGAAATAATGTCCTAGTCCTTTTCCTTCGGCAGCACCTTCAATAATTCCCGGAATATCTGCCATTACAAACGATTGGAAATCTCTGTAGGCCACAATTCCAAGATTCGGTTTTAGTGTTGTAAACGGATAATCTGCAATTTTTGGTTTTGCAGAGGTTAATACAGACAGTAAAGTAGATTTTCCTGCATTTGGAAATCCTACCAAACCAACATCGGCCAGAACTTTAAGTTCCAGAATAATATCCAATTCGTTAGCTGGCATTCCAGGCTGCGAATATCTTGGCGTCTGGTTTGTGGAACTTCTAAAGTGCCAGTTTCCTAATCCGCCTTTTCCTCCTTTTACTACAATCTTTTTCTCACCGTGTTCTGTAATTTCGAACAGAATTTCGTTGGTTTCTTTATCACGAACTACAGTTCCCAACGGTACTTCAATGTATTTATCTTCTCCGTCAGCACCCGTACTTCTTGCACTTCCTCCATCGCCACCATGTCCGGCTTTAACGTGTTTTGCAAACTTTAAATGGAACAATGTCCAAAGTCCCTTATTCCCAACCAGATATACGTGTCCTCCTCGTCCTCCGTCACCTCCGTCAGGACCACCTTTTTCAATAAATTTCTCTCTATGCAAATGCGTAGATCCTTTTCCTCCTTTTCCGGAAGTAACATAAATCTTAACGTAATCTACAAAATTTCCCTCTGTCATTTTCTTTATTTAAAGTGTAAAGTTTAAGGTTTAAAGCTACAGCATACTGCCAACTCTAAACCTTAAACTTTATACTGTTTCTTTTTTGTTTATTCTTTTAGGGAACGTACTAAAACCTTATCGATTTTAACGCCGTCCATATCTATAACTTCTAGTTCAAATAAGTTCCAGATTAGCTTTTCGCCTTGTTTAGGTATATACGAAAGCTCTGTCATGATCAAGCCGCTCACTGTTGTAACTTCATAATCATTGATCAGTTCATCCAAATCAAAATAAGTCAAAAAGTCGTGGAGCGAGTAATGCCCGTCTACCAACCACGTACCGTCTTCTCTGGCTACCAACTGGAATTCTTCATGATAGAAATCGGATGCATCACCAACCAACGCTTCCAGAATATCATTTAAGGTAATCATACCTTGCGTGATTCCGTATTCGTCTGTTACGATAGCATAATGCACTTTGGTTTTCTTGAAAATATCCAATGCTTTATAAGCAGAAGTATGTTCTATCAGATAAACCGGTTCTTTCATTATTTCTCTAAGGTTGAAATCTCCGCTTTCGAATTTGGCAAACAAATCTTTTAGCAGCACGACACCCACAACTTCGTCCAAACTTTCTTCACAAACCGGATATACGGAGTGGATTTCGTCAAGGACTTTTTGCTTAAGTGTCGTAAGATCATCTTCCAATGAAAGATAATCAACCGATTTCCTGTGCGTCATCAGCGAGTTTACCTTTCTGTCACCAATATGGAAAACACGTTCCACAATGTCCTGTTCGATTTCCTGTACTTCTCCTACTTCGGTTCCTTCCTTGATAATTGCCTTGATTTCTTCTTCGGTAACTTTTCCGTCAGCCGTAGGTCTGATTCTGAACAATTTCAGAAGCGATTCTGTCGAGATGGTCAAAAGCCAGATAAAAGGTGCGGTAATTACCGAAATTATCTTCATTGGCAAGGCCACTGTCTTTGCAATGGTTTCCGGATAATTGAGTCCTATTCTTTTAGGAAGCAATTCTCCAAGCACTAATGAGAAGAAAGTCAATATAACAACTACGATTCCAACTGAAAGATTTGCCGAATACGGCTGAAGGAATTCGTACTGGTCCAAGAAAATCTTTACATCGCCAGTGACATTATCACCTGAATAAATACCCGTTAAGATTCCGATTAATGTGATTCCGATTTGAACGGTAGACAAAAATTTGTTTGGTGAATTGGCCAAATCCAAAGCAGTTTTGGCACTGGTATTCCCTTTTTTTGCAGAGGTCTCCAACCTGTTTTTTCGCGCTGATATCAATGCGATTTCCGACATCGAAAAAACACCATTTAAAAGGATTAAAAAGAAAATTATAGCTATTTCCAAGTTTTATAAATTTAGTTAAAGGCTATCGATTACTGTACTTAATCGATCTGTAATTTCTTCTATGGTACCAATTCCGTCCACAGCGTGAAATTTATTTTGTGCTTTATAATAGTCCATTAAAGGAGCTGTTTTTTCATTGTATTCCTGATAACGGTTTCTGATTTTCTCTTCATCCTGGTCATCCGGCCTTCCGGAAGTTTTTCCTCTTTCCAAAAGTCTTTGTACTAATATTTCATCATTTGCTTCTAGAGCAACCGTTGCCGTAATCTTTTCTTTTTTTGATTCTAAGAAATTATCTAAAGCTTCTGCCTGTGATAATGTTCTTGGAAATCCGTCAAAAAGAAATCCTTCAGATTGTGGATTTTTATCTACTTCACTTTGAAGCATCTGGATGGTTACCTCATCCGGAACTAAATCTCCTTTATCCATATAGGTTTTGGCTAATTTACCAAGTTCCGTTTCATTTTTAATATTGAACCTAAAAATATCTCCTGTTGAGAGATGGGTCAGATTGTATTTCTTTTTTAAGAATTCGGCCTGAGTTCCTTTTCCCGCTCCAGGCTTCCCAAATAATACGATATTAATCATTTTGTTAGTTGTGAGTTATTATATGCCAGGATTTTTCAATCCAAAATGTTTCATTTCCAATCCGACTTAATCTTTTAATTGGTATACTTCGGGAATATTTCTTCCTAGTCCATCATAATCCAGGCCATAGCCTACAATGAATTTATTTGGAATTTCAATACCAATATAATCAATTTTTATGTCTTTTTTGTATGCTTCGGGCTTTAAAAATAAGGTAGCAAACTTAAGTTGCTTTACATTTTGCGACTCAAACATTGCTTTCAGTTCTACCAAAGTATTACCTGTGTCGACAATATCTTCTATTACGACAACTGTTCTTCCCGATAAATCTTGATTAAGTCCTATAAGTTTTTTTACCTCATGGGTTGTAGTAGTGCCTTCATAGGAGGCTAATTTCACGAAGCTGACTTCGCAGGCTTTCGGATAGTGTTTCATAAAGTCTGAAACAACCATAAAGGCGCCATTCAAGACGCCCACAAATAAGGGTATCTCTTCGTCTAGGTCTTCAGCTACTTCCTGCGCCATTTTGGCTATAGCTGAATCAATTTCCTTTCCACTAATGAAAGGAACAAAATGTTTGTCGTGAAGTTGTATCACAATGATTTTATTAAATAATAAGTTGCAAATATACTAAAATAGAATCCAGCTATTTTACAATTTATTTCAGTTTTATTACAATTTTATTTTTGTTAAATGTTTTTTAATATTCCTTAAACTCCGAAGATAAAAAATTTAAAATCAGTAAATTCAATATTCAGAAAACACAACCACTAATTTTTTTGAGCTATGAAAATGCGAATTTTACACCTACTTCCCTGCCTTGCTTTTTCCTTCTTATCCTGCAACGGACAAGAAAAGAAACAGCCTGTTAAAAACAACACTACTGTCGTAAAAACTGCAATTGGCGATTTGGAGCTTCCCGCTCCGTATGCCACCGAATCTGCAAGAAAAATAAGCAAGATGAAAGAATGGCCGGAAGGAATTACACCAAAAGCTCCAGAAGGATTCGTGGTTACCAAATTTGCAGACGGATTGAAAAATCCTCGCTGGACTTATATCGCACCCAACAATGACATTTTTGTAGTTGAAAGCAACACTTTTAAAAGTGCAAACCAGATTACTATTTTTAGGGACAAGGACAATGATGGCGTTTTTGAAACCCGTGAAATTTTTAAAGACGGGCTCAATATGCCTTTTGGAATGCTTATTCTTGGAAATTATTTTTACATCGCCAATACCGACGGGCTTTATCGATTTCCCTATAGCGCCGGTGACCTGAAATTAAGAGGTAGTGGCACAAAAATACTGGAACTTCCTGCTGGAGGCTATAACAACCACTGGACAAGAAATCTGCTTGCCAATGCTGACGGTTCAAAAATATACGTTTCTGTAGGTTCTGCCAGCAACAATGCCGAGCATGGAATGGATGTAGAAAAAAGGCGTGCCAATATTTTAGAAATCAATCCTGATGGAACCGAAGAACAAATCTATGCCAGCGGACTGAGAAATCCTGTTGGAATGGATTGGAACCCGGCAAATAATGAGCTTTGGACAGCCGTAAACGAGCGTGATGATTTGGGCGACGAGCTTGTTCCTGATTATATTACAAGCGTAAAAAGAGGAGGTTTTTATGGATGGCCTTATTCCTATTACGGACAGATTGCCGACCCAAGAATGAAAGGACAAGGAAAAGAACTGATTGCAAAAGCCATCATTCCCGATGTTTCGGTTGGTGCCCATACGGCTTCGCTTGGGTTTGCCTTTTATAACAAGGATGCCTTTCCTGGCAAATATAAAAATGGGGCATTTGTCGGACAACATGGCTCGTGGAACCGTTCGAAACTAAGCGGCTACAAAGTGCTTTTTGTGCCTTTTAAAAACGGAAAGCCTTCCGGAAAACCTGAAGATTTCCTGACCGGATTTATTGCCAACGAAGAAAAAGCTGAAGTTTATGGTCGCCCGGTTGCTGTAACCGTTATGAATGACGGCTCCCTTTTGGTCAATGATGATAGCGGCAATACGATATGGAGAGTAGCTGTTAAAAAATAAGTTTTTCGGAAATTCCCAAAATATATCCCGCTAAGTTTAATCATTCATGCAAAGTTTATTAACACACTAATTTTTTTTGCATCTCCTTTCATTATAAACTTTTGGCAGTTATTTTATTTTAATACTTTTACTCCAAACAGCCCAATCTATGAATCCGATTTGCAAAAATTGCGAGCATAAAATCAATGGAAATTTCTGCAGTGAATGTGGACAATCTACCGACACACATCCTATAAATTTTCATTACCTCTGGCATGACATACAGCATGGTATTTTTCATTTTGATAAAGGACTTCTTTTTACTGCCAAAGAGCTTTTTACACGACCTGGTCATTCTATTAGAGAATTTATCGAAGGCAAAAGAGTCAACCATTTCAAACCTACAGCATTGGTTTTTTTGCTGGGTTCTCTTTATGGCCTGCTGTATCATTTTTTTCATATTGAGATTCCGTCCACTATAACCAATGAAGATTCGGAACAGACATTCAATATCATAGGAGATTGGATTACTACACATTATGCATTGGCAACTTTGTTTACCATTCCTCTAATATCCATCGCTTCTTTTCTTGCTTTTCGAAAAACAGGCTATAATTTGGTAGAACATTTGGTACTAAACGGTTTTATTGCCGGACAAAAGCTGATTCTCCAATTTATTTTCTTCCCGCTTCTTTATATTTACAGCGGAACCCAAACTATGTTGCTACTTTCCGGAATATCTGTACTTATTGATATCCTGCTTGCATTTTGGGTCTACAACCAGTTTTTTGACACCCAATCAACTTTAAAAAACATTTTAAAAACGGTTCTGACTTATATTTATTTCTTTATACTTTTTACAACCCTGACGGTTGTAATAAGCATAGTCGTGGAACTATTTATAAACAAAGTATAAAATGACGAGTTCTGATTTTATCCGAAAATTAGAAAATAGCACGGCACACAGGCAAAGCCGTGAATCAATGTCTGACAGCGTTTCCGCAAATCCAGAACTGTTGCCGGTTTTGATGAATGTAGTATTAGACACCCAAAACAAAAACCATTATAAAGGTTGTTGGATTTCAGAGTTGGTTTTTGAAAATCATATCGACTGGCTTATTCCCTATCTGGAAACTTTTTGCAAAACACTGTCGGCATATTCGCATGATGGTGCCTTGCGCTCTGTTTCTAAAATCTGTCTTTTTTCAGCAACTCACCATCTGAAAAAGAAAAAATCAGGAGAAGCTTTCCTAACAGACGAGCAATTGGAACTGATGATAGAATCCTGTTTTGACTGGCTTATCAGCGATCAAAAAGTGGCAACCAAAGCCTATGCGATGCGAGCGCTTTATGCTTTTGGAAAAACAAACGACTGGATATATCCGGAACTCAAGACTATTTTAGTACAAGATTACCCGAATCATTCTGCAGCCTATCAGGGAGCTTCAAAGGAAATTCTGAAAAAACTGAAATAGCTAAAAAATATTCTCCGTTTTACTAGCCAATTCATTTTAAGACTTTAAATTGCACGCTTTAATTTCCTTAACAATGGCGGAAAGCATTGCAAAAAACAACAGTCTTTTATTCAAAATAGTCACCAATCTTACTTTTTGGGTACTGATCGCAATTATTTCCGGCGTTTTGGTTGGACATTATTTGCCTGAAACCGGCACAAAAATGAAAATCATAGGCGATACTTTCATCCAGATTGTCAAGCTTTTTATTGCCCCTATTATTTTTCTGACCATAGTTTTAGGAATCAGCGGTATGGGCGATCTTCGAAAAGTGGGACGCATTGGGATAAAAGCGCTGATTTACTTTGAAATCGTTACCACATTTGCTCTCGCTATTGGCGTTATCGCAGCCTATGTCATCCAGCCCGGCAAAATTGACAAGTCTGGTCTGGATATTCAGGATGCATCAAAATACACCTCAAATCCAAGGACAGAGTTTGACTGGTGGCAGTTTTTTATGGATAATTTCACCTTGCAGGTTTTAGTTGTAGCCATAGTTTGTGGCATACTACTTAATTATTACAGCAAACGTGAATCTGTAGTAGGCACCTTATACAAAGCCTCAAAAATTGTTTTCAAGGCTTTAAAATTTGTGATGTTTCTGGCACCATTAGGCGCTTTTGGAGGCATGGCTTATACGGTTGGAAAGTTTGGACTGCATACCTTGATTCCTTTAGGAAAGCTGATGTTTACAGTATATGTGACAATGGCTATTTTTATCTTTTTGGTATTGGGCGGCATCCTGCGCTACTATAAAATGAGAATATGGGATTTTATAAAATACCTGAAAGCCGAACTGCTCATTGTTCTGGGAACTTCATCATCTGAACCGGCATTGCCCAATTTGATGGACAAGCTGGAACGATTGGGTTGCAGTAAATCGGTTGTAGGATTGGTAGTACCCACCGGATATTCTTTCAATCTTGACGGCACATCTATCTATCTTTCTATGTGTGTTATATTTTTAGCCCAACTGTATAACGTGCATCTTTCTTTTGGCGAAATACTGACTATTATCGGGTTACTGATGATAACTTCAAAAGGAGCTGCCGGAGTTACAGGAAGCGGCTTTATTGTTTTGGCTTCAACACTTACAGCCATTCATAAAATTCCGCTTGAAGGACTGGCTTTTCTTTTAGGAGTCGACAAATTTATGAGTGAAGCAAGAGCTATAACCAACTTTATTGGCAATGGCGTTGCGACTATAGTGATTTCTAAAAACGAAAACGAGTTTATCGATATTGAAAACCCTATGGAACTCGATTAGGCTTTTCTTTTCAGGTAATCGTAAATTTTATCCTGGGAACGAATTGGTTCTTTTTCATTTCTTACCGGAATATTTTCGAGTGATGTTCCTAGCAAAGAAGCCTTCGTGTTGTCTTCTAACTGGATATTTAGAATGTCGAGCATTTGTTCTTTCAGAATTGGGTCATATATGGGAAAACAAACCTCAATTCTATTGTAAATATTTCTGTTCATCCAATCGGCAGAACCCATAAATAGTAACGGACTGCCATTGTTTTCAAACACAAAAATGCGTCCGTGTTCGAGATATCTGTCAACAATTCGTCTCACGGAAATGTTTTCACTCCTGCCCGGAATTCCTGGAACAAGACAACAAATTCCACGAATCATCAGCTGGATTTTTACTCCTGCATTAGAAGCTTCGTATAATTTTTCGATAAGACTTTTCTCTTCCAGATTATTCAGTTTTATAATAATTCCGGCATCCAAACCTTTTCTTTTGTTTTGGATTTCGTTATCAATCAGCTTGATGAATTTTTCCCGCAGATTGAATTTGGCAACCAGCAGGTGCTTGAAATCCATTTTATATTTCTTTGGATTTTTCTTGATGGTAGCAAGAAGCAGAAATGTCTTTTCCAAATCTTTCAGCATTTCTTTATTGGCAGTCATGAGGATATGGTCTGTATAAAAACGGGCTGTGTTTTCATTCAGGTTTCCGGTTGCCAGCAATCCTATGGACGGAAGCTTGCTTTGTTTTTTAAATTTTACGAGTGCTATTTTAGCGTGTACTTTTAGCGACGGAATGCTATGAACAATCCGAACGCCAGCTTTTTTAAGCTGTTTTGACCATTTTATATTGTTTGCCTCGTCAAATCGTGCTTTTAATTCTACTACAACGGTTACTTTTTTTCCGTTTTTAGCCGCACTTATCAAGGCATTCGCAATTCTTGAGTCGCTAGCTACCCGGTAAAGGGTTACGTATATTTCTTCGGCATTGGGATGTATGGAAGCTTCATTAAAAAAACGAAGTACGCTATCATACGATTGATAAGGCACATGCAGCATAAGATCTTTTTCTGCAACGGTATCAAAAAGGCTCTTATCTGCCGGACCATCCAAAGGAATAGGAACCATTTCGGCATACGACAGGTTTGGTTTTTTTAACGGCAGCGAAGCCAGGTCTTTTAAATTATGGTAGCGTCCACCCAAAACAATCGTGGCATCTTTCAGTTTAAAAGTATCAATTACCGACTGTAAAAATGGCGGCGGCATGCGGTAATCGAATAAAAAACGGGTAGCAAAGCTAAAATCTCTTTTGGCAATTTTCTTTTCCATTTTTTCAGCCATAGCCTCATCATACTCGTCATCAAGCTCTATAGCTGCATCACGTGTTATTTTGAAATTATAATCGGCCGGCAGTTTCTGGTCTTTGAAAATAAATTTCAAGCCAAAACTGATAATATCGTCCAGAAAAACGATATGTGTTTTTGTTCCTTTTTTTACCGAGAAAAACCGAGGCAAATCGTCAGATGGTATGTTAAGGAGAAACAGTTTGTGCGTATCGGCATTTTCTTCTAACACGACAAGCTTGTATAGTTTATTATTTTCCGGAAAGAATTCTGTTTCTTTGGTTATCTCTACAACTTGCAGGAATGTCAATACTTCCGTAAAAAAATAATGGGTTAACTCATCGTGAATATTTTCAGGAACAGGCTCATTATAAATAAGATGAAACTTTTCTTTTTCGAGTCCCGGCAGAATCTTTTTCGTCATTACCGTACCAAAAACCCGCTGCTGATCATCAACAATATGCTGTATCTTGTCCAGAATATGCTGGTAGACAAAACTATTTTCCTTTTTGTTTTTGGAGATTTTTTTGAGAGCCATTAAGGACGGTATCCTGACTCTGTAAAATTCATCGAGATTAGAAGAATAGATGGAAAGGAACTTTATTTTTTCAAAAAGCGGTACATCATTGGCATCAGCCTCAAGAAGTACTCTTTCGTTAAATGAAAGCCAGCTGATATCCCTGTCAAAAAAATCAGGTTTCAGGCTCACTTCTTTGTTCTTGGTTTCCAGAATCATATCGTATCTTAAGTAGTTATAAAAGTATTAATTTATAATGACTATATCATTAAGATACTATTATCCTTTGCGGCATTCTTCCTTTTATTTACAGTTTAGCAATACGTTCTACCTGAATACCTGAGTTTGTGGTGATTTTCATCAGATAGATACCTGATTCCAACGCATCGAAATGCACAACAGGACTGGTTCCGTTTTTAAAATTTTCTGAATGCACCAGCTGCCCGGTAATTGAATACACTTCTGCTTTGACAGCTTGTATTCCCGAAAGTTCCATTTGCAATACCGTTGTAACCGGATTAGGATAAAAGCGTATAGTAGCTGTTTTAGGATTATCTATATCCAGAAAATGGTCATTCAGATACAACCTGGATATGGTGCCCGCTTCCGATTGTCCGGTTGCCATAAAATCCAAATCGTTATCGCCGTCAACATCTGCAAAAGCCACATGAGAATTGTTCACACCCAGAAACGGAACTGTTACTTGAGTAAATCCTCCTGCTGCTCCATTGTTTATGTACATATCGGCTCTTCTGTTAGGATTCATATAACCGGAAATAAAGACATCGGGATAATTATCATTATTTATATCTGCAAAAACGCTTTTCCCGTATTGTGCGCCTATAAAAGGAAGATCAGGCACTAGGGTAAAATTGCCAGCACCATCATTTTTATACAGAAGCGCAACTTTTGCACTTACGGAAGTAGCACCTACAATCAAAAGGTCTTTATCGCCGTCATTATCATAATCTGCTGCTGCAACAGAACCTGTCTGTATGGAAGTTATAGGAGTAGGTTTTATAGTGAAAGTGCCATCTCCATCATTTATATATAAAGCATTTGCGATTATATTGTTTGTTGTACTTCCTGTAGCAAAAATATCCAGAAAACCATCGTTATTAAAGTCTTTCATAATAACCGAGCCCCTAGATACTCCTGAAGCAGTAATACCGCTTTGTGCCGGACTTACTTGGGTAAAATTTCCGGTTCCGTCATTTTTATACAATTCAATAATTGCTTCTGTACCTGTAAAGCCTGTCATTATCAAATCATTGTCGTTATCATTATCGATATCACCAAATGCTAGTGCCGAAAACGTGTTTTGTGTAAAAACTGCGGCTGAAAGTGAAAAATTCCCGGTTCCGTCATTGATATATAGTTTTGTTGTTGGACTTGGCGCACTACCGGAAATAATCAAATCGGGAAAATTATCGCCGTTGACATCGCCAAAAGCTGCCGCTCCTTCTCGGATTTTGAGAAAAGTATTTCCATCTGATAACGTAAAATTACCGCTGCCATCATTTTTGTATAATCTGGAAGTGAGTTCATAACTCGGGTTTGCTCCTGTTGCAAAAAAATCCAAGTCGCCATCGCCGTCAATATCTGCAAAGTCAATCGAGCTATATTGAACACCCATTATATCTGGCGTAGATTTTAATGTAAAATCTTGTGCTTTTACAGCAGCCGAAAGCACTAAAAAGACAAAAAAGCAACGTAAAGTTATCTTCATAAAACACTCATTTTAGGGTTAATACACCGCAATGTAAGAATTTTAATCAAGATAAGAATGACTTTTAAAGTCCACTTATTTAGCGTTATGATTTTAAGCCTGAATCTAAAAAACAACTATGAGAAATTCCCGAAAACAGGACGGTTGTTCATTTTGAAGAGTCTTTATTGGAAAAAATTCTGACCAGTTCTTTTATGACCAATATTCCCGCTATGGTAAACGCAATTAGTTTTACAGTTTCCATATCTGACATGATTTTAGTTTACTTACAGAAAATTTAGGGAGTATTTTTTTACTTTTTGCTCATGTGGTAGGTAAAAAAACAATAACTTTACGATTGTCTTTCGTGCAAAAAATGACATATTTATTAGATATGCCGTGCCATGACGACATATTTTTTTCTATATTCGTTGTTTGTTTTGTTACGTTTTGTTGTATTTCTACAATTTTATAAAACAAAGTAAACATTTTAATTTATAATAAACAAATTTATTTTTGTATGGACGGGAAAATTTTAAAAAAGAAATTGCAATCACTTGACATTCAAATGAATGAAATTGCAAAAAGATTAAACATTTCTCCCCAAAATCTTCAGAACCGATTCAAATCGAAAGAGATTACTTTGGATTTTCTTATTGAAGTCTCAAAAGCTGTAAATGTATCTGTTTACTATTTTATTAAAGACACTGTTTACGAAAATGAGTTTCTACAACCAGATAACGTGATATTGAAAGAACCGGACAGCGAATTTCATCCCAACAAGAATAATCTGGTTGATGCCAAAAACCAAACTATTGAAATTTTACAACGTGAAGTCCAAGACCTTAGAAATGATAAAGATTTTCTAAAAAAGATTATCGATTCGAACCTGGTCATTAAGAATTCCGACTTTGATTCTGAACAGGCATAAACATTTCCTGTTATGTCTACTATTCGTTATATTAAGGAACCTTTTTTAGCTAGAGCAATTTCTATTGTTTTTGTTTTTGCCAGTATTATCCTGTTATCTGAAAAACAAAAAGTATTTGGAGCCATTGCGCTTATAATTGGCCTTGGCCTGCTTTTTAGCAGCGCTATTAATACCGGAATAGAAATCAATACAGAAAAAAAGAGCTTTCGTAAACTATATTCTTTCTTGGGTATTGTATTTGGCGAATGGGAATCTTTCCCAAAAACAGAATATATTTCTGTTTATAAATCCCGGGAAACACTAAATAGTCCCGCTGCCAATTGGCCAACGCTCACAAGCAATTCCTACATTGTCAATTCTTTTTGGGAAGACAGGAGGCCTATTACATTATGTAAGGCCAATTCTAAAAAAGAAGCCCTTGCTATAGCTAGAGATATGGCAGATGTCTTAGGCATTAAAATTCTCGATTCTACAGAAGGAGAACAAAAGTGGGTTTGATTCTGAGGCTCTAAGCAGCTTAGGACCTTAGCACCTCAGAACCTTAGCACCTTACAACCCATAAACTCCCTAACATTTCTTTCATCAAGATGCGATTTTCTTACTTCGCTTCTTGTCACATAACATCCTATTTTTAATTTTTCTGGCATAAAAAGGCTATTACGGTATCACTAAATTTAGTGATAAAAAAATATACCAAAATTATGGTATTGTATGCGTTTTTGAAATATTGCAATTTTGAAAAGTCAAAAAAACATAATGTTTTAGAGACTTGCCCCAAAAACTAACCTGCTAAATATTTCGCTATGTATACAACTACTATTCAGAAAGTTGACAGCTTATTTCAAGCAAAAAAATCCAGCGTTATTCTTGCGGCTCAAACAGAAAATCTTTCGCATAATGCGAAAACGCCTTTTTGCGGCATACTCCTTCAGAAATTACACCTTCCTATAAGAATAAATAAATTCTATAATTCAACTATTAACTTAAACCTTAAAAACGTATGGAACCTTTTATTGGACAAATTCAAACATTTGGATTTAACTTCCCTCCTAGAGGATGGGCATTTTGTGATGGACAAATCATGTCAATTGCTCAAAACACTGCATTATTTTCGCTTTTAGGAACTACCTATGGTGGAAACGGACAAACAACATTCGCTCTTCCTGACTTGAGAGGAAGATCTGTTGTTCATCCTGGAAGCGGACCAGGATTAACCCCTGTTGCATGGGGAGAAGTTGGAGGAACTCAGAACGTGACTTTAACAATAAACAATATGCCTATGCACGCTCACAGTTTGGTTGAGGGTCAGGCACATGTTGCTACAACTATCCTTGCTACTAACAATAATAATGGAAGTAACACTACTGATAGCGGTAATAACGGATTTGGAGATTCAGGTAATATGCCGGAAATCTACAGAGAAAGCCCAACAGGAACGAATGTGGTAGGCGGTGTGAAATCTGTAATTAGCGGTACTACTGCTCTTGCAGGAGGAAGCACTCCTTTTTCAATACGTAATCCATACCTTGGAATCTATACAAGTATTGCTCTTGAAGGAATTTTCCCTTCTAGAAACTAATTAATATGGGGGAGTCACATCCCCCTTTATTTTATCTATTTATGACTTCTGAAATAAAAATCGGAATATTGTTGCCCCAATCGAAACAATACCCATCACTGGATCGGGATTTTATGCGAGGCATAAAATTAAACGACCTTGGTGTCAAGTTTTTTATTGAAAGTATTGGTATTGGCGCAGATGAAAAAGTAATCATCGAAAAAATGCAGAAACTTTCTTTACAGGAAGACATCAGCATTTTTATCGGTTTTTTTGGTCATCGCAATATCGAAAGCGTCTATGATTACGCAACAAACAACAATCTCTTTTTATTAGTTACGGATATAGGCTCAACATTGCCTTACGCCTCACAAAAGAAACAAGGCATATATATCAATTCATTTGGTATTGCTGAAAGCTCCTATCATCTTGGAGCTTATTTTGCTTCACAAAATTACAAAAACATAGCCACTTCATCCTCTTATTATGATTCTGGTTATGGCATTAATCAAGCCATAGAAATGGCACTTTATCAAAATGACAGTCAGTTTTCAGGACACTACATTACACCTTTAAATCCGAGGGAAAACGAAGCAGACTGTATGCAGGAAACTTTAGCTCCTTTAAAACCTGATGCAGTATTTGCTTTCCACAGCGGCATTTATGCAGAAGAACATGCTTCTTATCTTACTAAAAATAAACTCACACAAGACTATCCTTTTTATTTCACTTCTTTTTCTATCAGTGATAAGATAAAAGAAGAACACAAAGAGGCGCTTCAGGACATCATGGTAGTATCCTCCTGGTCAGATAACCTGAGAAACAAAAAAAACATATCCTTCGTAGAAAAACATAAGGCTATATTCCATCAGGCTCCAAGTATTTTCAGCTTATTGGGTTATGAATCAGGAATAATCCTGGAAAACTTATTTAAAGACACCGATGGTGTTCCCAGCCTGGAACAACTAATAGACAAAATGGGAGAAGCTCCTGAAGGCCCGAGAGGAAAGATACAATTTCATCCGGAAACCAACAGAACGAGCTTTGACAACTATATTTTTAAAATTACTGATGATGGAATCCAAATTGAAACCGTCCTAAAAAATGACGGGCAATTCATCCAAAACATCATGTCTGACCAGCAACCGCAATCTACGGGAGGCTGGCATAATGCTTACCTATGTCATTAAACCTTAAATCAATCATATGAAAACAACAATTACTTTTTTTAAAGCCTGTCTGTTTTTCATGATTTGTCTCCTGAGCGGAGTCAAATCGGAAGCACAGACAATGAATAAAGGCGATATTGCCTTTATAGGCTACAACACCGGTGGTCAGGACGGTTTTGCGTTTATTGCGCTCAATGACCTTCCTGCCGGACAGACGCTCTATTTTACGGAGCAAGGATGGTCCGGGACTCAATGGATGAATACCCTATCCGAACCACATCTTGCCTATGTTATTCCAGCCGGAATTACATGTGGTAAGATTATTTCATTTGTAGAAACGGCTCCGGATATAATTACGGTTACCGGAGGCGGAAGTATTACTTTTGCCCTGGGCACAGGTTTTAACCTTTCTGGTGGTGACCAAATTATTGCGTATCAATCTGCTTCTGGAGTTGCACCTGCTACTCCTATTTTTATTTCAGCTATCCATGGAGATTATAACTCGTCAAAGTATGATCCTGTAACAACATGGAATCCGGATACTGGAAGCAATAACACTTTATGGGCAACATCTGACTCTGCCGTGCCAACTGGTTTGGAAAATGGAGTGAATTGTATTTCATTATATCCGGCTCCTGGGCCTGAGTTTGCAAATGCAAAATACAACGGAACTTTAACGGGAACTTCTATTGCGCTACGTGCTGCAATTAATAATCCGGCTAACTGGATGCATGATAATTCTACTTCCACGGCGATTCCTATCCAACCTTCAAATTTCCCAACACCTTCTGTAACATGTATCAACTGTACGGCTCCTGCAGTTCCTACATTGACAGCCGCTACGACTCCGCTTTGTAATGGAGCCAGCAGAACAATCACTATTACAGGAAACTTGAATAGTGCTACAGCCTGGCATGTTTATTCTGGATCATGTGGTGGGACATTAGTAACATCTACTAGTACAGGATCATTTTCAGTGAGCCCGACTACTACAACCACTTATTATGTTCGTGGTGAAGGTGGCTGTGTAACTCCAGGCACGTGTGCAACGATAACGGTAAACGTAAATCCGGCTCTTGTATTAACAACCGGAGGAGGAGTAACAAATACAAGCTGTAATGGTGGTTCTAACGGAACAGCAACGGTAGCTCCAACAGGAGGAACACCTCCATATACTTATTCATGGGCTCCATCTGGAGGATCAGCTGCTACAGCTACAGGATTAAGTGCAGGAGCTTATACTGTAACCGTAACCGACAATGTTGGATGTACAGCTACAAGAAATTTTAGTGTTTTCCAGCCATCTGCTTTGGGAGGTACTGCTTCAAAAACTGATGTAAGCTGTAATGGCGGTAATAATGGTACAGCTAGTGTGGCTCCAACAGGAGGAACACCTCCTTATACGTATTCATGGGCTCCATCGGGAGGTGTAGCGGCTACAGCTACAGGACTGGCTCAAGGAACCTATACTGTAACTGTGACAGACAACAATGGCTGCCAAATGACAAGAACTGTTACTGTTAACCAACCAGCTAACGCTTTATCTGCCGCAACAGGTGGAAACAAGACAGATGTGAGCTGTAATGGAGGCAATAACGGAACTGCAACAGTAGCGCCAACTGGCGGTACAACTCCATATAGCTATTCTTGGGCTCCTTCAGGAGGAACAAATGCTACAGCTATAGGATTGGGTGTAGGAACTTATACGGTTACTGTAACTGATTTTAATGGTTGCCAAGCTACAAGAACATATACTATCAATCAGCCTGCAGCTGCATTGGGTGGAATAATCACAAAAACTGATGTAAGCTGTAATGGAGGTAATAACGGAACAGCTACTATATCCGCTAGTGGAGGAACAACACCTTATAGTTATTCATGGTCTCCTTCTGGAGGAACTAATGCTACGGCTACAGGACTTGGAACAGGAACCTATACCGTAACTATAACGGACTTTAATGGTTGTCAGATTACAAGAACTACTACAGTGAACCAGCCAGCAGCTGCATTGGGAGGAACAATTTCAAAAACCGACATAAACTGTAATGGAGGTGCTAACGGAACAGCTACGGTATCAATTACTGGAGGGACAACACCTTATAGCTATTCATGGGCTCCATCGGGAGGAACAAATGCCACTGCAACAGGACTGGCAACAGGAACCTATACTGTAACGGTAACCGATTTCAATGGTTGCCAGATTACAAGAACTACTACTGTTAATCAACCGGCTACAGCTATATCTGCTGCAACAGGTGGTGGAAAAACCGATGTAAGCTGTAATGGTGGTTCTAACGGAACTGCAACTGTAGCTCCAACAGGCGGTACACCACCGTATACCTACTCTTGGGCTCCATCAGGAGGAACAGCAGCTACTGCTACAGGACTGGCTGCAGGAACATATACGGTTACTGTGACAGATAACAATTCCTGTCAGGCAACAAGAACATTTACAATCAACCAACCGGCGACTGCATTGGGAGGAACAATCTCAAAAACAGATGTGAGCTGTAATGGTGGCTCTAACGGTACTGCTACGGTATCTGCTACCGGAGGAACTCCAAGCTATACCTATTCTTGGGCTCCATCTGGAGGAACGGCAGCAACTGCTACAGGACTGGCTGCAGGAACCTATACGGTTACTGTTACCGATGCCAATGCTTGTCAGATTACAAGAACGGTTACTGTAAACCAGCCAGCTAGCGCTTTATCTGCTGCAACAGGCGGTGGAAAAACCGATGTAAGCTGTAATGGAGGTGCTAACGGAACAGCAACGGTAGCTCCAACAGGAGGTACAACTCCATATAGCTATTCTTGGGCTCCAGTAGGAGGAACGAATGCTACTGCCACAGGATTGACAGCAGGAACATATACTGTTACTGTAACAGATTTCAACGGTTGTCAGGCTACAAGAACATATACTATCAATCAGCCAACCGCATTGGGAGGTACAGCATCTAAAACGGACGTAAGTTGCAATGGTGGCTCAAACGGTACTGCATCCGTATCTGTTACCGGAGGAACTCCAAGCTATACTTATTCTTGGGCTCCATCTGGAGGATCGGCTGCTACTGCTACAGGACTCGCAGCAGGAACCTATACGGTAACTGTTACCGATGCCAATGCTTGCCAGATTACAAGAACGGTTACTGTAAACCAGCCAGCTAGTGCTTTATCTGCTGCAACAGGCGGAGGTAAGACAGATGTGAGCTGTAATGGTGGTACTAACGGAACTGCAACGGTAGCGCCAACAGGAGGTACAACTCCATATAGCTATTCTTGGGCTCCATCAGGAGGAACAGCTGCTTCAGCTACAGGATTGGCTGCAGGAACCTATACAGTTACTGTAACTGATTTCAATGGTTGCCAGACTACAAGATCATTTACCATCAACCAGCCAACAGTTTTATCTGCTGCAACAGGCGGTGGCAAAACAGACGTGAGCTGTAATGGTGGTACTAACGGAACTGCAACGGTAGCGCCAACAGGCGGTACGCCTCCATACACCTATTCTTGGGCTCCATCCGGAGGAACAGCTGCTTCAGCTACAGGATTGGCTATTGGAACTTATACTGTAACCGTGACTGACAATAACAATTGCCAGACTACACGTAGCTTTACTATCACCCAGCCAACTGCCTTATCTGCTGCAACAGGCGGTGGTAAGACAGACGTAAGCTGCAATGGAGGTGCTAATGGAGCTGCAACGGTAGCACCAACCGGCGGTACTCCACCTTATACCTACTCTTGGTCTCCTTCTGGAGGAACAGCTGCTTCAGCTACAGGATTGGCTGCAGGAACATATACTGTGACTGTTACCGATGCGAATACTTGCCAGACCACAAGAAGTTTTACGATAAATCAACCTACTGCATTAACAGCAACCACATCACAAACTGATGTTAGCTGTAATGGAGGAGCTAACGGAACCGCTTCTGTTGTTGTTTCAGGAGGAACACCAAGTTATACTTATTCATGGGCTCCTTCAGGAGGAACGGCTGCTACTGCTTCAGGATTGACTGCCGGAACTTACACAGTAACAATCACTGATGCCAATGCATGTCAGATTACAAGAAGCTTCACAATTGCTGAGCCTACTGCATTGACAGCTACAACATCACAAACTAACGTGAGCTGCAACGGAGGTAGTAACGGAACCGCTTCTGTTACGGCTTCAGGAGGAACTCCTGCGTATACTTATTCATGGGCTCCTTCAGGAGGTACTGCAGCTACGGCTACAGGATTGGCTGCCGGAACTTATACTGTTACTATCACTGATGCCAATGCATGCCAGATTACAAGAACTGTTTCGGTAAGTGAGCCTAATGCATTATCAGCTACAACATCACAAACTGATATTCTTTGCAATGGAGGTTCTACCGGAAGCGCTAGTGTTACAGTTTCAGGAGGAACAGGTGCTTATACTTATTCATGGGCTCCTTCAGGAGGAACGGCTGCTACCGCTTCAGGATTGGCTGCAGGAACATATACTGTGACTGTAACTGATGCTAACCTATGCCAACTTACAAGAAGTTTTA
The DNA here is from genome assembly GCF_006385255.1 of Flavobacterium microcysteis. Taxonomy (GTDB): domain Bacteria; phylum Bacteroidota; class Bacteroidia; order Flavobacteriales; family Flavobacteriaceae; genus Flavobacterium; species Flavobacterium microcysteis. Next base: position 296,856 of record NZ_VFJE01000053.1, read on the forward strand.
CAATAGCTGAGCCTACTGCATTATCAGCTACAACATCGCAAACTGATATTATTTGCAATGGAAGTTCTACCGGAAGCGCTAGTGTTACGGTTTCAGGAGGAACAGGTGCTTATACTTATTCATGGGCTCCTTCAGGAGGAACAGCAGCTACTGCTACTGGATTGGCTGCAGGAACATATACTGTAACTGTAACTGATGCTAACCTATGCCAACTTACAAGAAGCTTTACAATAGCTGAGCCTGCTGCATTATCAGCAACACCATCTCAAACTAGCGTGAGCTGTAATGGTGGAGCTAACGGTTCTGCTTCTGTTGTAGTAACTGGAGGAACAGGTGCTTATACTTACTCATGGGCTCCTTCAGGAGGTACTGCGGCTACTGCTACAGGATTGGCTGCTGGAAACTATACTGTGACAATAACTGACGCTAATTTGTGCCAGATTACAAGAACGATTCAAGTAACACAACCTTCTCCAATTGTTATCGTTCCATCACAATCTAACGTAAGCTGTACAGGTGGTTCTAATGGATCAGCTACAGTAGGCGTAACAGGTGGAGCTGGTAATTACACATTCTCATGGGCACCTTCAGGAGGTACTGGAGCTACGGCTACAGGGTTAGTTGCCGGAACGTATACTGTGACTGTTACCGATGCAAATTCATGTCAAGCTACACATAGCTTTACGATTACTACAACTGTGGATACAACTCCACCAGTTGTTATTACAACAAATATTACCGTACCGCTTACAGCTGGTGCTGCTACAATTACTGCAGCACAAGTTAACAACGGAAGTACAGACAATTGTGGTATTGCGAGCCTATCTGTTTCGCCAAGCACTTTCAACTGTACTAATGTTGGAGCGAATACCGTTACATTGACGGTAACTGACAACAATGGTAATATCGCAACAGGTACTGCTACTGTAACTATTACTGACCCTAGCAATTTCTGCGGTCTTTCTGTTCCTGAGTTTGGAGATCTTAAAACGAGATTGTATCCAAACCCTACAAACGGAATGGTGACTGTTGAATTCTCTAGAGACATAACTGCAGAAAAAATAGAAGTCTACTCAATCACTGGACAACTTATTCTTTCTGACACAAACAAAACGACTCATTCAAGCCGTCAATTTAACATGGAAAGATTCCCTTCAGGAGTTTATCTGGTTAAGATTACAACTGCTCAAGGAACACAAGTAAAACGTTTGATGAGAGAATAATTAAGTTAGGTTAAAGTGAATATAATTCCCCGAAACCGCCAATGCGTATTGCATTGGCGGTTTTTTTTCAACCCTACCTAAAAGCTAAGAATGCCTTAACAAATCGGATTGCTTTTTTTCCTAATTTAGTAGATAAGAATTTTTAATCCCTTAAAAACAAAAAAAGATGATAGCAACTAAAGGATACGCTGCCCAAGACAATAAAAGTCCCTTAGCACCCTGGAACTTTGAAAGGCGTGAAGTAGGACCTCACGATGTGCAGTTCGACATACAATATTGTGGTGTTTGTCACTCTGACCTCCACCAGATTAAAGACGATTGGTTTCCGGGAATTTTCCCTATGGTACCGGGTCACGAAATTGTTGGGCGTGTTGTCAAAGTTGGAGAACATGTCAAAAGATTTAAAGTTGGCGATATTGCCGGAACAGGATGTATGGTCGATTCGTGTCGCGAATGTGAAAATTGCCAAAAAGATCTGGAACAGTATTGTCTTAAAGGAAGTTCACAAACCTACAATGGCACAGAACAAGATGGAAAAACACCTACTTATGGTGGTTATTCCAATACTATTGTAGTCAATGAAGATTTCGTTCTTCATGTTTCAGACAAACTGAATCTTGCGGCTGTCGCTCCATTATTATGTGCCGGAATAACTACTTATTCTCCTTTGCGTCACTGGAAAGTAGGCAAAGGACATAAACTGGCTGTTCTGGGCTTAGGAGGCTTAGGACATATGGCTGTAAAATTTGGAGTATCGTTTGGTGCAGAAGTTACCGTTTTAAGTACTTCACCAAGCAAAGAACAGGATGCTCGAAAACTAGGTGCCCATAACTTTGTAGTGACTACAGACGAAGCGCAACTGGCAGCAGCCAGAAATTCTTTTGATTTCATACTGGATACGGTTTCTGCAGAACATGATCTGAATCTGTATCTTTCTTTATTGAAAACTGACGGCACACATATCTGTGTAGGCGTTCCATCCAAACCGTCTCCTGTAGCGGCATTTAGTCTTTTAGGAGGCAGAAAAAGTTTAGCAGGATCTGGAATTGGAGGTATTGCCGAAACTCAGGAAATGCTTGATTATTGTGCAGAACATGGTATCGTTTCAGAAATCGAAATGATAGACATCAAAAACATCCAGAATGCCTATGACAGGATGCTGAAAGGTGATGTCCGTTACCGATTCGTTATTGATATGGCAACACTTTAAAAAAGCAAACAACAGCAATTATTGGCTTTATGCAGAAAACATTTCTTCTGCATAAAGCCAATTTTATTAATGCTTCTTCCCTAACCTTTCTGTATTTTTAGACAAACAAATCCCATATGGAATTCATCCGCAACCATCTTGAGCTAAGTGCTAAATTGTCTGACCAGGACTGGGCTTTCTTTTCTTCCAGACTCATCCGGGAAGAGTTTCCTAAAAAATCACTGCTTGTCAAAACCGGACAGGTAGAAAATTACCTTTCTTTTGTAGAAAAAGGCATTATCCGGTTTTATATTCCAAAAGAAGAAAAAAACGACATCACCTTTTCTTTTACTTTTGATGGTAATTTTACCAGTGCCTATGAATCGTTTATTACAAAAACACCTTCAACCTATCAGGTAGAAACCCTTACGCCTACAATATTGTGGCGATTATCCCATGCTGATTTACAGGAAATTTATGCCAATACAGACATTGGAAACACCATAGGTCGTCTGGCCGCAGAACGAATTTATCTTGAAACTTCAAAACGTGAACTTTCCTTATTGAATCAAACGGCAGAACAACGTTACCTCAACCTATTTACCGAACAGCCACAGCTAATTCAAAAAATACCGCTGAAATATCTGGCATCCTATATTGGAATCACACCTCAGGCTCTAAGCAGAATCCGAAAGCGAATTTAGTAACCCAGGTTCATTGTTTGGCAAGATTGGGCAACAGAACTTTGTAGAAAAAAAGTATGGAAACTTTAATAACGCTGCTGGGAACATTTTCAATTTCCTTGATTATTCAAAAAATCTACCTGAAAGAATACAAATTTGCCTTAGCCGGAAGGATTGCCATGGCCGCCATGCTGGTTCTTACAACAATTGGACATTTCCTCTTTACCAAAGGCATGGCAATGATGATTTCTTTTCTACCTTTTCCAATAGAAATCGTATATGCAACTGGTTTTATAGAACTAATTGCCGCTATAGCGCTTTTGCTTCCAAAATACAAGACTCCAACCGGCTGGTTGCTAATCTTGTTTTTTGTACTATTGTTACCTGCGAATATCTATGCCGCTGCAAACCATATCAATATAGAAACAGCTGCTTATGACGGAGAAGGCTTGGATTATTTATGGTTCCGAATTCCTTTGCAGCTGCTCTTCATTGTTTGGGTGTATTGGAGTACACTTCGAAAATCATGATTATTTCTATTGCCTTTTAATACAGTCCCGGAAGTCGTTCTCCATTTCCATCAGTGGTTAGTACTTCGCTCATGTAATCCAGAAAAGGACGCATGTTCTTAAAAGTCTGATCCACCTCTTTCAAAAAAGAAGGACTAAGAACCTCAGCATCTGTAAACTTTCTAATGAGTAGGAATTGCTTATAGCGTAATAAATCGATTGCTTCATCAGTAGCGTCAAAACCTTTTGGTGCTTTCTTTAGCTGTTCGCCTTGCAATGAACCGAAAGTTTTTATAAACGTTTTGCTATTTATAATTTTTCGTAAAGTTTCCGGGTCAAAACTAATGTCTTCACGAATACGCTTAATATCTTCTGCATTAGGTGCCCAAAAGCCTCCCGCTATAAAACTATTGCCTGGTTCAATATCAAAATAATAACCTCCTCTTCTGAGTGCAGTTGCTCTTTTAAAGCCACCACTCCAGCTTGTTTTATAAGGTGTTTTGTCTTTCGAGAATCGGGTGTCTCTGTAAATTCGATGCAAGCCCTTTTTACCCGAAACCGTTTCAATGACATCATGGCTCCTAAGTTCCTGCAATAATGCCTCAGCAAAATTTTCAATCCCTGTGTATTCTTTCAAGTACAGTTCTTTGTTTTCATTGAACCATTCCCTGTTATTATTTTCTTTGAGCATTTTTAGATAGTCAAGGCTTGAAGCAGATATATGTGCTGATGTCTTTGAATCCATGTCTTTTGATTTTGGTTTTTAGCTTTTGTCAAAGTTAGTTTCTTTTTGGATTGTATTCAATGTAAAAAACAGCAGCAAGGAATTTAGAATAAAGCATTTTATTTGAAATGCGATTTAGCGAATAAGTATAAATTCAAAACTCAATGAGTTATTGTTTTACGGTTGCTTATTCCTTAAACCCTACAAAAAACGCTAACAAAAGTTAGCGTTTTTCTCAATAATAAGCATCTAGGCTACCATTCCAACTTATCCTTTTTATCAAATCCCCACCGGATGCCAAACAGTGTCATCAAATCATCACCGCTTTCACTTTCAAAGTTTTTACCAAAGCCGCCTCTTAAATACAAATTATCATTGATTTTATATTGCACCAGACCTACCGAACGATAATCGTCTCCATCGCCTGTTCTTTTAATGTATTCATAACCTACGGATAGTTTTTTAAAATCAAGTTGTGTTTTGCCTCCATAATCAAAATAGTTGAAGGTATTTGAATAATCTGCCAATGATTTTTGATAGACGGCATCGTCTTGAAGGTATCTTCCAAAAGCATAAAAATTAATATAATTTTCTTTGCCCATCTTTAAGCTAAAAGTCGCCGTTGACCAGAATCCCAGCCTATCCGACTGGTTGTTGCTAAATTTATTATCCGGATACAGCAGACTATAGGCAGCTGCAACATCGAGAGTAAACATCGGTTTACGAAGTATTTCTGCAAATTCATCTGGAGACTCAATTTTCATAGTATCGAGAATCTTATCTCGTATATCTCTAAATTCCTGCGAGCTTCTCTGCAAATTTGGATGTTGTTTTATCGTTGCATCGTCAGCGAGAGCTATCATTTCCTCATAGGTTCCTCTAAATTTATTATAGCTATCTGTCAGACCCTTTTTATTTTTAGAAAAAACCGTAAGCAGATTCACATTCAATCCGATTGCAACCGTTGTTGTAGAATCATTTTGGCTGATCGCACCTGAAAGATTAGGCCGTTTGATTCGGGCAAAACTCACTTGTTTAAATTTATCTACAGATCCTTCGAGCCCATAAAAACCTAATCCCTTGAGTTGTTTTCTATCGAAGATGACCGAATAATCAAAGGAAATTTTCGACAAATTCTCCGTATTGATATTAAACTCCTTAACTGCCGGATTGGAGGTTATTATCGCAGCAGTATTGTCCAGTAAGGTCAAAGCACTGGAACTGGCTATTTCAATTTGCTTCAAATCGGTTGAAGTGGAATCATTTTGTGCATTTGAGAGATGAGAACACAAAATTAAAATGGACAACAATATCGTATTTCTCATAATATGTCGATTATTTTAGTGAAATAGAGCAGCTTTTTGCTTTCAATTTTCTTGAAGTTGTCATATTCTTTAATTTCAATAGCCTTGTCTTTGCAATCATAAACTTTATAAGAGAAGTCTAATCTTTCAATGAGGGCATCAAGTTCAGAACTGTCAACATTTTTATAGTTCAAAAATGTTTCATAATACAACAATCCATGATAGTGAGAAAAAGGACTTGTTTTTATTATTGATGCATTAGTATTTAGCGGCGGGGTTACTGCCACTGGCTTTTCCGTTGATTTACCGTTTGGTGTTTCCAAATATACTCTGGTAAAAAGCGGAATAAATCCCTGAACATTGCTTAGTTCAAATGAGGTTGCGATTTTTTCGCAATTCTTGATTTCAATTGTTGAAGTTGCCATAGTCATAAGTTTTAAGTTGTTTACTCCTTTTAAAACATTTCGATTTCTCGTTTTTATTGATTCACGATCGATATGTATTCCAAAACTACCTGAACTCAAAACTTGCTACAATAGGGAAAACCCTAACTCGATTAAGGCTTTTCCATAACCCATTGAAATTCCAATAAATACAGTAAATTATTAAGAAAAAAGTGATATTTTAGCTAGGCTTGCCGAAGGATAGGTGAAAACCCAAAAGAAATAGGGAAAACCCTATTGAGCTGGAAGTATAGAAATGTAAACTTTGTAACAAACTTAATTATCAACCTCCAATAGTTACATTATGAAAAAAACAGTTTTATTCTTATTCTTATCATTGGTGATGATAGGATGCAAAGACGAGAAAAACGAGAAACCTTCTGAAAAAGCGGCCGAAGAAACCCAGATGTTAAGGCCTAATGACCACGAATGTCTTACTCTGGAACAGTATGATCTTTTACCTACAACTGAAGAAAAAGAAGACTGGCTCCGTAAATATGGCAAAGCAGTTTGCGATAATATTCTATTTGAAGCTACCTTAAAAACCCATACTATTAAAACGGGTGAGTTTACGCCTAATCCAAGTGGAAGTTTAAAGAAGGATTGGAGTGACATAGAAAGCATGACAAAGCAGTATTCTGTATATGACCGTTACCTAAGTTTTGATGTAGATGCTGTAAAAAAGAAAATTAACAGTATCAAAATTGTCCCAACTTTTGACAAAAAGATATCGTGTTATTCTCTTGCTCTACTTAGAGCCATTGCTAAAGAAAATAATGGCAGCAATATTTCTTTTGAATTTATCTATGCAACAATAAAAGCCGGAAAAGAGACAATTATAATGAAAGTAACCGATTTGAATGGGAAAAGTTCTTATTATGACTATTCTGACGAGCCTATGAAAAAGAACGATCCTATAATAATGCGTAGTGTAAAATCTCCTCTATAAATTTTAATCCGCAAGCAGTAATGATTAATTTTGTTTATCACTTTCTTTCGCCATTAAAGATTATTGTCCTTCTGACATTACTTTCTGGCCTGCTATTCCTGGACAAAAAAAGACAAATTCACAGGCATTTGCTTGCAATTCTTTGGGTTTGTTTTCTCACAGAAGTTATAAATTCAATTTTAATCGTTAACAAAAAATCCATTGTGCTTTGTGTAAGTATAAGCATAATTATACACCATGGATTATGGCTTTGGATGCTCGCAAAAAATGCAGCGAAAAAAAACGCTGCATTTCTTTTGTTAGGCTGCTTTTTACTTTTTGGGCTCATTAACCTGGGCTTTTTAGACGGAACAAAAAAATTCAATTATTACACCTTTGTTGTGGGTGCCTTTTTATACATAATCATCTTTATTTATGAAAGCTTTTGCAGGCTCAGACAGGAAAATTTTGATTTCTTCCTGTCCAATACTTTTATACTGCTAACGGCTCCTGTCCTATTTTTTTTCGGCCTAAGCTTTATGTTTGGGTTTAACAGTAAAAATGTCACCTCTTATCTTCTATTTGGGCAACTAAAGTTATATACCTTCATTTCTTATTTTGTAAACATTATTTACTATTCCCTTATAAACCTTTATATTTATCGTGAAAAAAAGCTGAGACATGTTGAATAATGTAGCCTTCGGAATCATCATCGGGTTGCTTTTTATCAGCCTGCTAATCCTCTTTTGTGTGGTATTGGTAAAACTATATATCCGTAAGATCAAAAACTACACGGAAGTCATTTACCAAAAAGACATCGATTTTCAGAAAACAGTAAACCAGACGATTCTTGAAACCCAGGAGCAGGTATTGCAGAACATTTCTCAAGACCTTCATGATGATGCCGGACAACAGCTTACTTATATTAATTTCCAGATTGAAAACCTGAAACTCGATTCGCCGGAACTGAACCAGACTTTGCAACCTTTGTCGCAATCAGTTAGCAATCTTTCGCAATCCATCCGAAACATTAGCCATTCCCTAAACAACCAGATGCTTCTGCAACAAGACCTGGTAAAAGCCATAGAATCCGAAATCATACGCCTACAAAAAAGTTCAATTCCTATCCATTTTGAACTCAAAGGAAAAGATAAACGGATATTCTCAACAAACGAAAAGATTGTCATCTATAGAATTTTTCAGGAAATCATGAACAACTGTTTCAAACATTCCAAAGCCAGCCAGATTGAAATACGATTGAGAGCCAGTCCTAACTTTGAAATGGCTATTTCTGATAATGGAAAAGGATTTGACTATGAAAAAATCAAAAATAGCCCTACCACAATGGGATTACAGAACATAATCAGCCGTGCTGCTATTATTGATTATTCTGTAAACATCTGGTCAGAAAATGAAAAAGGAACAAAAATCAGGCTTTCAGAAAACAAACTCCCCTAAACATGGAAAAAATTACGATTGGCATTATAGACGACCACAAAATTGTAAGACAGGGATTAAAAGAGCTCTTGCAAAAAATAAGCAATTTTGCCGTAACTGTAGAATTTGATAATGGTACCGATTTCCTGGCATCACTGCCGTTGGAAAATCAGCCGAACCTATTTATTTTAGATTATTCCATGCCGGGAATGAACGGAATTGAAGTATTGAAAGCATTAGAAGAAATAGAAGGCGAATATAAGGTACTGCTACTAACACAACATTTCGACGAGCAGATTATCGATGCAGCCTACCATCATGGAGCAAGAGGATTTTTGCATAAAAATTGTACGGCCCATGACCTGAAATTTGCCATTGATAATATCGTAAAAATAGGATACAACAACATTTCTGAGATACTAAAACGTATGAGGAACTATGAAACATCGTCTGACAAGGATGCTAAAAGCCAAATTGTATTGTCTGAAAGAGAATTGGAATTTCTGAAACTGGTTTGTGATGAAAGAGAACTAACCTATGACCAGATGGCCGACAGTATGGGGTTATCCGTAAAATCTATCGAATCCTACCGTACGGCTCTCTTTGAAAGGTTTGGTATTAAATCAAAAGTGGGACTCGTTTTGTTTTCTTATAAATACCAGATAACACCACCTTTTATCTGATTGTTAGGAAGAAATTGCTCGCACTTGCATTCCTGAATATTTTGTTTCAACAACTCTCTTCTCCAAGAAAGCATTTAAATCTAAAACAGAATAATTCATCATTCTAAAGAATGCTTATCTTTGCAGCAAACAACAACACAACAATGAATTACTTCTCATCCGATTTCAAGCTCGGAATACTAGGCGGAGGACAGCTTGGCAAAATGCTTCTGGCCGACACCCGAAAATTTGATATACAGACTTATGTCTTAGACCCAAGTGAAGAAGCTCCAAGCCGAATGGGTTGCAACAAATTCTACCAAGGCGATCTTATGGATTATGATACGGTGTATGAATTTGGCAAAAAAACCGATGTTCTGACTTTTGAAATAGAGTTGGTGAATCTTGAAGCTTTGGAACAACTGGAACAAGAAGGTACAAAAGTATATCCTTCTCCAAAAACGCTCAGAAACATCCAGAACAAAGGAAGGCAGAAAGATTTTTATAAAACCCATAATATCCCGACAGCTCCTTTTCAACGATTTCAGACTCTGGAAGATTTAAAAACCAATCTTGAAAACAACAGCCTTTCTTTACCTTTCGTATGGAAAAGTGCCGAGTTTGGTTATGACGGGAATGGTGTCAAAATAGTACGTTCTGTATCGGATCTAGCAAACCTGCCAAATGTAGAATGTATTGCGGAAGAAATGATTCCTTTTAAAAATGAATTGGCCGTAATTGTCGTTCGAAATCCAAAAGGCGAAATCAAGACCTATCCGGTAGTAGAAATGGAATTCCATCCCGAAGCCAATCAGGTAGAATATGTTATTTGTCCAGCGCGTATTGATGACAAAGTCGCTGCAAAAGCACGAGAAATAGCATTGAAAGTTTCTGAAGCTTTTGAGCATGTCGGATTACTGGCTGTTGAAATGTTCCAGACAGAAAATGACGAAATTCTGGTTAATGAAGTAGCACCAAGACCGCATAATTCAGGTCATTACAGCATTGAAGCCAGTTATACTTCTCAGTTTGAAAATCACTTGCGGGCCATCCTTGACCTGCCTTTGGGCAATACAGAAAGCAAAGTAGCTGGTATCATGGTCAACCTTGTTGGCGAAGAAGGCCACTCAGGTCAGGTAGTTTATAAAAACATCGAAGAAATATTAGCTATTGACGGTGTGACTCCTCATATTTACGGAAAACGTGAAACAAGACCATTTAGAAAAATGGGCCATGTTACCATCGTAAATGAAGATATTGCCAAAGCCAGAAAAACAGCAGAAGAAGTAAAAAAACTAATACGAGTGATCAGCAATTCATAAGCTGCCACCTTAATTATACCTTATACCTATGAAAATTGCAATCATAATGGGCTCCATTTCTGACATGCCGGTCATGCAGGAAGCCATCGACATACTAAAAGAATTTGGAATTGAAACTGAAGTAGACATCGTTTCGGCTCACCGCACACCGGAAAAACTATTCGACTTTAGCAAAAATGCACATACCCGTGGCATTGCTGCGATTGTTGCCGGAGCCGGAGGCGCAGCACACCTACCTGGAATGGTAGCCTCAATGTCTCCACTTCCCGTAATTGGCGTTCCTGTAAAATCAAGTAACTCTATTGATGGTTGGGACAGCGTGCTTTCCATTCTTCAAATGCCTGGCGGTGTTCCTGTTGCAACAGTTGCTCTGAATGGTGCTAAAAATGCAGGAATCCTGGCAGCACAAATCATTGGAAGTAGCGACAAGGCTGTTTTAGACAAAATCATAGCTTATAAAGAAAGCTTAAAACAAGCCGTGCTCAAGGCATCTGAAAATCTGAAAAAATAATTTCCTATAAAAATAATTAGAGACCAAGCCCATACAGGCTTGGTTTTTTATTTTAAACCTCAACGTTTTCATAACGCCATAGGTATTTACTTTCCAATTTTATACTTTTGGAAACAGCATGCCGGAATAACATTTCCCATGCCTGAAACTTATCTTCTATTTACAGAATATTTAAAAAGACCCTGATATGTCAGTTCTTACTAAAAAATTTACAACAAAATACGATACTGCTCCTTTTTCTCAAATCAAGAATGAGGATTTCCTACCGGCTTTTAAAGAAGCTATTGCGAGCGCAAAACAAGAAGTAGACGGAATAGTCAATAATCCTGAAGCACCAACATTTGAAAATACCATAGAAGCCATGGCTTTTAGTGGCGCTGCTTTGGACAGAATCTCTAGTATTTTCTTCAACCTGCATTCTGCTGAGACAAACGACGAAATACAAAAAATCGCACAGGAAGTTTCTCCATTATTATCCGAATTCGGAAATGACATTCGCCTGAATGCCGATTTGTTTAAAAAGGTAAAAGCGGTTTATGACAACAAAGACAGCCTTTCGCTTACGGCAGAACAGGCAACTTTGCTAGACAAACAATACAAAAGCTTTTCAAGAAACGGAGCTAATTTAGCTGAAGACAAAAAAAATGAACTGCGTGAAATTGACAAAGAGCTTTCGAAACTAAGCCTAGAGTTTGGCGAAAACGTACTGTCAGAAACACACGCTTTCGAACTTCATATCACAGATGAAAAAGATCTTTCCGGATTGCCGGAAGGAACCATTGAAGCTGCAAAAGAACTGGCTCAAAGCCACGAAAAAGAAGGCTGGATTTTTTCACTCGACTATCCGAGTTATGTTCCTTTTATGACCTATGCCGATAACAGGGAACTCCGCAAAAAAATGGCAATTGCTTTTGGCTCAAAAGGTTTTCAGAAAAACGAACATGACAATCAGGAAATAGTACTTCAAATTGCCAGACTCCGATTTGAAAGAGCCAAGCTTTTAGGCTATGCTTCACATGCCCATTTCGTGTTGGAAGAAAGAATGGCTGAAAGTCCTGAAAAAGTCAACTCTTTTCTTAATGACCTATTGGCAAAAGCACGTCCGGCAGCTGAAAAAGAATTCATTCAGTTAACAGCCTTTGCCAAAAAACTAGATGCCATTGATCAGCTTGAAAAATGGGATGGAGCTTATTATTCCGAAAAACTAAAACAGCAACTGTTCAATTTAGATGATGAAAAGCTAAAACCATATTTCAAACTGGAAAACGTATTGGAAGGTGCTTTTACCGTAGCCGGAAAATTATACGGACTGACTTTCATAGAAATAAATGATATTGAAAAATACCATCCGGAAGTAAAAACTTATGAGGTAAAAGACATCGCAGGCAATCTTGTTTCCGTTTTCTATGCTGACTTTTTCCCAAGAAAAGGAAAAAGAAACGGCGCATGGATGACTTCATTCAAATCGCAATATGTTTTGGGAGGTAGCAATGAAAGACCACATGTTTCTATTGTCTGCAACTTTACAAAACCGACAGAAACCAAACCTTCACTGCTTACGTTTAATGAAGTAACCACATTATTCCACGAATTCGGACATGCCTTGCACGGAATGTTGGCAGACACCATATACCCGAGCCTTTCAGGAACCAGCGTATATTGGGATTTTGTCGAGTTGCCAAGCCAGATATTTGAAAACTGGTGTTATGAACCCGAAGCCTTGGCCCTGTTTGCACGCCATTATCAAACGGGAGAAATCATCCCTACGGAATTTATCCAGAAAATAAAAGAAAGTGCCAGCTTCCAGGAAGGCATGGCTACTTTAAGACAGTTAAGCTTTGGCTTACTGGATATGGGATGGCATGGTCAGGATCCAACACCTATCAAAGATGTAAAAGAATTTGAAAACATTCAGTTTGTCTCAACCAAACTTTATCCTGACGTGAAGGAAAATGCCATGAGCACTTCTTTTTCACACATCTTCCAAGGTGGTTATTCCTCCGGATATTATAGCTATAAGTGGGCCGAGGTTTTGGATGCCGATGCTTTCGAATACTTTAAAGAACAAGGGATATTTGATTCTGAAGTTGCTACAAAATTCAAAGAAAACATCCTGTCAAAAGGCGGTACAGAACATCCGATGGTCTTATATAAAAGATTTAGGGGAAGTGAACCAAAGCCCGATGCCTTGCTAAAAAGAGCCGGACTACTTTAACACACAATTATTTGATTTCAAAATACTTGGGATTGCCTGCAAAATAAGGCAATCCCTTTTTTTATTTGTGTTTTTTGGTTTTACTTGTATGGATAACCGTAATTTTTCTTACAGTTTTTCATATATTTGAAATCTCCCTTAAGGATTTGCTTATGAAAAAACTTTACCTGAATTTTATATTTGCATTAATTTTTTCCTTAAACGCAATCAGCTCTTACGGGCAATTGCCGGATTTCACTCTTACCGTTACCGGAACCGATGAAACTTGTAACAGGAATGGAACTTTATCTTTTACGGTATCTGGCACGCATCCAAACGCCAGTATCATCTATACAATTTATAAACTTCCGGTTACGACTCCTTATGCTACAGTTTCTACCAATTCCATATCAGGACTTACCGGAGGGACTTACAGGGTTATCGCTACACAGACTTTAGGAACTGAAAACAATCAGAAACAAAAAGACTTCACAATTCATAGTACAGCTTCTTTTTTAGAATTTAATATGACTTTTACTGATATTGCCTGCAGTCTCAATAGAAACATAGTAGTAAATGTCACCAGCGGGAATCCTATAGGATATGAAATTATTTCAGGCCCTATAATAAAGCCTCGGCAGACTTCCAACATTTTCACTGATCTTGTAGCGGGAAACTACCTGATTAAAGTTTATGATTCCTGTGGCAATGCAGTATCCAGATCCTATACTTTAGTAACTCTCGAAGAAATCCCTAACAATCTTGAAATTTCCGTTGCCACAAAACCTAATACAGAATTGGTTAATTGTAATACGATTGGGGCTTCTTATAGTGTAGATGTACTAGCGGGAGCAACGATAAGCTATCCGCTTACTTTTGTATTTACTATTTTCCCTCCAGGAGGCGGCGCTCCTATTACACAAACCTACATAGCAAATGGCCCTCAAGAGATCTATACCATAGAGCTCCCATTTTACAATGCGCCCTACAACTATAGTCTCGCCGTTACCGATGGTTGTGGCAATGTATTCCAACAAGATGTCACGCCAATGAATCCAAGATTTTTTATATTACTGGAACGGCAAACCTTGAGATGTGGCATACAATCCTTTTCGGTTATAACATCAAACTTTACCTACCCACTAACTATAGAGTTTCTTTCTGCGCCAGCAGGATTCAATCCTTCGGATTATTACCCTTCACACCCTAATTATAATTCTAATCCAACTTACGGGGACACGACCAATATACTTCCTGAAGGTTCCTATGTGGTAAAAGTTACTGATGCCTGCGGAAGAACGGCTACAGAGAGTATAACCATTGACCATGAAACTGATGCTAAATTTGTAGCTACAGGATCCTGTGGTGCATCTGGCGTTATTTTTGGTGAAATTTTAGGCTCTAATATCGTTTCCGCAACCATAAACACAGCTCCTTCTGGCTTTACTTTCCCTACTCCCCATAATGTCAATGCCTACATACAAAGCGACGGAGGTATAATTATAACCAATATTCTTGTTCCTGGACTATACTCTATAACTCTAGTAGACGAATGCGGAAATACTTATACAAAATTTGTCACTGTACCAGTTGGCGGTTCTGGTGCACCAAGAGTGAATTATCTGGGCGGATGTGAACCCGGATTTGGTTCTGTCTATATAGGAGGAGCACCTGATATACAAATACTGAGTGCTGAATTTGTATCTGTGCCTAGTACTTATACCGGACCGATGAATGTTTCTGCTAATATCAGAGGAGCCTTTTTCATGATGAGTTCACTGCCAGTCGGAACCTATCGTATCAAAATAAAAGACTCTTGTAATGCAGAATATACCCTAACCTTACAAATTAAAGAATATATCGGCAACACGACTTTTGAAGTTGTAGAAGCATGTTCTACTTTTAATATCCGATTTAACCATACAAATAATAACGGTTCCGTTGTAAACCTCGGATACTGGCTACAAAAGTTCAATCCGGCAACTGGTCAATGGGGTCATCCTAATACAGGTGTTGTCTATACTGAAAATTCCCTTCCTAACATTACCAATTCAATCGCAGTTACCAATAATAATGTGTGGAACTTGAATTTCCCAATAGGTGGAAAATTTAGGGTCGTAACTGCCTCATCCATATACAACAGCGTAGGCGCCAACAATTTATGCGTATTTACGATAAAAGAATTTGATACAGGAGTACTTCCAGAAATAAAAGGAGCACTCAATTTTTCATGTTCAGGCACCCTATCTGATGTCTTGTTAAATGTAGTTGGTCAAGGAAACTTCACTTTTAGAATAATCGAAAAAAACGGACAGCCATTTATTTTTTCAAACGGCAGCAGTCCATTATTCACAGATTTGGAATCCGCCGTTTATATTTTTGAAATAAAAGATCAATGCCAGAATACGAGTACCTATACTCATGATGTTACGGCTCCATTTGTGTTTTCTATAGCTGCGTCTTTATGTGACGGACAAAACAGTACACTTTCAGTTCCTAATTTTTCTTATCTGCAATACAGATGGTATAAACAAGGAGCCGAAGGCGTTACATTGAGCACAAGTTCTACTTTAAGTTTTACTCCTCTAAATGTCAATACGCAATCTGGTATGTATCGCGTAGCCATTTCTTATCCTGCAGAACCTGATTCTTGTCTGAATCAAACTCTAAATTATGAAATCAACGCAGGAACCCCACCGAATGCAGGAAATGACAACGATGCAAATCTTTGCTCCATTCCTCCTTCAATCAATTTATTTGACTACCTATTAGGCAATGCAGATCAAAACGGGACTTGGGAACAAATCTCATCTGCAGGCACTCTTTCTGCAAATGTTTGGAATACTACCGGCGCTCAGCAAGGGGCAACCTATTATTTCAGATATTTTGTAAGAGGATTTTGCGGCGTAGAAGACGAAGCCATAGTTTCTATCCATTTTTACAATGCTGTAGCACCACCTATCATTAACCCTATTGGCCCTCTTTGTGAAGGTTCGCCAATAAACATCAGTGTCCAAAATCCAAATCTTATATACAATTATACATGGACCGGGCCAAACGGATTTATGGCTACAGGTGTCCGTCCTGTATTTCCAAATGCGACCGTTGGAATGTCCGGAACTTATACCGTTACAACCAATCTGGTCAATTGTCCTTCAGAACCTCTATCATTTGAGCTTGTCGTAACACCACAACCGGAATTCCATTTTGCGCAGCAAGACACCAAAATCTGTTTTGGGCAGGAAAGCATAGTAAAGATAGTTCCTGACAATTTTCAAGAATCAGAAGCTAGTTATATTTGGCATAATGAAAATGGACAAGTAATTGGCGGTAATTCTGCCGAAATTGAAATCAATGAGCCTGGATTGTACAGCGTTTTGGTAAACCTAAACAATTGTTCTTTCTCAAAAAACATACAGATTGATGAAAATACAGACACTTTTTCTGTAGGAGCCCGAGCTAAGTGTGAAAATGACCATTATATACTTACCGCTTATGCAATTGACAACTCTTTTAATGAGTCAAATGCTACTTATGTCTGGACTGGACCAAATGGTTTTAATGCGACAACACAGTCTACAGACATTACCGGCCTTGAATCAGGAGTATATACGGTTGTAGTAACCAATGAAGAAGGATGTACTACCACAACATCAATTCCTGTCGAAAAAAGCTATTGCGTAATCCCTAAAGGAGTTTCGCCAAACGGTGATAATAAAAACGACACCTGGAATTTGGCAGGACTCGACATCTTGAGAGTCAAAATCTTCAACCGTTACGGAACAGAAGTTTACGAAATGAACAATTACGTAAACCAATGGCACGGACAATGCTCTGATGGCAAGCTGCTTCCTACAGCAACCTATTATTATTATATAGCATTTAGAGATGGAAAAGAAAAAACAGGCTGGGTTTATTTAAATCGTGAAGTAAATTAGTCCTGACTTTTATATCAGATTAAGGCCGTTAGCAAAAAACTGATGGCCTTTTTTATTTTACCGATTTTTATTTTCAATTATTTTTGAAAGTTCAAAAATAAATTTATACATTTGGGGTATGGAATTCAAAGACGCAAAAAACAAATTCATCCAAACATGGGGCGCTTTAGGCTCACAATGGGGCATCAATAAAACGATGGCACAGATTCATGCGTTGCTTATGGTTTCTCCTGAACCGCTTTCTATGGAAGACATTATGGAAGAATTATTGATTTCCAGAGGAAATGCCAGCATGAACCTACGTGCCTTGATGGATTGGGGAATTGTATACAAAGAATACAAGTCGGGCGAAAGAAAAGAATTCTTTACAGCCGAAAAAGATTTAGACGAATTGGCCGTTAAAATAGCACAGGAAAGAAGCAAAAGAGAAATTAAACCGGCATTAAGAGTCTTAAAAGATGTTTCTTCCATCAAAGGCAATGAAACTAAAGAGACAAAACATTTTGTTGAACAGACTTCCAAACTATATGATTTCGTATTAAAAGCAGATAATATGATTGATAAAGTAACCGAATTTAAAGACAACTGGATTGGCCGTTTGGTCATGAAAATCATGAAGTAAAAAAATTTAAATAAAAGTTTCAGTTTTTTCTGAAAGTTTAAAAATTATTAGTTATGACTACAAGACAAGTAATCAATTTAATCGGTATTGGCTCACCTTTTCTGATAGCTGCATTTACAGTATTTGATCCCGGAATGTTCATTGTTGCTTTATTATCAACAATGGTTACTGGTTTTATACAAGTTTCTATTGGATTAAACCTTCTTATTGATCATTACAAAAACAGACATCTCCAAGCCTATTTTTTGTTTTGTATTCTATTCTTTTCATTATGGCATATTACAGATTGGGGATGGATTTGGGCTATGCCACCGGCCCTGGCAATTTATATGACAATTATTCTACATTTTATAATCTTAGAAGAAGAGTGATGAAACCAGTAGCAATAAATAAGCTCGCAATACTAATTTGTATTTTATGCTATATGACCTGTTATCTGAGATTTATAGGCCAACTATTTTTATGTTCAGTACAAATTATAACAGCACTATTTATAACATTCGAAATTTTCTCAAAGCACCAACAAAAATTCAAAAGGGATATAAAAGTTTATTGGATGGTAATCATTACAAACGCACTACTCCTTTTCTCATTCTTTCACGATATAATGCAAAATGATTTTTCACAAATACTCTTTGTAACGCTCGTTCCGAATGTTACGGCATTTTATTTTTTCAAATTATTAATCAAAACACTTGATTATGAAAACTCTCGAAAACCAAACCTTACTTTATGATGAAGATTGTCCGCTCTGCCAAACCTACACGACCGGTTTTATAAAAACAGGAATGTTGGACAAAAATGGAAAAAAGCCTTTCGCTAATCTGACAGATGAAGAACACAGCTTTGTCGATTTCAAGAGAGCTTCCAATGAAATTGCTTTAGTCGACAACAAAAACAAAACCGTCCTATATGGAATTGATAGCCTGCTGAAAGTAATTGGAAATTCTTTTCCATGGATAGAAAAAGTCGGAAACGTTCCTCCAGTGAAATACTTCCTGAAGAAGCTTTATTCTTTTATCTCATACAATCGAAAAGTAATTATTCCAAACAAAAAAGCCAATGACACTGTTCTGCAATGCGTTCCGAGTTTTAATTACAAGTATCGGATTATTTATATCATCTTCGCCCTATTGCTTACAGCTTTAACTTTATACAATTATTCAAAACTGATACCCAATCTGCCCATTGGAAATTTCAGTAGAGAATTGATAATAGCCTTCGGACAGATTGTTTTCCAAAGCATGTTTTTACTAAAACTTGGAAGCAGAACACTATTAAATTATACAGGAAACCTGATGACTGTTTCTTTAGCGGGCTCCATACTCTTAACACCAGTCTTACTCCTAAATCAGTTTATAAATATTCCTGAAATCATTATTCTCGCTTGGTTTGCTATTACCGCTTTACTCATGTTTATAGAACATTTCAGAAGAATCAAAATCCTAGAACTTTCAACAGCTCTTTCTTTCACTTGGGTAATTTATAGAGTAATTGTCTTACTAGTTATCTTAAACTTTTAATCCAATTAACTAACCTTTCTAGCCTGCCAGGGTTTTAAACCCTGGCAGGGTTAAACCAAAAAACCATGAAAAAACTAATAATTGCAGCAGGAACAGGATTCTTAGGCCAGGTTCTAGTGAATCATTTTAAAGATAAATTCGAAGAAATTGTTATTCTTACAAGAGGGAAATCAGAAATTAAAAACAATATCAAATATGTAAAATGGAATGCCAAAACATTTTCTGGTTGGGAAAAAGAATTAGAAAATGCGGATGTACTCATCAATCTTGCGGGTAAGTCTGTCGATTGCCGATATACTCCTGAAAACAAAAAAGAAATTCTGGATTCCAGACTTGAAAGCACCCGCATTCTGAATCTTGCCGTTCTGCAATGCCAGAACCCGCCAAAACATTGGTTAAACTCATCTACTTCTACTATTTACAGACATTCTTTAGACAAACAAATGGATGAGGAAAATGGAGAAATTGGAAATGATTTTTCAATGAACGTTGCCAAATCATGGGAAAAAGTCTTTTTTGAAACCAACACTCCACAAACCAGAAAAACGGCACTAAGAACCTCAATTGTATTAGGAAAAAATGGAGGAGCATTCTTACCTCTAAAAAATTTAGCAAAAGTTGGTTTTGGTGGCAAACAGGGAAAAGGAAACCAATTTATCAGTTGGATACATGAAAAAGATTTTGCGAGAGCTGTCGCATTTATTATTGAAAGAGAATTGACAGGAGTCATAAATATTGTTTCTCCGGAACCTGTTCGAAATGCTTCTTTTATGAAAACACTTCGTAAAAGTCTAGGCATTCCAACCGGAATTCCAATTAGCGAAAAGCTTTTGAAATTTGGCGCAAGAATAATCGGCACAGAAACGGAACTCGTATTAAAAAGCAGGAATGTAATTCCAAAACGACTAACAGAAAATGGTTTTACATTTGAATTTGGAGTGTTGCAAGATGCATTGGATAGTTTATAACCCTTACAACCCTGGCAGGGTTTCAAGCCCTGCCAGGGTTAACGCCGTCAAAACAAATAAACCAATCCTAGCCAAAAAACTGGAATACTCTCTACCCAAAAAGAAGTATAGTATTTCGACCTGTTTTCATTGGCAAAAACCATAAAAAGTGAAGTAACCACAACCAATAGGGCATTGACAAAAAGCTGATTGGTATCAATCGTACTTTTCAAGAATTCTAAAAAATAAAGCGGCACTAGCAAAAGTATGCCTACAATTTTAGTCTTCCTCACTCCTATTCTCTGAGGCACAGTACCCAAAGCAGGACTATCTGTCCTTAAATCAATAATTTCAAAAATCAAGATCAAACTGATAACCAGTAAAAAACGCTGGCAAAATTTAAGAATCACATCTGAGAAAACTTCGACGCCTGCATCCATCAACGGTAAGAGCGTAGTAACTCCGGCCCAACATAGCGCCACAATATAAATCTTGACACCACTCCAATTCCTGATATTTTTCTTGCTTGACAGTATCGGAACCGTATACAAAAAAGTCAATCCAAAGAAAACAAAAGCCGTAATTTGGGTAATTAGTTTTAGATGAAAAAAGAAATAGGTTGCCGCTGCAAAAGCAATCAGGCTTAAAACAGCAATGCCTTTGAGTTCAAATCGTAAAGGCTTTTTATTTCTAAAAAAGTCTTCATATTTGATAAAATTATACCCGAAAATTGTTCCAAAAAAAGCAAAACCTGCCATTGGCAAATCAAAAGGATTTTGGAACATATGGTTGGTCATTAAAACCAGCGACAAAACAGCTACAGCAACGTGTATGCTGCCGTTGATATAAAAATCAAATAGTCGTCTGATAACCTGCATCCTGCAAAAATAGCGAAACTGTTAACAACACCGAGTTTTCGTTGAAAATTTCCTAAAAAAACCATGTTAAAAAAGGATTTATTTCTGAGATTAATAAGTATTTTTGTGCCACAAAAAACAACCCACGACAATATTATATGAAAACAGATGCTTTTGCTTTAAGACACATCGGTCCGAGAGAAAACGATTTGCAGCATATGCTGAAAACTATTGGTGTTGAATCAATTGACCAATTGATCTATGAAACGCTTCCTGATGACATCCGTCTAAAAGCGCCGCTGAACTTAGAACCAGCCATGACTGAATATGAATATTTAGATCATATTCAAAAACTAGGAAATAAAAACAAAGTATTCAAGTCATACATTGGTTTGGGTTATCATCCTGCAATTGTTCCTGCAGTTATCCAAAGAAATATTTTTGAAAATCCGGGATGGTATACGGCATATACGCCTTACCAGGCTGAAATTGCACAAGGCCGTTTAGAGGCTCTTTTGAATTTCCAGACAACGGTTATCGAACTAACAGGAATGGAAATTGCAAATGCTTCTCTTCTTGACGAAGGAACTGCCGCTGCAGAGGCTATGGCATTGCTTTTTGACGTAAGAACCCGCGACCAGAAAAAGAACAACGCAAACAAATTCTTCGTTTCTGAAGAAATTTTACCGCAAACATTATCGGTTTTACAAACTCGTTCTACTCCAATCGGTGTAGAATTAGTAATAGGAAACCATGAAGAATTCACATTTGGAACTGATTTCTTTGGAGCAATTCTTCAATATCCGGGCAAATACGGTCAGGTTTATGATTATGCTGCATTCATTGCACAAGCAAAATCAAATGAAATAAAAGTAGCCGTTGCTGCTGATATCATGAGTTTGGTAAAACTAACTTCTCCTGGAGAAATGGGAGCAGATGTAGTAGTAGGTACAACACAACGTTTCGGAATCCCGATGGGTTATGGCGGACCTCACGCTGCTTTTTTTGCAACCAAAGAAGAATACAAAAGAAGTATGCCGGGAAGAATTATTGGTGTAACTATTGACACCAATGGCAATCGTGCACTTCGTATGGCACTTCAAACTCGTGAACAGCATATCAAACGTGAAAAAGCGACTTCTAACATCTGTACAGCTCAAGTTCTTTTGGCGGTTATGGCTGGAATGTATGCTGTATATCACGGTCCAAAAGGCTTAGATTATATTGCCGGAAAAATACATGCTTCTGCTGTAACTGTAGCTGATGCATTAGGCAAATTAGGAATCCAGCAAACAAACGCTTCTTTCTTCGATACTATTGTTGTAAAAGCAGATGCTCAAAAAGTAAAAACGATTGCTGAGAAAAACGAATTCAACTTCTATTATGTAGACAAGGATACGGTTTCAATTTCGTTTAACGAAACAACCAGCTTGACCGACATCAATACTATGATTTCTATTTTTGCTGAAGCTGCAGGGAAAGAAACCATAAAAGTAACTGAATTGGCTGCTCAGGTTCAATATCAGGGAAGCTTGAACAGAACAAGTACTTTCCTAACACATGAAGTATTCAACAAGCACCATTCAGAAACAGCTTTAATGCGTTACATCAAAATGCTGGAAAGAAAAGACTTGGCCCTAAATCACTCAATGATTTCTTTGGGTTCATGTACGATGAAATTGAATGCTGCTGCTGAAATGTTGCCTTTAAGCATGGCAAACTGGAATAACATACACCCTTTTGCCCCTATTGAACAAGCTGAAGGTTACCAAACGATGTTGAAAAAACTAGAACAGCAGCTAAATGTTGTTACTGGTTTTGCAGGAACAACTTTACAGCCAAACTCAGGTGCACAAGGAGAATATGCCGGTTTGATGGTTATTCGCGCTTACCACCAGTCAAGAGGCGAATCACATAGAAACATTGCCTTGATCCCGGCTTCTGCTCACGGAACAAATCCGGCAACAGCAACTATGGCAGGAATGCAGGTTGTAGTTACAAAAACATCTGAAAACGGAAATATTGATGTTGAAGATTTAAGAGCTAAAGCTATCCAATACAAAGATAACCTTGCGTGTTTGATGGTAACTTATCCATCGACTCACGGAGTTTATGAAGCTTCTATTATTGAAGTAACAAAAATCATTCATGAAAACGGCGGACAAGTTTATATGGACGGCGCTAACATGAATGCTCAGGTAGGACTAACAAATCCAGCTACAATTGGAGCTGATGTTTGTCACTTGAACTTGCATAAAACTTTCGCTATTCCTCACGGAGGCGGAGGACCTGGTGTTGGACCAATCTGTGTTGCACCACATTTAGTAGAATTCTTGCCTACAAACCCTGTAATCGCTACAGGCGGAGAGCATGCAATTACAGCAATTTCTGCGGCTCCATGGGGTTCTGCTTTGGTTTGCTTGATTTCATACGGTTACATCACTATGCTTGGTGCTGAAGGCTTGACAAGCTCAACACAGCACGCTATCTTGAATGCTAACTATATCAAAGAAAGATTGAACGGCCATTATGCGACTTTATATTCTGGAGAAATGGGACGCGCGGCTCACGAAATGATTATCGAATGTCGTCCGTTTAAAGAAAAAGGAATTGAAGTTACGGATATCGCCAAGCGTTTGATGGATTATGGTTTCCATGCACCTACAGTTTCTTTCCCGGTAGCAGGAACTTTGATGATCGAGCCTACAGAAAGTGAAAACCTGGAAGAATTAGACCGTTTCTGTGATGCGATGATTTCCATCCGAAAAGAAATCGAAAAAGCTTCTGCTG
Organism: Flavobacterium microcysteis; assembly: GCF_006385255.1. Lineage (GTDB taxonomy): Bacteria > Bacteroidota > Bacteroidia > Flavobacteriales > Flavobacteriaceae > Flavobacterium > Flavobacterium microcysteis. The sequence goes on from NZ_VFJE01000053.1 coordinate 320,662, forward strand.
ATGACAAAAACAATGTCTTGAAAAATTCTCCTCATACATTGGCTATGCTTACAGCTGATACTTGGGATTTCCCATACACGAGAGAAGAAGCTGCTTTCCCATTGGAATATATTGCTGAAAATAAATTCTGGCCATCTGTTCGCAGAGTTGACGACGCATATGGTGACAGAAACTTAGTTTGTTCCTGTGCTCCAATTGAAGCCTACATGGAAAGCTAACAGACATCTTATACAACAAAAAAGCCGATAGTTGACTATCGGCTTTTTTTATTTTGGATACTTATTAGTATTTGTAAGCAACACCTTTTTTAATAGCTTGCGTACCACCCATAGCATTTGAGCTATCTCCTACAGTAGTCTTATCAGAAGTAAGCAGGATAAAAGGACATCCTAATTTAGCGGCTTCCATTTTTAGCTTTTTCTCCGCTTTTTTATCGCCTGTATTCCCAGTCTGGAAATTGATAAGGGCAGTCTTACCTCTTACCTCTCCTCCTTTTTTCAATCCGGCGATATACGATTTTTCCTCAAGGATAACTACTTTTTCCCAATCATTCTCTGAGTTAACATCAATCTTTTCGGAAACTTCTTCAACCCTTCCGCTTTTGCCGTAAACTATTTTTTCAATAGCATATTTTCCTATTGAGTTTTCAGCATCTTCGCCATCATATTTGAATACTATTACATATTCGTCCAAACGCACAACTTTTCCATTAACGGTTTCTCCATTGTGTTTAAAAATTTTGTCTGATTGCGCAAAAATTAATGATGAAGTCATTAATAATAGTAACAATAAAATACTTTTTTTCATTTTTTTTGATATTGATTGTTGATTTTGGAACAAATATAAGGTTTTTGCTTACAAAAAAAACTCCTGCTATTTTTTCTTAATCAATTATTAAGCTAATTTTAAAACTCACTAAGAAAGCCATGAAAGACCTTGAAAATCGTGAAGATTTAACCCTACTGATGGACAATTTTTATCAAAAATTGCTTCAAAATAAAGCCATCAACTATCTGTTTACCGAAGTTGCCAAAATAGATATGGAGCATCATTTACCTATTATTGTTGATTTCTGGAATCTCAGTCTGTTTGGCAGGGGCAATTACAAAAACAACGTGCTGAAACTCCATTTGGATCTTAATGAGAAATCAAAATTGACTGCAGAGCATTTCAAAATCTGGCTTGATACATTTTATCTGACTGTAGATGAAAACTTTTCAGGAGAAAATTCAGAAAAAATCAAAACCAAGGCACTTTCCATTGCAACCGTAATACAAGTTAAACTGCATAAATCTGCTTAAAATAAAATCATATTCTTAATTATCAAGACCCAAAAATGACTATTTCATAATTGTATGCATGCATAATACTTTTTTACCATGAAGAGCGTTAATTTTTAATACATTAGCAAAAAACAATAATCTTTCGGTAATGAACATAAAAATTATAGGTTCTGGCAGCTACATCCCAGAAATCAAAGTCGCCAATCACGATTTTGATAATCATATTTTTCTGGACGATAATAGTGAGCCTTTATCGCATCCAACAGAACTCATTATTGAAAAATTTAAAGACATCACGGGAATAGAAGAACGTCGTTATGCAGAAAAAAATCTGCTGGCTTCAGACATTGGCTTTCTAGCCTCACAAAGAGCTATAGCAGATGCAAACATTGATGCAGAAACGATTGACTATATTATAGTAGCCCATAACTTTGGTGATGTACAATATGGAAAAATCCAATCCGATATTCTGCCAAGCCTTGCTTCGAGAATCAAACATAAACTTCAGATAAAGAACCCAAAATGTGTAGCCTATGATATTCTTTTCGGATGTCCGGGCTGGATTGAAGGCATACTTCAGGCTAATGCCTTTATCAAATCAGGAATGGGAAAACGCTGCTTGGTAATTGGCGCTGAAACACTTTCAAGAGTTTTAGACCCTCACGACCGCGATTCCATGATTTATGCTGACGGTGCTGGAGCTACTATCGTTGAAGGCACAGAAGAAAATGAAGGTCTGTTATCCTACGAAAGTGCCACATTTGCATACGAAGAAGCAAATTATCTGTTTTTTGGAAAGTCCTATAATAAGGAACTGGATCCGGATGTACGTTATATTAAAATGTTTGGACGAAAAATTTATGAATTTGCCTTAAGTCAGGTTCCAATGGCGATGAAAAGTTGTCTTGAAAAAAGCGGGATAGACATTTCGGAAGTCAAAAAAGTCCTGATCCACCAAGCCAATGAAAAAATGGATGAGGCAATCATTAACCGATTTTATAAACTCTTCAAGGCAGTTCCGCCAAAAGATGTTATGCCAATGAGCATCCACAAATTAGGAAACAGCAGCGTGGCTACCGTTCCAACATTATATGATTTGTTGATTAAAGGAAAAATCGAAAATCAGGAACTTCATAAAGGAGATGTTATTATCTTTGCATCCGTTGGTGCGGGCATGAATGTTAATGCATTTACGTATCGACTATAACAAAAGTTCGGTTTCTGGCTTCATTGCTCGAAGCCTTAAACTTGATACCAGATGTACGAAAAAACTTTTCCACAAAAAAGATTCAAGCACACGCTTGATTTTTTAAACAAGCATATCAATTCATCAGAAACAATCCTGGATTTAGGAGTTGAAAATCCGTTCTCTAAAATCATGAAAGAAAACGGGTTCCAGGTCATAAACACTACCGGAGAGGATCTTGACAATAATCAGACAGCACTAAAGTCACAGCAATATACTGTTACAACGGCATTTGAAATTTTTGAGCATTTGCTGAACCCGTATACCGTACTGCAAAATATAAAGTCCGATAAATTATTTATTTCAATCCCGCTACGTCTTTGGTTTTCTCCTGCTTACCGAAGCAAAACCGATATGTGGGATCGCCATTATCATGAATTTGAAGACTGGCAGTTGGATTGGCTATTGGAAAAAACCGGATGGAAAATACTGGATCGCCAAAAATGGGCAAATCCGGTAAAAAAGTTTGGTATCAGGCCTTTATTGCGAAGATTCACTAACCGATACTATATAGTTTACGCAGAGAAAGTAAAATAATTCCTGATATTATGAACTATTATATCGTCATTCCGGCTCATAACGAAGAAGCATTTATTACGCTGACATTGCAGTCATTGGTTGAACAAACCCTTCCTCCTGCAAAAGTGGTTGTGGTAGACGACAATTCAACCGATAGTACCTCAACAATTGTCAGGGAATTTGCAGCTCAATATCCGTTTATAGATCTTGTACAAAAAACATCCGAAGCCATTCATCTTCCCGGAAGCAAAGTCATTCAGGCTTTTCATAAAGGATATGAAACTCTGGATGCTGATTATGACATTATTGTAAAACTGGATGCCGATCTAATTCTACCGGAAAACTATTTTGAAACGATTCTCAATATTTTCAAATCGGATCCTAAAATAGGAATGGCGGGCGGTTTTGCCTATATCGAAAAAAATGGCGATTGGATTCTTGAAAACCTGACCGACAAAGATCATATCCGGGGCGCTTTCAAAGCCTATCGCAAAGAATGTTTTCTTCAAATCGGTACACTTAAACCTGCCATGGGTTGGGATACCGTCGACGAATTGTTATGTAAATTTTATGGATGGAAAGTCGTAACAGACAAATCTTTAAAAGTAAAACACCTAAAGCCAACCGGTGCTAATTACAATAAAACGGCACGCTATAAACAAGGCGAAGCTTTCTATACTTTGGGTTATGGCTTTTTTATTACGTCCATAGCATCTGCTAAACTGGCTATGCTAAAAAAGAAACCCTTTTTGTTTTTTGATTATATCAAAGGCTTTCTAAAAGCCAAATCTGAGAAGAAGCCTCTACTGGTAACCAAAGAGCAGGCCAAATTCATCAGAGACTACCGCTTGAAAAAAATGAAAGAAAAATTACTGTGATTTGCTGCAACTATTTATTAGTTAAAAAACTCGCAAAGCAAAACCAGCTACTCTTGACAAATTTCGTATTTTAGCCATTATTTAGAAACTCATAATGATAATTCGATACTTAACCCAGATAGGACGCTATTTTATTATGTTGAAGGAAATCTTCAACAAACCTACAAAATGGTCCTATATGAAACAGCTCATTCTGAAGGAAATTGACGATTTGATTATCGGATCTTTAGGAATTGTTTCTTTTATTTCATTCTTTATTGGAGGTGTTGTTGCAATCCAGACTGCATTGAACCTGACAAACCCTTTGATTCCGAAAACCCTGATCGCTTTTGCCACCAGGCAATCCGTTATCCTGGAGTTTGCTCCTACATTTATTTCCATAATCATGGCTGGAAAAGTTGGATCGTTTATTACTTCCAGCATCGGAACAATGAGAGTAACAGAGCAAATCGACGCTCTGGAAGTAATGGGAGTTAATTCACTCAACTATCTTGTATTTCCAAAAATCGTTGCCTTGATGCTTTATCCTTTTGTTATTGCCTTGAGTATGTTTTTGGGAATTTTAGGCGGTTATATGGCCTCCGTATATGGAAACCTGACCTCAAGTGATGAGTTTATCACAGGTCTGCAGACAGAATTTATCCCATTCCATATTGTGTATGCCTTTATAAAAACAATTGTTTATGCTATTATTTTGGCAACTATCCCTTCGTTTCATGGTTATTATATGAAAGGTGGAGCTTTGGAAGTTGGTAAAGCCAGTACCGTTTCCTTCGTATGGACGAGTGTCGTGGTGATTCTCATGAACTATATTCTAACACAATTACTTTTAAGCTCATGATCGAAGTAAAAGATATAAAAAAGTCATTTGGCGATTCACAGATATTAAAAGGAATTTCAACCACTTTTGAGGCTGGAAAAACCAATCTTATTATTGGGCGAAGCGGCTCAGGAAAGACTGTGTTGCTTAAAACATTGCTTGGAATCCACACTCCTGACGAAGGCACAATTTCTTTCAATGGGAGAGTTTATTCCGAACTGTCTAAAGATGAAAAAAGAGAGCTGAGAACTGAAATCGGAATGGTATTTCAAGGAAGTGCCCTATTCGATTCCATGACGGTTGAGGAAAATGTTGGTTTCCCTCTAAAGATGTTTACCAACAAGAAGAAAAATGAAATACGTGACCGTGTAAACGAGGTACTTGAAAGAGTAAATCTTGTCGATGCCAACAATAAATATCCTTCAGAAATTTCAGGGGGAATGCAGAAGCGTGTTGCAATTGCAAGAGCTATCGTAAACAACCCTAAATATCTTTTTTGTGATGAACCTAACTCTGGATTGGATCCGGAAACTTCAATATTGATTGATGTACTGATTCAGGAAATCACGAAAGAATACAATATGACAACTGTCATCAACACACACGATATGAACTCCGTTTTACAGATTGGAGAAAAAATCGTGTTCCTGAAAAACGGAATAAAAGAATGGGAAGGAACTAATGAAGAAATTTTAGAAACAAAAAACAAGTCAATTGTTGAGTTCGTGTATTCATCTGACCTATTCAAAAAAGTACGTGAAAGTCTTCTTGCAGACGCAGAAGATGAAGAGAAAGAAAATAAAGCTTAGTCTTGAAATATAAAATACAGACCAGGATAATTCCTTGGTCTGTATTTAGTCTGTACAAAACGGCTACACAATCTTCTATTACTGATAATGATTGGCAATAATATCTTTATAAGCCTCCGGGTTGTGCAACCAGGGAATATGGCCTGAATTTAAAACCGTAAATACCTTTGCGGTAGGATAACGATCAATCACAAAGTTTTTACTAGTTTTATAGATATCCTGGTCTCCATATAGAATGGTTATTCTAAAATCCGGATCCGACAATCCTGTTAACAGCGGATATTTTACAATTTCAGGTCTTGTTTTATTGACGGGAACTGCTTTCAACAAATCAAAATCTTCGCTGATATCAGAACTGCCTGTTGGTATAAATCCATCATTGTAGTTTTTCATTACCTGTTTGAAAAGACGTTGATAGGCCTTATCACTTCCCAACATTCCAAAGAAGCTATTCATGCCCATTTTTGTCCATTGCCAGCCGGTAGTTTTCGATTTATTCAGCTGCATTACTTCTTTTTCGGTTTGCTTCCACTGAATATTGGTTCCGGAACCGGGACTGCATAAAAAAAGGCTCAGCAAATTATCAGCATATTTTTCAGCATAAATTTGAGCATAAAGTCCACCCCAAGAATGTCCCCATAAATGGAACTTATCAATCTGATAAAATTTCCGAATTGCTTCCACATCGCTCAAATACGCTTCCATTGAATAATCTTTGCTTGCACAAGGCGATTTTTTTGTTCCTCTTTGATGAAACGCAATGACTTGAAAACTGTCTTTTAAAGAATTGACAACCTCTGTCAGGTCACTTGGAAAACCTGGCCCGCCATGCAATAAGATGATGGTTTCTTTATCAGGATTCGGATAAATTATAGTGTATAATTTATCTCTATTATTGTTGACTATAGAAGTATTCATGTTCGTATTTTTTTGCAGTAATTGAACGTTTGTATGTTTGGTTTCTGCTGGCATTTCTTTCTTTTTTATGTCGATAACTCCACCAAGCTTAATCTGAATAAAAAATGAATTTGTATTATCCTTGAATACTGATGCGTTTTTATCAATTCCATTTTTCCACGGATTCCCACCATTCATTGTTATAGTAGAGCCTACCCTTGCCCCATAAAACACCCCTGTGGAATTGATGTATGAAAAATCAAGAGCAGGAACAAATCCAAAATTATTTTTATCAAAATACTCTGATTTGTTATTTTTCATATCATCTCTGATTACCTTATTAGCGAAGTTGGCAAGTCCTATACTCGGTGCCAATTTTAATTTATTATGATGGAGTAGATTATACCCCATAGAAAAAGTAGAATTCATTCCTGAAAGGGAGAGCTTATACTCCAAGTTTTTCTGTGAACCATTAAAGAATTGGAATGTTGTTCCTAAAAAAAAGTTACCCGTATAAAAATGACTTCCCGCTCCTAAACCAAAAGAATTTATATTGGCACTAACATTCGTATTAAATCCGGAATCAAAAGTGTTCGTTTGCAAACCTCCTACCGCAAATAATTCTAATTGTTTTTTACTCTGACTATAGACATTAGTTGTCAGCATAATCAATAATGCTGTTTTATACCATTTCATCTTTTGTGTTTTTTATAGATTAATGGTACAAATATGAGTCCGGCAAAATAGTAAACCGTTATCATTTGATAAAAGTGTATTATTCTCTGGTCAACTCATTTCTCAACCTGCTAAATGAGACTTTTGTAATACCTACATAAGAAGCAATAATAGTATGGGGAACCAGGTTTTCAAGATTAGGAAATTGTTTCCGCAAAGCAAGAAGTCGCTCTTTGGCATTATAGGAACGAAAGACAACTTCATTGAAAAAATTATTAGCGAGTTCAGTCTCTATGATTCGTTGTCCGAATGCTTGAAACTCATCGTTGCTATACCGTAGGTAATCCAATTCTTTAACTGGGATTTCTGCAATGACAGCTTCGGTCAAAGTCTGTAAACTGAAAATATTTTTTCCTTTATGGGTTCTCGCAAAATGAGGTGTGATTACGGAATCTGACATATAGAATCCTGTCGTAACAATATCTCCTTTATCCGAAATATTGTAGCGGTGCGCTACTCCTGAAAGCAGTAAATATTCTGATTGATTTTTCTTGCCTTCGATAAAAATAATTTTATTTTTCGGCAATTCAGTGATTTGTGCCCGCTGTATAAACAACTCCTTTGAGAATGAAGAAACAATCTGAAATTTATCTAATGTTGTATGTATTGGTTCTTTTTTCTCCAACAGGCTTATATCTTAATAGGTTAAAAGTACAGTTTTACCAATCAACAAGAATTAGGCTTTAGCTAAAAATACAAAAATTAATTGAAAATATAAAGCTGAAGCCAACTCCCCTGCTGCCCCATTTGTCTGAAGCTTATATTCTTCTCCAATTCAAGAGTTCACTCAAACAAATTATTCTTTTACAGATATAAAAGTTTCTACTTCTGCATTATTTCCGTCATAGTATTTCTTTCCGTGAACGGTAAAATCGGCCTTGTAAGCACGCTTTAAATTAAGTTCTTTATTTGCCCATATTTCCAGCCAGGTGTTAATGACTGCTTCAGGCATTTTACCTTTTGAAACAAACTTCTTGTAAGACATAGTTTCGATAGTCAGACCTACAAATCCATCTGGAATATTTTCTAAAGAGCTAACTGGCAAACCTATGATTGTAGTATAAGCACCGGTAAAATCGGTTTCATAATCCGTATAAACAGCATAAATTTCATCACTGACTTTGTTCGGAATTTGTTTTTGAATTTCTTCATTCCAAAATTTACCCCACAGTGCTTCGATATCTTTGCCGGCTTGTCCGTTTTGATTAGTTGTTCTAGTCGAAATTCCGATTACGTGAAATCGTTGGATTGTTTGATCGTCCATAGTTTTAGGAGTTTTTGTTTGAATTTGAGCAGTTGCGGATACGAACATCAATGATAAAAACAGTAAACTATAAAATCTTTTCATTGCTCTATTATTTTGATTACAGAACAAATGTAAAATGTAGCAGTGACAACCCTATGTCAGGAGCATACAATATTATTTGTAAATAATCATAATAGCTTCTCAATTCGGTATGATTAGATAACATTGCGCAACTTCCTAATCCATATTACTCCTTTTCTGCAAGCTCCTTTAATTTCTCATTCATTCGATTAAAGCCATCTTCCGTTTTCTTCGGATTGAACATCCATACAAACAGACCTTTAAACTTTTCGCTCTGGATGAATGTTACAGTTCCGTCTTTATTGTCTCTAAGCTCGAATTTATGTTCTCCGTCAAACAGCCCTCTAACTAGCAACTTGCCGCGCCAGCTGAATTCCTTTTCGTCTATTTTAGTAATTACGATGGGTCTGAAAGTCATTTTCTTCCCACCAGGTGGATGAATACTAACCTTGATTTTATTACCTATAGCAGCATTGCCTTCTATGGTATTTATAAAAGGATTCCAATTCGGGTAGTTTTCAAAATCGCTAAGGATTGACCAAATTTTTTCGGGTGTTGCCTGAATAACGATTTCTGTTTTGATTTCTTTTGCCATAACTGTTATACTCATCAAAAGGGTTGCTGATACTAAAAATAGATTTTTCATTGGTGTGGCGTTTAATTGAACATCACAAAGGTCTGTTTTGTATAACGATATCGGCTTGACAAAAATCAAGAATTTAAGAAAATTGCTTTTTCCTTATCCGGCTAAAAGTTTCAGGTGTCATTCCAAGCATTGAGGCAATGTACTGTAGAGGAACCTGATTGAATAATTCTTTATTGTTTTCGAAGAAAAAGTAATAGCGTTCTTCTGCGGTCATAGAAAGATGACTAAAAATTCTGTCTTCGAGTGTTGTAAAGCAATGCACGATAAACAGTTTCTCCAACTCAGGCCATTTCGGAAGAACCGTTTTTATCTTATCATATTTGCTTTTCCTTATAGTATAAATTTCTACATCGGTTAATGCCTGAATGGTCCAACGGGCCGGCTGCTCAAAAATAAAACTGGATAAATCGGTAACGAAGTACCCTTTTGTAGAAATCCATTGCGTAATTTCTTTGGTTTCAGTTTCAAGAAAAATTCTCAAAAAACCGGATTGGATAAAACTTAATCGGTCACATTTTTTGCCCGTTTCCAAAAAAAGATCTCCTTTCTTTAATAACTCAGGCTCAAATAAAGATGTCATGGCTTTTAATTCTTCTGTGTCAACAATTCCGAAGTGTTGTTTCAGGCTGATTTCAAATTCTGTCATTCTGTTTCTTTTTTGGGAATATACTGAATTTCGCCATAAAGTCTTTATCAATTGAATATCTGCAGACCTTTCTTTCGAGGCGAAACGAAAAATTGGATAAAAAAAGAGGCTGTTCTATTCAGACAGCCTCTTTTTTATTTATTCATAATTTCTCTAATTCTTTTTATTTCCTGTTCTTTTCCCTTAGGATAAATCAACAGCACATCTTCTTTATCAACAATAATATAATCGTTTAATCCATCAATAACGATTAATTTTTTGGCATCGGTACGGATAATATTATTAGAAGCATTTTCCAGAAAAACGGAAGCATTTACGACTGCATTCAGCTGATTATCTTTTGGAAGTTTTTCATACAATGAACCCCAGGTTCCCAAATCATTCCAATCAAAAGTTGCCGGAAGTACAAATACGTTTGATGCCTTTTCCATGACAGCATAATCAATCGAAATGTTTTCTGATTCGGCATAATTCTCTTCAATAAAAACTTTTTCAAGGCTTGAATTATAAGTGTCGTAGCCAAGCATAAACAGATTATACATCTGTGGCTGGAATGTTTCAAAAGCCTGTATAATTGATTTTGCACTCCAGATAAATATTCCAGCATTCCAAACAAAATTACCGCTCTTTAAAAACTCTTTTGCTGTTTCATAATCCGGTTTTTCACGAAACTGGCTTACTTTTTTTATATTATTCTCATCCGATTTGTCATATTCGATGTAGCCAAAACCCGTATTTGGAAAAGTAGGCTGAATCCCCAAAGTCATCAAGGCATTATCTTTTTCACAGAAGTCAAAAGCGGTTTGCAAATTACTTATGAATGCGGTTTCGTCTTCAATCCAATGATCGCTTGGAGCCACAACCATAACAGCATCAGGATTTATTTTTTTTATCTTTAGTGAAGCATATAAGATACAAGGCGCCGTATTTCTCATAGCCGGCTCCAACAAAACCTGTTCCTGGCTTACCTGTGGAAGCTGATTTAAAACCAAGTCATTGTATCTTTCATTGGTCAGAATAAAAATATTTTCTTCCGGTATCAATTTGGACAGTCTCCCGAATGTTTTTTGAATCAGGGTTTCACCTGTTCCCAACATATCATGGAACTGTTTTGGAAATTCGCTGGTACTAACCGGCCAAAATCGTGAGCCGACACCTCCAGCCATTAATATGGCATAATAGTTTTTATTCATCTTGGATTAAGAGTTTATACAATCTCTATGTAAATATTCTTATTTCTAAATTTAAATCAAAATCGTTTAATCAACATTTAACACCAGTTGGCAAAAGCTCAACTTCAGCATTGGGACTAAACAGATAGGTTCTTCCCGTGCTTACTTCCTGACATTCAAACCTTTTGATTCTCTGAGCTCCTTTTTTAAATATTTTTCCGTTATGAATTCTGAAAAGACTTCCGTAAGGTATCTCAAAAATATAACTTTTGTCATTTTCTTTGTCAAATTGCTTTAAAGCCAAAGACAAAGTTGCGTCAGTATCGCTACTTGCCGCAGGATTTCTGAAATGTCTCGCCATTAGCGGCAAGATATGACTCGGAAAAATTTCAGGCCGGATAAAAGGCACCATTAACTGCTGGAAGGTATATTTCCATTCGTTACCGTGAGGCTTAATATTCCTGCCAAATTTTTGAAAGGCTACAAGATGTGCAATTTCATGAATCAGCGTCATCAAAAACTTGTACTTATTCAGACTGGAATTTACAGTAATTTCATGTTTCCCGCCCGGACCTTTTCTATAATCACCATGACGTGTTACGCGTTCATTGACAATTTTAAGATGGACTTCATTGGCCTTAATCAACTCGAAACAAGGTTCCACAGCATGCTCAGGCAGATATTTTGACAGGACTTCACTCATTATTACAAATTTATTTATTTTTGGTAGAAAAGCTATACATTTAGAATATGATTGAAGAAATAAAAACATATTATGATGAATTAGCATCAACCTACGACCAAAATAGGTTTGGAAACTCCTACGGCACCTATATTGACATACAGGAAAGAGCCTATCTCAAAAAGAACTTGCCTCCAATTAACTCTAATAACATTCTGGATTTGGGTTGCGGAACAGGAAGATTTCTAGATTATGCAAGTCATGGTGTAGACATCAGTCCAAAAATGATCGAAATAGCTAAGGGAAAATTCCCAGATAAAAACATCAATCTGGGTAGTGTTTCCGAAATTCCACATCCGAATGCTTTTTTTGATATTCTATTTTCTTTTCATGTTCTGATGCATTTAGACAAGCCCGCTGTAACGGATTTTCTTAGTGAATCACATCAAAAATTAAAAGAGAACGGCAGATTGATTTTCGATTTTCCTTCTCAAAAAAGAAGACGGCTTTTCAATTACAAAAACAAAGGCTGGCATGGTGCTAATGCTCTTTCGATAAAAGACATCGAAAACCTTATAAAATCGGACTGGAAAATAAAACAGTATCAAGGAATACTTTTTTTCCCTATTCATAGGTTTCCTTCTACAATGCGACCTTTATTGCAAAAAATCGATACTCTTTTTTGTAAAACCTTTCTCAAAGAGTATTCTTCCTATCTCGTCATTGAATTAGAAAAAGCACAAAGGTGAAAAAATTTATCCCAACTGTCGTAAAGCTGAAATTCAGGGTAATAAAAAGACAAATTACCGATCTGAAATTTATTTCTAAAAATCGTTTTGCTAAAAAAAGGCCACAAGAAAACGTGTCGGGTTTCTCTATTACAATTGAGCAAGAAATAAAAAAGGGAACTTTTTTAGAGAACAAAATCCATAATCTGAAACTTGCTTTCAAAACAATTAATGAAATTTGTATCTATCCGGACGAACTGTTTTCCTTTTGGAAGACAGTGGGATATCCTTCTGAAAAAAACGGTTTTAAAAAAGGAAGAAACATCGTAAATCAAAAAATTTCTGAAGAAGTTGGCGGCGGACTTTGTCAGCTTTCTGGAATCATTTACCATACGGCACTGACTGCCAATCTCCAGATATTGGAAAGACACAACCATTCTGTCGACATTTATTCCGAAGAGGATCGTTTTACTCCTTTAGGTGCCGATGCTACTGTTGTTTACGGATACAAAGACCTTCGGATTAAAAACAACACTGACTTTCCGATTCAATTCAAAATCGAAATTGAAGGTTCCCATATTAGCTGTTCATTGAACAGTCATAAAGAAATTGAAGAGCACCACGTGACTTTCAATACTATTGACAAAGGCAAAAAAACAGAAGTGGTTACTTTTATAGAGAATAAAAAAGTCGCTATTTCTTTCTATAACAAATTAAGGAGTTGATGAAGATACCTGCAGCACTTTTCCGTTATAAAACTTATTCCCTTTTAAGGTAAAATCATAAATATAATCTGCCATTTCTTTTGCCGAAAGCGGAGCCTGATAGCCTGGAAAAGCTTCGGCAAGCATTTCAGTCTGCACAGATCCTAAAGCCAATACGTTAAACGAAATTCCTCTTTCTTTATATTCTTCAGAAAGCAATTCAGAAAGTGTTATTACGGCTCCTTTACTGGAACTGTAAGCCGAAAGCCCGGCAAATTTCATACTGCCTTGTATCCCTCCCATACTGCTGATAGTCACCACATGGCTTCCCGGTTTCAAATAAGGCAATGAGATTCGGGTCAGAGAAGCAACTCCAAAAACATTTACCTTATAAATTTTCTCAAAATCTTGTGTTGATGTTTCGGAAAACGGCTTTAATAATAAAGCTCCTGCATTATGGACAATTGCATCTACCTGTTTCCATGTGGAAGAAAGAAAGTTTTCAATTTTAGCCAGATCATCTTCTTTAGACAGGTCGACAGAAAGACAGGTGATATTTGGATTTTCTATTAATGCCTGAGGTGTTTTTCTGGAAATAGCCAAAACCTGATGGCCAGCATTGGCAAATAATAAAGCCAATTCGTAACCAATTCCTCTACTCGTTCCTGTTATGATAATGTTTTTCATTTTAATTTTTATAGCGCAAAGCTTTCTTTGCATTATTAAGTTCTATTTTTTGTTTTGTGGCTCTGCGCCTTTGCGAGCTATTTTTTTCATGCAAAGGCGCAGAGCCGCAAAGTTCATAAAGAAAAATCAATGAAACCTAACATTTCATACTTTCTTTCATTTTGATATAGATTTCTAAAATCTGCGTAATTATTTTAATCTGTGGCTAAAATAAAATTCCGCAACTCAAACAAACAGGCAAAATCAATTTATCTTTATTAGACGTAAACTCCTTGTTAGCCTTTAACTATTTCTTCAAAGCAATTTCTTTAGTTGGAGAATTTGCCATTTTTTCAATTACTGGTAGCATATCCTGAATAAAAGATGTCATGTGTGCCGTATCCATCAACTTGAATTCGTCTTGTACCTGATGATAATAGTTGAAATTTTCAAAATCAAAAGTACAGACTGTTTGTGCCGGCACTTTAAATTCTTTATAAAACGGGTAGTTATCCGATGCCATAAATAATCTGTAGGTCAATTCCTGTTGTATAAAACCAACTACACTCTTTCCAGCATACTCATTAAATTTAGCAGCCATGTTTGACTTTGCATATCCGGTAATATAGGCTGTAAAATCACGTTTCATCGGAACTCCAATCATCTCAAAATTTAGCATGGTATAGATATTAAAATCCTGTGCCTTTAATTTTTTGGCAAGATGTTCTGAGCCTAACAACCCTGCTTCTTCAGCAGAAAAAAATACAAAAAGCAGGCTTCTCTTATTTGACTTAAACTTGCCGAAATATCTTGCTATTTCTGTAACTGCCGTTGTCCCGGAAGCATTGTCATTTGCTCCATTATTAATACTATCTCCGTTTATTGCTTCTTTCGCCAGGCCAATGTGATCATAATGTGCTCCTACAACAACAAACTCATTTTTTAGTTTTGGGTCAGTGCCTTCCAAATATCCTACAATATTGTAAGCCGGTTCTGGATAGTTCGAAAGTGTGTCCTTATAGGTGCGAAAATAAGGCTTGATATGATTTTGTGAAAAAATCGTTTCCAGATATTGAGCTGCCTTTTCAATTCCCGCCGATCCTGCCTTCCTGCCTTGCAATTCATCAGAAGCAAGAAACTCTAATGTCTTTGCAACCGATTCCTGATTTACCTTATACGATTTGGCAGAACTGCCTGATTTGCTACCATAAAGATTTGATTTACAACTTAATGCAATCAAAAAAAACAGACAAGCTATTCTCTTAATCATAGGTTTACAGTTGACGGATTGGTTTTGGCTAAAATAAAAAAAATACTGCAATTAGTCTCTCTAAATATCCCGATATGCTTATCCGTTGATTTTTTTGCGACTCTGCGGCTTTGCGTGAAAAAATAACTCGCAGAGTCGCAAAGTTTAAAAAGAGATTTTTTTGAAAATTGTTATTTTTCACACCTTCTTTTATAGTATAAGCTTTTCTATAACTTTTAAGCTTTTTTATAACCAAATCACGAGAATCAGCATTTTCTTACATTCTCAAAATGTCACTAAAATTGTTGAATTCCACACTTTTTTAGAGCCAATTCCACACTTTTACACAGATTCCTCATATTCCACAACAATTCAAAATGTGAAAAAAGTATTGATTTACAGGTATTTACAAGTAATTCGCATTACTTTCTCAAAATGGCACATTTCTTTCTATTAACTAATCGAAAAAGAAACACAGCTATTACCCCAAAAAAAATTGTTATGAAAAAGATTTTAGTATTAGCCGGATTAATATTAAGCATTGGGGTAAACGCTGCGACATCTGATAAAACGATAAATCAAATTTCCGTAATTCAGGAAAAACAATATAAACCAATTGAACCATCTGCTATTCCAGCTGATGTGCTAAAAAACATCAGTTCAAAATATGGCGGATATACAATAAAGGAAGCGCACGTTGCTAGCGACGGAGAATACAAGCTGGTACTTTCAAAAGATGATAAGACCGTTACAGCTTATTTCACGGCTACAGGTGAGCTAATAAAAGAAGCATAGTTTAAGTTAAGTTTGTTGAAGGAAGAATTTATATTCTTCGCAATATAAAGGAGATGTGGGGGCATCTCCTTTATTGTTTTTATATTATAACATATATTAACATTTAAAATTGGTTTAAAATTTTAAATTTGTGAAAAACATTGTACCCCAATATGAGCTCGAAAATCTTGGTGATTGATGATGACACGTCTTTTTGCGTAATGCTGAAAACCTTCTTGCAAAAAAAAGGTTATGATGTTACCAATGCTTTCAATGCTAAAGAAGCTGAAGAAGCGATACGAAATCAAATTTTTGATGTTGTCCTTACAGATATCCGACTGCCAGACAGTGACGGTATCCAGATATTAAAATATATAAAAGAAACTTCTTTTAAAACCCAGGTTGTTCTAATGACCGGGTATACTGATATTAAAACAGCCGTCAGCGCCATGAAATTGGGAGCCTATGATTATGTGGGCAAACCTATCAATCCTGACGAAATTCTACACACTATCGAACAGGCTCTAAAAAAGAGACTTGAAAAACCAGAACCTGTTGCCGAGAAAAAAGAAAAAAAAGAAACTTCCGATTTTGCTTTTGTAAAAGGCGCCAGCTCGACATCCAATCAGCTACATGAATACATTGGCCTTGTTTCACCTACCAATATGTCTGTATTAATCATAGGCGATAGCGGTACAGGAAAAGAATACATTGCGCATACCATACACATGCAAAGCAAACGAAAAGACAAGCCTTTTATTCCTGTTGATTGCGGTGCTATTCCCAAAGAACTTGCTTCAAGCGAATTTTTTGGGCATATAAAAGGTTCCTTTACTGGAGCCATAAATGACAAAACCGGGCATTTTGAAGCTGCAAATGGCGGAACATTGTTTTTGGACGAAGTTGGAAATCTTTCTTATGAAGTACAAATCCAACTACTTCGTGCTTTGCAGGAACGAAAAGTAAAACCAGTAGGAAGCAATCATGAAATCAAGGTAGACATTCGTGTCATTGCCGCTACTAATGAAGACCTTTCTGAAGCTGTCAAACGTGGAGATTTCCGTGAAGACCTTTATCACAGGTTGAATGAATTCTGCATCCAGGCTCCAAGATTGAGCGAAAGAAAACAGGACATTATGGTTTTTGCACATCATTTCCTTGCTTTGGCTAATGATGATCTCGAAAAAAACATTGAAGGTTTTGATGACGAAGTCATTGAATTATTCATGAATTATGACTGGCCTGGAAACCTTCGTGAGATGAAAAATACCATTAAAAGATCTGTATTGCTTACAAAGACCAATACCGTTCCTATTGATGTGTTGCCACAAGAAATGCGTTCTGCTATAGAGCAGGAAAATGCAATTCCGTATTATTCAAAAGAAAATGAAGAATCAGCAATCCGTTCTGCTTTAGAAAAAGCCGGCTTTAATAAAACCAAAGCTGCCAAATTGCTGAATATTGACCGTAAGACACTTTATAACAAATTGAAATTATACAGTATAGATCTGTAGTTTTTTTTAGCGGCTCAGCTACTTAGTTTCTTAGTAACTAAGCACCTTAGTACCTCTTTCAATAAGTTAACTCTAGTCAAATTAAGAATTTTATTAAAATGCGGATTAGAATAATTACACGGATTTTAGGAAATCTGTGCCTATAAAAGAAAAGGTAAAAAGGCTCTCTTTCAATAGCCTTCACTTTTACACACAAAACACACAACCTTAGCACCTCAGAACCTTAGCAACTTAGCACCTTTTTAACCAATCTCCTTCTCCAATTCTGAAATTAAAATCGATAGCTTTTGGAAAATTGTTTCTACATACTTTTCCATTTCTTCCTTGTTATGCTCTAAGCTTTGGTCTTCTATTGGCTCTAGCAAATCAGAAATCGTATATACCTCCATTTGTTTGAGCATCGGAATCATCTTATGGGCTATTTCCGACATTCTTTTCTGGTTCATTTCACAAGTGGCCTGTCGTAGCGCTTCTGTATTCTCTGAAACGCTCGTGATAAACGTATCCACGATTAATTTTAAAGAAACCGGATCGTTTTGGGTAAATTTATTCAGGCTTGTCAGATCAAATAGCTTTTCATCTTTTCTGGCGTCCGCAACCTGAACAGCAACATCTACAGGCTTCCCATCAAATATGGATTTCATAAGAAGCAGAAGTTCTTCCAATCGTAGCGGTTTTGGATGAAAGGCCGTAAAGCCTTTGCTTGTAAAATCTTCCGGGTTAAGATTTCTCTTTCCGGATAAAGCAATTACTGGAATAGAAGCTATTTGATTATTGTTGTTATTTCGGATAATCCTCACCAGTTCAAATCCATCGATATTAGGCATTTGGATATCGCTCAAAACAAGATCAAATTGTTCATGTTCTAATAAATCCCTCACTTTGGCAGCATCGACCAGTGTAGTTATTTTTACAGGATAATTGGAGAAAATCTCCTTCATCAATGAAAGTTGCATCACATCGTCATCAACAATAAGAATCCTTTTGTCTTTTAAAAATTCTGCTTCTGAATCCAAACTTGGAACGACAGTCTCAACAGCTTCGGCTCCCGATTTTATAGCCGGAATCGTAATCGTAAAGATCGACCCTTTGTTTTCTTCACTATCCAATACGATATCGCCGTCTAAAAGCTGTAACATTCTTTTGGCAATTGTCAACCCTAAACCTGTTCCTCCAAATTTCTTTTCTATCCCGGCATGTGCCTGGGTGAATTCTTTAAAAACCGCTTTTTGCTTGTTTTTTGCAATCCCGATTCCGGTATCGATTACAGAAACAACAATAGTCTCTGATTCTATCTTGGCATGAACCTCAACAGAACCTTCCTGCGTAAATTTTATAGCGTTTGAAATCAGGTTGGTCAAAATTTGCTTGAGTCTGTAAGGATCTGACACAAAATTATCATCCAATACTTCTTCAACATCCCAATTAAGCTCAATACCTTTATTTTCTGCATTGGGCTCTAATGGCTTGCAGGTACTTTCAATCAAGTCTTTAAAATTAAAACTGACTTTTTCAACATTGATACGGTTGTTTTCCAATTTTGAGAAATCTACCAGATCATTGACCAATTTTAATATGTAATTTGAAGAATGTTTTATATTGTCGAGATATTGTTCCTGTTTTGGATTGACATTGGTATTTTTTAGCAGGTCAGAAAAACCGATAACACTTCCTAACGGCGTCTGTATATCATGCGTCACGGTAGCCAAAAGCATCATCTTACTGCGCAACAGGTCTTCTTTCTCAGCGTTCAGGCTTTCGAGCTGATTTCTGTAATTTTGATTTATAGTAAGGTCCCTTATGATAATATAGCCAAAAATAATCAGCAGGAAGAACGTTATGGCTCCAACCCATGCAATCGTCTGGATTGTATTATCGATGGCGCGTTTGGATTCATTAATTTTTGCATACGATTTTTCCAACATCTGTTTTTCTAAAGAAGACAGAACCGTTCGGAGTTGATCTGAAATATACCGGTTTTCATCAAGCATTTTCTGCTCCTTACCAAATAACTCATATTGCGTCTCTATATTTATTGCTGCCTCTTTTCTTATAGCTCCCTGAAAGGCCATCATAAGTGAGTCGTTAGAAAGCGGCAGCTTGCTCAAAGAATCCATCTGTTTTTTTGTAAGCACTTCATTTAAAAAGGATCGGTACTGCTGCCTTCCTGAAAACTTTACCGGCTTTATTTTTTTGACCAATGAATCTTTTGTGGTATACACCTTTCTTTCGGCCCGCTTGAAAGTAGCCTTTGTATCGACATAATTCCTAAACTCTATAATCTCATTGATACTTTTTTTCTTTTTCTGAAGCAGATATTGGATTGTATCCAGCTTGGAAAGCTGTGTTTTATCGGCTTCCGATTTTATAGCCTCAATTTCTAATTTTATACTATCGAGAAGCTTGTTATACTCATTAACATCAGCTTTAGAACCTGTTAATATCGAATTCCTCCCTACAGTTTCAGAGGCATACAAACTGGCAATAGCATTACTGACACGGATTACTTTTTGGCTGTCTGCATTGGCATCATCGCCGGGAGTGGCAATTTTTAGGATTTCAGAATAGATAAACCAAACCGACAAAGCGGCTATTACAAAAAGCAATAAATACCCTACAATAACTTTTGCTTTTAAAGATTTCGGTTTCTGACTCATGAGGATAAAGATAGTACTTTAAAATAATTTGTTAAAAAAAAATCCGGCAGAAACTGCCGGATTTTTTAAACGTCAAAGTTTGACAAACTTATGCTAATATGCTTCTGGAAATTACGATTCTTTGAATTTCAGAAGTTCCTTCATATATCTGAGTGATTTTTGCATCACGCATCATTCTTTCTACATGATATTCTCTTACATATCCGTTACCACCATGAATCTGTACAGCTTCAATAGTAGTATCCATTGCAGTTTGAGAAGCAAACAATTTCGCCATCGCACCTGATTGTGAAATGTCTTGTCCGGCATCTTTTTCAGAAGCTGCTTTCAAACATAGCAATTCTGCTGCGCTGATCTGAGTTGCCATATCTGCCAATTTAAAAGCAATAGCCTGGTGCTTGGAGATTTCTTTTCCAAACGCTTTTCTTTCTTTAGAATATTTCAATGCCAGTTCATAAGCTCCTGTTGCAATTCCAAGGGCTTGAGAAGCGATTCCAATTCTTCCGCCATTCAATACTGCCATTGCAAAATTAAATCCAAAACCTTCATCTCCGATTCTGTTTTCTTTAGGAACTTTTACATCTGTAAACATTAAAGAATGCGTATCAGATCCGCGGATTCCCATTTTTTGTTCTTTCGGGCCAATTTCAAATCCAGCCCATCCTTTTTCAACAAGAAATGCGTTGATTCCTTTGTGTCCTTTTTCAATATCGGTTTGAGCAATTACAATATAAGTAGAGGCTGTTGCTCCGTTTGTAATCCAGTTTTTTGTACCATTTAAAAGATAATGGTCACCTTTATCTATTGCTGTTGTTTTTTGTGAAGTCGCATCACTACCTGCTTCTGGCTCAGAAAGACAGAAAGCTCCAATAACCTCACCTTTAGCCAAAGGCACAAGGTATTTTTGTTTTTGTTCCTCGTTACAGTATTTTTCTATACCTGCGCAAACGAGTGAATTGTTTACAGACATTACTACTGCTGCCGAAGCATCTACTTTTGCAATTTCTTTCATTGCTAAAACGTAAGAAACGCTATCCAATCCAGCTCCTCCGTATTTCGGGTCAACCATCATCCCAAGAAAACCTAAATCAGCCATCATTTTGACTTGTTCTGTTGGGAATTTTGAATGTTCGTCTCTTTCAATTACACCTGGAAGCAGCTCTGCCTGAGCAAAATCTCTAGCTGCTTGCTGAATCATCAGGTGTTCTTCGGTTAGTTTAAAATCCATAATTTGTAAAGGTATTATTTGCCGTTTTATTGTTTTTTTGCGTCCAAATGTAAATATTAAATATCAAATTTTCAATAAGATTGCCTAATTTTGGCGCTATGGCTATAGAAAACTATAACGTTATCGGAGTTATGTCAGGCACATCCTTGGATGGCATCGACCTGGCCCTTATAATTTTTCATAGGCTGGAAAACCACTGGCAGTATCAAATTAAAGAAACCAAAGCAGTTCCCTATACAGAAGATTGGATTTCCAGACTCAAAAAAGCTGTGGATTTTTCTCAGGAAGAACTCGAAAAACTAAATAAGGAGTATACCTTATTATTAGGTAATGTAATTTCCGATTTTATTGCTGTAAATCAGTTGGAAAATCTGGATGGCATATGTTCCCATGGACATACAATCTTACACCAACCTCAAAACGGTTTTACCTTACAGATTGGAAATCTTCCGGAAATTGCAAAACTCACCAACCAGAAAGTGATTTGTGATTTCCGTGTTCAGGATGTGGAATATGGCGGACAAGGCGCTCCACTGGTTCCTATTGGCGACCGCTTTTTGTTTCCAGAATATGATTTCTGCCTGAATCTTGGTGGTTTTTCTAATATCTCTTTTGAACAAGATGGCAACAGAATCGCTTTTGATATTTCTCCTGTCAATACAGTGCTTAATTTTTACGCAAGCTTGTTAGGTCTTGAATATGACGACAAAGGAACAATTGCCCGAAGTGGAACTGTTTCTGAATCTTTATTACAAGAACTTAACACCATTGATTTTTACGCTCAAACCTATCCTAAATCCTTAGGCTATGAATTTGTAAAGACGATTGTATTGCCTATGATGGAAAAGCATACTATTTCCACAGCAGATAAATTACGAACTTTTGTAGAGCATATTGCCATACAGACTTCATTGGCAGTTCCTAAAAAAACAGGAACCATTCTAGCCACCGGAGGCGGGGCCTATAATGTTTTTTTACTGGAACGAATGGCCTTCCATTTACCAGAAATGACATTCAAAGTGCCAGACGATAAAACAGTAGAATATAAAGAAGCCTTGATTTTTGCTTTACTTGGCGTTTTAAAGCTGCGAAATGAAGTAAATGTATTGGCTAGCGTAACCGGAGCCAAACACGATCACAGTTCCGGAAAAATATTCCTTCCCTAAACGGAATTCCTAAAACTTTGTGCATTCATGCTTTAAAAACTATATTTGCAAACCAATAAAAAACAACAGACAAATAATACAATATAATGAAAGATTTACTTAAGAAATTTGAGAATAAAGAACCTGAAATAATATTCAACTGGAAAGACTCCGAAACTGAAGCAGAAGGATGGACAGTAATCAACTCTCTACGCGGAGGTGCTGCCGGTGGCGGAACAAGAATGAGAAAAGGGCTTGATGTGAATGAGGTTCTCTCTTTGGCAAAAACCATGGAGGTAAAATTTTCAGTTTCAGGGCCGGCAATTGGCGGAGCTAAATCCGGTATCAATTTCGACCCGAACGACCCAAGAAAAAAAGGTGTTTTACAAAGATGGTACAAGGCTGTTTCTCCATTATTGAAAAGCTATTATGGAACCGGAGGCGATTTGAACGTTGATGAAATCCATGAGGTAATTCCAATGACAGAAGAATGTGGTGTATGGCACCCACAAGAAGGTGTCTTCAACGGACATTTCAAACCAAGTGAAGCTGATAAAATCAACAGAATTGGACAATTGCGTCAAGGTGTTGTGAAAGTTATTGAAAACCCAATCTATTCTCCTGATGTAAACCAAAAATATACAGTAGCTGATATGATTACTGGTTATGGTGTTGCAGAAGCAGTGCGTCATTTCTATGACATCTACGGCGGAAGCATCAAAGGAAAGAGAGCTATTGTTCAGGGATTTGGAAACGTAGGTTCTGCTGCGGCTTATTATTTGGCTAATTCAGGAGCAAAAATCGTTGGTATCATCGACAGAGATGGCGGAGTTATCAATGAAAATGGTTTTACTTTTGAAGAAATCAGAACTTTATTCGTTAACAAAAACGGAAACCAGCTTGTAGCTGACAACATGATTCCTTTTGAAGAAATCAACAAAAAGATATGGGCTATTGGTGCTGAAATCTTTACTCCTTGTGCTGCTTCAAGATTAGTCACTCAAGAGCAATTAGACAATATGGCTGCCGCAGGATTGGAAGTAATTTCATGTGGCGCTAACGTTCCATTTGCTGATAAAGAAATTTTCTTTGGCCCAATTATGGAAGCTGCCGACAAAAAGATAAGCCTGGTTCCTGACTTTATTTCAAACTGTGGAATGGCAAGAGTATTTGCTTATTTCATGGAGAAAAAAGTACAAATGACAGACGAAGCTATCTTCAATGATACTTCTGTAACCATCAAAAATGCAATACAAAAAGCACACGACCTAAACGCTGACAAGAAAAATATCAGTGCGACTGCTTTTGAGATTGCCCTGAAACAGTTGGTCTAATTATTGATAGTATTTAGATAACATTTTTTCGATAATTACGTTATCTTTATCGAGCATAATTCGCAAAAACTATGAATGTCACCCTTTCTGACGAACAAAAAAAGTCTTTAG
Source organism: Flavobacterium microcysteis (assembly GCF_006385255.1). Classification (GTDB taxonomy): domain Bacteria; phylum Bacteroidota; class Bacteroidia; order Flavobacteriales; family Flavobacteriaceae; genus Flavobacterium; species Flavobacterium microcysteis. The sequence goes on from NZ_VFJE01000053.1 coordinate 344,432, forward strand.
CCATCACAACAGTTTTGTTTACGTTGCTGTTATTGCTTTTGTTTCTGATCAAATTTGCCACCGAGGAAAGAATCCAAGAACTTGCCGGAGGCGGAGGCGGAGGTGTGACCGTAAATTTTGGCGATAGTGAGTTTGGTTCTGGTGCTGATTATACAAGCGAGGTTTTAAAAGTAACCCAAACGACAAAATCAGCACCACAGCCAACTGCTAGTTCACAGGAAGATATTTTGACTCAAAACTCTGACGAGGATGCTGTTTCTGTAACAGAAACAAAAAAACCTGTCAAGTCAGAAGTCAAAAAACCTACCACAACTCCCGTTGAAGTCAAAAAACAACCATCAAAATCTACAAATGATGCAATCTCTAGTATTTTGGGCGGTGCCAACAAAGGCGGTGATGGCGACGATGGAGTATCCGGAAACAAAGGAAAGCTGAATGGCGATAAAAATTCCAACAATTACTATGGCGATGGCGGATCAGGTGGTGGAACCGGAGGCGGAAATGGTCCGGGTAACGGACCTGGTAATGGTCCGGGAAGTGGACCTGGTTCTGGAGGCGGAAGCGGAGGCGGTTATTCGTTAGGAAATCGAAAAGCTTTATCAAAACCATCTCCTAACAGCGATTGTAGTAATGAAACAGGGATTGTTGTCGTTGAAGTATCTGTAGATAAAAACGGTAATACTATTAGTGCTACTGCTGGAATTAAAGGAACTACTATCACTGCCAAATGTTTAAGAGATCAGGCAAAACAAGCCGCCATGAGAACCAAATGGCAGGCAAGCAGCGATGCTCCTGAACGCCAGGTTGGCAAAATTATTTATAACTTCGGTTTAAATTAAACTACACTGAAAATCATCTCCCGATGACTTATTCTGAAACTTTAGACTGGATGTTCAGCCAGTTGCCAATGTATCAAAAACAAGGCGCTTCGGCTTATAAAGAAGACCTGACCAATACTATTTTATTAGCAGATCATCTTCAGAATCCGGAAAAAAACATTAAAACAATCCATGTAGCGGGAACTAATGGAAAAGGATCTACATCCCATTTCCTGGCCTCTATTTTACAAGAAGCCGGATATAAGACCGGACTCTATACTTCTCCACATTTAAAAGACTTCCGGGAAAGAATAAAAATTGACAGCCAGGAAATCTCAGAAGATTTTGTGGTGCAGTTTATTACTTCAAATAAATCCTTTTTTGAGCAGAACCAGTTGAGTTTTTTTGAAATGACCGTTGGGTTAGCATTTGATTATTTCCGCCAGGAAAAGGTAGATATTGCCATTATTGAAGTGGGTATGGGAGGTCGATTGGACTCTACCAATATCATTTCACCTTTGGTTTCTGTCATTACCAATATCGGGATGGATCATGTGCAGTTTTTAGGTAATACGATGGAAAAGATAGCTTTTGAAAAAGCAGGAATTATCAAACCGAAAACTCCTGTGGTTATTGGAGAATATACTTCAGAAACAAGACCTGTGTTTGAGAAGAAAGCAACAGAAATGAAATCTGAAATATATTTTGCTTCTGATTTGGTAAGTAGCACCTACCCTTCTACCCTTATAGGAGATTATCAGGAACAAAACAAGAAAACCGTACTGCAAGCCATTCGAGTATTGCAAGCACAAGACAACTTTATAATTTCAGAAGAAAACATAAAAGATGGATTCTGGAACGTGATTAAAAACACCGGACTGCAAGGCCGTTGGCAGCAATTAAAAGAAGCTCCTATGGTAATTTGCGATACGGCCCATAACAAACACGGACTGGAAATTGTCATGAAACAAGTCGCACGCCAAAAATTTGACGCACTGCATATCGTTTTGGGTTTCGTAAATGACAAAGATTTGGATGATGTGCTGCCTCTTTTTCCAAAAAATGCTAAATATTATTTTTGCAGGCCAAATATTCCACGTGGACTAGATGCAATGGCATTACAAGAAAAAGCAGCAACTTTTGGACTTAACGGGAAAATATATCCCTCAGTTGCAGAAGCTTACAAAATTGCTTTAGAAAATGCATCTGAAACAGATTTTATCTACATAGGTGGAAGCACATTTGTAGTTGCAGAAATTTTATAATTTTTACGAATATTGTTTGCAGATATAAAAAAACAGTCTATATTTGCACTCGCAATCAGGGCGATTAGCTCAGTTGGTTCAGAGCATCTGGTTTACACCCAGAGGGTCGGGGGTTCGAATCCCTCATCGCCCACCAAGATTATTAAGCCCCGCAAGTTTTCGCTTGCGGGGTTTTTTCTTTGGCATAACATAGGACAACACATACCAAATACTTTATTTATAGTCGCATGTTAGTTAGTTGCAAAGTAAAAATGATTCTCAGCTAAATTTGGTTCGGCGTAACCAATCTTTCCTTGCTCTTCTAAATCCATTAATTTTTCTCTGATTGGTTTGTAATTTAAACTTTTTGGAACTTTAATTACAAAGTATCCTTCACGGAATTTTTCAGATTCACAACCTAATGAACTAAATATTTCACGTAAATCATTAGTTACAATTTCTTTGTCCCTTACGAATACTTGAATCGTTGAATTTCCAGAATGTTCAATAGTTCTTCTATACGTTAACATTTCTTCGTCCTGGTCATATTCTGCAAACACAATATCTTCGCAAGATACGTAAGCTAAAAACGGAATGCTCATTAGTTTGTAAAGCCCTTTTTCAACGTCTACAGTTTCTGACCATAAAGTTTCAACTGTCCATTCATCCAAAACGTCACTGAAAAATCTGAATAGTATTTTTACATTTTTATCGTCCATTATAGCAGGATTTTTATGCAATATCACATAACTCATTTATATAAGCTTTTTGCAATTAACAAGGTTTTCATTTATTAGCTAAAATATTAAATTCCCCCTACAAACCATCAAAATTTTATTTTTAGGCTAGTAACTTAAAGTGTTTATAAAATTGGCTTTGTTGTTTTTATGATTACCGATACTTCTGATTATTTTAGGAGTAAAGGCAATGCAATTTCATCATTATTGTTTAGTCTACAATACAAAACAAGCCTGTTTGGGGTTGGTCAAAATTTCCTGAATTACCGGCTGTCATTCCTACCGTAATATAGCAGAAATCATTTGTTTTAAATTCAAATCTAGTTTATATCATAAAAAAACCCCAAACTCTTTTCGGAATTTGGGATTTTGTATCAAGCAATTGTTTTACCTTTTTATAATTTTAATAATCTTCACAAGATTACCACTAGTTACCTTAACAAAGTAATTTCCTGATGGTAAATTCGAAAATTCCACTACTCCATCTTTCGCATTTATCGATTTAACATATACTTCCTGGCCCAATACATTATTTACACTTATAGTATTAATCGTATGGCTATATTTAAGATACAGTACATCCGAAGTTGGGTTTGGATAAAAGCTAAGCTTTGTATCATTAAAAGAATTCGTACCCAATGCAACTGAAACCGTTACCGGATATGGAGCGCTGCTACAGCCTTGACTAGTTGTATAGACTGCGTAATAAGTAGCACCGTTCACCAAAGCTGTAGCGCCATTCAGCGGATTAGTATGCGATATTGCATCCGATTCAGATGCATACCAGATAACCGTTGACGGACTGATAACAATATCAGAGATTGTTGCATCACTCGAAACATCGCCGGTTATAATCTGAGACGATTGACCAACTGGAGATATCGAATTGTTTATAGTTAAATTTAATATCGCCGTGTTGGCACATCCGGAAACGTTAGTCGTAACGTTGGTATATGTTCCACTCGTTGTGTAAGTCGTTCCGTTTGCAGCCCATGTATAACTGTCACAAGCCGTTTCGGTAACGCTTGATGTCGTACTGTTATTGATTGTAAGGTTCAGCGTTGCGGTGTTCGGGCATCCCGAAGCGTTAGTCGTAACATGGGTGTATGTTCCACTCGTTGTGTAAGTCGTTCCGTTTGCAGCCCACGTATAACTGTCACAAGCCGTTTCGGTAACGCTTGATGTCGTACTGTTATTGATTGTAAGGTTCAACGTTGCGGTGTTCGGGCATCCGGAAGCGTTAGTCGTAACATGGGTGTAGGTTCCGCTCGTTGTGTAAGTCGTTCCGTTTGCAGCCCATGTATAACTGTCACAAGCCGTTTCGGTAACGCTTGATGTCGTACTGTTGTTGATTGTAAGGTTCAACGTTGCGGTGTTCGGGCATCCCGAAGCGTTAGTTGTAACATGGGTGTATGTTCCGCTCGTTGTATATGTCGTTCCGTTTGCAGCCCAGGTATAGCTGTCACAAGCCGTTTCGGTAACACTTGATGTCGTACTGTTGTTGACTGTAAGGTTCAGCGTTGCGGTGTTGGTACATCCGGAAGCGTTAGTCGTAACATGGGTGTATGTTCCGCTCGTTGTGTAGGTCGTTCCGTTTGCAGCCCAGGTATAGCTGTCACAAGCCGTTTCGGTAACACTTGACGTGGTACTGTTGTTGATCATAAGGTTAAGCGTTGCGGTGTTCGTGCATCCGGAAGCGTTGGTTGTAACATGGGTATATGTTCCACTCGTTGTGTAGGTCGTTCCGTTTGCAGCCCATGTATAACTGTCACAAGCCGTTTCAGTAACACTTGATGTGGTACTGTTGTTGATCGTAAGGTTAAGCGTTGCTGTGTTCGTGCATCCGGAAGCGTTAGTCGTAACATGGGTGTATGTCCCGCTCGTTGTGTAAGTCGTCCCGTTTTCAGCCCATGTATAACTGTTGCAAGCTGTTTCGGTAACGCTTGATGTCGTACTGTTGCTGATAGTTAGGTTCAGCGTTGCAGTGTTCGGACATCCAAAAGCATTAGTTGTAACATGGGTGTATGTTCCGCTCGTTGTGTAAGTCGTTCCGTTTTCAGCCCACGTATAGCTGTCACAAGCTATTTTGGTAATGCTTGACGACGAGCTTTGGTTGATTGTCAAATGCAATTCATTACTGGTAACCGAATCGATATAGATTCCGCTTGTAGTATAAGTTATTCCAGTAGCTGCCCATGTATAGCTGTCACAGGCCGTTTCAGTTACGATCGTACTTCCCGGACAGGCAATCAATGTCGGCACCAGCAGTCGCGCCGTAAGCCCGTCACCCAATTGCGAGTAATTGTTATAGCCCCAAGTCCAGAATGAACCATCATTTTTTATAGCTGCACCAAATAGTGAGCTTGTACCTACTGAAATGGTATGCCAGTCATTTTGAGTACCAATTTGAGTAGGAACCAAAACATTCGCAGTGCTTGCCCCTTGGCCCAGTTGGTTGAATGTACCCTCTCCCCATGACCACATCGTACCGTCAGTTTTCTTGCCAATACTGAAGAAAAAACCTGCCTTAGCACTTTCCCAGTTAGTGTCAGTTCCAACTTGCGTAGGTGTATAGTTTCCAGCAGCAGTAGTACCGATGCCTAATTGGCCACGCCCGTTCGTTCCCCATGCCCAAAGTGTCCCATCCGTTTTTACGGCTAAGGCATGGTTTACACCACGGCTTACACTCTTCCAGTTGGTGGCTGTTCCAAGCTGAACAGGTGAAGTTTTGTCGGCGTCCGTTCCATCACCAACCAGAAAGCCTTCGCCCCAACCCCAAAGCGTACCATCAGTTTTTACAGCGATTGTGATATTGTTTCCTGCAGAAACACTCTTCCAACCCGTTCCAATAAGTCTGGGAGTGGACCTGTTGCTACGGCTACCGTCACCTAACTGCCCATGATCATTGAGCCCCCAGGCATACATGGTTCCATCATTTGTAATTGCCACCGTATGATCATATCCTGCAGCTACGCTAGACCAGATATTACTTGAAGATACTTGAGTTGGGGTGGTTCTGTTAGTAGTATTACCAAGCCCTAACTGCCCGCTGGAATTAAAACCCCATGTCCAGAGCGTCCCATCTGCTTTTATGGCGACTGTATGGAATTGCCCGCCTTCTATACTTTGCCAGTTTGTGGCAGTACCAACCTGAGTTTTTGCCGGAGTATTGACAGTATTGCCAATTCCCAATTGGCCGTAGTTATTTCTACCCCAAGCCCAAAGCGTTCCATCTGCTTTGATCACAAAAGTGCAGGATGATCCTGCGCCGGCCTTTTGAACACATTGCGCTGACAACTGTAGGCTTAGTGACATTAATAAAATTGTAATTATTCTTCTCATATTTGTTATTGCGGGTTAATTAATTTATGATTGACATTACTATTTGAAAATCAACAATAGGTTGTTTGATTAGTATTTTGTGAATTAAAATTTTCGACGGCAAACATATAAAGCATTTTGTAGGTTGCAAAGAAACTGACAGAAAATTATATGTAAGGTTACTATTTGACATTTTTATTAAAAATCTTTTAAACAGCTGGTACAAAGTATTGGCGTAATGTCAATATTGGTTAGATTCTGAATCGAAATCATAAATTCAATGGTATGTTCAAGGAAGTATTCCAACATTTTAATGTGCTTTAGTAATATTCACCTACTTCGATTAATGATTAGATTCGTTATTTTATTCTTTGAACATTAAAAATATTAATGACGAAATGCAAATCACGAAATCATACAAATACGCTACAATGATAGTTCAAAAGCAAGAAAAAATCTGAGCTAATGAACAAGTGCGATCTATTAGCGGATTACTGTAACCTATCACGGGATATTCGTTCTTTCGGGATATGTTTAAAAATAAGAAGTTCCAGATGTTGCTATTACAATAACCGAGTTATTTAGGGTGGTCTAGCAGCGATAATAAATGCGACAGTTTTCAAAAACTCAAGGCAATCGCCGAGAGTACAAATATTGTCAAGCTCCCGCATTTAAAGATTTCGGGCTATCACAGACACAAAACATTTTTTTATTTTACACATTGTTCTGTTACATTTCACAAACAGCCTCGTCTTAATGCAAAAGAGTTTAAAAAAATCATACTAGTAAAATCAATCATCAAAAAACAGAAACAGCCCATGAAACTTTTAACTACCTTATTTTTGGCAGTATTTCTTGCATTCAGCTCATTTGCACAAACCAATTCACCAACATGGAACACATTCCTTTCGGACTTACAAAAAGCACAAGTCGAATATACCGCACATTATTCCGAAAAGAAATACCAGCAGGCAGCCACAGTATTAAGTACCGTTGCTACCACATTGGATAATTTAAAATTAACCGAAAAAGAAAAGCAAGAATTTCAGCCTACCATCAAAGATGTATATGCAAACGTTTACTATAATTTAGCTTGTTTACAATCATTGCTAAATGAAAAAAAACAAGCAATTACTAGTTTTGAAAAAGCAATAACATGGGGTTATAAAGATTATCAGAATGCCCTAAATGATACCGATTTAACTAACATTCGAAAAGAGAAAAAATTTATAACAGCATTTGGTCAATTAAAGCAATACGACAAATTATTCCTGTTACAGCAATCTGGCAATTACGTATCAGAAAATAAGGGTTCTTCTTTACCTGCATTTAACTATCAGGCTGCAAACGACCATAACTTAACAGAAGTGAAACGATATTTCAACCTGGACTCCATAGCCGGAAAAGGTGATGAAGTTTCAAGGATAATTAATATTATGTTGTTTGTTACTAAAAGCATTAAGTATGACGGAACCAATTGGGCTTTGTGTGAATTTGATGCCATTGATTTTTACAACTACCATAAGGCAACTGGTAAAGGCATCAATTGCCGACACAAGGCTATGACATTAAATGAAATGTATTTGGCAATGGGTTTTAAGTCACGTTATGTAACCTGCATGCCAAAAGATGATACGGATACTGATTGCCATGTTATCAACAGTGTATATTCTGAGACGCTAAAAAAATGGCTTTGGATGGATCCTTCGCATGGTGCTTATGTTATGGACGAAAACAATACTCTATTGAGTATTGAAGAAGTTAGGGAACGATTAAGAAATAACCAGTCCTTGAAGTTAAATACTGAAACAAAAGTAACCAAAATCTGGTATTTGGATAATTATATGGCCAAGAACTTATATTGGATTCAATGCACCAACAAAAGCCAGTTCAATACAGAAAGCAGATACAGACAGGCAGATTCCGATTTACAATATATTTCGCTAATTCCAACTGGTTTTGATAAAGAGAGCAACAAGTATTTGAAAAATAATGCTATCACTCACGATCCTGCTTATTTTTGGCAATTGCCTGAAGCAAAAAAATTGCAATAGAAAGTTTGTGATAAGATAGGCTTAGTTTCAAATCTCTTATCACTAAAAAAGGGAAGGATAAAAATCCTTCCCTTTTTTAGTATGTAAAACTTATTTTTATAATGGCTTTATTACGATTATTGCCTTATCCATTTCTTTGCTTCTTCAATTACCTCGTCTTCTTTGGTGTTTGAATTGTCTTCAACGGTTATATCCGGAAAAATTTTCTCTCTATAGACTTTTCCTGTTCGGTCAGCCGCATGGCTTGTTGCCAAATACAAATGTGAACCGTTTGATAAAGGAAACGTACCATTTGATGTGGTATATCCTGCTGATGGTTGCCCAAATGTTTTTACGTTAGGAAGTCCAAGGAATGAAATAGCCGTCATTTCTCCGCTACTTGCTGTCAACGAATCTATAAGTACGGCAATTTTTAGCTGCCTGTCTTTTATTTTATAATCGTTGATTTTTGATTTCTGAGAAAGCATTGATCCGTTTTCGCTTAACCATGGCATTTTATAGTTTGACGCAGGATAAACAAAGTAACCTACTTCACCATCTTCTATAAGTGCATTCAAACCTGCAAGCATGGGCCACATATTGCCTCCGGAATTATGACGCAAGTCAACTATCCATCCGGTAATATCGTTTGTGCTATCTATATTTTTAATTTCTTCCCGTATCGTATTGGCAAATGCCAGGTCTTTTTCAGCATCAAATGTCACACAGCGTGGTACTTTTATCAATCCGATATGATTTCCCAAATACATTCCTTTAGGTTGCTCATGATTGGTAATTTGCTTTTTGGCTGTCATCGTCTTCTTTGAAACAAAAAAAGAATGATGATCTCCTGCCTGTCTTAGTTTTTCAGTAAAAAACTTAAACAATATACTCTGACTGACAGAATCATTTTCGCTTAATGCAACTGTCTCATATTCGTCATTAATTTTCTTCCAATCCAAAGAGTCTGTATACAAAGCATTTTCTTTTATAATCTGAAAAATTTCCTCTTTCAATTTAAGGCTTTCTTTGCTTGGCTTTGCTGAATTTTGCCCATACATAGCAAACGAGCTAAAGAATAAGATGAGAAAAAAATGTCTAATCATAATTGTATCGATAAAATCTCTGTTTGTTGTCTTAACAAAAATAACAATAAAGCACTATCCAGTGTTTTAATAAAATAAAAAACCGCAGTTGGCAACTGCGGTTTTAAACAAACTTTTACTATTACTATTATTATTTTTTGATGCTATTGATAAATGTCTGGAGAAGGGCATCAGTCTCTTCCAGAGTATTTCCGTTATTTTTCACAGAGCTTGAAATGATAAGAGTCAGCTTTGGATTAGTTGGATGTTCCAGAATATAAATAACAAAGTTGCCTTTTGGAGTCCAATCGGTCGCATTAATATGCTCACGCTCATCCGTATTGGTTTTGAATGCATAACCTTTCATACCATTGATAGTAACTGTTTCAAACATATTCATCAGGTTGCTATTCTTGACTGCTTTGTTGACACGATATGAAAGCTTAGAAAGCCTGTTTTTCGAATCCAGCAAATTGTTGATATGGTCCCAAGGCAATGTATATTTCCCAATATCATAATCCTTAAATGGTCTTTTATCATTCATCTGGTTATAATTAGCATAGTATGTTCCTGCATGGATAAAATCGTCTGCCACTTCTTTAGCATTCAGACCTGGATATTTATCACTATTAAGAGCAAAAGCCGTATACCATATCTTGCCCTTTTCACTAAGCTGATACCCAATCTCAGTTCCTTCTCTGCCTAACATCCCGTTTTGCTTGGTATCCATATCACCCGCTATATTGGTCTTATCGATTGCAAGTTCAAGGAATGGCATAGTAACATTTTTTGCATCCCAAATTGGCACATTGAATGTCATAGGTTCTAACAAATTTACACGTTGCCCGTATTGTCTGTAGCCTGTTTCTTCAGCAACATACAATCCGACTTTTACCTGTATCGTTTTCTGGGTTTCTTGCCCAACAGCTGATGACAATGTCCAATCAAGCGTATTACCATCACCCAAAAAACCGTCTTCACCAAATACTTTAAATTTTTTTGTTGGTGTGTTACTTTTAAAAAAATCATCAATGGCAACATACCCATCTTTTTGGAGATAAAAAGTCTGGATATTTTTTTTATTTGCATCAAGAAGCTGAACGTACAGTACGCTCACTCCAGAAATAATGGTGACTTTTTTCGGGTTCTTAAAACCAACCTGCAACGATGCTAGATCATTTTTAGAGACGCTGGCTCCTTCTTTGATTGCCTTCCCGTTGATAAAGGCCGAAAGTTGTGCATGACTTGTAGCACTCATGGCCAAAAGCATGACTAATAGGATTTTTTTCATTTTTAGATGTATTTTATTGATCTTAAAAGTTTAAATCATCTCAAAAAACCACAACCTTTCGGTTGTGGCTCACCAATGAATTAAGTAAGATGTTGTTGTTTTATTTTTTAGGAACAAATTTCATCGTCGTGTTATTTATCAATAACGACAAGCTTTCCGGACTAATTTCCCAAATGGTCCATTGAAATGGATCCAATGCACCTTCTGGCATTACGTTTAAGGTTTTGTCCTCATCAGTAAGTGACCATTTGCCAGTGTAATTTTTGACCGTATTGGTATGATCCATCATTTCAACAGTCACCTTTCCGTCAGCACTAAGGTTTAATTCGCTTTTCCCTTTCATGTCAGCCAACACTTTTTCAAGTTGTGCTTTGTATGCTTCTTTGTCCTTGGCTGCATTAAGGCCCACATTGTAATCAATATCATTTAATACCCAAACTTTTGTCAGGGTTTCTTTTACTGATACCGGAGCTTTTACTTCAGTTGCTTCGGTTGCAGTACTGTCAGTAGTAGCTGCATTGTTATCTTTAGTTTCTTTTGACCCACAGGATACCGCTAGTGCAATAACCAGCCCAAACATTACATTTTTAAGTTTCATAGGTTTACTATATTAAACAGTTATTGATTTTTTTAACGGCCATTACGCAAGCTTTCTACATTCTTTTTCTTTGCAATCCAGAAAGCAAATAGCGCTAAAACAATAAGAGGGATTCCTGTAATAAGTGCCAATGTTCTGTTTGAAAACCCTGAATATTTTCCTCCTTCTATGTCAGGCGAAATAAAATAAGTGGCTAGTAAAAGCAGAATAGACATTACAAGTAACGTCTTTGACGATTTCAAATTCGGACGGAAAAGAAATACTCCAAATACTATTGATAAAACCATAGAAGCCCCAAACAATACCTGAACAATTGTAAAAGTAGATTCAGACGGAAGTTTTTTAATACCTGATTCTGCTTCAGCAATTTGATTTTCCATTTCTAATTTCGATTCGCCCGTCATGTTCTTGACTTCTTCTTTCATTAAGGTAAGGCTTTGCTGTGCCTGAGCAATCAATTCCTGACTTTCGCGAAGTTCATCCTTATCTCGCTGAGATCTCCAGATTGACGCAGAACTTGCGAGTAACACAAACAAAATGATAAAGATTCCAAAAATGCGTACTGTTGTTTTCATTTAAATTGATTTAGGTTGTAATTAAGTTAAGTTTGTGCAGCAACTGGAAATCAGACCATTCCAGAACTGCATTGCAATACTAAATCAAAAAGAAATGAAAATTTTAACCAATGAACCTGCGTAGCCTTTTGCAGGATTATCGTTAGTAATGAAAGAAGAAATGTTTTTTAGCAGTAAAGAATCCTATAGGTTTTCAAGTAACAAAAGGAATTCTTCTTTTTTGCGCACTGATAAAGGCACCGTAAGCTTGTTTTGCATTACGAGCGTATTACCTCCATCTGATTTTATAAAATGGTCAAAATAGGCCATATTGACGAGATGCGACTTGTGAGTTCTGAAAAAATTATAAGGCACCAACATTGTTTCGTACTCTTTGAGATTGGTAGAAACAATAAGCTTTGGTGCATTGATAAAATTAAAGGTTGTATAATTTTTATCGGCTTCACAGCTTACGATATCCTGAATATTGACCGAATAGATTTTATCCGCCGTTTTGAGTATCAGTTTTTGGAGATTCTTTGGGCGTTCGATATTAGCAAACAGGTTATTAAGTTTTGTATCGAAGATTTCATTGCCGAATGATTCCTGGGCTTTTTTTACAGCATCTACCAATTCCATTGAGTCAAGCGGCTTCAATAGGTAGTCAATAGCCGAAAAGCGAAATGCCCGGATTGCAAAATCCTCATAGCCCGTGATGAAAATGACCTTAAATTGAATTGGTTTTAGTTTCTGGAGCAAATCAAAGCCAGTTCCGTCAGGCATCTCGACATCAAGAAAAACAAGATCAGGTGAAGTGAGCTTTATTAATTTCACCCCCGACTCCACTGATTCTGCCTGCCCGATTATTGAAATGTTCGGACAATTTGATTTTATAATCGCGATATTTTCTTTTCTAATACGCTCAATATCATCAATGACAACGGCTCGTAGCATATAATTCTAGTTTTCGTAAATATAAGCAATTTTAAATGTTACTTATAAACCTAATCAACTAAAAAATATCAGCTGCCAGAAAATTCTATTCAAAACGGTTAACCTCAGCTATTCAACGTTAATACCCAAAAAAGCTACGTTGCTTAATTTAATAGCATATTGACTTTTCTTTCCTCTATATTTGAGTCATTCTGAAGATTTTTCAGGAAAGTAAACAACAACTAGCCGAAAATAAAAAAGTATATTTATAATTATAACACTATTTTTAAGAAATGAAGAAAACAGCACTCCTTATCATTGCTTTAGTAAGCTTTACAATTACCAAGGCACAAACTATCGAATCCGGTAGCCGTAGCACTATTGGCTACATTAAAAGTGACGGAACTATTGAAAACAGCAGCCGTTCAACGGTGGGTTATATTAAAAGCGATGGCACCATTGAAAACAGCAGTCGAAGCACCATTGGCTATATTAAAAGTGATGGAACCATCGAAAACAAAAGCCGATCTACAGTTGGTTATGTAAAGAGCGATGGAACCGTAGAAAACAGCAGCCGCTCCACTCTAGGCTATATCAAAGATGATGGAACGGTTGAGAATTCCAGCCGCAGTACTATTGGTCATGCCAAAGGAATCAAAAAAGAATGGGTAGCGGTTGTATATTTCTTTTTTAAGTTATAACCGTTTACAAAAGCTCCTACTTTTTTAGAGAAAATTATTTTGGAGCCACTTAATTTTTGAATATTACAAAACGAAATAAACTATTAAAACATACTATAAATGGGATTTTTTAAAAAGAAAGAAAAACAGGAAGAAACTGCTAAAAGCAACTTATTACTTGCAATGCCAATGTTTAACAATGATGAAAGGTTTGATGTCGATAAGATAATAGCGTACCTCAAATCGGACTGGGGCATTGACGTGACGGATATCGATAAATCTGCAGAGTCAGCAAGTTTTTCTATTCAGGGCGAAACAGTAGTATTAGCAACAATAGCTGCACAAATTCCAATGGGCGACATTCAAGGAACTGCACAATATGCTTATAATTGGCCAACTGCAGTAAAAGATCTTGAAAATCACAATGTACATGCCCTTGTAACTATATTATCAAACAACAATACCGCTAAAGAGCGCTTTGCGGTTTTGACAAAAGTACTAACGGCTATTCTTGCAACGAGCAATTGTATTGGAGTATACCAAGGCACTCAATCCTTACTTATCCCAAAAGCACAATATCTTGATAGTGCAGAAGCATTAAAATCGGACCGAATCCCTCTCGATCTGTGGATTTACATCGGTATTCGAAGAGGAGAACAGACGAATAGTGCCTATTCATACGGATTGACCGCTTTTGACAAACTGGAAATGGAGTTTGTAAACGCACCTATGAGTTTGAGAGAATTGCACACCTTTTTAAGTCAAATTTGTGGTTATGTCATTAACAGTAATGTTACCTTTAAAAGTGGTGAGACATTAGGTTATACAGCAGAGCAGAAAATCAAAATAACACAGTCAAAAGGGAAATTTGTAGAAGGAGAATCGTTTAAACTGGAATTATAAAATTCGTAATTTAAATTGAACTCCTAATTAAAAAAAGCAAACAATGCCTTACTATATCCTAGAACATGACATTGATCCCGGAGATAAATATGTAAGCTGGGAAGCCGATGGCAATTTAGAACGGGCAATGGAAGGCAAACCTTTTCCAAAAACCTACTATCAGGGTGAATTCGACACTGATTTTATTTCAGGACATTACGGTATTTCTGCCAAAGCCAAAGATTTTTTCTTGTCGTTAAACATTCCGCACTTGGAATTTATACCGGTAACAGTGTACCACACCAAATGGGAAGAATCGATGGAAATCTACTTGATGAAAATCAATAAAGAAATCGATTGTGTCGATTATGAACAATCGGACTTGTTTATGCTGAGTGATAAAAAAATACGCCGTGTACGGAAATTAGTGGTCAAAAAAGACAGCATCAATGAAGACATTTTTACCATTCACAACCTGTTACATAGCGTAACCGTAAGCGAAGTGCTGAAAAATAAAATAACTGAATATGGTTTGAAAGGATTCCGGTTTGTCCCGACAGATAAATATCCTATGTATTAAAAATAAAAATGGAACAGTTAAAAGAACTCAAAGAACTGAATACAATGTTGCAGGCAACATTAAAAGCAAAAAGTCCTAAAATTACTGAAGAGCTTATACAAATACTCAACGGAACAGCCATTACGATGTTGCCTACTTACGAAAAAAGCGATATTGCTTCCTTTAATTTCGAATACCGTCACGAATGGTTTTCAATAGTGTTTTTCGGTTCCAATGCCAGAGGCCTAACCATTACGGAACCTATCAGTCTTTTGTTTAATGAACTGAATGAATACCATTCAAAATCAGAAGATGTAATGGATGAAATGGACGAGTTGGAAGAAAATCTGGAAGACGACACAGATGAATGGGAAGACATGATGGACGAATACAACGAAGAAAAAAATGAAATTTATGAAGATTGGTTCGTAGGCTGTTGGGAAGAGGCCCGAAGCCAAACACAAAACACGATGCCTACTTATTTCTCAATTGAAGAACTGGATTGCGGTACCGAACTTGTTTCGTCTGACTACGTTGAAATCAACAAAAATCAATCGGTAATTCGTTATTATACACATTAATCAATAAAAATGGCTGATTTAAAAAGGGAGGAACTAAAGAAACTTTTGTCTTCCATCAATAAAGAATTAAGAATACACGGCGGAAATGAAAATACCATTAAAATTACAAAGCTGAAATCAGCGCAAATTGATTTTTTATTGGAATTACTAACTGTTCATTTAGACGATTACAAAACTTTTGCAAGGACAAAGCTTGAAGAATTCCATGCAGACGATATAAAATTGGTGAACTATAAAATGCCTGTCAGTATACATAAAATCACGTTGCCCGAAAATGAGGAAGAAAATTGTACCTGGGAATTAATTATTGGCAGACTAAAATTTGGTTCTACAGAAATTATATTGGATATGAAAAAATGGGAAATTATTGATGACACAGTGGTAGGTTAAATTCTGGTTGAAGAAAAATCATATAAACATTGAAACAAGAAATGAAAGAAGAACAAAACTTTACAAATGAGCAATATGTTGAATACCACAATTTAAAGCTAAAATCAATAGAATCCATTTTAGGGGTTTCGGCCGAAAATATCGGGCTTTCAATAATCCCATTCGGAACTATTGGCGACATGACTGTTGGAGCTGTTGATATGTATTATTTTCCAAATCATATATCCGGTACCGGATTTACAACGATGCAATTAATTAACCCTGACGGAAAAGGCCCAAAGAATAAAAAAGGCACGTATGAATTAATCGCTTTTACAAAACAGGCCTATAATAACCCAGAACAGGAACCACCAACAGAATTCAACCGAATTGAAAGACGCATTTGTGATACTTTTACGCAGATTGCTGGTGTAGCATCAAAAAAGGATTTTAATCCATTTGAGATATGTCAGTTAAAAGACGATAATGGCGGAAACAAATACATCATTTTCGATATTTACAAAGAGTTTAAAATTGGAAAACAAAAACATCATTTGCTTCTATGTCATGAAATTTTTGAGGAAGAATTGGCTACAGTAGAGATGTTTGGGCATAAAGGTTTTGTAAATATGTTGAAAATGATAAATATTTACCCTTATAGTGATTTGGATAGAAATTGGGTGGGAGTTAGATAATTAAAAATTATGATTTATGATTTATGATTTATGATTTATTTAAAAAAAATCCTTTGGTACAATATGTTTGACCTTGAAAGTAGAGGAAAAGATACTCAACTTGCTAAAAAAGGAACTTCCATGGTACTGGCTGGAACTGCCTTGATATTCATTATTGATTACGCCTTATGGAATTTAGAATTTATATCCGACAGTCTTTCGGATGCTACATTTGAAACGATAACTATATTGGGTTCAAAATTCATAGGTAAAGTAGTAGGACTTTTATCCATTGGATTATTTTATCTGTTCACTTTTGGAATGATAAGCAGAAAAAGTTTTTTTGAACAAACATTACAAGAATACGAAGCCATGTCTTTGGCACAAAAAGAAGAAGTAGCACAAAAAGGGAAATACCTCATCGTAATACCCTTTGCTTTGGCTTTGTTGTTGTTATTTTATATTATGTTTTTTAGATTAGACTAACTATGGAACTCATTCTCACCATCGAAATAGAACCTAATGACTTTGCCAAAAACGAGTATGAATCTCCTAAAGGCAGTGCAACAGACTATCCTGATGAATGGAATGCGTATTGGTTGAAAAGCATTTCAGACAGCCATCTGAACAACTTAAAAACTATTAAAAATGGTTCTTTTTTAGTGGACATTGCTACTATCAATGAAACAGAGTTGGAAATCATCTTACAGCAACAGCTCGAAGATATAGAATGGGATTTTTTTGAAGAACAGATAGGCAAATTATCCGGAGGAATTGTTGTAAAGGAAAACGATAACTTCCGTATCGAACCCATGTGTTGTGGAGATATTGGAACTACAAAAGATTGGGAACAAATTTTTGAAACGGCTACCGACAACTGGATACAGCTCTGGATTGGACATCCCTGGATTTTCTACAAAAGAAACAATGGAATGATTGAATTTTCAGACTATACGGAATCCACACCCGAAGATCTTAAAAACATCAAAAGCTTTTTTTCAATATCCGAAACAGACTTGAAAAATCAGCTGTCAAACATCAGAAAACAGCAAGATGAATTTGAAATCAACATTCGAAAAGTACTTAACAAAATAAACATTCCTCATTCGGAACGTATCTCAAAATTGATAACTGGAAATGGATAAGACAGTATTGAATATAAACGATTTTTTCACTCAGCTGATTCAGTATGATTGGAAACGTTTTGATACGATTGAAGATGCATTCGAACAATTAAAACAATACAGAGAAATACTCAACAGCTTTGAGACATTAGTAGTAACAGAAGCCGCAAAAGAAAATTTTGATTTTGACACTCTGTACACATTTATTCAGTCTCAAAAGGCAATTGCCACATTACCTTTTATGGGAAGACTGCATAGCATTGTCAACCCTTATCGCATGAGAGGACAACTCATAGAAATAGCAAAAAAGATTGAATTTGACACTGAAAAAGTGAAACTTTCGGGTTTAATCTGCGAATGCGATCTTCGGTATAAATACGGGCAAAATCCCAATTTTCAGGATTTACTCAAAATAGATTCGGGTAGCGATGGTTATTACGAGTATACAGTTTATGAATGTATGAAATGTAATTTTAAATGGTGCGCCTCAATCGCAGATGAAATGTCAGGAAATACAAAATTTGATAAATGGGATAACCAGTTCATTTAAAAATAATGGAACAATACGATATACAATCCGAGTTATTGAAAAACCATTGGAATGTAATGGGCACTACATATCTCTCCG
Organism: Flavobacterium microcysteis; assembly: GCF_006385255.1. GTDB lineage: Bacteria > Bacteroidota > Bacteroidia > Flavobacteriales > Flavobacteriaceae > Flavobacterium > Flavobacterium microcysteis. The sequence continues at coordinate 362,543 of NZ_VFJE01000053.1, forward strand.
CAAAGAAAAAGAATGTGGATGATGGTAATAATGATGCAGTACTTGAATTCCTGCACGAAGAATGGGAAAGAATATATCCGGAATTTGTGCTAAATCCTGTGAAAAATGAAGTTATAGAACGGTTTTATTTTGCCCAGACCAAAGGATTTGAAAAAGAAAAACAGCTCAACGGGGAAGTGACAGCTTTTCGTGTTTACTACTATTTGTGCCAGTACTTTTCATTAAAAATAGAGCCGAATGTGATAACGGATTATAATCCGGAAAACTATCCTCAATATGACATTCATTTTAGCGACACGAACCGACTCTTATTTGATCTGTTCTCTGAATTGTGGGATGAAATTAATCGAGACAACGAATCCGATTTCTATTCTTTTGAAGAATTTGATCTGGAAGAATTTTATGAAACGGAAGTTGATTTATTACAATTGTTTTTAGCAGAATGCTGGAATGAGACAAAAGCAAAAACCCATTCAACAGCCATAGCCATTTTATCTGAAGCTACGGCAGTAGGAGACGATTATTTCCTTGACGAAAAAAGAATTTTATCGGATAGTGAAGCAGAAATTTTAAACAGACAATAATTAATCATTTAAAAAAGAACATGATTAAAAAATTGAACATTGACGTAAGCCAAACATCAGAAAAATTCCAACATTTGGCTAATGAAATAGTGGACTTTTTGATTAACAATCTACTACTAATTGACGCATTGGAACAGGAAATATATGATCGCTATCAGATTTTAGAAGAGAAAAGAGCTTCTCCCAATCAGACACATCCTGACGAAGAGGATTTATGGGATGAATATGCACAACGTTGTAAAGAAATAATTGCACCAATCAGCACAAAGCCCTACACCGATTCACGCTCATTTGGGAAACCAACTGCATATGAATATCTAAGCGATCCGAAGACAAAAATCAGTCTTATAATGAAATCGGAAAATCGTGCTGTTGTAGAAACCTATTTTGAGCATGCGATAGCCAAAAAAGAACAATTTGTACTGAAAAAAGACAATACTGGCTGGAAAATTGACACCAAAAAATACGGATACCCTGACGAGGACAAATGGTGGAAAGACGAAATATAAGTGAAAAACACTATCCAATTCCCTTAAAAAACAACTACAAAAAACCCCGATACTAGTACCGGGGCTACAAACAACAAGGTGAAAAAACTATTTCTGGTTTTTCTTTATGGTACTCATTTTTCTGGCTGGCGAATATATTTTTGATTTTAAAGAATTTTTGGCCATATGATAGCTGCCAATACATCGTTCCAGTTCATGTATCAATATCTTATAATAATCGTAAGTTCCCTGAAGCTCTGATGCTTTATTTCTGATTTCCTGATCTTGTTCTTCAGAAATAGTTATGGTTCCATATAAATTATGGTATTCTTTGTATCTGCCGTAAGCCTCTACCAATTGTTCATGGTCTTTGGCATCTATTTTTATCATGTGTACACTATTTGAACAGCCATTGGCTGCCTGGACAATTATTTTATTTTAGCAGTTGCCTGCAAGACAGATTAAAGATAATCTGCAATATCGATATCACCTTTGACAACCAAATTCCCGTTTTCTAATTTTTCCTGCAATACAATCATGTTGGCTCCAACAGTTTGAATTATCTGTACGCGTATTGGCCCGGAGTTAGCATAAGGTTCCGTTGTTCCCGGTTTATACAATTCTAAAAATACAGGAGCCGTATTACTAAAGAAACTATAGATTTTGAGTTCGGAAAAGTTTTCTTTTCCTATGTTTGGAAACTCTGCCAATACCGCCCCATTTTCTCTTTTTAGTACGCCTTTTACTGTTTGCAGTTCAGAACCTGAAAATTCTCCAAGGTTTGGAAAAAGGAATACAAAGCCTACTCTTCCGATATTTACTGTAGGCTTTACAGCATACGTTTTTAGAAAAATCCCGGGAAGGTTAAAAAAGTACAATTCCTTGTATTGGTCACTATTGTAGTACGTAATTTCATAGTTTGCCAGTTCGTTTCCGATTTCATTGTTATAAATACCCAGATAATTTTTTTCATCTTTGTCTATGACAAATTCCAAGGTAGTTTCTATGTTTCCTCTGTAACTTCCCTGTTGGTTTATCAAAACCGGTTCTCCGTTAAACCTCAGCTGTACGGCATCCGGACTGGAATATCCTTTAATCTTTACACGAGCCGGTTTTTGAGCCGCATCAATAGAATTGGTAAGTTCTGCTTCGCAAGCAGTCAAAATAAGCAGCCCTATTATAAATACTATCGCTTTTTTCATAATCAATCTGGGTTATATTTTATTTCCCGCAACTGTGTCTGGTTGCGGGATTTTTTGAGTAATTGATTATTTCTTGATAAACTTAAGTTTCTCAACCGTAGTACCGTCAGTTACCGTAATCAGGTAGGTACCAACAGATAAGGATGAAACATCAGTACGTGTATTGAAAGGCGCAGTCATAATTTCTTGCCCCATCATATTATATACTTTAACTGTTGTCTGTTCTGCTGAAAGTGACGGATTAAGTTCCAATACCAATTCTGACATTGCAGGGTTTTGCATAATTTTAGTAGCATTCAGACCTTTCTCAGTGTCTTTTGTACTTAATGGTGTTACATAAATACCCATTTCATCAATATTAATATTTTGTACGTTTTGACCGGAAGTCGGACCTGAAGTAATTCGGTTTGACCATAAACCTATATAAATCTTTTTTCCAGCAAATGCAGAAATATCCACAAGACTTTCCACAAATTGTGTCAAATCACTAGGAAACGGATGATTTACTCCTTCACCTGCAATTATCGTATACGGATAAGCTATCTGCTCTCCTGCTCCATCTAAAGCCATTGACTGAAAATCGGACAAATCAGGCACTTGTTTTTCTGGTGTACTGGTATATATATACAAAAATCTACCTAAGGTTAAATGTGTCGTCCTTTGCCTGCCTATATAAGCTGCAAGTGTAATCGTTCCTGAAACAGATGTCAAATCAATTTCCGGAGAAATCACCCAGTCATTTTCTGTAGCAAAACCGGTTGCATTTCCTGATGGTACATTACTGATAGAAAAACGCAATACTCCAGATGTGCCATAGGTAAGAGAAGTTCCATTGTGGTAAATATTTTGTCCTTGAACCCATTTGTTTCCGTTTGCATTCAGGTCATGGAATGTCCATCCTATCATATCGTCTGGAGAATCAAAAGAATTGACCCATACTGGAAGTTGTCCGTAAAAAACAGTGGTAACCAATAAGGTCGCTAATAGTAATAAATTTTTCATTTTTGTATTGTTAAGTGTTGTAGTTTCTCCGCTTCTGTTATCTTTTGCGATTCCTTGCCTGAGCCGAGTAAAGGCAGGAATCGGGTTTTATTTTTAAATTATAGTGCCGTGTTTTGGGTTTATTTCATAGGCAGGCCGTTTAAAAAGTTAGGTTAATGCTCATTCCGAAAGTCCTTCCGGTACGGGCACGGAAAATAATCTTGTCAATATCTTTGTCGTATTTACTGGTCGAGCCTGGTAAAAGCGCTAAGTTTTCTCTTTCTGTAGCATAATCACTCCCTACCCCGCGTACAACCGAATAGGAATTGTAATTGTTATAGTATTCCTTTACACGATCAAAAAGATTTTTGACATGGAATTTTACCTCAAGATTTTTGTTCTTTAAAAACTTATAGGCAATCTGCATATCTGCAACGGCATAAGGACGCTGTATTTCTTCCGCATTATAAGAATAACCTACTGTTATATACTGGTCACCTTTGGCATTGTATAAAAAGCTGGCTCCTAACCTATCACCTTCATAAACCAAACCCAGGTTATAGGCATAAGGCGTTTGTCCATACAATGGCCTGTCTACCTTATAGGTATCACCTGTCTCGTATCTGTTTTTGTAAGCAGTAACTTGTGTCTTGTTATAGGTAAAGTTCCCACTTATGAAAAGGCTGTTAAGGATGGCGTTATTATTGATAAAACCTAGATTCTTTCTTAGCTCCATTTCAAATCCTACCAGTTTTGCATTATTTGAATTTCCGTTATAGAGGTAGAGGTTTCCTTCGTTAGAAATATAACCTTCGCGTTCTATAGGTCGGTCAATATCTTTGTAATATATGCCCGCCGACAGTATTTCACCCAAGTTGGGGAACCATTCAAATTTAAAATCATAACTGTTGATTACTGAAGATGTCATTTCGGTATTATAGATCATCGCATTGGCTACCGGATCGATATACGGCAATCCTGTTCTTTCATTAAACTGAGGACGAATTACTGCTTTGCTATAAGCCAGCCTTAGATTCATACTACTTATAGGGCTGTAAGTAAAGTTAACCGAAGGCATAAACTGCCAAGTCTTATCGTGGATAGGCTCTTTTAGTAAATTCCTTGAGTCGGCAGGATCTAGCTGTTGAGAAATCAGCGTATATTTAAAGTACTCTGCTCTCATACCCCATACCAGCCTTAGTTTATTTGTCCAACGATTGTCAAACATAAAATAAGGTGCATGCTGTTTCACTTCGCCTTCATATTTTGAATCTTTATAGATTGGCATCGTTTGCCACCCAATACCGCCAGGTACATATTTTGAGCCATCAAACCAATCGCTAAGTGGGCCATAAATGGCTAAGGAGTTTCTGTCACTATTGGGTACATCCCTATTTTCGTCTACTCTTAGGAAAAACTTTTCTTGTTGGTTGGTATTATTTTTCAAGGTACCTGCATATCCTACTTTGATATCATTTTTAAAATCTCCAATATCCAGTTTCCATTTTAAAGACCCTCCATAATTGTAGTCGGTTTCTCTGTTTTCTATGTAGGCTCTTGTAAAATTATTCCCGGAGTTATATATCTGGTGGTATTCCATGATTTCCCTACCAATAAAACTATAATAGGTTATATTCTGTGTCATATCCTTGGTATCTGAGGCCACACTAGTTCTGGCTGCAAACCAATTAAATTCTAATCCTCCAATTTTGTGACTTCCTTCAAGTTTGTTCTGTATCAATGTCTGATATACCGGATAATTGACATTATCTGTATAAGGCTTATCTAAACCAGGAATGTTTCTATCGTCATTGTCCGGTACGATTCCATGATAGAAATAATTATAAGCACCCTCAGCCGCACTTGCCATTCCGCTACCTCCTGTATATTCATTCCATCCTGTAGTCCTCGTAAGCGTATTGTCATAAAGATGCGTATAAGAATTACGGAACGATAGACGGTTATTGCCCAACTGAAGTCCTGTATTAAACATCGCCGCTACTGTGGAAGTATAAGTGTAAGACGCTCCTTTGTTTCGAAAGTTGAAAAATTCTACAGGTGCTACACCTGCTTGCTTCCAATTGCTTACTAAGGCCGTATTGTCGAGCCAGTTTCCTCGTCCTGTATGTTCAATATCCAATTTTGTCTGCTCATTTCTTAAAGTAGCTGCTGCTGCAAAACCCCATTTGTTATTATTTTTCATTTTAAAGTTTCGTCCCATCGCTAACTGGAAACTGGAACTCGGATCTGCCTTTGAGTTATAGGTAGTGAAGTTATCGTTCTTAAAACGTTTGGATTGTTCAAAAAACACAGGATTGTTCCAAGAGGTAGAAATAAGACCTTTAGGAAAATCTCTTGTACCGTCGTCATAGCCAAAATAATCAGATTCACCTCTTTGCCGAGACTGGAAATCTTTAAAGGTAGATTCGGTATTATAGGAACTGCCCCAGCTAAAAGAGAAAAAATCCTTTTCCGGAATATCTTTTGTTCTTACTTCCACATAACCTCCAGCAAAACTGGCATTCATATCGGGAGTAACTGTCTTGCTTACTACTACACTTTCTACCATAGCCGTAGGAATGATATCAAATGAAAAGTTCTGGTTATACGCTTCTGTGCTTGGCAAATTGATACCGTCCATTGCGGCAGTATTCCAGCGTTCTCCCATAGAACGCACGACCACATATTTGTTGTCAATTGTCGTAATCCCGGTAATTCTTTTTAAAGTTGCCCCTACATCGCTGTCGGGTGTTTTGGCAATCTGTTCGGAAGAAATACCGTCGCTCATCTGTGGAGCTCTTTTTTGCTGCATGAGCAATCCCTGAGCTGAAGCATCGTTGTAGTCTAATGTGATTACTACTTCATCCAATCCTAATGCATCCGGTTTCAAGACAACATTCAGGTCTGTTACTTCACCGGCTTTTACTACGACTCCTGTAATTCGCTTGGTCTGATAAGAAATATAGCTTATTTCCAGATTGTTGATGCCTTCTTCTAATGACAATGAAAAATTTCCATTGCTATCAGCCTGCGCACCTGCCTTTGCTCCGGCAACTGCTACATTGGCTCCTGCCAAAGCAAGGCCAAATTCATCGACTATCTTTCCTTTTACGGCTCCAATTTTTTTTACAGAGGTCGGTTTTGGAACAACTGCATAGGAGTTGCCATTTTTCTTAAGTATAAAAGAAGTCCCTGAAAGAGAGGCTTCCAATGCCTTTTCCCAGGTTTGGTTTTTTGCAGAATAGGCCGGTACTTTTACTGTTCCGGTTTGCTTATGGTCAAAGGCAATGCTGATGTCGCCTAATTTTTCTATACGTATGATTCGTGATTCCAGAGTTTCTTCAGGAAAGGATACATCCTGCTGGGCATAGAGAGATTGCGTAAAAATTAAAAGCAATATTGTTTTAAATAGGAACCAATTTTTCATAATGTTCGTTAGTGCTGTTGTTGAAGTTGTTGTAATTATTTGTAAAGGGTTACTGTATTATTTTTAATGGTATAGCGTATGCCGTAGATGTCTGAAATAATATCCAGCGCATTGCTTAGGGAAGTTTCTTTTTCAAAAGAGGCACTAAAGCTCATGTCCTTCAACAGGTCTGGTTGTGCTATGATTTCAATATCAAAATGCTGTTCCATTCTAAGGATTAATTCATCCGCATCAGAATGGTTGAGCGTCAGGTTTCCTTGTCGCCATGTAGCAATTGTTGAAGTTTCTATTTCTGATAAGCTGACCGCATTTTTCTTTTTATCGATGACTACTTTCTGTGAAGGAACCAGCACGCAGATTTTTTGATTCTCTCTTAATACCTCAACTCTACCCGTCCTGACTGCTACGCTGCTTTTATGCAATTCTTTATATGCCGTTACGCTAAAGGAAGTTCCTTTTACCGCTACATCGGCATCTTGGGAATGGACGATAAAACGCTTCTGTGGATTTTTAGTTACTTCAAAAAATGCTTCTCCGTTTTCTAGCCAGATTTCTCTTTTGATGTCGTTAAATTCATTTTTTACAAAAGCCAGAGTAGTGTTTCCGTTTAGCGTAATAAAAGAACCGTCAGGTAGTGTAAACTTTTTTACTTCTCCTTTGCCTGTCTGATACACCATCTCTTTTGAGAACAAACACCCAAGACTCTGGAACGTGCCATAGGTATTGTATTGGTAGGCCGTAACAGAAGTCATCAACATCACGACGACAGCCGCTGCATAAGGCATTAGTTTTTGCAATCTGAAAACTTTTATCGGCCGACGAGCCGGATCGCCAAACCCGTATTGAGAGGATAATGACTCCCAGACCTTTTCAACGCCATTTTTTATCTGGCTTTCGGAAGCTTCAAATGGAGTGTTTTCTGATTTTTCAGGATTCCAGTTTTTAATACTCTGGATTTCTTTTTCAGATGCCTGTCCGTTATAATATCTGTGGAAATAATCATGCAGCCACAAAAACCAAATCAGCTTTTTTTTCTCTTGTTCTTCTTTATTCAGCTTCTTGTTCATATTATTTTGTTCTTATATAGATAATCGTAATCAGTGTTCCCGATTTCTTGGCGATACTCGTTATGAAAACATTACTAATATGTTAAGTGTTTTTTTATCAAATTGAGAGGTTCATTTTTATGATACATTTGCGGTGTTCTTCTTATTCAGCATCTACAAAATATGTAGAAAACAACCCTATGAAAACTCCAGATCAAATCCTTATAGACAGGATTACGAATAAAGACGAGGCGGCTTTTTATGAATTTTACAATCGTTATGCGGCGTTGCTTTATCGATGGGCCTATAATCGTGTAGGCAGTGAAGAAATTACGGAAGAAATCACTCAGGAATTCTGGGCTCAGTTTTGGCTGAATCCGATACAGATAAAAACGAATGCGGAAGGAAATGCAAAGAATTATCTTTTGCATTTTTTTACTTACAGGGTGCTGGATTATATCCGTGCTAATATGACTCGAAAAATATTCTCAAGCATAGGAGACGAACTCGATCTGCTTTCCCGAACCTTAATCTATAGTCATATTTCTGAAGAAATAGAGGAAAAGGAAATTTATACTCTGATTGACGAAATCATTGCTACCCTGCCAGAGTTGACCCAAAAGGTTTTTAATCACCGATGGAAAGATGATTTATCAACTGAAGAAACAGCGAAGCTGTTGAACATTGACGAAAAAGCAGTATACAACCGAATGTATACTGCCATTAGTATTATACGTGAAAAAGTGTCCTTAATGTTGCAGGAAGGAGATACGATGCAGAAAATAAAAACAATTAATATGGGTGCTTTGGCTATATGGTATAGCCTAATGAAGTAATATCAATCATTTATTTTCTTGTGCTCAAAGGTCCATATGGATTCATAAGACGTAATCCGTTTTCCATCCTTAAAAAGATCGATATGAAGTTTTACCGGAATCAGCGTTGAGGTAAGCGTCAGGTATTGATTGTCCTTTGACATTTTCCACTTTCCTTTGTGTACTTCATCGCCAATAAGACTTTCAAATTTGCCGTTTTCATAAAATACCTGATACACCTGATCCGTCTTAAAGAAATCTTTGATGTCTTTTTCCTGTCCGTTATGCATGTATCGTACGAGTTGCCATTTGCCAATAAGTTCTTTGGCAGTTTGTGCTTTTGCAGTTAAGCAAGTAACACAAAGAAATAATGTGAGTAGTGTTGTTTTCATTGTGGTAGGTTTTAGATAACTAATTTATGAAAAAATCACCAAATCCTCTTATAAACTTCTTACACAAACCCTTTAATTTTTTTAATTAAACATCAATTATGTTAAAAAATTATTATATTTGACTCAAGCAAAAGCCACATTTTGCTAAAAACTAAAAATCCAGATAAACTACTTTTTCAAGGAAGTTTATGTGGATTTTTTTTATTTCTAATCCTCTAAACTAATGAAAGGCACAAACTTCTTAAAAGGTCTTTATTGTTTATTCTTGTTTTTCTCAATTCATTCTGCATACTCACAGAAAGGAGGGTTAATTGCTTCATGTTGCGACACAAAAAAAGGAGGTCGCTGTACAGGGAGTGCATCTTGTACCGCATGCACAACATGTAGTGGCTGTAAATATTGTAATAGTGGTGGTTCATGCGGTGTATGTGGATTCTCGACCTCTTCAAAACCATATAGCAAAACTACTTATTATACTTCAAGGAAGCCTGCCATAAAGAAATCCAAAACAAAAAAGACAATATCTACTAATAATTTTTATAACGGTTCGAGTTCAGGCACAGACAATTATTATGATTCATACACAGAGAATTATGACGCAATCAAAAAAGGTTCATTTTTTATGATCAAAGGGGCTAAACTGAATCTTAGAAACGGTCCAGGTATAACTTATGATATCATCCAAGAACTTCACAAGACAGATTACGGCCAAATACTCGGAAGTGTAGTTGACGGATGGGTTTTTGTATCGATTACAAAAAGTGAGAATTTCGGATATGTGAAAGTTGAAAATATAGAAATTATAAAATAATTACTTTTTTAGAGGACTAATAAAAGAGAATATATTTGGGATATAGTTAATTTGTTTTTATTAGCTATCTAGTTTTTAAGCAAAATCCTAATCCCTACCAACGCCAAACAAATCGCCAATACTTTAATAATATTGGTTCCTTTAACCCTATGCGAAAAATAGGCTCCTAATTGTGCACCTGGAATTACTCCTCCTGCAAGACAGATTACCATTTTTAATACCGTCGGATCGTTATAGGTACCATTAATTGCGTGCACTATTACCGTCACAGTTGACATTACTGCCAGAATAAAATGCGAGGTTGCGGTTGCAATATAAACCGGAAAATGCAGCCAATTCACCATGGCCGGTACATGGATTATTCCGCCACCTATACCCAAAAGTGGTGACATATAACCTACTACAATACTGATGATAATACCGTTACGCTGGTTATAGCTGTATTGATAAATTGTGCCCATCTTATCAACCAACTTGCGGTGTTTTAGTCCTTTTTGCTGACTGTCGTCATCTTGCACTAGTTTTTTTTCTGATTGTTTTTTAAAGAAAAGAAATACCGATAATGCAAGAAGCAAGACCCCGAAAATAATATTAAACGATTCTTTTGGGATATACTGCACCGTAAACACGCCCAATATAGAACCTGGAATCGTAAACAGCGCAAAAATAACGCCTGCTTTATAATCAATCTTTCCTGACTTTGCGTAGGCAGCTGATCCTGAAATGGCATTTGCAGCCACTACAGCCATAGAAATTGCGGTAACGGTTTCAGGTGGCAACTCCGGATAAAAAAGCAACAAAAGCGGTACCAATATAAAACCGCCACCGGCTCCGATTAGCGTTCCACAAGTTCCGATAATAAAACCGGCCAATACTAAAAGAAATAACTCCAAAATGAAAAAATATTAATTGGTATTCCAAAGATACGGACAAAGTCCTTATTTTTTGGTTGTAAATTCAACCAGATAAGGCTTTATTCTAATTCCTTCATTATTTCTGAAAGTCTTGTCCACAACAAATTGGTAGTGTTTGTTTGGTTCTAAGTCGGCTTCAAGTGTTATGGATTTTTTATCTTCAGACCAGACCCTGTTAGGACTTAGTTTTGGAAAATAATCAGCTCCTAGAGGCCCGAAGTCAATTCCTGAATTGCGTCCGTTGAGCGGTTGAGAGAATGTAATGGTAATTTGGGTTTTTCCTGATTTTACTTTTTTGCTTCCATTTTTGATAGGCGAAATAGCAACTACCGTTGGTATACGTTTTTCAAATTCGGCTTTATAAAAAGAAAGCGGCTTGTCGAAATAGTTTGTCTTTTCAGCAAAACTTATCAAGGCTGTTTCATTGTTATAGTCCAGATTAATCATTTCTTTCACGGCCTGTTTTTTATCCTGAGCTAACTCGTAATATCTCTTACAAATGGCATAACCTACAAAATACCCCAAATCCCTCATCTTAAACTGATTGTCAGGGCTATTCATTAACCAGTTATAAATATTTGAGGAGAACATTTCTTTTACATATTCCTGCTTTATTTTTTCTTCATTTTTATATCCGAATTCGATTTGAGGATTCGGGGATTTTACATTTAACGAAATTTCAGCTAAGAACTCAGCGGCTCCTTCCATTATGGTTTGTGACAAAAGAGAGTTCCCAATAGTTTCTTTTTGTTGTGTATGGATGTATTCGTGAACATTCAGAAATACCACATCATTGATAGGCTCTGTATCAAAATAGCTACGCAGGTGCGGGTATTTTTTATCAAATTCTTCTGTAACTACTGATCTATCTGTCAAAGCGACTTCACTTCCTATCAAAAGCATACCGTCCATTGTTGTTCCCCCTGTTCTTAAAATCCCGATTTCAAAATAGGTATTCACCGGTTTTAAATCCGGATAAATGTCTTTTAGTTTTGCTACGCCTTCATTAATCTCTTTTGAAAACTCTTTAGATTTTAAGGTATTATTCCGTACCGAATTCCAAAATTTAGGATAATGATTGATGGCATACACAAATTCTTCAGCAGTATATCGTCTTGCTTTCATAATCCCGCCTAAACCCGGAGTCGCCTTGTCTATATACAATGTTTTGATTAAATCCAGTTGTTTTAGCGAGTCCTTTTCTACAACAATTTTGTCATAAGCATTCCAAAAACGATCAATATCATCCGCTATAATCTGTTGGCTAAAGCTTACTAGTGGTGTCATTGTCAAAAGTAGCAGGAGTAATTTTTTCATTTTTTAATTTGTATTTCTGTGATATTTAGTCTGTATTCCCAAAGGTTTATAAAGCCTTTTTGTCTTCGTAAACTTACTAAAATAATTATCAATCTTAGTTAAAATATGAGCTGTAGTCTATCCTCCCATCGACACGAGATCATTGCATTCACAGATAATTTCATACTTATATCTCTTAATTATTTATATTCGTAAACCTTAAACTATTTTCATGAAAATTTTCAAGACCCTGCTTCTATTTATTATAGTGTCAACTCTAATTTTTAGCTGTAGCCGAAAACACACTACCAAAACAAACATTCCAATTTCTGAAAATACTTTTAAGCAAGACAGTCTTGCTTTTGAGTTATGCAAAATGTATGGCTTTGATCAAGGTATCAGGGATAACAAACTGAGCTTTAACAAAAAGGAATTAATGCCTAAAATTGACTCTACCAATTTTTCTAATATGGTTGACTTTATTATTAAGAATGGCTACCCGACGGAAGCATTATTAGGAGAAAGAAACATGAAACACGAATGTGTTGAGGCTGCTATTGCTGCAATTTTGTTGCATAATCCACATAGGCTTGTGAACGAAAAAGTATATTTTGATTTATTTCTAAAAGAAGTCAACAAAGGAAATATTGACAACGCTTTTTTTGCTTCGGTTTTAGATAAATATTACTGGTTGAACAGCACCAACAAAAAGCAAAGAAGGGTTTTTTATGGTTCACAGTTTGGTAAGCCATGTATTCAGACAAAAGAAGCAACTAACATAGCAAGAATTGAAATTGGCTTAAAACCATTGAACGACAATGAATTCATAGATTGTGGACAAGAGGTGTTGAATATGCCTAAAAAGAGGTATTGACAAGAGCATTAAGATTTTTTATCTCTAACTCAAAAAAGAATAGAGATACAATTCAATTATAGCAATGCCGTTATTAGTTTAATACCTTTAAAACGATGAGAAAAACACTATATATATTGCTCTTTCTACTTATTATAGGTTGCAATAAGAAAGAATATCCCAAAACCGTATTTGACTCAAAGAAAGAAACGGAGCTTCTTATTAAAGAGTTTTTAAAAGATTTTGCATACATCCCAAATGTAACCGAATCGTCAAAAGGTGTTGATCTTTTAGAATGTTTTAAGGAAGTAGAGACAGACAGAAAGTTCTTTACATCAAAAGAGCTAAACTATTTGAAAATGGAGCTTGCAAACGATTCTTTAAAAAAATGGACAGCGAAGGACTTGCCAAACGTCAACTTGATTAGTGATGACACAATCAGATCGAAAGGCAAATTCGAGTTTATTGAAGAGTCAGAAGTAAATCTATTCACATTTTCACATCCTATTTTCTTTAGAAATGGCAAGTATTGTATTTTCTATGAAGAATACAAGTGTAGTATGATTTGTGGCGGAGCAACATTGTATCTTTTTGAAAAGAAAGGTTCTAATTGGGAAATAATACGAAAATATTGTGAGTGGATCAATTAATTTGCTTCAGCTAACAGTAACGAAATATGTTACTGGTTTTATGAAAGATGGATAAGAATCAAAACTATAGAAACCTGGGTTAATTAAAAACTATTTGAGTTAATTGAGGCATCAACACTGATAACAATGATTCACAATCTTAAAGTCATTCTGAGAACCTAATCGTCTATACAACAACAAACCCTTATGAAAAAAGGAATAATTATATTCGGGCTTTTAGGCTTGTTAATTTTAGGCGGGTTTTTCGCCAAACAAAAACTTTACGGCTCAACACACCGAATTAAAAATGCTAAAGCAGAAGTAAAACAACTTGCCGACAATAACGAAATAGAAAATGGCGACCTTATTTTTCAAACTTCGCTTTCAAGTCAAAGCAAAGCCATTCAACTTGCAACAAAATCGAAATATTCCCACTGTGGGATTATCTACAAAAAGGGTAAGGATTTTTATGTTTTTGAAGCAATACAACCCGTTACGCGTACTCCACTTGACCAATGGATTGCTCGGGGAAAAGAGGGAAAATTTGTAATCAAACGCCTTAAAAAAGCCAGGCAAGTATTAACTCCTCTTGCATTAAAAAAAATGAAACAAGTTGGTGACAGTTTTATAGGTAAAAGCTATGATTTGACTTTTGAATGGTCTGACGACAAAATTTATTGTTCTGAACTCATTTGGAAAATCTATCAACGTGCGACCGGTATTGAAATAGGCAAACTGGAAAAGCTTCGCAACTTTGATATGACAAATGAAGTTGTCAAAAAAACTATGAAAGAGCGCTATGGTGATAAGATTCCAATGGGAGAAACTGTAATTTCTCCAGCAGCAATTTTTGACAGTGAGCTTCTGACAACAATAAAATCAAATTAACGAATCGACAGAATACTTCTTTCCATTATACAACAAAGCTTAAAACAAAATTTATGAATCGTACGCTATCTGTTCTGATTGTATTTTTTATTTGTAATTTAGTTATAGGGCAATCTAAAAGAGATGCTTTAAACTATCCTTTTACAAAGGCAAATTCAATTATGATTGCTTCATTTGAGAATTTGCAATTTGTAAATGACTCCTTATCTATAATTGAATGTCGTGAAATACCAAAAACAAATGGTAAAATAAATATTGGAGAATTCAAACAACTCGTGAATTTAAAAAAATCGGAATATCCAAAAATATCAGATATTATTTTCTCAAAAAGCATCGAGGAGAATATAATCGGTAAAGGAAAATGTTCAGAAACCGGATATGCAATCTTATTTTTCGATAAGGCCGGAAATGTGTTTGAGTACATTCAATTCTGTTATAATTGCAAGACATTTTCTTCAAGTTTCGGCAAAGACAAATTAAAGAATGACGATTATGAAAAATTAGATCGTCTAAAAGATCTTTTTAATGACAATGGAATTCCTATCAAAGTTTACAGAGAAGGATATTGAATATAAAGTGATTTCATCAATCAAATAAACAGCATTTGAAGTATAACAAAAAACGCCTCGGTTTCCCGAAGCGTTTTTTTATTTCTTTTATTTTCTATTTTTTATCTGTGGCAATCACAAATTTCAAATTATTCTTAACACCTATCTGGAGTAAATCTACTAAATCCTGTACCTGTAAATTATAAGGAATTCTCACAATTACCGTTTGGTCTTTAGCATCGCCCATTTTTGTCAGCAGTGCCGCTTCCAGTTCATTAAAAGCAACATTCTGTTTATCGACATAGTATTGTTTTTCTTCAGAAACCGACAGCGTGATATGCTGTTTGTTTGTCTTGTCGTTCTGCTGCGTTTTAGGCAACGTCATCTTGATTACGTTCGGGTTTGCCAGTGTTGAGATAATAAGGAAAAACAACAGCAAAAAGAACATAATATCACTTAAGGAAGAAGTTGCTACTTCCGCGTGAAATCTTCTATTTCGTTTTAGAGCCATCGTTAGGTCTTTGAATTATACTTACAAACTCCAAAATCTGTTTTTGGACATTTAAAGAAAAATTATCAATCATCCCGTTAAATAAGTGGTAGCCCGCATAAGCAATAATACCTACTACAAGTCCGGCACCACTACTGATCATCTTTTCATACAAACCGCCGGAAATATTTCCGATACTGATATCTTCTGTTTGCGAAATGCTGTAAAAAATCTTGATAACTCCAGAAATCGTTCCAACGAAACCTAAAGTCGGTGCGATACCGGCAATAAGTCCCAAATGTCCCATCCTTTTTTCCATTTCCCCAATTTCGATATTGGCAGCTCTTTCCATATTCGACTCAATTTCAGAAATCGGCCTACCTATAGTTAGAATTCCTTCTCTTAAAATATTACCAGAAGCCGTATTTGATCTTTCTGCCAATGACAGGGCTGCATTAATATTTCCGGAATTCAACTGAATGCTGATATCCTTGATCAGGTGCGAATCTTGTTTGGTTGCTTTTTTTATAGAAAGATATCTTTCGAAAATCAGGTAGATTGTATAAAAAAGAAGAATTACAATCGGGATAAGAAATGCTCCACCTTTCATCAGAAAGCTAAACAGGTTCATTTCTTCATTTTTGGCGATTCCCTCAATTACTGTATTCGTTGAAGCTTTTGCAATGGTATCAGTCTGCAGTAAAATTGTTGAAAATATCATAAATATAATACAGGGATTTGGTTATTTAATTTATAAAGCATTTGTTGCTTTAGACAAAAATAAGTTTTTTATTTAGTTTTAAAAGTATAACGGTAGTTTTTAGAATATAGTATTTTCTATAAGCTTCCAATTCCGTTAAGCTACAGTAATTCGAGCGTTCTTTCTAAAGCCATGCCTCTGGAACCTTTAATCAGCAAAGTCTTATTTTCTATTTTTTCCGCTTTAAATGCCTCGGCAAATTCATCAAAAGTTTTGAAGAAATGAAGGTATTCTTTGTCTATTTTATTTTGGTAAAAATCTTTTCCAACAAAATAGGTCTGTACTTTTTCTTCATGTTTGAGCAAAGCCACTATGTGCTTGTGTTCGTGCAAGCTTTCTTCACCCAATTCAAACATATCGCCCAAAACAGCAACCTTATTTTGCTTGTCTAATTGCAGGAAGTTTTTGATAGCTACTTCCATGCTGCTAGGATTTGCATTATAGGCATCCAATATGATTTCATTAGAGTTTTTCACTAATAACTGCGAACGATTGTTTTCCGGAACATAGCTTTCAATCGCTTCTTTTATTTCAGTATCAGAAATCTTGAAATACCTTCCGATTGTTACTGCCGCATTAATATTATTAGCATTGTATAAACCAATCAAATGGGATTTGACTTTAATGCCGTCAAATTCGATAGCAACAAATGGATTTGCGGCAATCTTATTAATCAAGACAGAAGCGTTTTTATCAGTATGGCTGAACGTAATACGAAGATTTTTGTCTGTCTTTTCTTTTTGTATCACATCATCCAGGTTTACAAAAACATATTTGTTATGTTCTGAAAGATACGTATACATCTCGCTTTTTCCTTTGATAACGCCTTCTACTCCGCCAAAACCTTCCAAATGGGCTTTACCAAAGTTGGTAATATATCCAAAATCCGGGCTTGCGATATTACATAAGAATTCTATTTCTTTCTGGTGGTTGGCACCCATTTCAACAATTCCTATTTCAGTATCTGAAGTAAATGAAAGTAATGTCAGCGGAACACCAATATGATTGTTTAGGTTACCAACAGTAGCTCTTGTATGGTATCGTTTTGAAAGCACCACATTGATTAATTCTTTTGTAGTCGTTTTTCCATTGCTTCCTGTTAATGCCAGGATTGGCAATCCGAGATATTCTCTATGAAACTTGGCTACTTCCTGCAATGTTTCAAGTGTATTGGAAACCAGGATTGTCTTTTCGTCAATGTAATAGTCTTTATTGTCGATAATTACATATAGGGCACCTTTATTTAGCGCTTCCTGAGCAAATGTATTGGCATCAAAATGTTCTCCTTTGATAGCGAAGAACATGGAGTTTTCTTCAATTTTTCTGGTATCGATTGAAACTGAAGTACATGTTAAAAACAGGTCGTGTATTTCTTTAATTTCCATGCTATGCGATTTAAAAAAACAAAAGCCCTAAAAAGGGCTTTTGTAGAATTATTGTAGAAAATTAATTTCTTGCTTTTTTCTTTTTGTCAGACTTAGGACCTACTCTTGACATCGCACATCTGAATCCGATGTAGTCTGTAGCCATATCCTGAGGGAAGTATCTTCTTTGTGCAGGATCTAACCAGTAAGCTCTATCTCTCCAAGAACCACCTTTGTAAACTCTTACGTTGTCATCAACCAAAGTTGTTCTTTTTGAAGACTTGTCATATTTTCTTACCATGTTACCTAAACTATCTGTAGTAACATTGTGTTTTGGAGAATCGTACATTCTTTTTGAATCATCTACTTTTTCACCTTCTTCAGAATTTCCGAAGTCATAGTATCTTGTAGATTGTTTGTCTCCATCTCTGTAGTTTCTGTTATCAGACTTATCAAAGTTTTGTCTTAGGTAAGTTTCTTTTTCGTCAACAGGAACCTGAGCAATTTGTCCAGGGAAGTTTCTTGCGATAATTTTACCGTTAGCCAATGTATCGTAAGCGATGTTTTCACCTGTAACGATTTCAGCTTTTCCATCTTCACCAATTTTATTTTTCATGTAGACGTTACCTCTGTAGTAGTTGAAGTCGTTAGCCTCATCGTCAACGATTGGTCTGTAAACGTCAGCAACCCATTCTGCAACGTTACCAGCCATATCATACAATCCGAAATCGTTTGGTGGATAGTATTTTACTACGTTAGTGATATCAGCTCCGTCATCAGACCATCCAGCGATTCCGCCGTAATCTCCTTTACCTTGTTTGAAGTTAGCCAATTGGTCACCTCTAACTTGTCTTTTTCCAGAACGAGTATAGTTACCTTTCCATGGATATTTCTTCTGACCTCTGTAAAGGTTGTACTCTCTGTTACCTACATCAGCTGCAGCTGCATATTCCCACTCAGCTTCTGTTGGAAGTCTGTATTCAGGAAGTATGATACCTGAAGTTCTTTGAGCGTATACATTTTTAGCATCTTCTTTAGCCGCTAATCTTCCTCTTTGTCCTTTCAAGACAATTTCTTCATTACCGCCATAAGTTTTTGTAGGAGCATTAAGGTAAGTTTCTGTACTGAAAGTGTTATCACCTTTTGCATCTACTACTTTTGCATCTCTTTTCAAGTAGCCTTCTCTTTCAAGAACACCTTCGTTTACACGGTCAGTTCTCCACTTGCTGAATTCAACAGCTTGGATCCAGTTTACACCAACTACAGGATAGTTTGCATAAGCAGGGTGTCTTAAATAGTTGTTGGTCATAGTTTCGTTATAACCCAATCTATTTCTCCAAACTAATGTATCAGGAAGAGCTCCTTCATAAATATTCTTATAATTTTCATCTTCTGGATCGAAAACTCTTTTCAACCAATCAAGATATTCCATATACATAAGATTGGTTACCTCAGTCTCATCCATATAGAAAGACTGAACGTGCTGCTGATTAGGTGTATTGTTCCAATCGTGCATTACATCGTCCTGAACTTTACCCATTGTGAACGTTCCTCCCTCAACCAAAACCAATCCCGGAGCAGTTTCCTGCTTCTTAAATTTAGAATTGTATTGGAATCCGCCTTTCTTGTCATTGATTTTCCAACCAGTGGCAGAGGAAGCGTTTTTTGAACTGGATTTCTTGCTACAACTAGTAAAACCCATAACTAATGCTAAGGAGAGCATCAGCTTCAAAGCCATAATTTTGTTTACTTTCATACTTTCAGTAGGTAATAAATTTCGAGCCGCAATATAATAATTAACCATTAAACTGCAACAACAATTTTGAAATATTAATAAAAATCTAATTTTGTGTTAAAAGTCTTCTGCTAGAACGCAAATTTATTGAGTTTATTGTACTTAATATTAAGTTAAAAATTTATTTTTACTTTTCGTAATAATTAGGCGCTACTGGCGTTATTCAAATTAATGAAAAAGATTACCTTACTCTTATTGCTTATAAGCTCTTACGTTTCTTTTGCCCAACAAAGAGACAATATATCTATTGAATGGATTGATAATTCTGGTATTTATTCGGAACAGATCCAGATTAAGGCCCCTATTTTTAAATCATCCGGTTTTTATTTCAACTATGAAAAGAAAGCCGTTTTTTTTAATCTAAAAATTCCCGTTTCTGGTTTTGCTGACGAAAACAGCCTACAGATAACTAATATAGTATACGAAACCATTTCTCGTGAACAACTTGGCGACTTACGAATCTCATCGATTCCTTCTTCTATTGAAGCCAGCCTTAAAAACATGAGTAATCCCGCTTCACAAAAAGCAGTCTTATACTTATCTCCTATTATTAAATCAGGAAATACATTTCAAAGAGTAAAATCATTTACCTATTCATTTTCGACAACCGCAAGACGATCTGGCAATACCATACAAAACTCCTCATTAGTATATAACTCCGTATTGAGTTCCGGCGAATGGTACCGTTTCTACGTAGTAAAATCAGGTGTTTATAAAATATCCAGAAGTTTCCTGCAAAGTCTTGGCATGAATGTAGGTGCTGCAAATGCTCGAAACATAAAGATTTACGGCAATGGCGGCCGTATGTTGCCTTTGCTCAACGGCGCTTATTATCCGGAAGATCTAATTGAAAATGCTATTACCTTAGTTGGAGAAAGCGACGGTTCTTTTGACAGCCAGGATTATATCCTATTTTATGCAGAAGGCATGGACAATTGGAATAAAGAAAGCGAGACCCATAATAATTTGTATGCAGACAGGGCCTATTATTATGTAACGGCGCAAGGCGGTCCCGGAAAACGAATTGGGAACATGCCTGCTATTGCAGATAATCCCACCTTGAACATGACAACTTTTGACGATTACCAATACCACGAACTTGATAAAACCAATATCGGGCGTTTGGGAAGAAAATGGTTCGGAGAAAGATTCAACATCGATAACGAGCAAACTTTTGATTTCAAATTCCCGAATATCGCTACCGGAACACAAATCAAGATTAGAGTAAACGCTGCTGCTTCTGCCTTTACACCAACCACGATGAATGTCTCGGCCAACTCTCAAGATATTAATCCCCTCACTTTTGCCGCAACAACCTCAGATGGCGATGTCGCATCCGAGCGTAGCACAGCGGGCAATTTTCCAGCAGCAGAAAGTGTAGCCATAAAATTAAATTACAACAATGGAGGCGTTCCAAGCGCTGATGCCTATCTAGACTATATCATCCTGGAAGCAAAAAGGAACCTGCAGGGTTATGGAAAGCAATTCCGATTCCGATACAATGATGCGGATTTGAATACCGGAGTAATCCAATACCAACTTTCAAGCGCATCAAGAATAACACAAGTATGGGATATTACAGATATATATAATGTACAAAAAGTAGAAAATAACGGAGCAGATGCTTTTTCCTTTAAAGCTTATATGGGCGAAGACAGGAATTATATAGCCGTTGATGCAGCCGACTATTATTCACCATTGAAAGATTCGAGAACACGTGTAGTCAACCAAAATTTAAAAGGTACCATTTTAAAAAATGCGCAAGGGGCTTTCCAAGACCTTGACTATCTTATTGTGACACCTGCTTTTTTGAGCTCTCAAGCAGAAAGGCTTGCCAACTTCCACAGAACCTACTCTCAATTAAATGTAAAAGTTGTCAATCTTGAAACTATCTATGAGGAGTTTTCTTCGGGTAAACAAGACATTGGCGCTATCCGAAACTTTGTAAAATACATCTATAATAATGCATCGATTCCTTCAAAAAGGCTGAAATACCTCAATCTGTTTGGAGATGCATCATTTGATTACAAAAACAGAATTTCAAACAATACGAATATCGTTCCGGTCTTCCAAGCTCTGACTAGCTTTTCGTTAGCAGGCTCTATTATGTCTGACGATTATTTCACCATGCTAGACAATGACGAGGGACTTATGATAGATACGAGTGCTCAGGACATGGAACTTGCTGTTGGAAGAATGCTTGTCAGCGATATAAAGCAGGCAGAAGAAATGGTAACCAAAGTAATCGAATACCATGCTATCGAATCCTATGGAAAATGGAGAAACAACTTCGTGCTGATTTCCGATGACGTTGATGTAGCCTGGGAAAATTCTATCCAAACCGGAATCGATGCACTAGGCGATCAGATTGCCGCACAAAAACCTTTTGTGAACGTTGAAAAAATCCATACCGATTCTTATGTACAAGAAGCATCTGCAGGAGGTTTCCGCTATCCAAAAGCAAGAAAAGATTTTGTTGATGCTATAAACCAAGGCGCTCTAGTCTTTAATTATTTTGGACACGGTGGAGAGGATGGCCTTGCAAAAGAGCGAATTTTCGAAAAGGCAGATGCTCAAAGCCTAAACAATCGTTATAAATATCCTTTATTCGTAACTGTAACCTGTGAATTCACGAGATTCGACAATCCTTACCGACCAACTGCAGGGGAATATACCTATTGGAATCCTAAAGGCGGTGCGATTGCAATGGTAACCACCACACGCCAGATAGATGTTGTTACCGGCCAGGCTATTAACCAAGCCTTTTCAAGCGAATTATACGGCTACGGAACAACAAACCATGTCCCAATTTCAGAAGCCTTAAGAGTTGCGAAAAACAATTACACCAACGGCTCTGCCCTGATGGTTTCTTATGTAGGAGATCCGGCCATACGGCTTGCAATTCCAAAACCTACAATCGTTTTGACCAAAATAAACGACCAACCTGTTGCAGCTTCAACATTTGTTTTTAATGCCTTAAGTCCGGTAAAGCTAACCGGTGAAGTCAGAAATGTAGACGGAAACACTATATTATCAAACTACAATGGAAGCCTGTCTGTAAACCTATTTGACAAAAACGTACAAAGAAGCACCTTCGGAAATGATGGAGTAACTGATGGAAACGGCAATTTGATTATAATGAATTTTACGCTGCTGGGCGAAACCATCTTCCGTGGTAACGCTTCTGTTGCAAACGGACAATTCGAATTTAATTTTGTCGTGCCTAGAGACATTTCAATTCCTGTAGGAAATGGAAGGATTAGTTTTTATGCTAAACGAAACCAGGGACTAGAAGACCAGACCGGATACAATACTGACATCAAAGTAGGAGGAATTAATCCAAACGCCACAGCTGACAATATCGGCCCAAGAGTGCGACTGTATATGAATGATGAAACATTTATATCCGGAGGTATTACCAACGAATCACCTATATTCTTGGCTTTTCTGGAAGACGAAAACGGAATCAACACGGCAAGCGGCATCGGACATGACATAGTTGCTATTTTGGATGGCGACGAAAACAATCCGTATATCCTTAATGATTATTACGAAACCGAACTTGACAATCACACGAAAGGAAAAGTGCGTTTCCCTTTCCGTAACCTGGCTGTAGGTTTGCACACAATTACCTTTAAAGCCTGGGATGTATATAACAATCCGGTGACATCAGAAATACAATTTATAGTGGTTGGCGATGAAACGGTAACTCTAAAAAATGTGCTTAACTATCCAAATCCATTTGTAAGCTATACTCAATTCTGGTTCACGCACAACCGTCCGTACGAACCTTTAGAAGTACAAGTACAGATTATCACCATAACCGGAAAAATCGTCAAGACAATCAATCAGATGGTAACCACGGAAGGATTTCTGTCAAGAGAAATTTCATGGGATGGAAAAGATGATTTTGGAGATAAGATTGGGAAGGGAGTTTACGTTTATAAACTTACTGTCAAATCGACGTTGACCAACAAAAAGACAGAAAAATACGAAAAACTTGTTATACTTTAATAAAATACTATATTTGTTCAATTCAATTAATATCAATCTCAGAATGAAAAAAGCCGCATTATTTATTATCTGCATATTGGGAATCAATATGGCGAAAGCCCAAGAAACGAATAGGGTCATCACAACAGGAGTACCCTTCCTTCTTATTGCGGGAGACGCTAGATCCGCCGGTATGGGCGACATTGGAGTAGCTTCTTCCCCAGACGCTTACTCTCAACAATGGAACCCTGCGAAATATGCATTTTCGCTTGATAAGCAAGGTTTTTCACTAAGCTACACGCCTTATCTTCCAGAACTTGTAAATGACATTTCCTTAAGTCAGGTCACCTACTTCAACAGAATTAATGAAAGAAGTGCTTTCGCAGCAAGCTTACGTTATTTCAGCCTTGGAGTTATCGAATTCAGAAACGACAACCCAGACGATCCTGCTGTAGAAGTGAATCCAAGCGAGTTTGCATTAGACCTTTCTTATGCCCTAAAACTAAGCGAAAGATTCTCGATGTCTGTAGCCACAAGATATATCCGTTCTAACCTAAGACTAGCGCAATTAAGCAATGATGCTTCTGCTGCAAGTTCTTTTGCTGTAGACATTTCGGGTTACTATCAATCCGAAGAAATAGCTTATGAAGATTTCAACGGAAGATGGAGAGGTGGTTTCAATTTCCAAAACTTAGGACCAAAAATCAATTATGACTTAGACGATTCTGATGAAGGATCTAACTTCCTTCCATCCAACATGAAACTTGGAGGAGGATTCGACTTCATTTTTGATGAATTCAATAAAGTATCGGTTAACGCAGAAATCAACAAGCTATTGGTTCCTACTCCTCAGAATCCTGATTTGAATGGAGATGGTGAGATTACCGATGTGGAAAGAGCACAAAACAACCAAGATTATCGTTCAATCGGATGGGTAAGTGGTATTTTCAAATCTTTTGGAGATGCACCAGGCGGAATCAAAGAAGAATTAAAAGAAGTTACCTGGGCTTTAGGAGCCGAATATTGGTATCAGGATTCCTTTGCAGTAAGAGCTGGTTACTTTAATGAAAGTAAAGAAAAAGGAGCTAGAAAATTCCTTTCGCTTGGAGCAGGATTTAAATACAACATTGTAAAACTGGATGTATCTTACTTGTTCTCAACTTCAAAAGTCAGAAACCCATTGGAAAACACATTACGTTTTTCTCTTAGCTTTGCGTTCGGAGACAAATATGATGAATATTAGTATATAATTTAAAGTCTAAAAGATCCAAATTGCTTTCATTAGTAATTTGGATTTTTTTTCCTCAAAACATTTATGAAACAAATCAACATTACGACCACATTCTCAGTATTCGACAACAAAGAAGAACTGCCTGAAGATGTAAAAAATCTGATGGAGCAAGCCATCGAGATACGTAAAAAAGCATATGCTCCTTATTCAAGATTCAGAGTTGGAGCAGCCATCTTTTTAGACAATGGAAAAATTGTTTTGGGTTCAAACCAGGAAAGTGCCGCTTATCCTTCCGGACTTTGCGCAGAGAGAGTTGCTATCTTCCAGGCAGGGGCTATATATCCTGATGCCAAGATTTTGAAAATTGCAATTTCAGCCACATCAGACGAAAGACCGGTTACCTCTCCTATTCCACCATGTGGAGCTTGCAGACAATCGATATCAGAGTATGAATTCAAACAAGATTACCCAATAGAAATTTATTTTATGGGTGAAACAGGAGTAGTTTACAAGTCGGATTCGCTTAAAAATCTGCTCCCTTTTATGTTTGATAAAAACTTCTTATAAAAAACCTAAAATTTACATTTTAAACTTTACTTCTACGTAGGAATGTCTTATTTTTGCCTTTCGCAAATTTGTGTGAGGAAACTATTTTGCGTCTTATTATTTTAGCAATTTACTGGCACAATAACGTTTACAAAAAACAAACAATGAAAGAAATTACAAAAGAAGTTTATTTGAAGTGGTATGAAGACATGCTACTTTGGAGAAAATTTGAAGACAAATTAGCCGCTTTATATATTCAACAAAAAGTAAGAGGATTTCTTCACTTATATAATGGTCAGGAAGCCGTTCTGGCTGGTGCTTTGCACGCTATGGATTTATCCAAAGACAAAATGATTACTGCCTACAGAAACCACGTCCAGCCAATTGGTATGGGTGTTGACCCAAAAGCTGTTATGGCAGAACTATTAGGAAAAGTTACCGGAACATCCAAAGGAATGGGTGGTTCGATGCATATCTTCTCAAAAGAAAAAGGATTTTACGGAGGTCACGGTATCGTAGGAGCTCAAATTCCGGTTGGTGCAGGTATTGCTTTTGCCGACAAATATTTTAATACAGGTGGTGTTACGATGACTTACTTTGGTGACGGAGCAGCTCGCCAGGGTTCATTGCACGAAGCATTCAACATGGCAATGCTTTGGAAACTTCCTGTAGTATTTATTGTAGAAAATAACGGTTATGCGATGGGAACATCGGTAGAAAGAACCGCAAACCATACAGATATCTGGAAATTAGGATTAGGCTATGAAATGCCATGTGGTCCGGTTGACGGAATGAATCCGGTAAAAGTTGCCGAAGCAATGCACGAAGCAATCGACAGAGCTAGACGTGGTGACGGACCAACTTTCTTGGAAATGAAAACATACCGCTACAGAGGACACTCTATGTCTGATGCGCAATTATACCGTTCAAAAGAAGAAGTAGAAGAGTATAAAAAAATTGACCCTATTACTCAGGTTCTTGACATCATCAAAGAAAACAATTATGCTACAGAAGCAGAAATTGAAGCGATTGACGAAAGAGTTAAAAATCTGGTTGAAGAGTGTGCTCAGTTTGCTGAAGACTCTCCGTTTCCTGATACGCAACAACTTTACGATGTTGTTTACGAACAAGAAAACTATCCTTTTTTACCTCATAAACTATAATCATTATGGCAACAAAAATCACAATGCCTCGCTTGAGCGATACTATGACAGAAGGAACTGTAGCCACATGGTTGAAAAAAGTTGGAGACAAAATTAGCGAGGGAGATATTTTAGCAGAAATCGAAACTGATAAAGCTACTATGGAGTTTGAATCTTTCAACTCTGGTACTTTGTTATATATCGGAATTCAGGAAGGCGAATCAGCTCCGGTTGATTCTCTTTTGGCAATTATCGGAAAAGAAGGCGAAGACATTTCTGATCTTTTAGCTGGCGGAAGTTCTTCTGACAAAAAAGAAGAGCCTAAAGCGGAAGAAAAAACTGCTGAGGCTCCTAAAGAAGAAGCTAAAGAAGCTCCAAAATCAGAAGGCACTGCTTTACCTAAAGGTGTAGTAGTTGTAACCATGCCTCGCTTGAGCGATACCATGACTGACGGTACTGTAGCTACATGGTTGAAAAAAGTAGGTGATAAAATTAACGAAGGAGACATTTTAGCTGAGATCGAAACCGATAAGGCTACTATGGAATTTGAATCTTTCAACTCAGGAACGCTATTGTACATTGGGATCCCTGAAGGTGATTCGGCTCCAGTTGATTCTCTTTTGGCTATTATTGGACCAGAAGGAACTGACATATCAGGCATTGCAGAAAACTTCAAAAAAGGTGGTGCAGTAGCTGCTCCAGCTAAAGAAGAAAAAGCCGAAGAGTCAAAATCAGAAACTGCTGAATCAAAAGAAGAAACTGTAGAAACTGTTTCTGACGGAAGAAGAATCTTTATTTCTCCTTTAGCTAAAAAAATTGCTGAAGAGAAAAACATAAATATTTCACAAGTAAAAGGTACAGGCGAAAACGGACGTATTGTAAAAAGCGATATCGAAAACTTCAAGCCTGCTGCTGCAACTTCTCAAGCACCAGCTTCACAAGAAACTGCTGCTAAACCAGAAGCTACTGCTGCGGCTCCAGCTGTAAAACCATTCGTTCCTGCTGGTGAGACCTATTCAGAAGAAATTAAAAACTCACAGATGCGTAAGGTTATTGCCAAGCGTTTGTCAGAATCTAAATTCACTGCTCCTCACTATTATTTAACGATTGAAGTAGCAATGGATGGCGCAATGGCTTCCAGAAGTACAATCAATTCATTACCTGACACAAAAGTTTCTTTTAACGATATGGTTATCAAGGCTTGTGCTATGGCATTGAAAAAGCATCCAAAAGTAAATTCTCAATGGAAAGATGATGTGACGGTAATTCACCATCACGTACACATTGGAGTTGCTGTTGCTGTTGAAGATGGTTTGGTTGTTCCTGTATTAAAATTTGCTGATCAATTGAGCTTGACTCAAATAGGAGCTAATGTAAGAGATGTTGCTGGAAGAGCTAAGAACAAAAAACTACAACCAGCCGAAATGGAAGGAAGTACTTTTACAGTTTCCAATTTAGGAATGTTCGGTATTACAGAATTTACATCAATCATCAACCAGCCAAATTCAGCTATCCTTTCTGTTGGAGCAATTGTTGAAAAACCAGTTGTTAGAAACGGTCAGATTGTAGTAGGCAATACGATGAAAGTAACACTTGCTTGTGATCACAGAACTGTGGACGGAGCTACTGGAGCAGAATTCTTGCAGACTTTAAGACAATATCTGGAAAATCCGGTTACGATGTTAGCTTAATTAAGCTATCCTCCATAAAACAAAAATCCCGCCTTTTAAGACGGGATTTTTTTATTTTTAGCTTCTATCCAACGTGACATATATTCGGTACTCCTTATCGTATGATATTGCAAAATCTGACCCATAAAGTTCTTATTCCGATGTTCTATCAAGTTATTCATTAAGTCACGAATCATCGCAATAAACGATTCCGTATATAGCTTTTCAGCAAACCTATCCTCCAATAACTGAACGCCATCTTTTTGGGCTTTATGCCAAAGATTTTCATTTTTATAAAGGTCTATAGCATATTGGACAAAATCAGCCGGATTATCCGTGATAAAGCCGTTCCAAAGCCCATCTAGATTCATTCCTTCAGCTCCAATACTAGTAGTAATGCTAGGAGTTCCATATTCCATTGCTTCTATAAGCTTTCCTTTTATTCCTGCTCCAAATCGTAATGGAGCCAACATAATCTTAGCTTTTTTAATTACTTCTGCAGCACTATCGGCTCTACCCATAATATGAAAATTTGATTTTGGATGATTTAATTCCAAAACCTTTTGCGATGGATAAGCACCATAAACAAATACCGAAGCCTCCGGAAGCTGCTTATAAATCAAAGGCCAGATGGTGCTTTTTAAATACTGAACAGCATCCCAATTGGGTTCGTGCAGGAAGTTGCCAATAAAAACAAAGTCTTTTCTCTCTTCAAAAGGAACAAAATCTAAACTTGAATCAGCAAAAATAGGAAGATAAAATAATAAGGAAGAATCAATCTTAAACTCACCAACCAGGAGTTTTATTTCAAAATCAGAGACAATCAGAGACATATCACAGCGTAAGATGCTGGCAATTTCTCTCTTTGCGGTATCGCTAAATAAATCCGAAGTAGTAAATTCTTTTTTCTTTTTAAAAGCATTTTGCCTGGCCAGGCGGAGACAGTGGAGATCTTCTGTATCTAAAATCTTAATAGCCTCTGGACAATATTTAGAAACTCTCCAGCCAAACTGTTCTTCAATCACAAATCTATCAAACAGCACAATATCAGGCTTTAAGCCCTGAATAAAAATATCAAAACTTTCGTCATTCAAGCTAATTTTAGCTTTTTGAACGACTAATAATCCTAAATCAAATTCGTATTCGCTATCCTGTGCCGGACTTGCAAACGTAATTTCGTAGCCTGTTCCTTTAAAAAGTTGTATTAATTGCAGCATTCTTCTTCCTGCTGCTGAAGAATTTGGCTCTGGAAATACCAAACCAATAATCAAAAGTTTCTGCTTATCCATAATTACAAAGAAAAGATATTTTAAGCAAACCTTATAAAACAAAAAAGGGTTCCCATAGGGAACCCTTTTCAAAGGAAGGCGGCGACATACTCTCCCACAGGATTGCAGTACCATCTGCGCAGGCGGGCTTAACTTCTCTGTTCGGAATGGGAAGAGGTGAGCCCCGCCGCAATAACCA